>JBFWUB010000019.1:0-80834 GCA_050247515.1 Ramlibacter sp. | reverse complement strand
TGTTCCCACTTTGATCACTCCTTGATCCCCCTGCTCAAAAGTTAAGCAGGGGACTTTATTCAAGGGGTCAAATTTCGATGAAAAAACTCAGCTCAAAGGGGTCAGATTTGCTCGGAAATCAACACCACGGCCCTAGGCACAACTAGTACACGCGCTTCTGGTTCGTGTTGGCTCATCTGCACTCACAATCGGGCATGTTGTTCACGGTATTCCCAATGTTTGCACCCAGGCCAGCGGCCGGGCCTGCAGTTATCGCGACATCCCATCGAGCATTGGTCTTGTCGAAAGATTTGATCGGATCTTTTACAGCTTCGAAGGGTTTGTCGCGTCTCGACAGCATTCGATCAACTGACTTGAATAGTCAATAGTCTGATTTGACGGCCTTGCGAGCAAGGAATGCCTCTTCTTTGGTTAATGTTTTCGCAAAGGGCTTCATGGCAGTAAGGGTTGCTTTGTAGCCGAGACGTCCTCCGAGCGACATACCTGATACTGCCGCCATAGCAATCGAGCCACCATCCAGACAGCCCAAACGCCCACCATTGCTGAGTAACTGCGTAACGACCTCCATCCCTGCCCCAGCCATAGCGCCAAGCGCCATAGCAGCCAATGGCGCAATCTCTCTGTTTGGCGTAGATTTCTTGGGAGGGTTGTAAACTTACCTAGGACATGTAAGAGACCCATACCGACGAAGTTGCTCCGATTGCCGCTCCTAGCAGTGTTTGAAAAATCAATCCCATTTCTAGGTGCGCTCCGGTTATCCAGCAAGAAAGTGGGAAAAGTATTGCACCCATACCAGCGAGAGTAAGTGCTTTCGAAAATCGGTGCCAACTCCTCGATTCGACAAAAAAAGCTAGCGCGACAAACCCTCCCCAAGTTGCGCCGACCGCAGCAGCAGCAACATTGTTCCAGCCGCCCCAGGCAAGACCAACAGCGCAGCCTATGAGTGCACAAGCGACGGATAACCAAAGGGAGAAAAGTCGCAACCCCAATGCTTTTTCAACAGCAGAGTGAAGAATTTCTGGCGAGCGGCGGGAATTCTTTCTCATTTCGAACACTCGCAGTCGCTTCCAAGCGTCCAAGGTTTTCCATCGTTGGATGCCTTGAGTAAAGTGGCCACGCCAGTGAGCGGAAGTTGAATCTTCAGATCTTCCACGATTGGATCTACATGATTGTCAATCTTGGATTGCGTCTTGCCTATTCTGTTAGTAGTTCTGGCACGTGAGCGCTGTTCGCGCAAGACGCTCACGGGCTTCCGGGCCTTGATCATTTTTGTAGCAATACTTAAAAAACCTGGAGTCAACGCGCCGACTGCGGCGGCCGTAGCAACGTCGCCAAGATCAATGCACCGCCACGATTTGTTCTTTACCAGCATCTGAACACCTATGTCGAATAGGGCTCCACCGGCTGCACCCAGAAGACCAAACTCCCCTGTTGGATCGATAAGATTGATAGGGTCATGAGCCACATAGGCGAACAAATGAGTCCCTCCGTCCAATCCAATCGGGTCAACAGTAAGGTACCGCCCTGTGTTTGCATCGTAGTACCGCCGGTCGTTGTAATGCAATTCTGATTCCAGATCAAGGTACTGTCCCGGCAATCGCAGATTGGATGTGATCGTCGGCTTATCCTGAGTGGGTGCGGTGATGACAGTCGCCTTGCCAAACGCGCTGTAGCTGGCCGCCCAAACCACATTGCCCGCCTTGTCCGTCGCCTGCATGGGCGTGTTCAGGTGATCGTGGTGGTAGTAGGCAACCGTCAGGCTTCCGTTGCTGTTGCTTGTTTTGATGAACAGCACACCAGTAGTGAACTCACTGTCCGGCCGTGGTCCGTACTGCGTGGTGATCGTCGGGCTGGCTGTTGCCGTCGTTGACCCATCCGCATTCAGCGTGATGTCCTGCGTCGCCTCCCCGATCAGGCTTTCATCGCTGTACAGGTAGTAAGTTCGGTTGGCTTGGTCCAGGGGTTGGGCATTCGCATCCCGATACTGTTCCTTCCAAAGCCTTCGGTCCACCGGGTCGTAGCCGTACCGGGCGATCTGGTTTCCGCTTCCGTCCGTGATGCCGATCAGCCGGTTCTGGCTGTCATAGCTGAAGTTCCGGACAGTGCTTCCTTCCGTCTTCTTCGTCTGATTCCCCGCCGCGTCGTACTCATAGCTGACGCCAGGTCTGGTGATCAGCTGGTTGTTGGCGTCATAGGTCCAGTTTCCCGCCGCCTTGCTGTGCGCAATGCGGTTGGCCACCGCGTCCAGCGTGAAGCCTTCTGTGTCGCTGCCAAAGAAGCCGCCCGTGTTGGTCTGGACTTGCGTCAGGCGGATCTCATCGTCGTACAGGTAGCTGCTGTTTCTGATTGAGCTGACGTTGTTGGCGGTGTCGGCGCGGTCGCTGGTTTTGAGTTCCTGGGCCTTGCCGTAGCGGTTGCTCAGGTTCAGCGTGGTTTGCTGGCCTGCGGTCTTCACGCTCAGGCCCTGCAGGTTCAGCAGGCCGTCGTAGCCTTTGTCTTGCGTGGTGCCGCCCGGCAGCGTGACCTTGGCCGGGGCCACCCATTTGTACTGGTTGACGCTGATGTTGCCTTCGCCGGGGATGTTCACGGTTTCCAGCTCGCCGTGCGCGCTGTAGCCGTAGCCGATCTGGGTGCCGTCGGGCCAGGTCAGCTGGGTCTTTTTACCGGCGGGGCTGTATTGGTAGCTGTAGCCCAGGGTGTAGGGGGTGCCCGTGGGGTTGGGGTAGGTGGTCGTTTCTGACGTTTTGCGACCGGCGTCGTCGTAGGTGGCGGTTGCGCTGCTGGTTTGTTGGCCTGTGGGGCGGGTGGCGTCGGTGTCGGTCCAGGCTGTGAGGTTGCTTTCTGGATCCCAGGTGAGCTGGGTGGTGCGGATCGTCGCTCCGCCTTGTGTCTGGGTTTGTGCCGTCAAGCGGTTGGCGGCGTCGTAGGTGTACGTTGTCTTGACGCCTTTGGGGTCGGTCTTCTCTGCCAGGTTGCCTGCGGCGTCCCAGGCATAGGTCGTGGTCTGGCCCATCGGCAGGGTTTCGCGCGTCAGGCGGTTGTTGCGGTCGTAGCTGAATGTGTGGCTGTTGCCTTTGGCATCTGTCAGGGTGATCAGGTTGCCGCGGGCGTCGTATCTCGCCTGGGTTTTGTGGCCCAGGGCGTCTGTGGTTTCAATCAACTGGCCCAACGCGTCGTAGCTGTAGCTGCGGGTTTTGCCGTAGGCGTCGGTTTCGGTTTTGAGCTGGCCTCGGGCATTCCAGGTTTGACCGCTTGTCAGGGTTTCCGATCCTGCGGCATTCGTGTGGATCAGGCTTTGGCTTGTCGCGCGTTCGCGGCTGTCGTAGCGCACCTGTTTGCGAAACGTCGGGTATTGGGTGTCGGTGGGTTCACCCAGGCTGCCCAGCACGCCTGCGCCGCCGTCCGCGATCTGGTAGCCGTGGGTGATGGTGTGGCCCAGGGCGTCGCCTTGTTCGATCAGGCGCAGGTAGGTGTCGTAGCGTGCTGTCGTGGTCCGTCCGTCTTCGTCGGTTTCTTTCACCGGCTGGCCCTGGGCGTCGTATTGCAGCTGGTATTGCCCGCCCACCGCGTTGGTGATGCGGGCGCGCCGGTTCATGGCGTCGTAGTGGGCCAGGGTGGCTTTGCCGCGGGCGTCGGTGGCTGTCGTGAGGTTGCCGGCCGCGTCATACGCATAGGTGCGTACCTGGCCCAGGGCGTTGGTCACCTTGGTCAGGTTGCCGGCTGCGTCTGTTTCGTAGCTTGTGCTGTGCCCGCGCGGGTCGGTGTAGCGCACCAGTGCGCCCAGGCGGTTGTACACATAGGCGCGCACTTGGCCTTCGGGGTCGGTGGTCTGGCTGATCTGGCCTGCACTGTCGTAGGCGATTTGCCATACCGCGTCTTGCGTCGTTGTGCCGTTGGGCTCGGTTCTGCCTTTACGGGTGATGCGTGTGGGGCGGCCGGTAGCGTCCAGCTCGTATTCCGTCACGCGTTCTTCGGCTGTGCCCAGCGCCTGTGTTGTCTTGATGAGGTTGCCTTTGGCGTCGTAGTCGTACTTTGTCTTGACGCCCAGCTCGTCCGTTTCCAGCAGCGGGTTCAGTCGTACCGCCTCGTATTGCGTGCTTTGTTTGCTGCCGTCGGGGTGCTGCACCTGCACGATCTGTTCGTATTCGTTTTTGGTGTAGATCGTCGCGAAGCCCCGCGCGTTGGTTCTTGTTTCCGTGCGGCCCACCGGGTCGCGTTTGATTTGCAGGTCTGCTCTGCCGTTGACTTCGTATTTGACGAGGTCGCCCGCCCGGTCGTGGGTGTAGTCCTCGGTTCTTCGGCCGGCGGGCGTCACCGGGCCTTGGGTCTTGCTGTAGAAGACTTTGCGCGCGTCGTCGTAGCTGCTGGTGTAGTCGGTGACGCCGCCGTCGGCGGCCGTCTTCTGTTTGACGCTGTTGCTTTCGTCGTAGGTGACGCTGGTCTGGCGGCCCAGTGGGTCGGTGGTCTGGGTCAGCCGGGCCTTCAGGTCGTAGGTGTATTGGGTCGTTTGGGCGCGTGCGTCCGTCACCGACACCATGCGGCCATTGCTGTCGTAGCTGTAGTTCACCACCCGCTGCGGTGTGTCTTGCGCGTTGCCCGGCTGCGGGTGGTCTTTGGCTTGCGTCAGAAAGCCTGCGGCGTTGTGGTGCAGGGTGATGACTGTCTGCGCATTCGTCGCGCCGTTGGCTGCGGCCGCGATGCGCACGATCTGGCCCGCAGCGTTGCGTTGCAGCCAGATGGCGTTGTTGTTTTTGTCGCCATGGCGCGTGATGCGCCCGTTGTCGTCGTATTCGGCCCAGTCGCCGTTGCGGTCGCTCCAGCGCCAGCCCGAGGCCACCGGTTGCAGGGTGTTCAAGGGGATGTCCCCGCCTGTGGGTTCGCCTGCCAGTACGGGCAGGCGCTGGATGGGTTGTTTTTCCAGCAGGTAGCGGTTTTTGAAGATGTAGCGACCTCCTGTGCCTACGTACAGGCCGCTGCCTCGCCGCCAGCCTTCGAATTCTTCGCTGGCGCTGCTGCCGCCTGTGATGTTGCCGCCTATGCCGCCGCAGGCGCTCGCGAATGCCGTGCCTACGGCCGCGCTCAAGGGTTGGGCCGACTGGCTGTAGGCGTTGTTGGCGGGCAGGTAGCTTTGCGGGCTCAGCACCACCGGGCCTCCCGCGCCGCCGCTGCCGGGCAGGCCCGGTACGCCCTGGTCGGGTTGCCAGTCTTCGTCCACCCAGATCCAGCAGGTTTCTGGCCCGCCGCCTGCGCTGGTGTGTTGGGGGCTGCCGCCGCCCGTGGCCTGCACTGTCATGGGTTTGAAGCTGGCGCTGATGCCGTCCCAGTGGCGGTTAAAGCGCCAGCCGTTTCCGTTGAATACCCGTGTCCAGCTCACTTCTCCCGCCACCGTCTGCACCGTCAGGTCTTTCACCTGGTCGCTGTACGTGCCGTTGGGTTGGCTTACCGTGCCTTGGGCTTGGGCGGGTGTGGCAGTTGCCCAAGCTGCTGCCAATGCAAAAACCCAACCGGCCGCGGCTTTGCGGCCGTTCAAAACTTTGCTCATTGTTGACTCACTCCCTGAAATTCCGCGCGCTGCGCGCCCTCTTGTTGCGACTCTGCGTTTACATGCTTACCTGCATCTCCCCCGCCACCCGGTAGCGGTGCGCCAGGCCAACGGGGTTGATTTCGCTGTCCCAGTAGTACCGAAAAGGGATGTAGTGCTGCTCCAGCGTCTGCCAGTGGCGCAGCTGGGCGTCGGCCACGCGCCAGCGCCCGTCCAGCCAGATTTCGGCCCAGTTGTGATAGTCGGTCGGGCGCGGCGCCAGGCTGCGCTGGGTGAAGTACCCCCCCACCATGCGCGCCGGCACACCGCAGGCGCGGCACAGTGCCACCACCAATGCGGCGTACTCGGTGCAGTCGCCGCGTCGCGTTTGCAGCGCGCGCAGCGCACCCAGGTCTTCGCCCAGATAGCCCGCGTAGGTGAGGCTGGCCGCCACCCAATCGAACACACTGCGCGCCGTGGCCTGCGGCGTGCCCTGGCGCAGCGGTGTTGCGGCCGCCACCAGGTCAGGATGATCGGATTCGATGTTGACCTGAGGCGCCAGCCACTGGGTTTGCGGCTGCGCGCGCGACTGCACATCCGCGCCAGCCTCCAGCTCAACGGTGATGCGCGCGATGCGCCGTCCATGCGCGGGCACCATGCCGGGCTGCAGCTCCAGGATGTTGTGGCCCAGCCGGTCGGTCACAAAGCTGTGCGGCGCGTCCACGTCCTGGCGCGTCACGCGCCCATGCTGCCCCTGCGCGACGGGCAGGTACATCCACAACCGCTGCCCGTGCAACGCCTGCGCACCGGGGTTGCTCATGAGCACGCTGAAGCGCAACACAAGTGCGCCGCCCGCATGCGCGGCCAGGCTGCACGCGGCCACAGACGTCATGAACAGGCGGCGTTGCATGGCCACGGCTTTCGTTGGCGGCGTTCAGCCGCAGCGCGGTTGTTTGGGGCCACGGGCCTGGGCGGCCCATACGGCCTTCTGCGATGCCACAAACTGCGACAGCGATGCCGGCGTGCCCGCATACACCAGCAACCCCGACGGCGCCACGGCGGCGGCCAGCGGGCGATAGGTCTCGTCGGTCATTGCCTGTGCCCACACCAGCACGACCGCCGCAGGCAAGGCGCCGGCCTCCTTGCGGCGTTGCTGGACCAGCGCGGCGAGCGACGCGGGCGACAGACTGTCCAGTGCCACGGCATACGGCAGGTGATCGGTGTAGCCCGCGGCCTTGCCGGCCACCACCACCAGGTTGTCCGCGTACTGGCCTTCGGCCCACAGCTGCGCGGCATCCAGCGCGGCCAGCTCGTGTGCCAGCGGCGCGCGCCCGCGCAGCGGCAGGCCATCGGCTACCCAGCTGACCATGCCGCCGGCCAGCACGCGCACCGACGTGAAGCCCGCCTGGCGCAAACGCGCGCAGGCGGCATACAGCTCTCGCGCGTTCTTGCCGTCGCCCACCAGCAGCAGCGGTTTGGCGCGCAGTGCCGGCCGGTGCAGCAATGAGCCGGGCAGCACGTTGAGCGCACCCGGGATATGAAAGCGTTGAAACTCTGGCTCCAGCCGCGCGTCCACCACCGTCAGCGTACCGCCGGCCACGCTGGCCTGCACCGCGCCGGCGGGCGCCATGCAGGCCAGGCTGGGCTGCGCAGGCGCGCCCTGGGCGGTCACACGCGCTGTTGGCGCGTCGCTCTTGCACGACTCACCGGCGCGGGGCATGCCCTGCAGCGGCTCGGGCAATGCGGCGTTGCCTTGCGGCCATGCCAGCATGGGGGTCAGCAACGCAGTAGCAATCAAGGTCTGCAAAAGGGTTTTCATGCGGTGTGTTCCATTCAGGGGCGGGCCGTCGTGGGCGTCGCGGTGACGGGGTTGGAAGCTTGCAGCGCCAGCGGCAGGGCAAAAACCCAGGCGCTGTACTGTTCGGCCCCCTGAAAAGCCAGGTCGGGCCCTTCAAAGCCGGCCTGCCTGCGGGGCACTGCGGTGGACAGTGAATGAATGCCGGCAATGCGCCCTTGCTCCATGACCAGGCCCCATTCGGCCTTGCCGGTCATCGGGTCCACGTACACGCGACGCAGGTGGCGTTTGATGCCGGGAAAGCGCGGGTCCTGCAGCAACTCCTGCAGCGATGCGGGGCGCTGCCTGGGGTCCACCGGGCCCGAGCCTGCCGGCCCAGCCGCTGCGGGACCGGCCGCCGCGGGCCGGTCATAGCGCTGCGCGTCGTGGTAGCTGCGCAGCGCCGCGCGAAACTGCCGCCCGATGGACAGCAGCTCGGCCTCGCGGTCGCGCTGCGCTGCCGTCTGGTGCATCTCGCCCACCACGGCCAGGCCAGTACCCATGAGCGCCACCACCAGCAGCAGCCACAGGTAGGTAAAGCCGTGCTGCCCGCGTTTCATAGCGACTGGTAGGCTAGCCCGTCGCGCGTGGCGCCCTGTGCGCCGCTTTTGACGTCCGCCACGCCCTCTTCGTCGGCCTGCTCGGGGGGCACCAGCACCCACGAACTGGCCAGCTCGGTGATCGGGTCCACCGGCACGCGTGCCAGGTATTTTTGCTCGACCATTTCGTCCAGCGTTTTGGGCCAGCGGCCCTTGTCCGCGCGAAAGCGGTCCAGCGACACGCGCAGGGTACGCAGGTTTTCGCGCAACGCAGTTTCACGCGCCTTGTCCACCGACGCAAAGTAGCGCGGCAGCGCGATGCTGGACAGCAGCGCGACGATAGCCAGCACCACCAGCAGTTCGATCAGCGTGAAGCCGCGGCTTTTTACCATTGGCGGTATGGCACGGCGTTCAAGCCGGTCTTTGGCGAATTTGAAAACACATCAAATACGTCATCGCCCGGCGCCGGATCGTCCGCGGGCGACGCGTAGCTGCGCAGGCCCCAGGTGGCCGATGCATCGACTGTCGCGTCAGGGTGCATCGGGTCGCGCGGCAGACGTCTCAGGAAGTAGATCTTTTGCCCGTTGGGGCTGCGCTGGTCGGTCACGCCTTGCCACAGGTCGTCCAGGGTTTTGGGGTAGCCGCTTTCACCCAGGCGCGAGGGCACGCGCCCCAGGTCGCTGGCACGCTTGTAGGCGTCCAGCGCGTCGCGTATCTGGGCGAGCGCACTGCGCAGCTCGGTCTCCTTTTGACGCTGGGCGGCGATCTGCGCCAGCGGCACGGTCACCGCCGCCAGCACGCCCATGATGGCCAGCGTGACCAGCAGTTCCATGAAGGTAAAGCCACGCATGCGCGCGGCGTTGCACCTGCCGGCAGCCGTGCAACCGGTCACGGCACGATCCTCACGGCGTGCTCGGCACTCAACGGAGCACCTGTCGCGCTGGGGGGCTCGGGGTTGGCGGACAGCAGCTGGATGCGCGCGTTCGGGTTGGCTTTCATGGCCTTGAAGGTCACGGTGGCCACCGAGCCCGTGCCGTTGATGCCGGCATCGGCCCCGGCCGCGCCCTGACGCACCGCAGCCACGAAGACCCTGCCCTGGGCCGGGTCCACGCGCTGGCTGAATGAGGTGCGCCCGCCGGCCTGCTTGAAGAACTCACCCTCCTGCACACTGACAACCTGCAGGCTCTGGGGGTCAAAGCCCATCATCAGCGGCAGGCCGCGCAGCGCGCCCTGGCTGCTCACGCGCAGCACCGCGCTGAACTGTTCGCCCACCTTGACCTGGGCAGGCCCAACCCAGTTGAGCGCGATGGGGCCGGACAGCACCTGGCCAGCCGCAGGGCTGGCAGCCGGCGCAGGCACGGCGGCGGCAGCGCGCTGCGGCGCGGGGGATGCGGCAGGCGCTGCCGGTGCGGGGGCAGGTGCCGTGAGCGTCGTGGACAGGATCAGCGAATCAGCCGCCGCCAGGCGCAGCGGCACCGCGCCAACATTGGCTTCGGTGCCCGAGTCGAATTCCGCGGCCAGCAAGTCCGGGCGGCGAATCGAGCGGATCACGCGCGGCGTGATGGACAGCAGGATTTCGCTGCGCTGGGTGTCGTCCTTCTGGCTGCCGAACAGGCGGCCCACCACGGGCAGCTCGCCCAGGCCCGGCACCTTGTTGGCACTGGAGCGGTCTTCGTCGCTGATCAGGCCGGCCAGGATCTGGGTTTCGCCGTCCTTCAGGCGCAGCACCGTGCTGGCCCCGCGCGTGCCGATCTGGTAGGACAGCGATCCTGATTTGCTGAGCACTTCGCGCACCAGGCTGGAGACCTCCAGGTTGATCTTGATCGCCACCTCTTCGTCCAGGTAGATGTTGGGCTCGACCTCCAGCTTCAGGCCCACGTCCACATACGACACCGACTCGGAAACAAAGCCGGTCACGTTGGACGTGGTGGTGATGACAGGCACCTTGTCGCCGATCAGGATCTTGGCCTTGTCCTTGTTGCGCACGCGGATGCGCGGGTTGGCCAGGATGTTGCCGTCCTGGTCTTCCTTGCGCGCGTTGACGACCAGGTTGCCCACGTTCATCTGCACGCCGGTGCTGTCCAGCAGGCGGAAGTCCGCCAGCGTCAGCGGCGTGCCCGGAATCGCCAGCGGCGAGAAGCTCACCTGGGCCGGCCAGTTGACGCCCAGCTCCAGCAGGCGCGAACGCTTGATTTCCAGGATTTCGACCTCCAGCATGACCTCGGGGTCGCTGATGTCCTGCAACGCCACGATTTTTTCCGCCATGCGGATCGCCTCGGGCGTGTCGCGCATGATGATCAGGCCCAGCCGCTCGTCGATGACCAGATCCTTGGTCTTGATGATGGTCTTGATGGTGTTGGACACCGCCTTGGCGTCGGCATTGGCCAGGAAAAACGTGCGCACCGACAGCGACTGGTATTCCTTGGCCTTTTGCGGCGTGTTGGGGTAGATCAGCACCGAGTTTTCGTTCAGCACCTTCTGCTCGAGCTGGTTGGTCACCATGAGCAGGCGCACCGCGTCTTCCACCGTGGTGTTTTTGGCCAGGATGCTGGCGCGCAGGTCGGGCCGCATGTCCTTGTCAAAGAAGAAATTCAGGCCCGATACCTTGGCGATCACGTCAAACACCGACTTCAGCGGCGCATCGCGAAACTCCAGCGTGATGGGCTTGCGGTAGCTGGCGGCCAGCCGCGTTTCGGCCTTTTGCTCGCGCGCGCGGGCCTCGTCCACCCGGTCCTTGAGGTTCAGCGCATCGCGCTGTTTCGGGTTTTCCTGCAGCACCGGGCGCAGCTTTTCAAGCGCCGCGGCCAGATCGTCGGGCTTGCCGCGCTTGAACATCGCTTCGGCTTCGGCCACGGTGGCGCGGTGACGGCGTTCGGCCACGACGGCGCTCTGGCCTTGCCGCGCCAGCACGTTGCCGGCGTCATACACCAGAACCTGGCGATAGGCTTTTTCAGCTTCGCTCAGGCGGCCTTCGCGGCGGTGCGCTTCGGCGCTGATCAACAGCGCATTCACAACGGCCGCCCGGCGCGAGCCCGCGGCAATCCGGTATTCGGCATTGCGCGGATCCAGCCGCACGGCTTCGTCCAGCTTGGCCAGGCCCTCGTCCACCTTGCCTTGCGCCAGCAGCTCGTTGCCCTGGCGGAACGACCACATGCCCCCGCATCCGCTCAGGATGAATGGCAGCGCCAACATCCAGCCCAGGCGCACCCAGCGCCGGTCAGGCCCGCGGCCCCCTTGCCTCTTGCTCATTTGCTTGACCTTCCAGCCTTTCACGGGCTTGCCCATTCCAACACCTGCTTTTGCGACAACGGCAGGTACAGCAGCACCAGGCGCCCCGCGTCAATGCTTTGAACTTTCCAATCAGCCGTCAGCGAGTCTCCCGCCCGCGCCACCAGCGTGGCCTGCTGGTGCTCCAGAAACACCGCCAGCTGGCCCGCTTCTTCGTAGCGGCCAATCACCTTGAACGGTGCGGCGGGCGCCTGCGGCGGTGGTGCCGGCGCGGCCACCACCTCGGTCACGGTGCGCCGCGGCTGCGCCGGCGCAGCGGTCGGGCTCCATTGCCGCGCGGCAAATGCGCTGTCGCCGCCCTCCTCGGCCAGGGTGCGCGGACGCAATGGCAGCACCCGCGCGGACGCTTGCACCGCCTGTGGCGCCACGCCCCCTGGGGCAGGCGGTGCCCGCCGGGGCGCTGCCTGAACCACGTCGGCCGGCGGCGGCGATGGCAGCCACAGCGCAGCCGCGGCTGTCGCGGCCAGCGCCAGGCCCAGCAGCCAATGTCTTGCCTTCATGATCCGCCCCGCGTACGCGCCGCCAGCGCTGTTCTGGCCGGCTGCGCCGCGTCCGCGCGCAGCAGCAGTGACCATTGCACGCGGGCTTCCACCGCGTCCGCATCAATGCGGTCACGCTTGAGTGCCAGCGCATCAAAGGCCAGGCTGGGGTGTGCACGCATGGCTTCGTTGACAAACCGTTGCACCACGCGCGCCTGACCCTTCACGGGCAGGCTCATCTTCAGCCGCACAAAGCCGCCGGCCTTTTCGGGCTGAAGCCTGTATTCGCCCCGCGCCAGCACCAGCTGGTGCTTTTCAGCCAGCACAAACAGGTCACCCAGTACCTGCATGGCCTCGTCCGCAGGGGGCAGCTGCGCGGCAAACGCGTCCAGCTCCTCATCCAGGCTGCGCCGGCTGCCGGCCAACGGCGCGGCTTGCAGCAGGGGCTGGCCGGCGGCCGGGTCGCCGGCCACTGCCGCCTGCGCCGCCCGGCGCAGATGCCAATCGAGCGCAGCCAGCGCCAGCAGCACGGCCAGCAGCGCGGACGCCAGCACCGCGCCCCAGCCGACGCGGCGAAGCGTCACCCGGGCACCGCGCCGCACGGACCAGAACATCTGCGCGGCGCTCATTGTTGCCACTCCACATCCACCGCAAACCGGTAGGCAGGGCCGGCCTTGCCATCGGCGCCCACTTCGTGGCGGGACAGCTGTGCGCCGGTCAGCGGTGCGCGGCCCGACAGGTAGGACACGTAACGGGTCATGTCGGTAGCGCTGGGTGCTTCGGCCAGCACCTTGATGGTGGGCGCAGCGACGGCCTGGGCCGGTGCGGTGCCACCGGCGGGCGCGGATGCCTCCAGGCCCAGCAGGCTGACGCGGATGTCACGCGGCGGCTGGATGGCCTGCAGCACACCGTCCAGCGGGATGTTCAGATGGGCGATGGCCTGGTTCACCGCAGCCAGCCGCTCGCTCTGGTCCCGGGTCATGGGCGCTTCCACCTGGCGCACGGCCGTGGCGGCCATCTGCCGCGCCAGTTGCCCGGCCTGCAGCTGCCGCCAGTGTGCGTGCACCTGCCCACCCAGCCAGCCGATGCCGCACACCAGCAACACCAGCGCGATGGCGGCCGCTGCCGGTATCGGCCCGCCCGCCGATGCGCTGCGGTACACGGTCGACGTGGCCGCCTGTCGGGCAAGCGCCAGGTCCAGCGCCTGCGCGCGCGCTGGCCGGCTTTGCGACAGCCATTGCAGCCAGGCCGAGGGATCGGGCGGCACCGCCGCGGCCCCCGGCGGTTGCGATGCGTCCAGCACCATGCAGGCGGCGGCGTCCGCGGCCCAGCCCACGCGGGCCAGCATGGGGCCCAGCGCCTCGCGATGGGCCACGCGGCGCGTGATGATCTGCTCGACCGAGCGGCGCGTGGCATCCATCCGCACCAGGCTGGCCGCCCGCGCACCCAGGTCAGTCGGCTCCAGGACGGCCAGCACGGCGGGTGCCGCCGCACCGTCGCGCGTGACGCGCGAGGCCGCATGCACACCCAGGCTGCCCAGGCGCACCGACCCGATGCCCGAGCCCGCCGCCCAGCGGCAAACCGCCTGCGTCAGCGCGGCAGGAAAGGCCAGCACCAGCCGCGGCTGGCCACGGGGTGCGTCTTCCAGGCACAGGGTATCGGCCGCTTCCAGCGCGTGGCCCGCGGCCTGCAGATGGTCCGCCGCTTCGCGCATGGCATGCGCCGGGGTCAGCAGCGCCGCCGACCAGGGCACGCTGGCGCAGCCCAGCCAGTGGTCGGACACCAGCACATGGGCCTGGGCGGCACGCCCGCGCAGCCCACCCTGCATGGCATCGCCCAGCGATTCCAGCGCCTGGACCAGGCTGGCGACATCCGGGCCACGCACGGGGGTGCTGGCATGGCAAGCGCCGTCCCAGCCCGCGCGGCCGCGCAAGCCCACCTGGACCGTCTGCGCGCCCAGCACCAACCACATCACCGGTTTGTCAGCCAGCCACACGGGCCACCTCCGTCAATGTGGTGTGGCCCTGGCGGGCCGCGGCCAGGGCATCGTCCATCAGGCTGACCCAGCCGGCGCGCGCCGCGGCCTGCTTGATGACGGACACGGCCGCACGCTGCGAGATCAGTTCGCGCAGCTCGTCATTGAGCACCAGCACCTCGGCCACGGCGCGCCGGCCCTTGTAGCCCGTGCCGCGGCAGTGGCCGCAGCCCTTGCCTTCCTGCAGGTTCCAGCCCTGCACCTGCGCGGCCGTCAGGCCCAGCGCCTGCAGTGCGTCGTCCGGCGGGGCGCACGGTGCGCTGCAATGGGCGCAGTTCATGCGCAGCAGCCGTTGCGCCACGATGCCGTTGAGCGCCGCGGCAAAGCTGTAGCCGTCCACCCCCATGTGCAAAAAGCGCCCCAGCACGTCCAGCACATTGTTGGCGTGCACCGTGGTCAGCACCAGGTGGCCGGTGAGCGCGGCCTGCACGGCGATCTGCGCGGTTTCGTCGTCGCGGATTTCGCCCACCATGATCTTGTCGGGGTCGTGGCGCAGGATGGAGCGCAGGCCGCGTGCAAAGGTCAGGCCTTTTTTCTCGTTCACCGGTATCTGCAGCACGCGCGGCAGGCGGTATTCCACCGGGTCTTCAATGGTCACGATCTTGTCGCGCCCGGTGTGGATTTCTGAAATGGTGGCGTACAGCGTGGTGGTCTTGCCCGAGCCCGTGGGGCCGGTCACCAGCAGCATGCCGTGCGGCTTGTGGGCCAGGCGGCGCACCCGTGCAATGACACCGCCCGCCAGGCCCAGGCTGTCCAGCGTCAGGCTCTGGGCCTGCTCGGTCAGGGCCTTGCGGTCCAGCAGCCGCAGCACGGCATCCTCGCCAAACGTGCTGGGCATGACCGAGATGCGAAAGTCGATGTCGCGGTCGTTCACGCGCACCTTGAAGCGCCCGTCCTGCGGCACGCGGCGCTCGGCGATGTCCAGCTCGGCCATGACCTTGATGCGCGAGATGACCTGGTCGGCGGTTTCCAGCCCGGCCACTTCGGTGATGGGCACCAGCACGCCGTCCAGCCGGTACAGGATGCGCAGGCCCTGCGGGTCGCATTCCAGGTGGATGTCGCTGGCGTTCAGCTTGAGCGCGTCATACAGCGTGGAGTTGACCAGCCGCACCACCGTGCTGGCTTCGTTCTGCAGGCCGGCCAGCGTGATGACGGCGGCCACCTCTTCGACGCCGGCTTCGGCGCCGTCCAGGTCCATGCCGTCCATGGCGCGCAGGGCGTGCTCGTGCTGCGCCAGCAAGGCCTGCATGTCGTCGGCGCCGGCAACGGCCACCTCGGGCGCGGCAATGCCATGCTGGGCGCAGCGGCGCAGGCCCCAGGTTTCACCGGCCGTGTCCAGCGCGTCGGCCAGCACCAGCCAGGTGGTGCCAGCGACATCGGCCAGCACCAGCACCTTGCGCGCAACGGACTCGGGGTACGACAGCACATCCCAGCGCGGCGCCATGTCGCGCAGCTGCGCCATGGCCAGCAACGGCAACCCGTGCACGGCAGGGGGGGTCTCGGCGTTGGTGGCAGCGTCCATCACAGGGCCCCGGCAAGGTCAAAAATCGGCAGGTACATCAGCACCACCACCACGCCGATGACCAGGCCGATCAGCAGCATCAGCAAAGGCTCCAGCAGGCGCGACGCGGCGTCGATCCAGCGGCCCAGCTCTTCGTCGTGAAAGCGCGCGGTGCGCTCCAGCATGTCGGCCAGCTGCCCCGAGCGCTCACCCACCTTGACCAGCGATTCGGCCACCGCTGACGCCAACCCGTTGGCCACCAGCGTCTGCGACACCGGTTTGCCCTGCTCCAGCTGCAGGCGCGCCTGCGCCAGGCTCACGCGCTGCGCCGGCCCCAGCAGGCCGCCGACCATGCCCATGGCGCGCGGCAGCGCGATGCCCGACGCCAGCAACAGGCCCAGCGCGCGGTAAAACCGCCCCAGCCTGAACAGTGCCGTGCGTTCCCGCAGGCCCGGCAAGGACAGCACGGCGTCCAGCAGGCGCTGGCGGGCCGATTCGGCGCGCAGCGCCAGCGCCAGCGCCGCACAGGCGGCCACCAGCGTGCCCAGCACCAGCGCGGTATGGTCGTGCACCAGCCGGCCCACCAGCAGCAGCGCCTGTGACAGCACCGGCATGTCGCGGCCCGACGACTCATACACCGCCGCAAAGCGCGGCACCACAAAGCCCAGCAGGAACAGCACCACAAAGGCGCCCACGACCAACAGCATGGCGGGATAGATGGCGGCGGACACCAGCTTGCGGCGCAGGGTGTCGAACTGCTGCTGGTAGGCGATAAAGCGCTCCAGCGCCTGCGGCAGGTTGCCCGTGCGTTCGCTGGCGCGGATGGTGGCGACGTACACCTCGGGGAACTCACCAGGCAAAGCGGCCAGCACGTCCGAGAACGCCCGCCCCTGCTGTACCGATTCAATGATGCGCGCCAGGGTCTGCCGTTCGGCGCCGGCTTTTGATTTGGCGTGCAGCGTGTCCAGTGCCTCGCCCAGGTTCAGGCCGGCCTGCAGCAGGGTGAGCATCTCCTGGCTGAACAGCAGCAGGTCAAACCGGGCTGCACCGGCGCCAGCGGCCAGCCGCGCGGCCCACGCTGCCGGCCGTTCACCGGGAACCCCTGGCGCGGCCTGCGGCGCCTGCGCCTCCACCACCCGAAAGCCCGCACGCAGTGCCGCCTGCGTGGCCTGCGCCACCGACATGCCGGGGTAGGTCTGCCATGCAGGCGCGTCAGCGCCCCGGCTGACCTTGAGCCGCACGGCAGCGCCGGCAACGCTGTGCCCGGCCGTGGTGCTGGAAGTGGCAGCCATAGGTAGTGGTGATGTCCGCGTTCAGCGGAACGACACGTCCGCGTTGTCCTGCTCGCCGCCGGGCTGGCCATCCTTGCCATAAGACAGCAGGTCGTAATCGGCCCCCTGGCCCGGCGACTTGTAAACATAGGCCTTGCCCCAGGGGTCTTGCGGCAGCTTCTTTTGCAGGTAGGGGCCGTTCCACTTGGCTTCACCATCGGGCTTGACCATCAGGGCCTGCAGGCCCTGCTCGGTGGTGGGAAAGCGGCCCGTGTCCAGGCGGTAAGCGTCCAATGCCTTGGAAAAAGCGTCAATCTGCGCGCGCGCGGCGCTCTGTTCGGACTTGCCTACCTGCGAGAACAGCCGGGGCCCCACCACGGCAGTCAGCAGCCCGATGATCACCACAACCACCAGCAGTTCGATCAGGGTGAAGCCCGCTTGAGTACGACGACGGTTCACATCGCTCCCCTTTCTATAGTTCTTTGGAATTGAAAAAGGCAGGATTTTAGACATATTGGTTAGAACGAGACCGCCGCGCCCGTGGCGTTGTTGGTCTCGTCCGCTTCGTTGATGCGCCCGCCGTCCAGCGGGGTACCCGCGTAGCCGCTGTGCACCAGCAGGCACGCCCCGTTGCTGCAGGTCTGGTTTTCTTCCCCGCCTGATGTCACCCCGTTCGCGTCCGCCTTGATGAAGATCGTGTAGTTGCCCACCGCCTGTGTCTTCTTGGTCACGAACACTGTCGTCATGTCCACCGACGCGCCCGCCGCCAGCGCCACCGGCGGGCTGTTGTGGCCGTAGATGTCCCGGTCCGTCGCGTCCAGCACACCATCGGCCGACAGGTAGCCGCCCACCATCCAGCCCCCGGGTGCAGGCACACCCCCGACGTTGTTCACCCGGTAGTTCACCGCAAACCGGTACGAGCCGTCCGCGTTCGCGCTCACCGCGCCCACCACTACGTTGGACACCGTCAGGTCGTATTTCACCGGGAACACCACCGCCGCGCCCGTGGCGTTGTTGGTCTCGTCCGCTTCGTTGATGCGCCCGCCGTCCAGCGGGGTACCCGCGTAGCCGCTGTGCACCAGCAGGCACGCCCCGTTGCTGCAGGTCTGGTTTTCTTCCCCGCCTGATGTCACCCCGTTCGCGTCCGCCTTGATGAAGATCGTGTAGTTGCCCACCGCCTGTGTCTTCTTGGTCACGAACACTGTCGTCATGTCCACCGACGCGCCCGCCGCCAGCGCCACCGGCGGGCTGTTGTGGCCGTAGATGTCCCGGTCCGTCGCGTCCAGCACACCATCGGCCGACAGGTAGCCGCCCACCATCCAGCCCCCGGGTGCAGGCACACCCCCGACGTTGTTCACCCGGTAGCTCACCGCAAACCGGTACGAGCCGTCCGCGTTCGCGCTCACCGCGCCCACCACTACGTTGGACACCGTCAGGTCCGGCTTGTCGCTGGGTGTTCGCACTGTCAATATCTGAGCGGCGCTGACAAACGTGTTGCCTGCGTTGTCCGGGTCAGGCGTGCGCACCGTCAGGTCCACCACGCCGGGCGTCGGGAATGAGCCCGTGGCTTGCAGTGCAGTGGCCGAGATGAATGAGGTGGCCAGCTCTGTCGCGCCGGCATACAGCCTGGACGCCGGCAGGAAGGCGCTGCCCTGGGCGTTGATCGTCACCGGGTTGGCCGATGCGGTGACCGAACCGGGCGACACCGATGTGAGCCCGGGCTGTGCGCGCGTGACCAGCAGCGTCGGCCCGTCACTGACAGCCCCGGCATCTGTCAACAGGCCCAGCGTTCTGGCCCCGGTGGGTGCGTCGCCGGCCACGCTGAGCTGAAACACCGCCTGTGCGGCCGACCCGCCTGCGGCGGGCTGGGCCGTGACGCCAGCACCCTGCACGGCCAGCTGCGACGCGCCGCCCAGCCGCGTGCCGCTCAGGGTCACCGTCACGGTCTGACCTTGCTGGACACTGGACGGAGAGATGCCGCTGACCGCCGGCGCCGCGCCCACTGACACGCGGCCGCTTTCCACCAGGTAGGCAATGCCGCCCACGCCCCAGCGCGCCGTGCCGGTGATGTCACCCGCCGGCACCACCACGGCGTTGAGCGTGTTGCCCGTGGCGCTGTTGCCGCTGCCGCTGACCTGGGCGGCCAGGTCCTGTCGCAGGGCCGCACCCTGTTGGTCCTGGATCGTCGTGTTGTGCATGGCCAGCGTGGCGCCGCGTACCTCCAGGCCGCTGCCGTGGCGCAACACCACATGCGTGAGAGTGGACGCCGTGCTGCCCGTCAGCAGCCATGTGCCCCAGTCGCCGGGGGCGGGCGTCTGGCCTGTGCGCTGCCGGTCAGACGCCACCACCACAGGCGCTGCGGCGGTGCCCAGCGCACGCAGCGAGCCGCCCGACACCGTCAAGCGCGTGCCGGCGCCCATGTATACCTGCGTGCCCGCCTCCATGGTCAGCACACCGCCGGCCTGCACGTCCACATCCGCGCCGACCACATACGGGCCACCCGCGGCGCGCCAGGTGACACTGGCGGTGAGGGGCCCGGACACAGCGACCTGGGCCCAGCCGGCGGCCCCGGACAGCAGACCGCCGGCCAGCAGCAAGACCCTGCACACCCAATAGTTCATGGTGTCACCGTGATCGCCCAGCGGTACTGGTTGCCGGTCTTGAACACCTGGGGCGCCACCTTGTTGCGCGTCTGGATGGTGATGGTGCCGTTGGTGTGGCCCATTTCGTCGCGCCCCACGGCGCCATACTGCAGGAGCGGCTCGATGATGGTGTGACCGGGTGCCGCGCCCACCAGGCGCGCCTTGATGCTGGTCAGGTCGGGGCCGATGTTGGTCAGGTCAGCGCGCAGCTTGTACTCCCACAGGCGGCGCTCCAGCTGCGTTTCAAGAACGACCGTCATGCCGCACAGGAAGATGTTGGGGTTGTCGGTGCTGCTCCTGGCCTCGGCATTGCTCCTGTTGGCAATTTCGTAGGGCTCGCCGGTGACGCCGATGTAATGCGGGTCCAGCGACTGCGCCTTGCCCACCACGATCTGGTAGCTGTCGCGGCCGTCGGGTGCGCAGTCGTCAATGCCGGTCACGGTCGCCACCTGCCACTGGTTCCAGTTGGCCGGCGTGAAGGTCAGCGCCTGCGGCTGCACCGTGCCCTCGGTCAGCTTGCTGGACGACAGCGGCACCACCACGTTCTGCGTGGGCTTGCGGCCCAGGCGCATGCGGATGGTGGCGGTCTTGCCGTTTTCATTGGTGATGCGAACCCGCCCCGGGCTGTCCTGCACCAGGAAGCCCGCCTGAGGCGATGCAGGCATGACCAAAGCACCCGCGGCATAGGCCTTGCCCATGCCCCGGCTGTCGTAGATGGCGGCGTAGATGTAGTAAACACCTGGCGCCATATGGCTCACGTCCCACACGTAGCTGCCGGTCTGCGTGCCGGCCTCCTGGCGCAGGCCGTCCACGATCAGCGTGCCATTGAAACCCGCCTTGCTGGTGTCGTAGTACAGCGCCACGGTCGGCTCGATGTTGGGGTCGGTGCCCTGCCAGCGGATCGTCAGGCGCTGGCGCTGCACGCCATCGACCTTGACGTTGCGTGGCGCGCGCACGATGTTGGGCGCCGTGACGCGGATGGTTGGGTCCTGGTAAGGGCCTGTGCTGACGTACATCACACTGGCCGGCGTCCAGGCGCTGGCGGCGTCCTGGCTGTCAAGCGCGCGGGCGCGCCAGTAGTAGGTGTTCTTGTCGGCCAGCGCGCTGCTCATCCACGCCGTGGTGGGCGAAATGCCGTCGGCCACCCGGTTGGCCAGGGCTGCATCGTCATACACCTCAAACTGGTAGCGCACCGGGCGTTGCTCCGGATCCTGCACGGGGTTGACCTGCAGGCTGGGCTGCTGGCTGGCCACCCAGGCCTGGTTGCCGGGGTTGCTGATGGTGGGCTGGGGCGGTGGGTCGTTCACCGCGTTCATCAGGAAGCTGCTGACCATCCAGGCCGATTCCGCGCGGCCGTCCTGCGCCTTCACGCGCCAGTGGTACATCTGGTTTTCCACCAGGCCCGTCACAGGCCAGCTGGTGCTGCCGCTCATGGAGCCCATCACCTGGCCGGAGCTGCGCCGGTTGGCTGAATCAAAGGTGCTGACGGTGTCGATTTCGAACACATAGGTCAGCAGGTCCAGATCACCATCGGTGCTGTTCTGGATGGTCAGCAACGTGTCGGCCGAGGTGGCGTCGCCCCCGTTGGGTGGGGACACTGCCACCGGCTGCGTGGGCGGCAGATTGCCGGTGTGGACCTGGAACATGCGCGCGGGGCTCACGGTCTGCGCGCCCTGTGGGTCCCTGGCCACCACGCGCCAGTAGTACTTGGCATGGTTGGTCAGCGGCGCGGTCACCGTCCACTGCGTGGCGCCGCTGGCGTCGGGCTGCAGCTCGGGGCTGGTGACCGTGGAGGTCGTCAGGCCCGAATCCTGGTAGACCTGCACCACGTAGGTCACGGTGTCGCCATCGCTGTCCGGCGCATTCGTCCACGACAGCACGGGGTAGCGCGTGGCCACCTCGGCGTCGGGCACGGGGTGGGTCAGGTTGAAGCTGCCCGGGGCGTCGTTGTTCTGGTTGACACCGAAATACGAGCTGGCCCACAGGCTGAAGCGCGTGCCGTCGGATGCACGGGCACGCCACCAGTACGGATTGTCGTCCGCCAGGTCGACCGGCACCTGCCACACCGTGGGCACCACCAGCACGGCGGTGCCGCTGCCCGACACAGTGCTGCGCGCCACCGTGGCGCTGCCCAGCACCTGCGTCAAAGCCTCGTCCGCGTACAGCTCAAACTCCACCGCAATGGTCGGGTCCTGCGCAGCGGCGGAAGTGACCACGGCCAGCTCGGGGCGCAGCACCGTCACCTGCGCACCCGGCAGGGGCGCATGGATGTCGGGTGTGCCGGGGCCGGGCGCCGGGGTGGTGTCTGCCTCAACCTTGATGCGGGCCGAGCGGTTGCTGCTGAGCGCGCCGTCGGTGGCGGTGTAGGTAATGAGATAGTCCCCCGCCGTGCCGGTGCCCGGCGTCCAGCTGAAGGCGGCGCGCGCCAGGTTGACCGTGACGGTGCCGGTGGCCGTGCCCGTGCCGGTACCCGCCCCCGGGCTCGACGGCTGCTGCACAAAGGTAGCGCCCGCCGGCAACGGCGCCGCGCTGAGCGACACCGTGCTGTTCTGCGGGCTGGACGCCTCCACCATGAAGGCGACCTGCTGGCCCGGGCGCACCACCTTGTCGGCGATGAACTGGATCACCGGGGCCTGCGCCACCGGCGCGGGCGCCTCGAAACTGCTTTCGTAAATGCCGGGCGTGTTGACGTCAAAGAAATTGACGAAGTACTCCCATTCCTTGCTCTGCGCATTGCGGCTGCGCGACAGCCACACGTTGTCGGCGGGCATGAGCTTGGCGTCTGAGCGCATGACGGTGCCCAGCGCCTTGGTGCCGCCAAACGGGTCGGGCAGCTTGACGTACACAAAGCCATCGGTGGGCGGGATGGTCAGGCGGTAGCTGGCCGTGCCACCGCTGCCGCTGGTCTGCAGCTGGGCCACGCCGCTGCGGTCGGTGACGATGGTGTCCAGGCCCTCGGACTCATACACACGGATCACCTCGCCGTCTTTGGCGAGGAAATCGCGCACCAGGTCACGCCCGGGCAAGTCCACGCGCACGTCGCGGATCAACAGGTGGGCATTGGTGGCCTGCAAAATGGACGTGACCGCGCCGCCCAGCTCATCCGCATGGCTGAAGCTGGCGTTGAATTCTGTAAACCGGCCGGACAGCGTGCTTTCCATGACCCAGCGCCCGGTCTTGCTGGTGCTGGCGGCAATGTCGCCAAAATTGAGCAACAAGGTGTTTTGCGCGGGGGCGTCGTCAATGCTGCTGCCCGTGATCTGGAAGTTGACCAGCAGGCCCTGCACGTTCTCCACGATCTTGGGCTGGGCCGAATCGATCTTCATGTTGCGCGCGGGGGCAAAGCCGTTGTTCTTGACGCGCACGCCCAGGTTGAACGGCACCACGGGCTCCACCGGCAGCGTGACGGGGTCGTCGGCCTCTACCTCCGACGGCAAAAAGTAATCCAGCGTCAGCAGCGGCAGCGGCTTGACGGTGACCACGTCGGGCGAGACCTCCAGCGTCTGCTCTTCACCACCAAAGCGGTAGCGCAGCGTGGCGCCGATCAAATACTTCTTGCCGCTGGGGTTGGCGCCGGCGGAGCCGGGCGCGGGGATGATCAGCCAGTTGATGATGGCGGTGGTGGCAGGCGCCACGGCGCCGGTGCCCGTGACGTCAGAGATCTTGTCCTTGTGCGACACGCGGATAAAGAACTTGGCGCCGGTGGCGTTGGGGTCTTCCGTCAAGGCCACGGGCGTGCCGTCCTGTTCCATCACCTTGACCACGACCGACACGTTTTCGATGGTGCCGTTGTCGGTGGTGTTGTTGATCTTCATCTCGGCGTCAAACGCCTGGCGCTCCATCGTCAGCTCCTGCTTGATCTGGATCTTGACGCTGGCGCACACGGTATCTTGCGCAAATGCGGGCGCGGACATGCCGCCGAGCACGACAAGAGCCGCCGCCCCGAGATGGCGGATGGAAGAGATCAAATTGTTCATGGCTGACGCGTCCCTGCCTCTGATTGAATGACTTATGGATGTGTTGTTACTTCTGCAGCGCGGCAATGAATTCAGATGAATCAAAGCCGTCTTTCATGTGGTGACCCTTGACGACGAGGTACGGCACCCCGTCGCCACCAAAGCTGCGCAGCTGCTGCGCGCATTCCGCGCGCGCATCGATATCGCATTCCTGGTACTTGAAGCCATAGCGCCGCAACCAGCCCTTGGCCTCGGCGCAGTTGGCGCACCAGGGGGCGCTGTAGAACAGCACGTCGCTGGGCGCGGCAGACGCCGCCAGCGTGGCCAAGCCGCTTTCACTGCTGCCCGCCTGCCCCGTGGTGGACAACTGATAGCCCTGCCACCCGCCCCAGGCCAGCGCCGCCACGGCAATGAGCTTGGCCCAGGGGATGCCGGGGCCGGCGCTGGTGTAGGTGGTGGATGAGGCGCGCATAGGCGGACGCGCAGACGGGCGCATGGGTTCGGCGGCGCCACCGGCTTTGGCATAGGCGACGCCGCAGGCGGGACATTGCCAGGCGGGGGCAGAGGTGTCCGCGGGGCGGACGGTGCGGCATTTGGGGCAGATGGTGGTCATGGGTTAGTTAGCTCTCTGTAAAGAAACGATGTCGTCCCACAAATCACCGGCGCACCGCTTAGCGGATACATACAACTCGCCGCCATCTTCTTCAACGTCTTTATAGGAAGCGATGAATAGAACAGTCCCAGTCAATGGATTCACCAGCAAACCGTGTTCGCCCTTTCCTACGGATTCTTCAACCCACAAGTCAATGCATTCACGGGGAACCACCTTCACACTTGGATGGTTGAAATAGCTCTCAACTATCCAGATGCATTTGGAATTTTCAATGCACTTTTCCAGGAGGGTTTTCATTGCCACAGAAATTTCCTGACTTGACTTTTCAAGCACAAGGGAACGATTTTCAGCGCCCGCTGTAGCCGCGAGTTTCTGCAAACTGGCGCCGATGTCAGAACCCAATTTCGTGGCAAAGCGCTGGATCTGGTTCACTTTGATCGTGCCATTTCCGTTTGAATTCACGACAGACGCCTGCTCACGAGACGATCCTCATTCCGGGATTTCTTGCATCTTCAAGTGCCATTGATCGAGCGCGAATTCGAATCTCAACTTCTGTATGCGAGTCTGATTCATCTACCGCATCTACGCTAATGGCGACAACGCAAACTCCATCCGGCTCCATTGCTTCAACCCATATTTCATTGATAGCGTCGTTAGGCATCGCCTCGCTTGGCGTGATTGACACACTCTTCACTTCTTCAAAAACAATGAATCCGTTTGGCAAGTCTTCTTCTGTATAAAAATCCCAGGTAGATGCACGAACGCGAGATATACAAGTCACTTGCATCTTTACTTCAGAGTTCCAGCCATCTATCAAAATAGACATGCAGCCACGATCGCCGATGTAAATCGTCTCCAGAAATTCTTTGATGCCCATAACATCTACTTCATCTTTCAGTGAGCGGTGGTGCCCACCTCCTCTTGCAGCATTAACCAGTAGGCCCAACCATCAGTTTTCTCGCGAGACAATCGACCGTTCAAGACGTCGTGGAATATGAGACAGGTAGCGTGAAGGTCAATTTCTCTTTACCAGTCCGATATGTGCCAAACATTTTCGGCTCGGCCGTTTGCAAGACATCATTTAGGAGAAAAGTGCATTCACAACACGTGGCCGACCAATTGCTACAACACCTCGCTCGGGATCGTCAAACTCTCCAAGCTTCTTGAGCAGCAATCCGTCAGCTTCGGCCACGAGCCCAATGAGTTCCGAATCGATCTGCAAGTCGCCAGACCAAACTACCCTCAATACGGCATGGATGGAAAAATCGGCAGGTACCGCAATCAGGTATGTGCAATGCTCGGCCAGCAGAACTTGAGCGACATCCCCAGCCGCAAATTCAAGCAGCTTCGCGGCACCAAAAAACTTTATGCCGCTTTTTGACTCAACCACCACTTCTTCGGTCAACTGGCTTCCATTCGGAATTTTTATTCCTCGTTGCTGCAAAGCGTCCCAAAGTTTGTAGTGGCGAACGACACGCGCACCTGGCTGCCACGCCCGCGTGCCAACAAGCAACCAAATCTCAGTGGAAGGAAGTCTGTCTTTCACCAGTGAAAGTACGAACTTCAACACGAGCGAAAGAGTCTCATGTAGCGAGGCCCCGCTAGCCACCCAACTTGCGCCTGCAACACCGATCTGTGGCAGCGCTTTGGCTTGCTTGAAGTCAACTACTTCATTGTCAGTAAAGAGGTCTTGGGCTCTCGCCAAAGCAATGCTAGTAGTCATAGTGATTACCCTTGGCATCATTGAAGTGTGGTCCGCGGTTCTGCGAGTTGCCGGTGCCGAAGTTGTGACCACCGGCGTTATCCCGGACCTCAAACTCGTATATCGCCCCAGCTGCGCATTGCCTCGCCTATCCAGATTGGGCGGAGAACGGCTCGGCTGCTGACTTGCTAGTTTCAAATCAGCGCTCCAGCCCAACACACACTAATTCATTCATGTGAGTATCGAAGATGACCCAACTCATGTCATGCGGCGCAAATATGTACTCACAGAACCGACACTCTCGCAGCATTGCAATGAGCTGACGAGCGTTGCCAGCATAAACAGGCCAAGGTGGTTGCACCTCGTCAGTCACGACCAAACAAACATCGGTTTGATCTCCGATGAGACTAATAAGTGTCGCCAGACCGTCGTCGGCGCCGTATGGAATCCGGGTTGCGCTGCTTTTAAGAGACTCCCACCAGTGGAAACTAGAGGGATCGGCGACAAAGGCTTCCGCGAGACCTTGTACATAGGACGCAGCGACTTCGGTCGGCACTCGCGCAACGCCTGTGACGTTGCGCGAAGCTACATCTAGTTCAGTAACGAGTTCGATATCCATCATGGCTGTTCCTACTGATCACCAAGTTTCTCTTTCATGGCAGCCTGAATGTCCTCGTCACTGTGAAGGTACTCATTCGGCGCATTCATCATGTCCACTCCGTACAGATACATCACGCCAGCCCAAATTCGCGCTTTGTCAGCTGCGGGTGAATACGTTAAGGTTCCAGCCTCTTCTTGCTGCACCACTGAGTACGCCCAGCGATCAGCTTGCTCGCGCGACAGTCGGCCGCTCAAGACGTCCTGAAATACACAACGGATAGTGTGAAGATCAATTTCCATTTACCAACTTCCCATGTATCGACCATTCGTATCGAATTGGTAGTGCTTTTTTGACCCATTGTTCAGCTCGGGGCGAACTTGTCGTACGTTACCCGCGTGATCGACGGTTTCATGCCAACCGCGTGAGCGTCCTGTCGCTGGATTGAACTCATGAACATAACGACGCCCTGCCATCTCCCCAGTCTTGTTCGCTGCTTGGACCTCGCCGTAGTATCGAACACGGCCGTTCTCCATTTCTTTGACGCCACCCTTGCCGTATTTTTCTGTATAACCGAGATGTTTGGAGAGATCTGCACTTTGCTTGGCACTTGCGGGGCCGCCTTTTGCTCCCATCTTCCTGGGCCCTGCTTTTCCTCCCCAATTCAGAGGATTAAGACAGCTGGTCGCACACCCCTTTGCACTCGCCGTGACGTCTTCACAAGACTTACCCAGCATATTGCCCACCGCCGCACCAACCGTGCACTGCGCCACGCAACGCGAGTACATACTTGCCGCCCCCATGGCGAGTGGCACAAGTGGAGCAAAAAACGCTTCGCCCGTTGGATCGATCCAATTAACAGGGTCATGGTTCACATAGCCGTACAGGCTGATACCACCGTCAACCCCAATAGGGTCGACGGTGATGTAACGCCCCGCCTCTGCGTCGTAGTACCGCCGCCAATTGAAATGCAACCCCGACTCAGCATCCAAGTACTGCCCAGGCAGCCGCAGGTTGGAGACGACCGTTGGCCGCTCCTGCGTTGGCGTGGTGATGACAGTCGCTCTGCCAAAGGCGTTGTAACTCGCTGCCCACACCACATTGCCTGCCTTGTCCGTCGCCTGTACCGGCGTGTTCAGATGATCGTGGTTGTAGTAGGCAACTGTCAGGCTGCCGTTGCTGTTGGTTGTCTTCAGGAACAGCACGCCTGTGGTGAATTCGCTGTCCGGTCTGGGGCCGTACTGCGTTGTGATCGTCGGGCCCGTGGCTGCCGTCGTTGAACCATCGGCATTCAGGGTGATGTCCTGAGTCGCCTCCCCAATAGGGCTTTCATCGCTGTACAGGTAGTAAGTCCGCTCGGCTCGAGGCAGTTGCTGCCCGGCCTGATCGCGGTACTGCTCTTTCCAAAGCCGCCTGTCCAGTAGGTCGTATCCGTATCGGGCGATCTGGTTGCCGCTTCCGTCCGTGATGCCGGTCAGCCGGTTCTGGCTGTCATAGCTGTAGTTGCGGACGGTGCTTCCTTCCGTCTTCTTCGTCTGGTTGCCCGCTGCGTCGTACTCATAGCTCGCCCCCGGCCGACTCGTGAGCTGGTTGTTGGCGTCATACGTCCACGCCCCGGCCGCCTTGCTGTGCGCAATCCGGTTGGCCACCGCATCCAGCGTGAAGTCTTCTGTGTCACTGCCAAAGAATCCACCCGTGTTCGTCTGTACCTGCGTGAGGCGGATCTCATCGTCGTACAGGTAGCTGCTGTTCCGCGTGGTGCTGACGTTGTTGGCGGTGTCGGCCCGGTCACTTGTCTTGACCTCCTGGGCCTTGCCGTAGCGGTTGCTCAGGTTCAGTGTGGTTTGCTGGCCTGCGGTCTTGACATTCAAGCCTTGCAGATTCAGCAGGCCGTCGTAGCCCTTGTCTTGCGTCGTGCCACCGGGCAGCGTGACTTTGGCCGGGGCCACCCATTTGTACTGGTTGATGCTGATGTTGCCTTCGCCGGGGATGTTCACGGTTTCCAGCTCGCCGTGCGCGCTGTAGCCGTAGCCGATCTGGGTGCCGTCGGGCCAGGTCAGCTGGGTCTTTTTGCCGGCGGGGCTGTATTGGTAGCTGTAGCCCAGGGTGTAGGGGGTGCCCGTGGGGTTGGGGTAGGTGGTCGTTTCTGACGTTTTGCGGCCGGCGTCGTCGTAGGTGGCGGTTGCGCTGCTGGTTTGTTGGCCTGCGGGGCGGGTGGCGTCGGTGTCGGTCCAGGCTGTGAGGTTGTTTTCTGGATCCCAGGTCAGCTGGGTGGTGCGGATCGTTGCTCCGCCTTGTGTCTGGGTTTGTGCTGTCAGGCGGTTGGCGGCGTCGTAGGTGTAGCTTGTCTTGACGCCTTTGGGGTCGGTCTTCTCTGCCAGGTTGCCTGCGGCGTCCCAGGCATAGGTGGTGGTCTGGCCCATCGGCAGGGTTTCGCGCGTCAGGCGGTTGTTGCGGTCGTAGCTGAATGTGTGGGTGTTGCCTTTGGCGTCTGTCAGGGTGATCAGGTTGCCGCGGGCGTCGTATTGGGCTTTGGTTTTGTGGCCCAGGGCGTCTGTGGTTTCTATGAGCTGGCCCAACGCGTCGTAGCTGTAGCTGCGGGTTTTGCCGTAGGCGTCGGTTTCGGTTTTGAGCTGGCCTCGGGCGTCGTATGTCTGGCCGATGGTCAGGGTTTCCGATCCTGCGGCATTCGTGTGGATCAGGCTTTGGGTCGTGGCCCGCTCCCGGCTGTCGTAGCGCACCTGTTTGCGAAACGTCGGGTATTGGGTGTCCGTTGGCTCGCCCAGGCTGCCCAGCACGCCTGCGCCGCCGTCTGCGATCTGGTAGCCGTGGGTGATGGTGTGGCCCAGGGCGTCGCCTTGTTCGATCAGGCGCAGGTAGGTGTCGTAGCGTGCTGTCGTGGTCCGTCCGTCTTCGTCGGTTTCTTTCACCGGCTGGCCCTGGGCGTCGTATTGCAGCTGGTATTGCCCGCCCACCGCGTTGGTGATGCGGGCGCGCCGGTTCATGGCGTCGTAGTGGGCCAGGGTGGCTTTGCCGCGGGCGTCGGTGGCTGTCGTGAGGTTGCCGGCCGCGTCATACGCATAGGTGCGTACCTGGCCCAGGGCGTTGGTCACCTTGGTCAGGTTGCCGGCTGCGTCTGTTTCGTAGCTTGTGCTGTGCCCGCGCGGGTCGGTGTAGCGCACCAGTGCCCCCAGGCGGTTGTACACATAGGCGCGCACTTGGCCTTCGGGGTCGGTGGTCTGGCTGATCTGGCCTGCGGCGTCGTAGGCGATTTGCCAGACGGCGTCCGGCGTCGTTGTGCCGTTGGACTCTGTGCGACCTTTGCGGGTGATTTTGGTGGGCCGGCCGGTAGCGTCCAGTTCGTATTCGGTGATTCGTTCTTCGGCCGTGCCCTGCGCCTGGGTGGTTTTGAGGAGGTTGCCCCGAGTGTCGTAGTCGTATTTCGTTTTGACGCCCAGCTCGTCCGTTTCCAGCAGCGGGTTCAGTCGCACCGCTTCGTATTGCGTGCTTTGCTTGCTGCCGTCAGGGTGCTGCACCTGCACGATCTGTTCGTATTCGTTCTTGGTGAAGACCGTCGCAAAGCCCCGGGCGTTGGTGCGCGTCTCGGTGCGCGCCACCGGGTCGCGTTTGACTTCCATTTCCACCCGGCCGTTGACTTCGTATTTGATGAGGTCGCCTGCGCGGTCGTGGGTGTAGTCCTCTACCCTGCGGCCATTGGCCGTGGCCGGGCCCTGGCTTTTGCTGTAGAAGACTTTGCGCGCGTCGTCGTAGCTGAATGCAAAGTCACTCACCCCGCCGTCGGCCGCCGTCATCTGTTTGACGCTGTTGTTGCCTTCGTCGTAGGTCAGCCTGGTCTGCCGGCCCAGCGGGTCGGTCGTTTGCGTCAGGCGCGCCCGGTTGTCGTAGAGGTATTGGCTGGTTTGCGCCCTTGCGTCGGTGGCGCTTGTCATGCGCCCGTTGGCGTCGTAGCTGTAGCTGACCGTGCGCTGCGCCGCGTCCAGCGGGTTGCCCGGCTGCGGGTAGTCTTTGGCCTGGGTCAGGTAGCCCGCGGCGTTGTAGTGCAGCGTCAGGGCCGTGGATGCCGTGGCGGCGTTGGCCGCTGCAGCGCCAATTCGCACCACCTGCCCAGCGGCGTTGCGTTGCAGCCAGACGGTGTTGTTGTTTTTGTCGCCGTAGCGCGTCATGCGCCCCTGGTCGTCGTATTCGGCCCAGTCGCCGGCGCGGTCGCTCCAGCGCCAGCCCGCCGCCACGGCCTGCAGGTTGGTCAGCGCGATGTCCCCCCCCGCCGGTTCGCCTGCCAGTTCGCCCAGGCGCAGGATGGGGGCTTTTTCCAGCAGGTAGCGGTTTTTGAAGATGTAGCGCCCGCCCGTGCCCACATACAGGCCGCCGCCCCTGCGCCAGCCTTCGAATTCCTGCGCCTCGCCGCCGCCGGTGACGTTGCCGCCGATGCCGCCGCAGGCGCTGGCGAATGCGCTGCCTACCGCCGCGCTCAGCGGCTGGGTGGTCTGGCTTTGGCTGTTGTTGGCGGGCAGGTAGCTTTGCGGGCTCAGGATCACCGGTGCTTCTGCGCCGCTGCCCGGCAGGCCCGCCACGCCGTCGCTGGGCTGCCAGTCTTCGTCCACCCAGATCCAGCAGGTTTCCACGCCCCCGCCCGCGCTGGTGAGCTGCTGGGGCGAGCCGCCGCCCGTGCTTTGCGTGGTCATGGCCTTGTAGCTGCCGCTGATGCCGTCCCAATGCCGGTTGAAGCGCCAGCCGCTGCCGTTGAAGACCCGCGTCCAGCTCACTTCGCCGGCCACCGTCTGCACTGCCAGGTCCACAATTTCCTGGCTGTGCGTGCCGTTGGGCGGGCTCACGTTGCCCTGGGCCTGGGCCCAGGTGCAGCTCAGGCCCAGGGCCAGTCCCGCGCACAGGGCGCGCAGGCGCCGGGCTGCGTTGTCAAAGCTCATCGTGTTCATTTGCATTGCTTGCCGTCCGGTACACCCACACACTTTTTGCCCTTGAGCTGGATCGGCGTGCTGGTGCCGCCGCTCAGGCCGCCAAAGCCGCCACTGCCGCCCGCACCTCCGCCGCCGCCACCCCCACCGATGCCGCCCACGCCGCCATTGCCACCCGAACCGCAGCTGTTCTCCACAGAGAACCAGCTGGTCTTGGTGTTGCACTGCGCCTGCACGCCGTTCTTGCAGATGTAGGTGCAGCTCACTTCGGTGGTGTTGCTGTAGCTGTAGCAGCCGCCGCCGCTGGCCGCGCCGCCGGCGGCCGGGGCGTCCAGCGACTGCACGGCCACCACGCGGTACGGGATGGTCACGCGCTGCTTGGCCTCCAGCGTGTCGGGCACGTTCACCAGGAATTCATAGCGGAAGTACGGGTCGCTGGTGGGCAGCTTCTGTTTGACCTGGTCGGCACGGATCAGGCCGTGGTTGGTCAGCGTCAGTTCGCCAAAGAACACGTCGCCGGCCGCCATCTTGGGCAGGTTGACCGCCGGGGGCTGCATGACGACCACGGCCGCGGGCACGTCGGTTTCAAACGTGGCGTCGATGGTGATCTCGTACCGGTCGTTGATCGTGATCTCGCGCACGCTCCATTCGACGTTGATGAGGTTGTAGTCCAGGAAGACCGGCTGGTTCACCGTGATGCCGGGCTTGATCTGCAGGCGCCCGCCCACCTCCTGGTGGTTGCTGGCGCGGGCGCGGTATTTGTAGCGGCCGGCCGGCACCGTCTGGAAGTAGGCCTCGCCCAGCGCATCGGTCACCAGCTCACGCGTCACGCTGGCCACGTCTTCGTTTTGCAGGGTGATGGTGGCGCCGGCCAGGCCCGGGATCAGGCGGCCCTGCTTGTCCAGCGTGGCGGTGTAGATGTCCGACGCCCTGAACAGCACGTTGCCTTCACCGCTTTGCGTCACGCTGGCGTAGATGTTCAGCGCCTGCGCGGGCACGTTGTCACCCGCCACGTTGAGGCGGAACTCGTACATGCCCTCCAGCACGCTGGGCGGCGGCGCAAACTGCACGTCCACCGAGCGCCGGTCGCCCACGGCCAGCGTGCCGTTGGCCTGGCCGGCCAGGCTGACCCACGGCGGCACGGCGGAGCCATCGGGTTGGGTCAGCGTGAACTGCAGGTTCAGTGCGTCCTGCAGGCCCTTGTTTTGCACCTGCACGGTTTCCATCTGGCTGCCGCCTTGCGACAGGCCGGTTTCGATCAGGCTGGGCGTGGACACCAGGAAGGGCCTGGCTTCGCTCAGCACATAGTCCAGCCGCACCTGGCCCAGCGGTGCGCCGCCGGTCTGGGCTCCGCCCTGGGGACGCTCGTCGCTGTAGACGTTCAGGATGATGCTGCCCGACGCCAGCGCGTCGTTGTTGGCGCTGAACACCACGGGCATGTTCACCTGCGCACGCTCGCCAATGCTCACCGGGTTGGGCAGCTGCAGCTGCACGCCGGCAGGCAGCTGGCCGGTGGGCTGGGCCGATGCCTCCAGCACAAAGCGCATGTTGCTGGCCGTGGTGCCCGCGCCCGATCGCGCGATCAGCGGCACGCTGTAGCTGTAGTTGCGCGGCACGTCCACCTTGAACGGGGTGGGGCCAAACACCACGCGGTTGATGGTGAAGGCCTTTTGCTCGGGCCGGTCCGTCATGCTCGGGTGGATGGCGCTGACCTTGTACAGACCGCCGTCGGTCACGGTGGGTTTGAAGGTGTAGGTGAATTCGCCTGATGCGGCCGTCAGCACCTCGAAGCTGCGTTCAAAGCCCTGCTGGTTCATCACCAGCTTCAGGCGTGTGTTGGGCAGCGGCTGGCTGCTGGCGCGGTCCAGCGCGCGGCCCGTGATCACGATGTCCTGCTCGCCAAACGAGCTGATCGGGCTGACGCTGGTCACCTCGCCCAGGTAGGCCGTGTCGACCAGCGACACCTGTTTTTCAGTGCCCCGCCCGGTGATGGTGACTTCGTCGTCGCGGCCCGTGTGGTAGCGCAGCTTGTCGACCTCCAGCTTCACGCGCACGTTGTTGGGGCTGGACGCCGGCACGGTCAGGTCGAACTGGTCCGATGTGTAGCTGGTGCCCGCCGGGATGCGTGCCACGGTCTGGCCCGTGGGCAGCGTGATCACGCTGGCGCCTATGGCCTGCTTGTACGGCTGGGTGGCCAGCACGTTGCCATCGCCGTCCAGGATCTTGAAGCGCAGCTCGCTTGACGCAGCCGTGCCGCCGGCCAGCGCCGTGAGCAGCTCCACCTCGACGTCAGACGTGTTTTCCACCGTCAGGCGCACCTTGCCGGTGGCGCCGCGGGTGAATTCACCGGTGGCCATGCCGACCACCAGGGCGCTGTCGGCGGTGTCCACCACCTGGTTGCGCGCGATCTTGATGAGCTCGTCTTCGTTGGGCGCGCTTTCCATGCCGATCTGCATGGCGGGGGCGCCGGGCATGTCGGCGTACCCGCCCACCACCACCGGCACCAGCAGCGTCTGGCTGGCGCCCAGGCTGAAGGGCTCGGACCTGTGGTCCTTGAACTGCGTCAGCTCGCGGTTGACGGGCAGGCGCAGCACCACGCGGGCGTTGTCCACCGGCGCGGCCGAGGTGTTGGACACCTGCACCTGCAGCCGGTTCATCACGCCGCGCTTGATGGGCAGGCCCGAGACCAGCTGGGTGGTGACGGCCGGCAGCACCAGGCTGCGGCCGATTTCCTGGCCGGTGCCGTCCACCGTGGCGATGGTGTAGCGGCGCTCGCCGGCGGTGTAGCCGGTGTCCACAAAGGTGGTGCCGGCAATCGGCGCGCTGGTCAGGCGCACGGGCGCGGCATCCGGCCCCACATACACGTGGTAACCCGCCACGTTGCCGTTGGGCGCCGTCCAGCTCACCGTGGGCTGGCTGCCGCCGATCTGGTCTATGCGCGGGCTGCGCACCGGCAGCAGGCTGGCGTTGAGGTAGGCCGAGTTGGAAATCGCCGATTCATTGCCTGCAATGTCCACGGCCGTGACGGCGTAGGCGCTTTCAGATGGCGAGGGCGATGCGTCATAGGTGATGGGGTTTTTCACCCGCGTCTTGATCGGTGTCAGCCCGGAAATGCTGTTGATGGCCGTGCCGCTGGCGCGGTACAGGTTGTAGTAATCGACGGTGCTGGCCACGGGCGGCTGCCAGGTGGCCTTGATGCCCTGGCCGGTGAGCTGCAGCACCAGGTTTTGCGGCGCGCCCGGCGCGGTGGCGCTGGCCAGCACCTCCACCGTGGCGCTTTGCGCCGACACGGTTTCCTGCCCGTTGGACTGGCGCACCGATGCCACCGCATACACGTAGCGTCCGTCGGCCGGTGTGGTGTCCACGTATTCCGTGCCACTGGCCCGCCCTATGGGGGCCAGCGTGCCCTGCCCCGGGTCCTGGCGGTAGACCTCGTAGGCAAAGGCTTCGTCCACCGCAAACCAGTTGAGCTTGACCTTGCCGCCCGGCTGCGCCTTGGCCGTCAGGGCCAGCGGCACGGCCGCGGGCGGCAGGTTGTTCTGGTAGACCTGGAACTTGTTGGGCGCGTTGACGCGCGTGGACACGTTGTCCAGGTCGTCGGTGGCGGCCGAGCTGAACGCGAAGGTTTCGGGCGAACCCAGGCCCGCATCCGTCGGCAGCGTGAAGGTGGCCTGCCAGGTGATGGCGTTGACCTGCGCCACGCCGCCCAGCGTGATGGGCTGGCGCACCGGGCCGGACAGCAGGTATTTGATGACCGGCGCCGTGCCGGGCTTCAATGCCTTGCTGTACACGAACGTGGCGGCCACGGTGGGCGATGTGTCCACGCGGATCGGCGCCACCGGGCTCAGCGTGATGGCGGCCAGTGCCGGGCCTTCGGTATCAATGCGCAGCGTGGCGCCGGATTGAATGTCGGTGCCGCGGTTGCCCACCATGTCGCGCGCCGAGAACAGCGCATTGGCCGTGCCCGATGGCGTGCTGGCGTCCACCACGATGAAGCCGCTGTAGGTGGTGGTGCCGGCGCGCGCCAGGTCCACCACCATCGGCGCGCCGCCGTGCGGCACGATGGCCAGGTAGGGCGGGGCCTGCAGTTCTTCGCTGGTGGTCAGCACCAGGTTGATGCGGCCCTGGCCGACGCGGCCTGTTGCCGCATCAACCTTGCCCAGCGGCGTGTAGGCGACCGACAGCGCCTTGGGCGCCGTGCCGTCGGCGTTGGCTTGCACCTCGTTGGTGGGGGCTGACGGCGTGCCCACGGCGTTCACCGTGACCATGCGGTAGTACCACACACCGTCCTGCCCGGGCAGGTCTTCGTAGCTCGTGCCGTTCAGGCCGCTGGCGTTGACGCGTGTGGCGCCGGCGATGTCGGCAATGGCATTGCGCGAGCGGTACAGGTCGTGGCGCACAGCATTGGCATCCGTGGAGCGGGCCCAGGTCAGCCGCACCTTGCCGTCGGCCAGCGCGGCAGCGGTCAGGTTGGACGGCGCGGCCGGCACGCTGTTGTCCAGCGTGACGGTGACCGCGCTGGACGCGGGGCTGGTGCCGTAGATGTCGGTCGCAAACGCCCGGATCTGGCTGGTGCCGCTGCCCAGCGGCACGCTGCCACTGAAGCTGCCACCGGCGACGGCCACCGGGTTGCCGGCCGGCTGGCCGTTGACGGTGAACGTGACCGTGGTGCCGGCGGGCGCGGTGCCCGACACCAGCACCGACGTGTTGCGTGTGGTGATGCCCGAAGCCGGGCTGGTGATCTGCGGCGCGTTGGGCGCAGCGTGCGCCACCTGCACCACATAGCTGATGCTGCTGACGTTGCTCAGTGAGTCCACCGCACGCCAGGCCAGCGTGTGCGTGCCATTGGCCACTGATGCAATGCTGAAGCTGGCCGCGTACTGCCCGCCGCCTTGCGGCACGGGCTGCGCCACGGTCTGGCCGTCCAGCAGCAATTCCACCCGGGCGACGCCGCTGCGGTCGGTGACCTCCAGCGTCACGGGGGCGTCGCGCTCCACGATGCGGCCGTTGGCCAGCGGCGTGCCCGCCATGCGTGCATTGGCGATCACCGGGCCTTCGGTATCGGGCGGCGGCGGCACGCGCGACACCGTGGCCACGCGGGTCTGCTCGGTCACGCGGCCGGCTTCGTCGGTGGCCACCACGCGCAGCGTGTGGTCACCGTTGGGGCTGGCGTCGGTGTTCCAGGCCCAGGTGTACAGGCCACCGGGCGGTGGGGTGGTCTGCGTGGACATCAGCAGGCCGTCCAGGTAAAACTCCACGCGGCTCAGGCCGCCGCCGTCGGATACGCCGGCTTCCACCACGATGGGCTGGGCCAGCACGCTGCCCGCAGCGGGCGTGTTGATGGCCAGCACGGGCGCCTGGCGGTCGATCAGCACGCCCGCGGTGTTGGTGGCGGCCGGGTTGACCAGCAGCGTGGTGGTGGTGGCGCCGCTGGTGTTGCGGTACTCCACGCCAATGGCCTTGCGGCCGTCACTGGCGGATGTGGTGTAGCTCACCGTGCCCAGGCCGCCGGCGGGCATGGGCACAAAGCCGGTGCTGCCATACGCGCCGTTTTCGGCAATGCGGTATTCGGTGGCGTTCTGGCAGGCCAGGGCCAGCACCAGCGTGGTCTGCTCGAAGTACGGCGCGGGGCTGGCCAGGCGGATGCTGGGGTTGATCAGCGGAATCTGGGTCTGGTAGCTGGCGTAGTTCACGCCGGCCGAGACAGCGTCACCCTGGCCCTGCGGGTTGCCGGCAGCGTCTTTCGGCCCGGTGCCCGCGCCCCACCAGTTGCCCGTGGCCTGGATCACCGTGGACGGCGACAGGTTCACGATGGCGGCGCTGCTGTTCTGCGAAAACTGGCTGTCAATGATGGCCGGGCTGCTGGCGTCTTCGGCCTGCAGGCCGATGGTGTTGCGCAGGAAGCTTGCGCCCGTGACCACGGGTGCGGCGCCTTCGGTCAGGCGCAGGCCCAGCGTGTTGTCGCTGAGCTGGACGTTGCGCAGCGGCGTGTTCACACCGCGCAGCGTCAGCGCCGCGCCGGTGCCGCCGGGTTCGGCCGCGCCGGCGTAGCGGATGGTCATGCCGGTGAAGGTGGAGGTGCCAAAGGCCGAGGCGGATTTCTCCACCCGCAGGCCGCGCCAGCCTGCGGCCGCGGGCGTCTGGGCAGAGGGTGCCACGGGGCCGATGGCCGCGTCATCCGCAGCGCCGGTCATCAGCACCGAGGGGGCGGCGGTGAGCTTGTCGCGCACCACCAGAGACGCATCCGCCCCGAACTTGACCACCACGCCTTCGTCAATCAGCAACTCGGCCGCGTGCACGGCGGGCGTGAGTGAAGGCGCGAGCAGCGACAGCGCCACCAGCGCGGCGCCCCACCGCTGCCGCGGTTGGATGGTTTCAGTTCTGGCTTGTGTCACACCCGCTCCCTGCGTCATTGACGACCCTCTGTCTTCTTGTTGCCGGCTTTGCCTGCGGTCTTAGCCTGTGACGCCTGCCATCTGCAGAACGGTCAGCGGCACGGCAAAGCGCTTGCCTGATGCAGTGACCAGCTCCGCACGCGTCGCGCCGCCCACGGCGGCAATCAGCTCGACCTTTTCCACGCGCTCGTTCTGCGCAAAGTGCTGCAGCGCTTCAGCCTGCGCCACCGTGACGGTGAAGCTGGTGATGGCCTGCAGCACGCTGGGGCCCTGGGGCAGGTTCACGCTGACGCTGGTGGCGCCGCTGGCGGCGGTGCCGGTGATGGCGGGGCTGAGGACTTCAACGGAATCGCCATACGCCGGAACTACGCGCAGCTTGATGGTGTTGCCGGTAGGGACGTTGGCCGTCTCGAAGTTGACGGTCACCGGGTTGGTGATGTTGGCGGGCAGGGTGACGTCGGCGTTGCCGGTGGGGGTGGCGGGCACGCTGGAGCCACCGATCGATGCAATGCGAATGGACGGTGCGTTGGGGATGGTGATGGGGCCCGGTACACCTACCGAAGCGACGGGGCGGACAGTGCCATTGAAGGTCAAGGTCTCGGCCTCAAAACGGATGCGTCCCCGGCCACCCTGGTGACGGTGCGAGTTGCAATTGGTCGTGCCATTCGCTGTGTTGTAGTACTGGCATCCGTAGCTGGCATTGATGGTGCCGTTGCCCGCCAGTGTTGTTGCGATCAGGCGAATGGCCCCACCGGACCCTCCTCCACCGTACGACCCGGCGCCGGTGCCGGCAGGCTGACCACTGCTTCCTCCATACGCAAATATGGAGCCCGTAACAGTGATCGTTCCAGAAGCCGCAATGAGTATGGCGCCGCCGCCACCACCGCCGCCAGAGCCTTCAAACGACAGCCCCCCGCCACCGCCGCCGCCACCAGACCCACCAATCAGCGGCTGCAACGCTTCGGTTCCATAAACAGCCCCGGGGCCGTTGCCATACAAGGATGCGTCGGTGGCGGTGTGGTCGAAACTGTTGAAGCGCGCCGAACCACCGATTTCGCGATAGGGATCCCCACTTGAGCCGTTCGCTGTGTTCGGCCACCTGCCCCCCCGTCCGCCGCCAGGGCCTTGACCAGCCCCCCCCATCGTGGAAGTGGCGCTTCCCGTGCTGTCACTTCGCCCACCGCGACCTCCGTCAAAGCCGCCTGGGCCGCCCAGGCCCGGCAGGCCGTCGTCCGCCTGGTTTCCGTTGCCGGCCGAACCCACGGGAGGAGAGTCCTGGCCTTTGACGTCGATCGTTCCCGCAATCGTTACGTTGCCGCTCACGATCATCTGTACGGGAGTGTTCAACGCGTTCTTCTTGAACGTAACAGTCACGCCCACCGGAATGTTTACTGATGTGTACTGAAGAACACCATTGGGCGGCAACACAATTTCTGTAGAGACGGCCGGGTTCAGCACGCCATCGGCCCCCGTGCTGCCGCTGTCGTAGGCCCACGCGGAACCCCCGGTCAGGCACGCCAGCAAGCCCACCGCCAATGCGGCGCGGCTCAGGCAGGGCGTAGTACGCGGGTTGGTCAGCGTTGTGTGAGGTTGGTTCATGTTGGCGCTCCTTTCAGTCTTGCGATGAGGTGTTTGAACGTGCGCCTCAGGGGGCCACGACGTTCAGCGTGTTGTTGGTGGAACTCTGGCCGTCGCTCTGGCCGCCGGGGTAGACCAGGCGCACCACGCGCGGGCCGGTGGCCGCACCGGGCGCGACGATGATGCGAACGGTGAGCTTGTCGCCCAGGCCGTCGGTGGCGAACACCGGCGGCACGTTGTCAAAGACGAATCCGTCCGCCGGCTCGACGGTGACGCGCTGCACTTCACGCAGCTGCCCGCCGCGCACGATCAGGTCATAGGCGCGGCCCTGCTGCAGCACCAGCGGCTCGAACGAGCTGAGCGTCGGTGCCTCCAGCACGCGCAGCAAGGTGGCGCCGCCGTCCAGCGCGGTGACTGCCTGCGTGGCCGTGCCTGCCGTGCTGTTCAGCCGCAGGCGGTGCCATGCAGCCGTTGCTGCGGCACTGACGTTGTAGGGCACGGATGCCTGCGTACCTTCGGCGTTGACCGTGGGCGCACCCAATGTCACCTGGGCAGCGGCCGGCACGAGCGCGGCGGCTGTGACGGCACCCAGCTGCACCCCATCCACCACCAGGGTACCGGCCGTGCCCTTGACCATGCCCACCGGGGTGACGCGGCTGATCACCGGCCCGACGGTTACCCCGACCGGCGATGAGAAGGCGCTGAGCGGGTCCACCGGACCAGGGGCCACCGCACCCACCATGACACCCACCAGATGCGACGACACGCCGTCGAAGGGCGCGCCCACGGTGCGCGCCACGTGGACGGTGTTGAACGCGCTGGCCTGCGCGGTGGATTCGCCGCCGGCCGCCATGACGATCAAGGTGCGCGGGCCACTGATCGCGTCAGCGGCGGCCTGCACGGTGACCTGCAGTTCGGTGCCTTCGGCGTTGGCGGTGGGCAGGCCCAGCGCGGCGAGGCCGGTGGCCGGCTCAAAGCGCACGCCGCCGAGGTTGCGCAGGTTGCGCCCGCGCACGGTCAGCACCGCGGGCGCCTGCCCTGCCACCACCACCTGCGGCGCGATGGAGGCGTCCAGGATCGGTGGCGGTACCGTGACGAGCAATTGCGAGCGGGCGTCATTGACGAACGGCACCACCGGCTGCGCGGCGTTGCCGGTTTCAAGCACCAGCTTGCGCACGGACTGCGCAGCCTGCGCGTCCACCCACAGCGTTACGGTCAGCTGTGTGCCATTGCCCGACGCGGCAATGGGGCCCACGGTGATCCCGGCCGGCGGCACCAGACGCACGCTGGTCACACCGCCCAGCCCCGCGCCGTCAACCACCAGCGTCACGGTGGTGCCGATGACGGCGACCTTGGGGTTCATGTCCACCGCCGCCGAGCCGACCAGGACGCCCACCGGTATGGACGCCACGGGGTCCATGACCTGACCGGCGCCAACAGGGGCATCCCCCACCATCACGCCCACGGCATGCGAATACACAGGGCCGATGTCCTGCGTTGGCGTGCCGCCCGGGTTGGCCGATCCCACCACCACGCCGACCAGCGCCGAGCTGAGGTCCTTGTACGGGCCGGCAATCGTGCGGGCGACCTGCAATGTGTTGCCGGGCACGGGCGCCGACGGCGATTCACCACCGGCGGCCACGACCACCACGGTGCGCGGGCCACTGGCGGCCGCGGCGTCCGCCATCACCAGCACCGACAGGGATGTGCCTTCGGCATTCGCCACCGGTGCTCCCAGCGTTGCAATACCCGCTGGCGGTTCAAAGCGCACGGCCGAAATGTCGCGCAGATTGCGCCCCGCCACGGTCAGCGTTACCGCCGGCTGGCCGGCCACCACGACCTGGGGCGCGACCGCGTCCAGCTGCGGCGCGGGCGCCGCCACCAGGAACATGGCCCGCTCGGGATGCGCGAAGTCCAGCCTGCCGGTGGCAGTGTTCAACACCACCTTGCGCTGCGACTTGGGCGCATTCGCATCAATCGTCAGGTTGACGCTGAGCGAATTGCCGTCACCAGACGCCGCCGGCACGCCAACGGCAATGCCATCGGCCGGGACGAAGGTGACCGACGCCACGGTGTTCAGCCCGGTACCGGTCACCTGCAACGTCACCTGCGTGCCGATCACGCCCACGCGGGGCTGCATGTCGGCGGCGGCGCCGCCCACGGTCACACCCACGGCGGGTGAAGCCAGGCCGTTGATTTCTGCCGGGGTGGTTTCTGTGGTGGCCGAGCCCACCACCACCCCCACCAGGGCCGAGGTTGCCGGGCTGTACGAGACCGTGACGGGCGGCGTGATCACCGCCACCGGGAGGTTGGCGCTGAGCCAGCCCGCACGCGATGCGGTGACCTGCGCCTGGCCCACGCCCACGCCCTGGACGCTGAAGCTGGCCGTGACTGCGCCCGCGGCCACGACAACGCTGGCGGGCACCGTGGCAATGCCCGGCGCGTTGGACAGCAGGGTGAAAGCCAGCCCGCCTGCGGGCGCGGCAAACGGCACGCGCAGCACCACCGCTTGCGCAGCGCCGGCCACGGTCGAGGCAGAGGCCGGGACAAACACGGGCTGCGGCTGCACCAGGGTGAAGGACAGCGGGCTGGACAGCAGGTCCGGCCCGCCGGCATCTGGCGTGCGCAGGCGCAGCTGGCGCACACCCGGCGTGGTTTGTTGCGGCAGTACAGCCAGCAATTGGGCGGCCGACACAAACGTGGTGGCCAGCGGCTGCGCGTCCAGCTCCACTTGCGTATTGGCCGACATGAAGGCACCTGCCAGCGTCAGCGTGGCGGCGTCCGCCAGGGTTGTGAGCGTGGAAGGCTGCACGCTGTCCAGACGCGGCTGGTTGCGTTGCACCAGCAGGGCCTCGGGTTTGCGGGCCACGCCCGCCAGGGTTGAAAGCGCCAGGTCCCGGGCGCCTGGCGCCGTGCCCAGCGGGGCCGACACGCGTGCCTGCAGTTGCGTATCGGTGCCGCCGCCCAGCAATTGCGCCGACAGCCCCGTGCCCGACCAGGTCAGCGTGGTAGCGCCGCCCAGGCGCACACCGCCGATGGTGACCGTGACCGTTTCGCCGGCCAGCAGACTGGAAGGCGACACGGTGTCGATGCGCGGGCTGGTGCCCACGGAGATCGCGCCGGTCGGCACGAGGTACGGAATGCCCCTGAGACCCAAGCGTGTGGTGCCGGTGATGTCGCCGCTGGGCAGCACCACGGCGTTCAGCGTGTTGCCTTGCGCCTTGTTGCCCTCGCCCGTGAGGCTGGCCGCCAGATCGGCGGCAATGGCGGGGCCTTGCTGGTCGGCAATCGACACGTGATGGAGCGAGACGGCGGCACCGTTGACCACCAGGCCACGACCATGGCTGAGCTGCACATGCGCGAGCGCCGAGCCCGTGGCACCCGCCGCAAATGTCCATGGGCCCCAGTCCCCCGCAGCGGCGGTCTGCCCCTGGCGCACCTTGTCAGACAGAACCCGGATGGGCTGAGCGGCCGTGCCATCTGCCTGGACGCGGCCCGCCTGCACGGTGATCGCGGCATCGGTCCCCATGGACACCACCACGCCGGCGTCTATCGTGAGGACAGCGCCGTTTTGCACAACCACCGTGCCATTGACGACATACGGGCTGCCACCCACCGTCCATCGCACAGAGCTGGCGATGGGGGAACTGACGACAGTCTGTGCGCCGGCGCCTGCCACCCAGCAGCAAAACCACGCCACCAGAAGACGGCAAAGGACCGCACCAAAGGACAACGATGTTGTACTTTTGAATTCCTGCCCTGATTGGTTCTGCCGCCCCTCCCTGCGGGGCTGTGCATTGATGCATGCCAACAAGAAAAACCCCTCGCCTGTGATCCCGAATTTGGGCGCGAGTCTACCAACAGGTTTTTACATTTGAGGACTTTAGGATGTTTTTATTTACGTTGTGTAGCACAAAAACAATACGTCATATGCATGCATATGATTACTTTTGACCCACAAACTCGCGACAGACATTGTCAGGACACGATGTAAGCACCCGCTCCAGTGGAAAGCAATTTCCCATCCGCCCCGCGGAACTCCATGCGGGTGCTGGCCACGCGCGAGCCCAGGCGCAGCACTTCGGCGTGCAGGTCAAAGTGCTCGCTGATGCCGGGGCGCAGGTAGTCAATGCGCAGGTCGATCGTGCCCAGCTTGCCAAAGCGCTGCAGGCGCTGGGCGGGCGGCTCGTCCATGTGGCGCGCGCCGATGGCGGCCATGCAGGCCAGCCCGCCCATGGCGTCCAGCGTGGCGCTGATCACGCCGCCGTGCACGCGGTTGTGGGTGTAGTGGCCCACCAGCTCGCGGCGCATGGCGATGCGGCCCGTCACTCGGTCGGGCGCCAGGCTGATGATCTTCAGGCCCAGCACCTGGTTGAAGACGATCTTGTCTTCAAAAATGGCCGTCAGGCCCTGGGTGAATTCGGGCTCGAACGCCGGGGGGATGGCGGAGGTCTTGGGCATGGCGTGATCCTTACAGGCCGAGCTGGCGTGCGGCCAGCTCTTTCATGATGTCTTCCGCGCCGCCGCCGATCATCATGACCTTGACTTCGCGGTAAATGCGCTCGCTGCGCGTGCCGCGCATGAAGCCCATGGCGCCCAGCAGCTGCACGGCCTGGTCGGCGCAGTACTGCATGGTTTGCGTGGCATGGTTCTTGAGCATGCAGACCTGGGCCACCCAGTCGGGGCCTTCGTCGCCGCCGTCGGCGCGCGCCGTCACCGCGTCCAGCCAGGCCTGGGTGGAGGCCATGCGCATCTGCATGTCCACCAGCTTGTGGCGCACCACCTGGCGCTCCACCAGCGCCGCGCCAAAGGTCTTGCGCTGGCGCGCCCAGCCCAGTGCCTCGTCGTAGCAGGCCTGCGCAAAACCCAGCGCCATGGCCGACATGGCCAGCCGTTCGCCGTTGAAGTTGGTCATGATGATTTTGAACCCGCCGCCCTCTTCGCCCAGCAGGTTCCCCGCCGGCACGCGCACGTCGTCAAAGCGCAGGTGCGCGGTGTCGGAGCACCACCAGCCCATCTTTTTCAGCTCGGTGCGTTGCAGGCCGGGCGTGTTGCCTGGCACGACGATCATCGAAATACCGCCTGCACCTTTGGCGCCTGCGTCACCTGTGCGCACAGCCACGGTGATCCAGTCCGCCCGCATGCCCGAGGTGATGAACACCTTCTCGCCATTGATCACCCATTCATCACCCACCAGCCGCGCCGTGGTGCGCAGGCTGGCCACGTCCGACCCGCCGCCGGGCTCGGTGATGGCCAGCGCCGCGATCTGCTCGCCGCGCAGCACGGGCGGTATCACCTGCTGCTGCAGCGCCGCCGAGCCGTGGCGCAGCACCGGCGGCAGGCCGATGTTGTGCGAGAACAGGCTGGCCAGCACGCCGCCGCTTGCGCAGTGGCGCGACAGCGCCACCGACACGGCATTGCGCAGCGCATAGGGCGCGGGCGTGCCGCCCAATGCCTCGGGGTAGCCCAGGCCCAGCAGGCCGGCCTGCGCGGCTTTGGCGTACAGCGCACGGGGGAAAGTCTCGGCCTCGTCCCATTCGTTGATGTGGGGCGCGATTTCCTTTTGTGCAAAGCGTTGCGCCGCGTCGTACAGCGCGTCGGCGTCGGCATTCAGCTCCGCGTTCATGCGGGCTCCAGCGTCACCAGCACCTGGCCGGGGGTGACCTGCTGGCCCACCGCCACCGCCACGCCTGCTACCACGCCCGCGCGCGACGCCGCCAGTGAATGCGCGAGCTTCATGGATTCGACCACCACCAGCACGTCGCCCTGCGCGACCGTGGCGCCGGGCTGCGCCGGCACGGCCACCACCTTGCCGTTGAATGGTGCGCGCAGCTCATTGGCCCCTGCGCCGCCACCCGCGCCTGCGGGCGGATCAAACGACACATCGTCCAGGAACAGGTCCGTCGCGCCGCACTGCACATGCCAGCGCTTGCCGTCCACGCGCACCGCGGTGGCGTGGACCGTGCCGCTGTGCGCCGCCGCGGTGAAGTCAAACACCTGCATCCGGTGGCGCAGCCGCGCGGGCCGCGTGAAGCTGCAGGCCAGCGGCGACGGCCGGGCCGGGTAGACCACCGCCCGCGCGGCCGTGTCGCGCACGGCCTGCTCATCGCGCTGCAGCACCGAGCGGATACCGTCGGCGTGCTGCGCCAGGAACGGGATCAGTGCCTGGCCGGTGGCAAAGCTTTCATGCCGCAGGCAGGCCGCGAGGAAGGCCCGGTTGGTCGGCAGGCCCAGCAGCTGCAGCTGGTCCAGCGCACCTGCCAGCCGGGCAATGGCTTCGCCGCGCGTGGGGGCGTGGGCGATGAGTTTGCCGAGCATGGAGTCGTAATGGGGCGGGACCTCCATGCCTTCAAAGATGGCGTGGTCGAAGCGCATGCCCTCACCCCTGCCCTCTCCCAGGGGGAGAGGGTGAAAGACACGCACAGTGCCGGCATGGGGGATGAAGTCTTCGTCCTCGGCGCACAGGCGCACTTCGATGGCATGGCCGGTGAACTTCACATCGCCCTGTGCCAGCGGCAGCGGCTCGCCGCGCGCCACGCGGATCTGCCACGCCACCAGGTCCAGGCCCGTGACCATTTCGGTCACGGGGTGCTCCACCTGCAGCCGCGTGTTCATCTCCATCAAATAGAACTCGCCCCCGTCCAGCAAGAACTCCACCGTGCCCGCGCCCACATAGCCTGCCGCCTGCGCCAGCTCCACCGCGCAGCGGCCCATGCGTTCGCGCAACGCGGCGTCCACGGCCGGGCTGGGGGTTTCCTCAATGATCTTCTGGTGGCGCCGCTGCACCGAACAATCGCGCTCGCCCAGGTGGATGCAGTGGCCGTGCGCGTCGGCAAACACCTGCACCTCCACATGGCGCGGGTTCAGCAGCGCGCGCTCCAGCAGCAGCTCGCCATGGCCAAAAGCCGACAGCGCCTCGCCGCGCGCGCTGTGCACCTCAGCCGCGAACTGCGCCATGTCCGTCACCAGCCGCATGCCGCGGCCGCCGCCGCCCGCCGCGGCCTTGACCATCACGGGCAGGCCGATGCGCTGCGCCTCGGCCGCAAGCCGCTCATCTGTCTGGTCGCTGCCGTGGTAGCCCGGCAGGCAGGGCACACCGCGCGCCTGTGCGATCGCTTTGGCTGCGCTCTTGCTGCCCAGCTGGCGAATCGCCTGCGGCGGCGGGCCGACCCAGATCAGGCCTGCGTCGATCACCGCTTGTGCAAAGTCGGCGTTTTCGCTGAGGAAGCCGTAGCCGGGGTGAACGGCGTCGGCGCCTGTGGCTTGTGCGGCGGCCAGCAGTTTGTCAATGCGCAGGTAGGTGTCGGCGGATGCGTTGCCCTGCAGCGCGAATGACGAGGTGGCTTCGCGCACGTGCAGCGCCTGTGCGTCTGCGTCTGAATACACCGCTGCTGTGCTGATGCCCATGGTGTGGGCGGTACGGATGATTCTCCGGGCGATTTCGCCGCGGTTGGCGATCAGGAGCTTTTTCATTTGAAGGTATGCCACCGGCAAACCGCGACGCGCGCCCCGGTCTGGCCGGCGGCCCCAACTGTGGCGCCAGGGCCGTGGTTTGCACAGGTGGTGGCGACGGTGCCCTGTTTCTCCGTCGCCGGAGAACGACACCAGAATCCAGGCTCCCCCTTCCCACCCCGGCGGGGGTGGGAAGGGGGCGGGGGGGGATAGGGGGGGAAAACAAAAAAAGCAGGCATATACAAAAATCAACCAGCAGAAGGCCGCTTCGCAATCCCCATGATCTTGGCAAGAATCCCCAGCATCACCTCATCAGCCCCCCCGCCAATCGACCCCAGCCGCCCATCCCGGTACATGCGCGAGACCTTGTTCTCCCAGGTAAAGCCCATGCCGCCCCAGAACTGCAGGCAGCCGTCGGGGATGATGCGGTTCAGCCGCCCGGCCTTGAGCTTGGCCATGCTGGCCAGCTCCAGCACGTCCTGCCCGCCCACATACAGCTCGCAGGCGCGGTAGGTCAGCGCGCGCAGGCTTTCCAGCTCGGTCTTCATCTCGGCCAGCTTGAACTGCACGTACTGCTGGTCGGCCAGCACGCCGCCAAACAGCTTGCGTTCCTGCGCCCATTCAATCGTCCAGCCCAGGCAGCGCTCCAGCGACACCAGGCAGCTGGCCGCCGCCCACAGCCGCTCTTCCTGGAACTGCTGCATCTGGTAGATGAAGCCCTGGCCTTCGGCGCCGATGCGGTTGCGCTGGGGCACGCGCACCTCGTCAAAATAAATCAGCCCGGTGTCGCTGCTGTTCATGCCGATCTTCTTGATCTTCTTGGCGACTTCAATGCCCTTGCGCAGCTTGCCGTTCTCGCGCATGGGCACCATCACCAGGCTCTTGTTCTTGTGCTGGGGGCCTTCACCCGTGTTGACCAGCATGCACATCCAGTCGGCCTGCAGGCTGTTGGTGATCCACATCTTCTGGCCGGTGATCACGTAGTCGTCGCCATCCTTGCGGGCGTGGCTCCTGATGCCGGCCACGTCGCTGCCGGCGGCGGGCTCGCTCACGCCGATGCAGCCCACCAGGTCGCCGGCAATCGACGGCGCGAGGAATTCACGCCTGAGTTCATCGCTGCCAAAGCGCGCCAGCGCAGGCGTGGCCATGTCGGTCTGCACGCCAATGGCCATGGGCACGCCGCCGCAGTCAATGTAGCCCAGCGTTTCGGCCATGAGCATGGAGTACGAATAGTCCAGCCCCATGCCGCCGTAGGCCTCGGGCTTGCACAGGCCCAGCAGGCCGAGCTTGCCCAGGCCCTTGAACACTTCGTGCGCGGGGAAGATCTCGGCCGCCTCCCATTCATCCACATGCGGGTTGATGTGCTCGTCGATGAAGCGCTTGAGGGTCTTCTGGATTTCCAGGTGTTCGTGGGTGTACTGCATGCTTTGTCTCCTACATTCTTCCAACGCCAAACTGCATCGGGTGCAGTTGGCGCGCATCCGCCTCGGCACAGGTGTCCAGGCAAAACGCCAGCACCGCGCGTGTGTCGCGCGGGTCGATCACGCCGTCGTCCAGCACCAGGCCGCTGGTGTAGAACGCATCGGCCTGCGACTCGAACACGCCGACGATCTTGTCGAACTGCGCCTGCGATGCCGCAGGGTCAGGCGTGATGCCTTTGCGCGCGAGCGCGGCGTCGGTCACGATCTGCATGGTGCGGGCGGCCTGCTCGCCGCCCATGACGGCCGTTCTGGCGCTGGGCCAGCTGAACAAAAAGCGCGGCGCATAGCCGCGCCCGCACATGCCGTAGTTGCCCGCGCCAAAGCTGGCGCCGCACTGGATGGTGATCTGCGGCACGGTGGCGTTCGTCACGGCCTGGATCATCTTGCTGCCGTGCTTGATCATGCCGCCCTGCTCGCTGTCCTTGCCCACCATGTAGCCTGTGGTGTTCTGCAGGTAGATGATGGGGTGGCCAAGCTGGCACATCCACTGGATGAAGTGCGTGGCCTTGTTGGCGCCGGCCACGTCGATGGGGCCGTTGTTGGTGATGAAGCCCACCGCGTGGCCTTCGATGCTCGCTTGTGCGCACACCGTGGCCGCGCCGTACAGCGGCTTGAATTCCAGCAGGTCTGAATCGTCCACCAGACGCGCGATCACCTCGCGCATGTCCACCGGCTCGCGGTGGTGGGCGGGCATGAGGGTGAGCAAATCGTCCCGGGGGTAGCGCGGCAGACTGTCCGGCCCCCTCCCCCGCTGGGGGAGGGCTGGGGTGGGGGCACAGCGCCCCACGACCTCACGCGCAATCCCCAAGGCCTGACGGTCATCCTCCGCCAGGTACTCACCCAGCCCCGAGGTGGAGGTGTGCATCTCGGCGCCGCCCAGTTCTTCTTCCGTCGCCACCTCACCCGTGGCCGCCATCAACAGCGGCGGCCCGGCCAGGAAGGCGCGCGAACGCCCGCGCACCATGATCACCACGTCGCTCAGGCCCGGCATGTAGGCGCCACCCGCCGTGCCCGAGCCGTGCTGCACGGTGATCACCGGGATGCCCGCCGCCGACAGCCGCGCCAGGTTGCGAAACAGGCTGCCGCCGTGCACAAAGCCCTCTACCCGGTACTTCATGAGGTTGGCGCCGGCACTTTCCACCAGGTGCACAAAGGGCAGCTTGTTCTGCAGCGCGATGTCCTGCACGCGCAGGATTTTTTCCAGGCCCATGGGCTGGATGGCACCGGCCTCAATACCCGAGTCACTGGCCACCACCATGCAGCGCACGCCGCTGATAAAGCCCATGCCCGCCACAATGCCGCCGCCCGGAATGGATGTTGCCCCCACGCTCCCCACTTCGTGTGGTTCGCTGCCCCCCGAGGGGGCCCTCGCGCCTTGGGGCGGCCCGGCGTCGCTCGCTGCCGGGTCCTTGGTGTCCTGCATGAACCCCGCCAGCGAACACAGCGGCACATAGGGCGCGCCCGCGTCCAGCACCAGCGCCACACGCTCGCGCGGCAGCAACTGGCCGCGCTTGTCGAACACGGGCTTGGATCTGGCCGACGCCTGCGCAGCGCGGTCTTCAAGCGCGCGCAGCTGCGCAATGCGCGCCAGCATGGCGTCGCGCCGCTGCTGCGCCACGGCGCCCGCCGCATTCCACGATGAAGAAAAAACCGTCATTTCTGGAACACCTTCGGCGTCTGGTAGCGGTGAAACCCGTCAAACGGTTTCACCGCATCACGCTGCTGCACATCCTCTGGTGCCGCCACCTGCCCCCAGCCCATGCGCACCTGCGGCCGCGCGCCGTCCACACGCATCACCGTGCCGCTGATGAAGCTGGCCGCCGGGCTCAGCAGAAAGACAATGGCCGCCGATGTTTCGGCCTCGTTGCCGAAGCGGCCCAGCGGCACGGTCTCGCGCATCTCGCGCAGCATGGGGCTGGCCTCGGGCGGGTAATGGTCCATGCCGCTGGACGCGATGTAGCCAGGCGCCACCGCGTTCACGCGCACGCCGCTTTTCGCCCATTCGAGCGCTGCTGTTTCCGTGAAGCTGACCATGCCTGCGCGCGCCGCGCCGCTGTGGCCCATGCCGGGCATGGAGCCCCAGATGTCGGCCACGATGTTGACGATGCTGCCGCCATGGGCCTGCATGGACTGCAGGTAGCACTCGCGCGCCATCAAAAATCCGCCGGTCAGGTTGGTGGCCACCACGGCGTCCCAGCCCTTGGCGCTGATGTTTTCCAGCGGCGTGATGTACTGTCCGCCCGCGTTGTTCACCAGACCGTCGATGCGGCCATGCGCGATGACGATGGCCGCCACCGTGGTCTTGACGGCCTCTTCGTTGCGGATGTCGCAGGCGTGAAAGCTCACGTGGCCCACGTGGCCCGAACGCTCCGTGTTCGTTCCGATAACGCCGTCTACAGCAATCTCGCCCGCCACGTCCTGCAGCTTGGCCAGGTTGCGCCCGATCAGCACCACATGTGCGCCCAGGGCAGCCAGCTCATGCGCGGTGCAGCGGCCAATGCCCGAGCCGCCGCCGGTGACGACCATGACTTTTCCGGCCAGCAGGCCGGGCTTGAAGACGGATTGGTAGCTCATGGTGTGGCGTCGTGAATGAAGAGCGCCATGGCGGCGCGGGTCAGGTCGTCCAGGCTGGCGCCCTTCTTGCGGTCGTACCACTGGGCCGACCAGTTCAGCGCGCCGAAGATCAGCAGGCGGGCCAGCTTGACGTCGGCGCGCAGTTGCCCGCTGCGGTACAGGGCCTTCAGCACCGGCACCCAGGTGGCTTCATATTCACCCTGCAGCGTGGCCAGCATGGCGCGCTGGCGCGCGGTGATGGCGCGCGACTCATACAGCATGACGGGGATGAAGTCACTGCCCGGGCCGAGCAGGATGTCAAAGTGGTTGCGGATCAGCACCGCCAGCAGCGCGCGCGGATCAGCCGCAGCTTGCTCACTTTTTTGTAGCGACTGCGCCTGGCGCGCAATGGCCGAGCGCATGCCCTCTTCCATCACCGCATACAGCAGCGCGCCCTTGCTCTTGAAATGATAGAACGGCGAGCCGCTTTGCATGCCCACGGCAGCGGCAATGTCGCGCGTACTGGTGGCGTCAAAGCCCTTGCGGCGGAACAGCCTGGCAGCACCCGCCACCAGCGCCTGCCGCCGGTTGCCGTCGTCGCGGTCCTCCACCGTCTTGCGCGGGCGGCCACGCGGGCGCTTGGGCGCGGGTTCGGTGGCGGCAACGGGCATGTCCATGGCCACGGACCATAGCAAAACCCGGTATTTTTAGCAAGCGGATGCTTGGTGAAATTAAAGCTGCAAGTGGCCATACTGCGTTGAAAGAGTGCCGCTCGCCTGGGTGCTGCAGGTTGGTGGTGATGGTGCCCGGCGCAGCGAAATTAAGGGGGAGGACTGTGCGAAGCACAGGCCGGAGGACATTCGCGGAGTCGGGCACCGTCAGCGCCAACCTGCGGGGCCAATGCTGCGGCGTACCGGTGCCCTCACCCCAACCCTCTCCCAGAGGGAGAGGGCGCTTCTAGCCCCTGCGCCCGCTCCATCAGCAGCTCGCGCTCGCGCTCGTTGTGCGCGAGCTCCGCCGCGCGCATGAATTCGGCCCGCGCCTCGTCGTGGCGGCCCAACTTGGCCAGCAGGTCACCGCGCACGCTGGGCAGCCAGTGGTAGTTGCGCAGCGCCTTGTCGCGCTGCAGCGCGTCGATGATCTCCAGCCCCGCCGCCGGGCCAAACGCCATGCCCACGGCCACGGCGCGGTTCAGCTCCACCACGGGCGACGGCGCGGTCTGCGCCAGCGCGTCGTACAACGCCGCAATACGGGCCCAGTCGGTGGCGTCGCCCGTGGGTGCGCTGGCGTGGCAGGCGGCAATGGCGGCCTGCAGCGCATACGGGCCCATGGGCCGGGCCTGCGCCTGGCACAGGCTCTGGGCCTGCTGCAGCGCGGCCAGGCCGCGGCGGATCAAGAGGCGGTCCCAGCGGGCGCGGTCCTGCGCCATCAGCAGCACGGGCCGGCCCCGGGCGTCCACGCGGGCGGCACCGCGCGAGGCCTGCAGCTCCATCAGCGCGGCCAGACCATGGGCCTCGGGCTCGGTGGGGGCCAGCTCGGCCAGCATGCGGCCCAGGCGCAGGGCTTCCTGCGTCAAGGCCGGGCGCATCCAGTCCTCACCCGCGGTGGCGGTGTAGCCCTCGTTGAACACCAGGTACACCACTTCCAGCACCGACGCCAGCCGGTCAGCCAGTGCCTCGGCGCGCGGCAGCTCAAAGGGCACCTTGGCCTCGCTCAGTGTGCGCTTGGCACGCACGATGCGCTGGGCAATCGTGGGCTCGGGCACCAGGTAGGCGCGGGCAATTTCGTGGGTGGTCAGCCCGCCCAGCAGGCGCAGCGTCAGCGCCACCCGTGCGTCGGTGGACAGCACAGGGTGGCAGGCGGTGAAGATCAGGCGCAACAGGTCGTCGCCAATGTCGTCCTGGCGCGCGGCGTCCAGCGCGTCCACAAAGTCAGGCACAACCAGGGCCTCCTGCGCCTGCAGGTCATGGCCCAGTTCCTCGAGCTTTTCGCCCTGCATCTTCAGGTGCCTCAAGCGGTCCAGGGCCTTGCGTTTGGCCGTGGTGACCAGCCAGGCCGCCGGCTTATCGGGCACGCCATCGCGCGGCCAGTGCTCCAGCGCCGCCACCAGCGCGTCCTGCGCCAGCTCTTCGGCCAGGCCGATGTCGCGCACCATGCGCGCGACGGTGGCCACGATCCTGGCGGATTCGATGCGCCATACGGCAGAGATGGCTTCATGGGTGGCGGAGTGCACTGCGCGTGTTTCCTTCTCAGACCTGGGGCGGTACAGCGCCGGGGTCCATGTACATCACCTCCCACATATGGCCGTCCAGGTCGGTGAAGCCGTGGCCGTACATGAAGCCATGGTCCTGCGCCGGCATGGGCGCCGTGCCACCCGCGGCCAAGGCCTTTTTGACAAGCTCGTCCACCTCATCGCGGCTGCTGCACGACAGGCAGATCAGCACTTCGGTGCCCTTGGTGGCGTCAGCAATGGGCTTGTTGGTAAAGCCCTGGAAAAACGGCTCGACCAGCAGCATGACGTAGTTGTGGTCCTCGCTCACCACCATGCAGGCGCCCTGCTCGTTGGTGAACTGGGGGTTGAATGAAAAGCCCAGGCTTTTGAAGAACGCCTGGCTGCGTTCCATGTTCCTGATGGGCAGGTTGACGAACATCTGGCGGTTGCTCATGTGATTCTCCATTGAAGATGCGATGTTGGCTTGAAACTCCAGTGCCACCGCGGAACCGGCTCCGCCGGTCCGCTGGTGGCGCCCCCCAGTGGGGGGAAGCGGCCCGTCAGGGCCGCATCGGGGGGCGTTCCATCTCATACAGCTGGCGCACCTCGATCACGGCGGGCGCATCCTCGCCCACGGGGTTGGGGAAGCGGCGCGACCATTCCAGCGCTTCTTCGCGGCTGCGCACCTGGATGGTGGTGAAGCCGGCGATCAGCTCCTTGCTCTCGGCAAAGGGGCCGTCCACCACGGTGCGCTTTGGCCCGTCGTAGTGGATGCGCCAGCCCTTGCGGCTGGGCTGCAGGCCGCTGGCGTCCAGCAGCACGCCGGCCTTGGACAGCTGCTCGTGGTAATCGGCCATGGCCGCCATGAGTTTTTCGTCGGGGCTTTGGGGGGTGGTTTCAGCCTCGAATTCGGGGTTGGACTTGACGATGATCATGAATCGCATACCGGGCTCCTGGTCAGGCGGGTGCCGGAATGGCGCCCTTGACTGCACGACGAACGGCAAACCCGGTTCTCGACAAACCCCGCCCGGAATTTTCGGGCGACTGTTCAGGCGGCCTTCGCCGCAGGCGCCAGGCTGTCGTCGTAACAGGGGGCGAAGGCCCGCACTTCCACCGTGGCCCACTGCGCGGCCGGGCACTCACGGGCAATGGCCACCGCCTCCTCAAAGCTGGCGCAGCTCAGAATGAAAAAGCCGCCGACCATTTCCTTGGCTTCGGCAAACGGGCCGTCCAGCACCTGGGCCTTGCCGCCCGCGTGGCTCACGCGCACGGCTTTGCGGTGCGATGCCAGCGACTGCGTGCCCTGGAGCAGGCCGCGCGCCTTCAGGCTGTCGCCGAATTTCAGCATCTGGTCGTAAGCCTCGCGGCCCTGCGCTTCGGTGCGCTCCTGGCGCTGGCCGGTGGGCTCAAGAATGAGAAGCATGTAGGTCATAACAGTTCTTTCCTGCGTCAACCGGGCATCTTACGCAGCACCGGCACGGCGGATCAACGACCTGCGAGGTACACATACAACCCGTCAATGGGCCGGTGCTGGTCTTCGCGGATGGGCGCGCGCACTGTGTGGCGCACCTGCATGCCATGGGCCTGGGCCAGCCGGCGCACATAGGCTTCTGAATGGGCGTAGCGCAGGCTGGGCATCAGGCGCAGGTCTTCGTCCCCCGGCAGCTCTTCCACACTGAAGGCAAACAGGCCGCCCGGCGCCAGCACGCGGGCCACGCCGGCAAACACTGGCTCCAGCGCGCCGACGTAGATGAACACGTCCGCAGCCAGCACCAGGTCGTCCTGACGCAAAGCGCCGGCCAGCCATGGGGTGATGTCGGCATGGACCAGGTCGTCATAGGCGCCGCACGCGCCTGCCTGCGCGAGCATGCGCGACGAAAGGTCCACGCCGGTGATGCGCTCAGCCCCACGGCCGCGCACCATCGGGCCGCACAGGCCCGTGCCGCAGCCCAGGTCCAGCACCGACCGCCACCGGCCGCCGGCCGCGCGCGGCGGCAGGTTTCGCACCAGCACCTCGTGCGCCTGGTAGCGCAGCGCGCCGGTCAGGTGGCCCTGAAAATCATCGGCATAGGAGTCAAACAGCGTTTCCACATACGCGCGCGGCGGCGCGCTGGGTGCGGTGCCGCCGCGCACCGAGGCCAGGTAATAGCGGTGCAGGTCGTCGTCCGCCCCCAAAGCAATGGCCCGCTCAAAACAGCCCGCGGCTTCGTCCAGCTGGCCCAGCTCGCGCATCACCCCGCCCAGGCGGCTCCAGCCTTCGGTCAGGTCAGGGTTGATCTGCAGGGCGCGGTCAAAGGCCTTGAGCGCGTCTTCCATGCGGCCGGTTTCGGCGCAGGCCGTGCCCAGGTGGCCCCAGGCGTCGGCGTTGGCGGGCTCGACGGCAGTGGCCTGCTGCAGTACCGGCAGGGCCTCTTCATATTTGCCCAACCGTACCCGTGCAGCGCCCAGGTTGGCCAGCACTGAAGGGCGCCCTGGCGCCAGGGCGAGCGCGGCTTCAAAGCTGCGTTCGGCGTCGGTGAGGCGCGATGCCTCGAAATGGACTACGCCGTCCAGGAAATGCTGGCGCGCTTGGGCCATGGAATCGCTCATATTCGGGAAGCCTACACCACCTGCGGCGCATTCATCATCCCGTCGGCAAGGACGGAGGGCAGGGCGTCGCAGTGAAGCGCCAGCAGCCCCACCCACAACCTTGCGTACAAGAGCAGAAACTCAGACCTTGCTGAAGTCCGGCTTGCGCCGCTCCATGAAGGCGGTGAAGGCTTCCTTGGCGGCCGGCTCGCCCAGCATGCGGCCAAAGCTCGCGCCCTCCTCGGCCATCTGCTGCGCCACCAGCGTGGCCTGGCCTTTTTTCATGAGGCGCTTGGTCTCCACCAGCGAGCTGATGGGCTTGGCCGCCAGCTTGCGGGCCTGGGCCTGGGCGTAGTTGTTGGCCTCGGTCGGGGGCAGCACGCGGTTGACCAGGCCCACCTCCAGCGCGGCCTCGGCCATGAAGGGCTCGCCCATCAGCAGCGCCTCGGCCGCGCGGTGGTAGCCCAGCATCTGCGGCACCAGCAGGCTGGACGCCGCCTCGGGGCACAGGCCCAGGTTCACGAAAGGCATGCTGAACGCGGCGTTGTCGCCCGCGTACACCAGGTCGCAATGGAACAGCATCGTGGTGCCCACGCCCACGGCCGGGCCGCACACGGCGGCGATCAGCGGCTTGGGGAAAGCGGCAATGCCGTGCAGGAAGCGGAACACCGGCGAGTCCTTGCCCGCGGGCGGCTTGTTCAGAAAGTCGCCGATGTCGTTGCCGGCGCTGAAGATGGTCTCGTGCCCCTGGAACACCACCACGCGTACGGCCGCATCGGCTGCGGCGGCCTGCAGGGCGTCTGCCATGGCGCCGTACATGTCGGCGGTGATGGAGTTTTTCTTGTCCACGCGGTTCAGCGTGATGGTGGTGACACCGGCTTCGGTGTGGGAGAGGATGTCGCTCATTTCAATGCTTCCTTGACAAAGTCGATTCGGTCCTGGCCCCAGAACATCTGGTCGCCGACGAAAAAGGTGGGCGCGCCAAAGATACCCCGGTCAATGGCCTCCTGCGTGACGGTCTTGAGCCTTTCCTTGACCTCTGCGTCCTGCGTCATCGCCAGCAACGCCTGCGGGTCAATGCCCGCCTGGTGCAGCACGCCGCCGACGGTGGCCGGGTCGTTGAGGTTTTGGGCATCCACCCAGATCGCGCGGAACACGGCGTCGCAGTACGCTGCAAAACGCGCCGGTTCACGCAGTTGCAGGCCCACGGCCCCGCGCATGAGCATCAGCGTGTTGATGGGAAAGTGCGGGTTGCGCTGCAGCGGCACGCCATAGCGGCGCGCGAAGCGGTCGAAGTCGTCAAACGTGTACTTGCCCTTGGCCGGAATGGTCGCGGGCGAGTGGTTGCCGGTGGCCTGGAACACGCCGCCCAGCAGCATGGGGCGGTGCTGCGCGGTGGCGCCGGTCTCCTGCTCGATGGTGGCGATCTGCGTCCACGCCAGGTAAGAAGCCGGGCTGCCGAAGTCAAACCAGAACTCGAAGGTCTTGACCATCAAAACTTCTCCATGTAGGGGCGAAGGTCCAGCTCATGCGTCCACGCATCCCGCGGCTGCTGGTGCAGCATCCAGTAGGCGTCGGCGATGTGCTCCGGGTTCACGATGCCGTCCTGCGCCTTCAAGGCATAGCGTTCAGGGAAATTGTCGCGGATGAAGGCGGTGTCGATGGCGCCGTCCACCACCACGTGCGCCACATGGATGCCGCGCGGCCCCAGCTCGCGCGCCATGCTCTGGGCCAGGGCGCGCAGCGCATGCTTGGCACCGGCAAACGCCGCAAAACCAGAGCCACCGCGCAGCGAGGCGGTGGCGCCGGTGAACACAATGGTCTGGCGCCGATCCGCGCCCGCGCGGGTGACCATGCGCCTGGCCACTTCGCGCCCGTTCAGGAAGCCGCTGAAGCAGGCCATCTCCCAGATCTTGAAGTACTTCTGCGCGGATTGCGCCAGGATGGAGCTGGGCACATTGGCACCGATGTTGAACACCATGACCTCAATCGGGCCGATGGTGGATTCGATCTGCTCGATGAGCGCGATGACTTCTTCTTCCTTGCGCGCGTCGGAGGCGAACCCATGCGCCATGCCGCCTTCGGCCCGGATTTGTTCTACCAGCGGTTGCAGTTTGTCCATGCTGCGACGGGTAACGCAGGCCACGTAGCCTTCGCGTGCGAAGCGGCGGGCGATGGCGCCGCCGGTGGCATCGCCCGCGCCAATCACCAAGGCAACCTTTTGCATCGTCATTCCTTGTAATACACAACCTGATGCGTGGTGGCCAACAACTCGCCGGCCTCGTTCCACAGCTGCGCGGTCTGGTCAAAGTAGCCATTGCGAAACGCCTGCGCCTGGGCCTGGCCCAGCAGGTAGCCGGTGCCGGTGGCGGCGAGCTGCGCCGCATCCGCATGGAAGTACACCGTCATCGACACGGTGCCAATCGGCACCAGCGTGGCACGGCGGCGCCAGATGCGCGGGAAGAACACGTCGGCCAGCGCCGCCAGCGAGGCAAAGTCCAGCGCACGCGGCGGGTTGTCGCGCAGCCACAGCTGCGTGCGGCTGATGCCGTGGTCGGTGCCGTCCCACGCGGCGGGAAAGCCGCCGTCCACGAAACGCATTTCGTAGCGGTTGATCCATTCCACCCGGCCGCGGGCGGTGGGCGCGGGCACATCGGCCGGCGCGGGCACGGCGGGCCGCACATGCTCGCCCGCGCTCCAGGTGTCGCGCCGCGTGGCGGTGAAGGCAGTCGCTGTCAGCACCGTGGCGCCGCCTTGCGTCATCTCGATCACCCAATGCTGGGTAGAGCGGTTGGTGCGCGCCGGGCGCGCCGTCACGGCAAACGGGCCGTCGGCCAGCGCCGCGCAGAAGTTGACCGTGAGCGACACCGGATCGCCCAGGCGCTGTGGGTGCTGCAGCACGGCATTCAGCGCCTGCGCGGCCGTGACGCCGCCAAACGGGCCCACCATGTTGGCGTAGGCCGGGCTGGTGTGGCCCGCATAGCTGCCGTCAGGCTGTGGCTGCAGCGCGATGGCTTCATCGAAGGCCACGCTCATGCGGCAGCCCCATGGGCCAGCCCGCCGGCCAGCGCCTGCTGGATGCGCGGCCACAGCAGGCCCTCATGCTCGCGCCGGAACGGGCCGAAATGCCCAATGCGCCGCACAGCCAGATCGGCCGGCGCAATGCGCTGCACTTCGACCGGTGCGTTTTCATACAGGCTCATCAGGCTGTGCGTGCCGCGCAGCGTCATCAGCTCGTCGTCGGTCACCGACAGTGCCAGCACGGGAAAGCGCGCGTTGGCATAGCCCTGGCGCACGGCTTCTCCCTCGGCGCCCACGCTGTAGCGCGGGTTCAGGCACCACTTGCGCCACTGCAGGATCACGCCAGCCGGCAGGTCGCCCACTTTCTTGAGCTTTTTGCCGGGGAAGTAACCGCACAGCCGCGTGGCCAGCGGCACCAGAAAGAACCAGAAATACGGCACGATGCGCTTGAGCTGGGGCGCGTTCTCGCGCCAGTAGCCGCTGCCCGCGGCCACGCTCAGCAGGCCGCTGACCTTGTGCTGGTTGGTGATGAGCCCCGGCAGCTGCGCGCCCAGGCTGTGGCCCAGCAGGTACAGCGGCTTGCCCGGCAGCGCGCTGTGGGCATGGTCAATCGCCGCCTCGTAGTCACGCGTCCAGTCAAACAGATCCGCCCGGTAGCCGCGCAGCGTGCCGTGCGGCGTGTCGGGCAATGAGTCACCCGAGCCGCGGTAGTCAAACGTGGTGACGCGCCAGCCCTGCGCCGCCAGCCACTGCGCAAACGGCGCATAAAAGTCCTGGCGCACACCCATGGCGCCGCCGATGACCACGCTGCCACAGTCCGGGCTGTCGGGTTCGTACACCCGCAGTGCGATCTGTGCGCCGCCGGTGGCGGCAATCGTCAAGCTCTTCATCTCGTCTCCTCGTGAAGCACGACCCCACGCCAGGGCCATCGTGGAACCGGCTCCGCCGGGCCACCGATGGCGTCCCCCCGCCTGCGGGGGGAAGACGCCGAAGGCGGCTCAGGGGGGCGCGTCGTCAGACGCGCTCGAAAATTCCAGCGGCGCCCTGGCCCATGCCAACGCACATCGTCACCATCCCATACTTGAGATTCTTGCGTTGCAAGGCGTGTACGACTGTCGCCGAGCGGATAGCGCCTGTCGCGCCCAAGGGGTGACCCAGCGCAATGGCGCCACCCATGGGGTTGACCTTGCTGGCATCCAGCCCCAGCGTGTTGATCACGGCCAGCGACTGCGCAGCAAACGCCTCGTTCAACTCGATCCAGTCGATGTCGCTTTGCTTCAGGCCGGCGTTTTTCAGCGCAGCGGGGATCGCCTCGATCGGGCCGATGCCCATGATGTGCGGCGGCACGCCACGGCTGGCATAGCCCACAAAGCGCGCCAGCGGCTTGAGGTTGTAGCGCTTGAGCGCCGCCTCGCTCACCACGATCAGCGCGCCCGCGCCGTCGGATGTCTGCGAGCTGTTGCCCGCCGTGACACTGCCGCGCGCGGCGAACACCGTGCGCAGCTTGGCCAGGCCTTCGGGCGTGGTGTCGGGCCGCGCGCCTTCGTCGATGTTCACGGTGCGCGTGGCAATGCTCACCTCGGCCGACTCCAGGTCCACCGAACGCTCGGCCACGTCCACCGGCGTGATCTCGCTGGCGAACTCACCGGCCTTCATGGCGGCGATGGCCTTCATGTGTGACTGGTACGCGAACTCGTCCTGCGCCTCGCGGCTGACCTTCCACTGCTGGGCGACCTTCTCGGCCGTCAGGCCCATGCCGTAGGCAATGCCGTAGCTCTCAATGTCGTCGGGGTTGCTGAACACCGTGGGCGACAGGCTGGGCGAATTGCCCATCATGGGCACCATGCTCATGCTCTCGGTGCCGGCGGCGATCATCACATCAGCCTCGCCCACGCGGATGCGGTCGGCCGCCATCTGCACGGCCGACAGGCCCGATGCGCAAAAGCGGTTGACGGTGATGCCGCCCACGCTCTTGGGCAAGCCGGCCAACACCGCGCCGATGCGCGCTACGTTCAGGCCCTGCGCGCCCTCGGGGATCGCGCAGCCACAGATCACGTCCTCAATGCTGGCCGGGTCCAGCCCCGGCACCTGGGCCAGTGCGGCACGCAATGCGGTGGCCAGCAGGTCGTCCGGCCGCGTGTTGCGGAAATAGCCCTTGTGCGAGCGCCCGATGGGCGTGCGCGTGGCGGCAACGATGTAGGCGTCTTGAATCTGTTTGCTCATGTCAGTTCCTTACTGGCTTGCCGGTGGACAGCATGCCCATGATGCGTTCCTGCGTTTTGGGGTGGGTCAGCAGGGAGCAGAAGGCTTTGCGTTCCAGGGTCATCAGGTATTCCTCTGTCACCATCGTGTTCGCGTCCACGTCGCCGCCGGTCACCACGCCGGCGATCAGGCTGGCGATGTGGAAGTCGTGCTGGCTGATGAAGCCGCCGTCGCGCATGTTGACCAGCTGGCCCTGGATGGTGGCCTTGCCGTTGCGGCCGGCCACGGGGAAGGCTCGCTTGTGCGGGGCGCGGTAGCCGCCGTTGAACATGGCTTTGGCTTCGTTCAAGGCAACGTACAACAGCTCGTCCTTGTTCGGCACGATCAGGTCGCTGTCCAGCAGGTAGCCCAGCTTGCGGCTTTCCAGCGCGCTGGTGCCGACCTTGGCCATGGCCGCGGCGGTGAAGCCCTCGGTCACGAACTTGAGCAGGTCCTTGTCCGTGGACGTGGCCGAGTTCTCTGCCGCACGGCGGGCGATGTAGGCCAGGCCGCCGGCGCCGGGCACCAGGCCCACACCCACTTCCACCAGGCCGATGTAGCTTTCCATCGCGACGACGCGACGCGCGCTGTGCACCGCGATCTCGCAGCCGCCTCCCAGCGCCATGCCGCGGATGGCGGAGATGACCGGCACGTTGGCATAGCGCAGGCGCAGCATGGTCTGCTGCAGGTGGGCTTCGGCCTCGTCAATGGCGCTTACGCCCACGGCCATGAAGGCGGGCAGCATGGCCTGCAGGTCGGCGCCGGCGCTGAACGGGTCGTCGCCCGACCAGATCACCACGCCCTGGTAGTCCTTCTCGGCCATGTCCACGGCCATCTGCAGGCCCTCGGCCACTTCGGGGCTGATGGCGTGCATCTTGGTCTTGATGCTGGCGATCAATACCTGATCATCCAGCGTCCACAAACGGATGCCGTTGTCTTCGTGCAGTGTCTTGCCTGCCGTCTCAAAGCCCTGGGCGCCGCTGCCCAGCACGGTCTCAGGAAACAGCTGGCGCTCATACACGGGCAAAACGCGGCGAGGCTCGAACTTGCCTGCCGTGGGGTTCCACGAACCTTGCGGTGTGTGCACGCCTCCTGCATCAGCCACGGGCCCCTTGAACACCCAGTCCGGCAACGGCGCCTTGCTCAGCGCCTTGCCCGCATCAATGTCCTCCTGGATCATCTTCGCCACTTCGAGCCAGCCGGCCTCCTGCCACAGCTCGAACGGGCCCTGCTTCATGCCAAAGCCCCAGCGCATGGCAAAGTCCACGTCACGCGCCGTCTCGGCAATGCTGGCCAGATGGACCGCCGCATAGTGGAAGCTGTTGCGCAGGATGGCCCACAGGAACTGGCCCTGCGCGCCTTCGGCATTGCGCAGCAGCTTCAGCCGCTCGGCGGGCTTTTTCTTCAGCATGCGGCCATAGACCTCGTCGGCCTTTTCGCCGCCGGGCACATAGTCCTTTTTCTCCAGGTCAAAGCGCAGCACGTCGCGCCCGACCTTCTTGTAGAAACCGGCCTTGGTCTTCTGGCCCAGGTTGCCCATGTCCAGCAAGGTCTTGAGCACCGGCGGCGTGCCAAAGCTCGCGTAGAACGGATCGGTCTGTTCGTTCAGGTTGTCCTGCAACGTCTTGACCACATGGGCCATGGTGTCCAGGCCCACCACGTCGGCGGTGCGGAAGGTGCCGCTGGACGCGCGGCCCAGCTTCTTGCCCGTCAGGTCGTCCACCACGTCATAGGTCAGGCCGAAGTTTTCCACCTCTTTCATCGTGGCCAGCATGCCGGCAATGCCCACGCGGTTGGCGATGAAGTTGGGCGTGTCTTTCGCGCGCACCACGCCCTTGCCCAGGACGCTGGTCACAAAGGTTTCCAGATCGTCCAGGATCTGCGGGTTGGTGGTGGGCGTGTTGATCAGCTCCACCAGGTACATGTAGCGCGGCGGGTTGAAGAAGTGGATGCCGCAAAAGCGCGGCTTGATTTCCTCCGGCAGCGCCTCGCTCAGCTTGGTGATTGACAGGCCCGACGTGTTGGACGCCACGATGGCGTGCGGTGCGATGAAGGGCGCGATTTTTTTGTACAGGTCCAGCTTCCAGTCCATGCGCTCGGCAATGGCTTCGATGACCAGGTCGCAGTCTTTCAGCTGCTCCATGTGCTCTTCGTAGTTGGCCTGCTGGATGAGGGACGCATCGTCCACCACGCCCAGCGGCGACGGCTTGAGCTTTTTCAGCCCTTCAATGGCCTTGGTAACGATGCCGTTCTTCGGGCCTTCCTTGGCGGGCAGGTCAAACAGCACCACCGGCACCTTGACGTTGACCAGGTGCGCAGCAATCTGCGCGCCCATCACGCCTGCGCCGAGCACGGCGACTTTTTTCACTTGGAATCGGGACATGGATCTTTCCTGATGTTTTACTGGGCTCTTACCCATGTTTGCGTACGGCCGAAGGGGCCGAACGAGCCACGCACTTCAAGCTTCTTGCCGCCTTCAATGGGCGTCATGCGCAGGGTGTAGTCACGGCCGTTTTCGGGGTCGAGGATCTTGCCGCCTTCCCACACGTCCTTGCCTTCGGCCTTTTTGGCGCCGCGGATGATCTCCAGGCCGTCCACCGGCTTGCCCTTGCGGTCGTCCTTGCATTCGTCGCACACGGCATCGGGCTTGGCGTCCTTGGCCAGGCGTCGTTCGATGCGGCCGTTCAGCACGCCACCGGCTTCGGTGATGCGGATTTCGGCCTTGGCCTCGCCCGTTTTGTCGTCAATGTTGCGCCACAGGCCCACCGGCGTGGTTTGCGCCCAGGCGGCGCCGAGGGACGACAGGAAGACCAGGCCGGCGAAATAACGTGTGTACATGGTGAGCTCCTTCAAGCCAAAGCAGCGTCTGTATCCATCAGCACCTTGCTGCCCGCGCGGGCCGTGCGCATGAGCGTCGCGGTCTCGGGGAACAGGCGGGCGAAATAGAAGCGCGCCGTCTGCAGCTTGGCCTGGTAGAACGGGTCGGTGTTGCCTTCGGCGATCTGGCGCAATGCCACCTGGGCCATCCGCGCCCAGAAATAGCCAAATACCAGGTGGCCGGCCACGCGCAGGTAGTCCACGGCGGCTGCCCCCACTTCGTCGGGGTTCTGGAAACCCTTGAAGCCGATTTCGGTGGTGAACTTGGTCATCTGGTCGCCCAGGTAGGCCAGCGGGTTGATGAACTCGGCCATCTTCTCGTTCACGCCTTCCTCGGCCACCAGCTTGCCCACCAGCTTGCCGAACTTGGCCAGCGTGGCGCCGTTGTTGCCCAGCACCTTGCGGCCCAGCAGGTCCAGGCTCTGGATGGTGTTGGTGCCTTCGTAGATCATGTTGATGCGGTTGTCGCGCACAAACTGCTCCATGCCCCATTCCTTGATGAAGCCATGGCCGCCAAACACCTGCATGCAGCTGTTGGTGGCAATGTGGCCGTTGTCGGTCAGGAAGGCCTTGACGATGGGCGTGAGCAGCGACAGCATTTCGTCGCTGTCCTTGCGCACTTTTTCGTCCGGGTGGTAGTGCACCTTGTCCAGCAGCAGCGCGCAGAACATCGCCAGCGCGCGCCCGCCTTCGGCGTAGGCCTTGGCGGTCAGCAGCATCTTGCGCACGTCCGGGTGCACGATGATCGGGTCGGCCGGCTTGTCCTTGGCCTTGGGCCCGCTCAACGAACGCATCTGGATGCGGTCCTTGGCATAGGCCAGCGCGTTCTGGTAGGCCACCTCGGTCAGGCCCAGCGACTGGTTGCCCACGCCCAGGCGTGCGGCGTTCATCATCACAAACATGCCCTGCATGCCCTTGTTGGGCTGGCCCACCATGGTGCCCACCGCGCCGTCCAGCACCATCTGGCAGGTGGCGTTGCCATGGATGCCCATCTTGTGTTCCAGGCCGCCGCAGTAGATGCCGTTGCGCTCGCCCAGCGAGCCATCCTTGTTGACCAGGAACTTCGGCACGATGAACAGGCTCACGCCCTTGATGCCGGGGGGCGCATCCGTCACGCGCGCCAGCACCAGGTGGATGATGTTGCCGGCCATGTCGTGTTCACCGGCAGAGATGAAAATCTTCTGGCCGGTGATGCGGTAGGTGCCATCCGGCTGCGGCTCGGCCTTGGTGCGCATCAGGCCCAGGTCGGTGCCGCAGTGCGGCTCGGTCAGGCACATGGTGCCGGTCCATTCGCCGGTGGTCATCTTCTTGAGGTAGGTGGCCTTCTGCTCGTCGGTGCCGTGCGCATGCAGCGCGGCGTGCGCACCATGCGTGAGGCCGGGGTACATGGTCCAGGCCTGGTTGGCGCTGTTGAGCATTTCAAGGAAGCACTGGTTCACCAGCAGCGGCAGGGCCTGGCCGCCGTATTCGGCATCACTGCTCAGGCCCGGCCAGCCGCCGGCGATGTACTGCTCGTAGGCCTCCTTGAAGCCCTTGGGCGTGGTCACGGCGTGCGTGGCCTGGTCGAGCTTGCAGCCCTCTTCATCACCGCTCATGTTCAGCGGAAAGATCACCTCGGACGCAAACTTGCCGCCCTCTTCGAGCACGGCGTTCATGGTGTCGGCGTCCACGTCGGCATAGCGCGCCATGGGCTTGAGTTCTTCGCCGGCATTCAGCAGTTCGTGCATCACAAACTGCATGTCGCGCAACGGGGGGGTGTAGCTGGGCATCTTTGATTACTCCTTGACGCTTTTGGTGGATCGGTTGGATTTGGATGCGGTGTGTGCCTCAAGCGCGTCAGCGCCATACAGCCGCAGGATGTTGTTGAAGCCGCGCTTGGCGCGGTCGATGGAGCCGGGGTTCTTCAGGAAGCGCGCCTCATAGTGCAGCGCCAGGATCAGGCCGTGAATCTCGAACAGCATCTGCTCTTCGTCCACGTCGGCGCGCAGATGGCCTTCTTCACGGGCCACGACCAGCGCGCGCTTCATGGCGGCGTGCCAGGTCATGACCGAGCTGGCCAGCGCGTCGCGCACCGGGCCGGCGCGGTCGTCAAATTCGACTGCGCCGCTGATGTAGATGCAGCCCGAGTCGATTTCGACCGAGGTGCGCTTCATCCAGTTGGCAAACAGCGCGCGCAGGCGCGGCAGGCCGCGCGGCTCGCGCATGGCGGGGTAAAACACTTCGTCTTCAAAGCGCGTGTGGTATTCACGGATGACGGAAATCTGCAGCTCTTCACGCGAGCCGAAATGCGCGAACACGCCGGACTTGCTCATCTGCGTAACCTCAGCCAGCGCGCCGATGCTCAGGCCCTCCAGGCCAATCTGCGTGGCCAGGCCCAAGGCGGCCTCGACAATCACGGCCTTGGTCTGCTGGCCCTTTTGCAGCGCCCGACCGCCGGGGCGCGGGCTTTTGACGGGGAGTTCAGAGACGGACATGGTGTTCACACAAAATAAAACGAACGGTCGTTCTATTTTGCATGACTTCGCGGTCCGTCAAGTGATGCGGGGCGAATTTTTCTAGGTGCCCGGTTCTAAGGGGGTTGCGGGTTTACCCGTTGAATTGTTTTGGCTTAAGACTTGGCGCGCGGTGCCGGCACAAACCCCACCTGCAGGCCAAACACCGCCGCAATCTTGCCCAAGGTTTGCACTGTGGGGTTGCCCGCGTCTTTCTCAATCTGGCGCAGCGCCTGCACACTGATGCCGCGGTGGCGTGCAAACTCGGGCTGCGTCAGGCGGCTGATCTTGCGCATGGCGGTCACGGCCTGGCCCACCGTCAGCTCACCGGCGGCGGCCTGCGCATAGAAGGCCTCCCGTCGGGCGCGGGCCAGTTCCGGGTCCAGCGGCTTCTTTGTGCGACGGTCAGCCACGGCCCGCCTCCTGCAGTTGTGCAGCCTGTTGTTCAATGGCAAACAGGCATGGGTCCAGCACGGCCTTTTCCACGCCGCAGTCCCTGGCGGTTTGCGCCAATGCCGCCACGGTATCGGCAAAGCCCACCAGCGCGTGCGCAACGGCCGACCTTTCAGCGTCGGCAACGCCCAGTTGGGCAATGACTTCACGCCAGCTGTCCTGCCGCACCCCGTTCGCATCCCGCCAGTGGCAACTTCGCACCACGACCTCGGGGTCCTTGAACATCGGTGCAAAGTCGAACACCGGCGTGAGATGGATACGGCCATCCAGCGTGCGCTGCACGGCTGTGTTGCGCGCATGGTTGTCGGTGTTGCGCAGCGCCAGGTTGAGCACGTCGCGTTTGATGAATTCAATGGTCTCGGCCAGCGGGTCGGTCGCCACCGCGCGCAGGGCCTGCAGCAGCGCCTGCTGCGACTGCGGCACGCCAAAGCCCCGCTGGCCCGCCAGGCTGGCCAGGCTCTCCTGGTGCAGCCGGTGCACGCCAGTGGCGTCCACCACGCGGTCAAAGCGGCGCACAAACAGCATCTCGCCCATCAGCATCGGCTCGGCGTGGGTGCGCAGGCCGCAAGCGGCGGCCACGCGCAGATAGGCCGCTTCATTGCGCAGGACCATGCGGTCGTCGTCGCTGCGCCCGCGCGGCAGCTTGACCAGCCAATGCTCGCGCGCCTGGGCGTCGGGCAAAGCCAGGTCGGCAAACCACTGGCCCTGTGCGTCGGTGGTCAACAGGAATTTGGGCGCCACACCCTGCACGCCCGTGGTACCCGCCGCCAGCATGGCGTGCAGGGCGATGTGGTCCAGAAACGCCTGGCTGTGCTCACGCATGCCGTCCAGGCTGAAGCCGGTGGATGCCTGCGCACCGGGCTCCCGAGCGACCTGCTGCCGGTAGAAGGCCACGGCGGAGTCCAGCCGCAGACAGCCCACGGGATTGAAGGCGCCGGCCATGACCAGCGGCATCACCAGTTCATCAGAATCGGCCAACGTCAGGGCTGACAGCAGGAACTTGCGGCCCCGGCCCTGAGGCACCAGGTCGTAGACAAAAGCAGGCGGGCGCCTGTCTGGATCGGTGGGCCACAACCCTACCGGCAATGCCAATGACACCGGCAGGCCGGGTCCGTCAAAAACATAGGCTTCGTGATAGGTAAACCGTGCCTGATTGGCGCCCAGTGCGTGCAGTTCGCCCGCCACATGCCAGGCCCCGGCATGATGGACTTGCACAGAGCAAACAGCTGGGTATTGCATTTGCCTATCATGATAGATATTTTTCTTCTTTTCAACTCAATATTTATCCATCTCAATAGATAAATTAGCGCGCTTGCACCCGCAGCTGCCACTCCACCCAGGCCAGCACGGCCACCACCACGGCCTGGCCGGCGACGAACACGGTGCCCAGCACGGTCGGCCCCATCATCACCAGCACCAGCGCGCTGGCCGCCACCCAGGCCACATTGCCAAACACCACCAGGCTCACCAGCAGGATGTGCGGCCGGGCCGAGGCCAGCAGCATCAACGCCGCGCTGGGAAACAACAGCAGGCCCGCAGCCAGCAGCAGCGCCGCCGGCAAGCCCAGCCAGGCCGACAGCGGCACGGGCATCAGGCTGAGCAGCAGGCCCATGATGATGCCGGTGGACGCATCAAACGCCAGCACACCGCGCAGCGGCAGGCGCTGCAGCAGCGGGGCGGCGCCCAGGGCGGGGGCAGAAGAAGACAAGGTACTCATGGTTCACTCCTTTGGCAGGTGGGTCATGTGCAAACCGCTGCACATGTGACGCCACTGTGGCCGCCGCAGCGTGGCAAGACAATTACCTGGCGGGTAGCGCCCAAGCGCATGCGATGATCCGCGCGTCTCAATGGAACCCCGCACACATCAAGGAGGAACACGATGCGACACCCCGCGTTCGCGCGTCTGCTGACCGCACTGGCACTGGCCCCGCTGGGCTGGTGCGCCCACGCCCAGACCGCCCCCATTACCGCCGTCACCCTGTACCCGGGCAGCGCCACCATCCAGCGCACCGCGCGCGTGGAGGCAGGCGCCACGCGGCTGGTCGTGAGTGACCTCACAAGCCAGTTTGCCCTGCCCACGCTGCGGGTGGATGCCGACACGGGCATCCGCGTCGGCCAGATCGTGACGCAGGATGCCGCCCGGACTGAATCCGCGAATGCGGCGGAGTCCGCCCTGGAGTCGCGCATCCAGGCACTGAAGGATCAGGGGGCCGAGCTGGAGGTGAAGGCCGGCGCGGCGGACATCGTCAAGGCCTACCTTGAACGGACGGGCGGCGCGCCGGCCACGCAACACGCGGGCGCCGTGCCGGACGGCAAGGCACTGAGCGGCATGGTGGCCGCCATCAACCAGGCAGCTACAGATGCCCTGGCGCGCAAGCAGCAGGTGGCCGTGCAGCGCCGCGACATCGACAGGCGCATCGAAGCGCTGGAGCGCGACCTGACACGCGTGCGAAGCGAATCGCGCGACAGTCGTACCGTAGTCATCCAGCTTGTGGCCGACCGCCCCGGCAGCGTGCGGCTGTCATACCAGCTGAACAGCGCCGGCTGGCGGCCCGCCTACCGTGCGGAGCTGAACGCAACCACATCCAGCGTGGTTCTGGAACGGCTGGCGCAGGTGTCGCAGAAAACCGGCGAAGACTGGAAAGACGTGAAGCTGTCGCTGTCCACCACGCAACCGCGCGCGCAATTGACAGCGGTCGCGCCACAGCCCTGGCTGCTCAGCTACACCCCGCCGCGGCCGTCCCAGGAAAGCGCACGTGGCGGCTACGCCATGGCCGCCCCGGCGGCTGCCGCAGCGGCACCGCCGCCCGGACGCCCGCGCGGCGCCGCCGCGGACAGTTACCAGCCGCCCACCTTCCAGACCGACGGCGCATTTGCCACCGAATTCACGGTCACCACGCCCGTCACGTTGCCGTCTGACGGCCGTGAAGTGGCCTTGCCCCTGGCGCGCGAGGCACTGGCCGCCAGACAACGCGTGCAGGTGACGCCCCGACTGTCGTCCGCCGGTGTGCTGACGGCTGAAGTCCCCCGCCCTTCCGGCGCCTGGCCGGGTGGCAACCTGCAGCTGTACCGCGATGGCCACTATGTGGGCGCAACCTACTGGAATCCGCCAGGCACCGAAAAGTGGAGCCTGTCTTTTGGGCGGGACGACCTGCTGCAGGTGCGTTTGACGCCGATCAAGGGCGACTCCGCGACCGCGGGCGTCTTTGACAAGCGCAACCAGCGCCAGATGGCGGACCAGATCACCTTGCGCAGCAACCACACCACGCCGATCGACGTGGTCGCCATTGAGGCCAGCCCCGTGAGCGTGTCCGAAGAAATCCGCGTGCAGGTGCAGTACAAGCCACGCCCGACGGTGGAAGGCTGGGACCAGCGGCGCGGCGTGGTGGCATGGGAGCGTACCTTGGCCCCGCAGGAAACCGCCACCATCGACATCAACTACACGATCGAGTACCCGCGTGAGGGTTCGGTCGGCGGGCTGCGTTAGCGGCTTTCTTCCCAACGCACGGCCACGTTGCGCACCTCGGTCGCGTTCCACGCGGTAACAATGCCGCGCACGGACGCGCCCTGCGGCGTGCTCTGGATGTTCATGGCGGTGACGTGGTAGCGCCAGCCGCTGCCCAGCTGCGCGGCGGCCAGCTCGCGCGCCCTGGCCGCCGTGGGGCTGGCGGCGAAGGTGATGGCAATCGTGGCCAGCCCCGCCGTCAGGCCCGCGCCCAGCACGACAGGGATGTACAGGCGCCGCACCGGCCGGCCGGCTGCGGCGCGTGCCTGCATCACCGCCGGTTGGCCCAGTTGCACCACCATCCACACCAGCGCCGCCAGCAACGCGCCAGACACCCCAGCCGCCAGCGCCACGGTCCACGGGTTCAGGCGCGCCAGCGTGAGCGTCAGGTCCAGCGGCTGCACCCAGGGCCACACCGCCACCAGCGCCACACTGGCCGACGCCACAAACGCAGCGGCCCAGCGCAGTACCGATGCCACCCGCAGGCTGCCGCGCATCACGAAGAAGCCCGCGGCGATGCCAAGGAAGCCCAGGCCCGACGACCACGACGCACCGGTGGCCGCGCTGTACACCAGCACCGCCACATCGGCCAGGCCCAGCGCCATCAGCACCTGGCCCACGCGCCGCAGGATCAAAGGGCTGGCATTGAGGCGTTCGTTCATGGGTTGAAATGTAACGGGCAACAGCGCGGCCCCAGGCCCACAACATCCGGACACAAACTATTTGCGCGTGATGTCTTTTCACACTGTACGGGCGCGCACAAACCTCTAAAGTGACCCTATCGACCCCCGTCCGGGCGGCCAACCTTGGTGTACTTGGCCGTATCGAAGCTCCACTCCTGGCACGTTTGCCGCTGTTCGTTGGGTCACTTGGTTCCTCACACCAGTGATGGAGGTGATCGCATGGATCACCAGGCTTCTTCCTTCTTCTTCGGGCTGTCATGGCCTGTCCTCGCCGCGCTCGCCGTGGCGCTGTGCGCTGGCGCGCTGTGTGCATGGCGCGCCGTGCGGCCACGCCCGGCGGCGTCCGACCGGCGGCAGCAGGCATACGACCTGATCCAGGCGCTGGACCAGTACTGCGAATGGGTCGAGGCCCAGCGCCACATTGCGTTCTTTAGCGACGAAAGCACGCACCCGGACTCGCCCATTGGTCGGGCGCGCGCGATCAAGCATGCGCACTTCCCCGAGCTGTCGCAGGCCATGGTGGAGCTTTTGATGGCCCACACGGCGCTGGTGGATTTCTTCTGGAGCCAGCAGGTGCAGCGCATGAAAACGCCCGAGGCCCGGGCCACTGCCACCGACCACGACGACACCTACCTGCAGCTGCGCCAGCGCATGCTGGACGCGGTGCGCCACCTGGCCGAGCGCTGCCGCGAGCTGGTGGGCGATGTGCCCCTGCCGGCGGCGGTCAGCAGCAACGGCGGCGGCTTCACGCCGGCCGGCGCCTGACGCTCAAGTCTGGAGGCTCAGAGCTTGAACGGCACCACCACCTGGCGCTGTTCGCCCAGGCCTTCGATGCCCAGCGTCATCACGTCGCCCTTCTTCAGGAACAGCGGCGGCTTCATACCCAGGCCCACGCCGGGCGGGGTGCCGGTGGTGATCACGTCGCCGGGCATCAGCGTCATGAACTGGCTCACGTAGCTGACGATCTTCGCCACGTTGAAGATCATGGTCCTGGTGTTGCCGGTCTGCACGCGTTTGCCGTTCAGGTCCAGCCACATCGAGAGCTTCTGCACATTGGCGATCTCGTCCCTGGTCACCAGCCAGGGGCCGATGGGGCCGAAGGTGTCGCAGCCCTTGCCCTTGTCCCACTGGGGGCCGCGCTCCAGCTGGAATTCGCGTTCGCTCACGTCATTGACCGTGGCGTAACCCGCCACAAAATTGAGCGCGTCTTTTTGCGATACATAGCGTGCGCGCGTGCCGATCACCACGCCCAGTTCCACTTCCCAGTCGGTCTTGACCGAGCCCTTGGGCAGCATCACCGGGTCGTTGGGGCCCTGGATGCAGCTGGTGGCCTTCATGAACACCACCGGTTCCTTGGGGATCGGCGCGCCGGATTCGGCCGCGTGGTCGGCATAGTTCAGGCCGATGGCAATGAACTTGCCCACGCCCGCCACCGGGCAGCCCATGCGCGGCGAGCCTTTGACCAGCGGCAGCTTGTCGGTCTTGAGCTTGCGCAGCTTGGCCAGCGCCGCATCGCCCAGCTGCTCGGGGCCGATGTCCTTGACAACGGCGCTCAGGTCGCGCAGCTTGCCTTCGGCGTCGATCAGGCCGGGCTTTTCCTTGCCGGGGTTGCCATGGCGTACGAGTTTCATTTTTGTTTCTCCTGTTCAGTAAGTGGATCGGCCGCCCGAGAGGTCAAACACGGCGCCGGTTGAAAACGAGCAATCTTCGGTGCACAGCCAGCCCACCAGGGCTGCTACCTCTTCGGTCGTGCCAAAGCGGCCCATGGGGATCTTGGACAGCATGAAGGCAATGTGCTCGGGCGTCATCTGCTCAAAGATCGCGGTCTTGACGGCCGCGGGCGTCACGCAGTTGACCCGCACGCCGGTGTCGGCCAGCTCCTTGCCCAGCGATTTGGTCAGCGCCATCACGCCGGCCTTGCTGGCGCTGTAGGCGCTGGCATTGGGGTTGCCGTCCTTGCCGGCCACCGACGCGATGTTCACGATGCGCCCGTAGTTGCGCTCGCGCATGGCGGGCACCACTTCGCGGCAGCAGATGAACAGGCCCGTGAGGTTCACCTCCATCACCTGACGCCAGGCGTCCACCGGGTAGTCCCACACCCTGGTGTTGGGGCCGGTGATGCCGGCGCTGTTGACCAGCGCGTCAATGCGCCCGGCTTTCGCCAGCGTGGCCTGCACGGCGGCAGCCACCGAAGGCTGCTGCGACACATCCACCGCGATGGCTTGCGTGCCCTGGCCCAGCGCCATCGCAGCCTTGTGTGCGGCGGCTTCGTCACGGTCCCACAGGGACACACTGCCGCCAGACGCAATCAGGCGCTGTGCAATCGCATAACCCAGGCCCGTGGCACCGCCGGTGACGACCGCGTGGCGGCCTTTGAAGTCAAGCTGGTTCATATCGTCATTCCGCCGTCGATGGCAAACACCTGGCCGCTGGCAAAGATGGATTCGTCACTGGCCAGGTAGACCACGATGGGCGCGATCTCGTGCGCCTGCGCCAGGCGGCCCATGGGCTGGCGGGCAATGAAGTTCTTGCGCGCCTGCTCGGGGTCTTCATAACTGTTGATGCGGTCGGCCAGCGATGGCGTGTCCACGGTACCCGGTGCGATGGCGTTGCAGCGGATGCCGCGGCCCACATAGTCCGCCGCCACCGCCTTGGTCAGGCCCACCACCGCGGCTTTGCTGGTGCCGTAGATGAAGCGGTTGGGCAGGCCCTTCAGGCTGCTGCACACGCTGGCCATGTTGATGATGCTGCCACCGCCCTTGCCGCCGTTGTGGGCCAGCATGCCGGGCAGCACCGCCTGGATCATCCAGAACTGCGCGCGCACGTTCAGGTTGAAGGCGAAATCCCAGTCGGCGTCCGTCGCGTCCAGGATGGATCCGTTGTGCACATAGCCCGCGCAGTTGAACAGCACGTCCAGCGGCGGCAGCTCGCCCACCACGCGGGTGATCGCGGCTTTGTCCAATACGTCCAGCACCACCGTGCGCACATGGGGTACGCCGTCGTAGCTGTCCAGCAGCTTGGGGTTCACGTCCGTGGCCCAGACCTGCGCGCCCTCGGCCGCCATGGCCAGCACGCAGGCGCGGCCAATGCCCTGCCCCGCTGCGGTGACCAGCGCGGTTTTTCCTTTGAGTCTCATGGGTTCTCCTGGTCCCGGCGTGCCGTTCAGGGTTTTGCCGGATGGTGTCTTGTGGTGTTCGTGGCATTCTAAATTGGTCTGACCACTTGGCCAGTTCAGGCTAACCCTTAATTCCTTTCCCTTCACCCGCATGCCTTTGCAAACCGTGGAACCGCAACGCCTGTACCGGCAGATCGCCGAGCAGCTGCGCTCGCTGATCGCGGGCGGCGAGTTCGCGGGCGGCTCACGGCTGCCGGCCGAGCGCGACCTGGCCAAGCAGTTGGGCGTGAGCCGCCCCTCGGTGCGCGAGGCGCTGATCGCGCTGGAGGTGGAAGGCTGGGTCGAAGTGCGCACCGGTTCGGGCGTGTATGTGCTGGACCGTACCGGCCAGAACGCCAAGAGCCGCCGCGCGCAAGCCCAGATCCCGCCCACCGAATGGGGCCCGCTTGAATTGATCCGCGCGCGCCGGGTGGTCGAGGGCGAGATCGCCGCGCTGGCCGCCACCCAGGCCAAACGCAAGGACACCGACGCCATGGCCCGCGCGATGGACACCATGCGCGCCGACGCCGACCGCAACGTGATGCCGCTGGACGGCGACCGCGCCTTTCACACCGCCATCGTGCAGGCCTGCGGCAACGTGGTGCTGATCGAGACGGTGCAGGGTTTCTGGGATTCCCGCCGCGGCCCGCTGTTCGAACGGCTGGGCGGCTATTTTGAAACCGTCGATTCCTGGCGCTCGGCCATCACCGAGCACGAGGCCATCCACGCAGCCATCCGCGCGCGCGACGCGCAGGCGGCGCGCGCGGCCATGCATGAGCACCTGGACAAGTCCCATTCACGATTCAGCGCGAGCTGGCGCCGCGCGAAGAAATCCGGTTCCTGAAGGCCAGCAACTTTCACTTTCACCCACCTAGAGGAGACATTCCATGAGCAAGCGATTCACCCTGAAGACCATTGCCACCTGCGCGCTGATGGCCAGCGCCGTCGGCGTCACCGGTCTGGCCCAGGCCCAGACCAAGCTGAAATGGGCCCATGTGTACGAGACGTCCGAGCCGTACCACAAGTGGTCGGTCTGGGCCGGCGAGGAGTTCAAGAAGAAGACCAACGGCAAGTACGAGATCCAGGTGTTCCCCGCGTCCAGCCTGGGCAAGGAGTCCGACATCAACCAGGGCCTGCAGCTGGGTACGGTGGACATCATCCTCACCGGTGCGTCGTTCGCGTCCAATTCGTTCCCGCGTCTGGCCGTGAGCTACTACCCGTTCACCTTCCGTGATGCGGACCACGTCATCAAGTACGGCAAGAGCGACATCTTCAAAGAGCTGACCGACGGCTACAAGAAGGCCACCGGCAACACCGTGACGGCGCTGACGTACTACGGCGCGCGCCATGCCACCAGCAACAAGGCGTTCAAGAACTGCGACGAGATGAAGGGCATCAAGATGCGCGTGCCCGATTCCCCGGCCTACACCGCGCTGCCGCGCGCCTGCGGCGCCAACCCGACGCCGATTGCCTTTGCCGAGGTGTACCTGGCGCTGCAAAACGGCACCGTGGACGCGCAGGAGAACCCGCTGCCCACCATCGAGGCCAAGAAGTTCTTTGAAGTGCAGAAGAACATCATCCTGACCGGGCATATCTCCGATGCGCTGCTGACGGTGATCTCGCCCAGCCTGATGGGCAAGCTCACCCCCGCCGAGCAGAAGCTGCTGGCCGACATCACGCAGGAAGCCGCGGTGAACGCCACCAACGACATCCGCAAGCGCGAGGGTGAGCTGGTGGAAGAGTTCAAGAAGAAGGGCAACAACGTGATCACCGTGGACCGCGCCGACTTCCAGCAGCGCGTGCTGAAAGCCATCACCTTTGAGTCGATGAAACTCGACAAGAAGGACTGGGACCGTGTTGTAGCGATCAAGTAAATGTCCATCGAGACCATTGACGACATGGCCCCCGTGATGGGGGCCGATGGCGAGTTCCATGCGCAGGACGAGGCGGTGGACCTGTCGGGCACGAAGCCGGAAGCCTGGGTTGCCCTGGGCTTTTTCTGGCTGCTGGGCGCGACGGTGTTCTACCAGTTCTTCACGCGCTATGTGCTCAACAATTCCGCGGCCTGGACGGAAGAAATCGCGCGCTACCTGCTGATCGCCACGGTGTTCACTGGCGCGACCATCGGCGTGGTCAAGAACAACCACATCCAGGTGGACTTCTTCTACAAGTTCATGCCCAAACCCATGTCGCGCGCCCTGTCCACGCTGGTGGACTGGCTGCGGGTGGGGTTCTTCGCATCGGCCGCGGTGCTGACCGTGATGATGATGCTCAAGCTGGGCAGCAACTCGCGCATGACCATGGTGGACCTGCCCATGAACTGGGTCTACGGCATCTGCCTGCTGGGCTTTGCGGCCATGGCATTGCGCTCGGTGCAGATCGCCATCTTTCACCACAGGCGCGGCTACAGCGTGCTTGAACGACCCGAAACCTCGATGGACGACCGCTGACCGGAAGCCTTCATGCTCAAGATCATTTTCCTGTTCCTCATGGCCGGCGGCATTCCCGTGGCCATTGCCATGGCGGGCTCGGCCCTGCTGTACATCTGGTGGACGGGCAACCTGCCGCCTTTCGTCGTCATTCACCGCATGGTCAGTGGCATCGACAGCTTTCCGCTCCTGGCCGTGCCGTTCTTCATCCTGGCCGGCAATCTGATGAACAACGCCGGCATCACCAACCGCATCTACAACTACGCGCTGGCGCTGGTGGGCTGGCTCAAGGGCGGCCTGGGCCATGTGAACGTGGTGGGCTCGGTGGTATTTGCCGGCATGAGCGGCACCGCCATCGCCGATGCCGCGGGCCTGGGCACGATTGAGATCAAGGCCATGACCGACCATGGCTACAGCAAGGAATTTGCCGTGGGCGTCACGGCGGCGTCGGCCACGCTGGGCCCGATCATCCCGCCCAGCCTGCCGTTCGTGATCTACGGAATGATGGCCAACGTGAGTGTGGGCGCGCTGTTCCTGGCGGGCATTTTGCCGGGCGTGCTGATGGCCCTGCTGATGATGCTGACGGTGGCGTACTTTGCCCACAAGAACGGCTGGGGCGGTGACATCAAATTTGAATGGCCGCGCGTGATCAAGGCGCTGGGCGAGACGGCGGTGGTCATCGGCTGGCCGGTGGCCGTGTGGCTGCTGATCGCCAAGGCGGGGCTTCCCGCGCAGATCACCGTGGTGGTGGCGCTGGTGGTGCTGTTTGCCATGGACCGGTTCTTCAACTTCCAGGCGGCGCTGCCCATCATGACGCCGGTGCTGCTGATCGGCGGCATGACCACCGGCATCTTCACACCCACCGAGGGCGCCATTGCCGCCTGCCTGTGGGCCATGGTGCTGGGCTTTGCCTGGTACCGCACGCTCAACTGGAAGATGTTCGTCAAGATCTGCCTGGACACGGTGGAGACCACCGCCACGGTGCTGTTCATCGTGGCAGCGGCCAGCATCTTTGGCTGGATGCTCACGGCCACCGGCGTCACCTCTGCCATTGCACAGTGGGTGCTGGGATTCACCAAGGAGCCCTGGGTGTTCCTGCTGCTGGCCAACCTGCTGATGCTGTTCGTGGGCTGCTTCCTGGAGCCGACGGCCGCCATCACCATCCTGGTGCCCATCCTGGTGCCGATCTGCCAGCAACTGGGCATTGACCTGGTTCACTTCGGCCTGGTGATGGTGCTGAACCTGATGATCGGGCTGCTGCATCCGCCGATGGGGATGGTGCTGTTTGTGCTGGCCAGGGTGGCCAAGCTGTCTGTGGAGCGGACGACGATTGCGATCCTGCCGTGGTTGTTTCCTTTGCTGGGATCGCTGGCGGTCATTACCTACTTTCCTTCTTTGGTGTTGTGGTTGCCGAAGATGTTTTATTGATTTTTGTTTTTGGGTTTGGTTGGCTGTTCGTGATACCCCGGTTTCCCCCCCTTCACCCCCCCGCCCCTCTTCACCCCCGCCGGGGTGAAGAGGGGAGCCCTGATTTGGTTACGTCGCTCCGGCGCCCTGAAGAATCGGGCGCCGCTGCGATACACCCTCGACCTGAAAGGCGCTTGCCTGCTGTTGGGGCCGCCGGCCGACAAGACCACATGCCAACACTCGCCAGCGCGCAAGCGCGGCTGTCTCGTACTGGCACGCGCAGCGGCCAGCCGGACCGAGCCACAAACGTCAGCCACTGCCCCAACCGCAGGCACTCGCTTCTCCGATCTCATACGCATCGCAACCTTTCCCCTGTTCTTCAGTTCGCCGGAGCGCGGGGTCCAATCCAGGCTCCCCTCTTCACCCCGGCGGGGGTGAAGAGGGGCGGGGGGGTGAAGGGGGGGGGGAAGGCGAGGTTTAACTACATCCAACAAAACAAGAGAGAAGAGATATGACCCCTTTCATCAGACTCCACCCAGCAGATGACGTATTGATAGCCAGAAGCCAGCTGGTAGGCGGCACCACGATAGAAAGCATCCAGGTCAAAGGCCTGATCCCCCCCGGCCACAAAGTGGCCACAAGGGACATCAACACAGGTGAGCCGGTCAGAAGATACAACCAGATCATCGGCTTCGCCACCAAGCCCATCGCCGCCGGCGACCACGTGCACACCCACAACCTGGGCGTGGGCGACAAGGGGGGCGACTTTGCGCGCGACTACGCGTATGGCGCCGACGTCAAACCGCAGCCGCCAAAGAAGGAAGCCACCTTTATGGGCATCAAGCGCGATGACGGCCGCGTGGCCACGCGCAACTACATCGGCATTTTGTCCAGCGTCAACTGCTCTGCCACGGCGGCGCGCGCGATCGCGGACCACTTCTCGCGCCAGACCAACCCGGCGGCGCTGGCCGAATTTCCGATGGTGGACGGCGTGGTGGCGCTGACACACGGTACCGGCTGCGGCATGGACACCGAAGGGATGGGCATGCAGATCCTGGAGCGCACGCTGGCGGGCTATGCCACGCATGCCAACTTCTGGGGTGTGCTGGTGGTGGGCCTGGGCTGCGAGGCCAACCAGATCAACGCCTGGCTCGCCCACAGCAGCTTGCGCGAGGGCGACACGCTGAAGGTCTTCAACATCCAGGACACGGGCGGCACGCGCAAGACCGTTGAGAAAGGCATTGCGCTGATCAAGGAAATGCTGCCGCGCGCCAACGCCGTCAAGCGCGAGCCCTGCAGCGCGTCGCACATCACCATTGGCCTGCAGTGCGGCGGCTCCGATGGCTACAGCGGCATCAGCGCCAACCCGGCGCTGGGCGCTGCGGTCGATCTGCTGGTGGCGCATGGCGGCACCGCCATCCTGAGCGAAACACCCGAGGTCTATGGCGCCGAGCATCTGCTGACGCGCCGCGCGGTGAAAAAGGAAGTGGGTGAAAAGCTCATCTCCCGCATCAAATGGTGGGAGGAGTACACCCGCATCAACAACGGCGAGATGAACAACAACCCCTCGCCCGGCAACAAGGCGGGCGGCCTGACCACCATCCTGGAAAAGTCGCTGGGCGCGGTCGCCAAGGGCGGCACGACCAACCTGGAGGCGGTGTACGAATACGCCGAGCCCGTCACGGCCCACGGCTTTGTGTACATGGACACACCGGGCTACGACCCGGTCAGCGCCACGGGCCAGGTGGCCGGCGGCGCCAACATCATCTGCTTTACCACCGGCCGCGGCTCGGCCTATGGCTGCGCGCCCTCGCCTTCGCTCAAGCTTGCCACCAACAGCGCGCTGTGGCAGCGGCAGGAGGAAGACATGGACATCAATTGCGGCGAAATCATCGATGGCAAGGCGTCTATCCAGGAGATGGGGCAGCGGATTTTTGAGCTGGTGCTGGCCACCGCGTCCGGCGAGCCGTCCAAGAGCGAGCGCCACGGCTACGGGCAGAATGAGTTCGTGCCCTGGCAGGTTGGCGCCGTGATGTAACCCGAGCCACCATTCATGTCACACACACTTTCCGCCGCCGACCTCACCACGCGCATTGCCGCGATCATCGCCGCCGCCGGCAGCAGCGCCGAAGAGGCACAAACCGTCGCCGCCAACCTGGTGCTGGCCAACCTGAGCGGGCACGACTCCCACGGCGTGGGCATGGTGCCGCGCTATGTGGACGCAGTGCTGGAAGGCGGCCTGAAGCCCAACACCGGCGTGCGCACCGTGCTGGACCTGGGCACCCTGCTGACGCTGGACGGCCAGCGCGGCTACGGCCAGGTGGTGGGCGCGCAGGCCATGGCGCTGGGCATGGCGCGCGCCAAAACACATGGCAGCTGCATCATGACGCTGGCCAATGCGCACCACCTGGGCCGCATCGGCCACTTTGCCGAGATGGCGGTGGCGCAGGGGCTGGTGTCGATTCATTTCGTCAACGTGCTGTCGCGCCCCGTGGTGGCGCCGTATGGCGGGGGTGATGGGCGCTTTGGCACCAACCCCTGCTGTATTGGCGTGCCCATGGGAAGCAACGAGCCTTTCGTGTTGGACTTTGCCACGAGCCGGGTGGCCCAGGGCAAGATGCGCGTGGCGCACAACGAGGGCCGCCAGGTGGAACCCGGCACGCTGATCGACGAGCATGGCCGCCCCACCACCGACCCCGGCGTGGTGGTGGTGCCGCAGTCCAACGGCCTGTTTGGCGCGCTCATGGCGTTTGGCGAGCACAAGGGCTACGGCATGGCCGTGGCCTGCGAGCTGCTGGGCGGCGCGCTGACCGGCAGCGGCACCTGGCACCGCCCGGCCGACCAGGCCCGCGCGGTGGTCAACGGCATGCTCACCATCCTGATCGACCCGGCGAAGCTGGGCACGCAGGCGTCGTTCGAGCAGGAAGCCGCGGCCTTCGTGGACTGGCTGCGCCAAAGCCCGGCGGCGCCGGACAGCGAAGGCGTGCGGCTGGCTGGCGAGCCCGAGCGCGAGGCGCGGGCGCAGCGCGCGCAGGCAGGCATCACCATTGACGACCAGACATGGGCCGAGATCGGGCAGGCGGGTGTTAAAGCAGGGATTGCGTGAGCCTTCGTTCTGTTGGCCACATCCTTTTCTCTCGCTGGCTTCGCGTCAGGCGGTGCCCGGTGGGAGCTCACACTGCGGTGGTTTTCGCTGCGCGAAAACTCCGCTGCGATGCTCGGGGGTCGGTCGCGCCGCGGAACTCGCTACGCGCTGCGCGCTACGCTCAGACAGCCGCGGCGAGCATGTCACGACGCGCGCTGCGCGCGCCGACACTCCCCCCTGTGCTTCTCGCCACCGCACAGATCGCCCCCGCCGGGCACCGCCTGCCGCGAAGCCGGGGGTGGGTATGCCACCGTTGCGCGCCAACATTGCCTCTG
>JBFWUB010000018.1:0-83595 GCA_050247515.1 Ramlibacter sp. | reverse complement strand
CCACGAATCGCAGATTTGAAAGTGAACAGGAAAGTCAATGAAATCAACGATCTACCAACACCACCTCCGCGCCAGTGCTAGCTTTTCGTACCGTCACTTATTGCACTGAAAACGAGGAGACCCCAAGGCGGCGCCGTTGACCGATGCGTACTGGTCCGACGGAAACCGGCGCGAGATGAACACCGTGCAGGCCAGGAACGCAGGCGCACAGCCAATGCCCGTCAGCGCCTGGCCCACCACCAGCATGGCAAAGCCGTCTGCACTGGCCGTGACCAGCGGCCCGATCACCGCCAGCGGGAACACGGCCAGCACCGTGCGCCGCGTGCCATGCACATCAATGCCCGAGCCCATGAACAGCTGCAAGCCACCAAAGGCGAAATGAAAGGCCCCGGCAAACAGGCCGAGCTGCCGGGGCGTGAGCGCAAAGTCCGCCTGCAGCGGCGCGGCCATCACGGCAGCGGCCGTGCGAAACGCCTGGCTCATGGCAAAGGCGCAGATCAGCACCAGCAGCATGAGCCAGGCGGTGCGGTGGGGGGAGGGTGTAGCGTCAGTCACCCGGCTGATTGTCACCGGGGCCTTGTCAGGGGCGGGCGAACCGTGTCGTGCGTTGGCGCCCGGCGATCATGACCTGTGCAGCCAGTTCAGGCGTCTGTGCAAGCAACACGCCCTTGCGCCAAACCTTGACCCGATTCGACCGCAACCGGATCGCCTCCACCACATCCCGTGCCTGCAGCAGCACAAAGCTGGCGTCGCACCCCACGTCCAGGCCGTAGCCCTGCAGGTGCATGACCTTCGCCGCGTTGACCGTCACCGCGTCGTAGCAGGCGCGTATGCCTTTCTGGCTGGTCATCTGCGCCACGTGCAGGCCCATGTGGGCCACCTCCAGCATGTCGCCACTGCCCATGCCGTACCAGGGGTCCATCACGCAGTCGTGGCCGAAGGCGACGTTCACGCCGGCGGCCATCAGCTCGGGCACGCGGGTCATGCCGCGGCGCTTGGGGTAGGTGTCGTGGCGGCCCTGCAGCGTGATGTTGATCAGCGGGTTGGCGATGACGCTGACGCCGCTCTCGGCCATCAGTGGCAGCAGTTTGCTGACGTAGTAGTTGTCCATGCTGTGCATGCTGGTGCAGTGGCTGCCGTTCACGCGGCCCTGCAGGCCCAGGCGCTGCGCCTCATATGCCAGCGTCTCGATGTGCCGGCTCATCGGGTCATCGGTTTCGTCGCAGTGCATGTCCACCAGCTTGCCGCGCTCGGCCGCCAGCTCGCACAGCAGCTTGACGCTGTCTGCCCCCTGGCCCATGGTCCGCTCAAAGTGGGGGATGCCGCCGACCACGTCCACGCCCAGGTCCAGCGCCTTTTTCAGGCTGTCCAGGCCGCCCTGGGTGCGCAACACGCCGTCTTGCGGGAAGGCCACGAGCTGCAGGTCGATGTAGCCGGCCACGCGCTTTTTTACCTCCAGCATGGCCTGCACCGGCAGCAGGCTCGGGTCGCTGGTGTCCACATGGCTGCGGATGGCCAGCAAGCCCTTGGCCACGGCCCAGTCGCAGTAGGTCAGGGCACGCTCGATCATGTCGTCGGCCTTGAGCTGGGGTTTCAGCTCGCCCCAGATCTGGATGCCCTCCAGCAGTGTGCCGCTGTCGTTCACCCGCGGCAGGCCGTAGCTCAGCGTCGCGTCCATGTGAAAGTGCGGGTCCACAAAATGCGGGCTCAGCAGCCAGCCCTGCGCGTCCACGGTTTCAGCGGCCTGGGCGCTGGCGATGGGGCCCTCTGTCACCTGCACGATCTTGCCGGCCTGCACGGCCACGGACATGTTCTTGCGGCCGTCGGGCAGGCTGGCGTTGTGGATGAGCAGGTCGACCATTGCGGCGTGGTGTCAGTGTTGTGGATGGGCTTTGAGCCAATCTCGCAATGCAGCGTTCATACGCGACTGCCAGCCCGGGCCGCTTGCACGGAAGGCCGCCAGCACGTCCTGATCGATGCGGATGGTGGTTGATTCCTTGGTGCTGCCGGCAGGGCGCCCACGTTTGCGGGCTGCGGCGATGCCAGCGCGCAGTTCCTCTGCCGTAGCGGGGCGGTCATCTTCGTCTATGCCGTCCCAAACGTAGTCGCCCCCCGGCGGCGGGCGCTTCAGCGCTTCCAGAATTTCCTTACGCGTCATCTCTTTGCGCGAGCCAGTCATGGTATTGGCGCCTTTCCTCAGTGCTTGCCTTGCGAAAGCTGATGACCCGTGTAGAGGCTCCAGGTACATGCACCACAGTCAGCACGGCAAGACAATCAAACACATAAGCCAAAGACTGCGTTCGATGTTCAGCCGCACGCACGGTTTCAACATCTATCCGCAATTCACTTTCCAGAACCCAAACAGCGTCCGCAAAATCCAGCCCGTGTTTAAGCAGGTTGCTGCGGCGCTTGTTCTCATCCCATTCCAGCTGCATTGGGCTGGCCCTCCCTGGGGATTTATTGTAGTAACGTTTAATCGAATCTCAAAGCCGAATTTTCCAACGCATCCGCCTTGACGGCAGGGCTCAGCGCTCGTAGGTCGCCATCAGCTTGGCTTCACCCATCTTGGCAAAGTGGATGTTGAAGCCCACATACGCCGCCGAGGCATCGGCGGGTACGTCCAGCTTCGGCGTCTTCAGCGCGTACAGCGTGAAGATGTAGCGGTGCGGGCCGTGGCCGGGCGGGGGTGCGGCGCCGCCGTATTCGTGCTGCCAAAGTCGGTGCGGCCCTGCTTCGTGCCCGGGGGCAGCGCGGCGCCGCCTGCGGCGCCCGCGCCCAGCGCCAGGCCGGTCGCGCTGGCCGGTATGTCGTACACCACCCAGTGCCACCAGCCGGAGCCGGTGGGCGCGTCGGGGTCGTAGCAGGTCAGGGCAAAGCTCTGCGTGCCCTCGGGTGCGCCGCTCCAGGCCAGATCAGGCGACACGTTGTCGCCACCCGCGCCCATGGCGTGGTGCACGTGGGCCTTAGGCAGGGCCTGTTGATCGTTGAAGCTTTTGCTGGTCAGGGTGAAAGCCATGCGTGTCTCCTTGGGAAGTCTGTTTTTGAATTGTGCCGCTACCGTTCGCCCTTGCGGTACGGTTTCATCAGCGCCTGGGGGTAGGCCGCCTTGCGCGCCACCAGTACCAGCGCCAGGATGGACAGCAGGTAGGGCAGCATCAAATACAGCTGGTAGGGCAGCACGGCGTCGCCGCTTTGCTGCAGCCGCAGTTGCAGCGCGTCAAAAAACGCAAACAGCAGCGCGCCCAGCAGCGCCTTGCCCGGCCGCCAGCTGGCAAACACCACCAGCGCCACGCAGATCCAGCCGCGCCCGTTGATCATGTTGAAAAAGAACGCATTGAACGCCGACAGCGTCAAAAAGCTGCCCGCCACCCCCATCAGCGCCGAGCCCGCCACGATGGCGCTGGTGCGCGTGGCGGCCACGGATACACCCTGGCCTTCGGCGGCCTGCGGGTTCTCGCCCACCATGCGCACGGCCAGGCCGGCGGGGGTGCGGTACAGCAGCCAGCCGATCAGCGGCACCAGCAGCAGGGCCAGCAGCGTCAGCGGCGTCTGGGCCGACAGCACAGGAATGCCCAGCCACTCCATGGGCTGGAACGGCGTGATGGTTGGCGGCGTGTTGACCTTGGGAAAGCTCACGCGGTAGCCGTAATAGCTCAGTGCCGTGGCCAGCAGCGTGATGCCCAGGCCCGACACATGCTGCGACAGCGCCAGCCCCACCGTCAGCCCCGCATGCAGCAGGCCGAAAGCCGCGCCCGTCAGCGCCGCCACACCCACGCCCACCCACAGCGGCGCGCCCGCATACACCGCGAGCCAGCCGCTGAACGCGCCCGCGACCATGATGCCCTCAATGCCCAGGTTCAGCACGCCCGCGCGCTCGCACAGCAGCACGCCCAGCGTGCCCAGGATCAGCGGCGTGGCAATGCGCAGCACGGCCTGCCAGAAGGCGGGGTTGGCCAGGATGTCGAACACTTCCATGGCTATTTCCACCGCACCTTGTACTGCGTGAGCATGGTGGCCACCAGCACCGAAATCAGCGACGCCGCCACGATCACGTCCGCAATGTAGGTGGGCACGCCCACGGCGCGGCTCATGCTGTCGGCCCCCACCAGCACGCCCGCCACAAACACGCTGGCGGCCAGCACACCCAGCGGGTGCAGGGCGGCCAGCATGGCAATGACGATGCCGCTGTAGCCATAGCCGGGCGACATGTCCAGCGTCACATAGCCGGTGCGCCCGGCCACTTCAATCGCGCCGGCCAGCCCCGCCAGCGCGCCCGACAGCAGCGCCACCAGCACCACGGTGCGCGTGACCGGCACGCCGGCAAACGCCGCAGCCCGTGCGTTGGCCCCCGTGGCGCGGATGTCAAAGCCCAGCACCGTGTACTTGAACAGCACCCACAGCAGCACGGCCAGCCCCACGGCCCACAGCAGCCCGGTGTGCACGCGGGTGCGCTCCACCAGCTTGGCCAGCTCCATGGCGGGCTGCAGCGCCACGCTTTGCGGCCAGCCCAGGGCGGTGGGGTCTTTCATGGCGCCGTCCAGCAGCGCGCCCACGCCCAGCAGCACGATGAAGTTGAACAGCAGCGTGGTCACCACCTCGTCCACGCCCAGCCTGGCTTTCATGAGCGCCGGGCCCAGCAGCAGCAGGGCGCCGGCCAGTGCGGCGGCCGCCATCATCAGCGGGAACAGCACCCAGGCCGGCCATTCCAGCCCCGTGCCGCCATGCAGCCCGCCCACGGCCACGGCGGCCAGCGCCCCGGCGTACAGCTGGCCTTCGGCGCCAATGTTGAACAGGCGCGCCTTGAACGCCACCGTGGCCGCCAGGCCGGTGAGGATCAGCGGTATGGCGCGGGTGAAGGTTTCGCTCAGGGCAAAGACGGAGCCGAACGCGCCCTTGAACAGCAGCACATAGGTCTGGCCCACGGGCGCGCCGGCCCACAGCACCAGCAGCGCGCTGATGAGCAGCGTGAAAGCGACGGCGCCCAATGGCGCCAGCACCAGCGCTACGGGGGATGTTTGCGTGCGTTTTTCCAGCCTCATGGGGTGGCTCCCGCCATGGCCAGGCCGATGGCCTCACGCGTCCATTCAGCCGCCGGCAGCGCGCCTGTCAGATGCCCGCCATGCATCACGGCCACCCGGTCGCCCAGGGCCAGCACTTCGTCCAGGTCGTCAGAGATCAGCAGCACGGCCGCGCCCGCGTCGCGCGCGGCCACCAGCTGTTGCTGCACATAGTCCACCGCGCCAATGTCCAGGCCCCAGGTGGGCTGGTGGGCCACGATGAGCCTTGGCGTGCCGCCATCGGGTGCCAGCAAAGCGCGGCCCAGGATCAGCTTTTGCATGTTGCCGCCTGACAGCGAACGCGCCGCCGTCAGCGGCCCGCCGCCGCGCACGTCAAACGCTTCCATGACCTTGCGCGCATGGGCGCGGGCTGCGGCACGCCGCACCCACAACCAGCGGCTGAAGGCAGGGGTGCGCAGCCGCTCAGACACGGCGTTTTCCCACACCGGCAAATCACCCACCACACCCACGGCATGGCGGTCTTCAGGCACGCGGGCCACGCCACGCGTGACCAGCAGGGCGGGTGAGGCGGGCAGGGGCTGGCCACCCAGCGTGGCGCTGCCCGACTGCAACGCGCGCACGCCACACAGCACATCGGCCAGCGCCACCTGGCCGTTGCCCGACACGCCCGCCACCGCCACGATCTCCCCCGCGCGCAGCGCCAGGCTCACACCGGCCAGGCGGTCGCGCTGGCCGGCGGGCGTGGTGGCACCGGCCAGCTCACACACCACACCGCCCACGGCACGGGCCGGGCGGCGCTGCGGCGCGGCCACGGCGTGGCCCACCATCCACTGCGCCAGCTCCGCCTGCGTCGTGCCCTGTGCGGGGGCCTGCGCCACCAGCTTGCCGCCGCGCAGCACGGCCACGCGGTGCGACACGCGCAGCACCTCGGCCAGCTTGTGGCTGATGAAGATGATGGACAGGCCCTGCGCCACCATCTGGCCCAGCGTGTCAAACAGCGCCTCGCTTTCCTGTGGGGTCAGTACGGCGGTGGGTTCGTCCAGGATCAGGATGCGCGCGCCGCGGTACAGCGCCTTCAAAATCTCCACCCGCTGGCGTTCGCCGACCGACAGGCTGCCCACCCTGGCATCTGCCTCCACCTGCAGGCCAAAGCGCTGCGCTACATCGGCCAGCCGGGTGCGGGCGGCGGCGCGGCGGGTAAAAGGCTGCCACAGTGGCTCGGTGCCCATGACCACGTTGTCAAGCACGCTCAGGTTGTCGGCCAGGGTGAAGTGCTGGTGCACCATGCCCACGCCGGCCGCCAGCGCTGCGCGCGGGTTGCCGGGGGGCAGGGGGGCACCGTTGACCTCGATGCTGCCTTCGTCGGCCAGGTAGTGCCCAAACAAAATGGACACCAGCGTGCTCTTGCCCGCGCCGTTTTCACCCAGCAACGCCAGCACCTCGCCACGCGCCAGCGTGAGCGAGATGTTGTCGTTGGCTACCAGCGGGCCGAAGCGCTTGGTGATGCCGGTGAGGCGCAGGACCGCTTCGGGCGCGGCTTCGACAGGCTCAGCCCGAACGGTGGCGGGGGTCACTTGGCCGTGGATTTCGGGGCGTTGTCGTCCACCTTGACGGTGAACTTGCCGTCAAGGATTGCTTTCTCTTTGGCCTTGACCTTGGCCACGATGTCAGCGGGGATCTTTTTCTCGAACGTGCCCAGCGGCGCCAGTTCGCTGCCCTTGTACTTCATCATCGAATACTGGCCGTAGTCTTCGGCGGTGAACTTGCCTTCCTTCACCAGCTTCAGCGCGCGGTCGATGGTGGGCTCCATGTTCCACAGGGCCGACGACACCACGGTGTCGGGGTATTTGTCTTGTGTGTTGATCACGTTGCCGATGGCCAGCTTGCCCTTTTCCTTGGCGGCGTCAGACACACCAAAGCGCTCGGCGTACATCACGTCTGCGCCCTTATCGATCATGGCAAAGGAGGCTTCCTTGGCCTTGGGCGGGTCGAACCAGCTGTTGATGAAGCTCACGGTGAATTCCACCTTGGGGTTGGTCTCCCTGGCGCCGGCCATGAAGGCATTCATCAGGCGGTTGACTTCGGGGATGGGGAAGCCGCCCACCATGCCGATCTTGTTGGTCTTGGTCATGCCGCCGGCGATCATGCCGCTGAGGTACGCGGGCTCCTGGATGTAGTTGTCAAACACGCTGAAGTTGGGCGCCACCGGCTTGCCCGAGCTGCCCAGCAGGAAGGACGTCTTGGGGAAGTCCTTGGCCACCTTGCGTGCGGCGGCTTCCACCGCAAAGGCTTCGCCCACGATGAGCTGGTTGCCGCCCGTGGCGTATTCGCGCATGACGCGCTCGTAATCGGCGTTCGACACGTTCTCGCTGGCCTTGTATTCGATCTCGCCACGCGCCTCGGCGGCCTTGAGCGCCTTGTGGATGCGGCTGACCCATTGCTGCTCGAACGGCACGGTGTAGATGGCAGCGACCTTGATCTTGGCTTGCGCCAGGGCCAGGCCAGGGGCCGACAGCGCCGCGACGGCGGCCAGGGCAATGAGGGAACGGCGTGTAGTCATGAAAGCTCCTCTGTAAAAGTGTGTTGAAAATTCATTTCGTACCGAAAATCCGGTCGCCTGCATCACCCAGGCCCGGCAGGATGTAGCCGTGGTCGTTCAGCTGGCGGTCAATGGCTGCGGTGTAGATGGGCACGTCGGGGTGGGCCTTTTGCAGCGCGGCCACACCCTCGGGGCAGGTCAGCAGGCAGACGAACTTGATGGACTTGGGCTTCATTTCCTTGAGCCGCTCCACCGCGGCAATGGCTGAATTGCCCGTGGCCAGCATCGGGTCCACGATGACCACGTCGCGCTCTTCCATGCCGTGCGGCATCTTGAAGTAGTACTCCACGGCCGTCAGCGTCTTGGGGTCGCGGTACAACCCCACATGGCCCACGCGCGCGCCGGGCACCACGTTCAGCATGCCCTCCAGAATGCCGTTGCCCGCCCGCAGGATCGAGACGAAGACGAGCTTCTTGCCGTCGATCACCTTGGCCTTCATGGTCTCCAGCGGGGTTTCGATCTCCACCTCGGACATGGGCATGTCGCGCGTGACCTCATAGGCCATCAGCGCGGCCAGCTCATTGAGCAGGCGGCGAAAGCTGTTGGTGCTGGCCTCTTTTTTGCGCATCAGCGTCAGCTTGTGCTGCACCAGCGGGTGGTTGATGACGTGGACGTTGCTCATTGTTGTGTCAGCCTCTTGTTTTAACTTTGGTTCAAAAAACGGTGCCATCGCTGGCGATGTTCAGAGGCGGCGTACCGCCACGCAAGCGCTGTGCCAGTACCCGCCCTGCCGCCCAGGTGCCGCCTTCGAGCACACAGGCCAGCGGCATCTGGTCGGCGCTCAGGCCCAGGATGCCACGCACCTTGGGGGCCAGCGCGTCGAGCAGCGCCACGGTCAGCGCCCGCCATTCCACCACCAGCTCGTCGCCGGCCTGCCAGGTGCGCGCGGCCAGGGCTGGGTCTTTCAGGCGGATCACGCCGCTGTCCAGCAGCAGGCCGCCGTTGCGGTATTCGGGCAGGCCGGTCAGCGCGTCCAGCCCGCGCACCTGCACGCCGCCCCATTCAAACGGCTCGATCAAGGAATAGGTCAGCCATTGCGACAGCTTGTGAAACGGCATCCAGCCATCCGTCAGGCCCGGGCCGCGCACGGCGCTGTGGCGCCAGCAGTCGCCCAGCGGCACGGTGCCCAATGCGTTCTGCGCGGGCCAGATGGGTGATAGTGACATCAACACCTGCGACAGGATGTCATGCGCCGCCACCTCCGCCGTGGGCGGCGTGTCGGCACCGTAGGGCTTGACCAGCCTGTCGAACAGGCCGCCGGGGCGTGGCACGTCGGTGCCAAACACCTCGGGCTGCTCGGCCAGCACCTCGCCCAGGCGGCGCAGCAGCACCAGCCGGCCGTCCACACCCACCAGCGGGTTGGCAGGGCTGACCTGAAAGGCTTCGCCCAGACGGTCCCCCACCAGGCCGCGCAGGCCGGCGGCGTCGGCCTGCAGCGGGCGGGCCGGGTCACTGCTGAACATGCCGGCCATGAAGGCGTGGAAGCTGGCCACGCCCAGCCCCTCAGACCGGGACAAGGTCTGGCCGGTGGCGGGCTCCACATACTTCCAGTCGGCGCCGGCGCCTGCATCCAGCAGCACGCTGACCACGGCCAGGTCGATGTAGGCGCGGGCGCGTTCAGCGGGGTGGGCATCACCTAAATGCTGGTCGAGCAATGCCTTGCGGTCCACACCGCCCGCCTCAAAGTGGCGCCAGCGGCTGTGGTACGGAATGCGCAGGTGGCTGTAGCGCTCGCGCGTGACGGCCACCACCTCCAGCGCGGCGCTGTCCATGGCGCTGTCGTCCACGGTGAACCAGGCGGACTGCCCGGCGCGGGCGCGGGCCAGCAGGGCGGCGGCGCGTTCGCGAATGGCGGTGGTGGTGCGCAGGCTGGCGGCGGCTTCGCCAGCGTCGCGGTCCAGCGTCATGCGTCCAGCCCCCGGCCCTTGGCGCTTTTCAGGGCGTCGGCGTCGGGCACGGCGCCGGGGGTGAAATAGCCGGCCGCCATCTTGGCCGTCATCTCCACCCGGGCGTCTTCGGGGATCAATTCGTCGGGGATGTTCACGCGCGTGCCCACCTCAATGCCCGAGCCGGTGATGGCGTCAAACTTCATGTTGCTCATGGACACCAGGCGGTGGATCTTGCGGATGCCCAGCCAGTGCAGCACGTCGGGCATCAGCTGCTGAAAGCGCATGTCCTGCACGCCGGCCACGCATTCGGTGCGGGCAAAGTACTGGTCGGCTGTGTCGCCCCCCACCTGGCGCTTGCGGGCGTTGTAGACCAGGAATTTGGTCACCTCGCCCAGGGCGCGGCCCTCTTTGCGGTAATAGGCACACAGCCCCACGCCGCCGCGCTGCGCACCCTGGATGCATTCCTCAATGGCGTGCGTCAAGTACGGCCGGCAGGTGCAGATGTCAGACCCAAACACGTCGGAGCCATTGCATTCGTCGTGCACGCGGGCGGTCAGCTCCACATCGGGGTTGGCCAGGTCGCGCGGGTTGCCAAAGATGTACAGCGTGAGCCCGCCAATCGGCGGCAAAAACACCGCCAGGTCGGAGCGGGTGACCAGCTCGGGGTACATGCCGCCGGTTTCTTCAAACAGCACGCGGCGTAGATCACTCTCGGTGCAGCCAAAGCGCTGGGCCACGCCGGGCAGGTACCACACCGGCTCCACGGCCGCCTTGGTCACCAGGGCGGCGCCACCGGCCGTCAGCACCTTGCCGTCGGCCTGGAGCCTGCCGGACTGCAAGGCCTCTATCACCTCAGGCAGGATCACATGGGCCTTGGTGACGGCAATGGTGGGCTTGATGTCATACCCCGCGGCCAGCTCGTTGCTGAACACATCGGCCACCGTGGCGCCCCAAGGGTCCAGGCTGACGATCTTGCCGGGGTCAGACCATTGCGGGTAGGGGCCGATGACGTCGGTGGGCGCGGTGTTGGTCAGGTCAGCCTTGTGGCTGGCCGACAGGGCGCCGGCCGCCACGGCCAGCGCGCGGTACACGCTGTAGCTGCCGCTGTGCGTGCCGATCACGTTGCGGTGGGCGCGGGTGGTGGTGGTGCCCACGATGGGGCCACGCTCGGCGGGGGTGGCCGCGCCCCAGTGGATGGGCAGGGCGCCAAAGCCGCCAGAGTGGGAAGTGAGGCGTATGTGGCGCGGGGCCGGGACTTCAACAGACATGCAGAACCCTCAAAAAAAGCAATGTACAGAGGCCGGGGTGAGCTTGCAAGGCCCATGCCGCCAACCCATCGTCAAAAAATCGCTTGACCTGGAGTGAACTCGAAGTTTTCCAATCGCACAGCGGCACCGGGCCCGCACCCACTGCAAGGAACCCACGCATGAACACGATTGAAACCAACCGCCAGATCGCCATAGCCTTCTACACCCGCTTTGATGCGGGCGACACCGCCGGCGTGCTGGCCCTGATGGCCGACGACTGCGCCTACTGGCTGGCCGGCGTGCCCGGCAGCAACGCCACGGCCGGCCTGCGCACCAAGGCCGAGATGGCCGACATCTTCAGCCGCATGGCGCAGGCCATGACCGGCCCGCTGCGCATGACGGTGCACAACACCGTGGCCGAAGGCGACCAGGTGGCCGTGATGGCCGAATCGCGCGGCGAGCTGAAAAACGGCCGCATCTACAACCAGCATTACCACGCGCTGTTTACGCTGCGCGGCGGCCAGATCGCCGCCGTGCGTGAATACATGGACACCCAGCACGTGCAGGCCATCTGGTATACCCGCTGACATGGCAGACGCGACCCCCCGCAAACCCCTGAAACTGCGCATAGGCGAGCTGGCCCAGCGCACCGGCCGCAGCGTGCACACCATCCGCTGGTACGAGCAGCAGGGCCTGCTGCCGCCCGTGCCGCGCCTGGGCACGCACCGCATCTACAGCAACCGGCATGTGGAATGGCTGGAGCTGATGGACCGCCTGCGCCTGTCGGGCATGCCCATCGCCGAGCTGCGCCGCTACACCGCGCTGGCCCAGCGCGGCGGGGCCAACCTGGAGGCCACCCGCGCCGTGCTGCTGGCCCACCGCGAACGGGTGGACGCGCAGATCGCGCAATGGAAGCAGGCACGCAAGCTGGTGGACGCGAAGATCGCGTTTTATACGCAGTGGATGGAGGAGGGGGAGAGGCCGGGGAAACATTGACTGCCTTATTCAGGCGCGTATGATGTGCAAAATTATGTACATTTTTGTGCCAAGGAGGTTGCCATGGTATTCACGGTCCGCGATGTTGTCCCGCTGTCTCAGGCGCGCGCAAATCTCTCGGAACTGGCCGATCAGGCGAAGGCCGGCGCCGAAAAGATCATCACCAAGAACGGTGAAAGCTACGTCGCCCTCATCGACGCGCAGCGGCTGGACTATTACCACCAGCTGGAGCGCGAGCGCATTCACCTGGTGTTGATCGACGACGCCAGCAAGGGTCTGGCGGATGTGGCTGCCGGCAAATTCAAAGATGCCCGAAGTGCCGTTGCAGCCCTGCAGCGCCGACGTGCTGCACGCTGAGCCGGGTTGTGGCTGCACTTCTGAAGGTGAAATTCACCGCCAATTTCGAACGCAATCTGGGTGATATCGAGGCCTTCCTGCTCAGCATGGAGGCGCCTCAGGCATTTGATGCGCTGCTGGATGAGCTGGCGGAAATCGTCATTCCCAATCTGGAACGCTTTCCGGGGCTGGGCCGCCCGTTTCAAGCGCGCCGGGGCGGGTCTGCAGAGGTGGCTCAGGGCATGGACCGTCTGACGCAGCAACTGAACGTCATCGCGACAGATGGGGAAGTGCGCGAATACGTGATGACGCACCACCTTGTGCTGTATGCGCGGATCAAGAAGTCTGTTTACCTGCTGTCTATCCGCAACCAGCGACAGCTCACATTTGATTTTGAGGCGCATTGGCCTGAGCGTTGAAGTAGTGGCTCCCCGTCCTGGGCTCGAACAAGGGACCTACGGATTAACAGTCCGCAGTCTCACGGCTCCTGCCACAACCTCCCCCAAGCCCGCCCCAACTGCTCCCGCGCATTCCTGAACCCACCCACCTTCTCCGGTGCCATTGCCTGCCACGCCCCACCCGGCGTGCGCTGCGCCACGGCGTACTGAAACGTGTAGTCCGGCTCCACGCCCATGCGCAGGTCTGACAGGATGAGCTGGCCGTTCACTTCCCGCGCGCCCATGAACCCGCTGGTAAACCACAGCAGCCGCCCCACGGCGGGCGTGGCGGCCAGCTCGCGCAGGGCGGGGGTGTGGCTGGGCCAGGCGGTGAAGGTCATGGGTTTTTTGTCCACGGCCAGTGACCGGTAGCCTTCCAGGTACCCATCGGGCGTCATCACCACCACGCGCCACAGCAGGGTGTTGAACGGCATGGGCACGCTGAACATCGGGGCGTCCTGCAGGCCCCGGGCGGCCATGGCCTGGCGCGCGTCGTGGTCCACCATGGCTTTGGCCGCCAGCGACCAGCCCAGGTAGGCGGTGCTCAGCACCACGCCCATGGCCAGCCAGCGCGGCACGGTGGGCGCGGCGCCGCGCCACAGCACGGCCACCCAGGCCGCCAGCAGCGGCAGCGTGTAGGCCGGGTCGATGATGAACACGCTGGACCACATCGTGGGGTTGTACGGCAGCGGCCACAGCAGCTGCGTGCCATAGACGGTGAATGCGTCCAGCAGCGGGTGCGTCAGCAGCGCCAGCTGGATGGCCAGCAGCCAGGGGCGGGGTGCTTCGCGCACCGGCGCCCAATACTTCTTCAGCAGCAGCCACACCAGCCAGCCAAACACGGCCAGCACCGGCAGTGAATGCGATGGGCCGCGATGCCAGGTCACAGACGTCACCACGTCGGCACCCATCAGCGCCAGCGGGATGCCGTCCAGGTCGGGCAGGGTGCCCAGCACGGCGCCGGCCAGTGCCGCGCGGCGGCGGTGGGTGGCGGGCACGGCTGCCGCGGCCACGCAGCCGCCCAGCACGATCTGGGTGAGTGAATCCACGGCGGTTGCGGCTCAGTAGGGCGGGTTAGCGCTTCTTGCCGCCCAGGATGCTGCCCAGCGCCCCGCGCAGCACCTGGCGTGCCAGGTTGCGGGCCTCGTTCTTCAGCACCTGCTGCACCAGGCCGTCGCGCTGGCCGCCGCGCGGGCCGGTGGAGCCAAACAGCACATCGCTCAGGCCGCCCATCAGGCCGCCGCCTTCCTCGGCCTTTTTGGCGACCTCGGCCTGTGCGGCTTGGGTGGCCTGGGTGCGCGCCAGCAGCTTTTCATAGGCTGATTCACGGTCCTGCGCCTTTTCATACACGCCTGCTACCAATGAGCCCGCGATCAGCGCCTGGCGCTGCTGCGGCGTGATGGGGCCGATCTGGCTGCCCGGGGGCAGCACATACACGCGCTCGGTGATGCCGGGGCGGCCCTTGGCGTCCAGCAGGCTCACCAGCGCCTCGCCCACGGCCAGCTCGGTGATGGCGGTTTCTATGTCCAGCCCCGGCTTCTGGCGCATGGTCTGCGCTGTGGCTTTCACGGCCTTCTGGTCGCGCGGGGTAAAGGCGCGCAGCGCGTGCTGCACGCGGTTGCCCAGCTGGGCCAGCACGCTGTCGGGGATGTCCAGCGGGTTTTGCGTCACAAAATACACGCCCACGCCCTTGGACCGCACCAGGCGCACCACCAGCTCGATGCGCTCCACCAGCACCTTGGGCGCTTCGTTGAACAGCAGGTGCGCTTCGTCAAAGAAGAAGACGAGCTTGGGCTTTTCAGGGTCGCCAATCTCGGGCAGCGTCTCAAACAGCTCTGACAGCATCCACAGCAAAAAGGTGGCGTACAGCCGGGGCGAATTGAGCAGCTTGTCCGCCGCCAGGATGTTGATCACGCCCATCTGCCGCGACGGGCCGCCCCTAGCGGCAGATGCGCCCCCTTGGGGGGCCGACGCCGAAGGCGTCTGGGGGGCCACATCCACGTCAACGGTCTGCATGAAGTCGTTGATGTCCAGCATGGGCTCGCCAAAGAACTTGTCGGCGCCCTGGGTTTCCACCTGCATCAGCCCGCGCTGGATGGCGCCCACGCTGGCGGCGCTGATGTTGCCGTACTGGGTGGTGAACTGGCTGGCGTTGTCGCCCACATGCTGCAGCATGGCGCGCAGGTCTTTCAGGTCCAGCAGCAGCATGCCGGCGTCGTCGGCGATCTTGAACACCAGGTTCAGCACGCCGGCCTGGGTGTCGTTCAGGTTCAACATGCGCGCCAGCAGCAGCGGGCCCATGTCCGAGATGGTGGCGCGCACCGGGTGGCCTTGCTCGCCAAACACGTCCCACACGGTGGTGGGGCATGCGCCCGACGCGGGCAGGTCGATGCCGCGGTCTTTCAGCACGGCGGCCATTTTTTCGCCGATGGTGCCGGCCTGGCTGATGCCGGTCAGGTCGCCTTTAACGTCGGCCATGAACACCGGCACGCCGATCTTGCTGAAGTTTTCCGCCAGGGTCTGCAGCGTCACCGTCTTGCCGGTGCCGGTGGCGCCGGTGATGAGGCCGTGCCGGTTGGCCAGGCCGGGCAACAGCTCGCAGGTGGTGGTGGCGTTCTTGGCTATCAGCAGGGGGTCGGCCATGGCGGGGCTCCGTCGGGTTGTAAAAAGTAGAATCGCGGGCTGTAGATTAATTGAAGACAGAAGGGTTTCCCGTGGCTGGACACAGTAAATGGGCCAATATCCAACACCGAAAAGGCCGCCAGGACGAAAAGCGCGGCAAGGTGTGGACGCGCGTGATCCGTGAAATCATGGTGGCGGCCCGCCTGGGCGGCGGCGACCTGTCGGCCAACCCCCGGCTGCGGCTGGCGGTCGAAAAGGCCAAGGCGGCCAACCTGCCGATCGACACCGTCAAGCGCAACATCGACAAGGCCACCGGCAACCTGGAAGGTGTGCACTACGAGGAAATCCGCTACGAGGGCTACGGCATTGGCGGCGCGGCCATCATTGTGGACACCATGACCGACAACAAGGTGCGCACCGTGGCCGATGTGCGCCACGCGTTCAGCAAGTACGGCGGCAGCATGGGCACGGCGGGCTCGGTGGCGTTCCAGTTCAAGCACTGCGGGCAGATGATTTTTGCGCCCGGCACCAATGAAGACAAGCTCATGGAAGTGGCGCTGGAGGCCGGCGCCGAAGACGTGATCACCGGCGAAGACGGCGCCATTGAGGTGCTGACCGCCTACCCCGACTTTGAGGCGGTCAAGAACGCCCTGGAAGCCGCAGGCCTGAAGCCCGAAGTGGCCGAGGTGACCATGCGGCCCGAAAACACCATTGCCCTGAGCGGCGAGGACGCCGCGAAGATGCAGAAGCTGCTGGACATGATTGAAGACCTGGACGACGTGCAAGAGGTCTATCACAACGCCGAGATCTCTGAATAAATGAAAGTCCTCATCATTGGCGGCGGCGGCCGTGAACACGCGCTGGCCTGGAAGATGGCGCAGTCGCCCAAGCTGCAAACCGTGTACGTGGCCCCCGGCAACGGCGGCACCGCGCGGGATGGCCGGCTGGAGAACATCAACATCACGGACGTGAAGGCGTTGCGCGAATGGGCGCAGGCCGAAAAGATCGTGCTGACCGTGGTGGGCCCCGAGGCGCCGCTGGCCGCCGGTGTGGTGGATGAGTTCCGCGCGCACGGCCTGCGTGTGTTTGGCCCGACAAAAGCCGCCGCGCAGCTGGAAAGCTCCAAGGCCTTCTCCAAGGCGTTCATGAAGCGCCATGGCATTCCCACGGCTGAATACGAGACGTTTACCGACCCCGCGGCCGCCCATGCTTATGTGGACAAAATGGGCGCGCCCATCGTGGTCAAGGCCGACGGCCTGGCAGCCGGCAAGGGCGTGGTGGTGGCCATGACGCTGGCCGAGGCGCATGAGGCCATTGACTTCATGCTGCTGGACAACACGCTGGGCGTGGCCCACAACGCGGGTGGCGCGCGGGTGGTGATTGAGGAATTCCTGCAGGGCGAAGAGGCCAGCTTCATCGTGCTGTGCGACGGCAAGAACGTGACCCCCCTGGCCACCAGCCAGGACCACAAACGCCTGCTGGACGGCGACGAGGGCCCCAACACCGGTGGCATGGGTGCGTATTCGCCCGCGCCGGTGGTCACGCCCGAGGTGCACGCCCGCGCCATGCGCGAAATCATCCTGCCCACCATCAAGGGCATGGAAAAAGATGGCATCCCTTACACCGGCTTCCTGTACGCCGGGCTGATGATCGACGCCGCGGGCAAGCCCAAGACGCTGGAATTCAACTGCCGCATGGGCGACCCCGAAACGCAGCCCATCATGATGCGGCTCAAAACCGACCTGTACGACGTGATGATGGCCGCCACGTCCGAGGGCCTGGACCAGATCGAGCTGCAATGGGACCGCCGCGTGGCGCTGGGCGTGGTGATGGCCGCGCACGGCTACCCGCTGAGCCCGCGCAAGGGCGACGTCATCACCGGCCTGCCACGGGACACCGACGACGCCGTGGTGTTCCACGCCGGCACGGCCGCGCAGGACGGCGCCACGGTCACCTCGGGCGGGCGCGTGCTGTGCGTGACGGCGCTGGCCGACAGCGTCAAGGCGGCCCAACAGCGGGTGTACGAGGTGGCCAAGGGCATCCGTTTTGACGGTGCGCAGTACCGCAAGGACATTGGCCACCGTGCCATCCGCGGCTGACGTTGAAGCCCGTCAGCGATTTCCCCACGCCGTACCCGCTGCAGTTTCGCGGCAGCCGGCTGGCACGCTGGGCCCTGGGCCTGGCGGGCTGGACGGTGCAGTTTGAAGGCCTGCCCGCGCTGCAGGGCGTGCTGGTGGTGTACCCGCACACCAGCAACTGGGACTTCATCGTCATGATCCTGGCCAAATGGTCCGTGGGTGTGCCGGTGCGCTTCTGGGGCAAGGCCAGCCTGTTTCGCATCCCGCTGTTTGGCCGCTGGCTGCGCTGGCTGGGCGGCGTGCCGGTGGCGCGTACCTCGGCCCAGGGCGTCACCACCCAGGCGCTGGACATATTTGACGAGCGCCGCCGCAGCGGCCGCTATTTCTGGCTGGGCCTGGCGCCCGAGGGCACGCGCAAATACGTGCCGGGCCTGCGCAGCGGCTTTTACCGTACCGCGCTGGCCGCGGGCGTACCGCTGGGCCTGATCCGGCTGGACTACGGCCGGCGCGAGGTGACGGTGCGCGATTTCATCGCGCTCAGCGGCGACGCCGCGCTGGACATGACCCGCATGGCTGCGGTGTACCAGGGCGTGCAGGGCCGGGTGCCGGCCTGCATGGCACCGGTGAAGCTGCTGGACCCTTCGTTCAACCGAGCCGATACCATTGTGAAATGACAGCCCCTACCCAAACCCCCGCCGATGTGCGCCTGTGGCTCATGGGCCTGCAACAGCGCATCACCGGCGCCATCGCGCAGGCCGACGGTACGCCTTTCCTGTCCGACACCTGGGCCAAGCCGCCCGGCGAGCCGCTGCAGGGCGACGGCATCACCCAGATCCTGGAAGGCGGGCCGCTGTTCGAGCGGGCAGGGTGTGGGTTCTCGCATGTGCGCGGGCCGAAGCTGCCGCCGTCTGCCACCCAGCACCGGCCGGAGCTGGCCGGCGCGCCGTTTGAGGCCATGGGCGTGTCGCTGGTGTTCCACCCGCGCAACCCGTATGTGCCTACCGTCCACATGAACGTGCGCATGATCGCCGCCACCGCGCCCGGCCAGGCGCCGGTGTGCTGGTTTGGCGGCGGCATGGACCTCACGCCGTACTACGGGTTTGAAGAGGACGCGGTGCATTTCCACACCACCTGCCGCGACGCGCTGGCGCCGTTTGGCGCCGACAAATACCCGCGCTTCAAGACCTGGTGCGACGAGTATTTCTTTTTGAAGCACCGCAACGAGCAGCGCGGCGTGGGCGGCGTGTTTTTTGACGACTTTTCCGAGCTGGGCTTTGACGGCAGCCTGGGGATGATGCAGGCCGTGGGCGATGCGTTCCTGGGCGCGTACCTGCCCATCGTGCAGCGTCGCCAGGCCACGCCGTATGGCGAGCGTGAACGGGCGTTCCAGCTGTACCGGCGCGGGCGCTATGTTGAATTCAATCTGGTGTGGGACCGCGGCACGCATTTCGGCCTGCAATCCGGCGGGCGCACCGAGTCCATCCTGCTGTCCATGCCGCCGCTGGTCAGCTGGGCCTACCAGCAGCAGCCCGAGGCCGGCTCGCCCGAGGCGGCGCTGTACAGCCAGTTCCTGGTGCGCAAGGACTGGGTTTGACACGCCCCGACGCGCCGCGCCCCTACCGGCTGGGCATGTTTGGCGGCGCGTTCGATCCGCCGCACAACGCCCACATTGCACTGGCCCGCGCGGCGGTGGAGCAACTGGGCCTGGACGAGCTGCGCATCTTCCCCACCGGCCAGGCCTGGCACAAGGCCCGCGCGCTGTCGCTGGGCGAGCACCGCCTGGCCATGGCCCGGCTGGCCTTTGCCCAGGTGCCGCGCGCCACGGTGGACGGGCGCGAGCTGCAGCGTGCCGGCTACACCTACACGGTGGATACCTTGCGCGAGCTGCGTCAGGAGTTTCCCTTGGCGCAACTGCTGCTGGTGATCGGCGCCGACCAGGCCGAAGCCCTGCACACCTGGCGCGAAAATGGGGAGATCGCCCGGATCGCTATAATTTCAATAGCGGCGCGTGCAAGGCCCACGGGGTCTTCCAGCACATTTGACGCATCCCGCTTGCCGCCCGGCCCACGCGAACCCGTGGAGCTGCCACCCATGCCCTTCAGTTCCACCGAAATCCGCGCACGCGCGGGTGCCGGTGAGAAAATCGACCATCTGGTCCCCGGCGCGGTAGCGCGCTATATTGAAGACCATCACCTTTACCAACCGACCTGATGACCACTGAAACTGCCGCCAAGAAAGACACCCAGAAGCTCCAGCGTGCCATCGTCGATGGGCTGGAAGATGTGAAAGCGCAGGACATCCAGGTCTTCAACACCGAGCATCTGTCGCCGCTGTTCGAGCGGGTCATCATTGCCACGGGCAGCTCCAACCGCCAGACCAAGGCGCTGGCCGCCAGCGTGCGCGACGCCGTGCGCGAGGCCGGTTTCAGCAAGCCGCGCGTCGAAGGTGAAGACAACGGCGAATGGATCATCGTGGACTGCGGCGCGGCCGTGGCGCACATCATGCAACCGGCGATCCGCCAGTATTACCACCTTGAAGAAATCTGGGGCGACAAGCCGGTGCGCCTGAAATTCGGCGCGCCCAACCCGATGGGCGCTCCGGACAAGGCGCTGGCCAAGGCATCCGGGACGAAACCCGCCGCTAAGCCTGCTAAGAAAGAAGCCGAGCCCACCTTGCGCCGCAGCAGCGCGGCCAAGACCGCCATCAAGGCCGCCGAGCAGGCCGCCAAACCCAAGGCGCCCGCGCGCAAGGCCAGCGCCAAACCGGCTGCCAAGCCCAAAACCGTCGTGGTGGGCAAGAAGCCCGCCGCCAGAACGGCGGCCAAGCCCGCGGCCCGCAAGCCCGCAGCCAAGAAGGCGCCCGCCCGCAAGGCATGAAGCTCTTTGTCGTGGCCGTCGGCCAGCGCGTGCCCGACTGGGCACAGACGGCCTGGGACGACTACGCCAAGCGCTTTCCGCCCGAGTTGCGGGTGGAACTCAAGGCCGTCAAGACCGAGCCGCGCGGCTCCAAGACGCTGGAAACCCTGTACGCCGCCGAGCGCGAACGCATCGAGGCCGCCATTCCGCGCGGCTGCCGCGTGGTGGCGCTGGACGAGCGCGGCACCACCCTGACCACCGTGGCGCTGGCCGCCAAGCTCAAGGCCTGGCAACTGGAGGCTGACGACGTGGCGCTGGTGATCGGCGGCCCCGACGGACTGGACCCGGCCTTTCGCCAGGCCGCGCACGAGCGCATCCGCCTGTCAGACCTTACGCTGCCGCATGCCATGGTGCGCGTGCTGCTGGTCGAGCAGCTGTACCGCGCCTGGTCCATCAACGCCAACCATCCCTACCATCGTGAGTGAATTCATTTATCTGGCATCGCAGAGCCCGCGCCGCCGGCAGCTGCTCGAACAGCTGGGCGTGAAGTACGAGCTGCTATTGCCCGATGCCGACGAAGACGCTGAGGGCATTGAAGCCGTGCTGCCCGGCGAGGCGCCCGCGCGCTATGTGCAGCGCGTCACCGGCCTGAAGCTGGACGCTGCCGTGGCGCGCCTGAAGCGCCGGGGGCTGCCCGCCGCGCCCATCCTGTGTTCGGACACGACCGTGGCCCTGGGCCGCACGATCTACGGCAAGCCTGAAGATGCAGCCGATGCCCGGCGCATGCTGCGCGAGCTGTCGGGTGCCACACACCGCGTGCTGACCGCTGTGGCGGTGCAACACGGCCGCAAGCGCCTGACCGCGCTGAGCACGTCCCGTGTGACGTTTGCACCGATGAGGCCCGCGGCCATCCGCCGTTATGTGGACAGCGGCGAACCCATGGGCAAGGCGGGCGCCTATGCCATTCAGGGCGCGGCGGCGGCGCATGTTTCGTCGCTGTCGGGCAGTTATTCGGGCATCATGGGGCTGCCCATGTACGAGACGGCGCAATTGCTGCGCAAATGCGGCTTCAAGACTTAAAAAAACATGCAGCAGGACATCCTCATCAACTGGTCGCCCCAGGAAACCCGCGTGGCCGTGGTGGAAAACGGCGCGGTGCAGGAGCTGCACGTGGAGCGCACGCTGGAGCGCGGCCTGGTGGGCAATGTGTACCTGGGCAAGGTGGCGCGTGTGCTGCCGGGCATGCAGTCGGCCTTCATCGACATCGGCCTGGAACGCGCGGCCTTTTTGCATGTGGCCGACGTGTGGCACCGCCAGCCTGACGGTGAACCGCCCGCGCAGGTCAAGGCCACGCAGCCGCTGGTGCCGATTGAAAAGCAGGTGTTTGAAGGCCAGGCCATCATGGTGCAGGTCATCAAGGACCCGATCGGCACCAAGGGCGCGCGGCTGTCCACCCAGATCAGCGTGGCCGGGCGGCTGCTGGTGTTTTTGCCGCAGGACGACCACATCGGCGTGTCGCAGAAAATCCCGCAGGACCAGCGCGACGCACTGCGCGCGCGGCTGCAGGCGCTGGCCGGCCCGCAAGGCGGCGGCTTCATCCTGCGCACCAACGGTGAAGACGCCACCGACGCCGAGCTGGCCGAAGACATTGCCTACCTGCGCAAGACCTGGGCGCGCATCAAGGACGCGTCGCTGCGCCTGCCGCCCACGTCGCTGCTGCACCAGGACCTGAGCCTGCTGCAGCGCGTGCTGCGCGACCTGGTGAGCGAGGAAACCCAGACCATCCGGCTTGATTCACGCGAGCAGTTCGAGCACCTGCAGGCCTTCGGGCGGGAATTCATGCCGGCGGCAGCGGGGCGGCTGCAGCTGTACAAGGGCGAGCGGCCGATCTTTGACCTGTTTTCGATTGACGAGGAAATCGCGCGCGCGCTGGGCCGGCGCGTGGACCTCAAATCGGGCGGCTACGTGATCGTGGACCAGACCGAGGCGCTGACCACGGTGGACGTGAACACCGGCGGCTACGTGGGCGCGCGCAATTTTGACGACACGATCTTCAAGACCAACCTGGAGGCCGCGGGTGCCATTGCCCGCCAGCTGCGCCTGCGCAACCTGGGCGGCATCGTGATCGTGGACTTCATCGACATGGTGCGCGAAGACCACCGCGAGGCCGTGCTGGCCGAATTCCGCAAGCAGCTCGCGCGCGACCGGGTCAAGACCATGGCGGGCGGCTTCTCGCAGCTGGGCCTGGTGGAGATGACGCGCAAGCGCACGCGCGAGTCATTGGCCCACATGCTGTGCGAACCCTGCGAGGCCTGCCAGGGCAAGGGCATCGTCAAGACCGCGCGCAGCGTCTGTTATGACATCCTGCGGGAAATTTTGCGCGAGGCACGGCAGTTCAACCCGCGCGAATTCCGCGTGGTGGCCTCGCCGCGCGTGGTGGAGCTGTTCCTGGACGAAGAAAGCCAGCACCTGGCCGGCCTGTCGGACTTCATCGGCAAGCCGATCTCGCTGCAAAGCGAAAGCGCCATGGGGCAGGAGCAGTACGACATTGTTTTGTTGTGATGCGCCGACCCATCCCGATCCTGACCTACCACCAGGTGGACACACCGCCCCCCGCCGGCACGCCGTATCGCAGCCTGGTGGTGTCGCCGGGTTCGTTTGCGCGGCAGATGGGGCTGCTCAGGCTGCTGGGCTACCAGGGGCTGAGCATGAGCGCGCTGCAGCCTTACCTGCAGGGTGACAGGCAGGGCAAGGTGGTGGGCATCACGCTGGACGACGGCTATGTGAACAACCTGGAGCATGCGCTGCCCGTGCTGCAGAAGAACGGCTTCAGCGCCACCTGCTACATCGTCAGCGGCCAGCTGGGTGGCTCCAATGTGTGGGACCACGCCAAGGGCGTGCCTGCGAAGCCGCTGATGGACGTGGACCAACTGCGCGCCTGGGTGGCGGGCGGACAGGAGATCGGCGCGCACACGCGCAACCATGTGGATCTGACCGCGCTTGCCGACGACGCGGCGCGCGATGAAATCTTGGCCTGCCGCACCGACCTGGAGCCGTTGCTGGGCGTGCCGGTGCGTCAGTTCTGCTACCCCTACGGCTTTTACGAAGCCCGCCACGCGCTCATGGTGCAGGAGGCCGGCTATGACAGCGCCACCACCACGCAGCGCAGCCGCGCCATGGCCGGTGATGGCCTGTATGCCCTGCCGCGCGTGCCGGTGCACCAGTCCACCACGTTGCCGCTGTTCTGGGCCAAGGTGGCCACGGCGTATGAAGACCGGCGGCGCGGGCGCTGACCACCGCATGAAGATCGCCGTTCTGAACCGCGTCTTCGCCCGCACCGGCGGCGGCGCAGAGAGCTATTCCATCGCGCTGGTCGAGCAACTGGCGCAGCGCCACGAGGTGCATGTGTTCGCCCAGCAGATCGACCATGCCTGGCCCGGTGTCAACTACCACCACATTTCACGCATTGCCAAACCGCGCTGGGTCAACCAGCTCTGGTACGCCTTTGCCACCTGGCGTGCCACGCGCCACGGCTTTGATGTGGTGCATTCGCATGAAAACACCTGGCATGGCCGCGTGCAGACCATCCACGTCAAGCCGGTGCGGCACAACCTGCTGGTGGGACGCACCGGCCTGCGCCTGGCGCTGGCCTGGCTCAAGATCGCTCTGAGCCCGCGCCTGATCACCTATGTGGCGCTGGAGGCGGCGCGCTTTCGGGTGCGGCCGGGCCAGCAGGTGGTGGTGACCTCGGACAACCTGCGCGCCGAGGTGTTGCAGGCCTATCCCCATGCCGCGCCGCTGCTGTCGGTGGTGACGCCGGGCGTCACGCTGCCGGGGCCCGGCCCGGACAAGGTGCAGGCACGCATTTCGCTGGGGCTGCCGGAGCAGGGCAGGTTGCTGCTGTTTGTGGCCAACGACTACGCCCGCAAGGGGCTGGACGGCCTGTTGCAGGCGCTGGCTGGCCTGCCGCCTGATGTGTCACTGGCCGTGGTGGGCAACCCGGCGGGCATCCCCGCGTTCGAGGCGCGCGCGCAGGCGCTGGGCGTGGCGGGGCGCGTGCATTTCCTGGGGGCGCTCAAGCGCGTGGACCCGGCTTACCGCGCCGCCGACGTGCTGGTACACCCCACCTTCGAGGACACCTTTGCCATGGTGGTGCTGGAGGCCATGGCACATGGGCTGCCGGTGGTGGTGAGCGGGGCGGCGTACTGTGGCGTTGCTGGCCTGCTGACGCACGGGCACGACGCGCTCCTGCTGGATGATCCGCGCGACGCTGTGGCCATGGCCACAGCGCTGGGCCGGCTGCTGCGTGAGGCGGGTCTGGCTGACAGCCTGGGCACCGCGGCGCGGCGCTTTGCCCAAGCCCACAGCTGGGCCGCCGCCGCCCGCGCCTGCGAGCAGTTGCACCAGCGCAGCCTCAGGCCACCAGCTTGAAGTGCTTGCGGCTGAAGTCCAGCCCCGTGAGCTTTTCCAGCTTCATCGACAGCCGGTATTTGCGCTCCTTGGAGGTGAGCTGGTAGTCGGGGTTGAACGTGATGCTCTGTTCGGCTTCGGTCGCCAGCCAGCGCGCCATCACGGCGGGGTGGGTGCCGGTGAAGGGCTTGACGGCTTGCGGATCAAAGTTGGCGTAGTCGGATTCGGTGTCCAGCGCGGAGGTGGCTTCGTCCAGGATCAGGATCGGAGCGTCCTTGTACAGCGCACGGGCGATGGCCAGGCGCTGGCGCTGCACGCCTACCGCGCGGCCGACGTGCTGGAACATCCGACCTTCGAGGACACCTTCGCCATGGTGGTGATCGAAGCCATGTCCTACGGTTTGCCCGTGGTGGTAAGTGGCCCGGAGCATTGCGGCATTTCGAGCCTGTTGCGCGACGGGTTGGACGCGCTGCTGCTGGGTGACCCGAGGCGGCCCGATGCGCTGGCAGCGGTGCGGAGCGCTTGCTGAAAGACGCCGCACTGAGTGCCCTTCTGGCAGACAACAGCCGGGCATTCGCGGCAGGTTACAGCTGGGAAGCCTCCGCAGCGACGCAAGAGGCGCTCTATCTGGCGCTTCGCAGATAACCGTCCGTATGTTGAGGTGGCGGGGGAGATGCCGGTAGCCTTCCGACATCTTTAGAGGAAATCCCATGTCACTCGATCTTCAAGATGTCTGCGCAAGCTTTTGCGCCCTTGCCAAGGTACCTGCACCTTCACTGCAAGCGCAGAACGACGGAACGGTGGCGTTCAACGTCCAGTACCGGGGCGTCACGGTGGACCTGGCGGCCCAGCCCGGCATTGATGCGACCCACGCGTATGTTCTTTTTCACATGGGCGAGCTGGACCCTGCACATGCTGACTGCGGGCGCATCCTGCTGGCCTTGCTGCATACCAACTTCGTCAATCTGCGCGCCAACCAGCCGGTCCTCAGCTGCCGTCCTTCCACGCACATGGCGACGCTGCAATGGGCTTTCCCTCTGGCCGAGACGACGGGCGAGAACTTGCTGCAGTTGATCGAGCAGGGCGTCGATCTGGTGCTGCAATGGCGCCAGACGCATTTCCTGGCGCCCGACGCGGCCCAGCCCGGCGCGGTCTTGTCTGACGCCATCGCCAGCTACGCCTAGGAGCTCACCGTGTTACCCAATATTCCCAGACAGATGACCAGTCCGTTCACAGCCTGGCGCCCGAGTGTCGAGTCGCAGGCTATATCAATGGATTCAAAAGGCAAGCCGGCGGGCGAGGCCGGGGAGCCGGTCCAGGTTTCTTCCGGCTTCAGTTCCTGGATGAAGTCAGCAATGCACCTGTTCAACCAAAGCAAGTGGCTGGCGCTGACGTTGACAGCGAAGCTTGTGGACGCGAGCACGACGCCCGATTCAGGTGGGGGCGAGCTTGTGAACGTAAGCTTCACGCCGACCTCGACCCCGACGTGGTCGGACGCGCTTTTGCCCCTGGAGGAACAGCCCACGGAATTCAATGCGAAAGAGTTGATCAGCCGGCTCGCAAAGTACGGAAGCATCACGGAATTCGTGGGAGCGGGGACGGTAGTCGTCGCCGGTGGTTCCGCCGCAACCGTTGAGGACGACCACTGCGTCTCCGGCAAGGAAATCTTAGGCGGGCTTGCGCAAATTGGAGAAAGCAACAAAACCTTCACCGTTCATCAATTTGTTCCCTCCCAAACAGATGCTCCATTCGAACAGTACTGCAAGCTGGACAACAAAAGTGCCTCTGTGTTGTCGACGGCATTTCAACATTTGCCGCATCTGACGGTGGACAGCTATTTCGATATTCGGCCATTTGACATTCGCTCCCTCCAGTACATTCTTCACCGAATGATCCTGATAACTCCGACGCATGGCAATGTGGAAAATTTCGTTGCTGCTGCCCACGAGGTCGATGGATTGTCCACTTGCATGCTGTCGCGCTCCGATGGGCAGGGCATGATGATCGCGGTGATGCCCGACACGCCGAAGGTCAAGGCAGTGCTCGAAGAAATCGCGCGCAAAAAAATGGACCCTAGCGGGGAATCGTGGTTTGAGGTGGGAAATGCGCTGCTGGCGTATTTCGTCGGTGGGGGCGCAATGTTGTGCTTTGCATGCGTCCGCGCTTTTAGGGATCGAGAATTGCCTGCTCCGGCACAACCTGGCCCGCAAGCCGACCCGCAAGCCCTTTTGGAGCTTGCGCAATTTGTGGACGACGGCGGGTCGGACGACGACGAAGGGCTGGACCAAATTGAGGGCCAGCCCGACGTGCCCGTGAACCTCGACGTCGAGCTGGGCAATGAAAACCCCGAGGGGCAAGTTGCAGTGCTGGAGCCGGAGCTCGAACTGCGTGAGCCAGATCAACCGGAAGACCATGGAACGCCTGAGCCCGGGGAGGACGCTCCCCTTCTCAGCTAAGCCAAAGCAATCCGTGCGCGCCCGTCACGCCACCAGCTTAAAGTGCTTGCGGCTGAAGTCCAGCCCCGTGAGCTTTTCCAGCTTCATGGACAGCCGGTACTTGCGCTCCTTGGATGTGAGCTGGTAGTCGGGGTTGAACGCGATGCTCTGTTCGGCTTCGGTGGCCAGCCAGTGCGCCATGACGGCCGGGTGGGTGCCGGTGAAGGGTTTGACGGCCTGCGGGTCAAAGTTGGCGTAGTTGATCTGCATGACCGTGGAGTCTTTCCAGTACTTCGCCACCTGGTCCAGCTTGGCCTGCATCTGTTCTGCCTTGCGCACCCAGCCGTAGTGGTGGATGTGCGCGTTGGCCAGCGCGCCCTGCGGGTTGCGCGGCTTTTTGTGCTGGTGCATCACCAGCCAGTACTGCCCATCGGGCGCATAGGTACGGATGCTGTTGCGGATCAGCCGGCATTCGCGCCGATACCAGCCGGGGCTGACCGACACATAGCCCGGCGTGCCGTAGAAATGCAGGTAGTCAAACACCAGGGCTTCCACGGCTGGGTTGCCGTGGTGGCGGTCCACGCTGGCGCGGATGGCGGCCAGCTCGGCCTCGTGCACCACCTCGTCACCCTCCAGGTAAAAAGCCCAGTCGCCGGTGCAGGCGTACTGCGCAATCATCTTCTGCTGGGCATAGACAAAGCCGCGGTCGGCCATGTTGTCATTCCATACGGTTTCGATGATCTTGATCTTCGGGTCGCCGATGGCCTGCACGCGCGCCAGCGTGTCGTCGTCGCTGCGGCCCACCGCCACCACGAATTCGTCCACCAGCGGCAGCAGCGAGCGGATGGACTCCACAAACGGAAAGCCCAGCATGACGCCGTTGCGGATGAAGGTGAAGCCGCTGATGGACGCTTGTTTGCTCATGGTGTGATGTCTGCTGATTCGCCCGTGACGGCCAGGCTGTGCAGGCGGGCATAGTGGCCGCCCGCGCGCAGCAGATCGTCGTGCGTGCCGGCTTCAACGATCCGCCCGGCGCTCATGACCACGATGCGGTCAGCATGCTCAATGGTGGACAGGCGGTGGGCAATGACGAGAGAAGTCCGGCCCGCCATCAGCCGTTGCAGGGCGGATTTGACGGCCTGTTCGGATTCGGTGTCCAGCGCGGAGGTGGCTTCGTCCAGGATCAGGATCGGGGCGTCCTTGTACAGCGCGCGGGCAATGGCCAGACGCTGGCGTTGCCCGCCTGACAGTTGCGCCGCGTTGTGGCCCACCAGGCTGTCCATGCCTTGGGGCAGGGCCTGCACGAACGCGCCCAGATTGGCCGCGTCCAGCGCCTGCTGCACCCGGGCGCGGTCCAGCGGCAGGCCCAGGGCCACATTGGCGGCCACCGTGTCGTTGAACATCACCACGTCCTGGCTCACGAAGGAATATTGCCGGCGCAAGGCGCCCAGCTTCCAGTCGGCCAGCGCCACGCCGTCCAGCGTGATCTGGCCGCCCGTGGGCTCCACAAAGCGCGGCAGCAGGTTGATGAGTGTCGTCTTGCCCGAGCCCGAGCTGCCCACCAGCGCCAGCGTCTGGCCCGGTGCCACCTGCAGGCTGACGCCGTCCAGCGCGTTGTGGGTGGCGCCGCCGTAGCGCACCACTACGTCGCTCAGTTGCAGCGCGCCGCGCGCGCGGGCCACCCCGTGCGTGCCTTCGGGCTCGGGCGGGGTGTTGTCGATCAGGTCCAGCCCGCGCTCCACCGCGGCCAGGCCGCGCGTGATGGGCGCGGCGGATTCAGACAGGTGCTTGATCGGTGCAATCAGCATCAGCATGGCGGTGATAAACGACGCAAAGCCGCCCACGGTGATGCCGCTGGTGGAGCTTTGCCACAGCGCCGTGCAGATCACGGCCGACAGCGCGGCGGCGGCCAGCATCTGCGTGAGCGGTGTCATGGCCGACGCGGCGATGGTGGACTTCATGGCCAGGCGGCGCAGCTCGGTGTTCAGCACGTCAAAGCGCGAGCCCTGCGCGGCCTGGGCGTCGTGCAGGCGCACCACGCGGTGGGCCAGCACGTTTTCCTCGACCACATAGGCCAGGCGGTCGGTGGCCTGCTGGCTGGCCTGCGTGATGCGGTGCAGGCGGCGCGACAGCACCTTCATGACCCAGGCCACCGCCGGGAAGATGAACAGCACGATGAGCGTGAGCTTCCAGTTGATGTACAGCAGGTAGGCCATCAGCGCCACCAGCGTGAGCGAGTCCTTGAGCAGGGACATCATCGCGTTGACCAGCAGCGTGGTGCCGGTCTGCACCTCGTACACCACGGTGTTGGACAGCGTGCTGGCCGACGACTGGCCAAACAGGCTCATGGGCGCGGCCTGCAGCGTGCCAAACAGGCGCCGGCGCAGCGCCACCATGGCCTGGTTGGCCATGTAGGCCAGCGAATACTGCGCCACAAAGCCGGCCAGCCCGCGCAGTGCGAACAGGCCCAGCAGGGCGGCGGGCACCAGCCACAGGCTGAACGCGCCGCCCTTGAAGCCGTCGTCCAGCAGCGGCTTCATCAGCGCGGGGATCACCGGCTCGGTCAGCGCGGCCAGGGTGGTGGCGGCCACCATGCAGGGCAGGGCCCAGCCTGAGCCGCGAAAGTACGGCACAAAACGCCGCAGGCGCTGCACAACGGTGCCGCGCGCGGCGGCGGTGTTGTCGGGCTGGCTCATGCGGCGGAGGTGGGCAGTGCGCCTGAGGCGGTCACCGGCGCAGGCTGGACGGGCGCGCTCGGCTGCAGGCCCAGGGCCAGCATCAGCCCGATGACAATGCAGAAATATTCGCCGATCAGCGCATCAAACAGCGACGAATTGAACAGGCAGGCGATGGCCATGACCGCCACCACGGACACCGTGGCCCTGCGCCGGTGAGTCACAAACGGCTGCGCGTCACGCACCAGCAGGGCCATCCAGGCCACCAGCAGGGCCATGCCGCCCACACCCAGGTGCACGCCCCACAGCAGGTACTCCTGGTGCGGGTTGCGGACCTCGGCGGTGCCCTCCAGTACATGGCCCCTGTGGGTGATTTCCTGGCGCGTGTACTCGCGGTTCCAGCTGCCGGCGCCGAAGCCGCTGAGCGGGCGCTCGGCCATGGCCTGCAGCGAGCGGTGCCAGAACGTCAGGCGCTGGCCGGAGGAGGTTCCGGGGTCGTTGCGGTACTGGTAGGCGCTGATTTCGTCGAATGTATTGGTCAGCCGTTCGTTGAACTGCGGCGCGACTGCCATGGCCAGGGCCGCCAGCACCACGGGCGCCGCAAGCGCTGCCAGGCGCCAGCGCGCCGGCACCGCCCACAGCAGCGCCAGTGACATTACCCCGATGGCTGCCACATGGCCGCTGCGCCCGGGCAGCATCACCAGCGCATTGACCAGCGCCGCGGCGGCCAGCGCGGCCCCGACCCAGGCGCCGCGGCGGCCCGGGAACTCGCGGCGCAAATGCCAGCAGATGGCCGCGAAGCCGGCCGTCATGATGGTCTGGTCCAGGTAGCTGGAGTACACCGTGGCGATGGAGTTGCGGTCCGCCGGCACCCAGAAGACCGGCGCGCCCAGGTACAGCAGCCAGGATGTGGCCACCACAAAGGCCTGCGATGCCACATAAATGCCCACGGCCAGGGCCGCCTGGCGCGGCGTGCGGATGAGCAGGACGATCGCGGGTATCAGCAGAAGCTTGCTGTACTTGAGCACATGGCTCAGGGCCTGCGCGCCCGGCTCGGTCGTCCAGGCCAGGCTCAGGGCCAGCGCGGCCAGCATCAGCAGGGCGGCGGGCACCGAAAGCAGGCGCTTCAGTGCCGGATCAGGCTGGCGGCGGCGAATGGCGCCACACAGCACCACGGCGCAGGCCAGCAGGGCGAGCAGCTTGGCGACGTTGGTGGCGGCAAGCGACAGCGGGATGAAGGCCGCCAGCATGTACACCGGCCAGGGCCTGAGCGTCTCCCAGCTTCCTAATTGCGCCACCCGGTAACCTCATAATTGCGGACAAGCCCGGATTATCCACGCTGCACCACAGCCCTTTTTTTCAATGCGCCTGTCCGTCATCGTCATCACCCGCAACGAGGCCGCCAACCTGCGCGCCTGCCTGGCATCGGTGGCGTTTGCGGACGAAATCATCGTGGTGGACAACGACAGCACGGACGATACCGTGGCCATTGCCCGCGAACACGGCGCCCAGGTTACCCCTACCAGTGACTGGCCCGGGTTTGGCCCGCAGAAAAACCGGGCGCTGGCGCTGGCCGCGGGCGAATGGGTGCTGTCCATTGACGCCGACGAACGCGTGACGCCCGAGCTGGCCGCGCAGATCCAGGCCGCCATGGCTTCGGGCCGTGCGCAGGCATTTGAAATACCGCGGCTCACGCGCTTTTGCGGGCAATGGATCCACCACTGCGGCTGGACACCCGATTACGTGCTGCGCCTGTTCCGGCGCGGGGCCGCGCGTTTCAGCAACGATCTGGTCCACGAGCGCGTGCTGCTGGACGGACCCCGGCCCGCGCGGCTGCGCAGCCCGCTGTTACACGAAAGCTACCCCACGCCCGCGCACTATTGGCGCAAACTGGAGGCCTACAGCCACGCATGGGCCACCCAGCGTCATGCGCAGGGGCGCACCACCTCGATGACGCGCGCGGCATTGTCCGGCGGGGTGGCTTTTGTGCGCAGCTATGTGTTCCGCCTGGGTTTTCTGGACGGTGCCATGGGGTTTGCCGTGTGTACCATGCAAGCCCAGGCTGCGTTTGGAAAATACTTCGCCCTGTACTGTTTGAACCGACAAGATGACCCAATCCCCCCTGCCAGAAATCATTGAGCTTGCCAGTGGATCACGCCGCCTGGTGTTGGGCGGCCTGCTGGCCGGCTCGCTGGCGCCGGCACTGGCGCAGTTCCGCGTGGAAGTCACCGGCGTCGGCATGACGCAGTTGCCCATTGCCGTCACGGCCTTTCGCGGCGACGACAGCGCGCCTCAGAAGATCGCCGCGATCGTTCAGGCCGATCTGGAGCGCAGCGGGCAGTTCCGCCCGGTGGATGCCGCTGGCGTGGCGCTGGACGAAACCAGCCGTCCCGACGTGGCCCTGTGGCGCCAGCGCAAGGCCGATTCACTGGTGAGCGGCAGCGTCAGCCGCCTGGCCGACGGCCGCTACGACGTGCGCTTTCGTCTGTGGGACGTGGTGCAGGCGCAGGACCTGGGCGGCCAGAGCTATGCCGTCACCACCGGCGACCTGCGCCTGGCGGCCCACCGCATCGCGGACTTCATCTACGAAAAGCTCACCGGCGACAAGGGCGTGTTCTCCACCCGCATTGCCTATGTGACCAAGGCGGGCAACCGCTACAACCTGTGGGTGGCCGACGCCGACGGCGAAAACGCCCAGAGCGCGCTGGCCAGCCCCGAGCCCATCATCTCGCCGTCATGGTCGCCCAGCGGCGGCCAGCTGGCCTATGTGTCGTTTGAGTCGCGCAAGCCCGTGGTGTACGTACACGACGTGTCCAGTGGCCGGCGGCGGTTGCTGGCGAACTTCCGCGGCTCCAACAGCGCGCCGGCCTGGTCGCCTGACGGCCGCTCGCTGGCCGTCACGCTCACGCGCGACGGTGGTTCGCAGCTGTACACCATTGATGCCAATGGCGGCGAACCGCGCCGGCTCACGCAGTCGGCCAGCATCGACACCGAGCCGGTGTACTCGGCCGATGGTCGCAGCATCTATTTTGTGAGCGATCGTGGCGGCGCACCGCAGATCTACCGCATGGGCGCCACCGGGGGGGCGCCCGAGCGCGTGACCTTTACCGGGGGTTACAACATATCGCCGGCCATCAGCCCGGACGGGCGCTGGCTGGCCTACATTTCCCGCGTCGGCGGCGCATTCAAGCTGCAGGTCATGGAACTTGCCAGCGGCAATGTGAACTCAATCACAGACACCACCGCTGATGAAAACCCCAGTTTTGCCCCCAACGGGCGGCTGATCGTCTATGCGACCCAGCAACAGGGCCGTGAGGCGCTCATGACCACCACGCTGGACGGCAAGATCAAGGCCCGCCTGGCGGGGCAGGGTGGAGACATACGCGAACCGGACTGGGGTCCGTTTCAGAAGTAACGTAACCGGCTATTCAGGAGGATTCAGGATGATCAAACGTGTCTTTGTGGCGGCAGCCCTGGCAGTGGTGTTGGCCGGTTGCGGCTCCGGCGTGAAGCTGGATGACGTGCCGGTGGAAGACAAGAGCGGCAGCGCGGTGACGCCGCCGGCCGCGACGCCCGGCACGGGCGCGGGCACAGGCGGTGCCACGCAGAGCAATGTGGCGCCCGTGGACCTGGGTGCCTCCCAGCAGGCAGCGGCTGGTCCCACAGGCGTGGCGCGCATTGTGTACTTTGACTACGACAGCTTCGTCATCAAGCCCGAGTTCCAGTCGTTGATCGAGTCCCACGCGCGATTCCTGAAGGCCGCCAACGGCCGCAAGGTTGTAATTGAGGGCCACACCGACGAGCGCGGCGGCCGCGAATACAACCTGGCCCTGGGCCAGAAGCGGTCCGAAGCCGTGCGCCGCGCCCTGGGCCTGCTGGGCGTGACCGACAGCCAGGTAGAAGCCGTGAGCTTTGGCAAGGAAAAGCCCGCCGCCACCGGCAGCACCGAAGCCGCCATGGCGCAAAACCGCCGCGCTGAAATCGCGTACCGCTGATGAGCCGCTCATTGCTCTCCCCCGGGGCGCTGCGTGCCAGTGTGGTGGCCATGGTGTGCGCATTGACGCTGAGCTCGCCCGCCGCAGCCGGCCTGTTTGACGATGAAGAAGCGCGCAGGGCCATTCTGGACCTGCGCCAGAAGGTGGAGGCCAACCGCATTGCGGCCGAGGGTGCCAACCAGCGCCTGGGCGAGGAACTGCGCCGCGCCAGCGACGAAAACGTTCAAATACGCCGCAGCCTGCTGGACCTGCAAAACCAGATCGAAACACTGCGCAGCGAGCTGGCCACCTCGCGCGGCCAGCAGGAGCAGCTGGCCAAACAGCTCAGCGAAGCCCAGCAACGGCAAAAGGACCTGGCCGTGGCCGTGGAAGAGCGCCTGCGCAAGTTCGAGCCCACCAAGGTCACGGTGGACGGCCAGGAATTTGCCGCCGACCCGGGGGAGAAGCGCGATTTTGAAGCCGCGCTGGCCACGTTCCGCCGCGGAGAATTCGCCCCCGCCCAGGCGGCGTTTGGCGATTTCATCAAGCGCTATGCGCAAAGCGGCTATGTGCCTTCGGCCCTGTTCTGGCTGGGCAATGCACAGTACGCCACGCGTGACTACACCGGCGCCATCGCCAATTTCCGTGCGCTGCTCACGCGCGCGCCCGACCATGTGCGCGCCCCCGAAGCCGTGCTGTCGATCGCCAACTGCCAGATCGAGCTCAAGGACACCCGCTCGGCACGCAGGACGCTGGACGACCTTGTGAAGGCCTATCCGCAGTCTGAAGCCGCGACTGCCGCGCGCGAACGCCTGGCCCGGCTGCGCTGACGGGCTTTGCTTGCAGCCTAGAATCGGCGGATGCAAGCTTCTGACCTGACCGCCCTGAACACCCAGGTGTTGTGGGCCGCCTTCGCGCTGTCGGTACTGTTTGGCGCCATTGCCCAGCGTACCCATTTCTGCACCATGGGTGCGATCAGCGACGTCATGAACATCGGCGACTGGACGCGCCTTCGCCAGTGGGTTCTGGCGATTGGCGTGGCCATGACCGGCTTTGCCGTGCTGGTCTACACAGGGCAGGTGGACCCCGCCAAGACCCTGTACGCCTCCAACCGCTTCATCTGGCTGTCGGCCGCCGTGGGCGGGGCAATGTTCGGCTTTGGCATGGTGCTGGCGTCGGGCTGCGGCAGCAAGACGCTGGTGCGCATTGGGGGCGGCAGCCTGAAGTCTCTGGTGGTGTTCCTGGTGATGGGCGTAGCCGCGTTTGCCACGCTCAAGGGCATCACGGCGGTGGTGCGCGTGGGTACGGTGGACAAAGTGGCCGTGGACATTGCTTCCGGCACCGCGCTTGCCGGCTGGCTGGCCGCGGCAACCGGCATGGCGCTCAAGCAGGCCTGGCTGGTGCTGGGCGGTCTGCTGGGCGGCGCGCTGGTGGCGTGGGCACTCATGGGGCGCGATTTCCGACGGTTTGACAACCTGCTGGCGGGCCTGGGCATTGGCGGCATTGTGGTGGCGATGTGGTGGGTCAGCGGGCACCTGGGCTTCGTGGCCGAGCACCCTGAAACGCTGGAGGAAGCGTTCCTGCGCAGCAGTTCCGGCCGCGCCGAAGCCCTGAGCTTTGTGGCGCCCGTGGCCTATACGCTGGACTGGCTGATGTTCTTCAGTGACAAGAGCAAGGTGCTGACCTTGGGCATCGTCTCGGTCCTTGGCGTGATCGTCGGCTCCGCGGTGATGGCCCTGGCAGGCGGCAGCTTCCGCTGGGAAGGTTTTGGCGGCACCGAGGACGTGGGCAACCACCTGGTCGGCGGCGTGCTCATGGGCGTGGGCGGCGTCACGGCCATGGGCTGCACCGTGGGGCAGGGCCTGAGCGGCATTTCTACGCTGGGCATTACCAGCTTTGTCGCGGTAGCGTTCATCGTGCTGGGGGCCGTTGCGGCCTTCAGGTACCAGATCTGGCGCATGGAGCGCCTGGGTTGAGCGCCGTACTGGCTGAACCTGACCTGCAACGCCGCTTTGGCGGTCTGGAACGCCTGTACGGCGTGGCGGGCGCCGCGCGCATCCGCGCCGCGCATGTGGCCGTGATCGGCATCGGGGGCGTGGGCTCCTGGGCGGCCGAGGCGCTGGCACGCAGCGGGGTGGGGCGCCTGACGCTGGTGGACCTGGACCATGTGGCCGAATCCAACATCAACCGGCAGATCCACGCGCTGGACAGCACGGTGGGGCAGGCGAAGGTGGCGGCCATGCGCGAGCGCATCGGCCAGATCAACCCGGCCTGCGTGGTGCATGGCATTGAGGAATTTGTGGAGCCCGCGAACTGGCCGCAGATCCTGCCCGCCGGGGTGGACGCGGTGATCGACGCCTGCGACCAGATCAAGGCCAAGACCGCCATGGCCGCCTGGGCACGACAGACGCGGGCGCTGTTCGTCAGCGTCGGGGCTGCCGGCGGCAAGCGCCTGGCCCACAAGGTGGATGTCGACGACCTGGCCCACACCACGCACGACCCGCTGCTCGCCCAGGTGCGCTACCGGCTGCGCAGGGAGCATGGCGCCCCGCGCGAGGGCAAGGCCATCGGCGTGGCCTGCGTGTTCAGCCGCGAGGCCGTGGCCCCGCCCGATCCTTCGTGCGCCATCGACGGCGCGGATGGCTCGCTGAACTGCCATGGGTACGGCTCGGTGGTCAGCGTGACGGCTACTTTCGGCCAGTGCGCCGCGGGCTGGTTGCTGGATCAGCTCGCGATGGCCGGCGCCGCGAAAACGACGCTATAATTTAAGGCTTTGCCGCAGCCCTGGCGTCAAACCAGGAGCAAGCAGACGGCAAAAGAGCGTGGGACGTTAGCTCAGTTGGTAGAGCAGCGGACTTTTAATCCGTTGGTCACAAGTTCGAATCTTGTACGTCCTACCACCCCTTGCATAGCCCTGTCTTCCAGCGAAGACAGGGCTTTTTCTTTTGCGCAAGGGCACTTGCGTTTCGTCACAGAAAAACACGCGACGGTGAATCTGGAGGCCGGCTCCTGACGTAAAAAGGGGACTTATGGCCCAACCGATCTACGACGACAGCTACAACCCCGCCGACCTCCGGGTTGCCATTTCCGAACTGCTGGTGGCCACGGCCGACGGGGCGGACGAACTGGTGGATGGCGCGGTGCCCGAGGTGCTCAAGCTGCTGCGCCAGCACATGAACATGGACGTGGTATTTGTGTCTGAATTCACCGGGGGCCAGCGCGTGTTCCGCCATGTGGACACCGCGCCGGGCGCCGATGTCGTCGCCGCCGGCCAGTCGGACCCGCTGGAAGAGTCCTGGTGCCAGCGCGTGGTGGATGGCCGGCTGCCGCAGATGATCCAGGACGCCACATTTTTGCCCCCGGACGCCGCACCCAAGCCCCCATTCCCGATCGGTTCACACCTGAGCACGCCGGTAGTGCTCAAGGATGGCAGCGTGTACGGCACCCTGTGCTGCTTCAGCTTCACCGCCCACCCGGGCCTGGCCGAGCAGGACCTCAAGAAGCTGCAGTACACCGCCAAGCTGACGGCGGCCAAGATCGATCAGGCTGCGGCCAGGTGCGATGAGGACGTGACCAAGGACTGGTCGCTGGTGCCTGTGGCGCAGCGCGCGTTCCGCTAGCACGGGGGCTGCGGCCTCATACCTCGGTATAAGGCCGCGTGCCGCAAGGCCGCTTTCACCTGTACGTCATATCTGTCACGGACCATCCCGTGGCAGCGCAAGACCTGCGCATGGCTGGCACACCCGCTCAAGGGCAGACATCATGGACCCGTCTGCAGGGGGGCGATCCGCCAGTGAAGCGTTGTCTTGTGCCCAACCCATCCGCCATGACGATTTCAGATTTTCACAATCTTGCCGCGCAGTTTTGCGCGGACTGCGACGCACCCGTTCCCGACCTGTCACCCGACGGTGACGGTGTGCTGTCATTTTCTGCCGTGGTGCGCGATGTGCACGTGGCGGCGGCACACGACCCGGTCATGCACCCGGGGCTGGTTTTTGTCTACGCCACGTTCGGCCCCGTGCCGCCACAGCACGAACTGGACATCTGCCGCGCGCTGCTATACGCCAACCTGCTCATGCTGCGGCCTGCGGCACCTGTCTTCACGCGCAACCCCGACGACGGCCAGGTCATCTTGCGGTACATCCGCCCCCTGGCTGACCTGAGCGGCAGCGCTTTGTGGGAGGGCGTGCAGACCATGGTCGACAGCGCGCTGCAATGGCGAGAAGACCATTTCCTCAAGCCGGACACTCACACCCGCCCCCATGCCACCTTCACACCCTACGCTCATGCCCTCAACCAGCTTTCTTGACCTTGCCGCGCAGTTCTGCAAAGCTGCGGGATCACCGGTGCCCGAACTCCAGCCCAACGAAAACGGCGTCCTGGCCTTCACGGCCACGGTGCGCGCGGTGGATGTCACCGTGACGCACGACCCGGCGCTCCAGCCTGGCCATGTCGCGATGTTCGTCACCTTCGGGCCTGTTCCCCGGCATCGCCAGCTGGAGGTTTACCGGGACCTGCTGCACAACAACCTGCTGCTGGTGCAGGCCGGCGCGCCGGCCTTCAGCCTCAACCCGTTTGATGACCAGGTGATCCTGCAGTACATGTGCCCGCTGTTTGAAGCCTCGGGTGCCAACCTGTGGGCCGGGTTGCAGGGCGTCATTGACGGGGCCTTGCAATGGCGCGAGGCGCTTGCGCAAGCCTTGCCGCCCGACACCACCCAGGGCGCCGGCACGGTCACCCAGAGCTTCGCCTGAGCCGGTACCGCCATGATTTCGGCAACTCTCTACTACGTGACCCGGCCCATTCGTGCGTGCCTGCACAAACGCTCCCGCGAGGATGGCGGTGCACCCCACGTCCAGGCCGGAGGCCAGCCCAGCTGCACGCAGAAGCTGGGCAACTACGGCAAGGCCATCTATGCGGGCGTGCAGAAGTTCGGGGGACAGGTTCTGTCGGTGACGGCCAGCGAGTTGAACGGCGGTGCCATGCCACTCCTTGGTACGGCGATCTCCGAGTCCAAGGGGCCCGAGACCGCGCTGATCGTGGGGGTTCCGGTGGTGCTGATCCTCAATACGGCTTCGAGCTGGCACGCGGCGTCGGTCGTTCAGGATGCCTTCGGGCTCAGCAGCCGCGCCAGAACCGCCGTCTTCATTGTGTCCTCTGTCCTGCCGCTTGTGGAGATTTTTGCCCTGGCCGACGTAGACAAGGACGACCCGCTGAAAATTCCGGTGGTGACCACCTACCTCATTCTGGGGCGCATGCTCACCAATGCCCTGAGGGATTTTTTCAATGAGTTTGGCAAAGGGGCACTGGGCGATACCAAGCATGCGGATGTCCACGGCATTGAGCTCGGCAAGCCCGACATCGTGAGCCGCCGCGGTACCCGGCTGGTCCTGAGCTCATTTCCGGACAACGTGGGCTCGGCGGCGCTGGGCCAGTTTGTGGTTAAAAACAGGATCAAGGACCGCTTCAACGTCAGCGACATCGCCACCGACAGCGTGGCTGAACTGGTGCTGGTGGGGGAAAGGTGGAAGGACACGGCCACATCCGCCCTGTCCTCCGGCGTGGTCAAGGGCTGCTATGCGTTCTGGGGCGAATGGACCAAGGCCTATGCCGCCGGCAACGACACCAAGGGTGGCACCCTGATCTATGTCAAAGCCAAAGGCTTCAAGGCCCTGCGCGAGAACTTCGGGCCAAAGTCCAAGGACGCTTTCCAGCGGTGGAAGGATGCGACATGCACCCGCAACCTGCTCGGCCCCCTGAGTGATTCGGTCTCCATCTGGTCCAAGATGGGCGGTGGCGGGACGCCGGGCAATGTGGTGGCCAGCTTGGTCGGGGGTGTCACTGAAATGCGCACGCCGTTGCTTGTGGACCGGGCGCAGGCGGGGAGGGAAACAAAAAGGGCGACCATGACCGTGGCGGTGAATCTGCCGGACATCGTGCCCCCGACACAACCGCAACGGCGGTCCTCAGGCGCCCAGCCTTCAGACGGCGCCGGTCTCGACAGGATCACCCGGGATGCGGCTGTCTACATAGCGTCCAAGCTGGAAAAGCAGTCGAACATGCCGGTCGACAAGCTGTCGGCGAGCGCAACCACCGCGATTACGATCACCCCTACCTGCAAGAAAGGGGAAACCATCGTCACGGTGCTGGTGCGGCAGATCCAGGACACGTCGCTGCTGCCCAGCGAGCGCCCTTCGCAACCAGGTGGCGCGCCCTCTGGCTCGCGTGGCAGCGATGCTCAGTTGCTGAGAAAGCCGTCCTCGCTTGGGATGGGCCCGGACGATCCTGAAATCGACATTGACCTGCCCGGCGATGAAGCTTTTCTGCTGCCTGGGGCTGCCATGCGACGCCCGCCAGAAACCAGGAAGGGCCAAGAGTCGCCCGACGAGATCGACTAGCTACGACTCAAGCCGCTGGCGGCGGCAGCAGCCCCACGGCCTTGGCCACCTGCACGCAGTCCTTCAGGTGCTCTTCTCCCAGGTAGCGGATGGCCGCATAGCCCACCAGGGCGGCAACGGCCTGGCCAGCCAGCGGTACATATTTGGCGGCCTGCTTGGCCGTCAGGCGCACGCCAATGGTCTGTGCGGCCTTGATGACCAGGTCGCGCGTGATGAACTTGCCGATCAGTACCGAGCCGACCATGGCGGTGGCTTTCTGGACCCGTTCGCGTTTGTGGGGCGTCAGGCGGTCCAGCTGGTCCGGTGTCAATCCGAATTCGGCGTTGATTTCCGGGATCAGTCTGGACAGCAGCGCCGCGTCCACGGCCCAATCCAGCCCCGGGATGGGCACGGCGCTGGCGGCGGCGCCAACCAGCGCGCGGCGGTTCAACGTCTTGCGGCTGCGCCGCACGGCCGCCATCAATTCGGGGTGGCCGGCGGCCAATTGGAGTGCAGTAGGCATGGGGCGACTTTAGCGCCGCCGGCCGTTCCCGTGGGCCGCCGTTTTAGAGGCGCCGGTTCAGTCGGGGTGATTCAGGCGGACGCCGCTTCGATCTGGCCCGACAGCTCCAGCCAGCGCTCTTCCAGCGCGGCCAGTTCGTCCGTCACGGCTTTCAGGCGTTTGCCCGCCTGGGCGATGTCCGCAGGGCTCAACGGCGTAGCCATGCGTGCTTCCAGCTGGGCCTTTTCCTCGCCAAGCAGGGCCATGCGTTTGTCGGCCTGTTCCAGTTCGCGTTTGAGCGGCTTGAGTTGTGGCCCCGGCAGCGGCGCCGGTGCGGGTGCGGCGGGCGTGGGCAGCAGGGCCTGCGCGGCGTCCCTGGCTTCTTCGCGCATGCGTTTGGCTTCGTCCAGCAGGTAGCGCTGGTAGTCGTCCAGGTCGCCGTCAAAGTCGGTGACCACGCCGCGGCCCACCAGCCAGAATTCGTCGCACACCGAGCGCAGCAGCGCGCGGTCGTGGCTCACCAGCATCAGCGTGCCTTCAAATTCGTTCAGCGCCACGGCCAGGGCCTCGCGGGTGGCCAGGTCCAGGTGGTTGGTGGGCTCGTCCAGCAGCAGCAGGTTGGGGCGCTGCCAGACCATCATGGCCAGCACCAGCCGGGCCTTTTCGCCGCCGCTCATGGTGCCCACGGGCTGCTTGACCATGTCGCCGCTGAAGTTGAAGCTGCCCAGGAAGCCGCGCAGGGCCTGCTCGCCCGTGCTTTCCTTCACGGCGCTGCCCAGCTCGCGTGCCAGGCGCACCATGTGCTCCAGCGGGTTGTCCTGCGGGCGCAGCACGTCCAGCTCCTGCTGGGCAAAGTAGCCGATGTTCAGGCCCTTGCCTTCGGTCACCGTACCGGCCAGCGCGCCCATTTCGCGGGCAATGGTCTTGACCAGGGTGGACTTGCCCTGGCCGTTGGCACCCAGGATGCCGATGCGCTGGCCCCCCTGCACGGTGCGGCTCACGCCCGTCAGGATGACCTTGGGCGGGGCGTCCTCAGCCTGATAGCCAAAGCTGGCGCCGGTGATCGACAGCATCGGGTTGGGGATGTTGCCGGGCTCCTTGAATTCGAAGGTGAATTCGGCTTCGGCCAGCAGCGGTGCGACCTTTTCCATGCGCTCCAGCGCCTTGACGCGGCTTTGTGCCTGCCTGGCCTTGCTGGCCTTGGCCTTGAAGCGGTCGATGAACTTCTGCAGGTGGGCGATCTTGTCCTGCTGCTTGGCATAGGCCTGCTGCTGCAGCGCCATCTGCTCGGCGCGCAGGGTTTCAAACGCGCTGTAGTTGCCGCCGTAGCGGGTGAGCTGCGCATTGGCGATGTGCAGTGTCACGTTGGTCACCGCGTCCAGGAATTCCCGGTCGTGGCTGATGACGATCATGGTGCCCGCGTATTTCTGCAGCCAGGATTCCAGCCAGACCAGGGCGTCCAGGTCCAGGTGGTTGGTGGGCTCGTCCAGCAGCAGCAAATCGCTGGGGCACATCAGCGCGCGCGCCAGCTGCAGCCGCATGCGCCAGCCGCCCGAGAAGCTGTTGACCGGCCCGTCCAGCTCGCTGGACTTGAACCCCAGGCCCAGGATCAGCGCCTGCGCGCGCGGCACGGCGTCGTGCTCGCCGGCGTCGGCCAGGTCGGTGTAGGCGTGGGCCAGTTCCATGCCCAGCTCGGCGTCATCGGGGTTGGCTTCGTAGGCGGCTTCCACCGCTGCCAGTTTCTGGCGCAGCTCCAGCAGGCGGGTGTCGCCACCCACGACGAAGTCGGTGGCGGACTCGTCGGTCTCGGGCATGTCCTGCGCGACCTGTGCCATGCGCCACTGTTTCGGCACGTAAAAGTCGCCGCCGTCTTCATGCAGCGAGCCGTTGAACAGCGCAAACAGGGTCGATTTGCCTGCCCCGTTGCGCCCCACCAGGCCCACCTTTTCGCCGGGGTTGATGGTGACGTTGGCGCCGTTGAGCAGCACTTTGGCGCTGCGGCGCAGGATGACGTTCTTGAGAGTGATCAAAACAGGGGTTCTCGTTCAGCGCAGCTGTAATTCGTCGCCATTAAAGGTGACGTTGAGCGGATCGATCAGTACGCGCTTGGGGCCGTCTTCAACCTGCCCGGCAATCATGGCTTCCACACCCAGGCTGCGGGCGATGTCCACCGCGCGGGCGGCGTCGGCGGCCGCCAGGTACAGCGCAAAGCCTGCGCCCATGTTCAGCGTGCCATAGGCTTCATGGTCGTCCAGCTGGCATTCGCGCTGCATGAAATCCAGCACGGCTGTCTTGGGGGGTACGGCGATGATGCGGTAGGTCAGGGCCTTGGGGTGGCGCATCAGCTTGCGCCAGCCGTGGCCGGTGACGTTGGCGCTGTAGTGCGGCACGATGCCGGCGGCGGCCAGCGCCTCGGTCACTGGGGAATACAGGGCCGTGGGGGCGAGCAGGGCATCGCCATAGCTTTGGCCGTTACCGATGTCGGTGAGGTAACCCTGGGGCAGCCGTTCGGCCAGCTTGCGCGCCAGCGACAGGCCGTTGGCATGGATGCCGCTGGCCGCCAGGAACACAATGGCGTCGCCCGCGCCCAGCTTGTCGCCCAGCGACAGCCGGCTCTTGGGACTGACGATGCCGGTGCATGACGCCGCCAGGTCCACCCGGCCGTCGGCCACGATGCCGGCCAGCGCGGGCGTCTCGCCGCCGCCCCAGGCCACGCGGCAGATGTCGCAGGCCTTCTTCCAGCCCGACACCAGCGCCTGCGAGCGCGCGGCGTCGCCGAACCAGTCGGACCCGCCCGCAGCCCAGTAGGCCTGTACCACCAGCGGCGTGGCACCCACGGTGATCAGGTCGTTGACGGCCATGGCAATCGTGTCTTGCGCAATGCCGTCGTAATAGCTTTTGCCTGTCAGCCTGGCCATCTCGTCGGCCACCAGGGTTTTGGTGCCCAGGCATTCGACGATGGAGGCCAGGTACATGGAGCCCACGTCCACCACATAGGCTGATTCACCGCGCGACGCGGCCACTTCGCTGAAGCCGTGGCCGACCAGATGGGCGCCGGTGGCGGCGGCTGCGCGCTGGGCCGCGATTTTCAGGGGGTCGATCAGGTCGTAGTTGACGCCGGCCTGGTCGTAGGTCAGGGGCGTGCCGGGGATGGAAGAGCTCATGGGGGTGGCCGGGGCAAAGGGTAACCCCGGATTATCCCCTGTGCGCGTCGTCAGGGGGCTGCCAGGGCCTCGCGCGTGAGCAGCAGCACCTGGTCTTCGCCCGCGCTGGTGTCCAGCCACACGGGCTCCAGGGCGGGGAAGGCGGCTTCAAAGTGGGCGCGTTCGTTGCCGATCTCCAGCACCAGCACGCCGTGGGGCGTCATGTGCGCCGGGGCGTCGCGCAGCAGGCGGCGCACAAAGTCCATGCCGTCGGTGCCACCGGCCAGGGCGAGGTCGGGCTCGGCCAGGTATTCGGCGGGCAGGGCGGCCATGCTGGCGGCGTTGACGTAGGGCGGGTTGCACAGGATCAGGTCGTAGGGCCCGCGCACGCCCGCCAGGCCGTCAGAGGTCAGCAGGGTGATGCGGTCCTGCAGTCCATGGCGGCCCACATTGATGCGTGCCACGGCCAGCGCATCGGCGCTGATGTCGGCGGCGTCCACCGCCACGTCGGGGTACACCATGGCGGCCAGCACGGCCAGGCTGCCGTTGCCGGTGCACAGGTCCAGCACGCGGCGGGTGTCGGGCGCCAACCAGCTGTCCAGGCTGTCGCCCAGGTCCGGGTCGGCCAGCAGCTCGGCAATAAAGCTGCGCGGCACGATGGCGCGTTCGTCCACGTAAAACGGCACGCCCTGCAGCCAGGCTTCCTGCGTCAGGTAGGCAGCAGGCTTGCGGGTGGCAATGCGCTGGGCCAGCAGGTCTGTCACGGCCTGCACCTGCTGCGCAGTGACGGATTGCTCCGCGACGCCGTCCAGGTCGTCCAGCGGCAGGCCCAGCTTCCACAGCACCAGCCAGGCCGATTCGTCAAATGCATTGGTCGTGCCATGGCCAAAGGCCACGCCGGCGTCGGTCAGCTGCCGCGCCCCCGCTTCGATCAACGCCAGGACGTTCACTGCGCGGCGTTCAGGTTGTCCAGCGTGCGCCGGTAGATGTTTTTCAGCGGTTCGATGTCGGCCACCGGCAGGTGCTCGTCGATCTTGTGGATCGTGGCATTGGTCGGCCCGCATTCGATCACCTGGGGGCAGATCTGTGCGATGAAGCGGCCGTCGCTGGTGCCGCCGGTGGTGGACAGCTCGGTCTCGATGCCGGTTTCGGCCCGGATGGCCGCCTGCACGGCACCGACCAGCTCGCCGGGCGTTGTCAGAAACGGCAGGCCGCCGACCGTCCAGGCCAGGTCGTAGTCCAGCGCGTGGGCGTCCAGCACGGCCTTCACGCGCTGCTGCAGACCCTCAGGCGTCGATTCGGTGGAAAACCGGAAGTTGAAGTCAACCACCACCGCGCCGGGGATGATGTTGCTGGCGCCGGTGCCGCCATGGATGTTGCTCACCTGCCAGCTGGTGGGCGGAAAAAATTCATTGCCCTTGTCCCATTCGGTGGCGACCAGCACCGCCAGCGCCGGTGCGACCTGGTGGATGGGGTTGCGTGCCAGCTGCGGGTAGGCGATGTGGCCCTGGATGCCTTTGACCGTGAGCTTGCCGCTCATGGTGCCGCGCCGGCCGTTCTTGATCATGTCGCCGGTGCGCTGCACCGACGTCGGCTCGCCGACGATGCAGTAATCCGGTGCGTCGCCACGCGCCTTGAGCGCGTTGCACACCACCACGGTGCCGTCGGTGGCCGGGCCTTCCTCGTCGCTGGTCAACAGCAGGGCGATGGACAGCGCGGGGTCGGGCTGGGCCGCCAGGAATTCTTCAATCGCCACGACAAAGGCCGCCAGCGATGTCTTCATGTCCGACGCGCCGCGGCCATACAGCTTGCCGTCGCGGTGGGTGGGGGTGAACGGGTCGCTGCTCCATTGGTCCAGCGGGCCGGTGGGCACCACGTCGGTGTGGCCGGCAAAGGCAATGGTTTTGGCGCCGGCACGGCTGGACTGGCGCTTGGCCCAGAGGTTGGTCACCCTGAAGCTGTAGTGCCCGCTTTCAATCGTCTCGCAGACAAAGCCCAGCGGCGCCAGCCGCTGCGCAATGATCTGCTGGCACCCACCATCTGCAGGCGTGACGGAAGGGCACGAGATCAGTTGTTCGGCCAGGTGAAGCGTGCGCGACATCAGTGTTTCACGTCGAGCGTTATCTCGGTGAACGACGGCTCGTCATCCACATCTTCCTCGGGCTCGGCTACCTTGGTCTTGCTGGCGAAGTCGTTTTGCAGGCGCCACTGCAGGTTGGTGGGTGAGTCGGCATGAGCAATGCCTTCCTTCTTGTCCACGATGCCCTCGATGATCAGGCGGGCGATGTCCTGCTCAAAGGTCTGCGAGCCTTCAGCCATGGACTTTTCCATCGCTTCCTTGACGCTGGAGAAATCGCCTTTTTCAATGAACTCGGACACCAGCTTGGTGTTGAGCATGACCTCCACCGCCGGCGTACGGCCGCCGTGCACGGTGCGCAGCAGGCGCTGCGACACCACGGCTTTCAGCGCGGCGGCCAGATCGCCCAGCATGGTGGGGCGCACCTCTACCGGGTAGAAGCTCAGGATGCGGTTGAGCGCCTGGTAGCTGTTGTTGGCGTGCATGGTGGCCAGGCACAGGTGGCCCGACTGCGCATAGGCAATGGCGGCCGACATGGTTTCGCGGTCGCGGATCTCACCCACCAGGATCACGTCGGGCGCCTGGCGCAGCGCGTTTTTCAGCGCGACCTGCATGCTTTCGGTGTCGGTGCCAACCTCGCGCTGGTTGACCACGGACTTCTTGTTCTTGAACAGGAACTCCACCGGGTCTTCAATCGTCAGGATGTGGCCGGTGACACGTTCGTTGCGCGAATCCATCATGGCGGCCAGCGTGGTGCTCTTGCCGGCGCCGGTGGAGCCCACCATCAGCAGCAGGCCGCGCTTTTCCATGATGAGGTCAGCCAGGATGTCGGGCACACCCAGCGAATGCAGCGGCGGGATGTCAGTGCTGATGAAGCGGATCACCGCGGCGTAGCTGCCGCGCTGGCGCATGGCGCTGAAGCGGAAGTTGCCCACGCCCTCAATGGCCTGCGCCATGTTCAGCTCGCCGGTTGCTTCCAGTTCCTCGATGCGTTTGGCCGGCAGCACCTCGGCCAGCAGGTTTTTGGTGGCTTCGGGCGGCAGCAGCTGGTTGTTGATCGGGATGCACTGGCCGTTGATCTTGATCAGCGCCGGCGCATGGGCCGACAGGTACACGTCAGAGGCCTTCTTTTCGCCCATCAGGCGAAGGATGCGTTCCATGGTTGACATGTCGGTCTTCCGTTCTTTTTTTTAAAGGATCAGTCGCGCAGCAGGTCGTTCAGGCTGGTCTTGGCGCGCGTTTGCGCGTCCACCCGCTTGACGATTACCGCGCAGTACAGGCTGTATTTGCCGTCGGCGCTGGGCAGGTTGCCCGACACCACCACCGAGCCGGCCGGGATGCGGCCATAGCTCACCGTGCCGGTGGCGCGGTCGTAGATCTTGGTGCTCTGGCCGATGTACACGCCCATGGAGATCACCGAGTTTTCCTCGACGATCACGCCTTCAACCACCTCCGAACGGGCGCCAATGAAGCAGTTGTCCTCGATGATGGTCGGGTTGGCCTGCAGAGGCTCCAGCACCCCGCCCAGGCCCACGCCGCCGGACAGATGCACGTTCTTGCCCACCTGCGCGCAGCTGCCCACGGTGGCCCAGGTATCGACCATGGTGCCTTCGTCCACATAGGCACCGATGTTCACGTAGCTGGGCATCAGGATCGCGCCTTTGGCGATGTAGCTGCCACGCCGGGCGACGGCCGGGGGCACCACGCGCACGCCCGTGGCGGCCATTTCATCGGCCGAAAGATTGGCAAATTTGGTCTGCACCTTGTCGTAAAAGCCCAGGTCGCCGGCCTTGACGACGGCGTTGTCCTTCAGGCGAAAGCTCAGCAGCACGGCCTTCTTGATCCACTGGTGCACCGTCCACTGGCCCACGGCCTGGCGGGTGGCCACGCGCAGCTTGCCGGTATTGAGCTCGGCGATCACATGCTCGACGGCATCCGCCACCTCTTTGGGGGCCGATTTGGCCGAGATGCTGGCGCGGTCTTCCCACGCGGCGTCGATGATCTGCTGCAGTTGTTCGCTCATTGGATTCTCAGGTTCTCGATTGGACAAATTGGACGATGCGTTGCGCGGCTTCCAGGCATTCCGCCGTTTCGGCCACCAGGGCCATGCGGATGCGCCCGGCGCCGGGATTGGTTCCGCCGGCCTCGCGGGCCAGGTAGCTGCCGGGCAACACGGTGACATTGTATTGAGCCAGCAGGTCGCGGGCGAAGTCGGTATCGGAGCCCGCAGCGCCTGTGCTGCTCCTGGGTACCGCTGCCCACAAATAAAAGCCCGCGTCGGGCAGGGCGACGTCCAGCACGCTGCCCAGTACCGGTGTGACCTGCGCGAACTTGGCGCGGTACTGGGCCCGGTTGTCGATCACGTGCTGTTCGTCCCCCCACGCCGCGATGCTGGCGGCTTGTACCGGCGGCGCCATGGCGCTGCCATGGTAGGTGCGGTACAGCAGGAAGGCTTTCATCAGCGCCGCGTCGCCAGCCACAAAACCGCTGCGCAGGCCCGGCACATTGCTGCGCTTGGACAGGCTGGTAAACGACACCAGGCGCGTGAAGTCTGTGCGGCCCAGCTTCGCTGCGGCTTCCAGCCCGCCCAGCGGGGGTTCGTCGCGGAAATAGATCTCGCTGTAACACTCGTCGCTGGCAATCACAAAGCCGTGCCGGTCGCTCAGGGCAAAGAGCTTTTCCCACTCGGCCAGCGGCATGACCGCGCCCGTGGGATTGCCGGGTGAGCAGACAAACACCAGTTGCGTGCGCTGCCACACGGCATCGGGCACGCTGTCCCAGTCGATGGCGAAGTTGCGCGCGGGGTCGCTGGGCGCGTAAAAGGGCTCAGCCCCGGCAAGCAGGGCCGCGCCTTCGTAGATCTGATAGAACGGGTTGGGGCAGACAACAACCGCCTCGCGGGCAGGGTCAATGACCGTCTGCGCGAACGCAAACAGCGCCTCGCGCGATCCGTTGACCGGCAGCACCTGCGTGGCAGGGTCCAGTTTCAGGCCGTAGCGCCGCTGCAACCAGCCTGTGAAGGCTTCCCGCAAAAGAGGTGTGCCGGCCGTGGGCGGGTAGGCCGCGAGGTCGGTGGCCGGCTCGTACAGCGCGGCGGTGAGCTTTTGCTTGATGAATTCAGGGGTGGGGTGCTTGGGCTCGCCGATGCCCAGACTGATGGGCCGCAGGGCCGGGTTGGGCGTGACGCCCGCGAACAATTGCCGCAGCCGCTCGAAGGGGTAGGGCTGCAGGCGTGAGAGCAGGGGATTCATGGCTGGGGATTATCCTGGATGACATTCTTCCTTGACGCCCACGCGGCCGCGGAGAAGAATGGCCTTTTGGCACAGACAAAAATACATTCTGCAAGTGTGGTTGGGAAGGCACAGGAGGTTCCATGGCCGATGGCCGGACAGGCGCTGCATCCAGGGTGGCCGACGAAGCACAGCTGGTGCGCAACCGGTTTGGCGATCTGCTGGAGTCCACGCCGGATGCCATTGTGCTGGTCAACGAAGCCGGCCTCATGGTGCTTGTCAATACGCAGGCCGAAGCCGTCTTTGGCTATGACCGCGCCGAGATGATCGGCCAGCCGGTGGAAATGCTGCTGCCCCAGCGGCTGCGCGCCCACCATCTGGCCCACCGCGGGCATTTCTTTGGCCAGCCGCGCGCCCGCTCCATGGGGGCGGGGCTGGAGCTGTATGGCTTGCGCAAGGGCGGGCAGGAATTCCCGGTGGAAATCAGCCTGAGCCCGCTGCAAACCGATGCCGGGCTCATGGCCATGAGCGCGGTGCGCGATATTTCCGCGCGCAAGCGCGCCGAGAGCAAGTTCCGCGAGTTGCTGGAATCCGCGCCGGATGCCATGGTCATCGTCAACCGGGACGGCGTGATCGTGCTGGTCAATTCACAGACCGAAAAGCTGTTTGGCTACCGCCGCGACGAGCTGTTGAACCGCCCCATTGAAATGCTGGTGCCCGAGCGTTTTCGCGGCCGCCATCCGGGTCACCGCGCAGGTTTTTTCACCCAGCCGCGGGTGCGCGCGATGGGCGCCGACCTGGAACTGACCGGCCTGCGGCGCGATGGCACCGAATTTCCGGTGGAAATCAGCCTGAGCCCGCTGGATACCGAAGAGGGACTTTTCGTGTCCAGCGCGATCCGCGATGTGACCGAGCGCAAGCGCGCCGAGCAGGCGCTGCGCGATGCCAACCTGCAGCTGAAGAACGCCGCCCTGGTCAAGGACCGTTTCCTGGCCAGCATGTCGCATGAGCTGCGCACGCCACTGAACGCCATCATCGGCTTCACCGGCACGCTGCTCATGGAGCTGCCCGGGCCCCTGAATGCCGAGCAGAAGCACCAGCTGTCCACCATCCAGCTCAGCGCGCGGCACCTGCATTCGCTGATCAATGACCTGCTGGACCTGGCCAAGATCGAGGCCGGCAAGGTCGAGCTGGTGCTGGAGGACGTGAACTGCCACGATGTGTTGCAGGAACTGCACGCCGTGATGAAGCCATCCAGCGTCAGCAAGGGGCTGGCGTTTGACGTGCAGCTGCCCGGACCCGAAGCAGTGCTGCACACCGACCGGCGCGCGCTGATGCAGATCCTGCTGAACCTGACCAACAACGCGGTCAAGTTCACCCCGCGCGGCAGCGTCCGCGTGCGCTTCACGCAGACGCGCTCCGAAGGCGGAGCCCTGGTGACGCGGTTCGAGGTCATCGACACCGGAGTGGGCATCGCCGCCAGCGACCAGGAAAAGCTGTTTGAGTCTTTCGCCCAGTTTGGCGAACGCGATACCCGCCGCAACGAGGGCGCGGGCCTGGGCCTGCATCTGTCGCAGCGGCTGGCCGGCCTGATCAGCGGCCGCATTGACTACCAGGCGCAACCCGGCGGCGGCAGCCTGTTTACCCTGACCCTGGAGCATCGCAAATGAGCGCGCGCGTGCTGGTGATCGAGGATAACCCCGCCAACATGGAGCTGGTGCGCTACATCCTGGACAAGTTCGGCTACGAGGTGGACGCGGCCATCGATGGCGAAAGCGGTGTACGGCTGGCGCAGGCCGTGCCGCCCGGGCTGGTCATCTGCGACCTGCAACTGCCGGGCATCGACGGCTTTGAGGTGGTGCGCCAGCTCAAGGCCATGCCGCACATGCGCCAGGTGCCCGTGCTGGCGGTGACGGCCTACGCCATGGTAGGCGACCGCGAGCGGGTGCTGGCCGCGGGCTTTGACGGCTACATCGCCAAGCCGATCGATCCTCAGTACTTCGTCCAGCAGGTCGCGGCCGTGCTCGGGGCGGCGACGCCCAGCGCGGCACCACCCATGGGAACGTCGGTGGCCACGGTGGGCCAGCGCCTGCCGGCGATGCGCGCCCAGGCGCTGGTGCTGGACGATTCCGTGGTCAACCTGGAGTTGCTGCGCAGCCTGCTGGAGCCGCACGGCATCCAGGTGCGCGCGGCCACCACCATAGGACAGGCGATGGCCCTGCTGGACAGCCATACGCCCGATCTCATCATCTCCGACATGCACATCGGCCAGGAGCTGGGGCAGGACTTCTATGCGCTGGTCAGGGACCGTCCGGCCCTGGCCGCGGTGCCGTTCATGTTCCTGACATCCACCGTCCCCCGGGAGCTGCGCGAGCTCGCGCGAGGCACCCAGGGCGTGGACCGTTTCATCACCCGGCCCATCGACAACCTGCACCTGCTGGCCGAAATCGAGAGCTGCCTGGCGCGGCAGCCGGGGCGCTGACATGGCGCTGGTGCTGGTGGTGGACGACCGGGCTCCGAACCGGGATTACCTGGCTACGGTGCTGGGCTACTACGGCCACACCGTGGCCGAGGCAGCGGACGGCGTGGAGGCGCTGGCCAGCATCAGCCAGGCCCGCCCGGACCTGGTGATCACCGACCTGCTCATGCCCAACATGGACGGCGAGGAACTGGCGCGCCGCCTGCGCGAGGACGCGGCCACGCGGGACTTGCCCGTGATCTTCTACACCGCCGCGTATTTCGCGCGCGAGGCTGGCGAGATCGCGGCGCGCGTGGGCGTTCGCTGGGTGCAGCCCAAACCGAGCGAGCCGCGCGCCATCATGGAGGTGGTGGGCCAGGCGCTGGGCACGCCCCAGGTGCTGGCGCAGCCGGCGCAGCGCTGGTCGGATGGCGCGGTCACCGCCGACCCGTCGCAGATGTTCCAGGGCCTCAGCCAGCGGCTGGACCAGTTGCTGGGTGGGGTGACGGCGCTGGCGGGCGCGCGTGAAAAATCGCCCGAGGTGCTGGACGTGCTGCACAGCGTGCACGGCCTGGGCCTTCGCCTGGCCAGCCTGGTCAAGCTGGGCATGGAATCGGCCAGCGAGCGCAACCCGGCTGCGCTGGCGGACCTGTTTTGCGGCGCGGCGCAGGACATCCTGAGCGCACGCTACGTCGGCGTGGTGATGCTGGAGCCGCAAACCGGCGCGCTGCGCCACTTTGCGGCCCGGGGCCTTAACTTTACGACCGAGGCAGCCGTCGCGGCCGGCATTGCCAGCTGCCCGGCCGCGCAGCGCATGCTGTCGGACCGCCACCACGTGCGCATGCTGGTGGCGGCGCAGCAGGGCGACGAGACCGGCCTGCCGCCGGCCCACCCGCCGGTGGCCAACTTCCTGGCTTGCGCGGTGCTGGCGCGCGAGGATGCCAGCGGCTGGATGTACGTGGCCGACCGCATGGGCGGCCAGGGCTTCACCACCGATGACGAGCGGGTGATCCGCGCGCTGGCCGCGCAGTTGGGCGCAGCCTGGGAGAGCGTCATGCTGTACGCCCAGCTCGACCGCCGCGTGGCCGAGCGCACGCGCGAGCTGGAGGCCGCCAACAAGGAACTGGAGTCGTTCTCGTACTCGGTGTCGCATGACCTGCGCGGGCCGCTGCAGAGCATCAGCGGCTTTGCGGCGGTGCTGGAGCGCAAGTTCGCAGACGAATTGCCACCCGACGCGCGCCGTTACCTGGGGCTGGTGCAAACCAACGCCTTGCGCATGGAAAAGCTCATCGACGAGCTGCTGCGCTTTTCGCGCCTGGGCCACCAGCCGCTGGGGCCGGTGAAAACAGTGTCCATGCAGCGCCTGGCGCGTGAATGCCTGGATGAACTGGCGCCGGAGATCAGCCGCCGCGCCATCCAGATCGATGTGGGTGAGCTGCCGGACGCCACTGGCAGTGCCATGCTGTTGCGCCAGGTGCTGGCCAATCTGCTGGGCAATGCCGTGAAGTACACCCGGCGCCAGCCCGAAGCGCGCGTGCAGCTGGGCTGTGAAGCGATGGCCGGCGAGCAGGTCTATTTCGTGCGCGACAACGGCGCGGGCTTCGACATGCAGTACGCCGACTCACTGTTCGGCGTCTTCCGGCGTCTTCATACCGACGACGAGTTTGAGGGTACCGGCATCGGTCTGGCCACGGTGCAGCGCATCGTGAACCGCCATGGCGGGCGGATCTGGGCCCAGGCGGCCCTGGGCAAGGGCGCCACGTTCTTCTTTACCCTGGGGGCAGTCAGCGCTGACGCGTGAGCATGCGCTGCATCACCTGATCCACCGACAGCACAATGGCGATGCCCAGCGAAATCACCGTCACCAGGGCCGGCAGGTCAAACAGGCTGACGATGCCCGCGCCGCGCGGCAAGGCGGTACGGTTGGCCGTGGTGCAGATGAACTCCGCCGCCGACATGCCGGTGTAGTGCATGGCGCAGACGGCCACGCCCATGACCAGCGCCGCGGCAATGCGCAGCGCGACGGTGCTGGTGTTGAACGCCAGCCAAAGCGCGGCCGTGGCCGCAACAACGGCAATCACCAGCGACACGCCCACGATGTCATACGCCCACTGGATGTAGCCACCGAAACGCATGCCGTACATGCCCAGGTAGTGCATGACCGCCACGCCACCGCCCAGCAGGGCGCCGGCGCCGGCAATGCGGCCCAGGCTGTCGGGCTTGCGGGCGACAAAGCCCAGTGCCAGCGCGGTGGCACCAATCGCCGCGACCAGCGACACCAGGGTTTCAACGATCGAATAGCCCACGCCGATGTCCATGTCCAGCGCCAGCATGCCGATGAAATGCATGGACCACACCCCAATGCCGCCCAGCGCGATGCCGGCCGCGCCCAGGTTGATGAGGCTCAGCCGACCATCAGGGCGGCGGATCTTGCGCGCCGCCGTCAGTGCGACGAACGAGCCGATGACCGAGATGGCATAGGACAGGAGCACGAAGGAGAGGTTGTAACTTGTGGTGACTAATGGATTCATTGGCGCCTTAAATAATGCTAAGTTATTGATTTATATGGTATTTGTATTTGATACATTACGATACAGTCACCAAGAGAACGGTGCAGTTTTGGCGTCGATGGCCTTGTGGTATTGAGGGTTATCCCGCGCCAGCGGCGGGTGGGTCGCGCGGGGCGCGTGGCGCGCCGCAACGCTGGGGGCCTCGGGTAACATCACCGGTCTGCCGGGCTCTTCGCGCCCGCGGCCAACAGGCTGAAACGCCAACCCATCCAACGAGTTCGCCGTGCGCCTCAATTCGATCAAGTTATCCGGCTTCAAGTCCTTCGCCGAACCCACCAATTTCATGTTGCCGGGCCAGCTGGTCGGCGTGGTGGGGCCCAATGGCTGCGGCAAGTCCAACATCATGGATGCCGTGCGCTGGGTGCTGGGCGAGTCCAAGGCGTCCGAGCTGCGCGGTGAGTCCATGCAGGACGTGATCTTCAACGGCACGACCACCCGCAAGCCCGCCAGCCGCTCCAGCGTGGAGCTGATTTTTGACAACGCCGACCACCGTGCCGGTGGCCAGTGGAGCCAGTTTGCCGAAATTGCCGTCAAGCGCGTGCTCACGCGCGACGGCACCAGCAGCTACTACATCAACAACCAGCCAGTGCGCCGCCGCGACGTGCAGGACGTGTTCTTGGGCACGGGCCTGGGCCCGCGTGCCTACGCCATCATTGGCCAGGGCACGATCAGCCGCATCATTGAATCCAAGCCGGAAGAGCTGCGCCTGTTCCTGGAAGAGGCGGCCGGCGTCTCCAAATACAAGGAGCGCCGGCGCGAGACCGAAAACCGCCTGAGCGACACCCGCGAAAACCTCACGCGCGTGGAAGACATCCTGCGCGAGCTCAACAGCAACCTGGAAAAGCTGGAAAAGCAGGCCGAGGTGGCCCAGCGCTACAACAGCCTGCAGGCCGACGTGACGCTCAAGCAGCACCAGTTGTGGTTCCTCAAGCGCACCGAGAGCGAGGCCGACCAGGCGCGCATCAAGGCCGAGGCGGAAAAGTCCGTCAATGACCTCGAATCGCGCGTGGCCGACCTGCGCCGCGTGGAGGCCGACCTGGAAACCATCCGCCAGGCGCATTACGCGGCCGGCGACCAGGTCAACCAGGCCCAGGGCCTGTTGTACGAGGCCAGCGCCGAAGTGGGCCGGCTGGAGGCGGAAATCCGCTTTGTGGTGGAAGGCCGCCAGCGCGTGGAGCAGCGCCTGATCCAGCTCAAGGAACAGGTCGCGCAGTGGGCCACGCGCCGCGACGACGCGGTGGCGGAAACTGAAACCCTGGAGGCCCAGGGCCTGCAGGCCGAGGAAAAGGCCACCATCCTGGCCGCGCAGGTCGAGGAACAGCAGCAGCGCCTGCCCGACCTGGAAGACGCCCTGCGCCAGGCCCAGGCGCGCGCCACCGAGCAGCGCGCCAGCGTGGGCCAGGTGCAGCAGCAGATCCAGGTGCTGGCGGCGGACCAGCGCAATATTGAAGAGCAATCCCGCGCGCTCACCCTGCGCCGCGAAAAGCTCAGCGCCGACCGCAACGCGCTGGACGCTCCCGACGAAGCCCGACTGGTCAACCTGCAGACCCAGCTGGCCGCGGCGCAAGAGACCGCCCAGGTGGCCGACGCCCGCCTGCATGAGCTGCAGGACCAGGTGCCGGCGCTGGACGAAGACCGCCGCACCCGCCAGGCCGACGTGAACACCCAGGGCGGCCGTCAGGCCGACCTGTCGGCCCGCATGGAAGCCCTGAAGGCCTTGCAGGAAAAAGTGCGCACCGACGGCAAGCTCAAGCCCTGGCTGGCCAGGCACGGGCTGGACGGCCTGCAGGGCCTGTGGAGCCGCATCCACATCGAGCAGGGCTGGGAAAACGCGCTCGAAGCGGCGCTGCGCGAGCGCATGAATTCACTGGAAGTCAGCCGCCTGGAGATGGTGCGGTCGTTCGCGGGCGATGCGCCGCCGGCCAAGCTGGCGTTTTACAGCCCGCCCCAGGCGGGCGTGCCAGAAGCGGCCGGTGCGCTGCCGCGCCTGGCCGACCTGCTGCGCCTGAACGACGCGGGCCAGAAGGCCCTGTTGAGCGACTGGCTGCACGGCTGCTACACGGCCGCCAGCTTTGAAGACGCGCTGGCCGCGCGCGACAAGCTGGCTGCCGGCGAAGTGATCTACGTGCAAAGCGGCCATGCCGTCACGGCCCACAGCGTGAGCTTTTACGCGCAGGACTCCGAGCAGGCCGGCCTACTGGCCCGCGCGCAGGAAATCGAAAACCTGGACAAGCAGCTCAAGGCCCAGGCGCTGATCACCGAGGAAGCCCGCTCGGCGCTGGTGCGCGCCGAGGCGGCGTATTCCGACGCGTCGCAGCGGCTCATCACCGCCCGCCGCGAAGCAGCTGAATCACAAAGCCGTGCCCATGAACTGCAGGTGGAAACCCTGCGCATGACGCAACTGGCGGAACAGACCCGCGCACGCAGCGAGCAGATTGCCGCCGACCTGGCCGAGGTGGATGGCCAGCTGGAGGAACTGCAGGAGCGCCGCGTGACGGCCGAGGCGCGCTTTGAAGAGCTGGACATGCAACTGGCCGACAGCCAGGAGCGCCATGCCCAGCTGGACGAACGCGTGATTGAGGCCGAGCGCAGATTAGCCGAATGCCGCGAACAGCAGCGCAGCCTGGAGCGCCAGGCCCAGGAGGCCGAGTTTGCCCAGCGCAGCCTGCAGGCGCGCCGGGGCGAGCTCAGCCGCGCGATTGAAACCGCCGACCAGCAGGCCGCATCGCTGGCCACCGAAGAGCAGCGTGCGCAGGACGAACTGACCCGCCTGACCGACGCCGCCGCGCAGGCTGGCCTGCAAAGCGCGCTGTCGGTCAAGCTGGAGCGTGAACAGGCCTTGGGCGCCAAACGCAGCGAATACGATGACCTGACCACCAAGCTGCGCGCCAGTGACGAGCGCCGCCTGCAACTGGAACGCGAGCTGGACCCACTGCGCCAGCGCATCACCGACATGCAGCTCAAGGAACAGGCCGCCCGCCTGGGCTTTGAGCAGTACGCCCAGTTGCTGGCCGATGCGCAGGCCGACCTGGAGGCCGTGGCCAGATCCATTGAAGAAGGCGGCGTGAAGCTGTCCGGCCTGCAAGGCGAGATCGACCGCCTGCACCGCGAGGTGGCCGCCCTGGGCGCGGTCAACCTGGCCGCACTGGAAGAGCTGAGCACGGCGCGCGAACGCAAGCAGTTCCTGGATGCGCAGTCGGCCGACCTGAACGAAGCCATGGTGACGCTGGAAGACGCCATCAAGAAGATTGATGGGGAAACCCGCGAGCTGCTGGCGGGCACCTTCAACACCGTCAATGAACACTTCGGCAAGATGTTCCCCGAACTGTTTGGCGGTGGGCAGGCCAAGCTGGTCATGACGGGCGAGGAAATCCTCGACTCGGGCGTGCAGGTCATGGCCCAGCCGCCGGGCAAGAAAAACCAGACCATCCATCTGCTGTCCGGTGGCGAAAAGGCGCTGACCGCCATCGCGCTGGTGTTTGCGATCTTCCAGCTCAACCCGGCGCCGTTCTGCCTGCTGGACGAGGTGGACGCGCCGCTGGACGACGCCAACACCGAACGCTATGCCAAGCTGGTCACGGCCATGAGCCGCGAAACGCAGTTCCTGTTCATCAGCCACAACAAGATCGCCATGGAAATGGCCGAACAGCTGATCGGCGTGACCATGCAGGAGCAGGGTGTGTCGCGCATCGTGGCGGTGGACATGGAATCGGCCGTGTCGATGGCCGAAGCCGCGTGAGGGCCCCGGCATGAGCAACCTCACACTGGGCCTGGCCATTCTGGGTGGGCTGATCCTGGCCGCGGTGGTGGCGCACAGCGCCTGGACCTCGCGCCGCCTGGCGCCCAAACAGGCCGAGCCCCTGGCAGCGGCGGGCGCGGGCGAGCCGGCGGACACGCCGCGCCTGGAGCCCGCGCTGGACGCCGACGTCATGCCCCCGGTGGCACCCGAAAAACGCCCGGGTCTGGATGCGCTGATTGACGTGATAGCGCCCATCGCGCTGGAGCATCCGGCCTCCGGTGATGCCGCGCTGGCCGCCATGCCGCCCACGCGCCGCGCCGGCAGCAAGCCGTTCGCGGTCGAGGGCTTCAACGATGCCACGCGCCAATGGGAAACGCCGGCGCCGGGGCGGCGTTACAGCGCCTTCCAGGCCGGTGTGCAACTGGCCAACCGCGTGGGCGCGCTCAACGAAATCGAGTACTCCGAGTTCGTCATGAAGGCCCAGGCCTTTGCCGATGCGCTGAATGGCGCGCCCGAATTCCCCGACATGCTGCACGAGGTGGCGCGTGCGCGCGAGCTGGACCAGTTCGCCAGCGGGCATGACGCCCAGCTGAGCTTCACGCTGCGCGCGCGCAATGCCGCCTGGAGCCCCGGCTACGTGCAGCAAAACGCCGCGCGCCTGGGCTTTGTGCCCGGCGCCATCCCCGGGCGCATGGTGCTGCCGGCCAGCGTGCCCGGCATGCCGCCGGTGCTGGGCCTGGCCTTTGACACCCAGGCGGCGCTGGCCGACGACCCGGCGCAGTCCGCCATCCGCGAGGTGACGCTGAGCCTGGACGTGCCGCAGGTGCAGCGCAGCGAACAGCCCTTTGTGCGCATGCGCGAATCGGCCATCACGCTGGCCGCCTCCATGGACGGCATCATCACCGACGACAACGGCCAGATCATCCGCGTGGAAGGCCTGGACGTGATCGGCGCCGACCTGGAACAGCTGTACGACACGCTGGATGCGCGGGACCTGTCGGCGGGTTCGCCTTTGGCACGGCGCCTGTTTTCGTGATGGCCGAGCCCGACCTCTTCAGCCCCCCCGCACCTGATACCGCCGCGCAACGCGTGGCCGAGCTGCACCGGGTGCTGCATCACCATGCGCACCGCTACTACGTGCTGGACGACCCGGAAGTGCCCGACGCCGAGTACGACCGCCTGTTCAGGGAACTGCAGGCGCTGGAAGCAGCGCATCCGCACCTGCTGACGCCCGATTCACCCACGCTGCGCGTGGGCGGCAAGGCCCTGGACGCATTTGACAAGGTGCGCCACCGCGTGCCCATGCTGTCCATCCGCACCGAGACCGACATTGAAGCCACCGGTGCCCAGAACTTTGACGCCCGTGTGCGGCGCGAGTTGGGCCTGACCGATGCCGACCCGCCGGTGGAGTACGTGGCCGAACTGAAGTTCGACGGCCTGGCCATCAACCTGCGGTATGAGAGCGGCGTGCTGGTGCAGGCCGCCACGCGCGGCGATGGCGAAATTGGCGAAGACGTCACGCCCAATATCCGCACGATCGGGCAGATTCCCCTGAAGCTGCCTGCCGACGCGCCGCCCGTGCTGGAAGTGCGCGGCGAGGTCTATATGCGCCGGGACGACTTTGACCGCTTGAACGAACAGCAGCGCGAAAAAATCGCCCAGGGCCAGAAGAACGAGAAAACCTACGTCAACCCGCGCAATGCCGCCGCCGGCGCCGTGCGCCAGCTCGACTCCACCATCGCCCGCCAGCGGCCGCTGTCGTTCTTTGCCTACGGCTGGGGAGAAGTCACGCCGGTGGAGCAGGGGGGGCCGGACTTCCAGAACCAGTACGAAGCGTTGCTGACGCTCAAATCGTGGGGCTTCCCGGTGTCAGCGCGCACCACGCTGGCGCGCGGCGCGGCGGAACTGGTGGCCTTTCACCAGGCGGTGGGCGCGGAGCGCGACAGCCTGCCATTCGACATCGACGGCGTGGTCTACAAGGTCAACAGCTTTGCGCTGCAACGCCAGCTGGGTTTTGTCACACGCGAGCCGCGCTGGGCCGTGGCCCACAAATACCCGGCGCAGGAGCAGCTGACGACCGTGCTGGACATCGACGTGCAAGTGGGCCGCACCGGCAAGCTCACGCCCGTGGCCAAGCTGGCGCCGGTGTTCGTGGGTAACGTGACCGTGACCAACGCCACCCTGCACAACGAGGACGAAACCCGCCGCAAGGACGTGCGCATCGGCGACACGGTCATCGTGCGCCGGGCGGGTGACGTGATCCCGGAAGTGGTGTCGGTGCTGGTGGAGCGGCGTGTTCCCGGTGCTGAAATATTCACCATGCCCACGCATTGCCCCATTTGCGGCAGCGCCGCGGTGCGCGAGGAAGGCGAGGCCAATCACCGCTGCACCGGCGGCCTGTTCTGCGGCGCGCAGCGCAAGCAGGCCATCCTGCACTACGCCCAGCGCCGTGCGGTGGACATCGAGAATCTGGGCGAAAAGCTGGTGGACCAGTTGGTGGACGGCGGCATCATCAAGACGCTGCCCGACCTGTACCGCATGGGGTTCACCGCGTTGGTGGCGCTGGACCGCATGGCTGAAAAGTCCGCCCAGAACGTGCTGGACTCGCTGGAAAAAGCCAAACACACCACCTTGCCGCGCTTCCTGTTCGGCTTGGGCATCCGCCATGTGGGCGAGGCCACGGCCAAGGACCTGGCACGCCACTTCGGCAAGCTGGACGCGATCATGGACGCGAGCGTGGAGCAACTGCTGGAAGTCAATGACGTGGGCCCGGTGGTGGCGCAAAGCATCCGCACCTTCTTTGACCAGCCGCACAACCGCGAAGTGGTGGAACAGCTGCGTGCCTGCGGCGTGCACTGGGAGGAGGGTGAGCCCGCCGCCCGCGCGCCCAGGCCCCTCACAGGCAAGACCATCGTGCTCACCGGCACGCTGCCCACGCTGAGCCGCGACGAAGCCAAGGACCTGCTGGAGGCCGCCGGCGCCAAGGTGGCCGGCTCGGTCAGCAAGAAGACCGACTATGTGGTCGCGGGCGCAGAGGCCGGCAGCAAGCTGGACAAGGCCCGTGAGCTGGGTGTGGCCGTTCTGGACGAGGACGGGCTGCGCGCGCTGGTGGCTGATGGGCCTGGGGGTTGATCAAACGGTCCAATATGTCCTTGTTTCTGTACAATGTGTGGCATGCAAGCCGTCACCTACACCCATGCCCGCAACCACCTCACGGCCACGATGGACAAAACCATCCAGGACCATGAACCGGTGATCATCACGCGCCAGAACGGTGGTGCCGTGGTGATGATGTCGCTGGAAGACTTTCAGGCCTGGGAGGAAACCGCGTATCTGCTGAACAGCCCTGCGAATGCGCGCAAACTCATGAAGTCGCTGGACGAAGCCAGTCGCGGTAAAACGCAGTCGAAGACCCTGCCTCAGCTTCGCAAACTGGCAGCCGGCTGATCCCGTCGGCCATGGACATCCAGTTCACGCCCACAGGTTGGGCGGAGTTCCAGGAACTGCTCAAGCTGGATCGCAAGCTGTTCGTCCGGACGCTTGACCTGATTGAAGCCGTATCGCGCGAGCCTTTTGCGGGCATTGGCAAACCGGAACCTCTCAAACATCAACTGGCGGGCTGCTGGTCGCGCCGGATCAATGACAGGCACAGGCTTGTATACCGCGTCAACGGGAAGACGCTCATCATCCTCAGTTGCATCTATCACTACGGCGAGTAAAGCCGTCAGTGCACGGTAACGTCCGCCGCGTCGGCGTCAACGGGCGCAACCTCAGGCCGCATCCACAACCACACCAGCACCACCGCCATGCAGGCAATCGCCAGCGCGGCGGCCCAGCGGGGTTTCACAAACCACAGCAGCGATGCGGCACTGGCGCTCATGACCACGGTGGCCGTCCATTTGGCGCGGCGGCGCACCACGCCGCCATGACGCCAGTCGCGCAGGGATTGACCGAAATGCGGGTGGTCCTCCAGCCAGGCCAGCAGGCGCGGCGAGCTGCGCGCCGCGGCCCAGGCCGCCAGCAGCAGGAAAGGCACCGTGGGTACCACGGGCAAAAAGAGTCCCATCACGCCCAGCGCCAGGCTGATCACAGCGACGGCCAACAGCAGCCAGCGAACAGGCGTGGGCAACAAGGCTGCAGGCGATTGCGGGGTGCAGGATCGGGGATTCACCCGGCAGATTGTGCATGGGGCGAGTCGAATGTTGAGCCAGACGGATACGCTGGGCAATAATGAGCCGCCATGGATCGCTCAACTGCACTTGATCTCCTGACGCGCCACAAGCCAGAGCTGGCGCGTCGTTTTGCCGTGCGCGAACTTTCGTTGTTTGGTTCCACTGCGCGCGATGCGGCCGGTGCCAGCAGCGATGTTGACCTGCTCGTCGCCTTTGAAGGCCCGGCAACTTCCGCAAAGTACTTCGGGCTGCAGTTCTACCTGGAAGACCTGATGGGCTGCAAGGTGGACCTCGTGACGGACAAGGCGTTGCGTCCGGAGCTGCGCCCCTATGTCGAACGGGAAATGATTCATGTCTGAAGCGCCGCAGCGCGAATGGCGTTTCTATCTGGGCGACATGGTGCTCTTCTGCGAAAGAGTGCTCGAATACACCCGCGGGCTGGATCGACCGGCGTTTGCCGCAGACCGCCTCAACTATGACGCCACTCTGCGCAATCTGGAGCTGGTTGGAAAGGCGGCAACGCACATTCCGAAGCTGTCAGGGCTGCGCAGCCGGACATTCCCTGGCGCAAGGTTGTCGCCACGCGAAACAGGCTCATCCACGCCTATCTGGGAATTGATGATGACATCCTCTGGAGCATCGTGACGGATGACATTCCAGACTTATTGCATCGGTTGAAAGAACTGCAGTCCAAGCCATGACCGTACGCGACATTCTCAAGATGGGTGACCCGCGCCTTTTGCGCGTGGCGCAGCCCGTGCCGGCGTTTGACACCGACGAACTGCACCTGCTGGTGCGCGACATGTTCGAGACCATGCTCGCTGTCAATGGCGCCGGCCTGGCCGCGCCGCAGATCGGCGTGGACCTGCAACTGGTGATCTTTGGTACCGACACCGTCAACCCGCGGTACCCGGATGCGCCGCCTGTGCCACGCACCGTGCTGATCAACCCGGTGGTCACGCCCCTGGGCGACGCCGAGGAAGACGGCTGGGAAGGCTGCCTGTCGGTGCCGGGCCTGCGCGGCGTCGTGCCGCGCTGGGCGCGCATCCGCTACACGGGGTTTGACCCGTATGGCGAGCCGATCGACCGTGTGGCGGACGGCTTCCATGCCCGGGTGGTGCAGCATGAATGCGACCACCTGATCGGCAAGCTGTACCCCATGCGGGTGCGCGACTTCACTCAATTCGGCTACACAGACGTGCTGTTCCCCGGTCTGGATGCCGGTGACGACGACTGACACACCGCCCGATCCCGGCTACCGGACCAAACTCGAAACCATCCAAGGCGCAGGCGCCGACTGGCAGCTGCGTTCACTGCTGGATCGCCAGCAGTTCCACGACCCGTCGGGGGCCGCCGGGGCCTTGGGCATCTCGTCGGCCACCTGGCCGCTGTTTGGGTTGCTTTGGCCCACGGGCCGGGTGCTGGCCCATGCCATGGTGTCGTTCGAGCTCAAGGGCCGGCGCATCCTGGAGTTGGGCTGCGGCCTGGCGCTGGCCAGCCTGGTGATCCACCGCCGCGGCGGCAACATCACCGCCAGCGACTGCCATCCGCTGGCCGAAGCCTTCCTGCTGGAAAACCTGCGCCTGAACGACTTGCCCGCGATGAAGTACCAGACCGGCCACTGGGACCGGCGCAACCCGGCGTTGGGCCGGTTTGACCTGATCATCGGCAGCGACCTGCTGTACGACCGCGACCAGCCGCAGGCGCTGTCGCAGTTCATTGACCGGCACTCGGGCAGCGATGTGGAAGTGATGATCGCCGACCCCGACCGCGCCAATCACGGCAGCTTCAGCCGAAAGATGGGGGTGCTGGGGTATTCGCACACGCAAACGCGGGTCAGCGCGTTGCCCGACGGCGCCGCCTACAAGGGCCGCCTGCACAGCTACCTGCGCAGCGGCCCGCAGTAGCCTGCGGCGGCCGGCCTCAGGCCGGCGAGGCCAATGCCTCCAGCAGTTCGGTCTCGATCGCGATCTGCGCCTTGTTCTGCTGCAGCTCGGGCCCGTCGATCAAAAAGGTGTCTTCCACCCGTTCACCCAGCGTGGTGACCTTGGCCAGCTGCAGGTTCAGCTTGTGGCGGGCCAGCACGCGGGCCACGCTGTACAGCAGCCCGGCGCGGTCGCTGGCCGAAATGCTCAGCAGCCAGCGCTGGGCCTTTTCGTCCGGCGCCAGGTGCACGCGCGGCGCGACGGGGAAGCTCTTGACCCGGCGCGACACCCGCCCGCGGCTGGGCGGGGGCAGGGGGCCGGGCTCTTCAATCGTGTGGTCCAGCTCGCTTTCGACCATGCCGATCAGTTCGCGGTAGTGCTCGGGCAGCATGGGCGTGACCACCTGGAAGGTGTCCAGCGCATAGCCGTTGGCGGCGGTGTGCACCTTGGCGTCCAGGATGCTGAAGCCCGCCTGGTCAAAGTAGCCGCAGATACGGGCAAACAGGTCGGTCTGGTCGGGCGTGTACACCAGCACCTGCAGGCCTTCGCCCACGGCCGAGCGGCGCGCGCGCACGATGCACTTGGCCGTGCCCACGTGGCGTGACAGCATGCGGGTGTGCCAGGCAATGTCCGCGGCATCGTGGCGCATGAAATAGCCCACGTCCAGCGTGTCCCAGAGCTTTTTGTGGGCCTCGTGCGGCAGGGCGTGCAGCGCCAGCATGACCAGCGCGTCGCGTTTGCGGGCTTCGACCTCGGCGTCCGGGTCGGGCGCGCGGCCACCCAGCACGCGCAGCGTGTAGCGGTACAGGTCTTCCAGCAGCTTGCCTTTCCAGGCGTTCCAGACCTTGGGGCTGGTGCCGCGGATGTCGGCCACCGTCAGCAGGTACAGCGCGGTCAGGTAGCGCTCGTTGCCCACGCGCTTGGCAAAGGCAGCGATCACGTCGGGGTTGCTCAGGTCTTCCTTCTGGGCAATCCGGCTCATGGTCAGGTGTTCCTTGACCAGGAATTCGATCAGCCTGCATTCGTCGCGGTGCACGCCATGCTGGCGGCAAAAGGCGCGCACGTCGCGCGCACCCAGCTCGGAATGGTCGCCGCCGCGGCCTTTGGCAATGTCATGGAACAGCGCCGCCGCGTACAGGATCCAGGGCTTGTCCCAGCCAGCGGCCAGCTGCGAGCAGAACGGGTATTCGTGCGCGTGCTCGGCGATGAAAAAGCGCCGCACATTGCGCAGCACCATCAGGATGTGCTGGTCCACCGTGTACACGTGGAACAGGTCGTGCTGCATCTGCCCCACGATCTTGCGGAACACCCACAGGTAGCGCCCCAGCACCGAGGTCTGGTTCATCAGCCGCATGGCGTGCGTGATGCCCTTGGGCTCCTGCAGGATGGCCATGAACAGCTGGTGGTTGACCGGGTCGTTGCGGAACTTGCCGTCCATGATGTCGCGCGCGTTGTACAGCGCGCGCAGGGTGCGTGCCGACAGGCCATTGATGCCCACCGTGCGCTGGTACAGCAAAAAGGTCTCCAGGATCGCGTGCGGGTTCTTCTGGTACAGGTCGTCGCTGGCCACTTCCAGCATGCCGGCCTTGTCCGAAAAGCGGCCGTTGATCGGGCGCGGCTCGTGGGTGCTGGGGTTCAGCCGCTCTTCAATGTTCAGCAGCAGGATCTGGTTGAGCTGGGTCACGGCCTTGGCGGCCCAGTAGTAGCGCTTCATCAGCGCCTCGCTGGCGCGGGCCACCAGACGGCCGTCAGGCGACATGTCGTTGGTGTAGCCAAAGGATTCCGCCACGGCCGTCTGCAGGTCAAACACCAGCCGGTCTTCGCGCCGGTGGGCCAGCAGGTGCAGCCGCGCGCGGATCAGGCTGAGCAGCGCCTCGTTGCGCTTGATCTGCAGCGCCTCGAACGGCGTGGCCAGGCCGCTTCTGGCCAGATCGTCCCAGGTCTTGCCAAAGCCGGCGGCGCGCGCCACCCACAGGATGACCTGCAGGTCGCGCAGGCCGCCCGGGGATTCCTTGCAGTTGGGCTCCAGCGAATAGGGCGTGTTTTCAAACTTGGTGTGGCGCTGGCGCAGCTCCAGCGTCTTGGCCACAAAGAAGGCCTGCGGGTCGATGCCGGCCTCGAACTGCCGGGCGAACTGGCCGTACAGCCTGCGACTGCCGGCCACCAGGCGGGACTCCAGCAGCGAAGTCTGCACCGTCACGTCCTTGGCGGCCTCGGCCACACAGTCGGCCAGCGTGCGCACGCTGGAGCCGATTTCCAGCCCGCTGTCCCAGCAGCTGCCGATGAAGCCTTCAAGCTTGCGTTTGAGCGCCTCGTCGGCGTCGGGCGAGACACCGTCCGGCATGAGCAGCAGCACGTCCACGTCAGAGTGCGGGAACAGCTCCCCGCGACCAAAACCGCCCACGGCCACCAGTGCAAAACCCGCAGGAAAGCCTGCGTGATCCCACAGTGCGCGCAATGCGTCGTCAGCCAGGGCGGCCAGGCCCTGCAGCAGTTTGCGGATGCCGCGCGTGGAGGCGCCGCTGGTCTGCACGGTCTGCAGCAGCGCAGCCTTTTTGACGCGGTAGCCGTCGCGCAGCGCCTGGGCCGCCTCGGTGCTGGCCATGACCCTATGCCGCGGCAGGCGCGGGGGCAGCGGCGGCAGCTGTCACGAAAGCTGGCGGCGGCGGGCTGCCGGCCGACAGCGTCAGCACCTCATAGCCCGTCTCGGTCACCAGGATGGTGTGCTCCCACTGGGCCGACAGCGAATGGTCCTTGGTCACGATGGTCCAGCCGTCGCCCATTTCCTTGATGTCCCGGCGCCCGGCGTTGATCATGGGCTCAATGGTGAAGGTCATGCCGGGCTTGAGCTCTTCCAGCGTGCCGGGCTTGCCGTAGTGCAGCACCTGCGGCTCTTCGTGAAAGACCTTGCCGATACCGTGGCCGCAGAATTCGCGCACCACGCTGTAGCCGTTGCTTTCGGCGAATTTCTGGATGGCAAAGCCGATGTCGCCCAGCCGCGCGCCGGGTCTGACGCGCACGATGCCGTGCCACATGGCTTCATAGGTGATCGCGCACAGGCGTTTGGCCGCAATGGAGGCGTCGCCAATGATGTACATGCGGCTGTTGTCGCCAAACCAGCCATCCCTGGTGATCACGGTGACATCAATGTTCATGATGTCGCCCTTTTTCAGCGGCTTGTCGTTGGGAATGCCGTGGCACACGACGTGGTTGAGCGAGGTGCACAGCGACGCCGGGTAGGGCGGGTAGCCGGGGGGCTGGTAGCCCAGCGTGGCGGAGCGGGTGCCCTGCACGTTGACCATGTAATCGTTGGCCAGACGGTCGATCTCGCGCGTGGTGACGCCGGGTTTGACGTGCGGCGTCAGGTAGTCCAGCACCTCGGAGGCCAGGCGGCAGGCTTCCCGCATGCCGCGCACCCCTTCGGCGTCTTTGTAGGTAATGCTCATGGGGCCGGATTATCCCATTCGGTGAAATCCCCCGCAGGTAGAATCAAGGGTTTTCACGGGGCTGCCCATTCAGCGCAGCACCGGACCGGCTTCCAAGACCTCCTCAAGGCCACCACGTGACCCTGCACATCACCCAGTTCGAGGGCGGCAATGCCCTTAGCGACTTCCGGATCCAGCAACTTCTTCCGCGCCTGCAAGCCATCCATGAGCGCATCACCGGCATTGCGGCGCGCTACGTGCACCTGGTGGCGTCTGACACCCCGCCGCCTGAGAGCGACAAGGCAAGGCTCGCGTCCCTGCTGGTCTATGGTGACCCGTACAGCGGCCCGACCGACGGCGAACTGATCGTCGTCACACCCCGATTCGGCACCGTATCGCCCTGGGCCAGCAAGGCCACCGACATCGCCCACAACTGCGGCATTGCCATCAGGCGCGTGGAGCGCCTCACCGAATACCGCCTGACGGTCAAGACAGGCCTGCTTGGCGGCCGCGCCTTGAGCGACGCCCAGCGCGCCGACGTGGCAGCCCTGCTGCACGACCGCATGACCGAAAGCGCCATGTTCGACCGGGCGCAGGCGCTCAACCTGTTCACCGAGCTGCAGCCCGCCCCCATGGAATATGTGGACGTACTGGGCGGCGGCCGCCCCGCGCTGGAGCAAGCCAACACCCAGTTCGGCCTGGCCCTGGCCGACGACGAGATTGACTACCTGGTGGCCGCCTTTACCGGCCTGGCGCGCAACCCCACCGACGTGGAGCTGATGATGTTCGCCCAGGCCAACAGCGAACACTGCCGCCACAAGATCTTCAACGCGGCCTTCACCATCGACGGCGTGGCGCAGGACAGGAGCATGTTCGGCATGATCCGCCACACCCACCAGACCAGCCCGCAGCACACCGTGGTGGCCTATTCCGACAACGCCTCGGTCATGGAAGGCTCCAGCGTGCAGCGCTTCTGGCCCGGTGACGGCCAGCGCTATGGCACCACAGCCGCCACCCACCACGTGCTGATGAAGGTGGAAACCCACAACCACCCGACCGCCATCAGCCCCTTCCCCGGCGCCAGCACCGGCGCGGGCGGCGAGATCCGCGACGAGGGCGCGACCGGCCGCGGCTCGCGGCCCAAGGCGGGCCTGACGGGTTTTACCGTGTCGAAGCTGTGGCCTGAAGAGTCTGGCGACGTCTTCGGCAAGCCCGAACACATTGCCAGCCCGCTGCAGATCATGACCGAGGGGCCGCTGGGCGGCGCCGCGTTCAACAACGAGTTCGGCCGGCCCAACCTGCTGGGGTACTTCCGCGAATACGAGCAGACCCTTGCCAGCGATGTGGACAGCATCCGCCGCGGCTACCACAAGCCCATCATGATCGCGGGCGGCCTGGGCACGATTGACGCGCGCCTCACGCACAAGATCGAGTTCCCGCCCGGCACGCTGCTGATCCAGCTGGGCGGGCCCGGCATGCGCATCGGCATGGGCGGCGGCGCGGCCAGCTCCATGGCCACGGGCGCCAACGCCGCCGAGCTGGACTTTGACTCAGTGCAGCGCGGCAACCCCGAGATTGAGCGCCGGGCGCAGGAGGTCATCAACCACTGCTGGGCACAAGGGGATGCCAACCCCATCCTGGCCATCCACGACGTGGGCGCGGGCGGCCTGAGCAACGCCTTTCCCGAGCTGACCAACGACGCCGGCCGCGGCGCGCGCTTTGACCTGCGCGCCGTGCCGCTGGAAGAATCCGGCCTGGCGCCCAAGGAAATCTGGTGCAACGAGAGCCAGGAACGCTATGTGATGGCGATTGCGCCGCAGTCGCTGGCGCAGTTCAAGGCGTTCTGCGAACGTGAACGTTGCCCGTTTGCGGTCGTGGGTGTGGCGACTGAAGAGCGTCAGCTGGTCGTTGCCGATGACGGCGCCGCCAGCCCGGTGGACATGCCCATGAACGTGCTGCTGGGCAAGCCGCCCAAGATGCACCGCGACGTAAAGACCGTTGCCCGCCAGTTCCAGCCGATTGACCTCACCGGCGTGAAGCTGCAGGACGCTGCCATCGCCGTGCTGAGCCACCCCACCGTGGCTTCCAAGCGATTCCTGGTCACCATCGGTGACCGCACCGTGGGGGGCTTGAGCCACCGCGACCAGATGGTCGGCCCCTGGCAGGTGCCCGTGGCCGACTGCGCCGTGACGCTGGCCGACTTCACCGGCTTTGCGGGCGAGGCCATGAGCATGGGTGAACGCACGCCACTGGCCGCCATGAACGCACCGGCGTCGGGCCGCATGGCGGTGGCCGAGGCGATTACCAACCTGCTGGCCGCGCCGATCGAGCTGCCGCGCGTCAAGCTGTCGGCCAACTGGATGGCCGCCTGCGGCGAGCCCGGCGAGGACGCCGCCCTGTATGAAACCGTGCGCGCCGTGGGCATGGAGCTGTGCCCGGCGCTGGGCATCAGCATTCCGGTGGGCAAGGACAGCCTGTCCATGCGCACGCAGTGGTCTGAGGGTTCAGAAAAGAAAAAAGTCACCTCGCCCGTCAGCCTGATCGTCAGCGCCTTTGCCACGCTGGGCGACGTGCGTGGCACGCTCACGCCGCAGCTGGACGCGACCGAGGCCGACACCACGCTGGTGCTGGTGGACCTGGGCCGGGGCAAGCACCGCATGGGCGGCAGCATCCTGGAGCAGACGCTCAACCAGGCCGGCTGCACCGACGCCGCCGGCGTGCCCGACCTGGACCAGCCGCAAGACCTGGTGAACCTGGTCAACGCGGTGAATGCGCTGCGCGCCAGGGGCCAGGTGCTGGCCTATCACGACCGCAGCGACGGCGGCCTGTTTGCCGCCGCTGCTGAAATGGCTTTTGCCGGCAACGTGGGCGTGGCGCTGAACGTGGACATGCTGGTGCTGGAAGGCGACGGCATCCACGACAGCCGCATGGACACGGGCGACGCCAAGAACTGGGCCGGCCAGGTCGGCGCGCGACGGGAAGAACTGACGCTGCGTGCGCTGTTCAGCGAAGAGCTGGGCGTGCTGCTGCAGGTTCGTACGGCGCAGCGTAACGAGGTCATGCAGACCCTGCGCGAGCATGGCCTGAGCGCCTTCAGCCACTTCGTCGGCAAGACCCGTCCCATGTCATCCACGATGGACGTGGGCAAGGGCGAGCTGCAGGTCTGGCGTGACACCAAGGCCGTGTTCAGCGCGAAGCTGGCCGACCTGCACCAGGTGTGGGACAGCGTGAGCTGGAAGATCTGCCGCCAGCGCGACAACCCCGCCGGTGCCGATGCCGAGCACGCAGCCGCCGGCGACCCGGCCAACCCCGGCCTGCATGTGTTCCTGCCGAATGCCGCGCCCGCGGCGCCGGCCATCCACACCGCCCGCCCCAAGGTTGCCATCCTGCGCGAGCAGGGCGTCAACTCGCATGTGGAGATGGCCTACACCTTCACCGAGGCCGGTTTTGACGCCTACGACGTGCACATGACCGACCTGCAGACGGGCAGGGCGCGTCTGTCGGACTTCAAGGGCGTGGTGGCGTGTGGCGGCTTCAGCTACGGCGACACGCTGGGCGCGGGCATCGGCTGGGCGCGCAGCATCACCTTCAACCCGGTGCTGTCGGACCAGTTCCAGGCCTTCTTTGGCCGCGCCGACACCTTCGGCCTGGGCGTGTGCAACGGCTGCCAGATGTTTGCCGAGCTGGCCGACATCATCCCCGGCGCGCAGGCCTGGCCGCGATTCACCACCAACCGCAGCGAGCGCTTTGAGGCGCGCCTGTCGATGGTGGAGGTGCTTGAATCCCCCAGCCTGTTCCTGCAGGGCATGGCCGGCGCGCGCCTGCCGATTGCCGTGGCGCACGGCGAAGGCTATGCCAACTTCGCCTACCGCGGCGACCCCGCCCAGGTAATCGCCGCCATGCGCTATGTGGACAACACCGGCGCGCCGACCGAAGCCTACCCGTTCAACCCCAACGGCAGCCCCGGCGGCCTGACGGCGGTGACCACGGCCGACGGCCGCTTTACCGCGCTCATGCCACACCCCGAGCGCGTGTTTCGCAACATCCAGATGAGCTGGACACCGGGCGACAAGAGCGCCCACAGCCCCTGGATGCAGATCTGGCACAACGCCCGGCGCTGGGTGGGCTAAGCGGCGTGGCGTCCATCCAGCGCCTGCAGCCCGGCCATGCCGAGGCCTACCGTGCGCTGATGCTGGACGCCTACGCCCGCCACCCCGACGCGTTCACCTCCAGCGTGGCCGAGCGCGAAGCCCTGCCGCTGGCCTGGTGGCAGGCCCGCCTGTCCACCGACGCGCAGGCTGCGGATTGGGTGCTGGGTGCATTCACCGGCGATACCCTGGCTGGCGCCGCCGGCCTGTCGTTCGATACCCGCGACAAGGCCCGCCACAAGGCCACATTGTTTGGCATGTATGTACCGCCAGTGCAACGCGGGGCCGGCATCGGGCGCCAGCTGGTGTTGGCGGCTCTGGCCCAGGCCCGCCAGCGCCCGGGCGTCCGCCAGGTGCTGCTGACGGTCACCCAGGGCAACACCGCCGCCCAGCGCCTGTACGAGCGCTGCGGGTTCAAGGCTTTCGGCGTGGAACCGCGCGCGGTGGCGGTGGATGGCGGCTTTGTCAACAAGGTGCACATGTGGTGTGACCTGGGCCTGCTGGCAAGCACCGATTGACGTATTGGTGCGGGTCGGCAAGATCGCCGCTGTCCCTGCACGATCAACCATGAACGCCACCTCCAACCCCTTGCCTTCCGGCCCGCAGGCCGACAGCCGGCTGCACGCGCTGCGCTGGCGCGACCCGTTCACCTGGCTGGCCGCCGGTGCCCGTGACCTGGCCGCCGCCTGGCGCGTGTCGCTGGTGTTTGGCGTGTGCTTCTGGCTCATGGCCGTGGTGCTGGGCGCGGTGTTCCGCAGCCTGCCCGAATACACCATGTCATTTGTGTCGGGCTGCTTCCTGGTGGGGCCGTTCCTGGCCATGGGGTTGTATGAATCCAGCCGCCGCCGCGCCGCCGGCCAGCCCCAGGACCTGGGCGCGTCACTGACCTGCTGGGACACCCACCTGGGCAGCATGGGCATGCTGGTCCTGGTGCTGGTGGTGCTGGAGCTGCTGTGGGGCCGGGCGTCGCTGGTGGTGTTTGCGGTGTTCTTCAACACCGGCATGCCATCCACCACGGGCGTGGTGCAGGCCATTTTCAACCCCGAAAACCGGGAATTCGTGGCGGTGTATTCGGTGGTGGGCGGTGTGTTTGCGGCGCTGGTGTTTTCCACCTGCGTGGTGTCCATCCCCATGATCCTGGACCGCGACACCGACGCCATCACGGCCGGCCTGACCAGCATCCAGGTGGTGCTGGGCCACCCTGGCGTGCTGCTGCTGTGGGGTGGGCTGATCGTCGCGCTGCTGCTGGCGGCCATGGCGCTGCCCTGGGCGCTGGGCGTGTTGCTGGTCGGGCCGTGGCTGGGGCATGCCAGCTGGCATGCCTACCGGGGCAGCGTGCGCTGACGTGAATCCTTCACACCCCGGCCGCCTCAATCCGCACTAGCATGGCGTACCTCCGCAACCGAAGGCAAGCATGCCGTTCGATATCCGCATCGACCGCCACCCCGAGTACGTGAAGTTCTCAATGGAGGGAACGGCTTCCATGCCCAACTTCATTGCGCTGGTTGACACGGTTGAGGCCGAAACCATTTTCTGGTCGGACCGCAACGCGCTGTTTGACCTGCGCGCGGTGCAGGACGAGCTGGCGCCTGAAGAACAGGTGTTCCTGGGCGAACTGGTCGGTCGCAGCCTGGCGCACCTGGACCGGCTGGCCTCGGTGGTACCGGCGCAGCGCATCACCCGCCGCAGCGAAGGCGCCGCCCAGCAGATGGGGGTGCGCCTGCGCGTGTTTGCCGACGTGCATGAAGCCACACAATGGCTGGTCGAGGGCTATGAAGAGTCCGCGCCGACGATGCTGCAGGAATCCGAAGGCCTGCGGCGCCTGCTGAACGGCCGCGAAATTGATTGACTAGAGGGTGCAGATGACCAAGGTGGTGCTGATTGGCGCGCCGGCGGACGTGGGTGCCAGTGTGCCGGGCTGCCGCATGGGGCCCGATGCCTTGCGCGTGGCCGGACTGGCGCAGGCCCTGCGCGCGCAGGACGTGGAGGTGGAAGACTGGGGCAACCTGCCGATGCCCGCGCCTGGCGCGGTGCCGCCGGAGGTGGCCGCCACCGCGCGCGGCCTGGACGAGGTCACGGGCTGGAACCGCGCGATTGACGACACCGTGACGCTGGCGCTGGGCGCGGGCGCGGTGCCGTTGCTCATGGGCGGTGATCACAGCCTGGCCATCGGCTCGATCAGCGCCGTGGCGCGCCATTGCCGGGCCCACGGCAAGCTGCTGCGCGTGATCTGGCTGGACGCCCATGCCGACGTCAACACCACGGACAGCAGCGAAAGCGGCAACCTGCACGGCATGCCGGTGTCGTGCCTGCTGGGCCATGGTCCGCCGGCGCTCACGGGCTGGAGCGGCGAACGCGCGGCCATCTGCGCCGATGCGATTGATTTTGTGGGTATCCGCTCGGTGGACGCCGCCGAGCGCCGCGCGATCCGCCAGCTGGGCCTGCAGGTGTTTGACATGCGCCACCTGGACGAGCACGGCATGCGCAACACCATGACCGAGGTGCTGCAGGACGTGGACGACGACACCCACCTTCACGTGAGCTTTGACGTGGACTGCCTGGACCCGGGTGACGCGCCCGGCGTGGGCACGGCCGTGCCCGGCGGCCCCACCTACCGCGAAATGCAGCTGTGCATGGAAATGATTGCCGACACCGGCCGGCTGCGCTCGCTGGACGTGGTGGAAGTCAACCCCGCCATGGACACGCGCAACCGCACCGCGCAGCTGGCGGTGGACCTGGTGGCCAGCCTGTTTGGCAAATCGACACTGATGCGTTAGCGCCATGCAATTCACCCGAATCACGCCCATCCTGCGCATCTTCGACGAGGCCCGCGCCCGCGAGTTCTATATCGACTTTCTGGGCTTTGCGCTGGACTGGGAACACCGGTTTGAGCCCGGCTTGCCGCTGTACATGCAGGTGTCGCGCGCCGGCTGCGTGCTGCACCTGTCGGCCCACCATGGCGACGGCAGCCCCGGCGCGGCCGTGCGCATTGAAACCGAAGCGCTTGAAGCGTACCAGCAGGAACTGCTGGCCAGGAACTACATGTACGCCCGACCGGGCATTGAGGCCATGCCCTGGGGGCGGGACATGCGCATCACCGATCCGTTTGGCAACCGGCTGACGTTCTGCGACACGTCGGGTTGAAGCGTTTGCAACACCCCCCGGCCAAAGCGCCGCGTGATGTCGCTGCAAAAGGAGTGAACCATGTCAACGCCGCCGCCGCCAGCCCCGCCGACGCCCGAGCCGGGCGTTCCCACGCCCGGTGACCACGAGCACCCCAAGGCGCCGCGCCCTGGGGGGCCTGCGGGCTGAACGGCCCGCACGCCGGCGTCAGACGCGGCCGTCCGGGGTTGCGGGCCGGGTGCGGTAGAACTTCATGGGCACGGCGGTGGCCTCGGCCATCTCTCGCTCGCGCTGGTTCATCACGGACTTTTTCATCTTGCCCACCACGTGCATTTCGCAGGGCTTGCAGTCAAAGCGCAGGGTGAGCTTTTCCTTGCCGTTGATGAGCTGCATGGGCTCGGCCTTGATCGTGCCCTTGACGCCGATCACGCCCTTGGCCTGTTTGGGGCACAGGCTCATGGACCAGCGCACGCAGTGCTTGGTGATCATCAGGCTGACTTCGCCTTCTTCCTCATGGCTTTCGTAGGCCGCGCCAATCACCTTCACGCCGTGCCGGGCATAGAAATCGTGTGCCTTGCTGTTGAACACATTGGCCAGGTAGGTCAGGGTGTCTTCGGGGTAGGGCACGGGCGGTTCCACGGGCAATGCCCGTAGCGGGCGCTGGTAGCCGGCCGCGCGCGCCGCCTCCAGCGCGGCCACGGCGTCGCGGCGCAGCGGGTTGAGCACGGAGGCGGGCACAAACCAGGGTTGCGTCAGGTCCAGCTGGATGTCCAGCGGCTCGAAGATCGTGCCGCCAAAGCGTGCCAGGTGCTCGCGCAGGCTGGCCCTGGCTGTGGCCGGGTCGCGCGCGGGCTGCAGGGCCTGGGCCACTTCGGCCGTGCCGGTGTAGCCGTCTTCGTCGGTCAGCGCCAGGGCCAGGCCGTCGGCTGTCTCAGCCAGCGTGGCCCATACACCGATGCGCCGGTCGCTGGACTTTTTGTCCAGCGTGCGCACCCAGTCCATGTCGCGGTTGCGGTTGATCTGCGTGCCGCGGCGCAGGTCCTTCAGGCCGGCGACCGGGTCCTTGGGGTACACGCGCCAGTGGCCTTTGGCCTGCCCGTTGGCGCCCGCCGGCTCGGCGCGGTTGATGGCCAGGCCGACCAGCTCCTTTTGCAGGTCGTAGTAGCACAGGCCGTCGCCGTTGTGCAGCACGGTGGCCGGGTCGCTGCACTCCAGCTCCACCCAATCGGTGCCCACCTTGCTGACCCAGGCTATGGCCTGGCCGGGGTTCTTGGGGGTGTCAAAGGCGCCGATGTCGTCCTTGCGGCCGTTGACGAAATAGTCGGTGAACTCGCGGTTGAAGTTCTGGTTGGGGTCGGGCGTGAAGGTGAAGGTGGTGCGACCGCTGGAGGCGCGTGCCAGGGGAGCGGCAGAGCCTTCGCGCGATTCGATCACTTCGTCGATCAGCTTGCGGTAATGGGCCGTGATGTTCTTGACGTAGGCCATGTCCTTGTAGCGGCCCTCGATCTTGAAGCTGCGCACCCCGGCGTCAATCAGCGCGGCCATGTTGGCGCTCTGGTTGTTGTCCTTCATGGACAGCACGTGCTTTTCGTGGGCGACGATGCGGCCCTGGCTGTCGATCACCTCGTAGGGCAGGCGGCAGGCCTGGGAGCAGTCGCCCCGGTTGGCGCTGCGCCCGGTGTGGGCATGGCTGATGAAACACTGGCCGCTGTAGGCCACGCACAGTGCGCCGTGCACGAAAAACTCCAGCTTGCAGCGCTCGGCATCCAGCGCGCCGTGGATCTCGCGGATCTGCTCGATGGTCAGCTCGCGCGCCAGCACGATCTGCGAGAAACCCGCGTCCTGCAGAAAGCGGGCCTTGTCCACGGTGCGGATGTCCGTCTGCGTGCTGGCATGCAGCTGGATGGGCGGCAGGTCGATCTCCAGCAGGCCCATGTCCTGCACGATCAGCACGTCGGCGCCGGCGTTGTACACATCCCAGGCCATCTGGCGCGCGGGCTCCAGCTCGTCGTCGCGCAGGATGGTGTTGAGCGTGATGAAGATGCGGCTGCCAAAGCGGTGGGCATGCCTGCAAAGGCGCTCGATACTGCGCAGGTCGTTGCCCGCGCTGGCCCGGGCGCCAAAGCCGGGGCCGCCGATGTACACGGCGTCGGCGCCATGGTTGATGGCTTCGATGCCGATGTCGGCGTCGCGGGCGGGGGCCAGCAATTCCAGCTGGTGGCTGAGCAGGGACATGGGGCCGGATTTTAAAGGGCAGGGCTCTACACTTGCCGCCATGACCGCCCAACGCCTTGACGCCATTGACGCCCTGCGTGGGGTCGCCATCGTCTGGATGACGGTCTTTCATTTCTGCTTTGACCTCAACCACTTCGGCTGGCTGAAAGAAGATTTTTACCGTGACCCGTTCTGGACGGGGCAGCGCACCGCCATCGTGAGCCTGTTCCTGTTCTGCGCCGGGCTGGGGCAGGCGGTGGCGGTGGTGCAGGGGCAGAGCTGGGCCCGGTTCTGGAAGCGCTGGGCGCAGGTGGCCGCCTGTGCGCTGCTGGTCACCGCGGGCTCGTACTTCATGTACCCGAGGAGCTTCATTTACTTCGGGGTGCTGCATGGCATCGCCGTCATGCTCATCGTGGTGCGGCTCACGGCGGGGTGGGGCGCCTGGCTGTGGCTGCTGGGCGCGTTGGCGATTGCCGCCAAATTCATGGCCTGGCAGCTGCATGGCGCGGGCCTTCTGCCCGACGTGCTGAACACGCCGGCGCTGAACTGGCTGGGCCTGATCGGGCGCAAGCCCGTCACCGAAGACTATGTGCCGTTGATCCCCTGGCTGGGCGTGATGTGGTGGGGCATGGCGGCCGGGCAATGGCTGCTGGCGCGGCGGCCGGCCTGGGTGGCGGTTGCCTTGCCGGCAGGCGCTGCACCACTGACCTGGCTGGGCCGCTGGAGCCTGAGCTGGTACATGCTGCACCAGCCGGTGCTGATGGGCGCGCTGTTGGCGGTCAAGACGCTGGCTACATGAAAAAAGCGGCCTGAAGGCCGCTTGGTGGGAAACAGGGGTTGCGGCTCAAGCCTGCCCCGGACTTGATCCGGGGGCCGCCATGACGGTCCGGATTACTCGATCTTGGCCTTGGCGCGCAGGTCGTCCTGGAACTTCGCCAGCTTTTGCTGCTGCAGTTGCTGGGCGATCTGCGGCTTGACTTCTTCCAGCTTGGGCAGCTGGGCTTCGCGCACGTCGTCCAGGCGGATCACGTGAAAGCCGAACTGGCTTTTGACCGGCGCGTCGGTGATCTGGCCCTTGTTCAGCTTGATCATGGCGCTGGAGAACTCGGGCACATAGCTGGCCGCGTTGGCCCAGTCCAGATCGCCGCCGTTGGCGCCGGAGCCCGGGTCCTTGGACTGCTTCTTGGCAATCTCGTCAAACTTGCCGCCCTTTTTCAGGCTGGCGATGATGGCCTTGGCCTCGTCTTCCTTTTCCACCAGGATGTGGCGGGCGCGGTATTCCTTGCCGCCGTTGGCCGCGACGAACTTGTCGTATTCGGCCTTGATGTCGGCGTCGGTCACCGGGTTTTTCTTCTGGTAGTCGGCAAACAGCTCGCGGATCAGCAGCGTCTGGCGGGCCAGGTCCATCTGGTTCTTGTAGTCGTCGGTGGCGTCCAGGCCCAGTTTTTGCGCTTCCTGCATGAAGATCTCGCGGGCGATGACTTCGTCCTTGAGCTGGCCCTGCATTTCGGGCGTAACAGGGCGGCCGGACTTGGCGATCTGCTGGGCCAGCGCGTCGGCGCGCGACTTGGGCACCGGCTTGCCGTTGACGATGGCGAGGTTTTGCGCGGCAGCGGGCAGGGCGAATGCAGTGACCAGGGCAGCCGCTGCGACAGCGGTCAGATAACGGTTCTTCATAGGGGTTTCCTGAGGTTCAGAGAATTTCGATCGCGAGGGCATGCACGCCCCGGTCAATGAAAAGTTGCAGCGCATCATACACAAGGCGGTGCCGCGCCACGCGGGGTTTTCCGGTAAACAAAGGTGAAGCAATCCGCACCCGGAAATGGGTGCCGGAACCGGTGCCGTCAGCGCCTGCATGACCGGCATGCGCGGCGCTTTCGTCCAGCACTTCGAGCCGGGTCGGCGCCAACAGTTCCGCCAGCCGCGCCTGCAGGTCGGCGGCTGTGATGCCCGTGCTCATGATTTGTCGGCCTCTTGGGCGGCGGCGGGTTCGTCGTCGGATTTGAGGTACTTGCCCAGGTACAGCGCCTGGCCCACCACAAACACCGCCATCAGACCCAGCCCGCCAAACAGCTTGAAATTGACCCAGGCATCGGTACTAAAGCTGTATGCGACCCAGAGATTGATCACACCCATGACCACAAAAAAGGCCGTCCAGCTCCAGTTCATGACGCGCCAGGCCTCGTCGGGCAGCTCCATCTGGGCGCCCATGAGCGACTTGAGCAGGTTCTTCCTGAACAGCAGCTGGCCCACCAGAAGCGCGCCGCCCATGAGCCAGTACAACACGGTGGGCTTCCATTTGATGAAGGTTTCGTTGTGGGCAATGATGGTGGCGCCGCCAAACAGCACGATCACGCCCAGGCTGACCCACTGCATGGGTTCGACCTTGCCGACCTTGTACCGCAGGTACGCGATCTGGGCGATGGTGGCCACGATGGCCACGCCGGTGGCCACGTAGATGTCGGCGAACTTGAACGCGACAAAGAACAGGATGATGGGAAAAAAGTCGATCAGCAGTTTCATGCTTGTTGTTTCTTGAAGTCCAAAGACGCCGAGTTCATGCAGTAGCGCAGGCCCGTGGGCGCGGGGCCGTCCTCGAACACATGGCCCAGGTGGGCACCGCAGTCGGCGCAGTGCACCTCGGTGCGCTTCATCCACAGCAGGCCGTCCACCTTGGTTTCCACGGCATCGGGCGCCAGCGGCTGGAAGTAGCTGGGCCAGCCGGTGCCCGAATCGTACTTGGCGGCGGCGTCAAACAGCGGCTTGCCGCAGCAGATGCAGGCGTAGGTGCCGGGCTCCTTGTTGTCAGCGTACTTGCCGGTGAAGGCACGCTCGGTGGCCTCGTGCCGGGTCACGTCAAAGGCCAGGGGCTCGGCCCCCTTCTGCGCGAGCAGGGCCTTCCATTCGGCGTCGGTTTTCTGGATCTTGAAGCTCATGATGAACAGCTGATTTCTATGGATGATGCCCAGTCGGGCGGGAAGCCGGCGTAAGCATCGAACCCCGGATGCTCGTCAAATGGGGCCTGCAGCAGCGTCAGCAAGGTGTTGACCTCGGTAAAGTCGCCAAGTTTCGCCTGACGGATGGCCTGCTCGCCCAGATGGTTGCGCAGCACGTACTTGGGGTTGGTGCGCAGCATCAGGCCGGCGGCCTGGCCCGTGGGTTCATGCGCCAGCCGGGGTGTGTAGGTGGCCAGCCAGGCGTCCAGCGCGCCGCGGTCGGCGAACAGGTCGCGCACCGGCTCAAAATCACCGCCCGCCACCGCCTGCGACAGGCGGCGCCAGAAGATGGTGTGGTCCACCGCGCCTGCGGCCATGAGCTTCTGGATGGTTTCAATCAGCTCGCGGTCGCCTTCGCGTGCCGTGGCCAGGCCCAGCTTGGCACGCATGTGCGCTTCCAGCTCGCGTGGGAAAACGGCCTTGAAAGGCTCCAGCGCGGCCAGCGCCAGTTCCTGTTCGCCGATCAGCGGCAGCAGCGCCTGGCCCAGGCAGAACAGGTTCCAGTAGGCGATGTTGGGCTGCTTGTTGTAGGCATAGCGGCCTCCCGGGTCGCTGTGATTGCAGATGTGGCCGGGAATGAAGGCGTCCAGGAACTGGAACGGGCCGTAGTCAATCGTCAGGCCCAGGATGCTCATGTTGTCGGTGTTCATGACGCCGTGGCAAAAGCCCACGGCCTGCCATTGCGCCACCATGACCGCGGTGCGCGCCGCCACGGCCTCCAGCAGCGCGGCATAGGCATTGCCGTCAAGGCGGTCGGTGCCGCGGCATTCCGGATAGAAATGATCAATGACGTAGTCCGCCAGCACCCTCAAGGGACCGATCTGGTCGCGCGCGGCAAAGTGCTCGAAATGGCCAAAGCGGATGAAGCTGGGTGCCACGCGGGTGACGACGGCGGCCGTCTCGGCTTCTTCACGGTACACCGGCGCGGGCGAGCCGGTGACGCACAGCGCCCGGGTGGTCGGGATGCCCAGGCCGTGCATGGCCTCGGAACACAAAAACTCACGGATGCTGGAGCGCAGCACGGCCCGGCCGTCGCCCATGCGCGAATAGGGCGTCAGGCCCGCGCCCTTGAGCTGGAATTCCTGCGCGCCGGCGGGCGTTTGCGCTTCGCCCAGCAAAATGGCGCGTCCATCGCCCAGCTGACCAGCCCACACGCCAAACTGGTGACCGCTGTACACACTGGCCAGCGGCTGCGTGCCGGCAATGCCCAGGTTGCCGGTGAAGGCCTCCAGCGCGGCGGGCGAAGCCAGCCAGGCGGCGTCCAGCCCCAGCTCACGGGCCAGCGCCGCATTGGTGCCCACCCAATGCGGGGCGGGCAGAGGCGTGGGCTGCAACGGCGTGTAAAAGTCCGGCCCCAGCGCGGCAAAGCTGTTGCGCCAGGCCAACCCCAGGTCAAGGTCCAGTTCCGTTTCTACGGGCTTGTTCATGGGGGGATTGTCCGCGTTTCGCGGGCGGGCAGGGTGCCACTTCAGAAAATGCCCGCTCGTCCCGCATCGAACTCTGTACGCCAGAGCCGGTAGCCTTCCAGTTCATCGTCTCGCACTGGTTCGTGGCCAATGAGTTCCTGTCCCGCGGCGGCGCCCGACGGCCGGTTGGGGATATGACCGTAACCCACACGCCAGGCACCAGACAAAGCCGCCTGCCGGGCCGCATCCACTGAATCAAATTCGTCTTCGCCATACGCACTGCCAATGATCAACAGGAAGTCCGGCTCTGTAGCAGTGAACACAGTGCTCTGTATGTTGATCTTGTCCCCCAGGCGCAGATGAACCTTGTCGACCTTGAGGACCTTGCTGATGACATAGCGTCCGCTCGCTCGCTGACTGCACAAAAGATCACCCTCCCGGAATGGAAATGACTTGAATTCAGGAGGGAAAAAATTGCCTGATGGTTCAGGAGTGGCAATGGCGTCGGGTTTGTGCGCCGCATGTCGTGGCGAATGTCCCAGTACTCTGAGGATAAAAGAAAACAGGTTGGAGCTTTTCATAAAGAAATACAAAACTCTTGATCAAATAAATGCAACGGCCGGGATCACTGGCATGACCCCGGCCCTGTGGAATTACTCGATGGTGTAGAAGCCGGCCTGCTCGATCGGCGCCGTCACGACCCTGGACGAAGCCGTGCTGCCTGCCGCGAAGGTGGTGACGAGCGGCGTGCGCGTCCATGCGCCGTTGACGATGGTGTAGGCGACGATCTTCTTCACGGCGATAGCGTCAGCCGTCTGGGTGCCGAAGTCGAAGCTGATGTCCAGCTGCTTGTTGGTCAGTGACGCAAACTCGCCCGTGGCGACGACAGCCGCCGCCGGCGTGCCGGTGAGCAGTGCAGTCAGCGCGGCGGGCACGGTGGGGAAGCCGGCAGTGGCAGAGCCCAGCGGGCACACCATGACGGTCGCGGGCCCCGCGGGGAAGCGCACGCGCAAGGTCACGTTGTCATTGGTCACCGACGTGTTGGCGCCGGAAATCGTTGAGTTCGTCAGGGTGATCTTGCGCGCCGCGTCGGGGCACGCCGCGTCAAAAGTCGCGCCTGCGGCGGGTGCTGGCGTAGATGCCGGCGCGGGTGTGGAAGGCGCCGACACATCGGCTGTAAGGACGTCAGAGCTGCTGCCACCGCCGCCGCAAGCAGCAAGGGCCACAGCAGAATACAGCGATGCAATGAGTAGTTTGGAATTCAATTTGATCCTCCGAAAAAGTTTTTGGCCGAAAAAAGAGCAGCCTTCGGCTGGCCAGGCCGAAAGCCGGTTGAAAAATCAGAATGGGATTGAGTTGCGGGAGTGCGGCTGCGGGGGGGGGCGCGAAAAGCGGGCGTCAGGCGCCTGAATCAGTCACGCGCTGCAAGTGCCTCGCGGATTTTCTGGTCGGTCTTGAACTGGCTGAGCGCATATACGGCCCAGATGGTTGCGGGCAGCCAGCCGATCACAGTGAGTTGCAGGATCAGGCAGAAGATGCCGGCGAACGGGCGGCCGATGGTAAAGAAGGTCAGCCAGGGGAGGAGGAGGGCGATGAGGAGTCTCATGATGGTGTATCTGGGCCGGTAGTTGCAGGGAGGTCAAAGACTTGATTAATTCAGATTTGGGTGATTGAGAAAATTTCGGTCAACCATCCCACGGCTGGACTGATTTGCGGGCTTGAAATCATGCAGGGTTGGTTGCTGGGTCGATGGGCTGGACACTTGACTTTCATCCCGATGTGCTCGCGTTTCGGGTCGTCGGAAAGTGCTGCAGAGTCAGCTATTTTTTTCTTCTGCCCATCTTTTTTTCGCCGCGTTGAGGCTCTCGCGGTTAGCTCCGCCCGCGTATCCGGGATCTGCTGACTGCACCGGATCGTCCTCCCAACCACACACGTCGCAAATTTCATAGTGACCCACCTCGCTCAACGTGTACTCGGTGCAGCAAGGACACATATATGACTGCTTAGAAGATTCGTTCATTGCTTGTTCCAATAATTGATGCCATCGGTTGGCCTGAACATGGTCTTCGGCGCGCCGTCGGCGCCTTTTACCAAGAAGGTGTTTGTTTTTTGATCGTAGATCAAGGTCTCCGCGCCGCGTTGCTTTATCAATGCGCTTGCGGGTGGATTTTTCGCCAAATCATGGGCAGCTTCGACATACTGTTTTGAGTTCGCCAACTCTGGAAACTCTGCACGATGCTTGCTCCAGTGCCCAAAGGCGTTCTCGACGCTCGAGAGCTTATTTGTGGACGACCAGATTGGTCCTTTTAACGAGCCTTTGCCGCCATCCCCATCGATAAGGTTGATGCCTAATAAGCTCGCCAGCAGCACCGGATTGACGCTGTCCCTGACATAGGGAAGGTCTGATTAAGTCGTGAATTCATCGCACGACACTCGACGAGTGAAACGAACGCGACGCGCGCAGCCAGATCGCGCTGGGTTTAGCGCGCCTTGCAGCGCAAACCGCACCGCTTTTGTCC
>JBFWUB010000017.1:0-85005 GCA_050247515.1 Ramlibacter sp. | reverse complement strand
CCTCGCGCCGGGTCTTCTTCCGCTTGCCGGCGTACTCCGCGTCCGCAAAACTGATCTGACTCATCGCGTGCTCCTTTGCGTCATTCAACGCACGGCGGCAGAATCGGTGGACTTGTTCAGACCTTCCTTAATGGGGGCTCCAGAACAAGGAGATTCCCATGCGCATCACTGCACGACTCATGTCCGTCGCCACCGCGGTGACCGCTGCCGCCGTCCTCACGGCCTGCGGCACGGCCGACCCCTACGGCGCCAACAACTACCCCGCGGCCAACACGCCGCCGGCGGCCAGCTACCCGTCCAGCCCCAACCAGCCCGTGGCCTACATCGAGTACGGCCGCATCACCAATGTTGAAGTGCTCAACAGCGGCGCCCCGGCCAATCAGGGCACGGCCGGCACCATCATCGGCGGCGTGGCCGGCGCGGTGATCGGCAACCAGATCGGCTCGGGCGGCGGCCGCGCGGCCGCCACTGTGCTGGGTGCCCTGGGCGGCGCCGTGGTGGGCAACCGCGTGGACCGCGGACGCAACCCCGGCACGGCCGGTGCGGTGTACCGCATCACGCTGCAAACCGATGGCGGCGCCTGGCGCACCTATGACGTGGGCAGCACCGACCTGCGCGTGGGCGAGCGCGTGCGGGTGGAAAACGGGCAGATCTACCGCGCCTGATCCCGGCGCTCGGGCAGCGGCAGCTAGTGAAGCAGGTCGTTGCCCGGCGCCTGAGGCTGCACCTTGAAGAAGCCGGTCCCGGCGGAGCCGCGGCCGATTTCTTCTTCGGTGGCTTCGCGCACGCCTTCCACGCGCAGGCTCAGGCGGATGGCAATCCCCGCCAACGGGTGGTTGCCGTCCAGCACCACATGCTCGGGGTAAATCTCGGTGACGGTGTACAGCACGTCGCGCGCGGCGTCCGGGTTGCTGCCCTCGGGCAGGCCTTCGAAGGTCATGCCTTCCTCCAGCTCGGCGGGAAACAGCCCGCGCGGCTCCAGGAACACCAGCTCTTCGCGATAATCGCCAAACGCTTCTTCGGGCTCCAGGTGCAGGTCCAGCCTGGCGCCCTTGCCGTGGCCCTGCAGCGCCTGTTCGATCTTGTCGAACAGGTCATCACCGCCCACCAGGAATTCGACCGGCTCGTCCAGCACGTCCAGCACTTCGCCCAGGGTGTCCTTGAGCGTCCAGGTCAGCGCGACCACGCATTGGGGTGTAATTTCAGGAATCGTATTCATTGGCAGAATTGTCCCATGGACATCCACACCCCCCTCGCGCTGCTCGGCGGCCTGACCCCCGCGAAATTCATGCAGCGCCACTGGCAGAAAAAGCCACTGCTGGTGCGCCAGGCCATTGCCGGTTTCATGCCTGCGCTGACGCGCACGCAGCTGTTTGCGCTGGCGCAGAGCGCCGACGTGGAGTCGCGCCTGGTGGTGCAGGGCACGGGCAAGCAGGGTTGGCAGATGCGCCGCGGCCCGTTCGCGCGGCGGGCGCTGCCCGCGCTGGGCAAGCCGGGCTGGACGCTGCTGGTGCAGGGTGTGGACCTGCACGACGATGGGGTACACCACCTCATGCAGCAGTTCCGTTTTGTGCCGGACGCGCGGCTGGACGACCTCATGATCAGCTACGCCTCCGACCAGGGCGGCGTGGGCCCGCACTTTGACAGCTACGACGTGTTCCTGCTGCAGGCGCACGGGCGGCGGCGCTGGCGCATTGGCCGGCAGAAGGACCTGACGCTGCAAGAGGGCGTGCCGCTGAAAATCCTGGCTCATTTCGAGCCCGAGCAGGAGTTCGTGCTGGAGCCGGGGGACATGCTGTACCTGCCGCCGCGCTATGCGCACGACGGCATCGCCGAGGGCGAATGCCAGACGTATTCGATCGGCTTTCGCTCGCCGGCGCGCGGCGAACTCGCGCGCGAGCTGATCCAGCGCCTGGCGGAGGACGCCGAGGAAGCGGCAGGCGACGCCCTGTACCGCGACCCGCGGCAGGCGGCCGTGCCCAACCCCGGCGGCGTGCCTGAAGCACTGGCCGGCTTTGCCCGCGACGCCGTGCAGGCCGCGCTGCGGGACCCGCAGGCCATGGCGCGCGTGCTGGGCGAATACCTGACCGAGCCCAAGGCCAGCGTCTGGTTCGATGCCGGCCATGCGCCACGCACCCTGCGCGGCGTGGTGCTGGACAGGCGCACGCGCATGATGCATGACGCGCGGCACATCTTCATCAACGGCGAAAGCTACCGCGCGGCGGGGCGCGATGCGACGCTGATGCGCGCGCTGGCCGACAGCCGGGCGCTCAGCGCTGCCCAGGTGGCCGCCGCGAGCGACGATGCCCGCAGCCTGCTGCGCGACTGGTGCGAATCCGGCTGGCTGCATGAGGCCACGGGCGCAGCGGCATGAACTCCCCGCTGCCTGAGTGGCCGGCGCTGCCGTCAGGCCGCTTTGAGGGCCGCCTGGCGTTCCAGCAGCTGGTGCGCGATGCGCTGGCCTGTGCCGCGCGCGAGGGCTGGCGCGAGATCATCCTGTGCGACGCAAGCTTTGCGGACTGGCCTTTGGGCGAGCGTGCCGTCGCGCAGTCGCTGCAGGACTGGTCCAGAACCGGCCGCCAGGTCACGCTGCTGGCCAAGCGCTATGACGACGTGGTGCGCCGCCACGCCCGCTTTGTGGCCTGGCGCGGCACCTGGAGCCACATCATCGAGGCGCGCGCCTGCGCAGCGGCCGACCCGCTTGAGCTGCCCAGCGCCATCTGGAGCCCGGGCTGGGTGATGCACCGGCTGGACCCGCAGCGTTGCAACGGCTACAGCGGGGCAGAGCCCGAGCGCCGGCTTGCGCTGCGCGAGTCGCTGCAGGAGTGGCTGGGCAGGAGCAGCCCGGCGTTCCCTGCTACCACATTGGGCTTGTAGGCTGGGCCGCGTCGTCAGGGTTTGCAAGGCTTGCGCACTTCAAGCATATAATCTAAGGCTGAACGACAAGAGCTCGAGTCCTTGCCGTTCAGTCTGAGCAACCCACAGCGTTGCCGTGACTATTTCCGGAAATCGTTCCAATCGCTAACCCAAGGAAACCTGAAATGAAGAAATCGCTTGTACTGGCGACCCTGATTGCCGCCGCTGCCCTGGCTGCCTGTGGCAAGAAGGAAGAGCCGGCGCCCGCGCCCGCTCCGGCACCCGCCGCTGCTCCCGCACCCGCTCCCGCTCCCGCGCCGGCTCCCGCTCCCGAAGCTGCTGCTTCTGGCGCTGCTCCCGCTGCTGCAGCCGCCGCTTCTGCTCCCGCCGCTGCGGCTGCGGCTGCCCCGGCTGCTGACGCTGCCGCTGAAGCCGCCAAGAAGGCTGCGGAAGCTGCTGCTCCCAAGAAGTAATCGTTTCAGCGATTCCTCAAGAAGCCACCTCCGGGTGGCTTTTTTTTGCGTGCGCGGCGGCTGGCTCAGGCACTGAACCAGCCGCCGCTGCCAGCGGCGTCCGCCACGGCGATGTCGGCGTCCGCGCAGCCCAGCGCCTGCGCCACGGCGCGCCGCGCCAGCTCGGGCCGGTTGTTCTGTTCGCTCAGATGGGCAGCCACCACCTGCTTGAGGCCGCCGTGGTGCACAGCCAGCGCGACCTGCGCGGCTGCGTCGTTGGCCAGGTGTCCCCACAACCCGCCCACGCGCCGTTTCAGAAACGGCGGGTAGCTGCCGGTAGCCAGCAGGTCCGGGTCATGGTTGCACTCCAGCAGCAGCGCATGGCAGCCGGTCAGGCGCTCCAGCACGTAGGCGCTGGCGTGGCCCAGATCGGTCAGCAGGCCCAGCCGTGCCGCGCCGTCGGTGCATACCAGTTGCAGCGGCTCGCGGGCATCGTGGGGCACGGTGAACGGCAACAACTGCAGTTCGCCCAACTCGATACGCTGCGAGTCGCGCGCCAGATGCAGCAGGCCGTCGAAATCGGGTGAACCGATGGCGGCGCAGGTGCCCTGGCTCATCCACACCGGGATGCGCCAGCGCAACGCCCAGGCGCGGGCACAGCCAATGTGGTCGGCATGCTCGTGGGTGATGAAGATGGCGTCGATGTCGCCGGGCGCCAGCCCGGCGGCGGCCAGCCGTGCCTCCAGGTGCTTTTGCCCCAGGCCGCAATCCACCAGCACGCGGGTGGTCTGCAGGCCGTTGCCGGCTTCAACGACGGTAGCGTTGCCGGTGCTGCCGCTGCCCAGGCTGCGGAACCTCAACACGGCTGGCTCGGCATGGGGGCACGCAAGGCTTGCTTGACTTCTTACTTGAGGTCGTCAGCGATCACGTTCACGATGCGTTGCGCGTTGGCCGACGTTTCCGGGGCGCCCGCTGCGTTGAGCACCGACACCGTGGTGGACTCGCCCTGGCTCTTCACGCTGATGCGGAACTTCAGCGGCGCTGCCGTGGGGGTTGAGGGGCCGAACAGCTTGCCGAAGAATCCGGGCTCCTTCTTGTCCGGGTTCGGCTCCACATAGCGCACGAAGTACGTGCCCTGGCTGCGGTCGCGGTCCTCAACGGTAAAGCCGGTGCGGTCCAGCGTCAGGCCCACACGGCGCCAGGCACGGTCAAAGCCTTCATCGATCTGTACAACCGGCTGGTTGCCCACCGTGGCCACGCGAGACGTGGGCCGCACGGTTGCGCCGGCAGCTACCAGGGCGCGCGACTGTTCCGCAGGCGTGCCCAGACGCACCATCAGCCGACGCAGGAATTCGGCCTCCAGTTCGGGGTCGGTCGGGCGGGGCTGCCAGATGGTCTGGTCTTTCTGGGTGGTGTTGTAGACCTCGATCATGCCCCGGTGGCTGATGTAGATCTCGGTGCCGCCTGCGGCGTTGCGCTCCAGCCGGGTGCGAAAGCGGTCGCGCTCGCCGGTGGAATACAGCGAATCAAACACCTTGCCCAGCGCGTTGCGGATGAAGTCCTGCGGAAGCTTGGCGCGGTTCTCGGCCCAGTCGGTTTCCATGATGCCCAGGTTGGCCTGGTCCAGCGTCAACAGGAAGCCGTTCTCCTGCCAGAACTCGCGAACAGGCCCCCACAGCTGGTCCGCCGGGCGGCTGACCACCAGCCAGCGGGTGTTGCCCGCGCGTTCGATACGCACATCGCCCAGCGTGGACGCGGCGGTGGGCGCACCCGGCACGGCCTGGCCGGCCTGGAAGCTGCTGGCGGTAACGGCGCCGCCGGGCACCACATAGCGCGTATCGCGCGACAGCTGGGTGAGGTCCGGCGGGATTTCCAGCGAGGTGCCGCGGCTGGCGCTTTTGTAGTCGATCTTGTCGGCTTCGAGGACGCTGCAGCCCGCCAGCGTGATGGACAGGCCCAGCAGCCCGATTCGTGCAATGTGTTTCACGTATGGTTCCTCTTGAATCTAGGCCGCCAGCAGGCCGCTGGCGCGCAAAGCGCCTTCGACCACCGCTTCATTGGACGCTGCCAGCGGCGTCATGGGCAGGCGCATGGTGCCGCCGCACAGGCCCATGCGGGCCATGGCCCACTTGAGCGGAATGGGGTTGGCTTCCACGAACAGGTGCTTGTGCACCGGCATCAGCCTGAACTGGATGTCCATGGCGCGCTTTGCGTCGCCGGCGATGGCGGCCACGCACAGCTCATGCATCAGGCGCGGCGCGATGTTGGCGGTCACGCTCACGTTGCCCTGGCCGCCGCACAGCATGAGCGCCACGGCGGTGGGATCGTCGCCCGAATAAATGGCAAAGTCCTTGGGCACTTCACGGATGAGCCACTGCGCGCGTTCGATGTTGCCGGTGGCTTCCTTGATGCCGACGATGCCGGGTACCTGGGCCAGGCGCAGCACGGTGTCGTGCGCCATATCAGCCACGGTACGCCCGGGGACGTTGTACAGGATGGTGGGCAGGTCACCCACGGCCTCGGCGATGGCCTTGAAGTGCTGGTACTGGCCTTCCTGCGTGGGCTTGTTGTAGTAGGGCACGACCTGCAGCTGGCAATCGGCGCCCACCGTTTTGGCGAACTTCGCGAGCTCAATGGCTTCGGCGGTGGAGTTGGCGCCGCAGCCGGCCATGATGGGCACGCGCTTGTTGGCCTGCTCGACCGACACGCGGATGATTTCGCAGTGCTCCTGCACATTGACCGTGGGTGATTCACCCGTGGTGCCGACCACGCCTATGCAGTCGGTGCCTTCGGCGATGTGCCAGTCAATCAGCTTGCGCAGGGTGGGGTAGTCCACGCTGCCGTCTTCATGCATCGGGGTGACGAGCGCCACGATGCTGCCTGTAATCGGTGTCATGTCCGCAGTTTTGAACGGGAAAAGGGCATTCTACCTAGAGCGGGTAGCGCGCCGGCTGCGTGCCGGGCTGCTCGCGAACGGCGGCGATGCGCTGGACGAAACGTGCCGGGTTGTCCGCAAAGCCGTCCTCATACGCCACCACGCGCAAAGCGCCGCAGGCCTGCAGCAGTTCGCCCGGGCGCAGCAGGAAATCGGCCCGCGATGGTTTGCCCACGGTTTCGTTGCCCGCGGCAAAGGTTTCGTAAATCAGCACGCCGCCAGGCGCCACCGCCGCCACGATGGTCGGCAGCAACGGCCGCCACAGATAGTGGGTGACGACCACGCCGTCAAACAGGCGTCCGGTAAACGGCCAGGGGCCGTTCTCGATGTCGGCCTGCACCACCTCGCCGGCCTGGGCGGCTTCGGCCAGCGCCTCTGGCGAGCGGTCCACGCCGGTCACACGGTGCCCGCGGCGGGCAAACCAGCGCATGTGCCGGCCTGTGCCACAGGCCACGTCCAGCACCGTGCCGCCGGGCAGCACCAGGTGCGACCAGCGCCGCACCCAGGCCGACGCCTCCTGCGTGGCGTGGGTCATTTGGGTTTGACGTCGTCTTTGAGGGCAGCCAGGGCCAGGTTTTCCACCACGCCTGGCGCCAGCAGCTTGAGCCAGCGGCCCAGCTTGCCCTTGAAGGTCATCACAACCTCGCGCTGGCGGCTTTCCATGCCGTCGATGATGAGGCGCGCGCATTCCTCCACGCTCATGGCGTCGTCTTCCTTCAGGCCGCTGCGCCCGGCCGCCTGGCCGGCGGCATTGAAGCCGCGGTAGCGGATCTGGGTGGCTACCACGCCGGGGTAGGCGGTGGTGACGCTGACGCCTGCGTTCTTGAGCTCAGCGCGCAGCGCTTCAAAAAAGCCCGTCATGGCGAACTTGGTGGCGCTGTAGGCCGTGCGCCCCGGCACGCCCACCAGCCCGGCCAGCGACGACACCGCCACGATGTGCCCGCGCGATGCCTTCAGGTAGGGCAGGGCGGCATGGGTGCACCACACGCTGCCCCAGAGGTTGATGCGCATCAGGTCTTCGTACCAGGCCAGGTCATCGGCCTTGACCTCTTCCAGCAGGGCCTGGGCGGACATGCCGGCGTTGTTGATCAGTGCGTGGATACCGCCAAAGTGCCTGACGGCTGCGTCAACCAGCGCGCGGCATTGCGCGGCGTCCGACACATCGGTGCGCACCACCAGCGCCTGCGCGCCGAGGCTGTGGCACTGGACGGCCACGGCCTCCAGCGCAGCCTCATTGCGCGCGGCCAGCACCAGCGCTGCGTCCTGTTTGTGGCGCGCCGCCAGCTGGCGCGCGATTTCGGCGCCAATCCCGTCGGAGGCACCGGTAATGACGATGGTTTTCATGAAAGTCAGAAGCAGGCCCAGAGTTGGTCGGCCAGTGTGACCATGAAATCAGGCTGCGTGTACAGGGCAAACACCCCCAGCAACGCCAGCACAGCGGCGGCGTATGTCAGGGGCTTGCGCAGGCTTTTCATGCTGCCTGCGGAGCCCCGCGATGAATGGGAGCTTCTTTGACGGGCAAATTGACCAGCGCCGCAAAAATCCCCAGCGCAATGGCGATGTACCAGACGATGTCATAGCTGCCGGTGCGGTCGTACAGGTAGCCGCCCAGCCACACGCCCATGAACGAGCCGATCTGGTGGCTGAAGAACACGAACCCGCCCAGCATGGACAGGTGGGCCACGCCAAAAATCTGCGCCACCGTGGCATTGGTGGGCGGTACCGTGGACAGCCACAGCAGGCCCATGACGCTGGCAAACACATACACCGACAGCGGCGACAGCGGCACCACCAGGAACACCGCAATGGCCACGGCCCGAGCGAAATAGATGAATGCCAGGATCTTGCGCTTGGCCAGCCGCTGGCCCAGCGAGCCGGCAATGTAGGTGCCAAACACATTGAACAGGCCGATCAGCGCCAGCGCGTAGCTGGCCACCATGGGCGACAGGCCCTTGTCCTTGAGGTAGCTGGGCATGTGCACGCCGATGAACACCACCTGGAAGCCGCAGACAAAATACCCCGCCATCAGCAGCTGGAAGCTCGGGTACTTGAACGCTTCCCGCAAGGCCTGGCCGATCGACTGGTCGCGGTGCGGCGCGGCGCCGCCCGTGAAGCCTGGTTCGCGCAGGCCCAGCGCCAGCGGGCTGATCAGCAGCACAAACAGGCTCAGCGCCAGCAGGGCCTCCTTCCAGCCCAGGCTGCTGATCAGAAAGCCCTCGACCGGCACCATCAGGAACTGGCCGAACGACCCTGCGGCGGCGGCCACCCCCATGGCCCAGGACCGTTTGGCCGGGTCGATCTGGCGGCCGATCACGCCGTACACCACGGCGTAGGTGGTGCCGGCCTGCGCCGCGCCCAGCAGCACGCCGGCGGTCAGCGTGAACGACAGCGGTGTGGTGCTCAGCGCCATGCCGGCCAGGCCCGCGGCATACAGCAGGCTGCCCAGGATCAGCACCCGGAACGCGCCAAACCGGTCAGACGCCATGCCGGCAAACACGCCGAACACGCCCCAGGCCAGGTTCTGGATGGCAATGGCAAAGGCAAAGGTCTCACGCGACCAGTTCTGGGCTTGGGTGATGGGCTGCAGCCACAGGCCAAAGCCGTGGCGCACACCCATGGACAGCGTGACGATGGCCGCGCCGCAGATCAGCACCTGGGCCATCGAGAGGGATCTGTTGTGAATTGTCATTCCGGTGAATGTACCGAAAGCCGTGCGCACTGACTCTTGAAAGCTTTTCAGCGGATTGATGCCGTCGCTGCAAGAATGGCAAGGCAGGGCCTGAAAACTGGACGTTCATACAGGTCTACAATCCCCCCTCCCATGGCAACCAAACCACTTTCTGACTACTCCGAGGGCTCGATCCGCGTGCTCAAGGGCCTGGAGCCCGTGAAGCAGCGCCCGGGCATGTACACGCGCACCGACAACCCGCTGCACATCCTCCAGGAGGTGCTGGACAATTCGGCCGACGAGGCGCTGGCGGGCCACGGCCGCAAGATCAAGGTCACGCTGCACACCGACGGCTCCACCAGCATTGAAGACGATGGCCGCGGCATCCCCTACGGCCTGCACCCGGAGGAAAAGGCGCCGGTGATCGAACTGGTGTTCACCCGGCTGCACGCCGGCGGCAAGTTCGACAAGGGCAAGGGCGGCGCGTACAGCTTCTCGGGCGGCCTGCACGGCGTGGGCGTGTCGGTGACCAATGCCCTGGCCAAACGGCTGGAGGCCACCAGCTGGCGCGACGGCCACGTGGCCCGCCTGGCGTTTGAAGCCGGCGACGTGACCGAACCCCTGGCGGTGCGCAAGGCCGGCGAGGGCGACCGCAGGCAGGGCACCTCGGTGCGCGTCTGGCCCGACCCCAAATACTTTGAATCGGCCGCCTTGCCCATGGCCGAGCTGACGCATCTGCTGCGCAGCAAGGCGGTGCTGATGCCCGGCGTGACCGTCACACTGGTGAACGAGAAGACCAGGGACACGCAGACCTGGGCCTACAAGGGCGGCCTGCGCGACTATTTGATGCAGACGCTGACGGCCGACCCGGTCATTCCGCTGTTTGAAGGCGAAGGCTTTGCCGACAAGGCCGTCAACGAAAAAGACAACTTCGCCGAAGGCGAGGGCGCGTCGTGGTGCGTGGCCTTCACCGAAGACGGCCAGCCGGTGCGCGAAAGCTACGTCAACCTCATCCCCACCAGCGCCGGCGGCACGCACGAGGCCGGCCTGCGCGACGGCCTGTTCAATGCCGTCAAGAGCTTCATTGAGTTGCATTCGTTGCTGCCCAAGGGCGTGAAGCTGCTGCCCGAAGACGTGTTTGCCCGCGCCAGCTATGTGCTCAGTGCCAAGGTGCTGGACCCGCAGTTCCAGGGCCAGATCAAGGAACGGCTCAATTCACGCGACGCGGTGCGGCTGGTGTCCAGCTTTGTACGCCCGGCGCTGGAGCTGTGGCTGAACCAGCATGTGGACTACGGCAAGAAGCTGGCCGAGCTCGCCATCAAGGCCGCCCAGACCCGGCAAAAGGCCGGGCAGAAAGTTGAAAAGCGCAAGGGCTCGGGCGTGGCCGTGTTGCCCGGCAAGCTGACCGATTGCGAAAGCCGCGACGTGAGCCACAACGAGGTGTTCCTGGTCGAGGGGGACTCGGCCGGCGGCAGCGCCAAGATGGGTCGCGACAAGGAATGCCAGGCTGTGCTGCCGCTTCGCGGCAAGGTGCTGAACACCTGGGAGGTGGAGCGCGACCGGCTGTTTGCCAATACCGAAATCCACGACATTGCCGTGGCCATCGGCGTGGACCCGCATGGCCCCAACGACACGCCCGACCTGAGCGGCCTGCGCTACGGCAAGGTCTGCATCCTGTCAGACGCCGACGTGGACGGCTCGCACATCCAGGTGCTGCTGCTGACGCTGTTCTTCCGCCATTTCCCCAAGCTCATTGAGGCGGGCCATGTCTATGTGGCCCGCCCGCCCCTGTTCCGGGTGGATGCGCCGGCCCGTGGCAAAAAGCCTGCGTCCAAGGTGTACGCGCTGGATGAAGGAGAGTTGACGGCCATTCTGGACAAATTGCGCAAGGAAGGCGTGCGCGAAGGCGCCTGGACCATCAGCCGCTTCAAGGGCCTGGGTGAAATGAGCGCGGAACAATTGTGGGAAACCACGCTCAACCCTGACACGCGCCGGCTGCTTCCGGTACAACTGGGCAGCATGGACTTCCTGCAGACTGAAAACCTGATCACCAAGCTCATGGGCAAGGGCGAGGCCGCGGCCCGCCGTGAACTCATGGAAATGCATGGTGACTCTGTAGAGATTGATATTTGAGGAGTTGGAATGGCGCGCGCTGCATTGCTTGACACCAAGACTCAGACGTTGATTGAACTCATCGGGAATGGCAAGCGTTATCGCGTCCCTCCTTATCAACGAGACTATTCTTGGGGCGTTGAGCAGTGGGAGGACTTGTGGAACGACATCATTGATCTTGTCGGTGACGATGACGAGAGGCATTACATGGGTGCCTTGGTCGTCGAAGCGGTAAATGACCGGGAATTCAAAATTATTGACGGTCAGCAGAGAATAGCCACTCTTTCCATCCTCGCGCTGGTTGTGGTGGACCACCTCCTGCGTCTGGCTGATGCAAAGGTAGATCCCGAAGCCAACCGGGAGCGCGCGCAGGGTTTGCGACATCGATATGTCGGGGAAAAAGACCCTGCGTCTCTCGTTGAAGTCAGCAAACTCTCCTTGAATGAAAACGACGACGGCTTCTACCAAGACTATTTGGTTCAGCTGAGAACACCTCTAAATCCACGGTCCCTGACGCATTCGAATCGCGCTCTGTGGGACTGTTTCCTTTGGTTTCAGTCCCAGATCCGCCTCCTGGCGTTTCAGGCTGATGGGAAAAAGATCGCCGAGATGTTGAATGACACGGTTGCCAGAAAGCTGCTGTTTATTCAGATCACAGTGGACGACGAACTCAATGCCTACACGGTGTTCGAGACGCTGAACGCCCGCGGCCTTGAACTCACGGTTACGGACCTTCTGAAGAACTATTTCTTCTCCCGTGTCAAGGTCCAGGCTGATTTGGTGGCCTTGCAAAGACGCTGGCGGGGGCTGATAGGCATTGTCCGCCAGGAACGTTTTCCAGAGTTCCTGCGCTATCACCTGCTTTGTGAGATACCCAAGGTGCGCACTGCCAGACTTTTCAAACTCGTTCGTGATCGCGTGAAGTCGACTGCCGATGTGTTTGAGCTGATGGATGTTTTGGCGGCGCGCGCGGAAATTTTTGCTGCTATTAACAACGTCAACCACGAGTATTGGAGCGAACGACCTGAATGTCGCCGACCGGTTCGCGAACTTATTCTTTTCAGGGCCAAGCAGATGACGCCGCTGGTGATGGCAGCTTGGGACAAGTTCGACAAGGTGGAATTTTCTAAGCTGCTCAAACTGCTTTCCGTGGTCACCTTCCGGTATTCTGTGATCGGCAATCGCAATACAAATGAACTGGAGCCCGTGTATCACCTTGCTGCCCGGGCGGTTCTCGATGGTGCTGCTGCAACCGCGCGTGGTGTATTTGAGCGGTTGAAAGTCATCTATATCGACGATGAGATCGTCGAGCAGAACTTCGCCCGGCTGGATGTTGAGACTTCCGGTCAACGCAAGTCGCTTGCCAGATACATGCTCTGCAAACTTGAAAGTGATGCTTCCGGAGTGGACATCGATTTTGAAACTCATCCGGCAACGATTGAGCACATTCTTCCCGAGAACCCGGTTCAGAACTGGGATGAGGACTTTCCTGAGGAACTGGCGGCGAAATACGTCTACCGACTTGGCAATTTGACTTTGCTGGAAAGTAGCATCAACCGCGAAGTTGAGAATCGGGAGTATTCGCAAAAGGTTCGCGAATACAAGAGAAGCAAGTATTCGTTGACGACGGGACTGGTTGCTCAGTTTCCCGATGTCTGGACATCCGCCACTGTAGATGCGAGACAGCGCGAACTTGCTAAGCGTGCGCCCCACATTTGGAGAAGCGATTTTCAGTAGTCGTGTCTGAATGAATCCGACCTCCATGTCTTACGAAAATCCGCCCACCGCCCGGGTCCGCCTGCGCCCGACCATGCAGAGCGATCTGGACTATGTGCTGTCGCTGGAGCAGGACCCGGCCAACCTGCCGTTCATCACGCCCTGGGAGCGCACCCAGCACGAGGCCGCCATCCGTTTCCCCGACTTTCGCCACTTCATCATTGAAGCGGGCGCCGGTCTGGACGCGGCAGGCTTTGTCATCCTGATCGGCTGCCGCAGCCAGAACCAGTCGCTGGAGCTCAAGCGCATGGTGGTGCAGGAAAAAGGCCTGGGCCGCGGCCGCGCCGCATTGCGGGTGGTCAAGAAGATCGTGTTCGACGACCTGGGCGCGCACCGCTTCTGGCTGGACGTGAAGGAGCGCAACGCCCGTGCCCAGGGCCTGTACCAGGGCGAGGGCTTTGCGCTGGAAGGGCGGCTGCGCGACGCCGTGCGCGTGGCCGACGGGCGCGACTCCCTGATCGTCATGTCCATGCTGGCGCCCGAGTTTGCCGCGCGCCGCGCCCAGGGACTGGAGATGTTTGCATGAAGAAATTGCTGTGGCGGCTATGTTTGCCGGTGCTGGGCCTGCTGCCGCTGGCGGCCCAGGCCGATATCTGGGGCTTTGTGGACAGCAAGGGCGTGGCCCATTTCGCGTCCGAGCGGCTGGACGATCGCTACGAGCTTTTTTTCCGCGGCGACGAGCGCTTTGACACGGCGCGGGGCGTGGCACCGGTGGCGCACACGCCGCGTGCGGTGGCCGTGCCCACGGCGCCGCCGAAGCTGCTGGCCTTTTTTGAGGTGTCGCCCAGCTACAAGCAGGTCAAGCACCACCTGCGCGAGGCGTCCAACCGCCATGGCATTGACTACGAGCTGCTGCAGGCGCTGATTGCGACGGAATCGGGCTTTGACGCCCGCGCCGTCTCGCCCAAGGGCGCGGTGGGTCTGATGCAGATCATCCCGGCCACGGCCGAACGCTATGGCGTATCGGGCGACGCCAAAACGCCGGTGCAGCACAAGCTGACCGACCCGCGCATCAACATCCGCACCGGCAGCCGCTACCTGCGCGACCTGATCAACATGTTCCCGGGCCAGCTGGAGCTGGCGCTGGCGGCCTACAACGCGGGCGAAGGCGCGGTGCAGCGCGCAGGCAACCGCATCCCCAACTACAAAGAGACGCAGAACTATGTGCGCACGGTGATGCAGCTGTACACCATGCTCAAGCCGCCCGAGGTGCTGGCCGAGCGGCGCGCACCGGCGCGGGTGCGCATGCAGATGGCTGCGCCTCCCGGCGCCGCGCCGATCGGCGGCGCGTACGGAGCGACCGCGCCGATCGGCGGCGCGGTGGGCCGCGGCAACATGATCGCCCCCCTGGCGCCAGTGGCCGTGGCGCCGGGGCAGGCCGAGTTCAAGATCGAACGTGACTGAGCTCGCGCCTGCCAGCCCCCAGGACATGCTCTTGCTGGCCGGCCTTGCCGGCGCGCAGCTGCTGGTGGCGTTTTTCAGTGTGCTGATTGCGCAGGCCTATCGTGAGCGCGCGCTGGTGCTGCACGCGCTGTCCACGGCGCTGGGCCTGGCGGCGCTGTATGCGCTGGTGCGACCGCTGCCGGGCACCGTGGGTGGCTGGCTGCCCGAGGCCGCCATGCTCACGCTGCTGGGCGTGGCCTGCCTGGTGCTGCGCGAGCTGGTCAACCATGCCGGTGCCATGCGCCGGCTGCGCCAGGTGCTGCTGGCCCTGAGCCTGGTGCTGCCCGTGATGGCCGTGATCGGCGCGGCCGGCGGCTGGAGCCTGCTGCTGCCGGGGGCTGCCGCGTTTGGCGCGGCCATGCTGCTGGTGCTGTTGCGCGTCTGGCCCCAGAGCCAGCCCTGGGCGTGGTGGCTGGGCGCCGCGCTGCTGGCGCTGGTACTGGCCGCCGTCAGCCTGGGTGGCCACGCGCTCGGGCTGGTGGCCGCCGCGCCGGTGCACCTGGCCGCCGCCTTGACGCTGTGGACGGCCGGCACCTACCTGGCCACGGTCTGGCGCAGCCGCATGTTTGGAGAAACGCGGGTGCGGGTGGACGCGCGCAAGGTCACGGACCCGCTCACCGGGCTGAGCACGCCGCTGATCTTTGCGGACCGCATTGACGCCGCGCGCGCCATCCTGCGCCGCTACGGCCACCCCAGTGTGGTGCTGCTGGTGGAGATTGAAAACCTCAACGCCCTGGTGCGCGAATTCGGCCCCGAGCTAGCCGAGTCCGCCGTGCTGACGGCCGCCGGGCGCATCCGCCAGGCGCTGGGCGAGGCCGACGTGGCCGCGCGCATTTCGCACCGGCGCATTGCCGTGCTGGCCGAGGGCGTGTCGCTGGCCGAGGGCGCGGCCCAGGTGGGCACCCGCATCCTGGTGGCCGCGCTGAAGGAGCCGCTGCCGCAGGCCAAGGCAGAATTTTTGCAGCTGCGCATGGTGGTGGCCGCCGTGCCGCAGGATGGCCTGTCGGCCAAGGCCCTGCTGGCGCGACTGGCCGTGCTGCTGGACGAACAACTGCGCGCGCCCACCGACCGGCGCATTGTCTCGGTCGCGGCGGAAGAACTTCTGGCCTGACCCTTTTTTCTCTGGATCGTTGATTGACAAGCCCCATGGAGCAAGAACTCATTACGTTTGACAGCGGCGATGACTCGCAGCTGAACCTGGCCACCTATGCCCAGCGCGCCTACCTTGAATACGCACTGAGCGTGGTGAAGGGCCGCGCGCTGCCCGATGTGTGCGACGGGCAAAAGCCGGTGCAGCGGCGCATCCTGTACAGCATGTCGCGCATGGGCCTGGGCTTTTCGGGCAACAGCGGCGCCAAGCCGGTGAAGTCGGCCCGTGTGGTGGGGGATGTGCTGGGTCGCTTCCATCCGCACGGTGACCAGGCCGCCTACGACGCGCTGGTTCGCATGGCGCAGGACTTCAGCCAGCGCTATCCGCTGATCGACGGGCAGGGCAACTTCGGCAGCCGTGACGGCGACGGCGCCGCCGCCATGCGCTACACCGAAGCACGCCTGGCCAAAATCACCAGCCTGCTGCTGGACGAGATCGACGAAGGCACGGTGGATTTCGTGCCCAACTACGACGGCTCCACCGAAGAGCCGCGCCAGTTGCCCGCGCGGCTGCCGTTCACGCTGCTCAACGGCGCCAGCGGCATCGCCGTGGGCCTTGCCACCGAGATCCCCAGCCACAACCTCAAGGAAGTGGCCGAGGCCTGCGTGGCCCTGATCAAAAACCCCAAGCTGCCCGAAGACGAACTGCTGGCGCTGCTGCCCGGCCCGGACTACCCGGCCGGCGGCCAGATCATCAGCCCGGCCAGCGACATTGCCGACGCCTACCGCACCGGGCGGGGTTCGCTCAAGGTGCGCGCGCGCTGGAAGATCGAAGACCTGGCGCGCGGCCAGTGGCAGCTGATCGTCACCGAGCTGCCGCCCGGCGTCAGCGCGCAGAAGGTGCTGGAGGAAATCGAGGAGCTCACCAACCCCAAGGTCAAGGCCGGCAAGAAGGCCCTGACGCAGGAGCAGACCCAGCTCAAGGCGTCCGTGCTGGCGGTGCTGGACGCCGTGCGCGACGAATCGAGCAAGGACGCCGCGGTGCGCCTGGTGTTCGAGCCCAAGACCAGCCGCATCGGGCAGCAGGAACTCATCACCACGCTGCTGGCGCACACCAGCCTGGAAACCTCGGCACCCATCAACCTGACGATGGTGGGTCTGGACGGCAAGCCGGTGCAGAAGTCGCTGCGCCAGATACTGCAGGAATGGATTGATTTCCGCCAGCAGACGGTGCAGCGCCGCTCGCAGCACCGCCTGGCCAAGGTGCTGGACCGCATCCACATCCTGGAAGGCCGCCAGCTGGTGCTGCTGAACATTGACGAAGTGATCGCCATCATCCGCGGCAGCGACGAGCCCAAGGCGGCGCTGATCGAGCGGTTCAGGCTCAGCGAGCGCCAGGCCGAGGACATCCTGGAAATCCGCCTGCGCCAGCTCGCGCGGCTGGAGGCCATCAAGATCGAGCAGGAACTGTCCAGCCTGCGCGACGAGCAGAAAAAGCTGGAAGAAATCCTGGGCAGCCCGGCTGCATTGCGCCGACTGATGATCAAGGAAATCGAGACCGACACCAAACAGTTCGCCGACGCCCGTCGCACGCTGATCCAGGCAGAGAAAAAGGCCGTGGCCGAAGTGAAGGTGGTGGACGAGCCGGTGACCGTGGTGGTCTCGCAAAAGGGCTGGGTGCGCGCGCGCACCGGCCACGGGCACGACGCAGCCAGCTTTGCCTTCAAGGCCGGCGACGGCCTGTACGGCACGTTTGAATGCCGCACGGTGGACACGTTGCTGGCATTCGGCAGCAACGGGCGTGTTTATTCCGTGCCGGTGGCCACGCTGCCCGGCGCGCGCGGAGACGGCCAGCCCGTCACCACCTTGATCGAGCTGGAGTCCGGCACGCAGCTGCTGCACTACTTTGCGGGGCCGGGCAATGCCGCGCTGCTGCTCAGCGGCAGTGGCGGCTACGGCTTTCTGGCGACGGTGGACAGCATGGTCTCGCGCGTGAAGGCCGGCAAGGCGTTCGTGAGCCTGGGTGAAGGCGAAACCATCTGCGCGCCTTCGCATGCCGCGTTTGGCTCAGGCGGCCAGCCGCTGCTGCCGGCCACGCATGTGGCCTGTGCGTCAACGGGTGGGCGCATCCTGACCTTTGAAATCGGTGAACTCAAGCTCATGGAAAAGGGCGGCCGCGGCCTGATGCTGATCGACCTGGAGGCCAAGGACACCCTGGCTGGAGCCGCGGCCTACACGCGCAGCGTGAAGATCGAAGGCATCGGGCGCGGCGGCAAGGAGCGCGAGGAAACGCTGGAAATCCGCAGCCTCAACAACGCCCGCGCGGCGCGCGGGCGCAAGGGCAAGGCGGCGGACCTGGGCTTCAAGCCCGTGTCGATCAGGCGTGTTGCGTAGCGCGTGGGCGGGCTGATTCTGGCAAGACCCGCAGGGGTATAGCTGCCGCGCCCTGGTGGCCCACTGCGTTTCGGCCTAGACTCCGCGAGTGGACTCTTGTGCCGCTCAAACCCTTGCCCGCGCCGCGTCGCTGCGGCCGCAGCTGCACGCACTTCCCTGAGCCCGGCGATTCCAGTTCCCCACTTCTGCGCAATCTTTCAATCGCCGGGCCCACAGTCTCCCCGGCGCATTTTTGTTCAGGAGCCTTTCATGGAATCAACCCGCCTCGTTGAGCGCACGCTCACGCCCCTGGACCATATCCGTCTGACCCGCATTGCATCATGGGCTCAGCAGGGTATGGAAGAACTTCTTGCGACCTGTGATCTGGTGGCGGCGCCCGCCATCCCGCCGGATGTGGTGACGATGTATTCGCAGGTGCTGGTGGCTGACACCGCAACCGGTGAATGCAGCAAGCTGACGCTGTGCTACCCGGCGGATGCCGAGCCCGAAAACGGCTTCATCTCGGTGCTGTCGCCCGTGGGCACCAGCGTGCTGGGCCTGCGGGTGGGCGACGTGGCGCGCTGGACCTTGCCGGACGGCACGCAGCGCGCCGCTGAAATCAGGGCCGTGCTGTTCCAGCCCGAAGCCAGCGGCGACTACACCACCTGAGCGGCCCGTGCGGCGTCAGGCGATTTCGGCGATCAGCTCGATCTCCACGCAGGCCCCGAGCGGGATCTGGGCCACGCCAAACGCGCTGCGCGCATGCGCGCCCTTGTCGCCAAAGACCTGGCCAAACAGCTCGCTGGCGCCGTTGGTCACCAGGTGCTGCTCGGTGTAGCTGCCGGTGGAGTTGACCAGGCTCATGAGCTTGACGATGCGCGTGACCTTGTTGAGGTCACCCACCGCGGCATGGAGCGTGCCCATCAGGTCGATGGCGATGGCGCGGGCGGCCAGCTTGCCTTCGTCGGTGGTCATGCTGGCGCCCAGCTGCCCCACCCAGGGCTTGCCGTCTTTTTTGGCGATGTGGCCGCTCAGGAACACCAGGTTGCCGGTCTGCACAAAGGGCACATAGGCCGCGGCGGGCACGGCCACCGGCGGCAGGGTGATGTTGAGTTCTTTCAGCTTGTCGTAAACGCTCATGGTTCCTGTGTCTCCTGAAGGGGCGCGGCGGAACGGCCCGCCACGGCTGCAGGCAGTGTATGCCCGTAACCCCCATGAGCGGCGCTGCTGGGCGTTGAAACATCCGAATGCGCGCGCCCCAGCAGCGCGCCCAGGGCCGCGCGCAGCCGGGCGGCAGATACCGGCTTGATCACCACGTCCAGCCCCAGCGCGCGGGCTTGCGCCAGCCGCGCGGGCGAGCTGTCAGCCGTCATCAGCAGCGCGGGCGTGCCGGGGTGGGCGGCGCGAACCTGCGCGATGGCTTGCGGGCCTTCCATGCCTTCGAGCATCCAGTCGCACACCAGCAGGTCGGGCGCCTTGCCGGCCAGCGCGTGCAGCACGTCACCGGCGCTTGCGCCCACCACGGCATGCGTGCCCCACTGCTCCAGGATCGCCAGCATGCCGCCACGCACGGCGGCGTCGTCATCAATGACGGCGATGCGGGCATGGCCCAGCGGGTCGCGCGCGGCGTGGGGTGCGGGTTCGATCTGCATCGGCTCGCCGGCCGGCACCGTCACCCCGAACACCGAGCCCCGCCCCGGTGCGGAGCGCAGCGTCAGCCGCGCGCCCATCAGCGCGGCCAGCCGGCGCACCGTGGCCAGGCCCAGGCCCAGCCCGCTGCCCCGGTCGCGGTGCGGGTTGCCCACCTGGTAGAACTCGTCGTAGATGCGTGCCTGCTCGGCGGGCGCGATGCCCGGCCCGCTGTCGCGCACCTCCAGCCGCCAGCCGCCGCCGGCCACCCGGCGGCACGCCAGCGCCACCGTGCCCTGAGCGGTGTAGCGGATGGCGTTGGCGATGAAGTTGGACAGCACCCGGTGCAGCATGGTGTAGTCCGCATGGACCCACACCGGCGCGCGCGCCGTGGGGCACAGCACCTCCAGCGCCAGGCCCTGGGCAGCGGCCTGCGGTGCAAAGGCCGTGCACAGCTCGCGCAGCAGCCGGTCGGCGCGGAAATGCCGGGGCTCGGGCCGCACGTCGCCCGCGTCCAGCCGTGACACGTCCAGCAGCTCATGAAACAGGCCTTCCAGCGAGTCGATGCCGGTCTCCACCTGCTCCAGCAGCGCCGTCTGTGCGGGCTCGCGCGTGCCGGCCTTCAGCGCGCCGGCCAGCAGGCCCAGCGCGTGCAGCGGCTGGCGCAGGTCGTGGCTGGCCGCCGCGAAGAAGCGCGCCTTGTCGCGAACGGCGTTTTCGGCCACGGTGCGGGCCTGCTCGGCGGCCAGCTTTTCGCGGGTGAGGCTTTGCACCAGTTCCTCGTTCTGCAGCCGCATGGCGATGGATTCACGGATCACGCGCGCCTGCTCGCCGCCTTGGGCCAGCGCATACACCACATACAGTGCGATGCCGGTGGCCAGCCCGGTGCGCTGGGGGCCGCCCTCCCACAGCAGGTTGGCCACCGGCAGCGTCAGGAGCGGCAGCAGGTAGGCCAGCTGCGCCCGGCGGTCATAGGCGTTGGCGGACAGGCCCCCCGCCGCCATGCCGCAGATCACCACGAGCAAAAAGGCCTCCAGCAAGGGATCGTCCGGGCTGCTCATCAGCACGGCGCCGCCGCCCCAGACGAGGCCCGAGGCGAACATGGTCAGGGCCGCCAGCCGCGCCCAGTGCGCGGGCCGCGCGTCAGCCCCTGCGTCGCGCCTGAATGCGACGTACACCGCGATGCGCAGGCCGTAGATCAGTGCCAGCGCGGCAATCCACAGCCACAGCACGGTCGCATCCACATGGCCCCAGACCACCACGCAGACGATGCAGGCAATGGCGATGCTGGTCGGCGTGGAGCGCGGCACCTGTTCGCACAGCGCGCGGATGCGGATCGGGTAGGTACGGTCGGCTGCGGCGGGCGCGCCGGTCATGGCGGTGCTCAGGCGGCCACCAGGCCGCGCTGGGTGGCCAGGCGCGCGGCTTCGGTGCGGTTGCGCGCGCCCAGCGATTCAAAGGCCGCATGCACGTGGGCCTTGACGGTGCGCTCGGTGATTCCCAGCAGCCGCGCGATTTCCTTGTTGCTCTGCCCACGCACCAGCATGGCCAGCACTTCCAGTTCGCGCGGGCTCAGGTCGTTCGCCGGCTCGCCCGCCGGCGCGTCAAATGCGGTGCCGCCCGCCAGCACCCGTCGCAGGCTGTCGGCCAGCACCAGCGCGTCGCGCGACTTGTGCACGAAGCCGCTGGCGCCCGCCGCGCGCGTGAGCGCGGGCAGCGCCGGATCGTCCTTGCCCGACATGACGACGCGCGACACCTGCGGAAAGCGCCGGCCCAGCTCGTGCAGCGCCTCCAGGTGGCGGGTGTCGGGCAGGCGCAGATCAATCAGTGCGATGTCCATGTCCGGCTGCGCCTGCAGCAGCCGCAGCGCCGCCGACAGCGTGGGCGCCTCGTACAGGGCAAAGCTGTCCTGCAGCACGGCGCGCAGGCCCGCGACGAACAGCGGATGGTCGTCAATGATGAGCAGGCGGGCGGTGGTCGTGGCGGCCGGTGGCATGGCGTGGGCTCCCTGCGGCGCGCGGGCCGCGGCCGCCATCTTAGGCATCGCGTGGCGCGCCGGTCAATCGGCGCGCGCGGTGCGTGGCGTCGCCGCCGCATTGTCCTTCAGGACAATTTCCGCCCGGGCTGAGGCTGCCTAGAGTTCGTCACAACGTTGCCCCGGTGGGGCGGCAGCGGTCACAAGGAGGCGGCGATGATCGGAATTCTGGTTCTGCATGGCATGGGCCCGCATGAGGGCGATTTCGACGCGGCCTTCCGCGAAGACCTGCTGCAGCGGCTGCCCGCGCGGCTGCGCGGCGACGTGGTGTGGCAGCCGGTGCACTACAACAGCGTGCTGCAGGACCGCCAGGACGCCGTATGGGGACGCATGCAGGGCGAGGCCCTGGGCGGCCCGGTCAACCAGCGGTTGCGGCGGTTCCTGCTGGACGCCTGCGGCGACCTGATGGCCTATGGAAACGACCAGCTCTCCGCCGAAAGCCCGTACCTGCGCGTGCATGCGTTCGTGCGCGATGCCATTGCCCAGCTGCACGGCCAGATGGCGCCGGCCAGCCGCATCCGCACGCCGGTGCTGGTGTTCGCGCAGTCACTGGGCTGCCAGGTGTTCAGCAACTACATGTGGGACGCGCAGAACCGCCGCGGGCTGTGGGCGCGCACCGAGCCGGACGCGCTGGCCTCGCTGTCCACGCTGCGTGGCCTGGTCACCACCGGCTGCAGCCTGCCCCTGCTGGCCAGTGCGCTGGCACGCAACGACATCCGTACTTTCCGCAGGCCGGACCCGCGCTTTCGCTGGGTCAATTTCTATGACCCCGACGACGCCCTGGGCTGGCCGCTGCGCCCGCTGAGCAGCGGCTTCGCGGATTCATACGCGTCCATGGTGGAGCGTGATGAGCGCGTCAACGTTGGCGCGGCCCAGGGCAGCCACGTGGGCTACTGGTCGGATCGCCAGTTCCTGCGCGCGGCCGTGCAGCTGGTGCAGGAAGTCGAGGCCGCGGGCCTGTAACCCCAGGGAGCATTCCAGCATGACACGCATACTCAGCATCGACGGCGGCGGCTTTCGCGGCGTGATTCCCGCGCACATCCTGCAGGCCCTGCAGCGCGAGGCGGGCGGCACGGCGTTCACCAGCCTGTTCGACGTCTTCGCCGGCACGTCCACCGGCGCCATCCTGTGCGCCGGCCTGACGGCGCCGCGCGAGCGCGGCAGCCGCGCGCCGCGCCACGACATCGCGCGCATCCTGGACATCTATCGCCAGGAAGGGCCGGTGATCTTCCGCAAAAAGAGCCTGCACGAGCTCAACGCGGACCTGGCCGATCTGGCCAGCGTCAACCTGCTGGAGCTGGTCACGCCCGGCGCCGGTGTCAATGACCTGCGCAAGCTGCTCAACCTGGTCAACCGCCTGCGCCAGCCGCTGCACGACCTGGACGTGCTGATGGACCGGCTGGAGGTTCACTTCAGCGGGTTGCGCATGGGCGATGCGCTGCGCCGGCTGATGCTGGCCACCTATGACCTGAACAGCCGCCAGCTGCGCGTGATCGACAGCAGCCTGGACCCGAACCGTTCCATGCCGCGCATGGTCGGTGCCTCGGCCGCGGCACCGGGCTTTTTTGCGCCGGCGGCCATCGGCAACGACATGCTGCTGACCGACGGCGGCATGGGCCTGTCCAACCCGGCGCTGTATGCCGTGGCCCGCCTGGTGGGCGAGGGCGTGGCGCTGCAGGACATCACCGTCGTGTCATTGGGCACCGGCGCGGCGGCGCCCGCCACGGGCACGCGCGACTGGAACAAATGGGAGCGCATGGGCCCGCTGCACTGGCTGCTGAGCCAGGAATACCTGACCACGCTGTGGGACGGCAGCGGCGAGCTGGTGGACTACACGCTGTCGGCGCTGTTGGGGCCGCGCTACCACCGGCTGCAAGTGGACATGGACTCGGCCATGATCCGCCTGGACGATGGCTCGGGCGACTACTACCGCACGCTGGTGGGTGTGGCCGATGCGTGGATCACGGCGCGGCGCGCCAGCATCCAGGCGGCGGCGCGTGCCGTCAGGCGCTGAACGGCTCCACCGTCACGCCCACGTTCAGGGTGTGCCGGTCACCGCCATGAATCACGCCGCGCACCGGTGAAACATCGGAGTAGTCGCGCCCCACGGCCAGCGTGACGTAGTCCTCGCCGCGCGCGCGCTTGTTGGTCGGGTCCAGGTCGTGCCAGGCGCCGCCGCCGTCGCGCCCCGGCGACCACACCGCCACCCAGGCGTGGGATGCATCGCTGCCCACCAGGCGCGGCTGGCCGGGCGGCGGCTCGGTCAGCAGGTAGCCGCTGACGTAGCGCGCGGGCAGCCCCATGCCGCGCAGGCAGGCGATCATGATGTGGGCGAAGTCCTGGCATACGCCCCGGCGCTGGGCCAGGGATTCCAGCGCCGGTGTATTGACTTCGGTGGCCTGGGACTCGTATTCAAAGTCCTCGTGGATGCGTTCCATCAGGTCCCAGGCGGCTTCCATCAGCGGCCGGTCGGCCGAGAAGCTGGGGCGGGCATAGGCCACGAAGTCGTCATGGCGCGGCACGTAGGGCGACGGGAAGGTGAATTCGGTGGCGGCGTCGTACGCGGCGCCGCGGTGGTAGCGCATGCGCTCGCGCACCTGCTCCCAGGGCAGGCCCGGCTCGGGCGCCGCCGGGGCGGTGGTGGACACGACGCTGTGGGCCACGACGATCAGCTCGTCATGCGCTGCCGGCAGGTTGAAGAACGCGCGGGTGTTGCCATACACGTCCATGGCCTCGCTCTGCTGGGCCGGCTCGGGCGTGATGGCCAGCGTGTGGCTGACCAGCGCCTGTCCGTCGCCCACGCGCGGCTTCAGGTGCGCCATGTGCTGGGCGTTCTTGACGGGCGGTGCGTAGTCGTACACCGTTTCGTGGATCACGCGAAGTAACACGGTCAGGCTCCCAAGCTCTGGCGCGGATCTGAATGCGTGAAGTAGCGTGCGCTCAACGCGTCCGACAGGCGCCAGGCCGCGCTGGCGCAGCGTTCGAGCTCGTTGATGAGCGCCGTGTAACGGCCGTCGGCATCGCGCGTGCACAGGGCCTCCAGCGTCCAGGCCTTGGGGTCGGGCACGGTTTGCGCGATGTCGGGTATTTCGCCGGCGGCCGTGCCCTCCAGCTTGGCCAGGCGCCCGCGCAGCGTCTGCGCCACCCAGCCCAGCGAACGGGGGTTGTCGCGGTCGATCACCAGCAGATCCACCAGCGCGGGCACGTCGTGGCGCTGCTGGTATTGCGAGTGGAAGGTGATGGTGCTGTCAAACAGCGCCACCACGGCCTCGAAGCCGCCTTCGTCAAACACCGCGCCGGTCTCGAAGCCGCGCGCCAGCGCCGATGCCAGAAAGCCCAGGCGCTCGATGTGCCGCCCGCTGGACAGCAGGCGCCAGCCGTCGTCGCGCGACATGCGGTCGGTCTGCGCGCCCGTCATGGCGGCGGTGTAGCCATTGACCGTGTCCAGGATGCGCATGGCTTCCACCGGCGAATAGTCGCCGTCCTCGGTGCAGATGGCGCACTGGCGGAAGAACTCGGTCTCGGCGCGCACGATGACGTTCCATTGCTCCTGCGACAGCCGTTCGCGCACGGCCGACGCCGCGGCCTTGAGCGAGCGCAGGTTGTAGCCCACACTGGTGGCGTGCTCGGTATCGGCCAGCGCGGCGATCAGGGAACGCTCGAACACGCGCCGCGCATGGGTGGCCGCCGGCACGCCCTCCAGCACCAGCGCGTGCCGCACGGCCAGTTCACCCAGCCAGACGAGCAGCGGCTGGGAGGATTGATCCTCGCCGTTGAGGCATTCCAGGATGAGTCGGGCCAGGCGGATGGAGTTTTCGGTGCGCTCGGTGTAGCGGCCCAGCCAGAACAGGTTCTCGGCGGCGCGGCTGGTGACCAGGCCGCTGCGGTGGGTCACGGCCGGGCCGGGCTGGTCGTGCGCCAGCAGCGTGGTGGTGTCCACCTCGCCGTCGGTGAGCACCCAGACGTCGGCGCTGCTGCCGCCGCGCTGCATGGAGGCAATTTCGTGGTCGGCGCTGGCAAGGCGCGCCAGTCCGCCGGGCAGTACCCGCCAGGATTGCGCGCCGTCGCTCACGGCAAACACGCGCAGCAGCACGGAGCGCGGCGCAATGTGCTCGCCCGAAAGATCAGACTTCCAGGTGGGCATCTGTGACAGCGGCATGTAAGCCTGCACGGTATGTTCGTCGCCCTGGCGCACGATGCGCCCGGCCCATTCATCCAGCCCCCGGCGCGACAGCGAACGGCCCAGCACGGCGGACATGTCGCCACCCGGCCAGGTGGGCTTGATGACGCTTTCAGGCAACTGCGGCAGCACGGCCTCCATGGCGGCGCGTTCGCCGCACCACCAGGTGGCCAGCGAAGGCAGGCTCAGCTCCTCGCCCAGCAGGTGGCGCGACAGCGCCGGCAAAAAGCCCAGCAGGGCGGTGGATTCGAGGAAGGCCGAGCCCGGCGCATTGGCTACCAGCACATTGCCCGCTCGGATGGCCTGCAGCAAGCCAGGCACGCCCAGGCGCGAATCGCTGCGCAGCTCCAGCGGGTCCAGGAATTCATCATCCAGCCGCTTGAGCAGGCCGTGCACCGGCTGCAGGCCCTGCAGCGTCTTGAGGTACAGGCGCTGGTCGCGCACGGTCAGGTCGCCGCCTTCCACCAGGGTCAGGCCCAGGTAGCGCGCCAGGTAGGCGTGCTCGAAGTAGGTTTCGTTGTAGGGGCCGGGCGTGAGCAGCACGATGCGCGCGTCGGCGCCGCCCGGGCTCATCTGGCGCAGGCCGTCCACCAGCGCGCGGTAGCAGGCCGCCAGCCGCTGCACGTGCATGTCGCGAAAGGCCTCGGGGAACAGGCGCGAGGTGATGAGCCGGTTTTCCAGCAGGTAGCCCAGGCCGGACGGCGCCTGGGTGCGCTGCGACACCACCCACCAGTGCCCGTCGGCGCCGCGCGCGAGATCGAAGGCCGCGATGTGCAGGTGTGTGCCCCCCACGGGCGGCACGCCATGCATGGCGCGCAGGTAACCGGGGTGGCCCTGCACCAGCGCGCTGGGCAGCAGCCCGCCGGCCAGCAGTTGCTGGGGGCCGTACACGTCGGCCATGATGCTGTCCAGCAGGCGGGTACGCTGCAGCACGCCGGCTTCAATGCGGCGCCAGCTGTCGGGGGAAATGATCAGCGGGAACAGGTCCAGCGACCAGGGGCGCTGCGGCCCGTTGGCGTCGGCATAGACGTTGTAGGTAACACCGTTGTCTCGCACCTGGCGTTCCAGGTTGACGGTGCGGCGGTTCAGGTCGTTGAAGCCTTCGCGGCCGAGGTTTTCAAAGAAGCGGGCCCAGTGCGGCGTGAGCGGCGCGCTGGCCGTGGCGCCCACGCTGCCCCGCAGCTCATCAAAATGCCCGGCGGCGGCGGGCGGCGCCAGGGCCGCCGCCAGATCCGCAGGGGCTTCCTGGGCGTCGGCGGCAAAAAGGGAGTCGACCGAATCGTTGCGTTTGTCCACGTCATCCTATTGTCACATTGCCCAAGGTCGCAGGCCATGCGCATGTTGCATGCCAACGACGGGTCATGCGCGCTGGCGCAGCAGCGCATGAACATCGTCCCTGCTGCTCACGGCCACCAGGGTGACCCGTTTCAGAACGTCATTGACGTGGTAAGCGACGCGGTACTGCGGCGCCGTGATCTTGATCTTGTAGAAGTCGGGCAAGCCATGCAGAGCGTCCTTGGCTACACGGGGCTGTAGCAGCCGCTCGCGCACAAGCTTTTGCCTGAACCGGCGCTTGACGCTTTCGTCCAGCCGTGCCCATTCCCGTTCGGCTTCGGGGTGAATCGCCAGCTCATAGCTCATCGACGCTGATCTTGCGGGCCTTGTGCAGGGTTGCGACCCGCTCCCTCGCCTTGTCTGTCACGGCCCGGTCTGCCAGTTGGTCAAGCAGATGGGCCATCAGCTGGGTGGACACGATGTAGCCCGCCGGGCGGTTGTGGTTGAGCACGACTACGGCCTCGTCACCCGCGTCGGCGAAAGCCTTGGCAGGTGCTTCGCGCAAATCGGAGATGCCGATGCTGCGGGTGGAAAGTAATGCGTCCATGGCGTTTTCCGGCTAAATAAAGACGAATTTTAGTCGAAATAAAGGGCGGTCGAATTATCTCTTTCGCAGGTCCAGCGTGAACGGGAATTCACGGCTGCCTGCCACGTTGATCGTGGCCGGCGGCACGTCCATTTGGCCCGGCGTGTGGCCCATGCGGAAAAAGCGCGCCATGCGGCGGCTTTCAGCCTCGTAGGCGTTCACCGGGAAGGTGTCGTAGTTGCGCCCGCCCGGGTGGGCCACGTGGTACTGGCAGCCGCCCAGCGAGCGCTTCATCCAGGTGTCCACGATGTCGAACGTCAGCGGCGCATGCACGCCGATGGTGGGGTGCAGCGCCGAGGGCGGGTTCCAGGCCTTGTAGCGCACGCCGGACACAAATTCACCCATGGTGCCGGTGGACTGCATGGGCAGGGCATGGCCGTTGACGGTGACCACATAGCGGCTTTCATTCAGGCCGGTCACGCGCACCTCGATGCGCTCCAGCGAGGAATCCACATAGCGTACCGTGCCGCCCGGCGCGCCTTCCTCGCCCATCACATGCCAGGGTTCCAGCGCATTGCGCAGCGTCAGCTCGATGCCGCGCGACTGCACTTCGCCCACCAGCGGGAAGCGGAATTCGAAATGCGGCGCAAACCAGGCGGTGTCAAATGCGTAGCCGGCCTCGCGCATTTCAGCCAGCACGTCGTTCAGGTCCATCTTGACGAAGGTGGGCAGCAAAAAGCGGTCGTGCAGCTCGGTGCCCCAGCGGGTGGCGGGGGCCTTGTAGGGCGCCTTCCAGAAGCGCGCAATCAGCGCGCGCAGCAGCAGCTGCTGCACGATGCTCATGCGGGCATGGGGCGGCATCTCGAACGCGCGCAGCTCCAGCAGGCCCAGGCGGCCGGTGGCGGAGTCGGGCGAGTACATTTTGTCGATGCAGAACTCGCTGCGATGGGTGTTGCCGGTCACGTCGATCAGGATGTTGCGCAGCGTGCGGTCCACCAGCCAGGGCGGCATGTCCTGGCCGAACTCTTCGCGGTTGCGCTCGATCTCGCGCAGGGCAATTTCCAGCTCGTACAGCTGGTCGTTGCGCGCCTCGTCCACGCGCGGCGCCTGGCTGGTGGGGCCCACGAACATGCCGCTGAACAGGTAGCTTAAGGACGGGTGGTTGTGCCAGTAGAGGATGAGGCTGGCCAGCAGTTCGGGCTTGCGCAGGAACGGGCTGTCGGCGGGGGTGGCGCCGCCCATCACGAAATGGTTGCCGCCGCCGGTGCCGGTATGGCGGCCGTCGGTCATGAATTTTTCCGCCGACAGGCGCGATTCAAACGCGGCCCGGTAGAGGAATTCAGTGTGTGCCACCAGTTCGCGCCAGTTGTGCGCGGGGTGGATGTTGACCTCGATCACGCCCGGGTCGGGCGTGACCTGCAGCAGCTTCAGGCGGGCATCGCGCGGGGGCGGGTAGCCCTCCAGCACGATCTTCACGCCCAGGGTTTCGGCCGTGGCCTCGATGGCGGCCAGCAGGTCCAAGTAATCCTCCAGCCGCGCCAGCGGTGGCATGAAGACGTAGAGCACACCGTGCTTGCTGCCGATCTGCTCCGCCTTCGGACCGTTGGCACGGCGCGGGTCGCGCGCCTCCACGCACAGCGCGGTGCGGGTGTAGCCGTGGGCGGATTCAAACCGCGTGGGCGGCTGCATGAAGCCGTCTGGCTCGGGCTGGCCGGGCGCGCGCGCGTTGGGCGCGCCCGGGCCACCCGGCTGGCCCGGCCCGCCCTGGTGGATGCGCTGGGCCTCGCCCGGGGCGCTGGCACCGGCCAGGTAGGGCAGGCCGTGGCCTGCCACGCCTGCGCCTGCCTCCGCAGGCGCGGTGGCATAGCGGGCCTGCAGCGCGGCCGCGGCGGGCAGCGGCCCCTGCGGCGCGGTCGGGTCCTGCTCGATCAGGTAGGGGTAGTCGGCCTTGCTGACCCAGGGCAATGAATCCAGCGGCAGGCGGTAACCCATGGGCGAATCGCCAGGAATCAGGTACATGCGCTCGTCGCGGTAGAACCAGGGGCCGGTGCTCCACAGGCTGCCGGCCAGGCGCGGCCCCGAGCCAGCCGCGGGCTGCGGGTTGGGCTGCAGGGGCAGCACGTAGCCCACGACGCTGTCCAGCTTCTGCTCGAACACGCGGCGCAGGCGGGCGCGTTCCAGCTCGTCGTCCAGGCGCGAATCAAACGGGTCCACGTTGACCGGCAGGCGGCGCTCGCGCCACAGGTAATAGAACACGTCTTCATAGCCGGGCTGGATGAAGCGGCTGCTCAGGTTCAGCTTGCCGGCCAGCGTCTCGGCAAAGCGGCGCGCGTCTTCGCTGGTGTAGTGGTGGGCGTCGCGTTCGTCGGCAAACAGGGCCGGGTTGCGCCACACCGGCTGGCCGTCGGCCCGCCAGCAGATCGACAGCGCCCAGCGCGGCAACTGCTCGCCGGGGTACCACTTGCCCTGGCCAAAATGCAGAAAGCCGCCGTCGCCGTATTCGGCGCGCAGCTTGTGCACCAGCTCGGTGGCGTAGCCGCGCTTGGTGGGGCCCAGCGCGTCGGTGTTCCACTCGGGCGCATCACGGTCGGACACCGCCACGTAGGTGGGCTCACCACCCATGGTCAGGCGCACGTCGCCAGCCTGCAGCTGCGCGTCCACCGCGTCGCCCAGGGCCAGCACCCTGGCCCATTGCTCTTCGGTGTAGGGCTTGGTCACGCGCGGCGATTCATGGATGCGCGTCACCACCATGTGGTGGGCAAAGTCCACCTCGGCCTTGTCCACGCCGCCCTCGATGGGCGCGGCGCCCGAGGGCTGGGGCGTGCAGGCCAGGGGGATGTGGCCTTCACCCGCCATCAGGCCCGAGGTGGCGTCCAGCCCGATCCAGCCCGCGCCGGGCAGATACACCTCGCACCAGGCGTGCAGGTCGGTGAAGTCAACCGTGGTGCCGCTGGGGCCGTCCAGGGACTTCACATCGGGCACCAGCTGGATCAGGTAGCCCGACACAAAGCGCGCGGCCAGGCCCATGTGGCGCAGCAGCTGCACCAGCAGCCAGCCCGAATCGCGGCACGAGCCGCTGGCCAGCTTGAGGGTTTCCTCGGGCGACTGCACGCCCGGCTCCATGCGGATCAGGTACTTGATGTCGCGCGCCACCTGCTGGTTCAGCCCCACCAGGAAGTCGATGGTGCGGCGCGGCTTGCGGTCGATCCTGTCCAGGTAGGCCTTGACCAGCGGCGTCATGGGCGCGGTGCTGAGGTAGGGCGCCAGCTCTTCGCGCACCATGGGCGCGTACTTGAACGGGAAGTTCTCGGCCTCGGGCTCCAGGAAAAAGTCGAACGGGTTGTACACCGCCATCTCGACCACCAGGTCCACCGTGACCTTGAATTCGGTGGTTTTCTCCGGGAACACCAGGCGCGCCTGGTAATTGGCAAAAGGGTCTTGCTGCCAGTTGATGAAATGGCCCGCAGGCTCGACCTTGAGCGAGTACGAAATGACGTTGCTGCGGCAATGCGGCGCCGGTCGCAGTCGTATGACCTGCGGCCCCAGATTCACCGGGCGGTCGTACTTGTAGTGGGTGACGTGGTTCAGGGCGGCATGGATGGACATGCGGCAGATACTAGCAAGGTCCGAGCCATAGGCAAGGTCCGAGCCAGTGGTGATGACGGTGGGACCAGTCCGTGGACAATGCTCGCCATGCCAGGCATACAAGCACCCAGGGAGGGCGGCACGGCGCTGATCGCGCCCGTGCTGGGCGCCAGCGTGGCGGGCGCAGCCGTGCAGCTGCAGCAGCCTGCGCTGTGGCCGCTGGCCGTGTACATGGCTTTTGCCGTGGCGGGCGTTGCGCTGCTGGTGGTGTCGGCCTCCAGACGGCTCGCAACCCCCTGGCCCGTGCTGCTGGCCCTGGCCGGCGCTTTGCTGGCCGGTGCCGGCAGCTGCGGCTGGCGGGCCCAGGCCTTTGCCGCCCAGGCGCTGGCGCCCGCGCTGGAGGGCCGCGACCTGCGGGTGACCGGCGTGGTGGCCGCCATGCCCCAGCGCAACGACACCGGCCTGCGCTTTCGCCTGGCGGTGGAATCGGCCTGGCTGGGGGCGGATGAGGTACGCCTGCCGCCGCGAGTGCAACTGGCCTGGTACGGCGGCATCGGCAGCGGCGAGCTGACACGCCAGCCAGCCGACCTGCGCGCCGGCGAGCGCTGGCAGATGACGGTGCGGCTGAAGGCGCCGCACGGCCACCTGAACCCGCATGGATTCGACTACGAGCTTTGGCTGTGGGAGCAGGGCGTGCAGGCCACGGGCTATGTGCGCGCCGGGCCGCGCGACGCACCGCCGCAGCGCCTGGGTATGACCTGGCAGCACCCGGTGGAGCAGGCCCGCCAGGCGGTGCGCGACGATATCCTGGCGCGGGTGGACGACCGCCAGCGGGGCGGCATTGTGGCGGCGCTGGTCACGGGCGACCAGAACGCGATCGACCGGGCTGACTGGGACGTGTTTCGCGCCACGGGCGTGGCGCACCTGATGAGCATCTCGGGCCTGCACATCACCCTGTTTGCCTGGGTGGCGGCGGCCATGGTGGGCTGGCTGTGGCGGCGCAGCCCGCGGCTGTGCCTGGCGTTGCCGGCCCAGCATGCGGCGCTGGCCGGCGGGCTGCTGCTGGCCACGGGCTATGCGCTGTTCAGCGGCTTTGGCGTGCCCGCGCAGCGCACGGTGTGGATGCTGGCCACGGTGGCCGCGTTGCGCTTTGCGGGGCTGCGCTGGCCCTGGCCGCTGGTGTGGTTGCTGGCCTGCGCCGTGGTGGTGGCGCTGGATCCGTGGGCGCTGCTGCAGCCGGGCTTCTGGCTGAGCTTTGTGGCGGTGGGCGTGCTGTTTGCCACCGACGCCGGGCCGGCCGGGCGGACGCGGGGCGCGGCGCACCACGTGCGCGCCCTGTTGCGCGAGCAGGCCGTGGTGACGCTGGCCCTGACGCCGCTGACCTTGCTGCTGTTCGGCCAGGCGTCGGTGGTTGGGCTGGTGGCCAACCTGCTGGCCATCCCCTGGGTGACGCTGCTGGTGACGCCGCTGGCCCTGCTGGGTGTGCTGGCGCCGCCGCTGTGGGACGCCGCCGCGCTGGCCGTGCAGGCGCTGGCGGTGGTGCTGGCGTGGATGGCGGCGTTGCCATATGCGGCGGTGTCGGTGGCCGCGCCGCCGCTGTGGGCTGGCGCGGCGGGCGTGCTGGGCGGCGTGGTGCTGGCCCTGCGCTGGCCCTGGCCGATGCGGCTGCTGGGCCTGCCGCTGCTGCTGCCGGTGCTGCTGTGGCAGCCGCCGCGACCGGCGCCGGGCGCGTTCGAGTTGCTGGCGGCTGACGTGGGCCAGGGCAATGCCGTCATCGTGCGCACGGCCGCGCACACGCTGGTGTACGACGCCGGCCCGCGCTACGGCCCCGAAAGCGACGCCGGCCACCGCGTGCTGGTGCCGCTGCTGCGCGCGCTGGATGAACGCGTGGACGTGCTCATGCTCAGCCACCGCGACGCAGACCACACCGGCGGCGCGGTGGCCGTGCTGGCCCAGCAGCCGCAGGCGCAGGTACTGGGCTCCATCGAACCGGGGCACGAACTGCAGGCCCTGCGGCCCGTGGTGCCGTGCCAGGCCGGCCAGCGATGGCAATGGGACGGCGTGCGGTTTGAAGTGCTGTACCCCGCCCCCGGCGCGCTGGCCGCGGGCGGCAAGCCCAACACGCTGAGCTGCGTGCTGCGCATCCAGGCTGCGGCCGGCGTGGATGGCGCTGGCGGCGCGGTGGCCCTGCTGGCGGGCGACATTGAGCAACCGCAGGAGCAGGCGCTGGTCATGGCCGGCGCCCATCTGGCCGCCGACATGCTGCTGGTGCCGCACCATGGCAGCAAGACATCGTCCAGCCCGGCCTTTCTGGACGCGGTGCAACCGGCCGTGGCGCTGGCGCAGGTGGGTTACCGCAACCGCTTTGGCCACCCGGCACCGGTGGTCATGCAGCGGTATGCCGAGCGCGGCATCCGGGTGGCGGACACGCCGCGCTGTGGTGCCGCGCTGTGGCGGTCTGACGCGCCGCAGGCCGTGCAATGCCGCCGGCACACCGCGCAACGCTACTGGCACCATCGCATTCCCTAGGCCGGCGACGCACGATGTTGCCCGAAACAGGGCCCGGAACTTGCTATGCTGGTGGCAGGAGATAGCCTTTATGCAGAAATTCGACGAGATGTATGCCCAGCTGCCGGGCACCGGTCAGGCACAGACACAAGGCCAATCTCAGGGCCAGTCGCAGTTCCAGTTCCAGGGCAGCGACATACGGGCGCATTACCAGTCCTATGCGCAATGGCTGGCGCGCCAGCCGGCCGACGTGATGCGCGCGCGCCGCGAAGAGGCCGAGATGATCTTCCGCCGCGTTGGCATCACTTTTGCGGTGTATGGCGCCAAGGACGAAGACGGCTCGGGCACCGAGCGGCTGATCCCGTTTGACCTGATCCCGCGCATCATCCCCGCCCACGAATGGGCCAGCATGGAAAAAGGCCTGGTGCAGCGCGTGACCGCGCTCAACCGCTTCCTGCATGACGTGTACCACGACCAGGACATCATCAAGGCCGGCATCATCCCCGCCGAGCAGATCCTGAACAACGCGCAGTACCGCCCCGAAATGAAAGGTGTGTACACGCCGCACCATGTGTATTCGCACATCGCGGGGGTGGACATCGTGCGCGCACGCAATGCCCAGGGCGAGGGCGAGTATTACGTGCTGGAAGACAACCTGCGCGTGCCCAGCGGCGTGAGCTACATGCTGGAAGACCGCAAGATGATGATGCGGCTGTTCCCCGACCTGTTCAGCAGCCACCGCGTGGCGCCCGTCATGCATTACCCCGACCTGCTGCTGGAAACGCTGCGCGCGTCGGCCCAGCCTGGCGCGCCCGACCCGACGGTGGTGGTGCTCACGCCCGGCATGTACAACAGCGCGTACTTCGAGCACGCCTTCCTGGCGCAGCAGATGGGCGTGGAGCTGGTCGAGGGGCAGGACCTGTTTGTCAAAGACCGCTACGTGTACATGCGCACCACGCGGGGCCCCAAGCGGGTGGACGTGATCTATCGCCGGGTGGACGACGACTTCCTGGACCCATCCGTGTTCCGCCCCACGTCCACGCTGGGCTGCGCGGGCCTGCTGGACGCGTACCGCGCGGGCAATGTGTCGCTGTGCAACGCGATCGGCACCGGCGTGGCGGACGACAAGTCCATCTACCCCTACGTGCCCAAGATGATCGAGTTCTATCTGGGCGAGAAGCCCATTTTGAACAACGTGCCCACCTACATGTGCCGCAACCCGGACGACCTGAAATACACGCTGGCCAACCTGAAGGACCTGGTGGTCAAGGAAGTGCACGGCGCGGGCGGCTACGGCATGCTGGTAGGCCCGGCTGCCACGAAGGCCGAGATTGAGGACTTCCGCAAGGCGGTGGAAGCCAACCCCAGCGGCTACATCGCCCAGCCCACGCTGAGCCTGTCGAGCTGCCCCACCTTTGTGGACAGCGGCATTGCGCCGCGCCACATCGACCTGCGCCCGTTTGTGCTGAGCGGCAAGGAAGTGCAGATGGTGCCCGGTGGCCTGACGCGCGTGGCGCTGAAGGAGGGCTCGCTCGTTGTCAATTCGTCCCAGGGTGGCGGCACCAAGGACACCTGGATCCTGGAGGTCTAAACCATGCTTTCAAGAACCGCAGACCACCTGTTCTGGATGTCGCGCTACACCGAGCGCGCCGAAAACACCGCGCGCATGCTGGACGTCAATTACCAGACTTCGCTGCTGCCGCAGTCCGCCGCCGTGGCCCAGGTGGGCTGGCAGGGCCTGCTGTCCATCAGCGAGCTGCTGCCGGCCTATGGCGCGCAGCACGGTGAAATCACGCCGCAGCGCGTGATGGAATTCATGGTCAAGGACGAAAACAACCCCTCGTCCATCGTCAGCTGCCTGAAGGCCGCGCGCGAAAACGCCCGCGCCGTGCGCGGCTCGCTGACCACCGAGGCCTGGGAAACGCAAAACCAGACCTGGCTGGAAGTCAACCGCATGCTCAAGGCCGGGCAGTTTGAACGCGACCCGGGCCAGTTTTTTGAATGGGTCAAGTTCCGCTCGCACCTGTCGCGCGGCGTGACGGTAGGCACCATGCTGATGGACGAGGCGCTGCACTTCATGCGCCTGGGCACCTTTCTGGAGCGCGCGGACAACACCGCGCGGCTGGTGGACGTGAAATTCCACGCGGTGCAAAGCGACTTTTTCGGCGCGGCCACCGAGCAGGACCAGGAATACGACTTCTACCACTGGAGCGCGATCCTGCGCAGCGTGAGCGGCTTTGAGATCTACCGCAAGGTGTACCGCGACGTGATCAAGCCCGAGCGCGTGGCCGACCTGCTGATCCTGCGGCCCGACATGCCGCGCTCGCTGCACGCGAGCATGAACGAAGTGCTGGTCAACCTGGAAATGGTGGCCAACGACCAGTCGCACGAAACCATCCGCCGCGCGGGCAAGCTGCGCGCGGACCTGAAGTGGGGCCACATCGACGAGATACTGGCCACCGGGCTGCATGCGTTCCTCACGCAGTTTCTGGACCGGGTGAACGAGCTGGGCGCGCGCATCAGCCGCGACTTTTTGATCCCCGCATCGGCATGAACCCGATGGAGCAGGCCGCCGCGCTGCTGGCCGGCGGCCGCTTCCACGAGGCGCAGGCGCTGTATGCGCAGGCGCTGCAGGCGCAACCCGAATCGCTTGAAGCCCGCATCGGCCTGGCCCATGCGCACGCGGGCGCGGGCGATGCCTGGGCCGCCGTGGCCTGGCTCAACGACGCCTGCCGCGTGGCGCCAGCCGACCCGGCCCCGGCCCACCGCCTGGCCGAGCTGCTGCTGAACCTGAACCAGCATGCGCAGGCGCTGGCGGTGTACCAGCGGCTGTACCACCAATTCAACGCGCGCGACCGCGCCACGCTGCTGCACTACGGCTTCTGCCTGGAACACACGGGCGACCTGGACGCCGCCGTGCGCCTGTACCGCGAAGCCATCGCGCAGGAGCCCGACTTCATGGAAGCGCATGTGGACCTGGCCGGCGTGCTGTGGCGGGTGGAAGACCACGCGGGCGCGCTGGCCCATGCGCAGCGCGCGGTGGCCATTGCGCCGCAGCACCCGTATGCGGTGCGCATCCTGGGCACGGCGCTGCTGCACCTGAACCGGCTGGACGAAGCGCAGGCCCAGCTGCGTCGCGCGCTGCAGCTGCAGCCCGGCTTTGCGCTGGCGGCGGTGGACCTGGCGCTGGCGCAACTGCTGGCCGGCGATCTGGAGCAGGGCTGGGCGCAGTACAGCGCGCGCTGGAACGACACCGTGCGCATGGCGCGCCCGCGCTTTTACAACCCCGCGCTGGAATGGCAGGGCCCCGGGCGCCAGCCGGTCAAGGGCAAACGCATCATCGTGTATGCCGAGCAGGGGCTGGGGGATGTGATCCACTTCATCCGCTATGTGAAGCTGCTGCAGGCCGACGGCGCCAGCGTGACGGCCGTGGTGCAGCCCGAGCTGGTGACGCTGCTGGAGGCCATGCCCGGCCTGCGCTGCTTCAAGCCCGGCACGGACGACGTGGTGGCCGACTGCCACGTGGCCCTGATGGACCTGTCCATGCACTACGGCACCACGCTGGACAACATCCCGGCCCAGGTGCCGTACCTGAAGGCCGACGCGGCCAAGGTCGCGCAGTGGCGCGAACGCCTGAAGCCGTGGGACGCAAAGCGCAAGGTCGGCATCGCCTGGGCCGGCTCGCCCGTGCAGGTGAACAACCGCAACCGCAGCATGCCGCTGAGCGCGCTGGCACCGCTGCTGGATGTGCAGGGCGTGCAATGCTTCAGCCTGCAAAAAGGGCCGGGCGGCAACTTCACCGACATCACACCCGACGCGCAGGCGCTGGTGGACCTGACCGGCGAATGGCACGACTTCAGCGACAGCGCCGCAATGATCGAATGCCTGGACCTGGTGATCACCGTCGATTCCGCCGTGGCCCACCTGGCCGGCGCATTGGGCAAGCCGGTGTGGGTGATGCTGGGGCCGAACCCTGACTGGCGCTGGCTGTTGGAGCGGGATGATTCGCCCTGGTACCCGACGATGCGGCTGTTCAGGCGCGGGTTTGGGGAGGAGAGGGGGGGGCAGGTGGGGCGGGTGGTGCGGGCGTTGGTAGAAGAGGTGCCCGTCCCTTGATTGGGTGTGACCCCCCTCTCCCGCTGGGAGCGGGCACGGGTGAGTGCAAGGCCCATCCTCCCTCGAGATCGGTGCTCTTACCGTTTCGCGCCAGTCAGCGTTAGACTGGAAGTTGCACAATGGAATCACTATGGCCAATCTCATCGACGAACTCAGTTCAAAAGCTCGAACGCTACCTGCGGCGGACCGGGTTCGATTGGCTGAGGAGCTCCTTGCGACGGTGCACGAGTCAGACGACGAAATTGAAGCGGCGTGGGACGAGGAAATCCGCCTCCGGATCGCCGATATGGATGCCGGTAGGGCGAAGCTCATTCCCGCTGAAGAAGTATTTGCGGAAGTTCGTCGTCTGCTGAAGTGATGCGCGTCCGGTTTCACGAAGCCGCGCAGGCCGAGCTGGCGTGGGAAGCGCAGTATTACGCAAAGATCAGCCCGCAGCTCGGTGAGCGATTCGCAACGGCCGTTGAGCGGGCGCTCGCGATTGCCGCTGAATTTCCAGACATGGGCTCACCTCACAGGTATGGCGCTCGCCGGGTATTTCCGAAGCGCTTTCCATTTTCGGTTGTGTACCTGCACCGCGGTGATGAAATCCTGGTGCTTGCAATCGCACCGGACGACAGAAAACCAGACTATTGGCGTTCCCGGATGATCGCGGGATAACAGCGCAAACGTTGCCTCGCAACTAGACTTTCTTCACACGTGGAGATCCCGTCAATGCACAACCCCCAAAAAATCGAAGAAGCCGTCCTCGCCTTGCTCGGTGCTTTCGAGTTCGAGAACGGCCGGGTCTGGAAGCGCTTTGACTTCGGCGTCATGGAGTCGCTAGCCGCACAGGGGCTGATCTCTGATCCTCGCGGCCGTTCCGAATCCGTTTACCTGACGCCCGAAGGCCTGGCCCGCGCCAGGGCGGCTGCCGACAAGTTGTTTGGGCTATAGCATGGCGTCCAGCGAACGTGATCTTCAACAGCTCAACCCAAGTATGACCATTGCCCTGGAATCCCCCGATCAACCTGAAGTCATCGCCCTCATCGCCGAGCTGGACGCCTACCAGGACACGCTCTATCCGCCCGAAAGCCGGCACGCGCTGGACCTGGCCTCGCTCATGCAGCCCAACGTCCTGTTTGCTGTCGCACGCGATGATGCGCAGCGCGCCGTGGGCTGTGGCGCCATCGTGCTCGGCCCCGCGTTTGGTGAGCTCAAGCGCATGTACGTGAGCCCCCAGTACCGGGGGCGGGGCGTCGCCAGGCGGCTTCTCTCTCTGCTGGAATCCAAAGCAGCCGGGCGCGGCGCCGCCTTGCTCACGCTGGAGACGGGGCCATACCAGCCGGAAGCGCTGGGCCTGTATGAACGCTGCGGCTATAAGCGCTGCGGCCCCTTCGGCCAGTACGCCGACGATCCATTGAGCGTCTTCATGCAGAAGCGTTTATCGCTCGAGGTCGTAGCCGCATCATGATGCTGCTTTTGAGCGAACGCTTCGAAGGCGTGAATGACCTGCCCAAGGGCTGGGAGGATGGTGTGTTGCGCTACTGCGAGGTCGTCGGCATTGACATTCAGGGGCGCGGCCTTGAAGGCGTCTTTCTGGACTGCACCTTTGACCGTTGTAGATGGTATTGGTCACTGTTCAATGTGGCAACGCTTGTCGGCGTCACCTTCCGCCAGTGCGACTTCGCTGGCGTCTCTTTCGCAGGGTGCCGCTTCGTTGAATGCAGGTTCGAGGCGTGCACCTTTTCGAGCGACGCTTTCGGCAAGCCTTGCAGCTTCAGTGGTAACACCTGGCATGGTTGCTCGCTCATTGACACAGAGGAACCCGATGGATGGTCATGTTGAAGTCTGGTCCGCAGCGCGAGGGCTTCGACCAGATGAGCAGCCGCGAGATCACTTCGCTGATGCATAGGTTGTTTCGCCTCGACCTTGGCGCCAGCGAGTACGTTCACTTGATGGTCGAGGACCGACTGGATCAGGCGCGCGTAGACGAACTGCTGATCTTTGTGGACCGAATCCACTGGACCTTTTCCAACGGGGTTATGGCCTTCGTCTACATAAAAGAACTCTTGCCGTACGGGCGGGTACGGATTGCAGATCCCCGTTTCCGGGGGCGTGTGATTATTGAGCCGTTGGGCGTGGGGGCGGGCTGTGCTCACTAAGCAGTCTCATAGGCTTCTGTTGATTTCTGGCGGAGTCCTTTTCCTGTTGGCCTCGTTGTATGGGCTGATGGGATTCTTCCAGGCGGTCATGCTTTTTGCCGGTGAACGCGCGTTGAAGAACTCCAACATCTGGAGTTCTGTTTTCCTGGTGTGCATTGCCGTATCGGCTTTCTGTTTTGAAGCAAGTCGCCCAAGGCCCGCCGTTCGCTCGGCGTATTGGCGTGTCTTGCGTGCGTTTCTAATTGGTGTCAGTTTGCTCCTGTCTGCTGCGGCTGCATGGCGGGTTGCCAGTGACTACATGACACTCGATGCGTGTCTTGATACCGGGGGCAGCTTCAATTACGTCCGTTCAGTTTGCGACCTCACCGGTTCCCATGCCTCGATGTCGGTGTTTGCGTGGCGTGGCTTTTTCCTGACAGCTTCAGTAGTGTTCGCCCTTCCGGTTCTTGTCGCAGCTGTTCGGCGGCGCAAAGCTACAGAGGTGAGAAGTGCGCTTTGAAACCAAAGTCACCTGGGAAGACCATGTCCGCTTATCTTGACCACTTGGTCGTCGTCGCCCCCTCGCTCGCTATCGGCGCTGCTTTGGTAGAGCAGTCACTCGGCCTCCCTCCCGGCCCGGGCCGCAAGCACCCGCACATGGGCACGCACAACCTGCTGCTGTCGCTGGGCCCATCCGTTTACCTGGAGGTGGTGGCGGTGGACCCGGATGCGCCGCCCGTCGCCCGGCCCCGCTGGTTCGGGCTGGACGATGTGCCGCCACAGGCTGCCGCGCGTCTGGCCGCCTGGGTGGCCAGCACCGATGACATCCATGCCTACACCAGCCCCTCGCTCGGAGTCGTGGAGCAGATGGCGCGCGAGGGCCTGGCGTGGCTGATGACATCTACCCCCAACGGGCATCCGCCGCTGTTGGGTGCTGCGCCGCTGCTCATCCAGCGCGCAACCAACTTTCACCCTGCGGCGCGGCTCCCGGATGTGGGCTTGCGTCTGCGCTGCCTGCGCATCCAGCACCCGCGGCCTGATGATGTGGCCCCGGTGTTGGCGTGCATGGCGCTGGCTGACAAGCCGGCGGTGTTGCTGTCGGCGGGCGCCGTGTGCTCGCTGGTCGCCGAGATTGAAACGCCGCAGGGCGTGCGGCTGCTGGGTTAGGCCCTACCGCCCCGCCGCCGCCTTCACTTCCCGCCCCAGGTCAATCACCGACATCGCGTAATAGCTGCTCCAGTTGTAGCGGGTGATGACGTAAAAATTCTCCGTGCCCGCCACATACTGCGCCGGCGCATCGGCGCCGTTTTGCAGTTCCACCAGCGCCAGCGGGCCGGTGTGGTTCAACGCTTCACCTTCCAGCACCGCCCCCTTGGCCGTGAAGCTGGCCACGCTGAAGGTGGGCAGTATGTCGGGCGCCATCAGGGCGTCCATGTCCAGCCTGCTGTTGTCAAACCGCACCGGGTAATGCGTGGGCATGCCTGGCTGCCAGTTGAAGGCCTTGAAATAGCTGGCCACCGAGCCGATCACGTCGGCGGGGTTGTCGCTCAGGTCGATGCTGCCGTCGCCGTCGTAGTCCACCGCGTATTTCACGCGGCTTGAGGGCATGAACTGCGGCATGCCCATGGCGCCTGCGTAGCTGCCCACGGGCAGCAGTGGGTCGGTGCCCAGGCGGCTTTGCAGCGTCAGGAACTGTTCCAGCTCGTCGCGAAAGAATTGCGTGCGCTCGGCCGCGCGCGGGTGGCTGGCAGGGAAGTTGAAGGCCAGCGTGGCCAGCGCGTCGATCACGCGGAAGCTGCCCATTTGCTGGCCGTAGATCGTTTCCACGCCGATGATGCCCACGATGATTTCGGCTGGCACGCCGTATTCACGCTCGGCGCGCGCCAGTGTGTCGGCGTTGGCATTCCAGAAGCGCACCCCGGCGCCAATGCGGATCGGGTCAATGAACCGGCTGCGGTACACGCGCCAGTTTTTCACGAAGCCCTTGGCCGGCGGCTGCATCAGGCGCGCCACGGTGGGCAGGTAACGGGCCTCACCCAGCGCGCGGCGCACCCAGGCCGGGTCCAGGTCGCGGCGCTGGGCGATGTCGTCGGCCTGGCGCATCACGTCGTCGCGCGTGGCGTACAGCACGGCGCCGGCGGGTGCGGCGGCCTGCGATGTCTTGACCAGCTTGGCGGGTTTGGCGCGGGCGGGTTTCGTTTTGGCCGCCTGCACAGGCCCCGGCAGGGCCAGGGCGGCGATGCCCAGCGCGGCGATGGCTGCCAGCAGGCGAGGCGTCATGAGGCGATGGGTCAGAAAGCGAAGGGTCACTGGGGCCAGGCGAGTTGTTTGTATTGCTGCTGCAGTTTAGCGAGGCTGGCCTGCGGCTGGGGTGCGTAACGGTGTGCTTCCAGGCGCAACAGCCAGTCGGCCACGCCCTGCGCTGCATCGCCAAACCGGGCCAGCGCGACGGCCGCCGTCTGGCGCGGTGGCGCGCTGGCGGGCACCACCACGCCGGCCCGCTGCAGCCGCCGCTGCGCGCGCTGCAGCAGCCGCAGCCACGGGTCATGGCGGCTGCGTTCCCACAGCGTCCACAGCGCACCGCACAGCGCCACGCCCACCACCAGGCCCAGCAGCACGTAGGCCAGGTCCTCCCAGCTGGGGGAAGTGAAACCGATGTTTTTCAACAGGTCGAGCTGCTTGCTTTGCGTGTAGTTCAGCACCCACTGGTTCCAGCTGTTGTTCACCGCCTCCCACGCGGCACGCAGGCTGGCGGCCAGCGTCGGGTTCACCGCGCCAAACGCCGCGGCCACCGCGCCCTGCGGCGCGCGCAGCCGCTCAAAGGCGCCGGTGCGCCCGGGCGCCACGGCCGATGTCGGGTCCACGCGCGTCCAGCCATCGCCGGGTACCCAGACCTCGGCCCAGGCATGGGCATCCGCCTGGCGGATGGTCCAGAAGCCATCCACGTTGTTGCGCTCGCCGCCCTGGTAGCCGGTGACGATGCGCGCGGGCACGTCCAGCGCGCGCATCAGGATGACGAACGACGACGCAATGTGCTCGCAAAAGCCCGCCTTGCGGTCAAACCAGAATTCATCGGCTGTGTGCTGGCCAAACACGCCGGGGTTCAGCGTGTACTGGTAGCCGCCGCTGCGCAGCATCTGCATCACCGCCTGCACCAGGGCCGGCGTGTCGGCGTTGGCATAGCGCGGGTCGCGCCGCAGGTCTAGCGCCAGTTGCAGCGTGCGCGGGTTGAAGCCCGCGGGCAACTCGCGGTATTCCGGCAGCACCCCGGCCGCGCCGGCCGGGCCGTGGCGAAACAGCGGGTAGCTTTCAGCCCGGTAGCGCAGCAGGTCGGTCACCGGCCGCTCGGTCACCCATTGCAGGTCCTGCGTCAGCAGCGTGTTCATGCCCGGCACCTGGGGGCTGCGCGGCGTGGCCTCCAGCACCATGAGCCAGGGGCGGTTGCTGGGCTCCAGCGTCACTTCATAGCGCACCGGCTGGCCGTCCACGTCCAGCCTCGGGGCACCCATGATTCCCGGCGTGAAGCGCGCCGCCAGCCGCGGCTGCAGCGGCTGCCACTCGCGCCCGTCAAAGCGGGTGAGCACGGGCCCACGAAAGTACATGTCCTGCTGGGCGGGCACGGGGCCGTCGAACTTGATGCGCAGTGCAATGCTTTCGTCAAGCGCCAGGCTGGCGATGTTGCCCACCTGCATGCTGCTGGACAGGCCGCTGCGCCCCGTGAGGCCGTCGCTGGGGATGCCCCACAGCGGCGCCAGCCGCGGGAACAGCAGGAACAGCACGACCATGATGGGCGCGCCCACCAGCGCCATGCCACCGGCCGTGCGCGCGGCCTGCATCAGCGGCGGCTTGCCCACCGGCATGTGGGCGTTGACCAGCGCCGTCAGCAGCCCCAGCAGCGCCACCAGCATGGCGGCGGCCGTCAGCAGCGACTGCGAGAAGAAGAAGTTCGTGAGCATGGTGAAAAAGCCCAGGAAGAAGATCACGAACGCATCGCGGCGCGCGCGCAGCTCCAGGGTTTTCAGGGCAAACAGTACGACGATCATGGTCACGCCGGCGTCGCGCCCCATCAGCGTGCGGTGCGTCAGCAGCGTGGCGCCGACGGTGACGACCAGCAGGCCCGCGATCCACCAGCGCCCCGGCAGCGGGCGCGACGTCCAGGCCAGCCGCCCGCGCCACAGCAGCACGCCGGCGGTCAGGCCGCTGCACCACCAGGGCAGGTTGCCCACCTGGGGCATCACCACCCAGCCGATCACGGCCAGCAAAAACAGCGTGTCGCGCCCCTCGCGCGGCAGGGCGTTGAGTTGTTGCAGGGCGGCTTTCAGCACAGTGCCAGCGCCTCCAGGCAGCGGCGCCTGTGCGCCTCGCCACTGGCCGGTTTGATCTCTTGCCCGGGCAGGCGCAGGCCGTAGTCCACGCCCAGCTTGTCGGCCTGCAGCACCCAGGCGCACAGGCGCGACAGCTTGTGCTCGGTGTCCAGGTTGCCCGCCAGTGCAAAGTCCAGCCACAGCTCGTAGCGCTGGGCCTGCTGTGTGTCGCGGCTGACCAGGTCGTCCGAGCCGCGGGCCTGGCTGCGCGCCACCTGCTTCCACACCACCAGCTTCAGCGGGTCGCCCCGGCGGTAGCCGCGCACGCCGTCAAATTCACCGGTGGTCTGGGTGCGCATGGCGGCCGCGCCGCCGGTGCGCGGCTCGCCGGGCGGCAGCGGCGGGGGGTGCGCCTCGGGCGCGGGGTACACCAGCACCTGGGCCGCCGGGCGCCACACCGTCCACACGCGAAAGGTACCCATCGGAAAGCGCGTCTCGGCCGTCAGCGCCGGCAGGCGCTGCAGCCCACGCTGCGTGGGCGCAAAGGCCACATGCACCGTGCTGCGGCCCTGGCCGGGTACGTCGGTCCAGGCCCAGTGGTCGGCGTGCGTGGTGTCCAGCACGGCCAGGCCGATGCCGTGGCGCACCGCGCGCCGCGCATTGACCAGCGTGATGCCGAAGGTGGCATTGCCGCCCATGAACTGCGCGTCCGGCGGCACCAGCTGCATCGTCAGCCCGCGCAGCGTGCCGTGGCACACATGCATGCCCACCACCGCGCTGCCCGCCAGCAGGAAGGTCAGCAGGTAGCCCAGGTTGAGCTGGTAATTGATGCTGGCCACCAGCAGCACCATGATGGTCGCCGCCAGCATGAAGCCTGGCCGGGTGGGCAGGATGTACACATTGCGCTGGGTGAGCGTGGTGGTGTCGCTGAGCGGCAGGCGCGACTGCCACCACTGCCGGAAAAGGACTCGAATGCCCCCCCGAAGCGCCTTCGGCGCCTCCCCCCCAGGGGGGCGCACCCAGTGGCCCGGCGAAGCCGGTTCCACGGGTGCACTGGTATGGGCTCCGCTCACGGCAACGCCACCGCCTCAATCATGGCCCGCACCTGTTCCACCGGTCCGCGCCCCGCGTCGCCCGTGGGCACCAGCCGGTGCGCAATGGTCTGCGGCAGGATGGACTGTACGTCGTCCGGTGCCACATAGTCGCGCCCGGCCAGAAGCGCCTGGGCCTTGGCGGCGCGCACCACCGCAATGCCCGCGCGCGGGCTCAGGCCCTGCAGGAACCAGCGGCCCGAGCGGGTGGCTGCGATCAGGTCCTGCACATAGTTGAGCAAGGGGTCGGCGGCATGGATGGTCAATACCTGCTGCTGCAGCTGCAAAAGCTCGGGCGGCGACAGCACCGGGGGCAATGACTCCACCATGTCGCGCCGGTCGCCGCCGTTGAGCAGGGCGCGTTCCGCGGCGCGGTCGGGGTAGCCAAGCGAGATACGCATGAGGAAGCGGTCCAGCTGGCTTTCGGGCAGGGCAAAGGTACCCAGCTGGTCGTGCGGGTTCTGCGTGGCAATGACGAAGAACGGGGTGGGCAGGGGGCGGGTTTCGCCTTCGACGGTGACCTGCTTTTCTTCCATGGCTTCCAGCAGCGCGCTCTGGGTCTTGGGGCTGGCGCGGTTGATTTCGTCGGCCAGCAGCACCTGGGCAAATACCGGGCCGGGGTGGAAGACGAATGACTCCTTGCCGCGCTCGTAGATGGACACGCCCGACAGGTCGCTGGGCATCAGGTCGGCAGTGAACTGAACCCGCGAAAACTGCAGGCCGAAGGCGCGCGACAGCGCATGGGCCAGCGTGGTCTTGCCCACCCCGGGCACGTCTTCAATCAGCAGATGGCCGCCGGCCAGCAGGCAGGCCACGCAGTCCTGCACCTGGGCGGGTTTGCCCACGATCACCGTGTTAAGCTGATTCAGAAGCGACTTGAGTTTTTGTTGTGCATCCATGGCATGACGTTACATCAAAATTTTTAACATGGGCGCCACCGGATATTTCACCCACCGCGATTGCTGGAAGCATGAAATGGGCCCGGGCCACCCCGAATGCCCCGAACGGCTGGACGCCATTGAGGACCGCCTGCTGGTCACCGGCGTCGGTGACGCGCTGGACCGGCGCGAAGCGCCCGAGGCATCGCTCACCGACATCGAGCTGGCCCATGGCCGCATGCATGTGGCCGCGCTGCGCGGCCTGAGCGACCAGCTGGCCGACGAGATCGCCGCAGGCGGCCCCACGCACGCGCAGATCGACCCGGACACCTCCCTCAACGTCCACACCTGGGCGGCCTCCTTGCGCGCGGCCGGCGCAGCGCTGGCCGCCACTGACGCGGTGATGGCCGGCGAGCTGGAGAACGCCTTTTGCGCGGTGCGCCCGCCGGGCCACCATGCCTGCCGCGACAAGGCCATGGGCTTTTGCTTTCTGAACAACGTGGCCATTGCGGCGCGCTACGCGCTGGAGCGCCATGGCCTCAAGCGCGTGGCGGTGGTGGACTTTGACGTGCACCACGGCAACGGCACCGAGGACATCCTCAGCAACGACCCGCGCGTGCTGATGGTGGGCATCTTCCAGCACCCGTTTTACCCGTACACGGGCACCGACGAGCCGGCGCCGAACATGCTCAATCTGCCGGTGCCGGCCTACACGCGGGGCATGGACATCCGCGAGATGATCGAGGCGTCCTGGATGCCCCGGCTGGACGCCTTCAAACCCGAGATGATCTTCATCAGCGCGGGCTTTGACGCCCACCGCGAGGACGACCTGGGCCAGCTGGGCATGACCGAGGCCGACTACAGCTGGATCACCTCGCGCATCAAGGACGTGGCGCGGCGCCATGCAGGCGGCCGCATTGTTTCGTGCCTGGAAGGCGGCTACAACCTGAGCGCGTTGGCGCGCAGCGTGGAGGCGCACATCCGGGAGCTGGCGGATGTTTGACACGCGATGAACGACGCATTGACACAGCAGCGGGACGCACGCGGCGTCTGGACCCTCACCATGAACCGCCCGCAGAACTTCAACGCGCTCAGCGAGGAAATGCTGGGCGCATTGCAGGCGGCGCTGGATGAGGTGGCCAAAGACGACGACGCCCGCGCCGTGGTGCTGGGCGCCGCAGGCAAGGCGTTTTGCCCCGGCCACAACCTCAAGGAAATGGTGGCCACGCCCGAGCTGGCGTACTACCAGCGCCTGTTTGCCCAGTGCAGCCGCATGATGCTGAGCATCCAGAAGCTGCCGGTGCCAGTGATCGCCCGCGTGCAGGGCATCGCCACGGCGGCCGGCTGCCAGCTGGTGGCGCAATGCGACCTGGCGGTGGCGTCCACCGACGCCAGCTTTGCGGTCAGTGGCGTGAACTTCGGCCTGTTCTGCTCCACCCCCAGCGTGCCGCTGCTGCGCAATGTGCCAGCCAAGCAGGCGATGGAGATGCTGGTCACCGGTGACTTCATCAGCGCGCAGCAGGCCCTGGATCGCGGGTTGGTCAACCGGGCCGTGGCGCCGGACGAGCTGGATGCGGAAATTGAAAAGCTCGTCGCCAGCATCCTGGCCAAGCCCCGCGTGGCCATTGCCATGGGCAAGGACCTGTTCTATCGCCAGCGCGAGATGGGGATTGAGGCCGCCTACCAGCTTGCAGGCCAGACCATGGCGGTGAACATGATGGACGCAAGCGCGCAAGAGGGTGTGAAGGCCTTCACTGAAAAGCGCGAGCCGTCCTGGAGAAAGGCGCCATGAGCACCGCCGGACCGCTCCAAGGTGCGAGGGCCCCCTCGGGGGGCAGCGCAGTACGCGCAGCGACAAGCGTGGGGGCCACATGACCGAACTCGACAAACTGCTGCGCGACCTGTCCCAGCCCGGCGTGGCGCTGGAGCTGGCCGTGCTGGCGGGCTGCCTGGCGCTGGCCTTTGCCATCTGCTGGGCCGTGGGGCGCAAGCAGCCCAAGGACTCCATCTGGTTTGGCCGCGCGGTGGTGGACGGGCTGCTGTTCCCGCTGTTGTCGCTGGTGCTGGTGTACGTGGCGCGCAAGGTGGTGGACGACTACCAGGCCGTGGCGGTGATGCGCATCGCCGTGCCTGTGCTGGTGTCGCTGGCGGGCATACGGTTTCTGGCGCGCGTGCTGACCGTGGTGTTTCCCGCATCGGGCGTGGCGCGCCTGGTCGAGCGCCTGTTCTCCTGGCTGGCCTGGATCGCCGCCGTGTTGTGGATCGTGGGCCTGTTGCCCGACGTCATGGCCGAGCTGGACGCCATCCAGTTCGCGTTTGGCAAGAGCAAGATCAGCGTGCTCAGCCTGATCGAGGGCGTGCTGTCCTCGGGCGTGGTGCTGGTGGTGGCGCTGTGGATTTCCGCCGCGCTGGAGCGGCGCATCCTGGTGGACACGGTGACGGATCTCTCGCTGCGCAAGGTGGCGGGCAACGCCATAAGGGCGGTGCTGCTGCTGGTGGGTCTGCTGTTTGCGCTGTCGGCGGTGGGCGTGGACCTGACGGCGCTGTCGGTGCTGGGGGGCGCCCTGGGCGTGGGGCTTGGCTTTGGCCTGCAGAAGCTGGCGTCCAACTATGTGAGCGGCTTCGTGATCCTGTTTGAACGGTCACTGCGCATCGGTGACACGGTACGAGTAGACAGCTTTGAAGGCACGGTGGTGGACATCAAGACGCGTTACACGCTGATCCGCGCGCTGAACGGGCGCGAGTCCATCGTGCCGAACGAAAAGCTCATCACCGAACGCATCGAAAACCTGTCGCTGGCCGACCCCAAGGTCCTGCTGAGCACCACGGTGACCGTGGGCTATGACAGCGACACCGACCAGGTTGCCGCGCTGCTGGAGGGCTGTGCACTGGCCTGCGAGCGCGTGCTCAAGGACCCCGGCCCTGGTGCCCGGCTGGCCCGTCTGGGCGCGGACGGGCTGGAGTACGAGTTGCTCTTCTGGATAGCCGACCCCGGCAATGGCCAGCTCAACGTGCGCTCTGACGTCAATGTCGCCATCCTGAAAGCGCTGCGCGCGCACGGCATCGACATTCCGTACCCGCAGCGCGTGGTGCATCTGCAGGCGCCGCCTGTCGGGCTGGCGCGTGCCGCCGCGCCTACTTCATCAGGGACGGAAGCCACAGGCTGATCTGCGGCACGGCCAGCAGAATGCCCAGCGCGACGATCTGCACCAGCACATAGGGCCACACGCCGCGAAAGATGGTGCCAATGCCCACTCTGGGCAGCAAGGTGTTCAGCACGAAGAGGTTCATGCCCACCGGCGGCGAGATCAGGCCGATCTGGATCACCATCACGATCAGCACCCCGAACCACACCGGGTCAAAGCCCAGCTGGATCACGATGGGAAAGAACAGCGGAATGGTCAGCAGCACCATGGTGAGCTCTTCCATCACCGTGCCCAGCAGCACATAGATGACCATCATGGCCGCCACGATCATGATGGGCGACAGGCCCAGGTGCGTGATGGTGTCCTTCAGCTGCATGGGCATGGAGGTGAAGTTCACGAAATTGGCAAAGATCGTGGCCGCGATCAGCAGCGTGAACAGCATGGCCGTGGTGCGGGCCGATTCGATCAGCACGTCGCGCAGGATCTTCCAGGTGAGCGCACGGCGCCCCAGCGCAAAAAAGAAGGCGCCCGCCGCGCCGATGCCCGCGCCCTCGGTGGCGGTGAACACGCCGCCATAAATGCCGCCCAGCACCAGCACCACCAGCAGCAGCACGCCCCAGATGCCGCGCAGCGCGGCCCAGCGTTCGGCCCAGGTGAATTTTTCACCGGCGGGGGCATGCTCGGGGTCGCGCGAGGTGACGATCACCACGGCCAGCATCATCATCAGCGCCAGCATGATGCCGGGCAGCACGCCCGCCGCAAACAGCTTGCCGATGTGCGTTTCGGTCACGATGCCGTAGATCACCATGATGGTGGACGGCGGGATCATGATGCCCAGCGTGCCGCCCGCGGCGATCACGCCGGTGGACAGCGAATCGCTGTAACCCAGCTTTTTCATGGACGGGTAGGCCACCTTGCTCATGGTGGCCGCGGTGGCAATCGACGAGCCGCAAATGGCGCCAAAGCCCGCGCAGGCCGCGATGGTGGCGTGCGCCAGGCCGCCGCGGCGGTGGCCGATGAAGGTGTACGCCGCGTGGAACAGCTCGTGTGCCAGGCCCGCGCGCGCCACGAAATTGCCCATCAGGATGAACAGCGGTATGACCGACAGCGTGTAGGCAAAGCCGGTTTCGTGCACCACCTGCGCCGCATTTGCAAAAGACGGCAACCAGCCGCGCGTGAGGCCAATGCCCACCACGCCCACGATGCCCATGGCAAAAGCCAGCGGGATGCGCACGATGGCCATCGCAAAGATGGCCAGAAAACCCAGCAGCGCTTCGGTCACAGCACACCCCCTTCGGTGTCGTCCTGCTCCGTGGGCGCGGTGACGGCATGGGCCAGGTGAACCAGGCCTGTGAGCGCGCACAGCACGCTCATGCCGTAGATGAAGGGGTATTTGGGAATCTTCAGCTGGGCCGTGGTCTCGCCCGAGCCGGCAAAGTCATTGCCGGTCTTCCACATCAGCCAGGCCAGGCCCAGCATGGCGGCGGCGCACAGCAGGTTCACCAGCAGCTTGACCAGCTTGCGCACCAGCGGGCCCCACACGTGGTCCAGCGAATCAAACACGATGTGCTCACCCTTGAGCGACACCAATGGCAGCCCTGCGAAGATGACGGCCACCATCAGCAGCTCGGTCAGTTCCAGTGAGCCCGGGATGGAGTTGGACAGCAGCTTGCGCCCACCCACATCAAAAAAAGTAAGCGCCATGATGGCGAACAGCGCCAGCGCGGCAACAACGCCGCACGCGGTCTCGATGGTTTTCTTCAATTGGCTGGTCCCGCAAAGGCAAAAAAAACGGCCGGTGGGCGTCACCGGCCGTACCTGTATCTGCCAGTTTACTTCTGTAGCTTTGCCACCTCTGCACGGAACTCGCCGAGAACAGCGCTGGCATTCTTCAGGCCCCGGCCTTCAGCAGCAGAAGCCCAGTCACGCTCGAGCTTGTTCACGCGGATCTTCACCTCGCTGATCAGCGCCGGGCTGGCCGGCACGATGGCCACGCCGTTCTTCTTCATGTTCTCGGTGGCGGTAGCGTCCACGCGGTCCCAGCCCTTGCCGAAGATGCGCGCGGCCACTTCGCCCGAGATCGCGTCGATGGCCTTCTTTTCGTCGGCGCTCAGCTTGTCGTAGCGCGCCGGGTTCATCATGAACACGAAGCTGGTGTTGTACAGGCCGCCGGGGAACACCGTGGCGTGCCTGATGATCTTGTCGATCTTGAACGAATCGGTGGATTCGGCCGGGAACAGCGTGCCGTCCATCACGCCGGTGGACAGCAGCTCGTAGGAATCCGGCGCGGGCTTGAGCGTGACGTTCATCGCCAGCGCCTTGGAGATTTCATTGACCATGCCGCCACCCACGCGAAACTTCAGGCCCTGCAGGTCTTCGGGCTTGGTGATGGGGCGCTTGGTATTGAACACGATGCCGGGGCCGTGGGTGAAGTAAGCCAGCGGCTTCACGCCGGCCTTCTGGTGCTCGGCGTCGAATTCGGGGTGCTTGCTGGCCACGCGGTGGAACGCCACCGACAGCGGCTCGGCCTTGTCGCCCAGGAACGGCACCTCGGCCATCTGCGTCAGCACAAAGCGCCCCGGGGTGTAGCCGTGCACGGTGTACGACACATCTGCCAGGCCGTTCTTCACTGCGTCCATGGTGCCGGGCGCAGGGCTCACGCCGCGCGGCAGGATGTTGCACTTCATCTTGCCCGTGGTGTTCTTTTCCAGCAGGTCGCACCATTCCTTTTGCGCCATGCTCAGCGTGTGGGTGGGCGGCAGCCAGCTGGACACGGTCAGCACGGTCTGGGCCTGGGCTGCGGTGGTGAATCCGGTGGCGGCGGCAATGGCGGCCAGGGCGATAAGACGGCGTTGCATGGGGAACTCCTCAGTCGACGGGTTGGAATATTTGAACCAATGCGACTATAGGGCGGGGTCGGGGGAAGTGGCCCTATGAATTACCCGAATTAACCAACCGCACGGTCGGCAAATTGTCATGGGGCGGACATTGATTTCGGCTGGCCGCTCTAACCGCAGCGGGGCCGGGGCCTATAATCCAAAAAAAGAACGACCGTTCTATTTTGCGAATTCCCCTCGGGTTGTCGTCGCCACGATAGTTCGTTGATGCACCGCCGCATAGAATCGTCAGGTTTACGTTAACGTCAATTCAACAACTCTGGAGCCAGCCAAGCATGAAGGTCCTCGTCCCAGTCAAACGCGTGGTGGACTACAACGTGAAAGTCCGAGTCAAATCGGACGGCAGCGGAGTGGACATTGCCAACGTCAAGATGTCCATGAACCCGTTTGACGAAATCGCCGTCGAAGAGGCTGTGCGCCTGAAAGAAAAGGGCATCGCCACGGAAGTCATCGCCGTGTCCTGCGGCGTCACGCAGTGCCAGGAAACCCTGCGCACGGCCATGGCCATCGGTGCCGACCGCGCCATCCTGGTGGAAACGTCTGAAGAACTGCAGCCCCTGGCCGTGGCCAAGCTGCTCAAGGCGCTGGTGGACAAGGAGCAACCGGGCCTCGTCATCCTGGGCAAGCAGGCCATTGACGACGACTGCAACCAGACGGGCCAGATGCTGGCCGCGCTGGCCGACCTGCCGCAAGCGACATTTGCCAGCAAGGTGGAAGTAGCCGATGGCAAGGTCAAAGTGACCCGCGAGGTGGACGGCGGCCTGGAAACCCTCTCCTTGAGCCTGCCGGCGGTGATCACCACCGACCTGCGCCTGAACGAGCCGCGGTACGTGACGCTGCCCAACATCATGAAGGCCAAGAAGAAGCAGATGGACACCGTCAAGCCCGAGGACCTGGGCGTGGACGTGGCCCCGCGCATCAAGACCCTGAAAGTCAGCGAGCCCGCAGGCCGCAAGGCCGGCATCAAGGTGCCCGATGTTGCGACGCTGGTGGCCAAACTGAAGACCGAAGCAAAGGTGATCTGACATGACCGCACTCGTTATTGCCGAACACGACAACGCGTCCATCAAGGGCGCCACCCTGAACACCGTGACCGCCGCCGCTGCCTGCGGGGGTGACGTGCACGTGCTGGTGGCGGGGCACAACGCAGGCGCTGCAGCCGCCGCTGCCGCGCAGATCGCCGGCGTCAGCAAAGTGATCCACGCCGACGGCGCCCACCTGGGGCACGGCCTGGCTGAGAACGTGGCGGCACAAGTGCTGGCCATTGCGGCCAACTACAGCTACATCCTGTTCCCGGCCACGGCCAGCGGCAAGAACGTGGCCCCGCGCGTGGCTGCCAAGCTGGACGTCGGCCAGGTCAGTGACATCACCAAGGTGCTGGGCGCCGACACGTTTGAGCGCCCGATCTACGCGGGCAACGCCATTGCCACGGTGCAGGCCACCGATGCGACCAAGGTCATCACCGTGCGCACCACGGGTTTTGACCCGGCGGCCGCCACCGGCGGAAGCGCTTCGGTGGAAACCGCGGGCGCAGCCGCCGACAGCGGCAAGAGCACGTTTGAAGGCAACGAGATCGCCAAGAGCGAGCGCCCCGAACTCACAGCCGCCAAGATCATTGTGTCGGGCGGCCGTGCCCTGGGCAGCGCCGAGAAGTTCAATGAAGTGATGACGCCGCTGGCCGACAAGCTCGGTGCCGCCCTGGGCGCCAGCCGTGCGGCGGTGGACGCAGGCTACGCGCCCAACGACTGGCAGGTGGGCCAGACGGGCAAGATCGTGGCGCCGCAGCTGTATGTGGCTGCGGGCATATCGGGCGCCATCCAGCACCTGGCCGGCATGAAGGACTCCAAGGTGATCGTGGCGATCAACAAGGACCCGGAAGCGCCGATCTTCAGCGTGGCGGACTACGGGCTCGAAGCGGATCTGTTCACGGCCATTCCCGAACTGGTCCAGGCACTGTAAAAGCTCCCTCCCCCGCTGGGGAGGGCAGGGGTGGGGGCATCCGCGCCGAGCCCCCATCCCAACCTTCCCCCAGCGGGGGAAGGCGCAAAACCGGAGACAAAAAACCATGAGCTACACCGCCCCGTTGAAGGACATGCTCTTCAACATCAAGCACCTGGCCAACATCGACCAGATTGCACAGATCCCCGGGTTTGAAGAAGCCGGCTTTGACACGGCCCAGGCCGTGCTGGAGGAATGCGCCAAGCTCAACGAAGGCGTGATCGCCCCGTTGAACTGGGACGGCGACACCAACCCCTCGTCTTTCAAGGACGGTGTAGTGACTACCACGCCGGGCTTCAAGGCGGCGTTCAGGCAGTACGCCGAAGGCGGCTGGCAGGGCCTGCAGCACCCGGTGGACTTTGGCGGCCAGGGCCTGCCCAAGACCATTGGCGCGGCCTGCGGTGAAATGCTCAACTCCGCCAACATGAGTTTTGCGCTGTGCCCGCTGCTGAGCGACGGCGCCATCGAGGCGCTGCTGACGGCCGGCAGCGACGAGCTGAAGGCAACGTATCTGGAGAAGCTGGTCAGCGGCCAGTGGACCGGCACCATGAACCTGACCGAGCCGCAGGCCGGCAGCGACCTGGCGCTGGTTCGCACCCGTGCCGAGCCGCAGCCCGACGGCACCTACAAGATCTTTGGCACCAAGATCTTCATCACCTATGGCGAGCACGACATGGCGGACAACATCGTCCACCTGGTGCTGGCCCGCGTGCAGGGCGCGCCCGAGGGCGTCAAGGGCATCAGCCTGTTTGTGGTGCCGAAGTTCATGGTCAACAAAGATGGTTCGCTGGGCGCGCGCAACGACGTGCACTGCGTGAGCATCGAGCACAAGATGGGCATCAAGGCGTCGCCCACGGCTGTTCTTCAGTATGGCGACCATGGTGGTGCCGTGGGTTACCTCGTGGGCCAGGAGAACCGCGGCCTTGAGTACATGTTCATCATGATGAACGCCGCGCGCTACGCCGTGGGTGTGCAGGGCATTGCGATTGCCGAGCGCGCCTACCAGAAGGCCGTGGGCTATGCCAAAGACCGCGTGCAAAGCCGCCCGGTGGACGGCAGCATGAACACCAGCGCGCCCATCATTCACCACCCCGATGTGAAGCGCATGCTGATGACTATGCGCGCCTACACCGAGGGCTGCCGCGCGATGGCGTCGGTGGCCGCCGCGGCCTATGACGCCGCCCACCACCACCCAGATGCCGACGTGCGCAAACAGAACGCGGCGTTTTATGAATTCATGGTGCCGCTGGTCAAGGGCTACAGCACCGAGATGAGCCTGGAAGTCACGTCGCTCGGCGTGCAGGTGCACGGCGGCATGGGCTTCATTGAAGAAACCGGCGCCGCGCAGTACTACCGCGACGCCAAGATCCTGACCATCTACGAAGGCACGACCGCCATCCAGGCCAACGACCTGGTGGGCCGCAAGACGGCGCGCGACGGCGGCCAGACGGCCAGAGGCATTGCGAAGCAGATCGAGGCGACGGAAAGCCAGCTTGCCAACGGCAGCGCCCAGGCGCAGGCCGTGGGCAAGCGCCTGAAGGCCGCGCGCGAAGCCTTTGTGGACGTGGTGGATTTTGTGGCCGGCAATACCAAGGCGAGCCCCAACGCCGTGTTTGCGGGCAGCGTGCCCTACCTCATGCTGGCGGGCAACCTGGTGGCCGGCTGGCAGCTGGCGCGTGCGCTGATGGTGGCTGAAGACCTCGCGTCCAAGGGCGAAGAAAAAGCCTTCATGGACGCCAAGGTGACAACCGCGCGCTTCTATGCGGACCATATTCTGAGCAAGGCGCCCGGCATCCGCGACAGCATCGTTGAAGGCGCCGACAGCGTGACCGCGCTGGCCCTTGAAGCTTTCTGAAAGAAAACAAGAGACATGTCCAACCTGCCCAAACCCCTGCAGAACCTGCCGCTGCCCATCATCGGCTCGCCGCTGTTCATCATCAGCAACCCCAAGCTCGTGATCGAGCAGTGCAAGGCCGGCATCATCGGCGCCATGCCCGCGCTGAACGCGCGCCCGGCCGCGCAGCTGGACGAATGGCTGGCCGAGATCACCGAAACCCTGGCTGCGTACAACAAGGCCAACCCCGACAAGCCCGCCGCGCCGTTTGCCATCAACCAGATCGTGCACAAGAGCAACGACCGGCTGGAACACGACATGGAAATGGTCGTGAAGTACAAGGTGCCGGTCATCATCACCAGCCTGGGCGCGCGCACCGACGTGAACGATGCCATCCACAGCTACGGCGGCGTGGTGCTGCACGACATCATCAACAACATGTTCGCCAAAAAGGCGATTGAAAAGGGTGCCGATGGCCTGATCGCCGTGGCGGCCGGCGCCGGCGGCCATGCGGGCGTCAAGAGCCCGTTTGCGCTGGTGCAGGAAATCCGCCAGTGGTTTGACGGCCCGCTGGCCCTGAGCGGCTCCATTGCCACCGGCGGTGCCGTGCTGGCCGCGCAGGCCATGGGCGCCGACTTTGCGTACATCGGCTCGGCCTTCATTGCCACGCACGAGGCCCGCGCCAGCGACGCCTACAAGCAGGCCATCGTGGACGGCAACAGCGACGACATCGTGTATTCCAGCCTGTTCACCGGCGTGCACGGCAATTACCTGCGCCCCAGCATCGTGGCCGCCGGCATGGACCCGGACAACCTGCCCGAAGGCGACGTGAAGACCATGAACTTCGCGTCCGGCGACGGCAGCAAGGCCAAGGCCTGGAAGGACATCTGGGGCTGCGGCCAGGGCATCGGCGCCGTGACCGAAGTGACCAGCACCGCCGCCATGGTGGCGCGCCTCAAGCGCGAATACGAAGAAGCCAGGGCGCGTCTGTGCTGATGGCCGGATCAGGGCCGCTGAAGCAGCCGCGTGTGCCCCGCCACGGTCATGTACGCATCCATGCCGTAAGGCAGCTGTTTCAGCTGCCGTCCGTTGGGCGCCAGCAGCCAGAACCACGGGTATGAAAAGCCCGGATTCTGGTCGCCCACCATGGCCTTGAATTCCGCCACCGTGTACTGCTTGCCGTCCAGCGCCAGCTTGACGGACGGGCCGCGCAGCCAGGTGCGCAAGTCCACCACCACCACGCCGTCGAATGCGGGCTTGAGCGCCTCGCGCTGCTTGTCCAGGAATTTGGTGTAGTCCACGCAGGGCGGGCAGTCGGACGCGCCCAGGTAGATGAAAACCGGCTTGTTCTGCGCGCGCGCCTGCTCGAACGCAGGCGTCAGGTCAAACAGCCGTTGCGTGAAGCTGAACGCGGGCTGCGGCACCAGCGGCTGGAAAGATGCAGGGATGTCGGCACGAGCCAGGGTGGCACACAGCAGGAACAGGACGGGGACGATCAGGCGCATGGGCGCGAATGATAGGGCACGCCGTGTGCCCAGGCTCACGCCTCGTTCTTCACCGGCGCCATATAACTCAGCACACTGGCCCGCCCCCAGAACACCCGGTACATGAAGATCGTGTAGACCACGATCACCGGCAGCGTGATGGCGGTGCCCACAAAGATGACGACCAGCGACTCATGCGCGCTGGCGGCCTGCCAGACGGTGAGCTTGTCGATCACGATGTACGGGTAGATGCTGTACGCCAGCCCGAAGAACGCCAGCACGAACAGCAGCACCGTGCAGGCAAACACCACCCAGCCGTAGCCCGCTGCCACCACCTTCGGTTTGCTGATGACGTGGAAGGCCGCGTAGAACGCCACGGCACAGGCCACGGGGATGGGCAGCAGGCCGATGAACTCCGGCATGCTGAACCATTTGTCAAACACCGTGGGGCTGATCATGGGCGTGGCCAGCGAGATGCTGACCAGCGCCACACCCATGGGCAGGATCACCGCGCGGGCCCAGCCCACGGCCTTGAGTTGCAGCTCGTCCCACGTCTTCATGATGAGCCAGCCCGCGCCCAGCATGGCGTAGGCCGTGGGCAGGGTGAGCGCGATGCCGGCGGTGAACAGCAGCGACCACAGGCTGTTGTCAAAGCCGGTGAGCCAGGCACCCAGCATCCAGCCTTGCGCCATGGCGGCCAGCAGCGAGCCTGCCGCAAACAGGCCGTTCCAAAGCGCCTTGCGCTCGGCGCGCGCTTTCACGCGGAAGTCAAATGACACGCCGCGCAGCGTCAGGCCAATCAGCATCACCGCCACCGGCAGGTACAGCGCCTGCAGCACCAGCCCATGCGCCTTGGGGAAGGCAACCAGCAGCACGCCGATGCCCAGCACCAGCCAGGTTTCGTTGGCGTCCCAGAACGGGCCGATGCTGGAGACCATGATGTCCTTTTCCGCGTCGGTGCCAAAGGGCAGCAGGATGCCCACGCCCAGGTCGTAGCCGTCCAGCACCACATAGGCCAGAAGCGCCAGGCCCATCACGGCCATGAAGATGACGGGCAGGATCTCGTTGAAACTCATGCGTGTACTCCGGGCTCAGGCCGGGCCGCCGATGGGCGTGGCGGCCTTGGGGCTTTGCGGTGTTTCGGGTGTGGGCATGGCCGGGTGCTGCGCCATGTACATCAGCACCAGCACATACGACACCAGCAGGAAGGCATAGACAGCCAGGTAGGCGATCAGCGTGGCCAGCACCATGCCGCCCGGATGCGGCGCCACCAGGTCGGCGGTGCGCAGCACGCCATACACCAGGAAGGGCTGGCGGCCGATCTCCGTCACATACCAGCCGGCCAGCGTGGCCACCCAGCCCGAGAACGTCATGCCTGCCAGCAGGCGCAGCTGCCAGCGTGAAAACACTGTGCCCGCTGCCTGGCCAGCCGTGCGGCGGCGCCACAGCGTCCACGCGCCCCACCATGACACGGCCAGCATCAGCATGCCCATGCCCACCATGATGCGAAAGCTCCAGAACACCGGCGCCACCGGTGGGTGCGCGCCGGGGAACTCATTGAGCCCCTTGATCTCGGCGTCAATGTCATGCGCCAGGATCAGGCTGGCCAGCTTGGGCACCTGGATGGCGTAGTCGGTGCGGGCTTCCTTTTCATTGGGCCAGCCGAACAGGGTGAGCGGTGCGCTCTTTTCGGTGTGCCAGATGCCTTCGATCGCGGCGATCTTGGCGGGCTGGTGCTGCAGCGTGTTCAGCCCGTGCATGTCGCCGGCCAGAATCTGCAGCGGGATGGCAATGGCCGCCGCCACCACGGCGGTGTGCAGCGCGCGGTGGGTGCCCGCGTTGGCGGTCTTGCGCAGCAGCTGCCAGGCCGACAGGCCCGCGATCAGGAAGGCCGCGGTCAGCGTGGACGCGAGCAGCTTGTGCGCCAGCCGGTAGGGAAACGAAGGGTTGAACACAATCGCCCACCAGCTGTCGGCATGCATCACGCCGTCAATGATCTTGTAGCCTGCGGGCGTCTGCATCCAGGAGTTGAGGCTCAGGATCCAGAACGCCGACAGCGTGGTGCCTGCGGCCACCATCAGCGTGGCAATCATGTGCACGCGGTCCGACACACGCCCCCGGCCAAACAGCATCACACCCAGAAAGGTGGCCTCCAGAAAGAAGGCCGTCAGCACCTCATAACCCAGCAGCGGCCCGGCGATGTTGCCGGCTTGTTCCATGAAACCGGGCCAGTTGGTGCCGAACTGGAAGCTCATGGTGATGCCCGACACCACGCCCAATGCAAAGCTCAGCGCAAACACCTTGGTCCAGAGGTAGTAGGCCTCTTCCCACGCTTGCGCGTCGGGCGTGCCTTTGGCGGCGGCATGGCGCAGGCGGAAGTACACCAGGAACCAGCACAGCGCGATGTTGATCGTCGGGAACAGGATGTGAAAGCTGATGTTCGCGGCAAACTGGATGCGCGAGAGCAGCAGGGGATCCAGGTCCATGGTTTATTCCTCTTTGCTTCTGGAAGACCGGCCCGTCATGCGGTCCTTGAATTCAAGCACCCTGGTCACGGTGGCGCCCATGCCCATGAGTTGCATGGCAGTTTCAGGTGCAAGCTTCTGCACGTCGTCAAACCAGGTCATCAGCCGGTCGATCAGCTCGTGCATCTGGCGCATGCGTTCCTGCGCGTGGCGCTCGGCGTCGTTGGTGGGGGATTCGAGCAGCGCCATGCGCAGCATGGACAGCGTGGGCTCGATCTCGCGGCGGCGACGCTCCTCGGCCAGCACGCGAAAGATCTCCCACACATCGCCCGGCGCTTCAAAGTATTCACGCCGGTCGCCGCTCTGGTGGCGCAGACGCACCAGCCGCCAGGCCTGCAGTTCCTTCAGGCCCATGCTCACGTTGGAGCGCGAGAACTCCAGCGCCTCGGCGATCTCGTCGGCATTGAGCGCGCGCTGGGAGATGAAGATCAGCGCATAGATCTGGCCGACCGTGCGGTTGATGCCCCATTTGCTGCCCATCTCGCCAAAGTGCGACACGAACTGGCTGGACAGCGGAGGGAGGTGGTCTTGCAGCGGCATGGCTGGATTGTGCCGCGAAGATCCTGAGCTTTCAGTAATTACTGAAAACTCAGGATGAGGCAAGGGCTTTTATACTGGATGAATGAACAGTATTTACGTTCCGCCATCGGCGATCAGGGGCCGCGGCGCAGCCAGCCGCATCGCGCATCGCTTCGAGCGCGATGCGCGCGATGCCTTTGACGACGGCTGGGGCACGGTGGATGCGGAACACGGCGAGCCGCCCGCGCCGCTTCAAACCCAGGTCACGCTGGAAGACGCGCGCAGCATCATCAGCCGCAACGACTCGCCCGACATCTATTTCGAGCATTCCATCAACCCCTACCGCGGATGCGAGCATGGCTGCATTTACTGCTACGCGCGGCCCACGCACAGCTACCTGGGCCTGTCGCCGGGGCTGGACTTTGAAACGAAGCTGATCGCCAAGCGCAACATTGCCCCTGTGCTGCGTGCCGAGTTGTCGCGCCCGTCGTATGTGCCCACCGCGCTGGCCGTGGGCACGGTGACCGACTGCTACCAGCCCATCGAGCGCGAACTCAAGCTCACGCGCTCGGTCATCGAGCTGTTCAATGAAACGAACCACCCGCTGGGCCTGGTCACCAAATCCAGCGGCGTGGAGCGCGACATGGACCTGCTGGTGCCCATGGCACAGCGACGGCTGGCCGCGGTGTATGTGACCGTGACCACGCTGGACGCGGCCCTGGCCCGCACGCTGGAGCCGCGCGCTGCCGCGCCGCACCGGCGCCTGCGCACCATCCGCGCGCTGGCCGAGCAGGGCGTACCGGTGGGCGTGAGCGTGGCGCCGCAGATACCGTTCATCAACGACGACATGGAACAGGTGCTGGAGGCCGCGTGGGAGGCCGGCGCGCGCACGGCGTTTTACACCGTGCTGCGCCTGCCCTGGGAGGTGGCGCCGCTGTTTCGTGAATGGCTGGCCGTGCATTACCCGCAGCGCGCCGAGCGCGTGATGGCGCGCATCCAGGACATGCGCGGCGGCAAGGACTATGACGCGGACTTTTCCACGCGCATGAAAGGCGAAGGCCTGTGGGCCCAGCTGATCGCGCAGCGCTTCCAGAAGGCCTGCGCCCGGCTGGGGTTCAACCGCGAACGCTTCAGCCTGGATACCACGGCCTTTCGCCGGCCGTCGCCGGCGGGGCAGCAGGCGCTGTTCTAGGCGGCTGCCTGGGCATCCACCGGGATCGTGATGCGCAAGCGTGTGTCGCCCGGCACCGACGTGATCTGCAGCGTGCTGGCAATCGCTGCGGCGCGCTGGCGCATATTGGCCAGGCCCTTGCCGCCTGGCGCGGCGGCCGTGTCAAAGCCCTTGCCGTCGTCGGTGATGGTGATCTCTATCGTGGGCGCGCCGTCCTGGTCCACCTGCCGGGCCGACAGGCGCGCCGAGCTCGCGCCGGAATGCACCACCATGTTGGTGAAGGCCTCGAACAGGATCATCTGCAGCTGGTAAGACTGGCGCACGCCCCAGCCGGGCAACATGGGCAGCCGCCCCACGTCCCATTGCAGGTGAATGGCCGCCGCCTGCAGCCGCGGCGCCAGCCGGTAGCGGGTGGCGCCCAGCACCGACGCGATATCGCCGTCGGTCTCCTGCATGGCATCCACCGTGATCTTCAGCTGGTCCACCGCGCCGCGCAGCTGGCGCGTGATGTCGTCGCGCGACGCCGTGGGCTGCTGCGCCACGCGCAGCGCGCCCACCAGCTGGCTGCCCAGGCCGTCGTGCAGGTCGCGCATGAGGCGCTGGCGCTCTTCGGCGGCGCCCAGCAGCTTTTCCTCGGCGCGCTGGCGCTCAAAGGCGGCGCCCAGCTCGGTGTCGCGCGCGCGCAGCTGCTCGCTCAGGTTGTCGTTGGCCGCGCGCGCGGCGGCGCTTTCCTTGCGCAGCCGCTCGGCAATGATCCAGGCCAGCGACACGCCAAAGCCCACCCAGGCAAACCGGATCCAGGGCACCACGTCATAGTTGTTGGCCGACAGGCGCAGCACCAGCACATCGCGCACGGCGCAGGCCACGATCAGGGCCACGGCCACGCCCAGGATGCGCTTTTCATGCACATTGCTGCGCACCGCCGCCGAGATCACCACCCAGGCCATCAGCGCGCTGGTGAGCGTGATCAGGCCCTGGAACAGCGGTGGAATCCACAGCATGCCGCCCAGCATGGTCAACAGCGCCGCCGGCACCGCCAGCAGGATCAGCGCATTGGCCATCCTGGCCACGCGGCCCTTGTCGGCGCCCATGATGATGAGCGCGAAGCGGCACAGCAGCGGCGGCGCCGCATTGAATGCCGCCAGCGGGATCACTCCCCACCACGGCCAGGGCAGCGGCGCATGCTCCACGAGCACACGCAGGGTCTGCACGCCCCACAGCAGCTCGCCCAGGCCATAGGCCAGGTAGGCCGGGTCCCGCTGGCGGGCCCACAGCAGCAGGGCCAGCAGGCCCAGCACCGTGCTCACAATCACCACCACGCGCGCGCCAGTAATCTGCCAGAAATGATTGGCCTGGTACAGCGGCTCAACCTCGTGCACCGGCCCGGCGGTGAGGGCTGACAGCCCGCCCTGGCGCCCACCCGTGGCGCCAATGTCGATCTCGATCACCGTGAGCGGCGCCAGCATGCGCGGCGGCACGGCAAAGTAGCGCGGCTCGGTGGCCGCGTCGTCATACCGGTTGCCCGGCAGCGTGCCAAAGCGGGTGAACAGGTCGCCGTTGACGCGAATGGCATAGGTATTGCCCAGACGCGGGATGTACAGGCCCAGCGGCGCTGAAGTGTCCTGCACCGGCACGGTGAGGCGAAACCGCGCCTGGCCATCGGCGGCGCCGTGCAGCTTGTCCCAGTGGTAGGGCAGCCGTGCGCTGGTGGCTGGCTGCGCCACGCCAGCCACGGTGGTGGTGACTTCGGCCTGGTCCAGCTGTACGGTGGCGGCGGTTGCCACCGTGGCCAGCCCGGTGGCAACCGCCAGCAGGGCACGCCAGAACAGGCGGTACAGCCGGGCTGCGATCACGCGGCGTCCGGCTTGAGCAAACCGCGTTGCAGCAGACCCATCTTCTGGGCCTCGAACACGGCTTCGCTGCGGCTGTGCACTGACAGCTTGGCATAGGTGTTCTTGATGTGCGTCTGCACCGTGTTGACCGACACGGCCAGCAGCGAGGCGATCTCGCCGTAGGTGTAGCCGCGTGCGATCAGGTCCAGCGCCTCATGCTCACGCGGCGTGAGCCGGATGGCGCCGTTGGTGGCGCAGACCTGCGCGGCGCTGGCCTGCACCGGCGGCGGCGCGGACTGGGCCCGCAGCAGCAGCTTGCGCGCCACCAGCGGGCTCATGGGCGAGCCGCCCTGGCGCAGGTCGGCAATGAAGCGGGCGACGTCCAGCTGGTCGGCGTCCTTCAGGATGTAGCCCACGGCGCCCGCCTCAATGGACGCCAGCACGTGTTTCTCATCGCCAAACATGGTGATCACCATGATGTCGCAGCGCGGGTGCGTGGCGACGCAGGCCTTGATGAGGTCAATGCCCGAGCCGTCCGGCAGGCCCAGGTCGGTCAGCAGCACGTCCACCGGATGGCGTGCCAGCCAGGCCAGCGCATCCGCCAGGGTGCCCCAGGCCGCCGTGACCCGCATGCCCGGTTGCGCGTTGATGGCTGCACACAGGGTTTCGCGAAGCGGCGCGTCGTCCTCCACCACGGCAATGGACAGTCCTGGCTCCTGATGTTCGCACAGCATGGCGGCGAGCATAACCCCGCCTGGCGGGGCAGGGCCGTCACATGAACATGTGACGGCCCGTGCGGTGGGCGAGCGCGATCAGGTGCACGCGCAACGGGCGCGCGACCGACAGGCGCTTGACGGGCACACTGCGCAGCCAGGCCCAGGGCAGCAGCCCCGGCGGCGCGTTGCAGGCCAGCGCCAGCCACAGGCTGGTGGCCCGCATCACCCAGCCGGGGTGCGTGGCGATGCGGGTTTCACCCGGCCCAAAGACCGACGCGTGGCCGGTGGAGCGAAAGAGCTTGAGGCGCATGGCGCATGCGTTGTGCGCCGCTTTGGTGCGGGTGCCGCCGATGATTTGCCAGCGGCTGCCCACGCGCGCCTCAGGTGTTGAAAAAGCCCTTGAGCTTGTCCGTCCAGCTTTGCCCGTCGGGTGAATGCTTGGCGCCGCCTTTTTTCAGCGACTCGTCCAGCTCCTTGAGCAGCTTGCGCTGATGTTCGCTGAGCTTCACCGGTGTCTCCACCGAGATGTGGCAGTACAGGTCGCCCGGATAGCTGGAGCGCACGCCCTTGATGCCCTTGCCGCGCAGGCGGAACTGCTTGCCGGCCTGGGTGCCTTCGGGAATGTCAATCGCGGCCTTGCCGGCCAGCGTGGGCACCTCGATCTCGCCGCCCAGTGCCGCCGTCGTGAAGCTGATGGGCACCGAGCAGTGCAGGTCGTCGCCGTCGCGCTCGAAGATGTCGTGCTTTTTGAGGCGAATTTCGATGTACAGGTCGCCCGGCGGCCCGCCGTTGGTGCCCGGCTCGCCGTTGCCGGCGCTGCGGATGCGCATGCCGTCGTCGATGCCCGCGGGGATCTTCACTTCCAGCGTCTTCTGCTTCTTGATTTTGCCCTGGCCGTGGCAGGTGGTGCAGGGCTCGGGGATGATCTTGCCCGTGCCGCGGCAGTGCGGGCAGGTCTGCTGCACGCTGAAAAAGCCCTGACGCATCTGGACCACGCCCTGGCCGTGACAGGTGGAGCAGGTTTTGGCCTGCGTGCCCGGCTTGGCGCCGCTGCCGTGACAGGTGTCGCATGAATCCCAGCTGGGGATGCGGATCTGTGCTTCCTTGCCGCCGGCGGCCTCTTCCAGCGTGACTTCCATGGCGTAGCTCAGGTCGCTGCCGCGGTACACCTGGCGCCCGCCGCCACGCCCGCGCCCGCCGCCGAACACGTCGCCAAAGATGTCGCCAAACGCCTCGGCGAAACCGCCAAAGCCTTCGGCGCCCGGCCCGCCGGGGCCGCGCATGTTCGGGTCCACGCCCGCGTGGCCAAACTGGTCGTAGGCCGCGCGCTTTTCGGCGTCGGACAGCATCTCGTAGGCCTCCTTGGCCTCCTTGAACTTGACCTCGGCCTCCTTGGCGGCATCACCCTGGTTGCGGTCAGGGTGGTGCTTCATCGCGAGCTTGCGATAAGCCTTCTTGATCTCTTCTTCCGAGGCGTTCTTGGGGACGCCGAGGATTTCGTAAAAGTCTCTTTTGGTGGCCATGTTCTCAACCAGGAAAAAACTGAAAAGCCCGAACGAAGTTTTTCTCCGTTCGGGCCGAGCCTGTCAAAGCCCTTGCGAGGCCCTTAGCCCTTCTTCACTTCCTTCACTTCCGCATCGACAACGTTGTCGTCCTGCGGCTTCTGCGAAGCAGCTTCCGCGCCACCGGCACCGGCTGCGGCCGCCTGGGCGGCTTGCGCAGCCTGCTGGTCGGCGTACATCTTCTCGCCCAGCTTCTGGCTCACGGTCATCAGCGCGTTGCTCTTGTCGTCGATCGCGGCCTTGTCGTCGCCCTTGAGCGCGGCTTCCACGTCCTTGATGGCGGCCTCGATCTTTTCCTTCTCGCCGGCTTCCAGCTTGTCGCCGTACTCGGCCAGGCTCTTGTTCACGCTGTGCACCAGCGCCTCGCCCTGGTTGCGGGCCTGCACCAGCTCCAGCTTTTTCTTGTCCTCGGCGGCGTTCAGCTCGGCATCCTTGACCATCTTCTGGATTTCTTCCTCGGACAGGCCCGAGTTGGCCTTGATGGTGATCTTGTTTTCCTTGCCGGTGCCCTTGTCCTTGGCGCCCACGTGCAGGATGCCGTTGGCGTCGATGTCAAACGACACCTCGATCTGCGGCGTGCCGCGCGCGGCCGGCGGGATGCCTTCGAGGTTGAACTCGCCCAGCAGCTTGTTGCCCGAGGCCATCTCGCGCTCGCCCTGGTAGACCTTGATCGTCACGGCCGGCTGGTTGTCGTCGGCGGTGCTGAACGTCTGCGCGAACTTGGTCGGGATGGTCGTGTTCTTGGTGATCATCTTGGTCATGACGCCACCCAGGGTTTCAATGCCCAGCGACAGCGGCGTCACGTCCAGCAGCAAAACGTCCTTGCGGTCGCCCGACAGCACCTGGCCCTGGATGGCGGCGCCCACGGCCACGGCTTCGTCGGGGTTGACGTCCTTGCGCGGCTCCTTGCCGAAGAATTCCTTGACCTTGTCCTGCACCTTGGGCATGCGGGTCATGCCGCCCACCAGAATCACGTCGTGGATGTCGCCCACGCTCACGCCGGCGTCCTTGATGGCCATGCGGCACGGCGCGATGGTGCGCTCGATCAGTTCTTCCACCAGGGCTTCGAGCTTGGAGCGCGACAGCTTGATGTTCAGGTGCTTGGGGCCCGACGCATCGGCCGTGATGTAGGGCAGGTTGATGTCGGTGGCGGCCGAGCTGGACAGCTCGATCTTGGCCTTTTCGGCGGCTTCCTTCAGGCGCTGCAGGGCCAGCACGTCCCTGGACAGGTCAACGCCTTGCTCTTTCTTGAACTCGCCAATGATGTAGTCGATGATGCGCTGGTCGAAGTCTTCGCCGCCCAGGAAGGTGTCGCCGTTGGTGGACAGCACCTCAAACTGCTTTTCACCGTCCACGTCGGCGATTTCGATGATGGACACGTCAAACGTGCCGCCACCCAGGTCATACACGGCGATCTTGCGGTCGCCCTTTTCCTGCTTGTCCAGGCCAAAGGCCAGGGCAGCCGCGGTGGGCTCGTTGATGATGCGCTTGACGTCCAGGCCGGCGATGCGTCCTGCGTCCTTGGTGGCCTGGCGCTGCGCGTCGTTGAAGTACGCCGGCACGGTAATGACCGCTTCGGTCACGGGCTCGCCCAGGTAGTCCTCGGCGGTCTTCTTCATCTTGCGCAGGATGTCGGCCGACACCTGCTGGGCGGAGATCTTGTTGCCGCGCACCTCGACCCAGGCGTCGCCGTTGTCGGCGGCCACGATCTTGTACGGCATGAGGTCGATGTCCTTCTGGACTTCTTTCTCGGTGAACTTGCGCCCGATCAGGCGCTTGATCGCGTACAGCGTGTTCTTGGGGTTGGTGACGGCCTGGCGCTTGGCCGAGGCGCCGACCAGCACTTCACCGTCTTCCTGGTAGGCCACGATGGACGGCGTGGTGCGCGCGCCCTCGGAGTTTTCGATCACCTTGGTGGTGTTGCCTTCCATGATGGACACGCACGAGTTGGTGGTGCCCAGGTCGATGCCAATGATTTTGCCCATGTTGTTTGCTCCAGATGCAGATGAAATTCAGATGTGGGTTACTTGTGGATAAGTCGCCCGGATTCAAGCGTTTTTTGCGCGCGTTTTTACTTGGGGGCAGCGACCGTGACCAGGGCAGGGCGCAGCACGCGCTCGGCGATCAGGTAGCCCTTTTGCAGCACGCTCACGACGGTGTTGGCTTCCTGCTCGGCGGGCACCATGCTGATGGCCTGATGCTGGTGGGGGTCGAACTTGCTGCCGGGGCCGGGGTTGATCTCCAGAACCTTGTTGCGCTCCAGCGCGCTCTTGAGCTGGCGCAGCGTGGCTTCGGCGCCTTCGCGGATCTGCTCGGGCGTGGCGTCCTTGATGGCCAGACCCGCCTCCAGGCTGTCGCACACGGGCAGCAGGCTGTCGGCAAAGGATTCAACGGCGAACTTGCGCGCCTTGGAAATTTCTTCCTCGGCGCGGCGGCGGGCGTTTTCAGCCTCGGCCTTGGCGCGCAGGAACTGGTCGGCCAGGTCGGCGCTCTTGGCCTGCAGCACGGCCAGCTCGGCCTGGGCTGCGCCCAGGGCGTTCAGGGCGTCGGCCTCATTGGCGGCTTGCGCGGCTTCGATTTCCTCGGGGGACATCGGGCCGGTGGGGCCGGACGGCTGCTGTGGGGGTGGGGTCTGTGGGTGGTCGCTCATGCTCGGATAACTGTTTTCTGGTAACGCTGCCGGGCAGCTTGGGGCTCAGAATCCCTTTTCAAGGCAGGGATTTCGGGTATTTCGGGGTGATTTGGCCAGTTGGGGGCCGGAAACGGCCATCGATCGCCTGGATGGCGCGGGTGCAGGATTGTAGGGGCCAGCGGTATTCTTCAGGGGTTCAACCAGAGGAGAAAGAATCCATGCCAAGACAACTCATCAGCTCCGGCTCCACGTTCGAGCAGGAGATCGGCTATTCCCGCGCCGTGGTCGACGGGGACTGGGTGTTTGTTTCGGGTACCACCGGCTTTGACTACAGCAACATGACCATCGCCGGGGGCATCGTGGAGCAGACCGAGCAGTGCCTGAAGAACATCGAAGCCGCCCTGGCCCAGGCCGGCGCTGGCCTGAAAGACGTGGTGCGGGTGACCTACGTGGTGCCCAAGGGCGATGAATTCCCGCAATGCTGGCCGGTGCTGCGCAAGTACTTTGGCGAAATCCGCCCGGCGGCCATGATGATTTCAGCGGGCCTGGCCGATCCGCGCATGCGCATTGAGATCGAGGTCACCGCGCGCAAAACCTGAGGCATGGATTGCGGGACATGCCCGCCATGACAAACCGGGTCAGCTCAGGCCGAGCAGTTCCACGTCAAATTTGAGCGTGGCGTTCGGCGGGATCACGCCGCCAGCGCCGCGGGCGCCGTAGCCCAGCGCGGCCGGGATGATCAGCGTGCGTTTGCCGCCGATCTTCATGCCGGCCACGCCTTCGTCCCAACCCTTGATGACCATGCCCGCGCCCAGCGAGAACCCGAATGGGTCGTTGCGGTCCTTGCTGGAGTCGAACTTGGCGCCTTGCACGCCGTCGTTGTACAGCCAGCCGGTGTAGTGCACGGTGACGTCGTGGCCGGCCCGGGCCTCGGCGCCGTCGCCCACGGTGGTGTCTTCGTATTGCAGACCGGAGGGGGTGGTGATCATGGTGAAGGTTCTTTCGTTCAGTGGATGAGGTTGCGGCGCGACAGGTCGCGCATCAGGGCGGCCAGGCCATACGTCCAGGGCGCTACCTTGTCGGTGTGGTTCACGCGATTGGCGAGTGTACCGAGGCCGGGGGTGGAGACGGTGACCACGTCGCCCACCGCATGGGTGAAGCCCTGGCCGGGGCCAAAGCGGTCCTGCGTGGGCGCGAACATGGTGCCCAGGAACAGCATGAAGCCGTCGGGATACTGGTGGTTGGGCCCGCAGGCCTGGGCCACCAGGTCCAGTGGGTCGCGGCTGATCTGGGTGAGCGAGCTTGCGCCCTGCATCACAAACCCATCGGCGCCCGTGACCTGCATGCTCAGGTCGCAGTGGCGCACGTCGTCGATGGTGAAGTGCTCGTCCAGCAGCCGTATGAACGGGCCGATGGCGCAGCTTGCGTTGTTGTCCTTGGCCTTGCCCAGCAGCAGCGCGCTGCGGCCTTCAAAGTCGCGCAGGTTGACGTCGTTGCCCAGGGCCGCGCCCTTCACAACGCCCTGGCTGTTCACGGCCAGCACGACTTCGGGTTCGGGGTTGTTCCACTCGCTTTGGGGGTGGATGCCCACCTCGCTGCCCGTGCCCACGGCGCTCAGGGGTTGGGATTTGGTGAAGATTTCGGCGTCGGGGCCGATGCCCACCTCCAGGTACTGGCTCCACACGCCCTGGGCGATGAGCACGTCCTTGAGCTTCATGGCCTCGGGCGAGCCCGGCTTGACGCTGGAGAGGTTGTCGCCGATCACGCCCACCACGGCGGCGCGCACCGCCTGCGCCTTGCCGGCGTCCCCCCGGGCCTGCTCTTCAATCACGCGCTCCAGCATGGACGCGACGAAGGTGACGCCCGCGGCCTTGATGGCCTGCAGGTCGCACGGCGCCAGCAGCCACGGCAGGGCCGGGTCGCGCCGGTCATGCGCGGTGTTGGCCAGCACGTCGGCGGTGGCGGCAATGCGCTCGATGGCGTACTCGCGCACGGTGCCCACGGGGTCGGCCATCTCCAGCAGCTGGCTGGCGGTGGCGGCCATGTGCGACAGGTCGTACAGGCCGTCCTCGCGCACGCGCACGAGCACGGGGCCGGTACCCTCGACCCAGACGCGGCCGATCAGCACGGCACGTTCATGGTCGGTGGGCAGCACGGCGGAAAGACTCAGGTGTTGTTGCATGGCAGAAACAGCAGAAACAGGGGGGCGGATTTCAGGAGAGGTATCAGGTTCCAGGCGTTTTCTTGCGGGCCTGAACCAGCGACCATTTGACGGCAAAAGCCTGCAGGTCGCTCAGGCGCTTGAGCAGGTCCACGCCCATGGGAGTCACAACATAGCCGTCGCTGCCATGGCCGACCAGCCCGGCCTCGCGCAGCTCCTTCAGGCGGGTGTTCAGGGTGTTGGGGGTGATGCCGCCCACGCTGTCTTGCAGCAGGCGGAAGGTTTGCGGGTGACCGTCGCGCAGGGCCCAGAGCACGCGCATCGCGTAGCGGGATTCCAGCAAGCTCAAAAGCTGGCTGACCGCCGCGTTGTCCTTCGAACTCATTGAAAAGGGTCTCCTCGTACGCGGCCCTCGCAGCCGGAGCGCAAGTGTACGCAGGTTTTGCTACACAAACAATAGCGCACAAACCCCTTTTCATGGGGGTTGCAACTGTGCTAAGGGGCTACTGGGCCTTGGGTGCGTTGAGGTAGATCTTCTGCAGCAGCCGGATCAGCGTCCTGTTCTCGGCCGCGCTCAGGCGGGCGCCGACCTCACGTTCCAGCTCGGCGGCGGTGCGTTCGGCGTCGCGCATGAGCTTCTGGCCGGTGGTGGTCAGGTGCAGGCCCATGGCCCGGCCGTCGCGCGGGTGGGGCTTGCGCATGACCAGGTCGCGCTTTTCAAAGTTGTTGATCATGCCCACCAGGTTGGGCGGCAGCATGCCCAGCGTGGTGCACAGCTGGCGCGAGGTGATGCCCGGGTTGTGGGTGATCAGCGACAGCACCGAAAAGTCCACCGGCCGCAGGCCATACACGGCCATGCGGTCCAGGAACACCTCGATCACCGACAGCGCGGCGCGCCGCGCGTTGTACCCGATCAGGCTTTCGAGGTAGCTGGTATCGACCTGTTCGACCGAAGGTACGGCGGCGGGCTTGCGGGTGCTCATGCGTTGGCGGAGGTGGCTGCGGGGGCGTCTGAAGGGACAGTCTGGCCCGCAAGCATAGCGGCTTTGTCCGCGCCGTCCTTGATCAGGCCCAGGCGCAGGCTGAATTCCGGCATCACCCAGCGGCGCAGCGCCTGGGTGGCGCGCTGCCAGCGCGCGGGCTGCGCGGCGCGGGGCGCGGCCGCATCGATGCGCGTGGCGGCCCAGGCCAGCAGTGCCAGCGCCACGGCGCGCAGGTAGTCGCCGGCGACCCAGTAGGGCAGCTGCGCATCGGCCTGGGCCGCATGCGCCAGCTGCGTGGTGGCATAGCGCAGCTCGGCCAGGCGGCGCAGCACCTCGGCGTGTTCCGGCACGGCGGCGTCCAGGTCGTGGCGCAGGTCCAGCAGCAGCGCGGCCAGCGCGGCGCCGCCGTCGGGCAGCACCTTGCGCACCAGCAGGTCAATCGCCTGGATTTCGTTGGTGCCTTCGTAGATCATGGCCACGCGCGAATCGCGCACGATCTGCTCGATGCCCCATTCGCGGATGTAGCCGTGCCCGCCGAAGACCTGCAGGCAGTCGCTGGCGCCATGAAAGGCCTGCTCGGTGCAGGCGGCCTTGAGCACCGGCGTGACCAGGCTGCACCAGCGCTGCGCGGCGGCGCGGCGCTTGTCGTCGGGGTGGTGGCGGGCCATGTCCAGCTCAAGGCCCGTGCGGTAGGCCAGCACGCGCGCGCAGTCCACCCAGGCGCGCTGCGTGTCCAGGATGCGCTGGATGGCCGGGTGGCCAATGATTTCGTCTGCGGCCCTGGTTGCGTCGCGCGGCCCCGGCACGCGCATCTGCGTGCGTTCACGCGCGTAGGCGTCGGCCTTTTGCCAGGCGGCGTCCAGCAGGCCCACGCCCTGCAGCGCCACATGCAGGCGCGCGGCGTTCATCATCACAAACATCGCGTTCAGCCCGCGGCCCGTCTCGCCGATCAGCCAGCCGGTGGCGCCGTCAAACCGCATGGCGCAGGTAGGGCTGCCGTGCAGGCCCATTTTTTCCTCGATGCGCTCGCAGTGCACCGCGTTGCGCGCGCCCCCATGCGTGTCGTGCGGCATCACCTTGGGCGCGAGGAACAGCGACAGCCCCTTGGGACCCGGCGGCGCGTCGGGCAGCCGCGCCAGCACCAGGTGGATGATGTTGTCCGTCAGGTCATGCTCGCCGCCCGAGATGAAGATCTTGCTGCCGTGCAGCTGGTAGCTGCCGTCTGCCTGCGCCACGGCGCGCGTGCGCACCAGGCCCAGGTCGCTGCCCGCATGGGGCTCCGTCAGGCACATGGTGGCCAGCCATTCGCCGCAGGCGATCTTTGCCAGGTAGCGGTCTTTCAGGTCGGCGCTGCCGTGGTACTTCAGGCATTCATAGGCGCCATGCAGCAGCCCAGGCGCCATGGTCCAGCCGTGGTTGGCCGCGCTCAGCCATTCGTACAGCACGCCCTCCAGCACCCAGGGCAGGCCCTGGCCGCCGTCCTGCGGCGCGCAGGCCAGCGCCGGCCAGCCGGCCTGCCAGAACGCCTGGTACGCATCGCGAAAGCCCGGCGGCGTGGTCACGCTGCCGGCATTGAACGTACAGCCCGGCGCGTCGCCCGCCGCGTTCAGCGGCGCCACCACCTCGCCCACGAACTTGCCCGCCTCGTCCAGCACCTGGGCCATCAGCGCCGGGTCGGCGTCGGCCATGGCGGGCAGGGCGGCCAGCTGGGCCGGCGCGTCCAGCACCTCCATCAGAAGGAATAGGGCGTCATCGACGTGGGGGCGGTAGTCCATGGTGCGGGGTCAAAAATTTCTCGGGGATGGCTCAGGGTTTGCAGCTGAAGCTGGAGGCCTTTTCCACGTCGCCGCTGCCGTTGTAGCGGGCCACGGTGGGCCAGGCGCACAGCGGGCGCGTGCGGGTGGGTGACCAGCCCGCCGGCAGCTCGGCGTTGACGCCGCCGGCGTTGCCCGCGCCGCGCACGCTGGCCGTCACGGCATCGGGCGCCACGCCTTGCTCCACCCACTGCACCAGCGGCGTCAGCAGGTCGAACTGGTCGGCCGCCGGGCCGGCGCTGCAATGGTTCATGCCGGGCACCGGGAAGTAGCGCGCGAAGTCGCTGCCCTTGCCGCCCAGCGCCTGGTTCACGCGCAGCATCCACTGGCGCGTGTCTTCGGCCGAGAAGATCGCGTCGCTCACGCCGTGGTACAGCACCATGCGCGCGCCGCGCGCCTGCAGCGCGGCCATGCCGGCGGCGCTCTCGTGGCCGGGGGGCGACATCAGCGAGAGGCCCGATTCCCGGTAGGTGGCGGTGGTGGCGGTCAGCAACGCCATGCGTGCGTCCAGGTCTTCCTTCATTGCGTTTACCGGGGTGGGCGGCGAACTGAACACCGTGCCCACCGACAGCGGGTCCAGCGCCAGCGCGTTGACGAATTTCCATTGCGCCCAGTTGGCGCCTGCGATGCCCGGATCCATGGGGAAGGCGCTGTACAGCGCGCGGCCGCCGCGCGTGGTGGCGCCGGCAAACGACGCAGCCAGCACGTCCTTTTGCGCGGGCGTCAGGCACGCCCCATTGCGCCCGGCCGCGGCGCAGGACGGCACATCGCGGCGGATGTCAAACGCGGCCTGGCAGGCCTGCGTGGCCTGCACCATGCCGTCACGCAGACCGTCCAGCGCGTCGCATTTGTCCAGCAGCGCGCCGGCCACGGTCTGGCGTTCGGCGGCGGTCAGCGCGCTGCCCAGGTCGGCGATGTTCACGTTGGGCACCAGCGGGTGCTTGACGGTCGCGCCCGGCGTGGCCAGCGGCGCCCATTGCTGCACGCCCCACAGCTGGGCCATGGCGGCGTTGGGCAGGCGGTAGCCGGGTGCGCCCACCAGGTAGCCGTCGTACTGGTCACCGATGCGCGCGGCGGCCACCATGGCGTGGCGCCCGCCATTGGAGCAGCCGCCGATGTACGAGCGGTCGGGGCCCTTGCCATAGGCGCTGGCGATCAGCCCCTTGGCCATGGGCGTGAGCTTCGCCACGGCCTGCCAGCCGTAGTCCAGCCGGGCCTGCGGCTCGGAGCCGAAATAGGGCGTCTGCGCGCCGGTGTGGCCGGCGTCCGAGCTGATGACGGCAAAGCCCTGCATCAGCGCGCCGGTCAGCGGCCCGCCGCCCAGCGTGCCTTCGGCCGGGCGCACCGCGCCGTCCAGCCCGCCGTTGCCCTGGTAGTAAAAGCGGCCGTTCCAGTTTTGCGGCAGGCGCATTTCGAACGCAATGGCGTAGTCGCGCCCGTCGCTGCCCTTGCGTTTGTGCATGGCGCCCTTGACCAGGCAGTGCGCAGCCACGTTCTGGCCGGCCAGCTTGAGCGTGCCCGCGGGCACGGTTGCGGCCGAGTCCAGCGTGGTGTTGTCGTGGCGGAAGGCGCCGGTCAGTGCCTCGCACCGCGCGAGCGTGGCGGGCGTGGCGGCTTTCAGCGGCGCGGTGGCGGTGGTGGTGGCGCTGGTCTGGGGGCCGGTGGTGCAGGCGGCCAGCGATGCGGCGGCGCAGGCTGCGCCCAGCAGCCTGGTGGACAGGAGGTTCATGAGGGCTTCCGGTGAATGGATGAAGGCGTGTGACGGATCAGGACAGGCCGGTAAAGCCGATGTGGCGCACCAGCGGGCCCCAGCGGAAGTGCGCTTCGCGCTGGCTGCGGTCCATTTCGCGCACGGTGGAGCCCGCGGCCACCAGGCCGAAGGTGCCCAGGCTGTTGACCACGGCGGGTTGCTTCAGCGCGGCATTGATCGCGGCGTTGGCGTTGTCGATCACATTGCCCGGCGTGTTGGCCGGTGCATAGAAGCCGAACCATTCCTCGGTGGTCAGGTCGGCAAAGCCCTGCTCGGCAAAGGTCGCCACCTCGGGCGAGAACTTCGAGCGCGTGGGGCCGGAGGTCGCGATCATGCGGATCTTGCCGGCCTTGTGGTTGGCCAGGAAGTCGCCGCTGGGCGTGAACATGGACGCCAGCTGGCCGCCGATCAGGTCGGCCACGCCGGGCACCGAGCCGCGGTAGGGCACGTGCGTCAGCGGCACGCCGGTGTAGCTGCTCAGCAGCGCACCCAGGAAGTGCGGCAGCGAGCCCGCGGCCGGCGAGCCGTAGCTGGCCTTGTCGGGGTTGGCCTTGCACCAGGCCACGTAGTCGCGCACGTTCTTCACCGTGGCGGGCACCATGGGGCCCACGGCCAGGCCGTGGTGCATGACCGCGGCGATGCTCACGGGCATCAGGTCCTTGAACGGGTCGTAGCTGAGCCTGGTGTAGATGTGCGGGTACACGGCCGTGCACGAATATGGCGTGAGCAGCAGCGTGCTGCCGTCGGGCGCGGCGTTTTTCACCGTCTCGCAGGCAATGCGCCCGCCCGCGCCGGGCTTGTTCTCCACCACGGCGGCGTTTTTGGTGAAGGCGCTGCCGCGCAGGTGCTCGCCCACGCGGCGGCTGGTGGCGTCCGCCGTGCCCCCGGCCGGAAAGCCATTGACGATCTTGACCTGCTCCAGCCCCTGCGCCCGCGCCACCAGCGGCGCCAGCGCACCGATGGCCGCCAGCGCGCCGGCCGACTGAACGAAGTGACGACGTTGATACATGGTGAGTCTCCTTGTGATGAAGTGATTCCAGTGCCCAATCAGTTCCAGTGCCACCGCGGAACCGGCTTCGCCGGGCCGCCGGTGGCGCCCCCTTGAGGGGGGAGCGCCGAAGGCGCTTCGGGGGTGGTTCAACTCTCTGCAGTGAAGCCGATCTGCTTGATGAGCCGGCGCCATTCTTCGGCGTCCGCACGCAGCAAATCACCCAGCACCTGTGGCGACGACGATTGCACCTCCATGCCCACCTGCGCCATGCTGCTGATCAGGTCGGGCTGGGCCAGCGCAGGCTGCAGGTAGGCCGCAGCGCGGCGAACCGTCTGCGCATTGGCCTTGCCCGGCAGGAACAGGCCATACCACTCGCGCACGGTGATGGGAAAGCCCTGCTGGCGGTAGGTGGCGACGTCCGGCACGAACGGGCTGCGGTTGATGCCGGAGATGGCCAGGATGCGCAGGCGGCCGGTCTTGATGTAGGGCAGGTAGTCACCCACGGGAGACGACATGGCCGAGATCTGCCCGCCCAGCAGGTCCTGGATGCCGGGGGCCGAGCCGCGGTAAGGAATGTGCTTGAGGTCGCTGCCGGTCAGCTTGTTGAGCAGGGCCACGATCAGGTGCGGCATGGAGCCGGCGCCCGGCGAGCCGTAGTTCGCCTTGGTCGGGTTGGCCTGGGCCCAGGCCAGGAAGTCCTTGATGGTCTTGACGCTTTCGGGCACGGCCGGGCCCACGCCGAACGCATGGTTGAAATAGCAGGCCAGCGAGACGGGCTGCACGTCCTCCAGCGGCTTGTAGGGCAGCGACTTGTACACGAACGGGTAGATCGACAGCATGGACGAGGGGGTGAGCAGCATCGAGCTGCCGTCAGCCGGGCTGTCGCGCAGCGTGGTCACGCCGATCTGGCCGCCTGCGCCGGGCTTGTTGTCCACCACCACGTTGGTGGCGTAGCCGCCGCGCAGCTTGTCGGCAATGCGGCGCGACATGGCGTCGCTGGTGCCGCCGGGCGGAAAGCCGCAGATGATCTTGGCCAGTTCCAGGTTGGCCTGCGCCAGCGCAGACAGGGGCAGGCCCGCGCCGGCCGCCAGGGCGGCCGTCTGGGTGATGAAGGTACGTCGATTGTTCATGTTGTCTCCTTGTCGTGAAATTTTTCCAGTGCCGCCGCGCAACCGGCTTTGCCGGGCCGCTGGGGCGCCCCCTTGAGGGGGAGCGCCGCAGGCGCTCGGGGGTGAACCATTACCGGGGTGCCATGCGCAGGGCGCCGTCCAGGCGAATCACCTCGCCATTGAGGTGTCCGTTGGTCACGATGTGCGCCGCCAGCTGGGCAAACTCTTCGGGCTTGCCCAGGCGTGACGGGAATGGGATGGATGCCGCCAGCGACGCCTGCACCGCCTCGGGCAGCTGCTTCATGAGCGGCGTGGCAAACAGGCCCGGTGCCACCGTGCACACGCGGATGCCGTGCTGCGCCAGGTCGCGCGCCATGGGCAGCGTCATGCCGACCAGGCCGCCCTTGCTGGCGCTGTAGGCCTGCTGGCCCACCTGGCCGTCAAAGGCGGCGACCGACGCGGTGAACATCATCACGCCGCGCTCGCCGTCGTCCAGCGCGGGCAGCTTGACGCAGGCCGCGGCAAACAGGCGGCTGATGTTGTAGCTGCCGATCAGGTTGACGTTGATGACTTTCGCAAAGTCTTCCAGCGGCGCGGCGTTGCCGTCCTTGCCGACGATGCGCTTGGCCGTGCCGATGCCGGCAATGTTCATGAGGATGCGGGCCGGGCCGTGGGCGGCGGCGGCCTTGTCCAGCGCGGCCACCACGCTGTCGGTGTTGGTGATGTCGCACTGGCAGGCGACGCCGTTGATGTCGGCGGCCACCTTTTCAGCCAGCGCCATGTTCACGTCCAGCACGGCCACCTTGGCGCCCAGGCGTGCCAGCTCGCGCGCGGTGGCCTCGCCCAGGCCCGATGCGCCGCCGGTGACGATTGCGGCTTGTCCCTGGATGTTCATGGTTTGGCTTCCTGTGGCAAAAGTGTGAAGGGCAGGGTGCCGTCATGCAGCGCCTGCACGATGGCGTCGCGGTGCTTGAGCACGGCGCGCTGGTTGATGGAGCCTTTGTCGGTCACTTCGCCGCGGTCGATGGACGGCGGCTCGTGCAGCACGTGCAGGCGCGCGATGCGGTTGGCGCTGCCGGTTCCACTGTGGTACAGCGTGTTGAGCACCTGCTGGAAGTGCGCCTGCACCGGCGCGCTTTGCACCACCTGCTGCAGCGGGGCCTCGGCAGGCATGCCCGCCAGCTGGCGCACGGCATTGGTGGGGAACACCAGCGCGCCCACTTCCTTCAGGTTGATGCCGGTCAGCACCGCGTCCTGCACATAGGGTGCGCCCGCGGCAATGACCTTGGCGCGCAGCGGGCCCACGCTCACGAACGTGCCGGTGGCGAGCTTGAAGTCTTCGGCGATGCGGCCGTCAAACTTCAGGCCCTGGTGCACGTCGTTGTCGTCGATCCACAGCACGGCGTCGCCGGTGCAGAAGAAGCCTTCCTCGTCAAAGGCTTCGGCCGTGGCGTCCGGCGCGCGCCAGTAGCCCGGCGTGATGTTGGGGCCCTTGTAGCGGACCTCTGTTTTTCCCTCGGCCGGTACCAGCTTCAATTCGAGCCCCGGCGTGGGCACGCCCAGGTAGCCGGCCTTGACGTTGGGGTTGGTGATGAAGATCGCAAACGGCGACGATTCCGTCATGCCCAGGCCCGTGCCCATCACGATGCGTTCGCCGATCTCGCGCTCCTGCACCTCGTGCAGCGTGTCCCACACGGGCTGGGCCAGCGCGGCGCCGGCATAGAAGAACATCTTCACGCGCGACAGCAGGTTCTTGCGCAGCACGTCGTCGGTCTTCATGGCGTTGGCAATCGCCTCGAAGCCGGTGGGCACGTTGAAGTACACCGTGGGCGCGATCTCGCGCAGGTTGCGCAGCGTCTCGCCGATCAGCGCGGGCGTGGGCTTGCCGTCGTCGATGTACAGCGTGCCGCCGTTGTAGACCGTCAGGCCGAAGTTGTGGTTGCCGCCAAAGGTGTGGTTCCAGGGCAGCCAGTCCACCAGCACGGGCGGCTCGTCGGCCAGCACCGGCATGCTCTGGCGCATCTGCTGCTGGTTGGCGCACCACATGCCATGGGTGTTGATCACCGCCTTGGGCAGCTTGGTGGAGCCGGAGGTAAACAGGAACTTGGTGATGGTGTCCGGGCCGGTGGCCTGCATGGCGGCGTCCACCGCCGGCGTGGCGGCCGTGTTCAGCAGGGTATTGAATGCGTCACCGACCACCACCTCCACATCCGCGCCCACCGTAGCCGCCATGGCCTTGCCGTAGCGCGCGCTGTCGGCCGCGAACACCAGGCCCGGCGTGAGCGTGGTGAGTACGTGGCGCAGCTTGTCGTAGTCCTGGCTCACGGTGGAATAGGCGGGCGAGACCGGGCAGTAGGGCACGCCCGCATACAGGCAGCCCAGCGCCAGCAGCGCATGCTCCAGGTCGTTTTCACTCAGGATGGCCACGGGCCGCTCGGCGCTCAGGCCGCGGTCCAGCAGGGCCTGGCCGATGCTGCGCGCGCTGGCCAGCGCCTGCGCGTAGCTGATGTGGCGCCAGTCGCCGGTGCTGCCGTCGGCGTTGCGCACGCGCCGGGCCATGAAGGTGCGATCGGGCGCGGTTTGTGCCCAGTGCACCAGGCGGTCGGTCAGGCGGTGCGCGTGCGCCTGCAGCGGCTGGTCGGCGCGCATGTAGCGCGTGCCGTCCTGGCCGTCGCGCATCACCACGCGCGTCACGCCGAAAGTCAGCGGGCGGTACTTGGGGTTCGGGGTTGTCTCGCTCATGTTGTTCTTGCCGGTGGATTTCAGGCCTTCTTGACCTTGGCGGCCTTGCCGTCCAGGAAGGCCTTGACGCGGCTCTTGGCCTCGGGCGCGCTCTGGGCAATGGCGGCCATCAGGGCTTCGGTCATGAAGCCCTGGTCGGCCGGCTGCTCGGCAATGCGCGGCAGGGCGTGCATCAGCGCGTAGTTGGTCAGCGGCGCGTTTTCGGCCACGCGCGTGGCCAGCTCGAACGCCTTGTCAAACGCCTGGCCCTGGGGCACCAGGTACTGCGCGAAGCCGGCGCGCTCGCCGTCCACCGCGTTGTACACGCGGCCGGTCAGCATCATGTCGGTCATGCGCGCGGCGCCGATCAGGCGCGGAATGCGCACCGCGCCGCCACCGCCCACGAAGATGCCGCGCGAGCCTTCGGGCAGGGCATAGAAGGTGGAGTCATCGGCCACGCGGATGTGGCAGGCGCTGGCCAGCTCCAGCCCGCCGCCCACCACCGCGCCGTGCAGCGCGGCCACCACGGGCACCGGGCCGAACTGCACGCGCTCCAGCGCGGCATGCCACATGCGCGAATGGTGCAGGCCCTGGCCGGCGTCGCGCTCTTTGAGCTCGCTCAGGTCCAGGCCGGCGCAGAAATGCTCGCCTTCGCCGTCCAGCACGGCGGCGCGCACCGTGTCGGGCAGGGTTTCAAAAATGCCGCGCAGTGCCAGAATGACACCGTCGGACAGCGCGTTGCGCTTGGCCGGACGGCTCAGGCGCACCACGGCAACAGGGCCGCGGATTTCAAGTTGAACGTCTTTTTGGGTCATGTCGGTGTTTGCCAAGTGGTTGAATTATTGTTATAAATAATAACCAATTCAAGAAACCCGCAGTCCTGTTTCGTAAGGACTTACCCTAGTAGGCATTGCTGCCCCGGAGACAAACATGGACTACAAGAACCTCGTCGCCATTGACGTTCACACGCATGCCGAGGTGAGCTGCTGGAACCCGTTTGACAACTACGGCGAGGAATACGACCGCGCGGCGGACAAGTACTTCCGCAACAGCCGCCGCCCGACCATTGCCGAGACCATTGCGCACTACCGCGAAAAGAAAATCGGCCTGGTGATGTTCACCGTGGACAGCGAGTCGCAACTGGGGCGCCGCCGCATCCCGAACGAGGAAATCGCGGAGGCGGCCAAGGCCAACAGCGACATGATGATGTGCTTTGGCAGCATCGATCCGCACAAGGGCAAGATGGGTGCGCGCGAGGCCGAGCGACTCATCAAGGAGCACAACGTCAAGGGCTTCAAGTTCCATCCCACGGTGCAGGGCTACCACCCCTACGACAAGATGGCCTGGCCGATCTACGAGGTGATCAACGCGCACAAGCTGCCCGCGATCTTCCACACCGGCCACAGCGGCATTGGCAGTGGCATGCGCTGCGGCGGCGGGCTGCGGCTGGAATACAGCAACCCCATGCACCTGGACGACGTGGCGATTGATTTCCCAGACATGCAGATCGTCATGGCGCACCCCAGCTTCCCGTGGCAGGACGAGGCCCTGAGCGTGGCCACGCACAAGCCCAATGTGTGGATTGACCTGAGCGGCTGGAGCCCCAAGTATTTTCCGAAGCAGCTGGTGCAGTACGCCAACACGCTGCTGAAAGACCGCGTGCTGTTTGGCAGCGACTACCCGCTGATCACGCCCGAGCGCTGGATGAAGGATTTTGAAGAAGCCGGCTTCAAGCCCGAGGTGATGCCCGGCATTCTGAAAGACAACGCCGTCCGGTTGCTGGGGCTGGCGTGATTGCTTCGCTGGCGGATGTGCGGCGGCTGGAACAGCAGCCGTATGAGCAGGCGATTCCCCAGCGCACGACCTACGGGCTGATTGCAGCGGCCGCCGCGCGGCACGCGGACCGTACCGCCTTCACCTATTTGCCCAGCGGCGACACCGCTGCACCGCCCGTGCGCGTGAGCCATGCGCAACTGCTGGCCCACATCCACCGCGCGGCCAACCTGTTCAGATCGCTGGGTGTGGGGCCGGATGATGCGGTGGCCATCCTGGCGCCCAACATCCCCGAGACGCAGTACGCGCTGTGGGGCGCGCAGGTGGCGGGGCGGGCCTGCCCCATCAATTACCTGTTGCAGCCGGAGCACATCGCCGCGCTGCTGAAAGCCGCGGGCGCCAAACTGCTGGTGGCGCTGGGCCCCAACGACGAGCTGGACGTGTGGAGCACCGTGCAGAAGGTGCGTGCCCTGCACGACATCCCTGTGCTGCAGATCGCGCCGGGCCGGTTTGAGCAACTCGACGCCCAGCCGGACACATTGACATTCGATCCGGCGCTCACGCCAGACCGCGTCGCCGCGTTCTTTCACACCGGGGGCACCACGGGCGCGCCCAAGCTGGCCCAGCACACGCACGGCAACGAGGCCCACACCAGCTGGTTTGCCCACCATTACTACGGCTTTGACGAACACACGGTCGAGGTCAACGGCTTTCCGCTGTTCCATGTGGCGGGCGCCTTTGTGTACGGCCTGGCGCTGCTGGCCGTGGGCGCCACGCAGGTGCTGCCCACCCTGAGCGGCATGCGCAACGCGGCCTTCGTCAAAAACTACTGGAAGTTCTGCGAGCGCGAGCGCGTGACCGCGCTGGCCTGCGTGCCCACCATCCTGGCCACGCTGGTGAACCAGCCGGTGGATGCGGACATCTCCACCGTGAAGGTGGCGTACACCGGTGGTTCGCCGCTGCCTGGCGAGCTGGCAGCGCAGTTTGAGCAGCGCCTGCGCATCCCGGTGCGCAACATCCTGGGCATGACCGAATGCGCGGGCCTGGTCAGCATTGAGCCCTTCGCCGCGCCGCGCGTGCCCGGCTCCACCGGCCTGCGCCTGCCCTACACCGAGGTGCTGGCCGTGGCGTGGAAAGACGGCGAAGTCCGGCTGGACCAGCCCTGTGCCGCAGGCGAGACCGGTGTCGTGGTGCTGCGCGGCCCGCATGTGAGCCCCGGCTACACCGACGCCGCGCGCAACGCCGGCATGTTTGAAGGCGGCTGGCTCATCTCGGGCGACCTGGGCCACATCGACGCGCAAGGCTACCTGCACATCACCGGCCGCGCCAAGGACGTGATCATCCGCGGCTCGCACAACATCGACCCGGGTCTGGTGGAAGAGGCTTTCCTTGCGCACCCCGCGGTGGCGCTGTGCGCCGTGGTGGGCGAGCCGGATGCGTATGCGGGCGAGTTGCCCGTGGCCTTTGTCACGTTGAAGCCAGGCGCCAACATCAATGCCGCCGCGCTGCTGGCCGCCGTGGCGCCGCAGGTGTACGAACGCCCGGCTGCGCCCAAGCGCGTGACGGTCATCGACGCCATGCCCATGACGGCCATCGGCAAGATCTACAAGCCCGCGCTGCGCCTGCGCGCCATCGAGGTCAAGCTGTCTGAGATGCTGGCTGATGTGCCGGGTGTGAACGTGCAGGCCGTGGAGCAGGGCGGTACGCTGTCCGCCGTGATCACGCTGCCTGACGCTGCGCGCGAGCCGCAGCTGCGCGAGAGGCTTGCGGCGATCGCGGCGCCGGTGACTTTTCGCTTCGCCTAAGCACAAATTCTGTGATCACTTTCTTAGCTTGATTCCCGGTAAAAGGATCTAAGCCCTATTGGTCATCGCTTTACTAAGGGCATGCTTTTTTCGCGGAGGCAGGTTGAATAGGAAGACTTCGTTAGGAGGGGGACGGTAGTACATTGCAGTGGCATCCTTCACCGTCGGAGGAGTCCGATTGATTACCTGCTATTTAGATTCGCAAGACTATTCGTCTCTCACTGATCCACAGAAGCTTACGCCAGAGCTGATCGCCTTGAAGCGATCACTTTTCGAAATGGCCGACAGCGGAAAAGTTCAATTTGTCTTTTCCGCTGCTGCCGTCTGCGAGTCAGTAGCGTTGACGCCAGAGGCAAATTTTTTGGCTGAGTTGAAGGCAGATTTCTTGAGCGAACTTTGCGGTCGGAACGCGCTGGTTTCATTTGATCGTCTTTTGAAGTTGGAGGTTACTTCCCTTGCTGCGCGAGTTGGCCCCCCGCAATCGATGCTCGACCTGTCGGGTACGTGGTTTCCAGATTTCACTGATTCAGACTCAGTCTCGGAGTCGCCGTGGGTGCGAATGAGGAGTCTGGCAGAAGCGGACTTGAAGAAGATCGGAATGTCCCGCCAGCAACGACGTGCTTTAGTCCGTCACTCAATTAAAAACGATAAGCCTCGTGGTTCGTTCAAACAGCATATCGAGCAACAAAGCACAAGCTCTCTGGCGGCGGAGCTTGTGAAGCAGATGCCGATGCTGCCGGAATATGCAGAAATGATGGTTCGTTGGGGTCTGGGTCAGGCAGGGGAGGAAGAGTTCAACAGGGCGCTGATGAACAGTCTTCGCGATCCCCGGTGGATGATGAAATGGTTTAGCTCGCAAAAGGCAGTGGCGAGTCCTGTGGCAGACATAGTTCGAAAGCCCGGGCGGGAGCTTGGCGCTGTTATGCGACAGCTCGTGGAGATTTCTGTGCGATGGGCTGGGCTTATGGAATCAATTGACCCAAACTCAGATCCGGTCGGTCGCAACGGTGAGATGTCGCGCAAGTGGACCGAAATGGAAGAGGGCCAATTGGTTAGTCTGGCGGAGCGCGCGGCGGCTGGATACCAGATACCCCTTGTCGGTGGCGTCAGTGCGGCAGACGTCGACAAATTTTGTCCCGGAATTTCATCCTGTATTCGATCTCTCTTCTCGTCTGTCTGGACGAATATTGGCGGTGGGCGTAAGGAACAACCGAGCGACAGCCAGCCTGTAGACGCCCTTCACGCAATGTACGCGCCATATGTTGACGTTTTTCGAGCGGATCGATTCATGTCTCCCCACATTCAGAAACAAGTCGAACGGCATCGGACGTTGGTCGTTTCACGACTTCCTCAGCTGATATCTGGCCTGAATACGAAATTGGCTTTGTAGAGTCGGTCGCCGTTAACCATCCCGATTTCTGGCGTCACTGTGGCGATGAGCGGGACTGAACCGCCCCGGCTTTCATGGAGGCCAGTTGGTTTAAGTCAGACCTCCACCGTGGGGGTTTGACTGGCGAGTTGCCGGTAGTAGTTTGCCTCAGCTTCTACGGGCGGGATGTACCCGATGGGTT
>JBFWUB010000016.1:100142-114612 GCA_050247515.1 Ramlibacter sp. | reverse complement strand
CGCTGCGTCTTCAGGCGAACCCAACGACTGGCACCTCATTGACTGGGGACTGGTCCAACTGTTCGTCGGGAAGATGCAGACGCGCATTGCGCAGGCAGAAATGGACAAGGACTATCGGAGGGTCAAACGCCTTCAGAGAAGCCTTGTTCGATCCTGGCAGGCCAAGGCATTGGCGGTCAGGAGAGTTACCGAGAACCGAGGGAAGCGAACGAGTGGCGTCGATCGCGAACTCTGGTCAACACCGGAAGCCAAATGGAACGCGGTGTGTCGGATGGGTAAATCGGGATATCGGGCGAAGCCTCTGCGCCGAGTCTGGATTCCGAAAGCGAACGGGAAAGAGCGCCCTCTGGGCATTCCAACCATGTTCGACCGGGCGATGCAGGCACTCCACCTGCTCGCGCTGGAACCGGTAGCAGAGTGCGCGTCCGATCCGAACAGCTACGGCTTTCGGAAAGGGCGATCCACGCACGATGCCCGGAGCCAGTTGTTCTTGTCGCTATCCAAACGCGCATCCGCGCAATGGATTTTGGACGCGGACATCACGGGCTTTTTCGACAACATCAATCACGACTGGTTGCTAGCGCATGTTCACATGAACAAGCGTGTTCTCCGAAAGTGGTTGAAAGCAGGAGTCGTCGATAGAGGACAGCTGCACCGCACCGAGATGGGAACGCCGCAAGGCGGGATCATCTCGCCGACGTTAGCGAACGTCACCCTGAACGGGCTCGAAAGTACTCTGCGACGCCACCTCGTGGCTACGCTGGGATTCGAGAAGGCCCAGAAGGCAAAAGTCAATGTGGTCCGTTACGCGGACGATTTTGTCGTAACCGGCGACTCCAAAGAGTTGCTGGAAGCAGTGGTTCAACCTTGGATCGTCCACTTCCTGCGTGAGCGGGGACTGGCGTTTTCCGAGGAGAAAACCCGGATCGTTCACATTGATGAAGGCTTCGACTTCCTTGGATGGAACTTCCGCAAGTACCGCGGAAAGATGCTCATCAAGCCGAGTAAGAAAAACGTGAAAGCGTTCTACGACAAGGTGCGGGAGCTGATCGAAGGTTCGCTGTCAGTTCCTACGGAGCGGCTCATCAAGAACCTCAACCCGGTCCTTCGCGGCTGGGCTGAGTACCACAAAGGAGTGGTCGCCAAAGCTGCCTTCTCGCGGTTGGACCACCTGATTGGGTGGCGCCTGATGCGATGGGGGCAGCGCAGACATCCTCGAAAGACCAGCAAGTGGGTTTACGACCACTACTGGCGACAACTCGGCACACGCCGGGGTTTCGCCACGGCTGCGCTGGACGAACGAGGAGACGCTGCAATGGACGTGCTGGACAAACTGGCGGACACGCCAATCGTGCGGCATCAGAAGGTCATGGGGGCCTACAACCCCTTTGATCCTGCGTGGGTGCTCTACGGCGAACGGCTGCAAGCGGCAAGGATGTCTCAAGACATCCGGAGTGCGCAGCGGCTAAAGCTGTGGATGCAGCAGGGCGGCTATTGCGCCTTGTGTGAGACGTTACTGGACAGTGCTGAAGACGCAGACGATCACCACATCGTCTATCGGATGTACGGCGGGAGCAATGCTCTGGCCAACCGGGTGTTACTGCACCCGGTCTGTCACCGGCGGGTACACGCCCTGGGTTTGGAGGTAACCAAGCCGGTCCTGGCATGAGGGACTTTAATTTGGAGGCGTAGACTAGGGTCATGCAGCCCGATGAATCTACGAAGCCAATGGTCGTGCGTGAGCCGGATGCGTCGAAAGACGCACGTCCGGTTCTTAGGGGAGGATCGAGCCGCGAGGCTCGGTCCTTACCCTCCCCGCGATTCACCCCCCTGGCCATGGCCATTCTCCTTGCGTGCGGCGTGCTGCCCGCAACAGCGCAAACCACAGGCGGCCAAGCCGCTGACACACCCGCGGCTCCCGCCAGCTCCGCGCTGGACGGTGAGCTCTTCTACCAGCTGCTGCTGGGCGAACTCAATGCGCGCGGCAACGAGCCAGGCGCCGGCTATTCCCTGATTCTGGACGCAGCGCGCAAGACCAACGACGCCAAGCTGTACCAGCGCGCGGTTGAGATTGCCTTCCAGTCGCGCTCAGGCGATGCGGCCTTGCAGGCCGCGCGCGCCTGGCGGGAAGCACAGCTCGGCTCGCGCGACGCCAACCGCCTCATGATGCAGATTCTCATTGCGCTGAACCGCCTGGCGGAAAGCGCGGAGCCGCTTCGCACCGCAATTGCGCTGGCGCCTGCCGGCGAACGCAACGTGGCGATCAGCCTGGTGCCTCGGCACTATGCGCGCGCGGCTGACCGCCGACTGGCTGCCGGCGTGGTGGAGCAGGCGCTGGCCACCTACCTCACACAGCAGGACACCGGCGCTGCGGCATGGACCACGGTGGGCCGCATGCGGCTGGCCGCATCAGATCCGGCGGGTGCGCTGGATGCCGCCCGGCGCGGGCAGGCCGTGAACCCTGGCGCCGAGGGCCCCGCGCTGCTCGCGCTGGAGCTGATGGACCCCAAAACGCCGCAGGCCGAGGCCATCGTGCGCAAATACATGGATGGCACGCCCGCACCAGAGCTGCGCATGGGCTATGCCCGGGCGCTGCTGGATGCACAGCGTTACGCGGAAGCCTCGCGCCAGCTCCAGGTGGTCACCACCAGCCGCCCAACCTTCGCCGAAGCCTGGCTGGTGCTGGGCACGCTGCAGGTGCAGGACAACCAGTTGCCGCAGGCAGAAGCCTCGCTCAAGCGGTACGTCGAGCTTGCCCAGGAACAATCCTCGGGCGATGAGCGAAGCCGGGGTTTGGCCCAGGCTTACCTGTCGCTGGCGCAAATCGCCGAGCGCCGCCGTGATTTCGCGGCAGCCGAAGCCTGGCTGGACCGCATCGACAACGCGCAGGCGCTGATCAGCGCGCAAAATCGCCGCGCCTCCATTCTGGCGCGCCAGGGCAAGGTGGCCGAAGCGCGCAAGCTGCTGCAGTCCATCCCCGAGCGCAACCCCACCGATGCCCGCCTGAAGCTCACCGCCGAGGTGCAGCTGCTGCGCGACAACAAGCAGTACCAGGCCGCGTACGACCTGCTGGCCCAGGCCATTGCCCGCGACCCCAAGGACACCGAGCTGATCTATGACCAGGCCATGCTGGCCGAGAAGCTGGAACGCCTGGACGAGATGGAGCGGCTGCTGCGCCAGCTGATCGCGGTGCGACCTGACTACCACCACGCGTACAACGCGCTGGGCTACTCGCTGGCGGACCGCAACGTGCGCCTGCCCGAGGCCAAGCAATTGATCCAGAAGGCGCTTGAATTCGCACCCGGTGACCCCTTCATCTCCGACAGCCTGGGCTGGGTCGAATTCCGCATGGGCAACAAGGCCGAGGCGCTGCGCATCCTGGAAGCGGCCTACAAGTCGCGTCCCGACGCAGAAATCGCGGCGCACCTGGGCGAAGTGCTGTGGAGCCTCGGCCAGCGTGAGCGCGCCCAGGCCATCTGGAAAGAGGGCCTGTTGCTCAACGCGGAGAACGAAACGCTGCAGGGCACGCTCAAGCGCCTGGGCGTGCGGCTGTGATGCCTGCGGCAACTGCACGCAGGGTGTGTGCCCTGGCCCTGGTCGCTGCATTGCTGGGCGCGGGCTGCGCCACACCCCCGCCGTCCGCAGACCGCGGCACTGCGCAAGGCCCATGGAGCGGGCGCCTGGCGCTGCGCCTGGACAGCACGCCGCCCCAGTCGTTCACCGCCGCGTTTGAGCTCAAGGGGCGCGCCGAAGCCGGTGAGCTCGCACTGCGCACCCCGCTTGGCAACACCGCCGCGCAGCTGACCTGGGCGCCCGGGAAGGCCACGCTGCGATCGGGCTCCGACGTGCAGGATTTCGACTCGCTGGACGCGCTGGCAGCTCACGCCACCGGCACCCCCCTGCCCGTCGCCGCCCTGTTTGACTGGCTGGCCGGCGTGCCTACCCAGGCCGCCGGCTGGAGCGCCGACCTGACGGAACTGCCCACCGGCCGGCTGCAGGCGCGCCGCACGGCCCCTGCCCCCGCAGCCGACCTGCGCCTTGTGCTGGACCGCTGATGCGCGCGCTGTACGAGGTGCCGGCACCGGCCAAGCTGAACCTGTTCCTGCACATCACGGGGCGGCGCGCGGACGGCTACCACCTGCTGCAATCGGCCTTCATGCTGGTGGACTGGTGCGACACGCTGCACTTCGAGCGGCGCGACAACGGCTCAATCACCCGTGAAGACCTGACCACCCCTTTGCCCGCTGACGACCTGGTGATTCGGGCCGCGCGGGCCCTGCAGACCGCCGGTGCAACCACCCAAGGCGCCTGGATCGGCGTCGAAAAGCGCCTGCCGGCCCAGGCAGGCATGGGCGGCGGCTCATCCGACGCGGCCACCTGCTTGCTGGCGCTGAACCGCCTGTGGGGGCTGAACCTGCCGCTGTCCCGTCTGGAACAGATCGGCCTGACGCTGGGTGCGGATGTGCCGTTTTTCCTGCGGGGGCGCAATGCGTGGGTCGAGGGAATCGGCGAGCAGATCACCCCGCTGGACCTGCCGCCGGCGCGCTTTGCCGTGGTCAAACCCACTGAAGGGCTGGAAACCGGGCTCATATTCCGTGACGAGGGGCTGGAACGGCAGCATGAAACTGCTATAATTTCAGGCTTTGCTGCAAACCCGTATGGTTTTGGCCAGAACGACCTGCAGCCCGTTGCCCAAAGGCTTTGCCCGGCGGTGACGCAAGCCCTGGATTGGCTTGCGTCCCAGGGGTTGCAAGGCCGGATGACCGGCTCAGGCAGTGCGGTGTTTGCGCAGATGCCACAAGACAAGGTCTTGCAGGCCGCTCCGGCAGGCTGGCAGGTCAGGGACTGTGGGAATTTGGATGTTCATCCCCTGGTGGGGTGGGCACCCAGCGACGATTGATCGGTTGGCAGCTTCTGGCTGTTGACCTGTGTAGGGGAGTCGCCAAGCTGGTTAAGGCACCGGATTTTGATTCCGGCATGCAAAGGTTCGAATCCTTTCTCCCCTGCCAAATACGTTCGGCGCGCGGCCACGTGCCGCGACGCTCAACGTACAGGCACAAACGTTAAAACTCGCTGGGACCCTCATGCAGGCTGCTCCATCTCCCGACTTCGTGGTTTTCACCGGCAATGCCAACCCCGGCATGGCCGCCGAGATCGCCCAGCACCTGGGCATCACGCTGGGCAACGCGCAGGTCGGCCGCTTCTCTGACGGCGAAGTCACCGTCGAAATCAATCAGAACGTTCGCGCCCGTGATGTCTTCGTCGTGCAGTCCACCTGCGCGCCGACAAATGAAAACCTCATGGAACTGCTGATCATGGTGGATGCGCTCAAGCGCGCGTCGGCCGAACGCATCAGCGCCGTCATCCCCTATTTCGGCTACGCCCGCCAGGATCGCCGACCGCGCTCGGCCCGCGTGCCAATCTCGGCCAAGGTCGTGGCCAACCTGCTGCAGACCGTGGGCGTGGCCCGCGTGCTGACCATGGACCTGCACGCCGACCAGATCCAGGGCTTTTTCGACATCCCCGTGGACAACATTTATGCATCGCCCGTTTTGCTGGGCGATGTGCGCAGCAAGAATTACGAAGACCTGATCGTCGTCAGCCCGGACGTGGGCGGCGTGGTGCGCGCACGGGCACTGGCCAAGCAGCTTGACTGCGACATGGCCATCATCGACAAGCGCCGCCCGCGCGCCAACGTGAGCGAAGTCATGCACGTGATCGGCGAGATCGACGGCCGCAACTGCGTGATCATGGACGACATGATCGACACCGCCGGCACGCTGGTGAAGGCCGCCGAGGTGCTCAAGGAGCGCGGCGCCAAGAAGGTTTACGCGTATTGCACCCACCCGATCTTCTCGGGCCCGGCCATTGAGCGCATTGCCCAGGGCTCGGCGCTTGACGAAGTCGTGGTGACCAACACCATCCCGCTGAGCCAGGCGGCCGCGGATTGCCAGAAAATCCGCCAGCTCTCCGTGGCCCCGCTGATCGCCGAGACGATCCAGCGCATCGCCAAGGGCGAGTCGGTGATGAGTTTGTTCTCGGACCAGGAAAACCTGTTCTGAGACATTAGCCGGTCCTTCACAGGGCCTTTTGTTGAACCGGAGTCACACTGGTCGCGGTGGGCTCCTCATGGAGTACGTTATGAAATTCGTCGCTTTTGAGCGCGCCAAGCAGGGTACGGGTGCGAGCCGCCGTCTGCGCAATTCGGGCAAGACGCCCGGCATCGTCTATGGTGGCGAAGGCCAGCCGCAACTGATCGAACTCGATCACAACGCGCTGTGGCATGCCCTCAAGAAGGAAGCCTTCCACTCGACCATCCTTGAAATGGAACTCGCCGGCAAGACCACCAAGGTCCTGCTGCGCGACGTGCATTACCACCCGTACAAGCAACTGGTGCAGCACATCGACTTCCAGCGCGTGGACGCCAAGACCAGGCTGCACATGAAGGTGCCGCTGCACTACGTGAAGGCCGAGGAATCCCAGGCCGTGAAGTTCGAGCACTGCGTGGTCAACCACGTCATGTCCGAAATCGACGTGTCCTGCCTGCCGTCGGACCTGCCTGAATTCATCGAGGTGGACCTGTCGGGCCTGAAGAAGGGTGTGTCGCTGCACCTGAACGACATCAAGCTGCCCAAGGGCGTGACCGCCGTGACGCGCGGCAAGGTCAACCCGGTGCTGGTCTCCGTGGTGGTCACCGGCGGCGAAGAAGCCTCCGCTGATGCCGCCGCCCCGGCCGCTGATGCCAAGGCCGACGCGAAGGCGCCCGCTGCCAAAGGCGATGCCAAGGCCCCGGCCAAGGCACCCGCCAAGAAGTAAGCCCGGTTGCCGGTCTGCCTCGCGGCGGACGCACCCCAATGGCCCGCATTCGCGGGCCATTTTTTTGGCCTTAAGATTTAGGGCCTGTTCACACTGTTGATGCAAGATGCGTTGCGAGTCAAAAAGGTTATGCGCAAGGCGCGAAACGCAGCCGGGGTATTCCCCCGGCAAGGCTTCGCAACGCGGCGCATGGCCTTTTTGGCCGCAACCCGCAGGGAACGTGGTTAAAAAAGCGCCCCTCGTCGTTGCACGCCTAGCCCAGCCGCCCAGGCTGGGCGTCGTCGCGCGCCTTGATGGGCGCTTTTTTTAACCACGTTCGCACTTGCATCAACAGTGTGAACAGGCCCTGACCCATGATCAAGCTGTTTGTCGGGCTCGGCAACCCGGGCGCCGAATATGAAGCCACTCGCCACAACGCCGGGTTCTGGTGGATTGATGCACTGGCGCGTGACCTGAAGGCCCCGCTCGTGTTCGACAAGGGCTACCACGGCCTGGTCGCGCGCACCACGGTCCACGGCCAGCCGCTGTGGCTGTTGCAGCCGCAGACGTTCATGAACGTGTCGGGCAAGTCGGTCGCGGCACTGGCGCGCTTTTTCAAGATCCAGCCCGACGAGATTCTGGTCGTGCACGACGAACTGGACGTGTTGCCCGGCCAGGCCAAGCTCAAGTTCGGCGGCAGCCATGCGGGCCACAACGGCCTGCGCGACATCCATGCGCAGCTGGGCACGGGCGATTACTGGCGCCTGCGCCTGGGCATTGGCCACCCCGGCGTCAAGGCCGAGGTGATCAACTGGGTGCTGAAAAAGCCCGCGCCCGAGCAGCGCACTGCCATCGAGGAATGCGTGGAGCGCACGCTCAAGGCCGTGCCCGCGATGCTGGCCGGCGAGATGGACAAAGCCACGCTGCTGGTCCACACCAGCAAGCCACCCAGGCCCAAGCCGCCAAGGCCTGAAGGCATCTGAATTTTGACCAGGGAGGAAAAAATGAAGAGGACAGCACAACTTGCCATCACCGGCGTGATGTTCGGCGCCGCCTGCATGGGCGCTGCAGCGCAAACCGTGTACCGCTGCGGCAGCGCCTACAGCCAGGCGCCCTGCACCGGCGGGCAGGTGATCGACATCAGCGAAACATTGCAGACCGGGCAACACGGCAAAGGTCCGTCGGCGGCCGAGCGCGACGCCAAGGCAGCGGCTGCCCTGGAGCGGGACCGCTTGCGGCTCGAAGCGAATGCCGCGCCCGCCTATATCCCGCCGCAAGCGCCTGCCGCCAAACCCCGAAAAAACGGCGACAGGCCGCGCAAGCTGGAGCAATTCACGGCCATGGCACCGGCCAAACCGGGCGACGCAGGCAAACAGAAGAAGAACAAGAAGAAGAAAAAAGCGGCCGGAAAATCCTAAGCCGCCGCCCCGCCCTGCGCCATCAGGCGCTGGTACTTCTGCAGCAGCGTCTCGCGGGTTTCCATGTGCTGCGGGTTGACCGGAATGCAGGCCACGGGGCAGACCTGCACGCACTGCGGCTCGTCAAAATGCCCCACGCATTCGGTGCATTTGCCCGGGTCGATTTCATAGATGAGTGCGCCCAGATAGATCGCCTCATTCGGGCACTCGGGCTCGCACACATCGCAGTTGATGCATTCATCAGTGATCATCAGGGCCATGGGTTGATTATCGGATGGCCACGCTGCGGCTGCGCCGTTCGTCTCTCCAGACCGGCGGCCTGTCGCGGAAATGGCATTAACGTGAACCAAGTCACTAATTGTTAGCGAATGTTACAGAATATGCTGCTAGGCTGGGTCGTACCAGCAACCCGTCAGCAACAACCGAGGTGACATAGGGGTGAGTTCAATGCTTTGGAGAGCCGTCGCGCAAGCATCATGGCCGATCGCACTGTGTGCGGCGGCTTGGCTTGCGCCTGCCCATTCCCAGCCCAGGCCCGACGCGGGCACGCTGCAGGAGCCGCAGCGGCTGTTGCCCGCACTCCCCGCGCCCGGAGGGCCCCGCGTCATCCTGCCACCGGCCACGCCAGCCAGCGCTGCGCCGGCCACGGTGCGCATCATCCCCACCGAATTCCGCCTGGAGGGCAACCGCATTTTTTCCACGCCGGTGCTGGCGCAGCTGCTGGCTTCGCGTGTGAACCAGCCCACGGACCTCGCCGGGCTGCAGGAGGCAGCCAGACAGATCAAGGCCTTCTACCAGAGCCGCGGTTATCTGCTGACCGACGTGTACGTTCCGCAGCAGGCCCTGCGCGCCGAGGGCGGCCCGGTGGTGCTGGCCGTAGTGGAAGCCTATGTGGGTGATGTGACGGTGCGCGCGCAGGGCAGCAGCACGCCCGCCGCAGGCGCCTACGATCTGGTCCGCAAGTACCTGCGCCGTGGCGACCCCGTGACGGCCGACGGGCTGGACAAGCCGGTGCTGCTGCTGCGCGACCTGGCCGGCCACGACGCGGTGGCCACCGTGGAGCCCGGCGCGCAGGCCGGCCTGGTCAATGTGCTCATTGATGTACGTGCCGCCCCTGCCCGGGTTGAAACGTCCGTGGGCCTGGACAACCACGGAACGCGCGCCGCTGGCGCAAGCCGGGCGTTCGCGACGCTGGATGCGCCCAACCTGACCGGCAACGGGGACACGCTGAGCGTGCGGGCGCAGCTGGCCGACCCGGTGGACACCCGGCTGCTGCGTTTGAGCTACTCGTTTGCCGTGCGGGGCGTCACCCGGGCCAACCTCAGCGCCGCACGCACCAGCTACGCGCTGGGCCGGCAGTTCGCGGCGCTGGGCGCGCGCGGGCAGGCCGACGTGCTCGGCGCCTCGGTACTGCACCCGCTGATGCGCTCGCGCACCCACAACCTGTACCTGTCCGCCGGCCTGGAGCACAAGCAGCTGCACGACCAGACCAACGCCTCACCCGCCACCGACAGGCGCATCGTCACGGCCCACGGCGGCGTGCTGGGCAACTTCACCGACGGCCTGCTGGGTGGCGCGTTCAACAGTTATGCGGCCCGCCTGACGGCTGGCACGGTGCGGCTGGACGACGCAAGCCTGGCCGCCGACCAGGGACCGGGCGGCCCGCGAACCGCAGGGCAGTTCACCAAGCTCAACGTCGAGGCCCAGCGAACGCAGTTCTGGCCTGGCGGACTCAGCCTGCAGACCACATTGCAGGGGCAGATCGCCTCGAAGAACCTGGCTTCGGCAGAAAAGATGTCCCTGGGCGGCCCGTCGGGCGTGCGCGGCTACCCGGTGGGTGAAGCCGTTGGCGACAGTGGCGCCATCCTGGGCCTGGAGTTGCGCTATCCCCTGGGCGCCACCATGGCCGGAGCGCCGGTCAGCCTCGCGGCGTTCTATGACGTGGGCACCGTGACGTTCAACCAGCAAGGCAACCCGTCTGGACCGAACCAGGTCACGCTGGACTCGGCCGGTGTCGGTTTGCTGGCCGGACGGGCCGGCAACTACCTGCTGAACGCTTCCCTGGCGTGGCGCGTCGGCTCCCCGCTACCGTCTGGCGGAGAGCCCGACCGCTCGCCACGCCTGTGGCTTACAACCCAGAAATGGTTCTGACGTTGGCAACCCATCCCCCAGGCACGCCATGACAACCGGCTCCCCCGCCCGTCGCCGACGCGGCCCCCAGGCCGCGAGAACGGTGGTATTCCAGCTGACCCGCAAGCTGCGCGTCACCTACCGCGTGGGTGCACAGCTTCGGCTGTCGCGGCTGCTGGCCTGGCTGGTGGCGCCGTTCTCGTCGCTGGTGCTCGCGCTGCCCGCGGGCATGACGGTCGGCGCCGGCCAGGTCACGGCCACACAGCCTTCGGCGCAGTCACTGGTGCTGAACCAGACCACCGACAAGGCCATCCTGAACTGGCAGAGCTTTGGCATTGCCGCTGGCGAAGCCGTGCGGTTCGTCCAGCCGGGCGCGGGCTCGGTGGCGCTGAACCGCGTGACCGGCGGTGACCCGTCGGCGATCTTCGGCTCGCTCTCAGCCAACGGGCAGATCTTCCTGGTCAATCCTGCCGGCATCCTGTTTGCGCCGGGTGCGCAGGTCAACGCAGGCAGCATCGTTGCGTCCTCGCTGGCTCTGAGCAACAGCGACTTCCTGGCCGGACGCTACCAGTTTGGCGGCAACGGCGGGGCGGGCGTGAGCAATGCCGGCACCATCAATGCCGCGCGCGGCGGCTATGTGCTGCTGGCCGCGCCCCAGGTCAGCAACAGCGGCAGCATCTCAGCCGACGCGGGCGCCGTGGGCCTGGTGGCAGGCCAGCGCATGGCGATCGACACCTCGGGCGCGGGCCTGGTGCGCTTTTCGGTTGATGCGGCGGCTGTCAATGCGGCGGCCAGCAACAGCGGGACCATCACCACGCCGGGCGGGCAGGTGGCGGTGCTGGCCAGTTCGCTGGGTGACGCCATGGCCACGGTCGTCAACCAGTCGGGCGTGATCCGCGCGGATTCCGCCGTCGAGCGCGACGGCATGATCGTGCTGAGCGGCGGTGCCAGCGGCGTCACGCGCCTGAGCGGCACCCTCGGCGCCACCGGCCAGGCCGGGCGCGCGGGCGGCACCGTCCATGTACTGGGCGACAAGGTCGAGCTCGCTGGCACCGCCCGCATTGACGCCTCGGGCCCAACGGGCGGCGGCACCATCCTGGTGGGCGGCGACTGGCAGGGCAGGAACCCCGGCATCGCCAACGCCGCGCGCACGCACATCGGTGCTGGCGCCGTGCTGCTGGCCGATGCCTCGGGCCGGGGCGACGGCGGCAAGGTGGTGGTATGGGCCGACGGCGACACACGCCAGCTCGGCAGCATCAGCGCCCGCGGCGGCCCGCAGGGTGGCAACGGCGGCATGGTGGAGGTCTCGGGCAAGCAGCTGCTGGACCTGCGCGGCACCGTGGATGTGGCCGCCCCCATGGGCCGCGGCGGCACGGTGCTGCTGGACCCGCAGGACATCCTGATCAACACCAGCACCCAGACCGCGCCGCCCAACAACGGCAACGGCACGCCGGACGTCACGTTCGCTGACCTGCCCGATCCTGGCACCTACACCGTCCAGGTGGCGGACGTCACGGGCTACAGCGAGCTGTACCTGCAGGCCAACCGCAACATCACGGTGGCCAGCGCGCTGACCATGGCCGCCGGCAACAGCGTGCGCCTTGAGGCCGGCAATACCATTGCCGTCAACGCCGCGCTGTCCGCCAGCGGCGGCGTCCGCCTGGACGCCGCCAACATCACCAGCACGGCGGCGGGCACCATCAGCGCCACCGGCGCAGCAAATACCAACGCGGGCAACGTCACGCTGAATGCCACGGGCAGCGTAAGCCTGGCGGGCAATGTGTCGGCCACCGGCGGCACGGCGTCAGGCACTAACCCAGGGCGCAACGGCGGCACCATCAGCATCACCGGCGCCACGGTCGCGCTGGGCGCCGCCACGCTCACGGCCAGCGGCAGCAATGCGATCGGTGCCACCAGCAACACCGGCGGCGCGGGCGGCACCATCACGCTGAACGCCACCAACGGCATCACGGGCACCGGCGCCATCACGGCCAGCGGCGGCAACGGCATTACCGGCCCTGCCACCGGTGGCGCCGCGGGCACGATCACGATTGCCAACAGCACGGCCGGCAACCTCACCGTGGGTGCGCTGTCGGCCCGCTCGGGCAACGGCGTCACCACCGGTGCCGGTGGGGCGGCGGGCAGCATCTCGGTGACCAACAGCGCAGCCGGTGCAAGCCTGGGCACGGGCAACATCAACGCCTCGGGCGGCAGCAACGGCAGCGCCGGCACCGTCACGCTGGACTCCGCCGGCAACCTGAGTGCCGGCACGATTGCGGTGGGCGGCGGCACCGCCATCACCGGCGGCAACCCCGGTCGCAACGCGGGCAACGTGACGATCAACGCCGGTGGTGCGATCACCGCCCTGGGCGCGATCACCGCCAGCGGCAGCGCGGCTGCCACCAGCGGCACCGGCGGGCATGGCGGCACCGTCTCGGTCACGGCCGCGGGCGGCGTCGCTGGCGCGGCCATCACCGCCAGCGGCGCAGCCGGCGTGGGCACCAACATGGCTGGCGGCAACGCGGGCTCCATCACTGTTTCCAACAGCGGCTCGGGCAACATCACCACCGGTGCGCTGGCCGCCTCCACCGGTGCGGCCACGGGCACGGGCACCGCCGGCACCGCCGGTGCCATCAGCGTGACCAACACCGCCACCGGCGGGGGCATCACCACCGCAGGCATCACCACCACCGGTGGCACCAAGGGCCACGGCGGCAGCGTCACGCTGGACGCGCTGGGCGCCGTGTCCACCGGCGCCGCAGGCAACATCAACACCGCCGGCGGCACCACCATCACCGGCAACGCCGGGCGCAACGCGGGCGCGGTCACCATCTCCGGTGAATCCTTCTCTTCGGGTACCGGCACCATCACGGCTTCGGGCACCGCAGGGTTGGGGGCCAGCCAGGCCGGCGGCAATGGCGCCAATGTGCAGATCACCACCAATGGCGCGGTCACCACCGGTGCGATCAGCACGGTGGGCGGTGCCGCTGTCACGCCCGGGCCGGCCGCCGGGGGCAATGCCGGCTCCATCACCGTCACCAACAATTCCACCACCGCAGGCGCCATCGCGCTGGGCGCACTGACCACCACCGGCGGCGCGGCATTCGGCACGGGCACCGGTGGCACCACCGGCGCCATCAACATCACCAACAGCGCCAGCGGCCTGGCCCTGGGCACGGGCGCCATCACCGCCATCGGCTCCACCAACGGCGCGGGCGCCAACGTCACGCTGACCTCGCAGGGCGCGGTCAATGTGGCCGGGCTGATCAACACCAACGGCGGCGCGCGCGGCACCGGCGTGGTGGGCCCCGGCATGGCCGCGGGCAACATCACCATCTCCGGGCTGAACAATTCCGTCACGGGGGCCATCACCGCCAATGGCGGTGCCGGGCTGGGTGCCAACCAGGGCGGCGGCAACGCAGGCACGGTTTCCATCACGGGCACCGGCACGCTGAACACCGGCGCCATCACCGCCACTGGCGGGCGGGCTCTGGGCAATGGCACCGGCGGCACCGGCGGCACCCTCACCTTGAGCGGCAGCGATGCCACCCTCGGCGCGCTGAGCACGGCCGGCCTTACCAGCAGCAGTTCCCATGGGGGCAATATCACCCTCACCACCACCGGCACCTTGGCTGTCGGCACAGTGGCCACCAGCGGCGGCACCGCCATCACCGGTGGCAACCCCGGTCGCAACGCGGGCAACGTGACGATCAACGCCGGTGGCGCGATCACCGCCCTGGGCGCCATCACCGCCAGCGGCAGCGCGGGCGTGACCAGCGGCATCGGCGGGCATGGCGGCACCGTCTCGGTCACGGCCGCGGGCGGCATCGCTGGCGCGGCCATCACCGCCAGCGGCGCAGCCGGCGTGGGCACCAACATGGCTGGCGGCAACGCGGGCTCCATCACTGTTTCCAACAGCGGCTCGGGCAACATCACCACCGGCGCCCTGGCCGCCTCCACCGGTGCGGCCACGGGCACGGGCACCGCCGGCACCGCCGGCGCCATCAGCGTGACCAACACCGCCACCGGCGGGGGCATCACCACCGCAGGCATCACCACCACCGGTGGCACCAAGGGCCACGGCGGCAGCGTCACGCTGGACGCGCTGGGCGCCGTGTCCACCGGCG
>JBFWUB010000016.1:97500-100132 GCA_050247515.1 Ramlibacter sp. | reverse complement strand
GCCATCAGCGTGACCAACACCGCCACCGGCGGGGGCATCACCACCGCAGGCATCACCACCACCGGTGGCACCAAGGGCCACGGCGGCAGCGTCACGCTGGACGCGCTGGGCGCCGTGTCCACCGGCGCCGCAGGCAACATCAACACCGCCGGCGGCACCACCATCACCGGCAACGCCGGGCGCAACGCGGGCGCGGTCACCATCTCCGGTGAATCCTTCTCTTCGGGTACCGGCACCATCACGGCTTCGGGCACCGCAGGCATCGGCACCAACCAGGCGGGTGGTGCCGGCGGCGCGGTCAGCATCACCACCACGGCCGCGCTGAACACGGCCGCCATCACGGCGTCGTCAGGCAATGCCACGGGCACGGGCGCGGGCGGCGCGGCCGGCAGCATCAGCCTGAGCGGTGGTGACGTGGCCGTGGGCAACCTGGTCACCACGGGCGGCACGCGCGGCAATGGCGGGGCCGTCAATGTCACATCGACCGGCACCATGGCGCTTGCCGCGGTCACCGCCAGTGCCGGCGCCGGCGGCACCACGGCGGGCAATGTCACGCTCACCAGCAGCGGCGCGGTGACACAAAGCGGCGCGATCACCGCCGCCGGCCTGGCGCTCAAGGGCACTGGGGGCAGCCATGTGCTGCGCAACGCCGGCAACGCCGTCACCACACTGGCCGCCGACACCGCCAGCATCGACTACGCCCAGACCGGCGCGCTGACCGTGGGCAGCGTGGGCGGGGTGACTGGCGTCACCGCCACCGGCAGCGCCAGCATCGAAACCACCGGCGCGGCATCCAGCCTGACCTTGGCCAACGCCGTCACCGCCGCAGGGACCGGCGACGCCATCGTGCTCAAGGCCGGCTCCAGCAACGCAGCCGGCGTGGCCAGCGGCGGGCAGATCATCAACAGCGTCGGCGCGGGCGGCATCGTTGCCGCCAACGGGCGATTCCTGGCCTACAGCGGCGATCCGTCCACCACCACGGAAGGCACCACCGGCTACAGCAAGCGCTACAACACGGCGGCAGGCTTCACACCGGCGGGCACCGCCAGCCATTTCCTGTATCGCATTGCACCCACGCTCACCGTCACCGCCAACAACAAGTCACGTGTGTATGGCGATGCCAACCCGGTACTGGATGGCACCGTCACCGGCCTGATTGATGGCGACACCGCCAGCGGCGTCGGCGCAACATACAGCACCACGGCGGTTGCCAACACGGCCGTGGCCGCGGGCCCGGTGGTCATCACCGCAGCGGCGACCAACAACGAAAACTACTCCGTCACGCTCAATCACGGCGCGCTGACCATCACCCCACGGGCACTGACCGTGTCCGCCACCGGCCAGAACCGCGTGTACGACGGCACCACCAACGCCAGCGTGACGCTGACGGACAACCGCCTGGGCGGCGACTCATTGACCCTGGGCAACACCGCCGCGACTTTTGCCGACAAGAACGTGGGCACGGCCAAGGCCGTGAGCGTCACCGGCATCAGCGTGACCGGTGCCGCGGCCGCCAACTACACCTTCAACACCACCGCCGCGACCACCGCTGACATCACGGCGCGCGCGCTGACCGTGGGCGCGACCGGCCAGAGCCGTGTCTACGACGGCACGACCAACGCCAGCGTGACGCTCACCGACAACCGCGTGGCCGGCGACGTGCTGGCCCTGAGCAATACGGGCGCCAGCTTTGCCGACAAGAACGTGGGCACAGCCAAGGCAGTGAACGTCACCGGCATCAACGTGACCGGCACTGACGCCGGCAACTACACCTTCAACACGACTGCGGTCGCCACGGCTGACATCACGGCGCGCGCGCTGACCGTGGGCGCCACCGGCCAGAACCGTGTGTATGACGGCACCACCGGCGCCACCGTCACACTGAGCGACAACCGCGTGGCCGGCGATGTACTGACCCTGAGCAATGCCGGCGCGACTTTCGCCGACAAGAACGTCGGCACCGCCAAGCCCGTGAGCGTCACCGGCATCAGCGTGACCGGCACCGACGCCGGCAACTACAGCTTCAACACCACCGCAGTCACCACCGCCAACATCACGGCGCGTGCCCTGACCATTACGGCCACGGGCCAGAACCGCGTGTACGACGGCACCACCCATGCCGGCGTGACGTTCAGCGACAACCGCGTGGCCGGCGACACGCTGAGCATCGCCTCGACCGCCAGCTTTGCCGACAAGAACGTGGGCACCGCCAAGGCCATCAGTGTGACCGGCATCACCCTGGGGGGCGCCGATGCGGGCAACTACACCTTCAACACCACGGCGGCCACCGCGGCCGACATCACGGCGCGTGCACTGACCGTCAGCGCCACGGGTCAGAACCGCGTGTATGACGGCACCACCAGCGCCAGCGTGACGCTGGGCGACAACCGGGTGGCAGGCGATGCGCTGGACCTGAGCCACGCCGCGGCCAGCTTTGCCAGCAAGAATGCCGGCACAGCAAGGACGATCAATGTCACCGGCATCAACGTGACCGGCACCGACGCGGGCAACTACACCTTCAACACCACCGCTGTTGCCACGGCCGACATCACCGCGCGCGCGCTGACGGTGGCCGCCACCGGCCAGAACCGTGTGTATGACGGCACCACCAGCGCCACCGTCACGCTGAGCG
>JBFWUB010000016.1:0-97490 GCA_050247515.1 Ramlibacter sp. | reverse complement strand
GGCAACTACACCTTCAACACCACCGCTGTTGCCACGGCCGACATCACCGCGCGCGCGCTGACGGTGGCCGCCACCGGCCAGAACCGTGTGTATGACGGCACCACCAGCGCCACCGTCACGCTGAGCGACAACCGCGTGGCCGGCGATGTACTGACCCTGAGCAATGCCGGCGCGACCTTCGCCGACAAGAACGTCGGCACCGCCAAGCCCGTGAGCGTCACCGGCATCAGCGTGACCGGCACCGACGCCGGCAACTACAGCTTCAACACCACAGCCACCACGGCCGCCGACATCACCGCGCGCGCGCTGACGGTAGCCGCTGCCGGCCAGAACCGCGTGTATGACGGCACGACCAGCGCCACGGTCACGCTGAGCGACAACCGCGTGGCGGGCGACGTGCTGAGCATCGCCTCGACAGCGGCATTTGCCGATAAAAACGTCGGCACGGGCAAAGCAGTCAGCGTCACCGGTATCAACGTCACCGGCACCGACGCGGGCAACTACAGCTTCAACACCACGGCCACCACGTCGGCCGACATCACCGCGCGCGCGTTGACCGTGGGCGCTACCGGCCAGAACCGCGTCTACGACGGCACGACCAGCGCCACGGTCACGCTCACCGACAACCGCGTGGCCGGCGACGTGCTGGCCCTGAGCAACACCGGCGCGACTTTCGCCGACAAGAACGTCGGCACCGCCAAAGCGGTGAGCGTCACCGGCATCAACGTGACCGGCACCGACGCCGGCAACTACAGCTTCAACACCACAGCCACCACGACCGCCGACATCACCGCGCGCGCGCTGACGGTGGCCGCTGCCGGCCAGAACCGTGTGTACGACGGCACCACCAGCGCCACCGTCACGCTCAGCGACAACCGGCTGGCCGGCGACGTGCTGACGCTGGGCCATGGCGGCGCCAGCTTCGCGGACAAGCATGTGGGCACAGGCAAGGCCGTCAGCGTCACCGGCATCCAGCTGACCGGCACCGACGCGGCCAACTACAGCGCCAACACCACGGCTGCCACCACCGCCGACATCACCGCGCGCGCGCTGACGGTGTCGGCTACCGGCCAGAACCGTGTGTATGACGGCACCACGAACGCAAGCGTCACGCTCAGCGACGACCGGGTGACCGGCGATGCGCTGGCGCTGGGCAACACAGCCGCCACGTTCGCCGACCGGAATGTGGGCAACGGCAAGGCCGTGAACGTCACCGGCATCAACGTGACCGGCCTGGATGCCGGCAACTACAGCTTCAACACCACTGCCGCCACCACGGCCGACATCACACCCGCCAGCATCACCGCCGTCACCGGCATCACCGCCCAGGACAAGGTGGAAGACGGCACGACCACCGCGACGCTGGTGACGGGCACAGCCGCCTTCACCGGCCGGATCGGCGCGGACGTGCTGAGCGTGACGGCGGCCAGCGGCGCCTTTGATTCGCCCAACCCTGGCCTGGCCCGGCCGGTTGCCATCACCGGCATCACACTGGGCGGCGCGGACGTGGGCAACTACGTGCTGACCAACACAACGGCGGCCACCACCGCCAATATCTACGAAGCGGCCGTCCCGCCCCCGCCTGCCCCTGCCCCCGTCCCGCCCCCGCCCGCACCGGCGCCTGTCCCTTCGGTACCTGCGCCGCCAGCGCCGGCCCCCGCCCCCGCCCCCGCCCCCGCACCCGGCCCGGCACCCTCACCCGATAGCGGCGGTGGTGGCGCCATACCGGGCGCACCCGGCGGCAACGCCGGTGGTGCACCGGCGCCTTCCCCAAGCACACCAGTCACACCCGGCGGCCCCGCGCTGGTGCCCACCGAGCTGGTGCGTTACGTGGCCCCCGGCAGCAGCTACCTGGGCAGCTGGGCCTTTGAAGGCCCCGTAACCTTGCAGTCGCTGCGCCAGCAGATGACGGGCGCGCAGGCGTCCAGCAACGAAGCCTGCGTGCCCGGCAGCGCCGATCCCGCACGAAGCTGCAACTAAAGTGCCTGGCACTCGGGCCTGGCATGGACTTCGCATCGCCACGGCTGGCGGCCCGGGTTTTGCGGATAAGCTAGCGGCATAAAAACAGTCGCTGGCGTTATCCCCAAGGACGCTGTCCACACCAGCGGCCCCTTGCCTTACACATGAGTCTTTTCCTGCTCAAGCGCCTCCTGACCCTGATCGCCACGCTGATCGGGGCGTCGGTAGTGGTGTTTCTGGTGCTGGAGATCCTGCCGGGCAATGCCGCGCAGATCCTGATGGGCCCCGACGCCACGCCCGACGCCGTGGCGGCGCTGGCCACCAAGCTCGGTCTGGACCAGCCCGCCGCGCAGCGCTACTGGGACTGGATCACCGGCCTGCTCAGCGGTGATCTGGGCATCAGCTACGCCTACAGCACGCCGGTGTCCGAGCTGGTGCTGGAGCGGCTGACGGTCACCGTCCCACTGGCCTTCATGGCCATGGCCATCACCACCGTGCTGGCGCTGGCCGCCGGCATCTATGCCGCAGCGCGCCACAACAAGCTGGGTGACGTGGGCCTGATGGGCCTGACGCAGGTGGGCATTGCCATCCCCAATTTCTGGTTTGCCATCTTGCTGATCCTGCTGTTTTCGGTGCACCTCAAATGGTTCTCCGCGGGCGGCTTTCCGGGATGGGAGGACGGCATTGGCGGCGGCATCATGGCGCTGCTGCTGCCCGCCATTTCGCTGGCGGTGGTGCAGGCGGCGATCCTGGCGCGCATCACGCGCTCGGCCGTGCTGGAGGTGCTGCGTGAAGATTTCGTGCGCACCGCGCGGGCCAAGGGCCTGTCGCAGCGCGCCACGCTGTGGGGCCATGTGCTGCGCAATGCACTGATCCCCGTCATCACCGTGATGGGCCTGCAGTTCGCCGAGCTGCTGGCCGGCACCATCGTGGTGGAAAACGTGTTCTACCTGCCGGGCCTGGGCCGGCTGATCTTCCAGTCCATCTCCAACCGCGACGTGATCGTGGTGCGCAACTGCGTGATGCTGCTGGCCGCCATGGTGGTGATCGTCAACTTCATCGTGGATGTGCTCTATGCCGTGATTGACCCGCGTGTGAAAGCCAGCGACATATGACTGCCACCGCATTGCCAACCCAGGCAGCACCGGGCTTCTGGAAACGGGCCCTGGGCCATCGCGCCTTCGTGATCGGCGCGGTGCTGACGGTGCTGTTGATCGCCATGGCGGGTCTGTCGCTGGTATGGACGCCGGGCTCGCCCTATGACGTGGAAATGTCCAGAAAACTGTTGCCACCCGGCGCAGAACACTGGCTGGGCACCGACCCGTATGGCCGCGACGTGGCGTCGCTGCTGCTGGTGGGCGCGCGCAGCTCCATCCTGGTGGGCGTGATCGCGGTGGGCATTGGCCTGGTGGTCGGCACGGCGCTGGGCCTGCTGGCCGCGGCGCGGCGCGGCTGGATCGAGGAAGCCATCATGCGGCTGTCGGACTTCAGCTTTGCGTTCCCGGCCATCCTGTCGGCCATCATGATGACGGCGGTGTTCGGCGCGGGGATTGTCAACGCCATCATCGCCATCGGCATCTACAACATCCCGACCTTTGCGCGCATCACGCGCGCGTCGGCCAATGCCATCTGGTCGCGCGAATTTGTGCTGGCCGCGCGTGCCTGCGGCAAGGGCGCGTTCAGCATCACCATGGAACACGTGCTGCCCAACATCGCCTCGGTGCTGATCGTGCAGGCCACCATCCGCTTTGCAATTGCCATCCTGGCCGAGGCCGCGCTGTCGTACCTGGGCCTGGGCACGCAGCCGCCGCAGCCGTCCTGGGGCCGCATGCTCAGTGAGGCGCAGACGCTGATGTTCCAGGCGCCGCTGCTGGCCGTGTTCCCGGGCCTGGCCATCGCATTCGCGGTGCTGGGCCTGAACCTGCTGGGCGACGGTCTGCGCGACCTGCTGGACCCCCGGCTTGCAAGGAAACGCTGATGGCATTGCTGGAAGTCAACAACCTGCACGTGCGCCTGCAAACCCAGCGTGGCCTGGCCGAGGCCGTGCGCGGCGTGAGCTTTTCGCTGGAGCGCGGACAAACGCTGGGCCTGATCGGTGAATCGGGCTGCGGCAAATCGATCACCGTCATGTCGCTCATGGGCCTGCTGCCCGACAGCGCACGCATCACCGGCAGCATCCGCTTTGACGGCGAAGAGCTGGTGGGCAAAAAAGACAGCGAGCTGTGCCGCATCCGCGGCAACCGCATCGGCATGATCTTCCAGGAGCCCATGACGGCGCTGAACCCGGTGCACAGCATTGGCCGCCAGGTGGCAGAGCCCCTGCGCCTGCACCGCGGCGTATCCGCGGCCGAGGCGCGCAAGCAGGCCATCGCGCTGCTGGACCGCGTGGGCATACCGGACGCCGCACGGCGCATCGACGCCTACCCGCACCAGTTCTCCGGCGGGCAGCGCCAGCGCATCACCATTGCCATGGCGCTGGCCTGCGGCCCCGACCTGCTGATCGCCGATGAACCCACCACCGCGCTGGACGTGACCATCCAGCAGCAGATCCTGGACCTGATCAGCGAGCTGGTGGCCGAACGCGGCATGGCGCTGATGCTGATCTCGCACGACCTGGGCGTGATCGCACAGAACGTGGACCGCATGCTGGTGATGTACGGCGGCAGCGTGGTCGAAAGCGGGCCGACCGACGAGGTATTCGCGCACAAGATGCACCCGTATTCACGCGGCCTGTTCGGTGCGCGGCCCAGCCTGGGCTCGGCGCGCGGGCAGCGGCTGGTGACTATTGCCGGCACCGTGCCCGAGCTGGTGGACCTGCCCGCCGGCTGTCCGTTTGCAGGGCGCTGCCGCTACACCGTGGCCGAATGCCACACCACGCCGCCGCCGGCCGTGGCAGTGGGCGACGACCACGCCGTGCGCTGCATCCGGCTGGACGCCGTGGCGGCTGAACTGCAGGCGGAGGCAACGGCATGACGGCCCCCCTGTTGCAGGTGAAAGACCTGACGCGCGAGTACCAGATGCCGCGTGAAAAGCTGTTCGGCCCGCCGCCCACCGTCAAGGCACTCAACGGCGTGAGCTTCACCATCGAGGCCGGGCGCAGCCTGGGCATTGTGGGTGAATCGGGCTCGGGAAAATCCACACTCGCGCGGCTGGTCATGGCGCTGGACAAGCCCACGGCCGGCACCGTCCACATGCTGGGCCGCGACCTGCACACCTTGGGTGTGAGCGAGCTGCGCGCCGCGCGCCGCGACTTCCAGATGGTGTTCCAGGACCCGTATGGCTCGCTGGACCCGCGCCAGACGGTGGAGCGCATCGTGGGCGAACCACTGGCCGCCCAGGGCGACAGAGACGGGAAGATGTCGCGCGCCGACCAGCGCAAGCGCGCGGGTGAGGTGCTGGCCTCGGTGGGCCTGCGCGCCAGCGACCTGGACAAATACCCGCATGAATTTTCCGGCGGCCAGCGCCAGCGCATTGCCATTGCCCGCGCGCTGATCACGCGCCCGCGCCTGATCGTGGCCGACGAGCCGGTGAGCGCGCTGGACGTATCCGTGCAGGCCCAGGTGCTGAACCTCATGCAGGACCTGCAGGCCGAATTTGGCGTGACCTACATGCTGATCAGCCACGACCTGGCCGTGGTGCACCACCTGTGCCACGAGGTCGCGGTGCTGTGGCAGGGCCGCATTGTCGAGCAGGGCCCGCCCGAGCGCCTTTTCACCGCCGCCGAGCACCCCTACACCCGCGCCCTGCTGGACGCCGTGCCGCAAGCGCAGCCCGGGCGCAACCGGCGGCGCCAAAGCACATCGGGTCATGATCAAATCCCACTTGCACAACCCGAACCATCTCGCGGATGATGTTGAATCCTGTGCCCGCCGGGCCAGACCTTTTGTAGTGGCTTTTTCCCTGGAGTGAAATCATGCTGAACCGTCGCACCCTGCTGTCCACCGCCGCCCTGGCCTCCGTGCCGCTGGCCCTGCCCCAGGGCGCACTGGCCCAGAGCAAAAAAGACGCCATCGTGCTGGCCATGGCGCTGGAGCCGGTGGGCCTGGACCCGACCGCCGCCGCCGCCTCGTCCATCGGCGAAGTCACGCTGTACAACATCTACGAGACCCTGACCAAGATCAACCCGGACGGCAGCGTCACGCCGCTGCTGGCCGAAAGCTGGGAAGTCTCGCCCGACCTGCGCACCTACACCTTCAGGCTGCGCAAAGGCGTCAAGTTTCAGAACGGCGAGCCGTTCAACGCGCAGGCCGTCAAGTTTTCGTTTGACCGCGCCGGCGGCGAAAAGAGCACCAACAAGGACAAGCGCACCTTCGCCGCCATCACCACCCAGGTGGTGGATGAGCACACCGTGGTGCTGCTGACCAAGGAAATCGACCCCGACTTCCTGTTCCTGATGGGCCAGGCCACGGCCATCATCGTGGAGCCCAAGAGCGTGGACACCAACACCACCAAGCCCGTGGGCACCGGCCCCTACAAGCTGGACAACTGGGTCAAGGGCTCGTCCGTGGTGCTGAGCAAATGGGACGGCCACCGCAACGCAGGCAGCATCAAGATCAAACGCGCCACGTTCCGCTTCATTGCCGACCCGGCCGCCCAGGTGGCCGCGCTGCTGGCCGGCGACGTGGACGCGTTCCCCCGCGTCACGCCGCGCAGCGTGCCGCAGTTCAAGACCAACCCGAAGTTCCAGGTCATGGCCAGCGGCTCGCGCGCCAAGACCATCCTGGCGCTGAACAACAAGAAAAAGCCGCTGGACGACGTGCGCGTGCGCCGCGCCATCAACATGGCGATCGACCGCAAGGCCGTGATCCAGGGCGCGGGCGACGGCTACGGCTCGCCCATCGGCAGCTACTACGTGCCCAGTGCCCCCGGCTATGTGGACCTGACCAAGGTCAACGCCTACGACCCCGACAAGGCCCGCGCCCTGCTCAAGGAAGCCGGCGTGACCAACCTGGAGCTGACCATCACGCTGCCGCCGCCGCCGTATGCGCGCCAGGGCGGTGAGGTGATCGCCTCCATGCTCGACAAGGTCGGCATCAAGGCCAAGCTGCAGAACGTGGAATGGGCGCAGTGGCTGTCGGGCACCTACGGCAACAAGAACTACGACATGACCATCATTTCGCATGTGGAGCCGTTTGACCTGGGCAACTTCTCGCGCCCCGGCTACTACTGGAACTACGAGTCCACCAAATTCAACGCGCTGTACGACAAGTACAAGCAGACCGCCAACGCCGCCGAGCGCAACAAGATCCTGGCCGACATCCAGCGCCTGGTGGCCGACGACGCCGTGCACGGTTACCTGTACCAGCCGCAGTGGGTCACGGTGGCCAACAAGAACGTCAAGGGCCTGTGGGCCAACATGCCCATTTTTGTGAACGACCTGTCGGCCATGTCGTGGGCCTGATCCACAAACGAGCATCCCTCCTGCCTTGACCGCCCTGCACGAACTGTCCGCCGCCGAACTGGCGGACGCCTACCGGCGCGGCGACACGTCGCCCGTGGAAGTGGCCCAGTCCGTGCTGGGCCACATCGAGCGCTGGGAGCCGCATCTGTGCGCCACCTACCTGCTGCGCCCCGAGCTGGCCATGGAACAGGCCCGCGCGTGCGAGGCGCGCTGGCTGCGCGGCGCGCCGCTGTCGGCGCTGGACGGCGTGCCCGTCACGCTGAAAGACAACATCGCCACGCAGGGCGACCCGATGCCGCTGGGCACCGCCGCGGTGGACCCGCAGCCCATGGCCGCCGATGCGCCGCCGGCCGCGCGACTGCGCGAGGCCGGCGCGGTCACCATCACCAAGACCACCATGCCCGACTACGGCATGCTGTCGTCGGGCCTGTCCAGCATCCACCCGCTGGCACGCAACCCCTGGGACCTGTCGCGCACGCCCGGCGGCTCCAGCGCGGGCGCGGGCTCGGCCGCTGCCGCGGGCTACGGCCCGCTGCACCTGGGCACCGACATCGGCGGCTCCATCCGGCTGCCGGCGGGCTGGTGCGGCGTGTTTGGCTTGAAGCCCAGCCTGGGCCGTGTGCCGATCGACCCGCCCTACACCGGCCGTGCCGCCGGCCCCATGACGCGCAGCGTGGCCGACGCCGCGGCCATGATGGCCGCGCTGTCGCTGCCGGATGCGCGCGACACCATGAGCCTGCCGTACCAGGCCATTGACTGGCACTGCTTTGACGCCGGCGTGGAAAAGCTCAAGGGCCTGCGCATCGGCCTGCTGCTGGACGCGGGCTGCGGCCTCCCGGTGGACGCGCAGGTGCTGACCGCCGTGCAACGCGCGGCCGCGCTGTTCGAGCAGGCCGGGGCCGTGGTGCAACCCATGGCGCCGTTCCTCACGCGGGAGATGCTGGACGGCATGGACCATTTCTGGCGCATGCGCTCGCATGTGGACCTGAACGCGCTGCCGCCGGGGCGCAAGGCGAAGGTGCTGCCCTACATCCAGGCCTGGGCCGACAGCGCGGCAGGCATGGGCGGCGAGGCCGTCTTTCGCGCCCAGCACCAGTTCTACCTGACGCGGCTGGCCACGGTGAAGGCCTGCGCGGCGTTTGACTACGTCATCTCACCCACCTCACCCGTGCCCGCGTTTGCCGCCGAACTGCCCTCGCCGACCAACGACCCGCTGCGCCCGCTGGAGCACATTGCGTTCACGGTGCCGTTCAACATGTCGGAGCAGCCCGCGGCGTCCATCAACTGCGGCTACACCACCGGCGGCCTGCCCATCGGGCTGCAGATCGCCGGGCCGCGGTTTGACGACCTGGGCGTGCTGCAGGTGTCGCGCGCGTTCGAGCTGATCCGCGACTCACAACATCCGTGGCCCCAGCCGCCCTCCGAGGCTTTGCAGAACCTGGACTGACCGTGCTGACCGACAGCCTGGGCAATGCCGTCACGCTGCAGCACGCGGCCAGCCTGGGCGCGGTCAATGATTTCGTCGAAGGCTTTATCGCCAGCGAGGCGCGTGCCATTGCACCGCTGGCCATTGCAGACACCGACGCCAGCCCCCTCGTGCAGGCGTACTGCGCGGCACTGCACATGTTTGCCGAGTCGCGCGACGCACCCGCCAACGCGCGCCCTTTCATCGACCACGCGCTGGTATCCCCCATCACCGCCACGCCGCGCGAGCAGCGCTTCGTGCAGGCCGTCAAAGCCTGGGTGGATGGCGACGTGCCCCGCGCAATTGCGCTGCACGAAGAACAGGCGCTTGAACACCCGCGCGACCTGGCCTCGCTCAAGCTCGGGCAGTACCACCTGTTCAACCGCGGCGATTCGCCGGGCATGCTGCGCCTGGCGCTGGCTGCGTTGCCGGCGGCGGGCGACGTGCCCTACCTGCACGGCATGCTGGCCTTTGGCTTCGAGCAATGCCATTTGCTGGCGCAGGCCGAGGCCGCCGCGCGCCATGCCATCCACCTGTGCCGCAAGGAACCCTGGGCCCACCATGCACTGGCCCATGTGCTGCTGACCCAGGGCCGCATCGGCGAAGGCCAGGCCTTTCTGGCAGACGTCAGCGACACCTGGACGGGCCTCAACTCATTCATGGTCACGCACAACTGGTGGCACCAGGCCCTGTTTGCGCTGGAGCTGGACGACCACGCCGGGGTGCTGCGCCTGTACGACACGCAGGTATGGGGCGTGGTGAAGGAGTATTCACAGGACCAGATCAATGCCGTGTCGCTGCTGGCGCGGCTGGAGCTGGCCGGCGTGGACGTGGGCCACCGCTGGCAGGACGTGGGCGGCTATCTGGCCGCGCGCACGGCCGACCATGTGCTGCCCTTTCTGGATCTGCAGTACCTCTATGGCCTGGCACGCGCCGGCCGGCCCGAGGCCGACGTGCTTATGCGCCACATCGAACACCATGCCACCCAGGCGACGGCCAGCGCGCGCGATGCCTGGCAGCGCGTGGCGCTGGCGGCCAGCCGGGGCCTGCTGGCCCATGCGCGCGGCGACTGGCCCCGCGCGGTCGATGAGCTGGGCAGCGCCCTGCCCCGGCTGGTGGAGATCGGCGGCAGCCATGCGCAGCGTGACCTGTTCGCACAGGTGCACCTGGACGCGCTGGTGCGCAGCGGCCAGCTGGGCGGTGCGCAGCACCTGCTGCAGCAGGCCGTGAACAGCCAGCCCGAATCGCGCCGCCTGAAGCGCCAGGCCGCGCAGGTGTATGCCGCGCTGGGCCTGAAAGGGATCACTCCATGAGCCCGACCCGACCCACGCTGGTGCTGCTGCCCGGCCTGGCCGCCGACGCCGTGATGTGGCGCGCCCAGCTTGACGCGCTGGCAGACCCCTGGCAGCCCCGGGTGGCCGACGTCAACAGTCACCACGACACGATTGAAGCCATGGCCGCCGCGCTGCTGGCGCAGCATGCGGGCGAGCTGGTGCTGTGCGGCGCGTCCATGGGCGGCATCGTCGCCATGGAAGCCGCCCGCCAGGCGCCGCAGCGCATCCGCGCGCTGGCCCTGCTGGGCACCAATGCCCGGCCCGAGACGCCGGACATGCGCGCCTTGCGCGAAGGCGCGATCGAACTGTTTGCCGCGGGCCAGGTGCGCGAGGTCATCGAGCCCAATGTGGCACTGGCCTTTCACCCCGACCAGGCGCAGGACGCCGCGCTGACCGGCGCCTACCTTGACTTCGTGCTGCGCGCGGGGGCGCAGCAGCTGATCCGCCAGAACCGCGCCATCATGGCCCGCCCCGATGCGCGGGACCACCTGCCCCAGCTGCGCTGCCCTGTGCTGGTGATGTGCGGCGACGCCGACCAGCTCACGCCGCCCGAGTGTTCACAAGAGATTGCCGCGCTGGTGCCGCTGGCGCAGCTGGTCATGGTGCCGCGCTGCGGCCACATGCTGACGATGGAAAAGCCGGATGAGGTGAATGCCGCGCTGAAGCACTGGCTCCAGCAGGTCGCCTGAGGCAGGTTGCCGGCGCCTACTCGCGCCCCAGGCTGCGCACCTTCTCTGCCAGGCGCTGCTGGACCGACGGCGAGACGAACTTGTCCACCTCGCCGCCCAGCACCGCGATCTCGCGCACAAAGGTGCTGCTGATGAACTGGTACTTGTCGCTGGGCGTCAGGAAGACCGTTTCCACGTCGGGCATCAGGCTGCGGTTCATGCCGGCGAGCTGGAATTCATAGTCAAAGTCGGTCACGGCGCGCAGGCCGCGCACCATGGCCTTGCCGCCACGCGCCACGACAAAGTCGCGCAGCAGGCCCGAGAAGCTCTCCACGTCCACCTGCGGGTACTGGCGCACCACCTCACGCGCCATCTCGATGCGCTCTTGCAGGGTAAACATGGCTTTCTTGTGGTGACCGGCGGCCACGGCCACGATCACGCGGTCAAACAGCTGGGTGGCACGCCGAACCACGTCCTCATGGCCCAGGGTCATGGGGTCGAAGGTGCCGGGGTACACGGCAATCACGTTATGGGCCATCAAGTTCTCCTCTTGTGCGCCGGTCCAACGATTTTTATGTTGCAGCGCATTATGACGGCTCGGGCAGGCGACGCAGCACATGGGCATGCACGGCGCCGGCCTTCAGGTGCCGGTGCACCTGCAGCCCCAGGGCCGCCAGCCGCGCATCGCTCCAGGCCTCGGGCGCCTCCAGGTACACCTGTGCGCCAGGGGCCAGCGCGTTTGCGCTGGCGGCCAGCGCCGCGTCAAACAGGCCGGCATCAAACGGTGGGTCCAGGAACACCAGGTCCACCGAGCCCCGCGCCAGCGCCTTCAGGCCCGCCACGCCGTCACCGCGCTGCACCGTCACCGCCTGCGCCGCCAGGCGCTGCTGCACGGCCCGCAGCTGGGCCACCAGCGCCGCGTCCTGCTCCAGCAGCAGCACCTGCTGCGCGCCGCGCGACGCGGCTTCAAAGCCCAGCGCGCCGGTGCCGGCAAATGCGTCCACGCAACGCCAGCCCGTGAGGTCCTGGCCCAGCCAGTTGAACAGCGTCTCGCGCACACGGTCGGGGGTGGGGCGCAGGCCGGGCTTGTCGGCCACGGGCAGCGGCGTGCGCTTCCATTGGCCGCCGATGATGCGCACCGTGTGGGCGCTGCGGGAGGTAGGGTGTCGGGATGTCATCAGGGCGCAGCTTAACTGCCCCGCCCCGGGCGCGGGCCATTCAGCGCCGGCTGTCGTCGCTGCCAGAGTCGCCGGTCAGCGGGGCGAGGTCAGATGAATAGATGCGATCGCCCACCTGCAGCGACTGGCCTTTCTGCCAGGCGGCCTCAAAGGCGGCCAGCTCGTCGGCGGTGGCGCGCTCGTACTTCTGGCGCGGTGTCTGCGCAGCCGGTTCGGCCGGCGCCGCTTCGGCGGGCGTCTTGTCAAAGCCCTGCAGTTCCTCGTTCACCCGCCAGTACACACCGGCCACCACGATGCCGTAGCGGGCCATGGCATTGCGCGTGATGTTCGCGCCCACGGCCACCAGCCGTGCCGGCTGGCCCTCGGGATTGGCCAGGAAATCGGTGGACAGGTCGATCATCACCGAGTACTGATGGCCGCGCTTGTCGTTGCGCACCACGCGAAATTTGTAGCTGGCCGACAGCACGCCGCTGGCCTGCATGGTGACCTTGATGGCCTCGTACAGCATCTCGCGCCGGAAGGCCATGCGCTCTTCCAGGTTCATTTTCACGGGCGCAGTTTCAGGGCCGGATCTGGCGCTGTCCCGGGTTGCAAAAAGACTCTTGAGTATCGACATGTGAGGCCTCCGCCTGCGGACTGTGGGCCCCAACGGGGCGCCGGCGCTTGCGCACCCAGCCTTTTATGTACTTGGGCCCGGCGTGTTGCGCAAGAAAAACGCTGCAACCGTTACACAACATAACAACCTGGGCAGGCAGATGTCCATTTCTTCACAGCGTCCCGACGCGGCGGGGCAATGCCCAAAAAAAAGGCTACAAGGCCCGCCCGGTAAGAGACGGTCCGCTGTAGCCTGAAATCGCAGGTCAGGGGGGCCCAACCTGCGCTGCGAAGACATGATTCCCGGTTGTGGCGCCGCCGGGACGCGGCGTGTGTGTGACAGCACCGCGTAAATGATTGCGCGGGCTGTCGACAAAATGTTGCAAACCCCTGTCAACTTTGACAGGGAACCTAGGGTAAACACCAACATTTCTAGGGGCGGAGCGTACCGCCTACCACCACGGTAGCCATGCGCCGGGGTTGCAGCTTGCGGGCAAAGGCGGCCTTGACGTCGGCCACGGTGACACGGTCCACCTGTTGCGTCCAGGTGTCCAGGTAGTTGAGCGGCAGGTCGTTCCAGGCGATGCCGGCAACGTTGTCCAGCAGTTTGCGGTTGGTGTCAATGCGCAGGGCGAAGCCGCCGATGAGGTTGTCCTTGGCCGCGCGCAGCTCGGCCTCGGTCGGGCCGTCGGCCACAAAGGCCTGCAGCACATCACGCGCCACCTGCACCGCCTGGGCGGCCTGGTCGGGCCGGGTCTGCAGGCCCACGGTGAACGCGCCCGCGTGCCGCCCCGGCGAGAAATAGCTGTACACGCTGTAGCTCAGGCCGCGCTTTTCGCGCACCTCGCTGGACAGGCGCGACACAAAGCCGCCGCCGCCCAGGATGTAGTTGCCCACGATCAGCGGGAAATAGTCCGGGTCCATGCGGCGAAAGCCGGGCTGGCCGATGAACACATGGGCCTGGGCCGATTCAAACGGGATCGCCTGCTCGCTGGGCTGGGCGAGCGCGGCCACCTCGCCCACGGTCGGCAGGGCCGCGCAGCGCTGCGGCGTGCTGGCCGGCAGGCGCGCCAGCAACTGGCCCACCAGCGTCTGCGCCTGTGCGCGGGTCACCGCGCCGACGATGCTGACCTTGGCCCGGCAGGGCACCAGCATGCGCGCGTGCAGGGCCTGCATGTCGGCCACGGCAATGCGCGCCAGCGTCTGCCCGGTCACCTCACGGCCATAGGGGTGGGCACCGTACACCGCCTGGGCATAGGCCCGGCCGGCAATGGTGGCCGGGCGGGTGTTGGCCTCCTTGATGGACGCCACCATGCGTTCGCGGTCGCGCTGCCAGATGTCCGCGGGAAACGCCGGCTCGGCCAGCTGGCGCGCGGCCAGCGCCACGGCGCGCGGCAGCAGGTCGGGGTAGGTCAGCGAGCGCAGGCCAAAGCTCATGCGGTCGCTGCCGGCGCTGCCGCCAAACGACGCGCCCAGGTCGGCCCAGGCCTCGCTGAGCGTGTTTTCGTCCAGTGCCGGCTGGCCGTCGCGCGCGAGCAGGCCCTTGGACATCATGGACGCGGTCACCGACGCCAGGCCGGCCTGTTCGGCCGGGTCGCGCCGGCTGCCGGCATCAAAGTCGATCTGCACATCCACCATGGGCAGGCCCGGGCTTTGCGCCAGCCAGACCTGGGCCCCATTGGGCAGGGTGAATTTCTCGATCGGCAGCGCCGCCTGGGCGGCCTGCAGGCCGCCCAGCAGCAGCACGGCGCACAGGGCGCGCAGGGGTTGGTTCAGCTTCATGTTCATGCCGGCTCCTCAGTGGCGCGAGCCGGCGGGTGCAGCGCGGGGCTTGCGGTTCCTGTCCACCGGCTGCGGGCGCAGCACGGCCACGGTGAGCTGGTCGTCGCCAAAGTGTTTGGCCGCCACCGCCTGCACCTGCTGCGCCGTGACGGCGCGCAGGCGCTGGATCAGGCGCTCGCCCGCGTCCAGTGGCAGGCCCAGCGCCCACTGGCTGCCCAGCTCGCGCGCCTGGTTCATCACGGAATCGAGCTTGTACACCTCGCCGGCCACCCAGCGCGTCTTCACGCGATTGAGTTCGGCCTCGGTCACGCCGTCCTGGGCCACGCGCGCCACCTGCTCGCGCAGGGCAGCCTCCACCTGCCCGGTGGTCTTGCCGGGCGCGGGCACGGCGTCCAGCACAAACACCTGCGGGCCGCGGCCCCACAGACCGTTGTACGCACCGGCGCTGTCGGCCACGCGGTCCGGGCCCTGCTCCAGCGCGCGGTTCAGGCGTGCGCCGGTGTAGCCGTCCAGCACAGCGGCCAGCACCGTCAGTGCCAGGGCCTCGTCGGCCTCGGGTGACGGGTCAAACGTGCGCAGCTGCGGCACCTTGAACGTCATGGCCACATACGCCTGCTCGGCCGGGGCCTTGAACTCGATGCGGCGGATGCCGGCCTGCACGGGTTCGGTGCGCGGCTTGCGCGCGGGCACGGCGCGCGCCGGAATGACGCCATAGTATTTTTCCGCCAGCGCGCGCACCTGGGCCACGTCCACGTCGCCCGCGACCACCACTGCCGCGTTGGCGGGCGTGTACCACTGGCGGTAAAACGCCCGGGCGTCGTCAGGGGTCATGACGTCCAGATCGCTCATCCAGCCCACAATGGGCCGCCGGTAGGGCGACGCCAGGAAGGCCGTGGCGTTGAGCTGCTCATACAGCAGGGCCCGGGGATTGTCCTCGGTGCGCAGGCGGCGCTCTTCCTTGACCACCTCCAGTTCCTTGCGGAATTCCTCGTCGGCCCACTGGTTGCGCGCGAAGCGGTCGGCCTCCAGCTTCATCACGTCTTCCAGCCGGCTGGCCGGGATCTGCTGGTAGTAGCCGGTGTAGTCGCGCGCGGTGAACGCGTTTTCACGCCCGCCCAGCGCCGCCACGCTGCGGGAGAATTCGCCCACGCCCACGTCGGGCGTGCCCTTGAACATCATGTGCTCCAGCACATGGGCCACGCCGCTGGTGCCGTCCACCTCGTCCATGGCGCCCACGCGCACCCACAGCATGTGCACCGCGGTGGGCGCGCGCCGGTCGGGTTTGATGATCAGGGTCAGGCCGTTGGCCAGGGTGTACTGTTCGGCTTTGACGGGGGCCTGGGCACCGGCGGCGGGGGCAAAGCCCAGAGGAAGTGCAAGGCAAATCAGGGTCAGCAGGCGCTGCAGGGGGTGTTTCATAGAATCGTGTGATTCTAAAAAGCCCCCAATGTTCAGTTTCTTCCGGAAAAAGCCGCCCGCCCCTGAACCCGCGACCTTGCCCGCGGCCTCACCCGCGCAGCCACCCGCCGGCGCCACGCTGATCGGCAGTGCGCTGGTGGCGCCGATCGCGGTGCCCGACCCTGCGGTCACGCCCGCCAGCGCACCGCCCGAGCGCGCGCGCTGGCTGGACAAGCTGAGCGCCGGCCTGCGCAAGACCGGCTCCAGCATTTCGGGCGTGTTCACCGGTGCGCGGATTGATGACGCGCTGTATGAGGAGCTGGAGTCCGCATTGCTGATGGCCGACACCGGCGTCAAGGCCACGCAGCAACTGCTGGACGGAGTGAAGCGCCGCGTGAAGGACAGCGGCGCAACGCACCCGGTGCAGGTGCGCAACCTGCTGATTGAAGCGCTGACCGCGCTGCTCAAGCCCCTGGAAAAGCCGCTGGTGATCGGCCTGCACCAGCCCACCGTGATCATGGTGGCCGGCGTGAACGGCGCGGGCAAGACCACCTCCATCGGCAAGCTCACCAAACACCTGGCCAACGAGGGCGCGTCGGTGCTGCTGGCCGCGGCCGACACCTTTCGCGCCGCAGCGCGTGAACAGCTGGGCGTGTGGGCCGACCGCAATACGGTCGAAATCATCAGCCAGGAAGGCGGCGACCCCGCCGCCGTGAGCTTTGACGCGGTGACCGCCGGCCGCGCCCGCGGCAAGGACGTGGTGCTGGTGGACACCGCCGGGCGCCTGCCAACGCAACTGCACCTGATGGATGAGCTGCGCAAGATCAAGCGTGTCGTCACCAAGGCCCAGGACACCGCACCGCATGAAGTGTTGCTGGTCATCGACGGCAATACCGGGCAAAACGCCGTAATGCAAGTCAAGGCGTTTGACGACGCGCTGGGGCTCACTGGCCTGATCGTCACCAAGCTGGACGGCACGGCCAAGGGCGGCGTGCTCGCCGCCATCTCGCAGGAGCGGCCTATTCCCGTGTACTTCATCGGCGTGGGCGAGAAGCTGGAAGACCTGGAGACCTTCAACGCGCGCGAATTCGCCCAGGCCCTGCTGGCCTGAGGTAAGAACATCCGCCGCGCGACGACGCACCTACTGCAAGCTGCCTCCCCGAAACGACCATGAAACCTGCACCCCTGCTGTCACGCCGCCAGACACTGGCCCTCATCACCGCCACCGCTGCGACGCCCTTGTGGGCGCAAGGCCCAGCCTGGGCCGCCATTGAAGGCCGCGCGCGTGGGCAAAAGGTGTTCTTCAATGCCTGGGGCGGCAGCGACCGCACCAATGCCTACCTGCAGTGGGCCGCGGCCGAGGTCAACACCCGCTGGGGCGTGCAGGTGGAGCACGTCAAGCTCACCGACACCGCCGAGGCCGTGAAGCGCGTGCGCAGCGAAAAGGCCGCGGGCAAGCTCACCGGCGGCAGCGTGGACGCGGTGTGGATCAATGGCGAAAACTTCCTGACCATGAAGCGCGAAGGCCTGCTGTTTGGCCCGTTTGCCGAGAGCCTGCCCAACTTCCAGTACGTGGACACCGTGGGCAAGCCCACCACGCGCATGGATTTTTCCGAGCCGGTGGAGGGCCTGGAAGCGCCCTGGGGCATGGCGCAGTTCACGCTGTACGCGGACCGCAAGCGCGTGCCAGCACCGCCGCGCAGCATGGCCGCGCTGCTGGACTTCGCGCGCGCCAACCCCGGGCGGCTGAGCTACCCGCGCCCGCCGGCCTTTGTGGGCACCACCTTCCTCAAGCAGGCGCTGGTGGAGCTCAACACCGACCGCGCGGCCCTGTACAAACCGGTGACGCCCGAGGCGCTGGCCGCGGCCGCCGCGCCGCTGTGGGCGTACCTGGATGCGCTGCACCCGCACCTGTGGCGCGCGGGCAAGCAGTTTCCGGCCAACCCCGCGGCCATCCGCCAGATGGTGGCTGACGGCGAGCTGATGATTGCCCTGAGCTTCAACCCCAACGAAGCCGCCAACGAGATCGCCGCCAGGCGCCAGGCCGATACGGTGTACGCCTGGCAGATGGCTGGCGGCGCCATCGGCAATACACACTTCCTGGCGATCCCGTTCAACGCCAATGCCAAGGAGGGCGCGCAGGTCTTCATCAATTTCATGATGTCGCCGCTGGCGCAGGCCCGCAAGGCTGATATCGCTGTCTGGGGCGACCCGACCGTGCTGGCGCTGGACAAGCTGCCCGCGGCCGAGCGTGCGCGCTTTGGCGCCCGGCCCGCGCCCGGCCAGCTGGAGCAGACCGCCCCCGTGATCCTGGAGCCGCACGGCAGCTGGGTGGACCCGCTGGAGCGTGAATGGCTGCGGCGCTACGGGCAGTAACCTGGCGCACGCTGTGGCTGCCCGCGCTGCTGGCGCTGGTGGTGGCCGTCCCCGTGGCCTGGGCCGCATTGTCGGCCGTGGCCGCCGCGCTCAATGCCCAGGCCTGGCACGACTTGTTGCAGCAACCCCAATGGCTGCGCGCGCTGGCCATGACGCTGTGGACCGGGCTGGCCGCCACGGCCCTGTCGGTGGCGTTGACCGCCTGGGTGCTGTCACGCAGCTTTCCCGGCGGGCGGTGGCAGCGCCTGGTGCAGGCCTTGCCGCCCATGCTGGCCGTACCGCATGCGGCATTTGCAATCGGTCTGGCCTTTCTGATCGCGCCCAGCGGCTGGCTGCTGCGCGCAGCCTCGCCCTGGGCCACGGGCTTTGACGCGCCGCCGCCCTGGCCCACCACGCAGGACCCCTGGGGCCTGGGCCTGATTGCCGTGCTGGTGGCCAAGGAGGTTCCGTTTTTGCTGTGGGCCGCGGCCACCCAGCTGCAGCGCGCCGACACCGGCGTGCGCTGGGCGCGCGAGCTGGAGGCGGCGCGCAGCATGGGCTACACACCGCAGCGCGCCTGGTGGCGGGTGCTGTGGCCCCAGCTGTGGCCGCGCCTGGCCGGCCCGCTGGTGGCGGTGCTGGCCTACAGCCTGACTGTCGTGGACATGGCCCTGGTGATCGGCCCGCAAAACCCGCCCACGCTGGCCGTGCTGGCCTGGCAGTGGCTGCTGGACGCCGACGCCGGCGTCAATGCCCAGGGCGCCGCCGCCGCCTGGCTGCTGGCCGGCGTGGTGGCGTTGCTGGCCGGTGCGCTGTGGGCGCTGCGCCGTGCAGCACATTGGCGCACGTTATGGACGGCCGGCGGGCGCGGGCGCACCGGCGCCCGGCGCGCCGCATCGGTCCTGCCCCTGCTGTTGCTGGGGGGGCTGTATGGCGCGGTCATGCTGTCACTGGCCATGGGCAGCCTGGCCGGTGCCTGGCCGTTCCCGCAGCTGTGGCCGCAGCAATGGGGCCTGCAGGCCTGGCAGTCGGTCGCGTCCAGCGCCACTACGCTGTGGAGCACGCTGGCTTTGGCGGGGGTCAGCGCCGTCACCGCGCTGGTGTGGGCCGTGGCCTGGCTGGAATGCGCGCCGCCCGCGTGGGACGCATGGCTGCGCCGGCTGGTGTACCTGCCGCTGCTGCTGCCGTCTGTGCTGTGGGTGGTGGGCCTGCACCGGCTGGCGCTGGCCTGGGACATGGACGCGCGCTTTGCCGGCCTGTGGCTGGCCCACAGCCTGGCGGCCGTGCCCTATGTGCTGATCGCGCTCAGCCCGGCCTACCTGGGCTTTGACGCGCGCTATGCGCAGATTGCCGCGTCGCTGCGCAAGCGCCGCTTCACCTTCCTGGCGCGCATCAAATGGCCGCTGCTGCGAGCGGCGCTGCTGGCGGCGCTGGCCGTGGGCTTTGCCGTGAGCGTGGCGCAGTACTTGCCAACGCTGTTTGTGGGCGCGGGGCGCTTCAACACCGTTACGACCGAGGCCGTCACGCTGGCCAGCGGCGCCCAGCGCCCGCTGACCGCCGCCTATGCCTGGCTGCAGTGGCTGCTGCCCGCGCTGGTGTTTGCGCTGGCCGCCTGGGCCGGGCGGCCGCGGCGGTTTGTCAAAGGCCCATCATGAGTCTGCAGTTGAACGTCACGCGCCTGGCACTGGGTGAGGCCACGCTGGTGCAAGACCTGCACCTGGAAGTGCCGCCCGGCGTGGTGCACACGGTCATGGGCGACAGCGGCTCCGGCAAGTCCAGCCTGCTGGCGGCGGTGTGCGGCACGCTGGCGCCGGTGTTCAGCTTTGAGGGCAGCGTCACGCTCAACGCACAGCGTATCGACACGCTGCCCACCGAAGACCGGCGCGTGGGCATCCTGTTCCAGGACGACCTGCTGTTTGCCCACATGACGGTGCGCGAGAACCTGCTGTTTGCCGTGCCGCCGGGCCCGCGCGCGCAGCGCGAAGCCGCCGTCACGCAGGCCCTGGCTGACCTGGAACTGCCCGGCTTTGCCCACGCCGACCCGGCCACGCTGTCAGGCGGCCAGCGCGCCCGTGTGTCGCTGATGCGTGCGCTGCTGGCGCAGCCCCAAGCGCTGCTGCTGGACGAGCCGTTTTCACGGCTGGACGCCGCACTGCGCCAGCGCATGCGCGAGTTTGTTTTTGCCACGGTGCGTGCGCGGCGCATCCCGGCGCTGCTGGTCACGCATGACGCTGCAGACGTGGCGGACCCGGCCCGGCTGACGCGGCTGCAGTCGCTGTTGTAACCGGGCTCAAGTTGCCGCGCGGGTGGCCGAAACCTGCGGTACCGCCGCAGCGCATGCGCCGGCCAGAACCCCCGCAACCCCCAACCGGAGCCCTGACCATGAAATCCCCCCTCCTGTACGCACTGTCTGCCACCACCACCTTGTTCCTGTGCGCGGGCGCTGCCCACGCCAACGACCCCCAGGCCGCCATTGCAGCGCTGGACGCACGCCTGGCCAAGATCGGCGCGCCCAAGCTGGAAGGCACCGACAAGGCCGGCGAGCGCACCGTGCCCGCCATCCATTTCGGCGCCCGCAAGATCAACAACAACTACGACGTGGTCGACGAGATCAAGAAAACCACCGGCGCCACCGCCACCGTGTTCGTCAAGGACGGCAACGAATTCACCCGCGTGAGCACCAATGTGCTGACGCCCGAAGGCAAGCGCGGCGTGGGCACCCAGCTGGCGCGCAACAAGGCCTACGAGGCGATCACGCGCGGCGACAAGCACTGCGGTCCGCTGGAAGTGCTGGGCACCGCCTACGACACCTGCTACCACCCGATCAAGGACGCCGGCGGCAAGGTCATCGGCATCACCTACATCGGCTTCAAGAAGTCCTGATCCCGCCCTGCCCGTCCGTACACACCGCCGGAGTACCTTCATGCGATTGCCCAAAATTCTGTCATCGCGCGTCAGGCGCCTGCCCATCGGTGCCCAGTTGGCCATGGCCTTCACGCTGGTGCTGTCGCTGACGGCGGCGCTGGGCGGCTTTTCGGTGCTGTCGCTTGTGCAGTTGAGCCATGCGTCCCAGGAGCTCGCGCTCAAGGGCCTGCCCAGCGCCAAGCACCTGAACGCGGCGCGCGCGGCCATCCTGGAGATGCGTGAGTTCGAGATGAAGCACGCGGCTACCACCGATGCGAGCTACCGCGCCGAGTACGAGGACAAGGGCATGGCCGCGCAGACGGTGGCCGGCAACAGCATCAAGGCCTATGCGGCCATGGTCCGGCGCGCGGACGAGCACAAGCTGCTGGAGGCGCTGCAAAAGTACTGGGGCGCCTACGCCGGCCTGAACGCCAAGGTGCTGGGCCTTGGCCGCGAGGGAAAGCAGCGCGATGCGATGGACATCGGCGAAGGCGCTTCCCAGATGGCCATGGTGGACCTGATCAGCGCGCTGGAGCAGTTGCAGGCATTCAACTTCCGCGTGAGCGATGAAGCCGCGCTGAACGCCAGGGCGGTCTACGAGCGCGGCCGCGCCATTGCCATCGGCTGTGTCGCGGCGGCCCTGCTGCTGGGCGCCGCGCTGGCATTCGCCATCACCCGTGGCCTGCTGCGCAGCCTGGGCGGCGAGCCCGCCGTGGCCGCCGAAGTGGCACGCGCCGTTGCCAACGGTGACCTGACCACGCCGATCCGGCTGCGCCGCGGCGACACCGACAGCCTGATGGCGCGGCTCAAGGACATGCAGGCGGGCCTGGCGCGCGTGGTCGCCACCGTGCGCGAGAGCTCCCACACGCTGGCCACCGCCAGCGACGAGATTGCGCAGGGCAACCTGGACCTGTCCGGGCGGACCGAACAGCAGGCCAGCACCCTGCAGGAAACCGCGGCGTCCATGGAAGAGCTGGGCTCGACCGTGGCCCAGAACGCCGACAACGCGATGAAGGCCGACAGCCTGGCACGCCAGGCCAGCGACATCGCGGGGCGCGGCGGCCAGGTGGTGTCGCGCGTGGTGCAGACCATGAAGGAGATCAACACCAGCTCCAGGCGCATTGCCGACATCACCGGGGTGATCGACAGCATTGCGTTCCAGACCAACATCCTGGCGCTGAATGCGGCGGTGGAAGCCGCCCGCGCGGGCGACCAGGGGCGCGGCTTCGCCGTGGTTGCCACCGAGGTGCGCAGCCTGGCGCAGCGCTCGGCGGAGTCGGCCCGGCAGATCAACAAGCTGATCGCCGACAGCGTGGAGCGCGTCGCTCAGGGCACCACGCTGGTGGACGAGGCCGGCACCACGATGGACGAGGTCACCCGCTCCATCCGCGAGGTGGCCCAGCTGATGAACCAGATCAGCACCGCCTCCAGCGAGCAAAGCGGCGGCGTGCGCCAGGTTGGCGAAGCCGTGACCCAGATGGACCAGACGACGCAGCAAAACGCCGCACTGGTGGAGCAAGGCGCCGCCGCCGCGGACAGCCTGCGCAGCCAGGCGCGCAAGCTGGTCGAGGCGGTGTCGGTGTTCCGCCTGTCGGGCGCGCCGGCCTGAGGCGCGTCAACCCTTGCGCACCGGCTTGACCCAGCCCACGAACTGCGGCGCCACGCGCGCCACCACCGGGCCGTTGAAGTCCCAGGTCATGCACCGGCCCATGTAGAACGGCGGCTGGTCGCCCTCAAACCGCGGCAGGCCGGCCTCGCGCCGGCGCACCTCCCTGGCGTGCGGGATGGTCTGGAACGCGGCGGTCGCGAGGTTGAACAGCAGCTCGCGCAGATGCGTGCAGCCCTGCACGCCGCCGATCGCGCGGTCAATCGTCTGGCGCCAGCCGGCGCCCATGGTCTGGCCCACCATGCGCTGCAAGGTGTCGCCGGCCACGCCACATTCGCCAAACGGCGTGGCGTCCATGGACGATTCAATGGCCTGGATGCACAGCGTGTCGTCCACCGTCACGCGGATGTGCATGTGGTGGATGGGCGTGCCCGCGGGCACGGGGCCGCTGCTGCTTTCATAGCCGTAATGCTTGCTGTCGTGCAGCTCGCCCTCCAGGTCCCACAGGCCGTCGTCGCGCGCGTAACCGCGAAAGGTGATGGCACGGGTGTGCAGCGGGGAACGGGCGACGGCGGGGCTGAGCATGGGCGGGCTGGCGAAACGGATCAAGACCCCGATTTTGCCCGCCTGGGCCTGCGCGGCGTGTCGCGCACGGGCAGCACCCATTCGTGGATGCGCCGCGCCACGGCCTCGCCGGGGGTGACGGGCACGGGCAGGTCGTCCAGCGCGCCGTCAATGGCCAGGTGCGCAAAGCCATGCCCCAGCGACCAGCCGGTCAGCGCCACCACGGCGCCTTCACCGGGCGCATACCGCTCGGCGGCCTGCAGCACCTGCATGAACGAGGCACGCGCGGCCTGCGCCAGCGCAGGGAATTCATCCTTGCGCGACAGCAGCGGGCCGAACATCAGCCGGAATTGCGCGGGTTGCGCGCGCGCATGGGCCACGTACGCATCACCAATGCGCAGCATGGCCTCGCGCGGATCGGCCGCGCTGGCGGCGTCCGCCAGGGCGGCGCCCAGCACCTCGAAAGAACGCGCGGCCACGGCCGCCAGCAACTCGTCCAGGTGGGCAAAGTGGTGGTAAGGCGCGGCGTGCGATACACCGGCCACGCGCGCCACCTCGCGCAGGGTCAGCGCGGCCTGGCCCTGGCGGGCCAGCAGTTCGTCGGCCGCCAGCATCAGCGATTCGCGCAGGTTGCCATGGTGGTACGGGCGGGGCTTTGGATTTGCCATGGCCCTATCTTGACACGAGAAACATTGGCGCGCATGATGGGCCTGTCTTTCCATCAGAAAGAAAGCCCCGCATGAACCTGCTTGCTGTTTCCTGGCTGGTGGCCGCCAGCGCCGCCATCGTCTTCACGCTGGGCCTGATGCACCTCGTGTTCACGTTTCACGGCCGGCGCTTTCACCCGCGTGACGCCACCGTGCTGGCGGCGATGCAGGAAACCACGCCATTCATCACACGCGATACATCGATGTGGAAGGCATGGGTCGGCTTCAATGCCAGCCACAGCTACGGCGCCATGTTGTTTGGCCTGGTGTGGGGCTATCTCGCACTGTGGCAGCCAGGCATGCTGGCCCAGTCCCGCTTTTTGCAGGTGCTGGGCCTGGCATTGCTGGGCGCGTATGCGCACCTGGGCTGGCGCTACTGGTTCAGCATCCCGTTTCGCGGGGTCATGCTCGCCCTGTTGCTGTATGCCTGCGGTCTGGTGGTGGCGGCCTGAGTTGCCCCTCAGCCATTGTCTTCGTGTGTTGAGTAGTAGAACGTCATCGACTGCTGCGGATTCAGCCATTCCAGGACATCCGGCGGCAGCGCCTCGGGGCGCAGTGCCTCCATGATTTTCAGCTCGGGCTCCTCACCCAGGTCTAAGATCGGCGCGTTTTCGCGCGCCGTTTCGGGGCTGTAGACCAGTACCTTGGGCTGCAGGCTTTGCTGCCCCGGCGAAACCACCATGCCCAGCGCACCACCTGCCAGCTGCACGTAGGTACCGGGCGGGTACACGCCCAGCAGGTTGATGAACTGGCCCAGCAATGCGGCGCCAAACCGGGCCGACTCATGCCTGAACATGAAGGCCAAGGCCTCGGTCGGCGTCATGGATTCACGTTCGGCGGCCTCCGGCGTACACAACCGGTCAAACCGGTTGACCAGCGCCAGGACAAGCGCGGGTTTGCCCGCTTCACCGGTGCCTCTGGGCCAGCCCGTGCCGTCCGCCGCCTCATGGTGGTCTGCCACCACTGCCAGCGCGCCCGGGCTGAAGGCGCCCGACTGCTCGGCCAGCTGCAGGCTGTACCTGACGTGCTGACGGTAGAAATCTTCCTCGAACTTCCTGCGCCGCGGTGAATGCAGGATGGCTGGCGGAACCTGCGCCTTGCCTGCGTCATGCGCCAGCGCGCCCAGCGCCAGATCGGCCAGCTCACGCTCGTTCAGGCCTGCGTGGCGGCCCAGCAGCAGGCCCAGTGTCATGGTGTTGAGCGCATGGTAATGATGCCCCTTGCCGTTCCTGTCGCCCAGCAGGTGCAGCAATACGCGCTGGCCGTGGGTGATCGCCCGTGCAGCCTGCGAGGACAACTGCACCAGCCGCGCACCCGCTGTTCGCGGCGACTGGGTGAAGTTGGCGAGCGCCTCCCGGGTGGCACGCGCGGCGGCATCCCAGTTGCGCCCGGCGGTGGACTGCGCGGCGCTGTGCCGGGCCTGGCGCCTGCGCTTGGATTCCCGGCGTGACTCCATCTGCGCCGCCAGCGCATCCCGCTCGTCGGCGGTTGCCATCCACCGTGCCGTTTGGACAGGCGGCGGTACCACCGTGCTGCGCTCGGGGTAGTAATACAACCTGCCTTTGGGGTCGCTTGCCTGGATGACCCGCACATCTGCGCTGGTGCGCACCATCACGCGGCTGGTCAGAAAAGGATGGTCAGCCCAGGGCATGTCCAGCCAGATGTACAGCCCCACCACGACCTGTGACGGGTCGATCGGGACGGGATTGCCGGGTTTGCTCCACATCCCGCTGTTATCGGCCACGTGCGCGGGATTCTTGAGGGGCGGCCCTAACCCAGAACGATCACCCGCGCCTGCGGTACGCGGGTGTAAGGGTCGTAGCCCAGCAGGCCGGCGCGAATGCCCATTTCCTGGCTGGCCGCAATGCGACGGCGCTGCACGGCAGAGGCCTGTGCCATGCTGGCCAGCAACTGTGGCTCAAAGCGCACGGTGACCGGCGTGGACATTTCAAACAGCGCCTGCGGGTCGCGCGCCAGCGCCCACGCGATCACCAGGTTGCCATTGGACAGCTGCACCGCCTGGGCATTGGGCGGAAACAGGTGGCGCCATGCGTCCCAGCAGGCTGCGCGGATCGGGTCCATGAGGCTGCCGTCGGCCTGGGGCGTGGGCCCGGACGGGCTGTCGTCGTCCAGCAGCCAGGCCAGCGCCGGGGGCTCGGCGTCGAACACACGCAACTGCACGCCATGCGCGCGGGCCACCTTTTCGCTGGTGCGCGTCATGCGCGCGGGGGGCACCACCGACGCCAGCCGGCTCAGGTGCCCCAGCTGCCGCGCCACCTGCTCGCCCAGCACAAAGTGGCCGGTGGCGTCCAGGCTCTCCTCGACCTGCAGCAGGTTGACCAGCAGCAGCCGGTCGCCCTGGGCCAGCGTGTCGGCCGCCACGGCGTGGATGCCTTTGACGAACGCGCCCACGTCGGCCGGGCCACTGACCTCGACCCTGACAAATCGCGTCGCCCGCACAACCTGGAACTGCATGGTGCAGGTATTGTGATCTGGCTCAGCCTGATGCGGGGTCGCGCCGCTGACAATACGGCTTTGCCACTGCTTTCTTCAGGTCACCTCCCCATGCTGTCATTCCTGCCCCCGGTTGCGCGGGGCGTCATTGCCTTTGTGCTGCTTGTGTTCAACACCCTGTTCTGGTGCGCGCTGCTGTTTGCCCTGTCGCTCGTGAAGCTGGTGCTGCCGTTTGCGCCGGTGCGCCAGCGCGTGGACCCGGTGCTCAACGCCATCGCCACGGCGTGGATCAGCTGCAACAGTGCCTGGATGCGCCTGACGCAGAACACTGCCTGGGACGTGCAGGGCGTGGACAGCCTTCCGTACCACGGCTGGTATCTGGTCAACTGCAACCACCAGTCGTGGGTGGACATCTTTGTACTGCAGCATGCGTTGAACCGGCGCATCCCCATGCTCAAGTTCTTCCTGAAGCAGGAACTGATCTGGGTGCCGGTGATCGGCCTGGCCTGGTGGGCGCTGGACTTTCCGTTCATGAAGCGCCACGGCAAGGCCGCCTTGCGCAAGAACCCCGACCTGCGCCGCCAGGACCGCGAAACCACGCGGCGCGCCTGCGAAAAATTCGCGCTGGTGCCCACCAGCGTCATGAACTTTGCCGAGGGCACGCGCTTTACCGCGGCCAAGCACCGGGCGCAGTCGTCGCCCTACCGGCACCTGCTCAAGCCCAAGGCCGGCGCGCTGGCGCTGGCGCTGAATGCCATGGGCGAGCAGTTCCATTCGCTGGTGGACGTGACCATTGTTTACCCCGGCGGCGTGCCGACGTTCTGGCAGTTCCTGTGCGGGCGCGCGCCACGCATCGTGCTGCGCGCGCGCCAGCTGCCGATTCCGGCGGCGTTCACCGACGGCGACTACGACACCGACAGCGAGTTTCGCGGAACCTTCCACCGCTGGCTGGCCGGCCTGTGGGAGCACAAGGACGCCGAGATCGCGGGCCTGCTGGGCGAGCCGGCGCCCGCAAGCCTCACAGCGCGTTCAGCGGAATCTTGAGGTAGGCCACGCCGTTGGCTTCCGCCGGCGGCATGTCACCCGCGCGGATGTTGACCTGCACCGACGGCAGGATCAGCACCGGCATGTCCAGCGTGGCATCGCGCGCGGCGCGCATGCTCACGAATTCGGCCTCGCTCACGCCGTCATGCACATGGATGTTGCCGGCGCGTTGCGCGGCCACGGTGGTCTGCCAGGCGACTTCGCGGCCGGCCGGCGGGTAGTCGTGGCACATGAACAGCCGCGTATCGCCCGGCAGGGCCAGCAGCTTGCGCACCGACTGGTACAGCGTCGGCGCGCTGCCCCCGGGGAAGTCGCAGCGCGCCGTGCCCACATCGGGCATGAACAGGGTGTCGCCCACGAACACGGCGTCACCGACCTGGTAGGCCATGCAGGCCGGGGTGTGGCCGGGCACGGACAGCGCCGTCGCGCCCAGCGCGCCGATGGCAAAGGTCTCGCCGTCCTTCAGCAGGTGATCGAACTGATGGCCGTCGGGACGGAATTCCGGCTCCAGGTTGAAGATGCGCTTGAACACGTCCTGCACCTGGGTGATGGCCGCGCCGATGGCGATCCTGCCGCCCAGTTTCTTGCGCAGGTAGTGCGCCGCCGACAGGTGGTCGGCATGGGCATGGGTTTCAAGAATCCATTCCACCTTGAGCTGCTTTTCCTGCACGAAGGCGATCAGCGTGTCCGCCGAGGTGGTACGGGTGCGGCCGGACTTCGGGTCGTAGTCGAGCACGGAGTCCACGATGGCGCATCCGGCGCCGTCCTTTTCATAGACCACGTAACTCACGGTCCAGGTGGCCGGATCGAAAAAGCCTTTGACGATAGGTTTCATGCGCGCTCCTTGGCGTTTTTGATTGCGATGGAAATAGTATATTGACTGATATATTGTTTGTCAATATACTATCGCCAGGTTAATTGAAAGGAGCCTGAGCATCATGCAAGCAGACACTGTGATGGACATCGATGTCCTGCGCCAGTCGGCTGACGGCGCCAGCCGGCTCATGAAGGCGTTGTCCAACCCCGACCGGCTGCTGCTGCTGTGCCAGCTGGCCCAGGGCGAAAAGCGCGTGGGCGAGCTGGAGGAAATCGTCGGCATCCTGCAGCCCACCCTGTCCCAGCAGTTGGGCGTGCTGCGCGACGAGGGGCTGGTGAGCACCCGCCGCGAGGGCAAAAACATCTACTACCGCATCGACAGCCCCCAGGCGCTGGCCGTGCTGCACGTTCTCTATCTTCAGTTTTGCGCAACCCCCAAGGAGTAGGACACCATGACCATCGACTGGACACATTTCACGCCCTGGGCCTCGCTGGCCGGCGGCATTCTGCTGGGCCTGGCCTCGGCCCTGTTCATCCTGGTGAACGGCCGCATCCTGGGCATCAGCGGCATCCTCGGCGGTCTGCTGCGACCAGTCAGGGGCGACACCGGCTGGCGCCTGGCCTTCCTGGCCGGCATGCTCGCCGCACCGCTGCTGTATTTCGTGGTGGCGGGCCCGACTGCGCCGCGCATCGACGCCGGCTGGGCCACCATCGTGATCGCCGGCCTGCTGGTCGGCGTGGGCACGCGTTATGGCTCGGGCTGCACCAGCGGCCATGGCGTCTGTGGCCTGTCGCGACTGTCGCCGCGTTCGCTGGTGGCCACGCTGGCCTTCATGGGCGCGGGCTTTGTCACCGTCTACCTCGCGCGCCACGCTTTCGCGTGAGCCGCTTCGCCAATCAAGGAGCACTTCATGCAACACCGCCTGTCTGAATTCGCCGTGGGCCTGCTGTTCGGCATTGGCCTGATCCTCTCGGGCATGACCGACCCCGGCAAGGTGACCGGCTTCCTCGACCTGTTCGGCCAATGGGACCCGTCGCTCGCCCTGGTGATGGGTGGGGCCATCATGGTGGGTGTGTTCGCGTTTGCCATCGCCCGCAAACGCACCACCACCTTCCTGGGGGGCGCGCTGCACCTGCCGAAGTCCAACGACGTCGATCGCCGGCTGGTGTTGGGGGGCCTGGTGTTCGGCGCGGGCTGGGGCCTGGCAGGGTTCTGTCCCGGCCCGGCGCTGGTCTCGCTGGGCGCGGGCCAACCCAAGGCGGCTGTGTTCGTGGCGGCCATGGTCGCCGGCATGTACGTGTTCGAGCTGCTGGAACGCCGTGCACCGCGCGATCCGGCGGGCGCGCACTGAAAACCCTGCCACTGCCAGTTCCCAACAGGAGTCACCCATGACCGTACCAACGAAAGCACTGACCCCGCAGTTCGCCGTGGCCGCACAGCTGTCGGCACATGACCTGCCGGCCGTGGCCGCGCAGGGCTTCAAGACCCTCATCAACAACCGGCCGGACGGTGAAGGCGGCCCCAGCCAGCCCCTCAGCCGCGAGTTCGAGGCCGCCGCCCAGGCGCTGGGCCTGAACTACGTCTACCTGCCGGTGGTCAGCGGTGCCATCACCGCCGAACAGGCCCTGGCCATGCGCGAGGCGCTGGCCACGGCGCCAGGGCCCGTGCTGGCGTTCTGCCGCTCGGGCGCACGCTCGGCCCAGCTGTACAGCCTGGCCACCGGCCAATAACCGCTGCGCGCCAACACACCCGCGAGACGAAAGGCCCGGCGATGAAATGGCTTCCTGAATGGTTGCGCCACTACCAGCGGGCCTGGTTCGCCGGGGACCTGACCGCCGGCATCATCGTCACGGTGATGCTGATCCCGCAGAGCCTGGCCTATGCGCTGCTGGCCGGACTGCCGCCCGAGGTGGGGCTGTACGCCAGCATCCTGCCCATCATCGCCTACGCCCTGTTCGGCTCCAGCATGACCCTGGCGGTGGGTCCCGTGGCCGTGGCCTCGCTCATGACGGCCAGCGCGTTGCAGCCACTGGCGGCGGCGGGCTCCGCCGCGTACGTGGCGCTGGCAATGCAGCTGTCACTGCTGTCGGGCGTGATGCTGCTGGCCTTTGGCGCGCTGCGCCTGGGCTTCCTCGCGTATTTCCTGAGCCACCCGGTCATCAGCGGCTTCATCACCGGCTCGGCGCTGCTGATCGCGGTGGGGCAGATCAAACACATCCTGGGCGTGAAGGTCGCGGGCAGTGACGTGCTGCAAGTGCTGCACGGCCTGGCCACGGCGCTGCCGCAAACCCGGCCCGTCACGCTGGCCATCGGCCTGGCCAGCCTGCTGTTTTTGTGGGCGGCGCGCCGCTGGATGGCCCGCGCGCTGCAACACATCGGCCTGGGCGCCAGGGCAGCCGATCTGCTGGCCAAGCTTGCGCCCATGCTGGCGGTGGTCGCCTCCACCGCCGTGGTGGGCCTGCTGCGGCTGGACCAGTCGGCCGGCGTGAGCGTGGTGGGCGCCGTACCCCAGGGCCTGCCGCAGCTCAGCCTGCCCGTGCCCGGCATGGTCACGCTGGGCCAGCTGTGGCTGCCCGCGCTGCTGATTTCGCTGGTGGGCTTTGTGGAGAGTGTTTCGGTGGCGCAGTCGCTGGCGCTCAAGCGCCAGCAACGCATCCAGCCCAACCGCGAGCTGCTGGGCCTGGGCGCGGCCAACGTGGCCAGCGCATTGTCGGGCGGCTACCCGGTCACGGGTGGCTTCGCGCGTTCGGTGGTCAACTTTGCCGCCGGCGCGCAGACACCGCTGGCCGGCGTGATCTCGGCCGTGCTGATGGCGGTGGTGATCGCTGCGCTGACGGGCTGGTTCTTCTACCTGCCCCATGCGGTGCTGGCGGCCACCATCATCGTTGCGGTGACTTCCCTGATTGATCTGCAGACGCTGCGCCACACCTGGCACTACGACCGCGCCGACGCGCTGGCGCTGCTGGCCACGGCCGCAGGCGTGGTGCTGCTTGGCGTGGAAGCGGGCATCCTCCTGGGCGTGGCGCTGTCACTGGGCACCATCGTCTGGCGCAACACCCACCCGCACATTGCGGTGGTGGGCCGTCTGCCGGGTACACAGCATTTCCGCAACGTCGAGCGCTACGCCGTGCAGACCGTGCCCGGGCTGCTGGCGGTGCGGGTGGACGAGAGCCTGTTTTTTGCCAACGCCACGGTGGTGGAAGACCGCATCGAGGCCCTGCTGGCGCGCGATGCCACCGTGCGGCGGGTTGTGCTGATCTGCTCGGCCATCAACCAGATCGACGCCACGGCACTCGGCGTGCTGACGCAGATGCAGCGCAACCTTGCCGAGCGTGGCATCGAGTTCACGCTGGCCGAGGTCAAGGGCCCGGTGATGGACCGCCTGCGCGGCACCGAGCTGGGCCAGCGGTTGCAAGGCAAGGTGTTTTTGAGCACCCACGACGCCTTCATGCAGCCGGTGCCAGCGCCTCCCAGGCCGTAAGGGTCTCGGCGGCGTACATGAGTGCCGGGCCACCGCCCATGTAAACGCATACGGCGAGCATCTCCTCCAGCTCGGCACGGGTGCAACCCAGCTTGTGCAGCGCCTTCACATGAAAGGCAATGCAGCCCGAGCAGTGCTGGGTGATGCCCACCGCCAGCGCGATCAGTTCCTTGTGTTTGGTGCTGACCGCGCCTTCGGCCATGGCGGCCCTGGCCAGCTGGGTGAAGCCCTGCAGCGCCTCAGGTTGAGCCTTGCGCAGCTGCGCCATCTGGGTGTTCAGGCCCTGCATCAGGGCTGCATGTTCAAAAGTGCTCATGGTGGTCCGAGATTGAAGCAATGCCTGCACTGTGCGCGTTCACGGCGCGGCGCGTCTTGATCCTGGTCACATCACCCGCGAACCGCACACCGCACACCGCACGTCACCCAGGGGTCTTTGGCCGGCCGCTATGCTGGCCGCATCCTTTTTTCGAGCTGTAAATCCATGCCATTCACGCCCAAGCTTCCCGCCACCCATGCCGCCGCGCTGCTTGCGCTGGCACCCCTGTGCGCCGCCGCCCAGCAGGCCCCGGCCCAGCCGCTGTGGGAGCTGGGCGCGTTTGGCGCCGCCTACAGCCAGCAGGCCTACCCGGGCGCGGACAGGCAGGTCAACGGCGCCATCGCATTGCCCTATTTCATCTACCGCGGCAAATACCTGCGCGCCGACCGCAACGCGCTGGGTGTGCGTGCGCTGAAGACACCCACGGTGGAGGTGGACATCGGCGTGTCCGGCGCTTTTGGCTCCAGCTCCGACGACATCGAGGCGCGCCGCGGCATGCCCGACCTGGGCACGCTGGTGGAGTTTGGCCCGCGGCTCAAATGGGACCTGGGCCCGGCGCTTGGGGGCCGCTGGCAGGCGGAGTTTCCGCTGCGCGGCGTGTTTGACCTGAGCGACGGCGCGGCCAGCCGCGGCGTGGCGTTCGAGCCAGAGCTGCAGTTCGAACGCGCCGGCGCCAACGGCTGGCGCTACAGCACCGGCGTGAGCGCCGTGTTTGCCAACCGCAAGCTGGCCGATACCTTTTATGGCGTGGCGCCGCGCTACGCCGCGCCGGGGCGCCCGGCCTACACCGCCGAAAGCGGCCTGGTGGCCTGGCGCCTGTCGCTGTCGGCATCGCGCAAGCTGGCACCCGACTGGCGGCTGTTTGCGTTCACCCGGCTGCAAAGCGTGGCCGGCGCTGCCAACCGCGCCAGTCCGCTGGTGCGCCAGACCACGGGCGTGACCGTGGGTGTGGGCGTGGCCTACACCTGGGCGCAATCAGACCGGCCCGCGGTCGACTGAGCTACCCCACCAGGGCCTGGTACGCGGCGCGTGTTGGTGCCGACACCGACTGCACCAGCTGCGCATAGGCCGTCTGGTGGCGCGCCAGCATGCGCGCCGACGCCACCATGCGCGACTTGCAGAACCAGTGGCAGGTGTGCTGCAGCAAAAACAGTTCCGCCGACAGCGTGAAGGCGCGCTCGCGCGCCGGCAGGTCCACCGCGTCCACCATGCGGCCAATGCCGTCGGCATGCACCACCAGCGCCTGGCGCATGTCAAACGTGGCCTGCGGCAGCAGCTGCGTCACCCAGGGCAGGTACAGCGGCAGGCGGCTCACGCGCGCCTGCGCCGCGTCCACCCGCGCAAAATCCACCGCCAGCGCCCGCATCTGCGTGGCCAGCGCCTGCTCGGCGGATTGCAGCATGCTGAAGATCTGGTCACGCCGATCCCCGTCGGCCTCGCCCAGCGCACGCAGGTAGCCCTGGGTCAATGTTTCCATGTGCTTTTCGATCTGGTGCGGGCCCAAGTGGCTGGCCAGCAGCGCAATGCGCTGGCGCTGGTCTTTGGCTCGCACAAACCACAGGGCAATGGCGGCCAGGATCGCCAGGGAAAGCAGGTTCATGATGGCGTCGAGTGTACTGAGCCGCCGGCGCGCGGGCCGGGGTCAGCGCGCGGCGCCCGCCTCATCGTCTATGGCCTTTTGCACCGCCTGGTAAAACGCCTCGCGCTGGGCGCTGGAGCCGCGGTCGTTGGCGCCGGTGCCCCAGTTGGCGTTGACCGCCACGACCAGCTTGCGCTTCGGGTCGATGAAGATGCCCTGGCCGAAAATGCCGCGCGCTGAATAGCTGCCGTCGGCATAGGTCCACCACTGGTAGCCGTAGCCGCGGTCGGCCTGGCCGATGGGCATGCGGGTGGTCGTGGCCTCGGCCAGCCAGCCGTCGGGCAGGATGCTTTTGCCGTTGACCATGGCGCCGTTCATGATGAACTGACCCACGCGGGCAAAGTCGCGCGTGGCCGCCTGGATGCAGCAGCCGCTGATCTCCTGGCCGGTCTTGCTCAGGATCCAGGTGGCCTGCTGTTCCATGCCCGCGGGCAGCCAGATTTTTTCAGACAGGTAGGTGGCCAGCGGCTTCTTCGTGGCCTGCGCCAGCAGAATGCCCACCAGGTTGGTCTCGCCCGTGCTGTAGTGCCAGCGCGTGCCGGCCGGCGCCGCCCGCGGCAGCTGGCGCATGTAGCTCACCAGCGCGTCCACGCCGGGCTCGGGCTTGTGGTTGTTGAAGCGCGCCACGTCGGAATTCGGGTCGGCGTAGTCCTCGTTCCAGCGCACGCCCGAGGTCATGGTCAGCAACTGGCGGATGCTCACGTCGTCATAGGCCGAGCCTTTCATCTGCGGGATGTAGTCGCTGACCTTGTCGTCCATGCTCTTGATATGCCCGTCGCGGATGGCCGCGCCCACCAGCGTGGACGTCATGGACTTGGCCACCGAAAAGCTGGTCCAGCGGCCGTTCGCATCAAAGCCCAGGCCATAGCGCTCCAGCCGCAGCTTGCCGTCGTGCAGCACGATCACCGCCGCGCTGCGCTGCGCGGCCATGAAGGCGTCCACGTCCATGCCCAGCTTCAGCGGCGCGCCCGCGGGCAAGGGGGATGGCGCGCTGCCTGCGGCGATGGGCCGGGCCCTGGCCAGCAGCGGGATGCGGTCCAGCGCGCGAAAGGCTGCGTCGCGCTGCGGCACCGTCCAGAACAGCAGGTCGCGGTTGGTGGGCACGGTGGCCAGCAGGCCGCGCGTTTCCTTGTCCAGGCTGAACCAGCCGGCGGTGCCGGCCACGGCCACCGCGGCCAGCAGGCCGAGGGCGATTGTTTTGAGCTTCATGGTGGCAGTCCCCCTTGGTTGTGAACGTCCCGGCGCGGGGCATCAGCGCCCTATTCTCCCGTATAGGTAGGCCAATGCCGTATCGAACGCACACTGAAATCCCAACATCCGGAGGGTAGCCAGTTGCGACAACTTGCAGTCACGTGTTTTGTTCTGAGCCTGTGGGCATCAACCGCTGTCGCGGCCTGTGACCACCGGCTGGACGAACTTGCAGACCTGGGCGTCAAGGCGAGTCGCCCCATCACGGCGGAGCAGGTCGAGCGTCTGAACATGGTGGTCATGCATGAAGAGGGCAGGACCTACATCACGCCGTTTGGCGAAAACCACGCCAAATGGATCGCGTTCAAATCAAGCCTCAAATCCTTTGATCGGTTCGTCGCATTCGACGCATCGCCGCAGCTCGCGGCGCAACTCGGCATACGGCTGGACGGCCACGCCATCGTGCGAGGAAAGTGCGTGGTGGGTTTTCTGAAAAGTGCGACGCGCTGAAGCCGGTTACGGAAAATCCAGCCGCTGGCGGCTGGCAAAGCTGCGCGCCTGGCCCGTGACGGGGTCGCGAAACGCAATGGCTTGCGCCAGCAGTCGCAGCGGGTTGGCCGGGTCGTCGCTGTTGTGCGGCAGCAGGCGCGGGTAGATGCGGTCGCCCAGGATGGGCAGGCCCAGCGCGGCCATGTGCACGCGCAGCTGGTGGCGCCGGCCGGTCAGCGGCCGCAGGCGGTAGCGGGCATGGGCGCCCTGAGTTTCCAGCCATTGGATGTCGGTGCTGGCATTGGGCACGGCCGCAGCGTCAGCCGGTGCCTCGCGCATCTGCATGAAATGCTCAGCCTCCACCAGCGTGCTGGCCCGCGTGAGCGGAAAGCGCAGCGACGTGCCCTGCGGGCTGGCCGCAATGGCCTCGTACACCTTGGTCATGCCGCGGCTGAAGAACAGCCGGTGGTAATGCTCGCAGGTGGCCGGCTGCTTGGCCAGCAGCACCACGCCCGCCGTCTCGCGGTCCAGCCGGTGCAGCGGCGTCAGCGTGTCCAGCCCCAGCTGGCGGCGCAGGCGCACCAGCAGGGTTTCCTGCAGGTAGTTGCCCGATGGCGTCACAGGCAGGAAGTGCGGCTTGTCGGCCACCACCAGCAGCTCGTCCTCAAACAGCACGGTAGCCTGCGTGGCGCCGGGTGCCTCGCCCGGCACCGTGCGGTAGTAGTACAGCTTGCCATGCGCGGCATAGGGCTGATCGGGCGTGATGCGGCGGCCCGCTTCGTCCACCACATCGCCACAGTCCATGCGCTCGCGCCACTGCGCGGCCGGTATCGCGGGAAAGCGCTGCACCAGGAAGTCGAGCATGCGCGCCCACGGGCCTTCGGGCAGGCCAACCTGACTGGCTCCCACGCCATCACGTACGGGCAGCATGCTCAGCCGCCCGGCATCGGCGCTGCCAGCGCCAGCCGCCGCGCGCGCGCCAGGCGCCAGGCGCCGTCAGGCTCCGCTTCGTACACGTCTTCCAGCGTGGTGGCGGTTTCATTCAAGCGGGTGTCCAGCGCCACGCGGTTGTCAAACACAAAACATTCGCCGTGCCAGTCCAGCTGCGCGTCGGGCATCTGCCGGAAGTAGTTGAGGATGCCGCCGTCCAGCTGGTACACCGACAGGCCCAGGCCCCGCATCCAGGCGCTGGTCTTTTCGCAGCGGATGCCGCCGGTGCAGTACATGGCCACCCGCGTGCCCTGCGCCTGCCACTGCGCGGCGTGGGCCTGCACATAGGCCGGGAAGTCGCGGAAGTTCGCCACGCCCGGGTCCACCGCGCCCGCAAAATGGCCCAGGCGGTATTCAAAGCTGTTGCGGTTGTCCAGCAACATCACGTCGGGGGACTTGATCAGCTCGCGCCAGTCTTGTGGCGACACATTGATGCCGGTGTGCCGCGCGTCCACGCCCTGCATGCCCAGCGGCACGATTTCCTTCTTGACGTGAACCTTGATCCGGGCAAACGGCGGCGTGTGGCAGGCGCTGCGCTTGAAGGCCATGCCACTGAAGGCGCCGGCGAAGGCTGCGTCTTCACACAGCGCCTTTTCAATCGCGTCTACCGCGTCCACCGTGCCCGCCAGCATGCCGTTGATGCCCTCGGTGGCCAGCAGGATGCTGCCGCTCAGCGCGCCGCCCTGCGCCAGCCGCAGCCTCAGCTGCACCGCCACACCGTCGGGGTCTGTGAGCGGGACAAACTTGTAGAAGGCGGTGTGAACCAGGGCGGACATGGGCGGGATTTTCCCATGGGGTCCCTCGCGCGTGGGTACCATGGCGCCTGAAGCCCACTACATCCCCCGCGCAGCGCCATGACCCTCACCCCTGCACTCATTGCCGCCCTGGCACCCACCGGGCGCCTGCGCGCGTCCATCAACACCGGCAACCCGATCCTGGCCGCGCCCGATGCGGCCACCGGCACGGCCCGGGGCGTGTCGGTGGACCTGGCGCGCGGGTTTGCGCAACGCCTGGGCGTGGATCTGGAGCTGGTGGTGTTTGACACTGCGGCGAAATCGGTGGACGCCGTGACGAACGGACAGGCCGACATCGGTTTTTTCGCCATTGATCCCAAGCGCGGTGAAAGCATCCACTTCACCCCGCCCTATGTGCTGATCGAAGGCTGCTATGCCGTGCGCAATGACTCACCCCTCACCCGCACGGACGAAGTAGACCGTACCGGCACGCGCGTGGTGGTAGGCCAGGGCAGCGCCTATGACCTGTACCTGAGCCGCGAGATCCAGCACGCCAGCCTGCTGCGCGCGCCCAGTTCGCCGGCGGTGGTGGACTACTTCCTGGCGCAGGGCGCCGATGTGGCCGCCGGCGTGAAGCAGCAGCTGGAGGCGGATGCCGCGCGCCTGGGCGGCATCCGCCTGCTGCCCGATCGCTTCATGGTGATCCAGCAGGCCATGGGCTGCCCGCGCAACCGCGGCGCCGAGGCCGCCGCCGCATTGGCCGCCTATGTGGACGACATGAAGCGCAGCGGCTTTGTGGCCGAAGCGTTGGCGCGCCACGGCATCAGCGGGGCGGCGGTGGCGCCCTGAAACCATGGCCACGCCGATCAACTTCCGCCATCTCTATTACTTCTGGGTCGTCGCCAAAGAAGGCGGCATCTCCCGCGGGGCGGACCGGCTGGGCATGGCGGTGCAGACCGTGAGCGCCCAGGTGCGCGCGCTGGAGCACGAGCTGGGCCATGCCCTGTTCAAGCCATCCGGGCGCGCGCTGGTGCTGACCGAGGGCGGCGAGGCGGCCATGGCGCTGGCCGAGCAGATCTTCCAGCTGGGCGAGGCGCTGCCCGCCGCGGTGCGTGAAGCAGCAACTGGCGTGGGCATGCGCCTGCGCGTGGGCATCTCGGACGGCCTGCCCAAGCTGGTGGTGCGCCACCTGCTGCGCCCCGCCGTGGCCGACACCGGCGCGCGGCTGCTGTGCCATGAGGATGAGTTTGACCGCCTGCTGGCCGAGCTGGCGCTGCACAAGCTTGATGCGCTGCTGGCCGACCGCGCCGCGCCCACCAACAACCCCAACCTGCGGCTGTACAGCCACAAGCTGGGCGAGGCGCCGCTGGCGTGGTTTGCACCCGCAGCCCTGATCGACAAGCTGGGGGGCAAACGCCGTGCGCGCTTTCCGGCCTGCCTGGCACAGATGCCGGTGCTGCTGCCCACGGGCCACGCGGCCGTGCGCCCGCGCATTGACCACTGGCTGGAGCGCGAGGGGCTGCGCCCGGACATCGTGGGCGAGTTTGAAGACAGCGCATTGCTGGCGGCCTTCGGGCGCAGCGGCATGGGCGCGTTTCCGGCGTCGCGCCTGTCCGCCAGGGAACTGCTGGCCGACCCCGGCATCGTGCAGCTGGGCGACAGCCCCGACCTGGTCGAGACGTTCTACCTGATCTCGGCGGAAAGAAAAATCCAGCATCCGCTGGTGCAGCGGATGCTGGATGGTTTGAAGAACGCGACGCCCGGCTGAGGCGTCGCTGATTGGGTTTACGCGTTCGGCGTGACCTGCTGAATGCCAGCCACCACCCAGCCACCAAAACCGGTCCGCGGCTTGGTCAGGTGCCAGATTTCGTCCAGGTCTTCCGTGTCGGCGTGGGCCTGGTCACGGATGCCGCCGGTGAAGCGCACGCTCACGATGTAGCGGTCGCCTTCTTCCACCACTTCCAGCACCTGGGCGTTCAGGCCGAACACCTGGGTTTGCTGGGGCGCGTCGCCGCGGGCTTCAACGTCGCCGCGCACTTCCTCGAACATCTCGGGCGTGAGGTAGTCGCGCAGGCGTTGCAGGTCGCGCGCATCGTTGGCCGCCTGCAGCGCCATGAACTGCTGGCTGGCGTTGCGCGCAAAGCCCGCCGCGTCAAAGTCGGCCGGGATGGCCGACGGCTGCGCTGCCGCCGCGCTCACGCCGCCCAGGGCCGAGCCGATGCGCGTGCCACCCGCGGGCGGGCTGGCAAAGCCGCCACCGAAGCTGCCGCCGGTACGCCCGGCAGCGCCCATGCCTGCCGCGGCGGGCGTGGCGTTGCGGGCCATGCGATTGCGCATCACGAAGCCGATCACCGCCAGGATCACCACGCCGATCAGCATCATCATCATGAAATTCGCCATGGCCTCGCCAAAGCCGAAGTGGGACGCCAGCGCCATCAGGCCAATGCCGGCGGCCAGGCCGGCGATCGGGCCCATCCAGCTGCGCTTGGCCGCTGCGGCGGCGGGGGCAGCCGCAGCCGCGGCGGCGCCGGCCGCGGGCGCCGCCTGTGCCGGTGAACCCGGCGTGTTGGCGGGGGTGGCAGGCTGCGTCGTCTGCTGGCGCTGCATGCCGCTGGACTTGGCGCCGCCCAGCCGCTTGGCTTCAACGTCAAAGGCCATCGTGGTGCCCAGGGCGAGCACCAGCGCGGCCAGACCAATTACCTTTTTCATGAGGGTCTCCTTCGTGAGAAATCGGATTGAGGCGCCGACCATACGCGCGCGGGCCAGAAGATAAAAGCAGCATCAAGCTGCAGTTAACTCAGGAAAAACCTTCAAATTCGGCGCCGCTGGCGAGCCGGCCGCGCGGGCAGGCGGGTCGGTGGCGCCCGCAGCCCAGGGCTGGCCGCCAGCGCCGCGCTGACCAGCATCATCGCGTGCGGCACCGTCTGCTTGAGCACGCCGGGGCGAAGCGACAGCTTGTCCATGACATTGGATTGCAGGATGGTTGCGAGGCCGTGCATCGACGCCCAGACGTACATGGCGTCCAGGTCGTGCTCGGCCTTCGGCGCACCGGCATGGCCGCGCATGCGTGCAATGGCGCCACGCAGCACGTCAAACGAATGCCGCGCATCGCGCAGCAGGTCCGGATGCTGCGCCGTGTCGGGCCATGGCGTGCCGAACATGAGGCGGTACTCCAGCGGGTTGGCCATCGCATAGGCCATGTAGGCACCGCCCAGCGAATCCATCTCGGCCTGGGCGTCCAGCCCATGCAGGCCCGCGCTGAGGTGCGCGGCAAACCGCTGGAAGCAGCGCCGGATCACCTCGGCCAGCAGGTGATCGCGGCTGGGATAGTGCTTGTACGGTGCCTGGTGCGACACACCGAGCCGGCGGGCCACGTCACGCAGGCTCAGGTTCTCGACACCGTGCTGTGCGATGACGGCATGGGCAGCGGCAACACAGGCTTCGCGCAGATCCGTGGCGGCTTCGGGCATGGCGTCAGGTCATTCCTTTCATGATGCGGCCCATCATCCATACTTTCGCGCCGCGCGGCCATCCGATGAATGCACCGTGCAGCAGCTTGCTCAGACCGCCCGGCAGAAGGGTAGCAGACCTGCCCAGGGCAGCCAGCGAGACGCCCGCCACGTGCTCAGGCGTCATGGTTTTGCCAAGGCGCATCCGCGCGCGAGCGGCAAACCGTGTGGCGGTCGGGCCCGGCGATGTCACCAGCACATCGACACCGGTCCCCTTCAGTTCCACCGCCAGCGCCTCGCCCAGCGACTGCACATAAGCCTTGGTGGCGGCGTACTGGGCGGCATAGGGTGCGCCCTGGTAGGCCAGGATGGACGCCACCAGCAGCACGCCGCCACGGCGGCGCTCCACCATCGGGGGCGCGTAACGCAGCACCAGATCGCTTACGCAGGCGCAGTTGAGCGCCACCATCTCTTGCATCTCGCTTGCATCGCCCTCGAGGAAGGCGCCGCCGCCGCCAAAGCCTGCGGCCGGCACCAGCAGGCCGACTTCCAGGCCGGCGCAGGCCGCATGGAGCGCCGCCTGCCCCTGTGCTGTGGCCAGATCGGCCACCACCGTGCGAACCTCGCGACCGGCCGCGCGCAGCTGGTGCGCCACCTGCTGCAAACGCGCGGCATCGCGCCCGGTCACGACCATGTTGAGCCCGCGCGCGGCGGCCTGGATGGCGAGCTCCCGGCCGATGCCGGAGCTGGCCCCCGTCACAATGGCCCAGGGGCCGTAGCGCCTTGCAAATTCGGTAGGGGTCATGGTTTGCGCCTCAGTTCACGAGCTTGAGGTTGAGGACGAGCGGCGTTTCATCGTCCACGCGGAATGCGGCCTCCTCGAAGCGCGGCGCGCGCAGGGAGGGCACCACGTTGTTGGAAACGGCCCAGCCCTCCAGCGGGATGCCGAGGAAGTTGGTGTCCACCCGGCCGTTTCCGTTCAGGTCGTGGCTGACCGAGACCGCATGGCGGCCGGGCGACACATTGGCAAAGCGGCAGACCGTCGTCGCCTCGGCGGGCAGCCAGATCTGCCTGGCGCCGCTGTTGTCCATGGGGAAGCCGGCCTGCGCGCCAAACAGCGCGCAGCCGATGTTGCCCGCCACGGCGCGCGGGCCGGTGACCTGGACAACGACTTCACCGGCATGAAGCGGCAGGCTGAAGGCGGCGGCAAGCAGCAGGAATAGAGGGGGTGCAAGCGGGCGTGAACGCATCATGAGGCTCCTTTTTTGGCAGGTGGTGCGGGTTGGTTTGCAACAAGGTAGACGCCGTCAACCCCATCGGCAATCCGGACTTTATAGGCTGAAGTTGACACCGTCAACATGCTGACCGTACTATCCGCCCATGCTGGTTGACAGCGTCAACACGCATCGGACTCAAAGCCGGAACACGCAACACGAAACCCGGGATGGCCATGGACACTGCTTTTCGTTTCTTGAGCGCGGGGTTCGTCGATGGCCTCGGACATTGGGTGGGCGGCGTGCGAACCGATGCCCATGGGCTGCCGCTGACGGGCTGGGCCACCCGGGGCGGAGACCCTCGCGTGCCGCATTTCTTTGCCACCCATCTCATGCAGGCGCTCGCGCTGGCGGGCTGGCTGGCCGACCGCTTCACGCCCGGCAACGCCAGGGCATGGGTGGGCGCCACGGCCGCGCTCGGCTCGGCCGCCGTGGCCCTGACGCTTTGGCAAGCCCTGTCCGGGCGCCCCTTCATTCCTTTGTGAGGCAGCTTGTATGACCCGATCCATTTTTGCGAACCTGCTGCGTGCCACCGTGGCGCTGGGCGGGCTGGCGGCCGCCTTGACCAGCCTGCAGGGCTGCGCAATCTCGACGCCGATTCCCCGGTTGTCCGGTGACAGCCATGCCGGCCAGCAGGTGCTGCTGGTGCTGACCACGGGCGTGCTCCACCAGGACCGGCGCGCGGAGTTTGACCGTCAAACCGGGTTGGTGGCCAGCAGCCTGCGCGCGCAGCCGGGCCTGATCGCCCAAGCCATCCGCCGCGAGGTATTCGGGCCGCGCGTGTGGACGCTGACCGTCTGGAAGGACGCCCAGGCGCTGGACGCGTTCACCCGGGGGCTCGCGCACCGGCAGGCCGTGGCGACTTCCATGCCAGCACTGATTGACATGCGGTCACGGCGCATCTGGCTGCCCGCCGGCAACGTCCCGCAGCACTGGGACGCGGCGCTTGAACTGCTGGCGGACGATTCCCTGAGCAAGGCCTATTGGCAGTGAATTGCCCGGCCGTGCCGGGCGGCGCGCGATGACTCAGTTCAGCCCGCGCGCGCGGGCGGCGGCGCCCGCATGCAGCTGCAACCAGCTGACTGCCAGCTGCTCCGAATCAAACACGCGCATGTTCATGCCGGCGCGGCGCGCCGCCCGCTCGCTGATACGGGTGACGCGGTGCGGCTGGACCAGCAGTGCCAGCTGATCCAGGTGGGCGAAGCTGCAGGCGATCTCGTGCCCGATTCGCAACAAGTCTGCCCGGGCATACACGGCCTCCAGCCGGCGCAGGTCGATCAACATGGTTTCGCGTACCGCCGCGCCGCTTTCAATGCCAAACACATGCAGCGCCGACACCAGTTGCTCCAGCGTGGGGTTGCCGCTGACGCAGACCGTCGTGCGCGCCACACACCGCCGCGTGGAAATTTCATAGTCCAGTGCCGCCTTGCGCGGTCCCCACCAGCGTTGCGGCGCCATTGCGGCCGCAGCGCCCTCGCGCGAGATTGCATCAGGATTCATGGATCGCCCCACTTTCGTTCAGCGTCCGATTCTGCGGGTGCAACGTGACGGATTGTTGAAGCCGCCAACGGCCCTAGGATTCGCCGGCCTGCATCTGCCCGACCTGCCATGACAGGTCAAACAGCTTGGCCTTGCCCATGTAGTAACGGTCCAGCCGCCAGTCCTTGAGGATGTCCATCGCCAGATCGAAATGCGCGCCATCCAGTGCGTAGATATCAGCCAGCTTGAACGGCTCTTCGCTTGCCAGCGCCAGGACCAGGCGGGCAAGTGTCTTGGCGGCAGGGTCCGCAGGGTTGGCTTCAATGAGTTTGCGGGCAGTCTTGATGGCTCTCATGAATAAACTTCCTTTGATGGTTGGCCAGCGTTGCGGCTGCGTTTGAATTTCCCACAGTTGCGCAGCAAAGAAAAGGCCGGGAGCGGCACAACCCCGGGTTGTGATCAAGAAAAAGTTACTTTTCAGAATCAAATGCCGAACGTGTCACATAACTCTCGCGGTTTTGTCACGCCAGGTTAATCAAATTGACACAAATCGGTCGGCTACCCCGGCGCGCGAAGCGATGCAAACAAGCAATTGAAAATCGCGTCGCGCTCCACTGCATGGCCTTCACGCATCCAGTGCCGCCCCGGCTGCGCCAGCCAGCGTTTGTCGTCGGTCAGCACCGGCGTGCGCACCAGCTCGCTGGGCACCCAGGCGGGGTTCAGTGCCCAGGCGATGCAGATCAGGTCCCAGATCACCCAGCTGTGCGGCTCGCCGGCCTGCGTGGGGTCGGTGCCCATAATCGTCCACAACGGGTTGTGGGTGAACAGCTGGTGCAGATAGCCGCCGATGGGGCCGCTGCCCTGCACATAACGCTCCACCTCGGCCAGCGACAGGCGCAGCTGCGCGCCCACGTGGTAGCCGGGCAGGTACACATGTGGCACGCCGCTGTCCAGCAGCCACTGGCTGGCCCACAGGTCCTGCTCCAGGTTGAAGCTGTGGTTGACGTGCGGCGCGTGGCTGGGGTAGCCGCTGGTCCACACCACCACGATGCGCCCGGCGATGTCCGGCGCCAGCAGCAAGGCACTGGCGATGTTGGTCACGCAGCCCAGCGCCAGCACGTACAGCGGCGGTCCGTCGGGCGTGTGTTCGCGCGCGGTGGCAATCAGGTGGTCCACCGCTTCGCTGTGCACCGGCGTGCGCGGCTTCGCCATGTAGGCGGCGGCGCCCCGGTATGCGCGGCCCGCATGCGGCAGGCCCAGCAGCCCGTACACCTTGATGATTTCCTGGTAACTGCGCTCCATGCCTTGCGCCGGCGGGTTGAACGGCGGTGCGTCGTGCGCGCCTGCCGGGTAACTGGCCCGCCGGTGCGCGAATGAGAATGGCTCGGCATACACCGCCGCCACGTCCAGCTGCTGCGGGCAGCGCAGCGCCCAGGCCAGGGCGAACTGGTCGTCTATTTCGTTGGCGGTGTCGGTGTCGATCACCACGCGCACGCGGCCGGTGGGCGGGGCCAGGCGGGCGCGGTACCAGTCGTCGGGGCGTTGAAGTGTCAGGGCCTCAGTCAATGCGTTTCTCCTTGTCGCGCTGGCGCCGCCATCGCGCCCAATCCACCGGCTCATCCACGTCCCACAACATGGGCAGCTCCTGCCAGCTCGCGCCCGCGGCCAGCAGCCGCTCGCGGGTTTGCATCAGCACCTGTGGCGTGCTCCAGGTGATGCCTTCAAACACGCCGGGCAGCGGGCGGCGCAGGCCGATCAGCACATAGCCGCCGTCTTCGGCCGGGATCAGCACGGCGTCGTTGGTTTGCAGCAGGTCAGCGGCCTGTTGCAGGTGGGCCGGCGTCAGCACCGGGCAGTCTGTGCCCACGATCAGCAGCGGCATCGCGGGCGCAGCGGCAAAGTGCCGGCGCATCACCATGCCCATGCGCTCGCCCAGATCGCCGCCGGGTTGCGTCTCGCAGGCCACGCCGTGGCGCGCGCGCAAGGCGGCAAAGAAGCGGTGGCGTGCATCGGGCGCGCACCACAGCGTGATCGGGCCGGTCGCCGCCGCGCGCGCCGTGGTCAGGGTGCGCAGCGTGAAGCCGCGCTGGGCGCGCGCCGCTCCGGCGGCACCCAAAGCGGGGATCAGCCGGGTTTTGGCAAGGCCCGGCACCGGCGCCTTGGCCAGGATGGCCAGCGCCGCCGCCGGGCGTGTGGCATAGCCGTAGCGCGCGGCCAGTGCCTGCGGGCTGGCCCCCAGAAAGTAGGCCGCGCGCAGCCGCCACATCAGCGCGATGGTGCGCCACAGGCCGTGCTGGTCCCAGCGGCGGCCCGATGTGATGACGCGCGCGGCCGGGCAGGCCGGGGCGCCCACGGCGCGCAGGCGGCGGCTCATGTCAATGTCCTCCATCAGCGGCTGGGCCGCAAAACCGCCCATGGCATTGAACACGGTCCGGCGCACAAACATCGCCTGGTCGCCCGTGGCGATGCCGGTGAGGCGCGAGCGCGCGTTCATGGATGCCGCCACCATGGGCAGCAACGGATGCCGGCCTTCAATGCGGACATCAAACCGGCCCCAGACATGGCCGGCGCCCAGCGCCTGCGCGATCAACCCGTCGGCGTCAGGCGGCAGTTGCGTGTCGGCGTGCAGAAAAAGCAGCGTCTCGGCCCGCGTGGCGCAGGCCCCGGCATTCATCTGGGCGGCGCGTCCGCGCGGGGCTGCCAACACCTGGTCGGCCAGCGTGGCGGCCACAGCCATGCTGCCGTCGGTGCTGCCGCCGTCCACCACCAGCAGCTCAGCGCCACGCGCGCGCAGGGGCTGCAACGCCTGCAGCCGCCCCATCAGCGCAGCGCCTTCGTTCAGCACCGGCATGACAATGGCCAGCGTCATGAAGCCGGCGCCTGGGCCAGTGCAGCCTCCAGCGCATCAAATTCGTCCCGCATGCGCATGACCACGGCCGCGTCCAGGTAGTGATCCACCCGGCCGCGCACATGGGCCACCAGCGCGGCATCGCTCTGGCCCGCGGACCAGTCCTCGCCCGCCGGATCCGCCGGCGCACCGGCGGCAGACAGCACGCGCCATTTGGCGCACCAGGTGATGGACCACAGCCACATGGCGCGGCGCAGCGGCACATGCCAGGCCTGCGCCGGGCCGGCCACGCGCGGGCCCACGGCGGCGGCCCAGGTGGCGTAGGCGCCCTGCACCTGCGCGGGCGTGAGCACGGCGCTGGATGCCACGTCCCATGTGGTGGACGTGTAGAGCGTGGCATGGGCGATGTCCAGCGCGGGGTAGCTGTAGCGGCATTTCTCCAGGTCCACCAGCACGGCATGCCCATGGTCCTGCACGATGAAATTGCCCGGGTGGCCGTCAAACGCGATCAGGTGGCGTGGCGGCCGGGCGTCGGCGGCGCACAGCGCGTTCAGCCGTTGCAGCTCCTGCGTCACCGCACGGGCCACGGCGGGGGCCACGCCGGCCGCTGCCAGGTACTGCGCCTGCTGGGCCAGCTCCTCATACAGCGCGGCCAGCGCGTCGGCGTCGTCCAGCAGCGGGCGGCGCGCGTGCGGCGCGGGCAGGGGCAGCGCATGCAGTGCGGCCAGCGCCTGCACGATGGCGGGCAGGTCAGCCGGCAGGGCGGCCGTGCGGCCCACCACCTCCTGCACCAGCAGCGCGCCACGCGGCAGCGGGGCCGACGGCGCCAGCACGCCGTGCAGACGCGGCGCATGGCCGCCAGCGGCGGCGCGTTCAAAGCACGCGGCCTGGTAGGCCAGGTTGTCGGCGGGGGCCAGGCGCATCTGGCTTTGCTTGGGGATGCGCGCCAAAAGGCCGCTGCCGGTGATGCGCACATGGTCGTGCGCCAGGCCCTTGTCGGGCAGGCGCACCAGCGCAGCGCCGGCCCAGGGGCTGTTGCAGCCCTGCAGGGCGGCGGCCAGGCGGGCTGTCAGGGTAGCACTGTCGTCAGGCAGGGGCATGCATGTTTCGTGGGGCCGGCCCACGAAGGGCGGAGTCTGAAAGCCTGAATGCTAACGGGCCCTCAGGCGCGCGCGGTCAGCACAGCACGGCGGCTTCAATCTGGCGGCGGGCGCGGTGCAGGCGTACAAACATCGCGTCGGGCGTGATGCCCAGCTGGCGGCACACGGTTTCAGTCGGCTCGTCGTCAATGGCACGGCGCCACATCACGTCGCGCAGCGCCGCGGGCAGGCGGTCGATGCAGGCCAGGGTAAGGGCCAGCAGCTCGCGCTGTTCGGCGCTTTCTTCCGGCCGGGGGGCGTCGCAGGCGGTGTCGTACCTGTCAGCAGCTTCGTCTTCGTCGTCACGCCCGGCGTCCAGCGCGCAGTAGCGCATGCCCTTGCGCTGCAGGTCGGTCACCTTGTGCAGCAGGATGCCGGTGAGCCAGGTGCGCAGGGCGCTGCGCCCGCCAAACCGGGCGCGCCCGGCCAGCACGGCCTCAAACACATCCTGCACCGCGTCCTCGGCCAGCGCCGGGTCGCGCAGCTTGTTGCGTGCCACGCGCAGCAGGTAGGCGCGGTGGGGGTACAGCTGGGCGCCGTCCACGGCACAGTCAAGCGGGTTCAGGGCGTCGGTCTGGGCAGGTGTAGGGGCTTGCATGGTGCGTCCTTCGGTGTCGATGGATGGACTGTGGGCGCCCAGGCTCACGCCGCCCTCACGAAAGATCACAACTGGATAACAATTGGGTAAGAAAGCCGGCCCCGCCATGACTCACGGGCCATGGAGCCCATGAAACGCATCCTCATCGCCGAAGACCAGACCGACATCCGGGACCTGCTGGCGCTCAACCTGCAGGGCGCGGGCTACGATGTGGTGCAGGCCAGTGACGGGCGTGAGGCCCTGGCCGCGCAGGACCGCCAGCCGGCCGACCTGCTCGTGCTGGACCTGATGATGCCGCACATGGACGGCCTGGACGTGTGCAAGGCGCTGCGCGCGCGCGGCTGCACCACGCCCATCCTGATGCTCACGGCCAAGTCCACCGAGCTGGACCGCGTGCTGGGCCTGGAGCTGGGCGCCGACGATTACCTGACCAAGCCGTTCTCGCTGGCCGAACTGCTGGCGCGCGTGAAGGCGCTGCTGCGCCGCGCCGAGCTGGTCCGTGCCGCCAGCGTCCCCGGCGCCGCGCCGGTGGATGCCCCAATCACCAACGGCGAGCTGGAGATCCAGCCGGCCAAGCGCCAAGTGCGTTTGCGCGGCGGCGTGATGGAGTTCACCGCGCTGGAGTTTGATCTGCTGCTGCACTTTGCGCGCCACCCGGGGCGGGTGTTTTCGCGCGGGCAACTGCTCAACGCCGTGTGGGGCTATACGCATGACGGCTACGAGCACACCGTCACCACCCACATCAACCGCCTGCGCGCCAAGCTGGAGGCCGACCCGCTCAAGCCCCAGATCATCCTGACGGTGCGGGGGGCGGGCTACCGCATGCGGGAGGCCACTGCTGCATGAGCGTGCGCCTGAAGATCGCGCTGACGATTTTGCTGGCGGGGCTGCTCACGGCCATTGGCGTGCTGGTCACGGTCGTGCTGGCATTCCAGCGGTTTGAATACGAGTCGGCCTACCAGCGGGCCAATGCCTTTTTGCAGCGCGTGGCACAGCAGCACCCCGAGCTGCTCGAATCACACCGCCGCGCGCCCGACCAGGTGGCAGCCTTTTTGCGCAACCTGGTGCTGTACGAGCCCGGCGTGCGCCTGTACCTGCTGGATGCCCAGGGCGCGGTGCTGTCGGCGTCGGGCGACGTGAGCCTGCCGCCCGGCTACCGCGTGCCCATGGCGCCGGTGCGCCAGGCTGCAGGCGCCAGCCCCGTCACCTACGTCATGGGCACCGACCCGGCCGACCCGGCCAAACCCGCCGTGGTGGCAGCGCGGCCGCTGCGCCAGCAGTCGATCAGGCCGGATGCGGCGGTGGACGGATTTCTGTACTTTGTGTGCCAGCCCATGCCGTTCAGCGCCGAGCGCGTGGCCACGCTGCGCGGCACGCTGGCCCAGCCGGGGCTGATGATGATCCTGCTGGTGGTGGTGGGCATGGCGGTACTGGCGGCCTGGGTCACGGCCACCGTCACGCGGCCGCTGGCGCGCCTGACAGCCGCCGTGAGCGACGTGACGCGCGACGGCCTGGACGGCCCTGCCCCCGCCGCGCCCCTGCCCGCGCTGGCGCAGGTGCCGGGTACCGAGGCGCGCGATGAATTCGGCCAGCTGGCGCGCGGCATGCAGGCCATGCTGCAGACGCTGCGCAGCCAGTGGGCCACGCTGCGAAGGCTGGATCACTTCCGCCGCGAAGGGGTCAGCAACCTGTCGCACGACCTGCGCTCACCGCTGACGGCCACCACGGCCTGCCTGGAGACGCTGGACAACCGCTGGGCCGACCCGCAGCGCACCGGCCACGCCGCCGAACACGCCGCAGACCGCGAACTCATCAGCGTGGCCCTGCGCAACACCCGCAATGCCGCGCGCCTGGTGCAGTCCATGGGCGACCTGGCCCAGCTGGACGAACCCGCTTTCGAGCTGCGTACCGAGGAGCTGGCGCTGGACGACCTGCTCAACGACGTGGCCATGCGCTTTGCCGCGCGCGCCGGTGCCCAGGGCGTGACGCTGGTGGCACAGGAAACCGCGCTGCACGCGCGGGTGGACGTGGAGCTGATCGAGCGGGCGCTAGCCAACCTGGTGGAAAACTCGCTGAAGTTCACGCCCGCGGGCGGGCGCATCACGCTGCAGGCCCATCAGGCGGACGGCTGGCTGCTGCTGGGCGTGAGCGACAGCGGCGCCGGCATTGCGCCGGCCGACCAGCCCCATCTGTTCGACCGCTTCTACCAGGCCCGCCACAGCGCCGCGCCGGCCACCGGCGAGGGCGGCAAGGGCCTGGGCCTGGCCATCGTCAAGCGCATTGCCGAGCTGCATGGCGGCACGGTGGGCATTGACAGCCGCGAAGGTGCGGGGACGGCGGTGACGTTGCGGTTGCCGGTACGCCCGTAACCTGCGGGTTGCGGCATTGCGCGCAACGCTGTCGATGGGGGCCGCCAGGCCCCAAGCGGCCGCTATGATGCCTGCATTCACCCTATGCCCGACGGGATATGTCAAACCTGGCCGAACAAATCCGCGAAGCACTGAGCATGTTCACGCGCAACGGTACGGCACCGGCATTGATCGGAGGCCTGGCAGTGGTTGCCCACCAGGTGGTGCGCGCCACCCAGGATGTGGACTTTCTGGTGGAGGCTGAAGCCGCGGACAGGGTGCACGATGCGCTGCTGGGTTTGGGCTACCAGTGCCTGTACCGCAGTGAAGATGCCGCCAACTATGTGCGCGCAACAGAAGGCCTGGATTTGCTGTACGCGCGTCGCCCCCTGGCGCGCCGCCTGCTGACGCAGGCGTCGGAGCGCGAAACCCCCATGGGCCGCATGCGCATCATCAGCGTCGAAGGACTCATAGGCTTCAAGCTGCAGGGCTTCGTGAACGATGCAACACGAACGCGCGACCTGGACGACATTCGCGCACTGCTGAAAATACACCGCGATTCGCTCGACATGGATGAGTTGCGTGAATACTTTTCCTTGTTCGACAAACCGGAACTCCTTGATGAACTCCTCGGGTAACGCCGGTACGGACGCTCACCTGGCGTCAGACCGCGCCAATGCAGATGCAGTGCTGGTACGCGAGGCAGGGGTGCCTTTTGAGCGGCAACAAGGCAAGGCGTCTGGCAATGACCCCATTGCCGAGTGGCTGAGCCTGATGGAAGTGGTGCAGATGCTTTGCCCCGTATGGCCGGTGCGTGACAAGCCCATGCGCGGGAATCAGTGGCGGATCTAGGTTCGGCGCGCAACCAGCGGGGGACCGGCGAGTAAGAAATCAGCCCCCAGGGCGACACACCGGTTGGTCCACCCCACTGGTTGCCGCCCATGAACACCCCCCTGCCCCCCACCGTCTGGCTGTGCCTGGCGTCAGACGCTGCCCGCCAGGCCCTGCGCGCCGTGTGCATGGCCATGCGCCAGCCGCCGGCCGACCTGGTGGCCGGGCCCGACGCGCTGGCCCGGCTGGACGCCGCGCTGGTGGCCCAGCCGCACAGCGTGGCCTTGATTGACATGGCGGCCATCGCCCCGGCGGCCCCCAGCCTGATCACCCTGGCTGCGGCGCTGCCCGATCCCAAGCGCCGCGCCCGCGTCGCGCTCACGCGCGAGCTGGCCGGGCTGTGGCCCACCGAGCAGGCCTGGGCACTGGAGCTGGGCTTTGCCGGGCTGTGGGCCGACCTGGACCCGGTGTCGCTGGCACAGCCGGGCCAGCCGCTGGTGGAATGCCTGGCGCGCCTGGCAGGCGCACCGCCACTGCCGCCCGAGGCGCTGGCCCAGTACTTCAGCGCCATGCAGGTCAAGCTGGACGATGCCACGCCGCGCCACCGCATCCGCCGCGCCACCGGCCTCACGGCCGAGGCGCTGTGCCAGGCCATGGCCAGCCACGTCAAGGCCATCGACCGCATGTACCACTTCAAGACCTACCCGTCGTGCCACACCGGCACCGAGGCCGTGGACTGGCTGGGCAACCGCTTCCAGCTCAAGCGGCCGGCCGCCGTACGCCTGGGGCTGGACCTGCAGGCGCTGGGCCTGCTGCAGCATGTAGTGCACGAACAGCCGTTTGCCGACCTGCCCAACTTTTACCGGCCCACGCTGGCCAGCGCCGTGGACCGCTGGAACCTGGGCGCGGTGTATGCCCTGGTGAGCCAGCCTTCGGGCCTGGACGTGAAAGACCGGACCTATCTGGGCACCACCTACGCGCGCTGCTTTGTGGGGGCCGAGGCCGTGCAGTGGCTGTCCAAACGGCTGAAGCTGCGATCGCATGAGGCCGAGATCCTGCTCAACCGCCTGCTGCGCTTCGGGCTGATCGAGCATGTGACGGGTGAGCACCCGGTGCGCGACGGCCACTTCTTCTACCGCTTCACCGTCCCGCAACCGGCCATGGCCTCACGCGCTGGCTATGCTCCAATGGGCGGTGTGCGCCTGGCCGGCAGGTTGCAGGAGAACACATGAACACCAAGAAAATCGTCCTTGTCGTGCTGGTCGTGGCGGCGGTCGCCGCCTTTTTCGCGCTGGACCTGGGTCGCTTCCTGAGCCTGGACTACCTCAAGCAGAGCCAGTCGCAGTTTGCCGCACTGGTGCAGACACGGCCGCTGCTGGTGGCCGGCACCTATTTCCTGATCTATGTCGCGGCCACGGCGTTGTCACTGCCCGGCGCCACCATCCTCACACTGGCCGGCGGCGCGATCTTTGGCCTGGGCTGGGGGCTGCTGATCGTGTCGTTTGCGTCCAGCGCGGGCGCGACGCTGGCGTTCCTGGTGGCGCGGTTTGTGTTGCGCGACAGCATCGAGGCACGTTTTGGCAACCGGCTGGCCGAGATCAACCGCGGCGTGCAGAAAGACGGCGCGTTTTACCTGTTCACGCTGCGGCTGATCCCGGTCGTGCCGTTTTTTGTGATCAACCTGGTGATGGGCCTAACCCAGATGCGGGCCTGGACGTTTTACTGGGTCAGCCAGCTGGGCATGCTGGCGGGCACGGCGGTGTTTGTGAACGCGGGCACGCAGCTGGCGCAGATTGAATCGCTGCGCGGCATCCTGTCGCCGGGGCTGCTGGGCTCCTTTGTGCTGCTGGGCATCTTTCCGCTGGTGGCGCGAAAGCTTGTTGAGGCCGTGCAAAAGCGCAAGGTCTATGCGCGCTGGCGCGCCGTGCGGCCCAGAACGTTTGACCGCAACCTGGTGGTGATCGGCGCCGGTGCCGGGGGGCTGGTGTCGGCCTATATCGCCGCGGCGGTCAAGGCGAAAGTCACGTTGATTGAATCCCACAAGATGGGCGGCGACTGCCTGAACTACGGCTGCGTGCCCAGCAAGGCACTGATCAAAAGCGCCAGGCTGGCGCACCAGATGCGCCACGGCCACCGCTACGGTCTGAACGACGCCACGCCCAGTTTCAGCTTCCGCGCGGTAATGCAGCGCATCCACGACGTGATCGCCGCGATCGAACCGCACGACAGCGTGGAGCGCTACACCGGCCTGGGCGTGGAGGTGCTGCAGGGCTACGCCAAGATCATCAACCCCTGGACGGTGGAGGTGGCGCTGAACGGCGGCGGCAAACAGGTATTGACCACGCGCAACATCGTCATTGCCGCCGGCGCCCGCCCCTTTGTGCCGCCGCTGCCGGGGCTTCAGGACGTGGGCTACGTGACCAGCGACACGCTGTGGGATACCTTTGCCCGGCTGGACGACATCCCCCAGCGCCTGGTGGTGCTGGGCGGCGGGCCGATCGGCTGCGAGCTGGCGCAAAGCTTCGCACGGCTGGGCTCGCAGGTCACCCAGGTGGAGATGGCGCCGCGCATCATGATCCGCGAAGACGTTGAGGTTTCGGCCCTGGCGCGCGACGCGCTCACCGCCGACGGCGTGCAGGTGCTGACCGGCCACAAGGCGCTGCGCTGCGAGCGTGAGGGCGAGGCCAAGGTGCTGGTGGTGGAACACAACGGCGCCGAAAAGCGCATTGCGTTTGACGCGCTGCTGTGCGCCGTGGGCCGCACGGCGCGTCTGACGGGCTACGGCCTGGAGGAGCTGGGCATACCGACGCAAAAGACGGTGGACACCAACGAATACCTGCAGACGATCTACCCCAACATCTATGCGGCGGGTGACGTGGCGGGACCGTTCCAGTTCACTCACGTAGCCGCCCATCAGGCGTGGTACGCAGCGGTGAACGCGCTGTTTGGCGACTTCAAGAAGTTCAAGGCGGACTACAGCGTGATCCCCTGGGCCACCTTCATTGACCCCGAGGTCGCGCGCGTGGGCCTGAACGAGCAGGACGCGAAGGAAGAGAACATCCCTTATGAGGTCACGAAATACGGCATCGATGACCTGGACCGCGCGATTGCCGACAGCGAAGCCCATGGCTTTGTGAAAGTGCTGACCGTGCCGGGCAAGGACCGCATCCTGGGCGTGACCATCGTGGGTACGCACGCAGGCGATCTGCTGGCTGAATACGTGCTGGCCATGAAACACGGCCTGGGCCTGAACAAGATGCTGGGCACCATCCACACCTACCCCACGCTGTCAGAGGCCAACAAATACGCCGCCGGCGAATGGAAGCGCGCACACCAGCCGCACCAGCTCCTGCAATGGGTGCGGAAGTACCACGACTGGAAGCGCGGATGAACGCCCACCCACTCCAACTCAGCAAGGCCCACACCATGAAACGCCGCACCGCCCTGAGCCTCATCGCCACCGGCGCGCTGGCTGCAGCCGCGCCCGCGGCCTGGTCCCAGGCCGCCACGCTGGACACCGGCTACGCCGCCTGGGACGCCCTGCTCAAAAAGCATGTGAAATGGCTGCCCGACAACAAGCAGTCGCGCGTGGACTACAAGGGCTTTGCCGCCGACCGCGCCGCGCTCAAGGCCGTGCTGGCCGAATGGTCGGCCGTGACGCCCGCGCAGTTTGTCGCGCTGCCGCGCGAGCAGCAGATGGCGTTCCTGATCAACGCCTACAACGGCTTCACCGTGGAGCTGATCCTCACCAGATACCCCAACCTCAAGTCCATCAAGGACCTGGGCTCGCTGCTGCAGTCGCCATGGAAGAACAAATTCTTCACCCTGCAGGGCGAGCCGCGCCACCTGGACTGGATCGAGCACGAGCAGCTGCGCCCCCGGTACAACGAGCCGCGCGTGCACGCCGCCGTCAACTGCGCCAGCATCGGCTGCCCGGCGCTGCGGCCCGAGGCCTTTGTGGCGGCCCGGCTGGACGCGCAGCTGGACGACGGCATGCTGCGCTTCATGAGCGACCGCACGCGCAACCGCTATGCTGACGGGAAGCTGCAGGTCAACATGATCTTCAAGTGGTTCCGCGAAGACTTTGAAAAAGGCCATAAGGGTTTCAACAGGCTGGAAGACGTGATGGCACGCTACGCCGACCAGCTGGCCGACGCACCAGCCGACCGCGAGAAAATCAAAGCCCGCAATGTCTCCATTACGCACCTGGACTACGACTGGTCTCTTAACGATCTGGGCCGCTAGCGCGCTGGCCCAGCCCGCGCAGCATGGGCCGCTGCTGGCACCGCTGGCAGCGGCAGCGTGGCGCACCGTGGGCCTGCCAAACAACAAGGCGCCGCTCACCGCCATGGACATCGCCACGCTGGACGGCATGCCCGCGCTGCGCCTGCGCGCCGACGCGTCGTATGCCAGCCTGGTGCACGACCTGAACGGCTGGCTGGCCGGCCGCGAGGCCACGCTGCGCTGGCGCTGGCGGCTGGACCAGCCCGTGGCAGGGGCCGATCTGCGCCGCAAAGACGCCGACGACGCCGCGCTCAAGGTCTGCCTGATGTTTGACATGCCGCTGGACCGCGTGCCGTTCGTGGAACGCAGCCTGCTGCGCCTGGCGCGCGCTGTGTCGGGCGAGCCCCTGCCGGCTGCCACCGTCTGCTATGTGTGGGACGTGACCTTGGCGCAGGGCACCGTGCTGCCCAATGCGTATTCAGCCCGGGTGCGCTACCTGGTGCTGGACGGCGCCGCCAGCCCGCCCGGCCAGTGGCGCAGCCACCAGCGCAACCTCCAGGCCGACTTTGCCCGCCTGTTCGGCGGCGAAAGCCCCACCCTGCCCCCGGTGCAGGCCGTGGCCGTGGGCGCCGACGCCGACAACACCGGCGCGCGCAGCCTGGCCTGGATCGCCGACATCCAGCTCGCCCCCTGATGCGTAACCCCCCCATGCACTCCCCCCACCCCGCCACGCTGGTCCTGTTCAACTACGACTGGGACCAGCGCGAATTTGCCCGGCTGGCGCAGCGCTGGCCGCACATCAGCGCAGGCTTTGACCTGTTCAGCTTTCCCAGCAACGCTCGGCTGGCCTGGTTTGACATGGACCGTTTCGTGGCGCTGTGGGCGCGCCGCGCCCGGCGCATGGGCCTGAAGGCCGTGGTGTCCAACCACGAGCAGTTTGGCGCGCTGGCCGCGGCGCTGCTGGCCGAGCGCATGGGCTGGCCCGGCACGCCCGTCAAGGCCGTGCTGGCCTGCCAGCACAAGCTGTACGCGCGCGAGGTACTGCAGCGCATCTGCCCTGAAGCCAACCCGCCGTTTGCACGGCTTGATGCGAAATACGGCGGTCCGGTGCCGCAGGGCCTGGCCTTCCCGCTGTTCGTCAAGCCGGTGAAGGCGGCCTTTTCGGTGCTGGCGCGCACCGTGAAGAGCCACGACGAACTGCATGCCCACACCCGTTTTGGCGCCTGGGAGCTGTGGGTCATCCGCCACCTGGTCGAGCCGTTTGAACGCGTCGTGGCCAAGCGCCTGCCCGAGGCCGGCACGGCCCACAGCCTGATGACCGAAGCCGTGGTGAACGCGCCGCAGTACTGCCTGGACGGCTATGTGCAGGGCGGCCAGATGCACCTGCTGGGCTGCGTGGACATCCAGATGTACCCCGGCACCGAATCGTTCATGCGGTTTGACTACCCCACACGCCTGCCCGCTGATGTGGTGGCGCGCGCGGCCGACGTCGCGCGCCGTTTCCTGGCCGAAGTGGGCTTCACCCACGGCATGTTCAACATGGAGTTCTTCCACGACCCGGCCACGGACCGCCTCACGGTGATTGAATTCAACCCGCGCCTGGCGTCGCAGTTCTCGGACCTGTACCAGCGCGTGGACGGCATCAACCTGCACGACATGGCGTTTGCGCTGGCGCACGGGCAAGACCCGGCGGCCGTGCCGCGCCGCGCACCCACGGCAGGCGCTGCGGCGAGCTTTGTGTACCGGCTGTTCGACCCGTGGCGCGCGCCGCCCGTGCCCACGGCCCTGCAGCGCCAGGTGTTCCACGAGGCCTACCCCGACGCGCTGTTGCTGGAGTTCCCGAAAACCGCAGGCTCGGTGGCGCGCGACTTCAAATGGCTGGGCAGCCACCGCTACGGCATCGTGCACCTGGGCGGCGCCGACGCCGCCGACCTGCGCCGGCGCTGCGAGGTGGCCAGCTCGCTGCTGGGCTGGACGCCGCCGTATGCCGACCTTCATGCCCACGCACCGGGGCGGGAACTGCCGGGCCCCGGCAGGGCTCACACTCCACGTCACACTGAACCCACAACCCCGGAGACTTTCCCATGACCTCTTCTGTCCTGCTGCGCACCGGCGGCGCTGCCATCCTGGTGGCCGCCCTGGCCGGCTGCGGCGCCATCACCGCGCAAAACCCCTCGGGCACGCTCAAGCCCGTGAACGCCGTGGCCGACAACCCCGAAGGCCGCCTGATGCTCAAGGGCGCCGACGTGGTGGCCTACTTCACCCAGGGCAAGTTCGCCCAGGGCAGCCCGCAATACCGCAGCAGCTACCAGGGTGTGGACTTCCGCTTTGCCAGCGCCGAACACAAGGCGCTGTTTGACAGGGAGCCCGCCAAGTACCTGCCCCAGTACGGCGGCTACTGCGCCAACGGCATCGTCTACGGCATCCCCTGGGGCGGCGACGCCGACACCTGGAAGATGGTGGACGGCAAGCTGTACATCTTCGGCGGGCGCGGCTCCATGGACGCCTTCCTGCTCGACGAAAAAGCCAACGTTGCGATGGCCGACAAGTACTGGAAGGAAGAAGTCAGCGGCAGCAACAGCTTCATCCAGCGCAGCAAGCGCATGGTGCTGCGCGTGCCGCACTACAAGAGCGGTGAAGAGCTGGCGAAGATGGTGGCGGACGCGAAGGTGAAGAAGTAGCGGCCTATAGCACGGGCGCAATCAGTTTGGCCCGACACCGAAGCATGAACATGCTCCGTCGATACACCCATTTACTGCCCCACAACATTTGGCGCTATTGGGCTAATCAAGCGCAGTGAACTGCGGAATACATTCACCCTGCCTCAAAAACGGCTTGTGTGTGGATGGAGTCGCCCTCAAACAGACCAAGCTGGCGCACATGCGCTTCTGCCTGTAGAGGATCGGCAATGAAGAGAACGACCGCCAAATCCTTTAGCGCCCTTGTACAACACACATAAAAGAGCCGGCGCGTCCGATCTATCGTCGTCTCTTCGCCTGCGTCAATGTTCTTCCGGTCGGTTTCCGAAAGCGCTTTGAGACCTAAATATTTTTCATAGGAGAACTGGAAATGGGTGCTCTCTGCATCATCCAGCACGACGAGTACCCTCTCGAATTCCGCCCCTTTGATGCCTTGTTGAGTTCCAAAAGGAGATCGCTCGGAAATGTAGGTCTGATACGACCGGAGCTGTTTGGCGGGACATGCCAAGAACGCATCCATCGACGCCATCTCCTTATCGGACTCATCATCTTCTTGATCATCGTCACCGTCGACCTCTCCCTCAGGCCGAGCTGGAGGAACTGCATTCGGGTCCAAATAGGAAATTAGACGGGGGTCGAGAATTAGTAATCCTGCGGCATACACTCGCCTCAGAAGATCACCGATCGTTGCGTTGGAATTCTCTGCCATGCCTTCTGCAATGAACTCCACAAGCTCTCCAAGCTCTCTGAGCCTTTCGGCGACGTTCACACCGGCGAGATTTCCCTTGTCAAGAAGCGGGGACTGCTCGCGGACAAGCCTCATAACGTCAAGCGACCGCCCTTCGGCATGAGCATTTGCTATAGGTATAAGAAATTTCACACATGGCGAGAGAGGCCAGGCCGAGCCATCCAAAAACCCATTCTTGAATGATGAAGGCGCTCTAGAGTTCAGCGCCGTATAAAGCTCCCCAAACCCTAAGCGCCTTGCAGCCATTTGGTGAACAATAACAAGTAGCTTCACCTGGTCCTGACCACCTTCAACAAGTCGCCATTCACCATTCCCTGTTCGCGTTGCCATCCAGTCGCGCACGCGGGCGAGGTTGGCATCTCGAGTGTCATCAGCCGGCAAGATGAAAAGATGAGCCGCCCCTTCAGGAGTTGGAACTACGCCTTCAGGGCCTAGACGCTCGCCAGGAACTTGGACAAGGTCATCCCCATCCCGCCGAATAGCGTTTGCAAGATTCAGAACCTTGGTGGAGCACCGAAAGTTCTCAGGTTTTGGAATATCGGCCCAGTTGAGTTCTGCTTCAACCACTCCTGTCCCAGTGGCATAAATTCGCTGCATCGGGTCACCGAAGAAACCAAGGCAAAGCGTAACGTCAGGTTCACATTCAGCAGTCTTCAATGCCTCTACAACTTCGACCGTCGTGTCTTGACTCTCGTCTACAAATACGAACGGAAATTGACGCGCGAGCAGGGTTCGGAAGAGAGCACGGTCGGCAATGAGATACGGAACGAGCTTCAACACATCGTCATGTCCCAAAATTCCCTTCGCATAGTCGCTACCTGTTCCATACCGATAACTCTTGACGGCGGATATCCGCGCCGATTGCCTGCGTAGTCTCTCTAAGTCTCGGGCATCTTTGTCCTTGGTGCGCTGTTGCACCCTGGGCCCATAGGCCGCCCGCTTTTGCTCAAGGTCCCCGATCTTCTCCATGACGCGTTGAGAAACCCAGACACGGATATCGTTCTGGAACGGCTTAGCTAGCAACCACATGAAGCTGTGAATTGTCGAAACATGCACCAACGGATCGCTGCCGACATCCCTCCATATTTCTCCCGCTGCTATCTCGGTGTAAGTAATGCAAGCGATACGCTGACGAAGCTTTCGTAACCGGGCGCCGTGTATCTCGATCACTGACGACAGTCCCTTAATCAGAGAGGTGGTCTTCCCCGAGCCGGCGCCAGCTTTCATAATGAAACTGCGCGGCGGATCCTCTCCAATGCAGTTGCGCAGATCAATATCCGCCTGAGTGTCCGGCTTGTTGGCGCGGCTACTCATGCCGAGCCTCCTACCGCGCCGGCTTCTGCTTCAGGGACAGGCTCAGGCAATACCACCTCCATCTCGATCCGCACTTCGCTCTTTAGCCAAACCAGCCCATCGCGGATATACGCTGGAACGTTCCATGCATTCTCGTTCTCCGTGAGCACAGCAAGGGCGAATTTCGTCTTGTCGAAGCTCTTTCGAGAAACCTTGTCATGAAGACCTTTGGCAAGGGCGCTGGGGTCGGCCGCTCCACCCTTCACAACAAGGCCGAGAGGTCTCCTCTCTTGGGCTTGAGACCATACGGGATTTTCAAGGCCAAAGTCCTCCTCAAGAGTGCGCCCGCAAAGCGATTCAGTGGTTCCGTTCCATGTAACGGCTCGTTCTATCTGATACGCCACGCGAACCTTCGCGTCGTCTCCCAGTTCGTAGGTCTTTTCGGCATCCGAGGCGTCGCGCAACTCCTCCACCGTCAGCTTGCCAGGGAGCCACTTTATGAGGGTTTGATTCGAGGTAGCAGCACCTGGCTCTTTGGGCAGACAAGCCTTCCCATATTTTCTCTTAACTGGGTTTGCAACTTGCTCGCCAGCGGGGTCTTGTTCGCCATCCTGCGCCTGTACGGCTGCTTCCTCGCCCACATTCTCAGGAACTTCGAACTCCTCAACATCCTCATCATCTACCGCAGCGCCGTTCGCAGGAACCACAAGGCCGACACTATCAATATCAGTAATGATCAGTGTGGTTAAGCCGAGGAATTCAATGAGGGATTGGAAACGATGACCAAAGGCTCCCCCTACTTCTAGAATGCATAGGCACGCCGAACGGAGAGTCTTCGCAACTTTCCGAATCATGACGGGCAAGAGCAATCTCTCGACATTGCCTTCAACAAGAATGGCAGCATCAGAGAAGAAGAGATCGCAGTGCGTTAGTTTCAGGTACTTCTCTAGAAAATCTCGATCTTCCGGCTGAGCTTGGTAGAACGCTGACAGATTCAGTACCTCAGTCAGTTGTTCCGCCCCGACCTTTTTTCGCCGAAAGTAACGTATCGGCTTGAACCCTCGCTCGTAAAGGATGTGCGGCGAGTGTGTCGTAATCACCATTTGGCTGCTGAAAATGCTTCCCTCGTCGCCTTCTATTTTTAGGAGTTCAAGAACATTTCGGATGAATACCTGCTGGAGCTGGGCGTGCAGATGGGCCTCCGGCTCCTCAACGAAAATCAGGTGCAATGGGGGACGATTCTCCATAGCTACCCATCGCGCTTGGGCATCGAGAATCTCCACGACCATGTAGATCAAATTTTTAAACCCAAGGCCGTTGTAGCTGTCAGGGAGGGTGGTAATGTCTTCACCCTCCCCGATCTGGTAGTGGACCCTCGCGTCTTGGCTCATGACATGGGCAGGGTCGAGCGCAGACATAATTTTCAATCGTGGGTTATTGATTCCCGGGTACCCGAGCTTCGCGAGCCTATCGAGCATCGGCTTAAATACACCGTCCAAGTGAGTGTTGAGTGCTTGTTCAGAGTCAAACAGCGCCTTGAGGGCTGCGTGATCGTCTTGCCTTTGACTAAGGTTTCGCTTGTAGAAGCGGCTTAACCGCTTTGACAGATCCTCCGACCTACTGCCTGCTTCTGGGTTTGGGTCAGATAGATGTCGTTGGGCCCCTAGATTGTCAATATGAATTAGGGATTTCAGTATTGTCCCGCCGCCAGGCTCTCCACCCAGTTCTTCTGGAACATATTCCCCAATTTCGCAAAAGTGTTCATCGAACTTTGCTTCATCCAAGATGAAATAGCGAAGTTCATATTCGCTCTTGAGTTCCCGCTGAAGATAGTCCGTAAGGGTACGAGGCCAGGGAACATACTGCGATCCTGGCGGCAGTTCCGCAGCTTGCTGAGCACCTTTAGCTTTAGCCTCTTGGTACTTCTGAATGAGGCCAATAGGGCTGCGTGCAGCCAAGGAAACCCGTATACCGACCTTGGCACCCTCCCATGCCGTGCTCGGGAGTAAAGGAATGACCAAATAAAGGTCCGGTGCCGCGACCTCGAACCAGAGATCGAGGTCTATGCTTGGAAGTGAGAAGTTTTCTGGTAGTGGCTCGGCCAGGTTCAGGGTTCCGGCATCGTCGAAAATCCTCCAACAAGAAGAGCTGAAGTCATAGAGACTAAAGCGATCTCTTCCACCCGTGACGAATGCATGGATAGCCTGAGTTGCTGACGTCTTTCCACTGTTGTTCGATCCTACAAATATCGAGATGTCGTCAGCCAGCTCAATGTGAGTTTCTTTCAGGCGCCGGAAATTCTGAAGTCGATAAGAGTGAAGATGCACGAGTTCCTCCGCTGTCCTTTTGAAGATCGAAAAGAGACCGCATTCGCTACTCGACAACGAAGGGCCTGATCCACGCCAGGGACAACGACAGGCGGAGGCGAAAACAGCCATTGAAACGAAAGGATAATACGCTGAGGTGCCGTCAGAACACCAGTCCCGATGCCTACCAAAATCCCTACCGCCACCAAACCGGCTAAAGCAAAACCTCAATGACCGCCCTGTGGGCCGCAAAGGCGTTTTGCATTACTTGATTGGGCTCCGGGGGACTGGCGAGCAGATCAGCGACGCGCGCCTGATCTGCATTTGACAGGCGAAGTGTCGGCGCTTGCGGTACATCATCGGGCGTGACGTTCGCCCCATCATTGGCGGCGTCACATCCTGACTCTTCATCAATGCGTACGGGCACTTTCGTCGGAACATTTGGCATCACGGCCTCCCTGACACGGTTGTTGCAGTTTTACAGCAAGAAGGTGTTGCCACACAAGCGCGGTACAGAACCTCCGTATCGTTGCCCCGGCTGGACGTCCAGCGGGATTGGGCGCGCGACATACGCTTCAATCAGAACCCGTCACGAGTTATCCGCGATGGACGATGGCATCGTTCAGTGCAGCGACCACCTTTTGCAGGTACTCCTGTTGGTGCGTTTTCAGCGCGCTGGTTTCACCACCAGCCGTGTGCAGCATGATGTGATAGGTGGTCTTCTGGGATGCCCACCAGATGCCGCCAATGGCCGCCAGAACCAGGGCGCCATAAGCACCGTTCAGTGCCGGCAGTACACCAAGGACGATAAGCAAGCCCGGCAGGAGCCGGCTTGGCTTTTGCTCAAGTGGCTTGACCGAAGTGATGTTGTTCATCGCGAACGTCTGACCGTCCACTATGAATCGGGTGTTGGTTACCCGAACGCCCTCGTACTCGAAGAATGTAGTCTCATCCATGTATTCCTCCCTCTGCTGATTTGAGAAATCCGATTTTCGACGATGCGAAAGGTTTTTGAACAGCTCGATCGCCCGAAGCCCGACGCGATGGGGCGGCGCTTTCGCCACCGATCAAGAGTCCCGGGCGCGAAGCGCGGAAAAACGGGCCCAACAATCTCAACGCATTACATACGTCAAACCCGCGTTACTGAGGCTCGCCCGTTTTGAGCACTGCAGCGGCTCACCCCGAAGGGGGCCGGGGCTCTGGTGGCGAAAGCGCCGCCCCGTCGCGTCGGGCGCCCCCTCCGGATAAAACTACTCCGGATAACCCAACGCAGGCTGCCCAAACCCCTCAGCCGCGCGCCAGCCGGGCCGCTTGAGGAACAGGTTGGTCACCATGCCGCCCGGGTTATAGGCGGGCCAGGGTTGGCCGGGGTTTTTGGCCTCGTGTTCGGCCTTGATCTGCGCGCCTGTCTTGTAGTGGGGCACCTTGCGGGTGTAGGCCGCAAGCGATGCGGCGCGCCAGCCCTGGTCCTTGATCTGCGGCCACAGGCGGTCGCCGTGGCCCACGTTCCAGGCCGGGTCCACGGCCCAGGCGGTCTGGCCCAGGGCGTCACCGAAGATGAACAGGCGGCCGTTGTAGATCTGCCAGGCCGTGGGGTCGCTGCCCAGCTTGATGGCAAAGGCCGCGCCGCTGGCGCAAAAGCCGCCGTACTGCGGCTCGTACCTGGCCGGGTCGGCCTGGAACAGGCGCTGGTGTTCGGCGTTGGCAAAGTAATAGGTGCGCTCGGGCAGGGTGACCTTGTTGGCCGGCGTGCCGCGCACCGGCTTGCCCTGGGTGAAGTACGCCACCGGGTCATGGCCCAGCAGCATCACGGGCTCGCCTGCCTTGTTGGGCACGGTGGCATAGGGTGTGCCGCAGGCCGACAGCAGCACGGCGCCGGCCAGTATCAGCGTTCGGATCAGCCAGCCACGCATGGGAACCCTTTCAGCGCATGAGTGCGCGACGCCAGACATAGCTCAATGCATCCACCAGCACTACCATCAGCAGCATCGCGCCCAGGATGGTGGCTGTCTTGCCCATCTGGAACAGGCCCATGTGAAAGGCCAGCAACTGGCCCAGACCGCCCGCGCCCACCACGCCCAGCACGGCGGCGGCGCGGATGTTGTTTTCCCAGCGGTACAGGGTGTAGCTCATCAGCTGCGGCAGCACCTGCGGCAGCGTGGCATAGAGGAACACACGGCCATTGCCCACGCCCTGCGCGCGCAGCGCATCGCCGGGGCCCGCGGGCGCGTTTTCAATGGCTTCGGCAAACAGGCGGCCCAACACGCCTGTGGTGTGCAGCGCCAGCGCCAGCGTGCCGGCAAACGGGCCCAGGCCGGCCGATATCAGCAGCAGCGCGGCCCACACCAGCTCGGGGATGCTGCGCAGTGCGTTCAGCACCAGCCGCGTGGCGCCACGCGTGCGGGCGGCGTCGCCCTGGTGCAGCCGGCTGGCCGGCAGCGCCAGCGCCAGCCCGCCGGCCACGGCCAGCAGCGTGCCCAGTGCCGACATGGCCAATGTTTCCCAGGCGCCGATGGCCACCTTGGTCACGAAGGCGGGCGACAGGTCGGGCGGAAAAAATTCGCCCAGGAACTTGCCCATGCTGCGCGCGGCGTCCAGCGACAGAAACTGCTTCCACTGCAGGTTCAATGACCAGAAGCTCGCCACCACCAGCACGATGATCGCCAGCGTGAACCAGCAGGCACGGCAGCGCGCGTCAAACAGCGGCGGCGGCAGCTTGTAGGGCGTATTCGCTGCGCGGGGTTGGTTCATCGCGTCATCCCAGTGCTTTTCTAAGCCATGCGCTCACACGGTCGGCCAGGGCGACCAGCGCAATAAACACCAGCAGCATGCTGGCGACTTCACCGCCGTTGAACATCTTCATGGAGTTGTCCAGCTGCTGGCCCAGGCCGCCCGCGCCCACAAAGCCCAGCACCACCGACGAGCGGATCGCGCATTCCCAGCGGTACACGGTGTAGCTGGTCAGTTCCGCTGCGTTGGTGGGCAGCAGGCCGAACAGGAAGGCCTGCAGTCGGCCCGAGCCGTTGCGCAGCAGGGTTTCGGTGGCGTGGTGTTCGCCGCTTTCCAGGATCTCGCCATACACCTTGCCCAGCATGCCGCCGTAGGTCAGCGCAATGGCCAGCACGCCGGCCGTGGGCCCCAGGCCCACCACCCGCACAAACACCAGCGCCCACACCAGCTCGGGAATGCTGCGCAGCACGATCAGCAGCCACCGCATGGCCTGGCGCAGCCAGAACGGCCCGCGCGCCATGCGCCCGGACAGCGCCGACACCGACAGCACGCGGGTGGACAGCAGCGTGAGCGGTATGGCAATGACCAGCGCCAGCGTGACGCCTGCAGTGGCCATGGCCACGGTGCGCCAGGTATCGCGCGCCACCATGACCAGGAATTCACCGCTGAAGGCCAGCGGCCAGAAGCTGCCGATGAACTGCGCGCTGATCTTGAGGTTGTCGGGTTCCAGCAGCACCCAGGGCCGGAATTCGGTGGCCACGCCCAGCGGCCACAGCACCACCACGAGCGCGCTGATCAGCAAGAGCCGCGACAGCCAGGCCGGGTCGCGGTCCGGCGCGCGGCGCAAAGGGGCGGTGGTTGCATTCATGCGGGGGTCAGCGGCAGTGCATGACCACGGGCTGGGGCGCGGCGTCGACATCCGGCAGTACCACCGGCGCATCACCGCGCAGCTCGTGTTCGTGCTGGTCGTACAGCGCAGCCAGCCGTTCGCGCGTCACGTCGCCCGCGCGCAGGTCAAACGCCAGCGCGCCGTCACGCAGGCCGATGATGCGCGGGAAGTTCGCCAGCGCCACGTCCACCTGGTGCAGCGTGGCCACCAGCGTGGCGCCGCGCTCGCGGGCGCCGTCCACCAGCGTGGCGACCGCCTGGCGCGAACGCGACGGGTCCAGCGCCGACAGCGGCTCGTCCACCAGCCACAGGCTGGCGGGGGCCAGCAGGGCACGGGCCAGGCCCACGCGCTGGCGTTCGCCGCCCGACAGGCGGTCCACCCGCTCAAACAGCTTGTCCGACAGGTCAAAGCGCTCCAGCGCCTCGTAGGCAGCCGGGATGTCGCTGGGGTAGAACAGCGAGCGCACGCTGGCCAGCAGGCCCATGGCGGGCAGCCGCCCGGCCAGCACCGACGTGACCACACGCTGGCGTGGCGGCAGCGGCGGCACCTGCGGCGCCAGGAACAGCCGCCCGCGCAGGCGTTGCAGCTCGCTGCGGGGCAGCTGCCACGGGTCCTGCGCGTCCAGCTGCAAGCGCCCGGCCCCCGGCCGCAGCGCGCAGGCCAGCACCTGCAGCAGCGTGGTCTTGCCCGCGCCCGACGGGCCGATCACGGCCACCTGTTCGCCGGCGGCAATGGCCAGGTCCAGCGGCTGCAGCGCCGGTGCGGCACCGGCACGCGCGGCCGGGTGGCGGGCCGCGACGCCTTGAAGCTCGGCGCGCAAGGGGTGTATGCCCTACGTGTGCGCCTTACAGCAGGCCGGCGCTGCGCGCGGCGGCTTCCAGGCCCTTGTAGTTGTCGGGCGTGGTGGCGATGTAGCGCGTCGCGCGGTTGAGCTTGAGGATCTCGCCCTGCGCGGCGTCCGCCGGGTTGAGCGCCAGCAACGCAGCCTTGACCTTGGCCTGCATGGCGGCGGGCATGTCGGCGTGCACCGACCAGTTGTAGTTGAAGTAGCCAGGCGTGGTGTAGAACACATCGACCGCCTTGGTGTCCACCTTGTTCTCGCCCACGAACTTCTTCCAGACCGTGATGTCCAGCGCCGCGGCGTCCACTTTGCCGCTGACCACCGAGGCGATGGTGGCGTCATGCGCGCCGCTGTAGGCAATGCGTTTGAAGTCCTTTTCGGGGTTGATGCTGGCCTGCAGCAGGAAGCTGCGCGGCATCAGGTGGCCCGAGGTGCTGCTTTGCGAGCCGAATGAAACCTGCTTGCCCTTCATGTCGTTCAGGGTCTTGATGCCCGAATCGGTCTTGGCGATGAAGACCGACTGGAATTTGGTGTCTTCCTCGCGCTGAGCCAGCGGCACGACCTTGCCGCCCGAGCGCAGGTTGGCCTGCACGAAGGTGAAGCCGCCGAACCACACCAGGTCAACCTTCTTGTTGACCAGTGCCTCCACGGCGGCGGGGTAATCGCTGACCGGTGTGAACTCCACCTTCACGCCCAGCTGCTTTTCCAGGTAGCTGGCCAGCGGCGTAAACTTGCGAACCTGCTCGGTGGCGGCTTCTTCGGGGATGGTGGTGACGCGAAACACCTGCTGGGCGTGCGACAAGCTGCCAAAGCAGATGACGGCGCAGGTCATCATGACCTTGAAGGTTCTGGACGGTGAAAAGCTGATCATGTCGGGCTCCTGGAACAGGTGAGGTGAAAGGGCAAACCCGGATTAAAGCGCGAAAACGATGTCCCCGTCCTGCTGCAAACCCCTTGAATCCAGGTGTAAGGTCTGGCCGTACTGACACGACTGGGCAACAGCCGGGCGCGGGCCCCGCTACGATCAGCGTCCAACCCACCGGCCTTGCGGCCGCACCCCATGAAGACACCCCTTTTCGTCCAGCGCCACCACGAAGACCACGACGCCGTGCGCGCCGAACTGCTGCAGGGCCTGCGCGCGCCGCAGGCCCATACCTCGCCCAAATACCTGTACGACGCACTGGGTTCACGCCTGTTCGAGGCCATCACCGAGCTGCCCGAGTACTACCCCACGCGCACCGAGGCGGCGATTTTCAGCGCCCATGGCGCCGCCATGGCAGCCTGTGCACCGTCGGGCGCCACGCTGATCGACCTGGGCGCGGGCAATTGCGCCAAGGCAGCGCGCCTGTTTGGGCTGCTGGCGCCGCGCCGCTATGTGGCGGTGGATATCTCGGTCGAATTCCTGCGCGGCGCGCTGAGCAACCTGCAGCACCAGTACCCGCAGCTGGACATGGTGGGCCTGGGGCTGGATTTTTCAGCCGGCCTCACATTGCCACCCGAGACCGGCGCGCCCGGCGACGGGCAGCGCGTGCTGTTTTACCCCGGCTCCAGCATCGGCAATTTCACGCCCGATGAGGCGCTGGCCTTCCTGCGCAGCGTGCGTGGCGCCTGTGGCCCGGTGGCAGGCAGCGGGCTGCTGATCGGGGTGGACCTGGTCAAGGCCAAGGCCGAGCTGGAGGCTGCCTATGACGACGCCCTGGGCGTGACGGCCGCGTTCAACCGCAACCTGCTGCCGCACATCAACCGGCTGGCGGGCACCGACTTTGCCCTGGCCGACTGGCGCCACGTGGCGCTGTATGACGACGTACTGGCCCGCATCGAGATGCACCTGCAGGCCGTGCGCCCCGCTACCGTGCGCTGGCCCGGCGGCAAGCGTGCGTTTGCCGCGGGCGAGCGCATCCACACCGAAAACTCGTACAAATGGACGCTGCCGCGTTTCGCGCAGCTGCTGCAGGACGCGGGCTTTGCGTCGCACCGGCACTGGACGGACGACGACGCGCGTTTTGCGGTGTTCTGGGCGGCATGCTGAAACACCGCTTTTCAGGCGATGGAGCGAAATCCGGCAAAGATGTCGCGCCGCTCGGGCGTGAAGTAGTTGCGGTACGCCACATGCAGCATCTGCGCGTCGGTGGCGGCGCAGCCACCGCGCAGCACATACCTGCTGTTGCCGAACCACGGTGCGGAATAGTCGCGGTACGGGTGGGCCACGAAGCCGGGGTAGGGCTCGAACGCGCTGGCCGTCCATTCCCAGACCTCGCCCCAGGCCATGGCTTGCCCATGCATGCGCGCGGCGCATTCCCACTGCGCCTCGGTGGGCAGGCGCCGGCCGGCCCACCGGCACCAGGCCTGGGCGTCGTGCCAGCTCAGGTGCACGGCCGGGGCGTTCAGGTCCAGCGGCAGCCAGCGGCCAAAGTGCCGCTGCTGCCACTGCCCGCCCTGCGATCGCACATGCAGGGGCAAGGCATGGCCAGTGGCCCCGATGAACGGCAGGTAGCGCGCCCAGGTCATGGGCGCGGCGTCAATCCGGAAGGCGGGCACATCCACCGCGTGCGCGGCCAGTTCGTTGTCAAACGCAAAGCCCGCGCCGGTGTGGCCTGTTTGCACCGTCTGCGCGGGCACCTGCAGTTCGCCGGAGCGGCTGGCGCCCGCTGCGAGGCCTCGGGCCAGTGCTTCGGGGATGGCCACGCCCAGCGCCTGCGCCATGTACACCGACGCTTCGTTGTGCATCTGCTCATGAAACAGCACCAGCCGCCAAAAGTACAGGGCGTCGTCGCCGGGGTCCGCACCGCCACCGGCCTCCTGCAGCAGCGCCAGTGTGTCGGCCTGCACCTGCGCCAGGTAGCGCAGCAGGGTGTCCAGGTCCGGCAGGGGCAGATCCCAGCGCGTGAGGTGCGGCACCTCGCTGGAATTGAACAGTGCGTCGGCGCCCGGCAGGTGCGACGCGGGCCGCGCATGGCCGGGGTTGCAGGCCACGCCCAACGCGCGTTCGTGGTTGCGGGCGATCCACCATTCCTGGAACCAGCCCACATGGCCCAGCTCCCACAGCGGGGGGTTCAGCTCGCCGGCATACGGCACGCGCAGATCGGGCAGCGCCTGCTGCCAGGCCGCCAGCAGGCCCAGCGTGCGTTCGCGCGTGGCGCGCAGGGCCTGGGCCAGCGCGGCGGCACCGCCCGTGCGGGCATCGCGGGCAGCCGGGTGTGTGGCGCTGGCAATCAAGCTATAACCCTTTCATGAACCGAGCGAACGTCGTGATCGTGAGCCCCGCGCTGGCGGACGCCAACAACGGCAACTGGCAGACCGCGCGGCGCTGGCAGCGCATGCTCGGTGCCTGCCATTCTGCCCGCATCGTGCGCGACTGGCCCGACGCCGCGGCGGACACTGACGACGTGATGCTGGCCCTGCACGCGCGCAAATCTGCCCCGGCCGTGCAGGCCTGGGCCGCGCGCCGCGGCGCGCGCGGCCTGGCCGTGGTGCTGACCGGCACCGACCTGTACCGCGACCTGGCAGACAGCGCGCAGGCGCGCGCCAGCGCCAGCGCAGCCCAGCGGCTGGTGGTGCTGCAGGACCAGGCACCGCAGGCCCTGCCCGCAGCGCTGCGCGCCAAGGCCCGCGTCATCTACCAGTCCACGTCACGGCGCGCCACCCTGCCCAAGACACTACGCCACCTGCGCGCCGTGATGGTGGGCCATTTGCGCGAAGAGAAAGACCCGCTGACGCTGATGGCCGCCGCGCGGCTGCTGCGCAACGAGCCCGGCATCCGCATCGACCATATCGGCGCGCCGCTGGACGCGGCGCTGGGCCGCGCCGCGCGCAGCACCATGCGCGAATGCCCTGGCTACCGCTGGCTGGGCGCGCTGGCGCATGAGGCCACGCGCCGGCACATCCAGCGCGCCCACCTGCTGGTGCATGCCAGCCGCATGGAAGGCGGCGCCCATGTGGTGATGGAGGCCGTGCGCTGCGGCACGCCGGTGCTGGCCTCGCGCATTGACGGCAACACCGGCATGCTGGGCACGGGCTACGCGGGCCACTTTGAACCGGGCGATGCGGCCGGCCTGGCCGCGCTGCTGCGGCGCTGCCATGCAGGCCTTGCGCACCCCGGCCCGCGCGACCTGATGGCGCGGCTGACCGCGCAGTGCGCGCGGCGCGCACCCCTGTTTGAACCCGGCACCGAACAGGCCGCGCTGTGCCGCCTGGTCGACCAACTCTGGAAGCCCTGATGCAATCGACCGACTCACCCGTGCTGCGCGACATTGTGCTGATTGGCGGTGGCCACAGCCATGTGGGTGTGCTGCGCCGGTTTGGCATGAACCCCGAGCCCGGCGTGCGCCTCACGCTGATCTGCACCGACGCCCACACGCCCTATTCAGGCATGCTGCCGGGCTACATTGCCGGCCACTATGGCTACGACGATGTGCACATCGACCTCGGGCGCCTGGCGGTGTTTGCCGGTGCGCGCTTTTACCGTGACGAAGTGATTGGCATTGACCGCGCGGCGGGCAAGGTGCTGTGCCGAAACCGCCCGCCGGTGCCCTACGACCTGTGCGCCATCAACACCGGCTCCACGCCGCAGGTGGCGCGCGTGCCGGGCGCGGCCGAGCATGCGGTGCCGGTCAAACCCATCCACCAGTTCAACCAGCGCTGGCTGGCGCTGCTGGAGCGGGTGCGCGCCCATGCGGGCACCACCACCATCGCCGTGGTGGGCGGCGGCGCGGGCGGGGTGGAGCTGACGCTGGCCATGCAGTACCGGCTGCGCCGCGAGCTGCAGGCGCTGGGGCGCAATCCGGACGAGCTGGTGTTTCACCTGTTCACGCGCGACGCGCACATCATGCCCACGCACAACGCCGGCGTGCGCGCGCGCTTTGCGCGGGTGCTGGCCGAGCGCGGCGTGCAGGTACACACCGGCGCCGAGGTGCGCGAAGTCACCGCCGGCCAGCTGGCCACCATGGAAGGCCAGACGCTGGCTGCCGACGAAATCATGTGGGTCACGCAGGCCGGCGGCCCCGCGTGGCTGCGCAGCACAGGGCTGGCGCTGGACGACAGCGGATTTGTGCGCGTCAATGCCCAGCTGCAAAGCGTGAACGATGCGCGCATCTTCGCTGCCGGCGATGTGGCGGCATTTGAGCCCCGCGCGCTGGAAAAGGCCGGCGTGTTTGCCGTGCGCATGGGCCCACCGCTGGCCGACAACCTGCGCCGCAGCGCGCGCGGCGAGCCGCTGCGCCCCTACCGGCCGCAGCGCCACTGGCTGGCCCTGATCAGCACCGGCGACCGCTATGCGGTGGCGTCGCGCGGCCAGGGTCCGCTGGGCCTGCGCTTGGGCGGTGAATGGGTCTGGCGCTGGAAGGACTGGATCGACCGCCGCTTCATGCAGCGCTTCAGCCAGTTCCCGCCCATGAACGCACAGCGCAGCGCGCCTGCTGCCCCGCAGCTGGCGCTGACGGCCGATGAGTCGCAGCAGGCGATCTCGGCCATTGCGATGCGCTGCGGCGGCTGCGGCGCCAAGGTGGGCGCCACGGTGCTGCAGCGTGCCCTGGGCGCACTGCACCCGGTGGACCGCGACGACGTGGTGATCGGCCTGCATGCGCCGGACGACGCAGCCGTGGTGCGCGTGCCACCCGGCAAGGCCATGGTGCATACCGTGGACTTCTTTCGCGCGTTCATTGACGACCCTTACCTGTTTGGCAAGGTCGCGGCCAACCACGCGCTGGGCGACGTGTTTGCCATGGGCGGCGAGCCGCAGTCGGCCACCGCCGTGGTCACGGTGCCGCCGGGGCTGGAGTCCAAGGTCGAAGACCTGCTGTTCCAGATGATGACCGGCGCCATGGAGGTGCTGAACGCCGCCAACTGCGCGCTGGTGGGCGGCCACACCGGCGAGGGCAAGGAGCTGGCCCTGGGCTTTGCCATCAACGGCCTGGTGGACGATGACCTGCGCACCGTGCTGCGCAAGGGCGGCCTGAAACCCGGGGACGCGCTCATCCTGACCAAGCCCATGGGCACCGGCACCTTGTTTGCGGCCCATGCGCGCGGCGCCGCGCGCGGGCGCTGGATAGATGCCGCGCTGCAATCCATGGTGGTGTCCAACCAGCGCGGCGCCCAGGTGCTGCTGGCGCACGGCGCCACCGCCTGCACCGACCTGACCGGCTTTGGCCTGCTGGGCCACCTGGTGGAGATGACCAAACCATCCGGCGTGGACGCCGAGCTCTGGCTGCACGCGCTGCCGCTGATGGATGGTGCCGAGGAATGCGTCGCCGCGGGCATCACCAGCTCATTGGCGCCGGCCAATGTGCGGCTGCGCCGCGCCCTGCGCAACCAGGCTGAATTTGTGAACCACCCGCGCTACTCGCTGCTGTTTGACCCCCAAACCGCGGGCGGCCTGCTGGCCAGCGTGCCGGCGGACCGCGTGCCCGACTGCGTGGCCGCGCTGCGCCAGGCGGGCTACGAACACACGGCCGTGATCGGCCGCATCCTGGCCAGCGGCGACGCGCTGGAGCCCATCACGCTGGTGGCCTGAGGGCTGGCCATGCACACAACGCCACCCCACCTGCCTCCCCACCTGCCACGCCGATGGGTGCTGGGCGCGGGCGTGAGCGCGGTTGTTTCAGTGGCCGCCACCGGCTTGACCGGCTGCGGTGGTGCCCATGACGGCCCCGACGCACCCCGCTCCGCCCCGCTGGCCGTGCCGCCGGGTGTGGCCTGGGTGCTCAGCTCGGGTGGGCCGCGCGGCTTTGCCCATGTGGGGGTGCTCAAGGCGCTGCATGAGCTGGGCCTGCAGCCTGCGCTGGTCGTGGGCTCGTCGGTCGGCGCACTGGTGGGCGGCCTGTATGCCGCGGGGCTGCCGATGCGGCGCATCGAGCAGCTGGCGCTGGACGTGGATGTGATGGACGTGGTGCGCCCGCAGGTGGCCGGTGATGCCTGGCTGAACGCATCGGGCCTGGTGCGCTGGTTTGACGACCTCGCGGGCCAGCGCCGGCTGGAGCAGCTGGACACCGCATTTGCCGCCGTGGCCCTGCACGAGGTCACCCGCCAGCCCGTGGCCTTCACCCACGGCCGCGCCGGTGTGGCCATTCAGGCGGCCTGTTCGATCGAGGGCCGCTTTGAGCCGGTAACGATCCTGGGCCAGCGTTACCTGGACGCCGACCTGGCCCTGCCCCTGCCGGCGCGCCTGGCACGCAGCCTGGGCGCGCGGCGCGTGCTGGCGGTGGATGTATCTGCCCACGAAGACAAGGCCCCGCCCGGCACCGAACGCTGGCGCGAAGCCGACTTGCGCAAGCGCGCGTTGACCCTGCCCGACGCCCGCAGCGCCGACCTGGTGCTGCACCCGGACATCGGCTACTACGCCGGAATGCGGCGGGCCTGGCGCGAAATGGCGCTGGCGCAGGGCTACCAGCACACCATGGCGCAGCGCGCACAGCTGCTGGCGTTGCACGCCGGGGCCGCGCCATGACGCCCGCGCGCGCACCGCGCTGGCCCGCAGGGGCGCTGCTGCTGGCGCTGGCCGCCGTCTGCCTGCTGTGCTGGGTATGGATGCCCTGGCAGTACCTGCGCATGGAAGACGTGCGCGCGGCGCAGACCGGGTTTGCCCAGGCCTACGCCCGCGCACCGCTGGCGGTGGTGCTGGGCTACTTTGCGGTGTTCACCCTGCTGACCGCCGCCTGCCTGCCGGGCGCGGCGGTGCTGATGCTGCTGGCGGGTGCCACCTTCGGGCTGGTGGGGGGCAGCCTGCTGGCCACGCTGGCGTTCACCACCGGCGCGCTGCTGACCATGCTGGCCGCGCGCCACCTGCTGCGCCCGCTGGTGCAGCGCCGCCTGGGCGGGCGCACCGCCGCGTTCGCCGATGCGCTGGCGCGCGACGGCGCGTTCTATATGTTGTCGCTGCGGTTGCTGCCGGTGATCCCGTTTGTGCCGGTCAACCTGATGGCCGGTGTGGTGCCCATGCGCGCATCCACCTTTGCCTGGACCAGCTTTGTCGGCATGCTGCCCGGCACGGCCGCCTATGTGAACGCGGGGCGGGAGCTGGCCCGGCTGGATTCCCTGCAGGGCCTGCTCAGCCCCGGCGTGCTGGGCGCGCTGGCGCTGCTGGCCCTGGTGCCGCTGGTTTCGCGCTGGGTGGTCCGCCGGCTGCAGCGGCAAAAAGATAGCATGCGCTAACTTACAAAAATTCACTTACCACTCACAGTCGGCTAAGAATGCGGGCTTACCCTTAAGAACTTCGCTATCCATTGGATTGAACTCTGCAATTAGCACTCGATCCATAGGAGTGCTAATATTTGGGACTTGAAAGGAGTTCTGGTATGTCAAACCTGACTGGAGCCTCTACCGCCGCGCTGACCGTTGCCAACCCCTGGGCTGTGGTGCCCTCGCTGGGCAATCTGGACGCGTACATCTCTGCCGTCAACCGCCTGCCCATGCTCACGCTGGAGGAAGAGCAGACGTTCGCGCGCAAACTCAAGGAAACCAACGACCTCGAAGCCGCCGGAAAGCTGGTGCTGTCGCACCTGCGCCTGGTGGTGTCGGTGTCGCGCAAGTACCTGGGCTATGGCCTGCCCCACGGCGACCTGATCCAGGAAGGCAACATCGGCCTGATGAAGGCCGTCAAACGCTTTGACCCCGACCAGGGCGTGCGCCTGGTGAGCTATGCGCTGCACTGGATCAAGGCCGAAATCCATGAATACATCCTGAAGAACTGGCGCATGGTCAAGGTCGCCACGACCAAGGCCCAGCGCAAGCTGTTCTTCAACCTGCGCTCCATGAAGCAGGGCTTCAAGGACGACGCCGACGTGGAAACCCACCGGGAGACGCTGACCGACGCCCAGATTGACGTGATGGCGAAAGAGCTGAACGTCAAGCGCGAGGAAGTCATCGAGATGGAAACGCGCATGTCCGGCGGCGACGTGATGCTGGACCCGGTGCCCAATGACGATGGCGAAGAAGGCTTTGGCCCGATTGCCTACCTGGCCGATGCCAGCCATGAGCCCACGCAGATGATGGAATCGCGCCAGCGCGACGTGCTGGCCAGCGACGGCATTGCCACCGCGCTGGAGGCCCTGGACCCGCGCAGCCGCCGCATCGTGGAAGAGCGTTGGCTCAAGGTCAATGACGACGGCTCGGGCGGCCTCACGCTGCACGATCTGGCGGCCGAGTACGGCGTGAGCGCAGAGCGTATCCGCCAGATCGAAGTCGCCGCGATGAAGAAGATGAAGAAGGCACTGGCGGCTTACGCCTGACAGCCCCGCGTGGATACGTAACCCTTGGTATCGCGCCCCAGGCCCGGAATTTCCGGGCCTTTTCTTTGCAACAATTTCGCCGTGAATTACAAGAACATCTGTTGGGCGGGGTTGCTTTGGCTGCTGGGTCTGTTCCAAGGGGCGGCCGCCCAGCAACTGCCCGGGCCCATCGAGCTGGCGGCGCAGGTGCCCCTGGTGTCACTGGACGGGCGCAGCGTCTTCTGGGTGGACCCGACGGGCGCGGCCACGATAGACCAGGTGGCGACCGATGCGACCACCGCCTGGGCCGTGCGCAGGCCCGCGGCGCAATACAACATCGACGGCAAGGCGTTGTGGGTGCGCTTTGACGTGCGGGCGCAGGACGCCGACAGCCACTGGTTCCTGGAGCTGGCATCGTCCGGACTGGACCGGGTGCAGCTTTTCCACCGCGCCCCTGAAGGCGGCTGGGTCATGCAGGAAGCAGGCGACACGCGCCCCGTGTCGGCCTGGCCGCTGCCCGGGCGCTTTCCCACCTTCGAGGTGTCGGGGCACCACAGCGACGTCACACGCTTTTGGCTGCGTATCGAACACGCACGCGTGAATTTCGCCACGCCCATTGCCATCGTCAACCAGGCCACGGTGACCGCATCGCGCGAGCGCGAGCAGTTCCTGCTGGGCGCCTATTTCGGCCTGGCGGCGCTGATCACTGTGGTGGCGGCCGCCAATGCCGCCGCGTTTCGCGACCGCATCTTCGCCGCCTACGCCGTCTATGTGCTGGCGCTGGGCATCGGGCAGCTGGCCTATCTGGGCGTGGGCGCGCAGCATGTCTGGACAGACTGGCTGACCTGGAACTTCCATGCCACCTTTGTGCTGCCAGGGATCTCGTCGGCCGTGGGCCTGTGGTTTGTGCGCATGGTGACCGAGCCCGCGCGTTTTTCGCGCCGGCTGGACCTGGCCGCATGGGCGCTGATCGGCCTGCTGCTGGCGGCTGTGGCACTCGACACGGTGATGCAGTCGCGTCCGACCTTCGCCGCCGTGATGCTGCTGACGGTGGCGGCGCTGGCGCTCATCATGGTGTTGATTGGCATGGTGTGGGCGCAGGCCGACGACCCGGCCATCCGCGTGATCGCCCTGGGCTTTTTGCCGGTGGTGGTAATGGCGCTGTTCCCGCTGGCGCGCGGGCTCAACCTGATCCCCACCAGCGGCCTGACGCGCTATGGCCTCACGATCGGCGCCGCCCTGGAAATGCCTATCCTGTTCTATGCATTGAGCCTGCGTGGCACGCTCAGGCGCGAAGCCCAGGTGCGCGCGGCAGCGCTGTCGCGCACTGACCCGCTGACAGGGCTGGCGCACACGCGCACACTGGTGGCCCGCCTGGAAGGCGCGCTGGCCCGCAGTCGCAGCCAGGGCTACCGCTGTGCGTTGCTGGCGGTGCGGCTGTCCAACCATGACGCCATCGTCGCGCAGCACGGCAAGGAAGCCGGTGACCGCGCGCTGGTTCTGGCCGCGTCACGGCTGCGCCGCTGCATTGCCGACGTGGACATGGCCGCCCGCGTGGGTGATCAGCACTTTGCCCTGCTGCTGGAAGGGCCCTCCAGCGATGTCACCGCGCAGGATTGCGCCACGCGCGTGGTAGCCAGCGGCCTGCGCGAATCCGAAGTGCTGCCGGCAGGCGTGACGCTGCGGTTTCACGTGGCCGTGGCCATGCTACCGGAAGGCCAGCGGGACGCGGCCGCCTGCGTTCAATGGCTGCAAGGCGTGGTCAATGACATGGCCCAGGACCAGCGCAAGTCCATCCGCATGGCCAGTATCTGACCCCGGATCAAGCCGTGGCCCGTAGCATTGCTGCCCTGCAATTTCCAATTCCAGAAAGATCCGACTCATGACCCAAACCCTCTCCCGCCGTGCTGCCCTTCTGGGCGCCATTGCCGTGGCCAGCGGCGCAGCCCTGGCGCAGGCGCCCGCCAAGCCCGCCAAGGTGGCCGCGGCAGCACCGCTGAACTGGCCGACCAAACCTGTGCGCCTGCTCGTGGGCTTTCCCGGCGGCTCCACGCCAGACCTGGTGGCCCGCACGATTGCCGAGCCCCTGTCCAGGGCGCTGGGCCAGCCGGTGGTCGTGGAAAACCGCGTGGGCGCCGGCGGCAACATTGCCGCCGACGCCGTGGCCAAGTCCACTGACGACCACACCATCGGCGTAATGATCAACGGCAACATGACCATCGCCAGGATGCTCAACCCGGCCACGCCGTTCGACCCGCTGAAAGACCTGGCACCCATCAGCCTGATTGGCACCGCGCCGCTGATGCTCACCGCGCCAGCCACAGCCACGTTCAACACCGCGCAGGAGTTTTTCCTGGCCGCGCGCAATGCCGGCGACAAATGGAGCTACGGTACGCCCGGCGTAGGAACCGTAGGCCACATCGGCATGGAGTTGCTCAAGACCAGGACCAACATCAACCCGGTGCACGTGCCCTACCCCGGCAACCCGCAGGTGATCAACGCGATGATCGGCGGGCAGATCCATCTGTCGCTGCTGCCCCCGGGCCTGGCCGCCGCGCAGATCCGCGCGGGCAAGCTCAAGGCGGTGGGCGTCACGTCGGTCAGCCGCAGCCCGCTGGTGCCCGAGTATCCAAGTCTGGACGAAGGCGGTGTGCGCGGCTTCCAGCTGGAGATCTGGACGGCGGCCGCCGGCCCGGCGTCCCTGCCCAAGCCCATTGTGGCCAAGCTGTCCGGGCTGATCAGCGAGATTGCCCGTTCACCCGAGGTACGCCAGAAGCTGTTCCAGCAAGGCTGGCAGGTGGCCGGCACCTCGTCCGAAGGCCTGGCCAATCGCATCAAGGCCGACACCAACCTGCTGGGTGGCGTGATCGCCATGCGCGGCATCAAGGCGCAATAAACAAGCCCCCACGCTCCCCCACTTCGTGTGGGTCGCTGCCCCCCAAGGGGGCCTTCGCGCCTTGGGGCGGCCCGGCGGCGCTCAAGCTGGCTATTGCGCGTCGCTCAAGACTTAAGCAGCAGCCGGATATCGTCCGCCAGTGCCTGCGCACCGCTGCCATAGCGCGTGTACAGGCGGATGCGGCCCTGTGTGTCGTACACAAAGCTGCCTGCGGAATGGTCCATGGTGTAGCTGGTGGGCGTCTTGCCGTCCACCTTCTTGTAGTACACCTTGTAGTCCCTGGCCATGGCGGCCAGTTGCTCGGGCGTGCCGCGCAGCGCCAGGAAACTGGGGTCGAAGTTGGCCATGTAGCCCTTGAGAACCTCGGGCGTGTCGCGCTCGGGATCCACCGTGACGAAGATGCCCTGCAGCTTGTCGCCGTCCTTGCCCAGCGTTCGCTTGACCTCGGCCAGCTCGGCCAGCGCGGTGGGGCACACATCGGGGCATTGCGTGAAGCCAAAGAACACCACCACCACCTTGCCTGCGAAGTCCTTGATGCTGCGTGGCTGGCCGTTGTGGTCGGTCAGATTGAAGTCGCGCGCGTATTCCGCGCCCGTGATGTCAATGGCGCGGAATTGCGGCTTGTCGGGTGAGCAGGCAGCCACCAGGGCCGCCGTGGCACCCAGGGCAAGGGACTGAACAAGGGTTCTGCGCTTCATGGGGCCTCAGAAAATATAGTGATCCAGCAGGAGGGCTGCAAACAGCGCGCTCAGGTGGATCAGTGAAAAGCGGAAGGTACGGCGCGCCAGCGCATCCGAATAATTGCGCCACAACATGAAGGCGTACCAGGTAAAGCCCAGGCTCAGCCCGATCGCCGCCACCAGGTACAGCCAGCTGCTCATGCCATAGGCAAACGGCATCAGGCAGGCGGCAAACAGCACCAGCGTGTACAGCAACACCTGCAGCCGCGTGAACTCGTTGCCGTGCGTGACTGGAAGCATGGGCAGGCCCGACTTGCGGTAGTCCTCCACCCGGTACAGGGCCAGCGCCCAGAAGTGCGGCGGTGTCCACAGGAAGATGATGAGGAACAGGATCAGCGCCTCGGGCCCCACGTCTCCCGTCATGGCGGCCCAGCCCAGCACCGGCGGCATGGCGCCCGATGCACCGCCGATCACGATGTTCTGCGGCGTGAGCGGCTTGAGGATCACGGTGTAGATCACCGCGTAGCCGACAAAGGTGGCAAACGTGAGCCACATGGTCAGCGGGTTGACCCAGACATACAGCAGCCAAGATCCGATTGCACACAGCACGGCCGAGAACAGCAGCGTCTGCCAGTCGCTCAGCTCGCCCTTGGCCGTGGGTCGCCACGAGGTGCGCTTCATCTTGGCGTCGATGCCCTTTTCAACAATGCAGTTGAAGGCGGCGGCGGCACCGGCCACCAGCCAGATGCCCAGGCAGGCTGTCGCGGCCAGTCGCACTTCGGCCCAGGAGGGCATGCCCGGAACCGCCAGCACCATGCCGATGAGCGCGCAGAACACGATGAGCTGGATCACTCGCGGTTTGGTCAGCGCGTTGAACTGCCGGATGCGCGAGGGCGGCTGGAGGGTCTGGGTTGCTGTGCTGCTCATGCCGACAGACTCGATGCGTTGAGGTTGGAGGCGCTCACAGTATCCGTCGCAAAGCGGCTTTCGCACAGCGCCCAGGTCAGCACCACCACCAGCGCGGCCGCGCCACCAGTGTGCGACACGGCGGCCACCAGCGGCCAGTCCAGCACCACATTGGACAGACCGGTGACGAACTGCCACAGCGCCAGCCCCGCGATCCAGCGGGCCTGCGTGCGCAGCGCATGCACATGGCGCAACCGCCAGGCCAGCAGGCCCAGCAGTGCAAATACGCCATAGGCCGCCAGCCGGTGTGTGTAATGAATGGCCGTGAGAGCGCCAAAGCCGATGTGCTCGCCCGCGGCCGTCTTGCCCAGTTCGCGCCACAGCGTGAAGCCTTCACGGAACTCCATGTACGGCCACCAGCTGTTCTGGCACTGGGGGAACTCATTGCAGGCAAGCACCGCGTAATTGGTGCTGACCCAGCCGCCCAGCGCCACCTGCATCCAGACGGCCGCAAAGGTGGCGATCAGCAGCCAGCGCGTGGTGGCCGACAGCGGCACGGGCGTGGTCTCATGCCACGCCTGCGCATAGCGCACGGCCTGCACGCACAGCAGGGCCAACAGCGCCAAGCCACCCAGCAGGTGCAGCGTGACGATGGCGGGAAAGAGCTTCATGGTCACCGTCAGGGCGCCAAACGCGCCCTGCACGCACACCCACACCAGCGTGAGCGTCGGCCACCAGGGGCTCACCGGCACGCCGCCCTGGTTGCGCCCGCGCTGCAGCCAGGTGGTGACGGCCAGCGTGAGGATCAGCACGCCCACGCCGGTGGCCAGGTATCGGTGGATCATTTCGATCCAGGCCTTGCCGTGGGTCACCGGGCCGGTGGGCATGGCCGTCTGGGCCGCGGTGATTTCCGCGCGTGCGCCCACCGGGCTGGCATTGCCATAGCAGCCGGGCCAGTCAGGGCAGCCCAGACCCGAATCGGTCAGGCGGGTGAACGCGCCAAACAGCACCAGGTCAAACGTCAGGAACAATGTGAGCAGCGTGAGCGAGCGCAGGCGCCGCGCAGGCTCGGCGTCGCGGTTGCGCAGCCATACCCAGGCCAGTGGGCCCAGCGCAATCACGACGCCCATGAGCATGAGCCGCGCGGCGGGCGCCAGGTCGTACAGCGGCTGGGTGTCCATCAGGGGCGGCCTGCCTTGTCCCATGACGCGGAGGCGCGCATCAGCCGCTCCAGGTCACGCTTGATCTTTGCGGCGGATGCCGTGTCCACCTGGGCGTCCAGGTTCACGGCCGGAAAGCGCATCATCCAGTTGCCCATCGGGTCCACCACGTACAGGTGGTCGCGCAGCTCGCGACCGGCGGCCGGCGCCAGCCACTGCGCCAGCTGGGTGCCATCCACGCGCAGCACGGTGGCCTGCCTGATGGCGGGCAGCAATTCGGGCTTGATGCCTTGCGCGTCGGGCACGAGCCACACCCAGTCAAGCCGGTCCTTGTCCTTGCCCAGGCCCTCGCGCAGCTGGCGCTGCAGGTACAGGTGCTTTTCGCAGGTTGCGTCACAGGCACCGCCTGCCACGCTGACCAGCAACCACTGGCCCTTGAGCTGAGCCAGCGTGGACGGCGTGCCATCCAGCGCCGTGGTGGCCAGCGCCGGGGCCGGGCGCTGCGGGTCGATCAGCTCGCCGTAGTTGCGCCGGCCCTCGGGGCGTATGACGTAGTAAGTGAAATACGACGCAATGACCGGCGCGGCGCACACCAGCAATACGGCCATCATCTTCCAGCGGCCCATGGCCGTGCGCCGCGCATCGGCCGCAATGGCCTCCTGCGGCGCGGGCAGCGAATGCACGGTCAGCCCCAGGGGCTCGTCACGCGCTGCGGGCTTTGCGCCGGGGGGCGATGAATTGGAACCAGACATAAAGAACGCCCATGAGGCCGCCAAGACCGAACCATTGAAATGCGTAACCGTAGTGCTTGCCCGTGCCCGCGGCTGGCTCGGGCCATTCGCGAAGCAGGCCTTGCGAAGCCTCGCCAGTCTGCACCACGGTGAAGGGCCGCAGCGCCAGGCGGGTTTCAGCGCTGTACGCGGCCAGGTCCAGATTTTGCCGGATGGCGGAAGACCCCGCGACAGGTGCGGCACTGGTGAACTCAAAAAGCCGCGGCGGCGCCGGCGCAATGCGACCGGACACCTGCACCATGCCTGTCGGCGTCTGCACCGGCGGCAGGCGCTCGCGCTCCACAAAATTGCGCTGTACCCAGCCGCGCTGCACCATGAGCACCGCACCGCTGCCCTCCAGCACCAACGGCGTCATCACGTAAAAGCCGGGCTTGCCATTCATCTGGCGGTTGTCCAGGTACACGCTGTACAGCGCGAGCCAGCGGCCTTGCAGGCGCGCAGAGCGGTGCAGGTGCGCGGCAGCGTCGTCAATGGCCGCCACCTGCTCGTTGTCCAGGGCCACGAGCGCCTTGCTCGCGTCCGTCGCGGCCTGCAACGCCTGCTTCTGGGCGGCGCGCGACAGTTGCCACACCCCCAGCACCGATGTGAGCGCCATGGCGGCAGCCGTGGCCAGTGTGATCAACCAGAAACGCCGGCGTGCCGCAGTCACGGGATAATCCCTCCCATGACATATCTGGTCGCGTTCGCGTTCATCGCCATCCTGGGCAGCCTTGGCTCAGCCCTGTATTTCATGATGAAGGATGGCACCGGCGGCAAGGCCAAAACCAGCAACATGGCGCGCGCGCTCGCGTTCCGTGTGGGCTTTTCGATCCTGCTGTTCATCTGCATCCTGGTGGCGTGGAAACTGGGCTACATCCAGCCCACGGGCCTGCCAGCCGGCAAGTGAACCGGCGGCATGCCCCAACAAAAAAAGCGCCTCACGGCGCTTTTTTCATGGGTTCGGCGCTTACATCCAGTAGACCAGCACATACAGGCCCAGCCAGACCACGTCCACAAAGTGCCAGTACCAGGCGGCGCCTTCAAAGCCGAAATGCCTGTCTGCCGTGAAATGGCCCTTTTGCAGGCGCAGCGTGATGAACAGCAGCATCAGCATGCCCACGAACACGTGAAAGCCGTGGAAACCGGTCAGCATGAAGAAGGTGGAGCCAAACACGCCCGACGACAGCTTGAGGTTCAGGTCGGTGTAGGCATGGAAATATTCATATCCCTGCACGCCCAGGAAGGTCACGCCCAGCAGCACGGTGATCCACATGAACGCGATGGTCTTGCCGCGCTGGTTTTCGCGCAGCGCGTGGTGGGCGATGGTCAGCGTCACGCCGGACGTCAGCAGCAGCGCTGTGTTGATCGTGGGCAGCCAGAACGGGCCCATGGTCTGGAAGGGCTCGACGATGCCCGCGGGCGAGGCCGTGGCGCCAGCCACGACGCTGGGCCAGACGGCCTTGAAGTCGGGCCACAACAGGGCGTTTTCGAGGCTGCCCAGCGCAGGCACGGAATGCGAGCGCGCCCACCACAAGGCCGTGAAGAACGCCCCGAAGAACATCACTTCGGAGAAGATGAACCAGCTCATGCTCCAGCGGAACGACAGATCGATCTTGTAGCCATACTGGCCGCCTTCGCTTTCGCGAATAGCATCACCAAACCACTGGTACAGCACAAAGAGCCACCAGGCCAGGCCAAAGAACAGCGAGTACTTTCCCCAGTCATGGCCGTTGATCCATTGGCCTGCGCCCAGAATCACGAAGAACAGCCCGATGGCCGCCATGACGGGATGGCGCGACGGTTGGGGCACGTAGTAATAAGGGGTGGTGCCGTGTGCGGTTGAACTCATTTCAGCTCCTGACTCTCTCGGATTCTTGGATTCTTGTACTGGATTTCATGGGGCGGGCGGTCAATTGACCACCCAGTTGACCAGCAGGATCAGTCCCACCACGAACAGCACCGCGGCGCCAATGCCCACGACGATGATGTGAAAGGGGTTGGCCTGCGCCAGGTCCTGCCTGTATTCACTGTTCTTGCGAATGCCGATGAACGACCAGGCCACGGTCCTGACCGTGCGCAGGAACGAGGGCTTGACCTGCACGGGGGCGTTCATGAGCCCACCTCTGTCTTCAGTACGGCTGCTGCGTTCGCCGTGGGCGCCGGCGGTGTTTTGCCACCAACTTCAAAGAAGGTGTAGGACAGCGTAATCGTCGTGACGTCCCTGGACAGCTTGGGGTCGATCACGAAAGCAACGGGCCAGTGCTTCTTTTCGCCGGGCTCCAGCGTGTACTGGTTGAAGCAGAAGCATTCCAGTTTGTTGAAATGCGCCGCCGCCTGGTTGGGCGCATAGCTGGGGATGGCCTGCGCGGCCATGCGCCGGTTCTGCACGTTCTGGAACTCGTACATCACCGTCGTGAGCTGGCCGGGGTGCACCTGCACCGAGCGCTGCGCCGGCTTGAAATCCCAGGGCCCGCGCGCATTGGCGTCAAATTCCACCGTGATCGTGCGGCTGGTGTCCACCTGCGTGTTGGCCGGAAGCTTGACGTCGCGCCCCGCCACGCCGTTGCCCGGCACCTGACGCTCGGACAGCGACAGGATGTTGATGCCCGTCATCTCGCAGATGGCCTTGTACAGCGGAACCAGCGCGTAACCAAACGCGAACATGCCCGCCGTCACGACGGCCAGCTTGCCCACCATCTTGATGTTTTCGCTGTGGATGCTCATGGATCAAGCCGGTTCAGCGTGACGTCAGTACAACCATCTTGACCATGAAGCCAATGAAGAACACGGCCGCGATCGAGGCCAGGATCAGCCCCGTGCGCAGGTTGCTCTTTTTCTGTTCGGGCGTCATGGCCATGGCGTTCAGCCAATCACCTTGGTGGCGGTGGCATCCAGCTTCGGGGGCGTTTCGAAGGTGTGGAAGGGCGCGGGCGACGGCACTTCCCATTCCAGGCCTTCAGCGGCTTCCCAGGGCTTTTGCGACGCCTTTTCACCCTTGCCGCGCATGGTGGGCACCACGATGAACAGGAAGAAGTACACCTGCGCCAAACCGAAGGCAAAGGCACCCACGGTCGCGATCGCGTTGAAGTCGGCGAACTGCATGGGGTAGTCGGCATAGCGGCGCGGCATGCCGGCCAGGCCCAGGAAGTGCATCGGGAAGAAGGTAACGTTGAACGCGATCAGGCTCCACCAGAAGTGGATCTTGCCGCGTGCTTCGTTGTACATGACGCCCGTCCACTTGGGCGCCCAGTAGTAGTAACCGGCAAACAGCGCATAGAGCGAGCCGGCCACCAGCACGTAGTGGAAGTGGGCCACCACGTAGTAGGTGTCCTGCAGCTGTATGTCGATCGGGGCCATGGCCAGGATCAGGCCGGTGAAGCCGCCCATGGTGAACACGAAGATGAAGCCCACCGCAAACAGCATCGGGGTTTCAAAGGTCATGGAGCCCTGCCACATGGTGGCGATCCAGTTGAAGATCTTCACGGCGGTGGGCACGGCGATCAGCATGGTGGCGTACATGAAGAACAGCTGGCCCGTCACCGGCATGCCGGTGGTGAACATGTGGTGCGCCCACACGATGAAGCTCAGGATGGCGATGGAGCTGGTGGCGTACACCATGGAGGCGTAGCCAAACAGCTTCTTGCGGCTGAAGGCCGGCACGATCTGGCTGATGATGCCGAAGGCCGGCAAGATCATGATGTACACCTCGGGGTGGCCGAAGAACCAGAAGATGTGCTGGTACATGACCGGGTCGCCGCCGCCGGCGGGGTTGAAGAAGCTGGTGCCGAAATGGCGGTCCGTCAGCGTCATGGTGATGGCGCCGGCCAGCACGGGCATCACGGCGATCAGCAGGTAGGCGGTGATCAGCCAGGTCCAGCAGAACATGGGCATCTTCATCAGCGTCATGCCGGGAGCGCGCATGTTCAGGATGGTCACGATGATGTTGATCGAGCCCATGATGGAACTGGCACCCAGGATGTGCATGGCAAAAATACCGGCGTCCATCGACGGGCCCATCTGCAGCGTCAGCGGCGCATAAAGCGTCCAGCCGGCAGCGGGCGCGCCACCGGGCATGAAGAAGCTGCCCACCAGCATCAGGCCGGCGGGGATCATCAGCCAGAAGCTGAAGTTGTTCATGCGCGCGAACGCCATGTCAGCCGCGCCGATCTGCAGCGGGATCATCCAGTTCGCAAAGCCCACGAAGGCCGGCATGATCGCCCCGAACACCATGATCAGGCCGTGCATTGTGGTCAGCTGGTTGAACAGCTCAGGGTTCACGACCTGCAGGCCGGGCTGGAACAGCTCGGCGCGGATCAGGAGCGCCAACACGCCGCCGAACATCAGCATGAAGAACGAAAACAGCAGGTACAGCGTACCGATGTCCTTGTGGTTGGTCGCATAGACCCAACGGCGCCAGCCGCTGGGGGCATGGTCGTGATGATCGTCGTGGGCGTGGTCGTGATGATCGAGGACAGCACTCATCTTGATTTCCTTGGAATTTTTCCGTTACGCCTGCGGCTTACTTGCCGCGCTGGGCCAGCACTTCAGCCGGCTGCACGAGCTGGCCGGTCTTGTTGGACCAGCTGTTCTTGGTGTAGGTCACGACAGCTGCGATGTCGGTGTCAGACAGCTGCTTCCAGGCCGGCATGGCGCCATTGTTCTGCCCCTTGAGCAGGACCTGGATTTCCTTGGCGTGGTCGGCGTCGAGCACCACGGCCGCGCCGTCCAGGGCCTTGATCGGGCCCGCGCCCTTGCCATTGGCCTGGTGGCAGGCCGCGCAGTTGGCCGCGTAAACCTTCTCGCCGCGCTTCATGATGTCGTCCAGCGTCCAGACCTTGGAGGGATCGTCCAGCTTGGCGGCCATCTTTTTCTTCTCGACGTCCACCCACTTGGCGTACTCCTCGGCGGTCACGACCTTGACGTGGATCGGCATGTAGGCGTGCTCCTTGCCGCACAGTTCCTGGCACTGGCCATAGAAGTCGCCAGTCTTTTCGGCGCGGAACCAGGTGTCGCGCACGAAACCGGGGATGGCATCGGCCTTGATGCCGAACGCCGGCACGGCAAAAGCGTGAATCACGTCATTGGCGGTGGTGATGATGCGGACCTTCTTGCCCACGGGGACGACCATCGGGTTGTCGACCTTGAGCAGGTAGTTGTCAGGCACGTCGCCCTTGGCGCCGTTGTTGGACATTTCGCGGTGGGTGTTGTCCAGCGTCGAGATGAAGGAAATGCCCTCACCCTCGCCCTTGAGGTAGTCGTAGCCCCACTTCCACTGGTAACCGGTGGTCTTGATGGTCAGGTCTGCGTTGGTCGTGTCCTTGGAGGCAACGAGCACCTTGGTGGCGGGCAGCGCCATCAGGATCACGATGATGAAGGGAATGACGGTCCAGATCACCTCGACCGTGACGGACTCGTGGAAGTTGGCGGGCTTGTGGCCAACCGACTTGCGGTGCTTCCAGATGGAATAGAACATGACCGCGAACACGGCGATGAAGATCACCGTGCACAGGATCATCATGAAGTTGTGCAGCCAGTGCTGCTCTTCGGCAATCCGGGTGATGGGCGGATGCAGGTTGAGCTGGCGCACGGCAGGCCCACCGGGCAGGTCGTTGACAGCCCAAGCCGCTGTACTGAACCAGGCGCCTGCGGCAACGCCCAGGTTCAGCAGCAGTGAAGCCAATTTGCTGGAAATGCTCTTCATCGTGTTCACTTCTTCATTGCCTCAAATTAACCCTCACGCCGCGCGCAAGGCCATCCGTATCTCTCGCGCCAGCGCCGGACGCAATTCGGGGCGCACAAAGCGCCCCACATTCACCGACCGCCCTCGCGCCGACAGCGCAATCAGGGAGCGGTCCCCCGCCGAAGGCTCCACACAAACCCAATCGCGGTCAAACTCGGCCCTCTCCAGCCGGCCAGCGGTTTCAAGCTCAACCACCAGCTGCCGCCCTGACAGCGAAATCCGCTCGCCATCAGTGGCATGCCGGGAATACGCCAGGAATGCCGCGCCCACCGCCACCAGTTCCAGCCAGGCAAACGGCAAAACCAGTTTGGCACCCTGAAACCAGAAAAACGTTCCTATTCCGAGCGACACAACACACAGCGAGGCGTACAGCCAACCCAGTTGGGCAGGTGTGACCGAGCAATTGCGTTTCAGGAACCAGTGGATGTTCTGGCCCGAGACAGTGGCGAAGCGGAATACGGGATTCGGCACAGGTGACGCTCACAAACTCAACCCACAATTGTAGCGCGGGTTTACCCCCGAGCCCATTCGCGGGGCATCGCCCGGGCCCTTCATGAGGTGCCCCTGTCTGATCGCAGCATCGCGCGCATGTCCTGCAGGCTCACGGTGCTCTGTTCGCTCACGCGCAGGCGGGGCGCTGCCTTCAATGCATGACCATAGACGACCTCGAAAGTCAACGCCAGGCGCCCATGCTCGTCTGCCCGGGCCAGACCCTCGGCCAGCGCGTGCTCCAGCGCGGCCTTCCAGCGCCGCCCGCGCAGGGCGGCAAAACGCCCGCGATGCAGGTTCGCGCCCAGGGCGCGCAGTTCGCCCAGCAGGCGCTGGGGCGAATCCCATGTCAACACGATGCGCTCCATGTCCATGACCGGCTCGGCAAAGCCGGCCTGAACCAGCATGTCACCCCAGTCGTGCATGTCGGTGAATTCATGGGCCGGCGGCGGCCAGCCCATGGCCTGATAGATCGGCCTGAGTTCGCTCAGGGTGTCGGGGCCCAACGCGGAAAACATCACAAAGCCGTCCACCGCCAACGCCCGGTGCCACCGGGCAATCAGCCCCTGGGGGTCCGCCGCCATATGCAGCGCCATGTTGGCCCAAAGCATTTGCGCCGTGCCTTCGGCAGGCTCGGCCAGGCGCGTGCGGCCCCCGCTCCAGCGCGCCAGGCTCAGGGCCGGGGGTACCAGCGCCCGGGCTTCTTTGTGCGCAACCGTGCCAGCGGGCTGGGGTTGCACGACAAAGCAATCCGCCTGCGGGTAGCGGCGCGCCAGCAGGCCATGCGCCTGCATGCCGCCCCGCACCGCATCCCAATGCACCCAGCACCGGGGTTGCAGCCGTATCCATTGCAGGCGATCCTCCATTCGGCGGGCCACCTCCTCGTGCAACCAGGGCGTATGCGGCGGCGCGCCACGCTCCCAGCGCAAGGCCGCTGGCAGGTCAATCGTGGGCGGGCGTGTGTTGGCCAAGTTCGGGCTCATGCAAGGTCTTTCGCCGAGTATATTGAGCCAATGCTTGGTGAGCTGTTTACAAGGACTTGGGGGGCCGTGCCCGCGCAATGCGCGGTCTGCAGGCGCTGGCCGGCGCGTTCGCTGTGCGACAGCTGCGTGGGCCGTTTCGCGCAGCCTGTGGCCCGGTGCAGCACCTGCGCGCTGCCGGTGGCGCCGGGCGTCACGCGCTGTGGCGCCTGCCGGCGAGAGCCGCCGCCACTGGACCGCTGCATTGCCGCCGTGAGTTGGGGCTTCCCATGGTCGGGTGCCATTGCCAGCTACAAGTTTGCCGGGCAACCGGGCTGGGCGTCGGCCTGGGCCACCCTGCTGCGCAGTGCCCCATGGGCCGAGCCAGCACTGGAGTCCGCTGACTGCGTGGTGCCCATGCCCTTGTCGGCGCAGCGCCTGCGCGAGCGCGGCTTCAACCAGGCACTGGAAATCGCACGCCGCCTGGCGCCCGCGAAGACCGATGCCGGGCTTTTGCTGCGCATCCGCCACACGGCGCCCCAGCGTACGCTGGACCGCGAGGGCCGGCTGTGCAACGTGCGCGGCGCCTTCGCGGTGGAACCGTCACGCGCGGGCCGCGTCAAGGGCCGCCATGTACTGCTGGTGGACGACGTCATGACCAGCGGTGCATCGCTGCACGCCGCGGCACTTGTACTGCGCCAGACCGGCGCGGCAAGCGTGAGCGCGCTGGTGCTGGCCCGCACCGACGAAGCCTAGGCACACTGCCCACCATGTTCAATATCGTTCTGGTCGAGCCCGAAATCCCGCCCAACACGGGCAACGTCATCCGGCTGGCAGCCAACACGGGCTGCGCGCTGCACCTGGTGGAACCGCTGGGCTTTTCTATGGAAGACCGCCTCATGCGCCGCGCGGGGCTGGACTATCACGAATATGCCCAGGTCGTTCGCCATGCCAGCTGGCAGGCGATGCTGGACGCAATGCAGCCACCCGTGGATCGCCTGTTTGCCATGACCACGCGCGGCACACGGCATGTGCATGAGGTGGCCTTTCGCCCCGGCGACTGGCTGGTGTTCGGCGCGGAAACGCGCGGCCTGCCGCCGGCGCTGCGCGACGCACTGCCCCCGGCCCAGCTGCTGCGCCTGCCCATGCGCGCCGGCCAGCGCAGCCTGAACCTGTCAAACGCCGTGGCTGTCACGGTGTTCGAGGCCTGGCGGCAAAACGGCTTTGCGATGTAAGCAGCGCGCTGCCGTGCAACCAGGCATGAAGCGGTTGAATGAAAGAGCGCCTGGCTTGGCCCGTGTCGCAGTACGCGCGCGCACAGGTGCAATCCGCCTACCTGCTGGCCGCCGCCTCCGTAGAGAAAGCCGTAGCAGTGGCAGCCCCTGTGCAGGACACGATGGCGCCTGTGGCGGCGGCCCAGGAACAAACGCAGGAACAAGTGCTTTCGTACGCACCGCCATCCGATGCCGAGCTGCTGGCCAGCGACCTGCCCAGTCGCGCAGGCGACACCGGCCTGCCCGCCCCCGGCGTTCCCGCAGCGCTGCTGCAGGTCAGCGCCGACGTGATGAAGAACGACCAGGAGCTCGCGCTGTCAGAGGGCGAAGAGCTGGAGGCCGGCGATGGATCGGCCGGCACACAGTCGCTGCAGCAGGCATTTAGGCCGCCTGCCGCCTCCTGTATCAGCGCGGCTAATGCCGCTGCAGCAAAAGTCACCCGCCGCCGCGGGTGTCTTTCTGTCCATTTACTTTAAACCTCAATTATTTAAAATTGGGCATCTTTCGGGGCACACCGCCCCACGTCCGGCGCGAAGACCCCACCGCGCAGCAAATGACAGCCCACAAGGCTGTGGAGCATTCCCCGTGATCATGGCCATGAGAAAAGCATTTGGACTGCCCGCGCCCGCCGTGCAAGGGGACTACGCCGGCCGGGCCGCCTTTGCCATCAAGATGCCGCTGACCGAGGTGCGCCAGCACCTGCGCGCCGTGCTGGCGGACTGCACCACCATGGATGCACAGCGCCTGCAGTTCAAGGTGCAGGCCGCGATGTCCGCGCACGAGCTGTGGATGCTGCGCAGCGACCTGTATGAATGCGTGGCCCGCCACCACAGCCAGTCCGAGGCCGCGCGGCGCATCAACGCGCTGCTGCCGTGCTTTGACGGCTGGCTGCCCTCGCGCCAGCTTGTGCGCATCTGAGCGCGTGCTCAGCTGGTCTGCGGCGCAAACTCCGACAAAAAGTCCAGGAACGCGCGCGTGCGCGCCGGCATGAACTTGCGCGTGGGCAACGCCGCATAGATGGTGAAGCGCCCGAACAGCCATGCGGGCAGCACATGCACCAGTGAGCCGCGCGCCAGGTGGGGCGCTACCAGCAGGCGCGACAGGAACGTGATGCCCGCGCCGTCCAGCGCCGTGCGCAGCAGCACGTCGAAGCTGGTGGTCTGCAACGCGGGCGCCCAGTCCAGCTCCACCGGGCTGGCGGCGCCGGCCGCGGGCACCAGCCGCGTGCGCCGGCCGCTGTGGCCGGAGTTTTGCGGCCACTGGAACTTCAGGAACGCATGGCGCAACAGGTCCTGGGGAACCTGCGGCGTACCGGCGCGCGCCAGGTACTGCGGCGACGCGCAGGCAATCCAGTCGGTGGTGGCCAGCGGGCGTGCCACGATGTCGGCGTCAAAGCCTTCATCCACCACCAGGAAGGTCACGTCATGCTCTTCGATGCGCGACTGCGGGAACGGGTCGATGGCCAGGTCCAGCAGCACCTTGGGGTGGCGCGCATGCCAGGTGGCGATGCGTGGCGACAGGTAGTACGACGCCAGCACCGGCGTGGCCAGCACATGCAAGGTGCCCTGCAGCTCGCGCGCGTGCTCGGCGGCGGCAGCCTCGGCATCGTCCACATCGTGCAGGATGCCGCGCACCCGGTGCAGGTAAGCCTCGCCAGCATCGGTCAGCGACAGCTTGCGGGTGGTGCGCTGCAACAGCCGCGCGCCCAGCAGCTCTTCCAGTGCGGCGACGGTGCGGGTCACGGCGGCGGGTGACATGTCCAGCGCCCGGGCGGCTGCCGCAAAGCCACCCTCGTCCACCACGCGCTGAAAAACCTTCATCGACAGGAAACGATCCATTTGCAACAAATCTGATACATGAAATCTTATTATTGCAGATACTGGAATGTTCAATTATTGACTATGTAGTTTCCAAACTGCACCTGGCTGCGTAAAGTCCACACCATCGATGAGAAAGAAGCCGCTGAAGGCAGTTCATCGAGGCCATTACGTCATCAACCACTGAAAAGGATCCTTCTCATGAAAACCGCTCACATCTTCGCCATCGCCGCCCTGTCCGCCGCCGCTTTCGGTGCCCACGCCGACGAGGCTGACGGCTCGCAGTTTGCCGTGCAGGTCGAGAGCCAGCGCAGCCGCGCCGAAGTACAAGCCGAAGCCCGCAACCCCGTGAAGATCAGCAACGGCAGCACCGGCGTGTTCACCCTGCCCCAGTCGGTGGCTGAGCGCGCCGAAGTGCGCGCCGCAGCAGCCGCCGCCGTGCGCAACGGCACCATCCCGCGAGGCGAAATGACGGTGATGTAAGCACCGCACCCACGTAAAAAAGCCCGGCCATGCCGGGCTTTTTTTACGCACGCAAGCCGCTCAGGGGTAGCGACGCGACAGCGATTCGGCGATGCACACGGGCTTGTCCACGCCTTCGCGTTCGATGGTGACGCCCCAGGTCATCTGCATGCCGCCGTTGTCGATCAGGTCACAGGCCAGCAGCTTCATGCGCGCGCGCAGGCGGCTGCCCACCGGCACGGGCGAGGTGAACCGCACCTTGTTCAACCCGTAGTTCACCCCCATGCGCGTCTGCACAATTTCAAACGACGACTCAAAAAATTTCGGGATCAGTGACAGGGTCAGGAATCCATGCGCAATCGGCGCGCCAAACGGCCCGGCCCTGGCCTTTTCAACATCAACGTGGATCCACTGGTGGTCGCCCGTGGCCTGGGCAAACAGGTTGACCTGTTCCTGGGTGATGGTGATCCAGTCGCTGACGGCCAGCTCCTGGCCCACCAGCGGCGGCAGCTCTGCAAGGGTCTGAAAGGTTTTCATGGCTGCCAATGTAGCGGCAGCGCGGTGGCTCAGTTGTCCAGCCAGCGACAGATGCGCGCCCATTGCTCGCGGTCGCGCTCCACACGCCCGGGCGCCACGTCAAACAGCGTGAGGCCGCGCGCCGCCAGGTGAATGTAATTTTGCGTATGGCGCAGGTAGCCCAGTACCGGCAGGCCCAGGCTGCCCACGAATTCATGCAGTTTGTCGGCCGCGATGGTGCGCGAATCCACCCGCATGCCGACAATGCCCACCTGCATCTGCGAGGCCTTGCGGTGCTCGGCCAGCTCGTCCAGGAAGGCGCGCGTGGCGAAGATGTCGAACACGCTGGGCTGCAGCGGCACGATCACCTTGTCGGCCAGCTTGAGCACTTCCTTGAACATTTTTCCGTGCAGGCCGGCGGGCGTATCCAGCACCACATGGGTCGTGCCCTTGGGCGGCTTGACGATGTTGTCGGCGGTGAGCTCCCAGGTGCTGATCGGCCGGGCCTCGGGCGGGCGCAGGCCCAGCCACAACTGGGACGACTGCTGGCGGTCTGCGTCACCCAGCATGACCGCGTGACCCTGGCTCGCGTAGTAGCCGGCAATGTTGGTGGCCAGCGTGGACTTTCCGACACCGCCCTTGGGATTGGCAACAACCACAACCGGCATGACCTGCTCCTTGGAGTTGGGGGGGAATCTCAGCTGTCTGCTATGTTAGCCGCAGCCGTGCGGGGCCTCAAAAGAAGCCGTCCCACACCAGCTTGCACCCCGTGAGGAACATGCCGGCATAGATGAAGCGGTAAAAAAGCACCGCATTGATGCGCCGCGCGATGCGTACCCCCACGAAAACACCCACTGGCGCCAGCGGCAACAGCACGATGGACGTGGCCAGGTTACGCATGTCCAGCAGGCCCAGCCAGGCATACGGAATCCATTTGCTCAGGTTCACAAAAAAGAACAGGAAGGCCACCGTGGCGGTGAACACCACCGGCTTGAGCTTCAGCGGGATCAGGTAAGCGTTCAGCGGCGGGCCGCCCGCGTGGGCGATGAAGCTGGTAAAGCCGGCCGTGACCGTGAGCAGCGCACCCACCCAGCGCGGCGGCGGCGGATGGTCAGCCCGGGGCGGGAACAGCAGGCGTTGCGCTAGAAACAGCAAGGTCACCGCCCCTACCAGCCCGGCCACCAGCTTTGCGTCCAGCAGCTTGAACAGCAGCGTGCCCACCAGCGTGCCTGCCAGTGCGCAGGGGATCAGGAACTTGAGCAGCTTGCGGTCCAGGTCATGGCGAAAGGCCGCCATGCCCAGCAAATCCATCACCAGCAGTACCGGCATCAGGATGGCCGCGGCCTGCGGCACCGTGACGGCCAGCGCCATCAGCGGCACGGCCAGTGAGCCAAAGCCTGCGCCAAAGCCGCTCTTGCTGACGCCCAGCAGCAATACGGCGGGGATGGCGACAGCGTAGAAGTACGGGTCGGTGATGAGAGGGAAGTCCAAGGGGGCGATTGTCGCTGCACCGCGCCTATGCTCCGTGCAGCGTCGGCAAAAGTCGTGCAACATCCCAACTCATGAACGCACCCACCCCCTATATTCCCCCGAAAGTCTGGACACCCCCGCAAAGCAGCGGCGGCCGTTTTGCCAACATCAACCGCCCCGTCGCTGGCGCCACCCACGACAGGGAACTGCCGGTGGGCAAGCACCCGCTGCAGCTGTATTCACTGGGCACCCCCAACGGCGTGAAGGTGACGGTGATGCTGGAAGAACTGCTGGCGCTGGGCCACAGCGCAGCGGAATACGACGCCTGGCTGATCCGCATCGATCAGGGCGAACAGTTTGGCAGCGGTTTCGTGGCGGCCAACCCCAACTCCAAGATCCCGGTGCTGGTGGATCACAGCGGTGCGCAGCCGCAGCGGGTGTTTGAATCCGGCGCCATCCTGATGTACCTGGCGGAAAAGTTCGGCGCCTTCCTGCCCGAAAGCGGCGCGGCGCGCGCCGAGTGCCTGAGCTGGCTGTTCTGGCAGATGGGCAGTGCGCCGTTTCTGGGCGGCGGCTTCGGCCACTTCTATGCCTATGCGCCGGAGAAGATCCAGTACGCGATCGACCGTTATGCAATGGAGGTCAAGCGCCAGATGGACGTGCTGGACCGCCGCCTGGCCGAAACGCGCTACATCACGGGCGACGACTACACCATTGCCGACATGGCCATCTGGCCCTGGTACGGCCAGCTGGCCAAGGGCCTGAGCTACGGCGCAGGTGAATTCCTGCAGGTGCATACCTACACGAACGTGGTGCGCTGGGCCGATGAGATGATGCTGCGCCCGGCCGTGCGGCGCGGGCGCATGGTCAACCGGGTACAGGGTGAGCCGTCAAGCCAGTTGCACGAGCGCCACGACGCCAGCGACTTCGACACGCGGACGCAGGACAAGTTGACGCCATGATCACGCTGTACGACTGCGCCACCGCCCCCAGTCCGCGCCGCGCCCGCATCCTGCTGGCCGAAAAAGGCGTGGCACACGACACCGTGCAGGTGGACCTGCGCACCGGCGAACAGATGGGTGACGCCTACCGCGCCATCAACCCGCAGTGCACCGTACCCGCGCTGCGCACCGAAGAAGGCTTGCTGCTGACCGATAACGCGGCCATCGCGGCCTACATCGAAGCGCGCTACCCGCAGCCCCCGCTGCTGGGCACGACGCCGGTGGAGAAGGCCGAGATCGCCAGCTGGCAGTGGCGCATCGAATTTGAAGGCCTGCTGGCCATTGCCGAGACGCTGCGCAACAGCTCGCCTGCCATGGCCAACCGCGCGCTGCCCGGCCCGGTGGACTATGCGCAAATTCCCGCGCTGGCCCAGCGCGGGCTGGCGCGCGTGCAGCAGTTTTTTGTGACGCTGAACGAGCGGCTGGACGGCCGCGATTTTGTGGCAGCAGACCAGTTCAGCATCGCCGACATCACCGCCGTGGTGGCCGTGGACTTCGCCCGCATCGTGAAGGTCAGGCCCGGCGAGCAGCACCCGCACCTGGTGCGCTGGCGCGCGGCGATGGGCAAGCGTGCATCAATCGGGCTCTGAACCTGCAGTTGGCCGCATGCTGTCTATAGTGTGGGGGCTCGCCGGCCCACATTCATGTCCCCACCGCCCTCGTCCAACCCCCTGCTCATCGCCAACCTGATCGGCCAGCTCGCCTTTGGCCTGCTGGCCATGACGATCTGCATCCCGTCCATGCAGGAATGGGGCGCCATCTTTGACGCCAGCCAGGCATCGGTGCAGCTCACCTTCAGCGGCTATGTACTGACCTACGGTTGCCTGCAGCTGGTGTACGGCCCGCTGTCGGACCGCTGGGGCCGCAAGCGGCTGCTGCTGGTGGGGCTGGTGCTGTCTTTCACAGGCTCTTTGCTGGCCGCACTGGCGCCCACCCTGCCCCTGCTGACGGCCGCACGCGTGCTGCAGGGCGCGGGCGCCGCGGCCGGCATGGTGATTGGCCGCGCGCTGGTGCAGGACCTGTTTCACGGCCCGGCGCGTACCCGTGTCATGGCCTGGATCGGCATGGCCATGGGCCTGTGCCCGCCGGCGGCCACCATCCTGGGCGGACAACTGCATGTGGGTCTGGGCTGGCAGGCCAACTTTTTCGTGATGGCCGGGCTGGCTGCGCTGCTTTTCGTCGCCGCCTGGCGCGGCCTGCCCGCGCACCAGCCGCCCGCGGGCGTGCAGCCGCACTGGCTGGGATCGATGCTGTCGTCATACTGTTGATTTCCACTGAATCCTGACCCCGGTTTTTCATCTAATTTTGACCCCACCCTTGGTGGAGTAGCCGGGCTACTCGGTTGTGGATAAGTCTAACGTCGACGTTATCGTTTCTCCTTTCGTTG
>JBFWUB010000015.1:0-118172 GCA_050247515.1 Ramlibacter sp. | reverse complement strand
ACCCGGTGGTGCAACTGGGTGCGCAGGCCAGCGCGGTACCGACAGCGCTGCAACACAAATTCAAATACGAACTGACCGCCAACGGCGCGCCGTTGCTGACCTACACAGAAAAAACCAGCAACCTCACAGGCAAACGCCTGACGCTGAGCTACATCCCGGCCACCCAGGCCGATGCAGACGTGATCGCCAGCTACCTGCCCAATCCGAACGCAGACGGCAGCCCGATACGCCCCGACCAACTGCCAACGAGCCTGCCGGCCTACCTGATCAAACTCAAAGCCCAGATCAGCCTGGACGGCCAGGTGGTGGCCACCAGCAGCCAGGCGGTGCAAATGGGCACGGAGCTGAGCGCCACGGGCGGATTCACCCAGCTGAGTGACACCAGCCAGTGGGACCTGACCATCGATGAAAGCAACGTGGCGGGGCAGGCGACGGTGATCGGGATCAGTGCGGGTGGGATCAGCGCGAGCCAGATCGAACAACTCAAGGCAAGACTGACGGCCACACAAACCACGCTGCAAACCGGCAACACCACAAGCATCGCCACCCTGAGCGGAGAACAGATCAGCGGCGACCTGCTGACGGCCGTGATCTGGAGTTGGTTTGCGGCGGGAGAAAGCCACAGCCGCTTGAGCCAGAACGCGGCAGGCATCGTGGAAACACCGGGCTTGAGCTATGGGCTGTTCCACGCGGTGGCGCAGCCGGAATACAGCTGGGGCGTGGTGAGAAAAGTCAGCTTCCCGGGCGTGAACATCGACGTGGGCCACCTGAGGAACATCACATGGGCCAAGGACAACGACGCGCAGAAATGGGTGGGCTACAACCGGCTGCGCGGGCAGTACATGAGCGCGCTGGAGCATGCGGTGCCGGAGCGGTTCTTCAATGATCCGGCGCAGTGCAATCTGGAAGGGGGCACAAGCTCAGTACCGGGGCTACCGGCATGCCCGCAGGGCGTCTCAGCCGTCAAGGCTCTTGGCGTGGCTGCGCAGGCGGGGCAGAAGATTTACACCATCACCAGGGACGTCTACCAAAGCAACCCCGGAATAGTTCAGTCCGCGCTGGCGGCGCACAGCATGGATACGAGAAACAGAATTCAGAATGCGCTGGATGCCGGCTATGAAGTCACGGTTCACGAAGCACCGGTGACCATCAGTGGGTGGGCGGGGGCGGGATATACATCGATTGACGCAGCTACAGGGGCCGGTGGGTATGTGATCGAAGGAGGAGCCAATGGCGGAAGCTTGGATCTCGAATTCTTTCAAAGGTATCTGGATTGGGTTTGCGCCCATATGATTACCAATGGTTTTGCGCTTGGTGCAGTGGGGTTACTGTCGCCATTTCTGCCAGTAACGAAGGCCTTGTTTGACCTTAGGCCATTGCTGGGAGACAACAATCCATACACGACAGTTCTGAGAGGGCTGGCACTTACGCTTCTAGGGGCTGGTTTGTTGACGGCCTTCGCTGGCGCCGCCGGTCCATTCCTGGCTCCTGTCGCTATAACTCTACTGATATTCATCGGATTCTTTAATCTCACTATTTTGTTGGGAGGGTTGTTTTATGCCAGCAGAGAACGCGCTAACAATTTGGTTGCTAATTCTGGTGATTGCAGGAAGTGTTGGGGGCAGCGTTTTGTTGAAGCGACGAAAGACTGCGGCGCGACTCATGAGGCTGAAGGGTCGCAGCGTGCTTAGTGTTGATTTCCTTGTTGATCAGATCGCTGGAAAGAGTGACATTGATAAAGGAACGGCGAAGAAGGAGTGGATCGCCCTTGCAAATGCTCTTGCGCTTCCTGCCGGATTGCTGAGGCCGGAGGATGTAGTGGAAGAATTGATCGGGCAAGACTATTTCGTCGGAGATGCTGTGCTTGAAATCGAAGGAAGGCTTCAGTCCTTACCCGGTCAGGAGCTTCATAAGCCAACAGTCGGTCAAGTGGTCTTATCTCTATCAGTCAATCATTTAGGGAATGTCTGAACAAGTTCACCGAATCGGGCTGCGGCGCGTTGTTACGGTCAAAGGATGTCAGTCGATGAGCCAAATCTGCTTTGCAGAAGCCGAGCAAGCCAGCGAGAAGAAACTCACGCGCCGCGAGATCGAAGCCTCTGCCGGGCGGCAGGGGTTGAAGGCATCGGTTAACGCCTGAGAATGACGTCAGGCGCCTTGTGCGCGACAACATCAAGGTCGGCGCCTGTTTCAGCGACGACCGGCGGCGCGCTACCGCTGTGTGCGCGTGGGCAACGACAACCTGTTGCTGTCGCCGCAGTTGTCCATTGTGGTGGACGTGATCGCCGGCTTGCTGGGCTGAACCGGCGGCTTGCCCGCCCCGGCCGCGATCTGCTCGAGCAGCCGCGCCCGCACACGGCGCACCGCCTGATCGTCGGCGGCGGCCATGTCGCGGGGGAGTCGCAGGGCGCCCAGTCTCATACACCCAGTACGCAGCGCAAGGCCGGGCGGATGCACGGCGATAATCACGCGTCTTCAAGGAGCGCATGTGGACGTAGTACTGCTGGTCAAGGCCGCCATCATGGGCGTGGTCGAGGGCCTGACCGAATTTTTGCCGGTGTCCAGCACCGGCCACCTGATCCTGGCCGGCGCGCTGCTGGGTTTTGACGATGCCAAGGCCAAGGTGTTTGACATCGCCATCCAGACCGGCGCCATCCTGGCGGTCATCATTGTTTACTGGCAGAAGATCCGCAGCACGCTGGTGGCGCTGCCCACCGAACGGCAGGCACAGCGGTTTGCGCTGAATGTGCTGATCGCCTTTGTGCCCGCGGTCATCCTGGGCCTGCTGTTCGGCAAGGCCATCAAGGCCCACCTGTTCACGCCCGTGGTGGTGGCCAGCACCTTCATCATTGGCGGCTTCATCATCCTGTGGGCCGAAAAGCGCCAGCAGACGGCGGTGCGCATCAACGATGTGGACGAAATGAGCCCGCTGGACGCCATCAAGGTCGGCCTGGTGCAGTGCCTGGCCATGGTGCCCGGCACCAGCCGCAGCGGCGCCACCATCATCGGCGGCATGCTGCTGGGCCTGAGCCGCAAGGCCGCCACCGACTTCAGTTTTTACCTGGCCATCCCCACTCTGGTGGGCGCGGGCGCCTACAGCCTGTACAAGGAGCGCGCCATCCTGTCCATTGCCGACCTGCCGATGTTTGGCGTGGGGCTGCTGTTCTCGTTCATCAGCGCCTGGCTGTGCGTGCGCTGGCTGCTGCGCTACATCTCCACCCACAGCTTTGTGCCGTTTGCCTGGTACCGCATTGCCTTCGGCATCGTGGTGCTGGCCACCGCCTGGAGCGGGCTGGTGAGCTGGGCCGGGTAGGCCGATGTGCTGCGGCTGAGGGCTCTCTCCCCGCCCCGGCCTGCGGCTTTGTTGCATGCTGAAACATCCTTGTCCGTAACTTTGCGTGAACGCGCCGAGACGGCGTGGCAGACGCTTTCATACTGCCTGGTATGGACAAAAACGCCGACCGATGGGCGCAACGGTTGCGCCGCCTGGTGCTGGCGGTGGGCGCTCTGGCCTTGCTGGGCGCCTGCGCAGGGCCGATCCAGACCAAGGTCACCAACTTCAATGCGTGGCCGGCGGACGCGGCCGGCGCCACCTACAGCTACGCATCCGCCAACCCGCAGCGCGAGGAACTGGAGCAGGCCACCTACGAAGGCTATGTGGGCGCTGAACTGGAGCGCCACGGCTTGCGCCAGGCCGTGCCGGGCCAGATGGGTCGTTTTCTGGTGGAGGTGATCGCCACCGACTCCACCCGCCAGAAAACGGTGCTGGAGCCCGTTTATGACAACCAGCTCATCTGGACGCCGCCCACGCGCGACCGCTACGGCAACGTGTACCACGGCTACTGGCGCCCTGACCGGTTCGGCCCGCGCTACATCGGCGACCGCGAAGTGCTGCGCACGGTGCAGGTCAACCGCCTGGCGGTGCGCATCCTGGACACCCGGGGCGGCGGCAAGCCCCGGCCGGTGCTGAACGCCAGCGCCGTGTATGAAGGCGAACTGGAAGATCTGCCCGACATGGTGCCGTTCCTGGCGCGCGCCCTGTTCCGCGATTTCCCCGGCCGCAATGGCCGGGTGCAGGTGGTGAAGTTCGACGCAAAGAGCGGCGAAGTGATCGTTCGCTGAGCGCCGCTCAGTCCTGCGCGGCCATCCCGCGCAGTGACGCTTCAATCGCCGCTGCCGTGGCCAGCGGCTTTTCCATGGGGAACAGGTGGCTGCCCTCCAGCATCATGATGCGGCCTTTGACGATCTTTTCCGTCATGGTCATGCCCACCTGCTTCATCTCTTCGGACCGCGTGCCGCCGATGAAGGCGACCGGGCATTTGAGCGGGTGGCGCCTGAGCAGCCTGTCCAGGTTGTCGGGCAGGGTGTTGTAGATGGCGGTTTCCACGTCGCGGTCAAACGCCAGCACGCGCTGGCCGTCCACCTCATGCGTGCCGTGCGCCACGTAGTCGGCCAGCACCTGCGCGTCCCATCTGGCGAAGGCCTTCTTGTGGCGAAAGTGCGCCAGCACCGCATCGGCATCGGGCCAGGCGTTCTTGCGCCGCCGGCTCACCGCGCCGGGCGACACCGACCCCACCAGCTGTGTGCGCTTGATCACGCCCAGCGTGGTGGCGCGCCAGCCGCCCAGGATGGGCGAGTCGATCAGCAGCACGCCCCTGGCAAGCTCCGGGTGACGCGCCGCGCACATCAGGCTCAGAAACCCGCCCAGCGAATGGCCCACCAGCCACGCCGGCTCGCCCGCCTTGTCGGTCTCGCGCCGGGCCAGGTCGTGCAGCTGCTGCACCAGCATCGGCCAGTTGTTGGTGACGGGGTACTTCGGGTCATGCCCGTATTTGTCCACCGCCTTGACGGTGTAGCCGCGCGAACGCAGGCTCTTGAACAGGACGCCGTAGGTGCTGGCGGGGAAGCTGTTGGCGTGGGAGAAGACGATGAGGCTCAAATCAGCTTCTCTTCCGGTCGCGAAATCTTCTTCAACGCCTTGTGGCGGCCACCGTCCTGCTTGAGCGGCGTGTTGGTGTGGGCGTCGTCCCAGACCGGGTCGTCCAGGCTGTCGAACACTTCGCGCAGTTTCTGGCCCCAGCTGTTGTGCAGCATGCGGTAGTAGGGGTTTTCGCCGTCGATGCAGATCACCTTGTCGCTCTCGAACCGGTTGGCTTCGTACACCACCAGGTCCAGCGGCAGGCCCACCGACAGGTTGGACTTCATGGTGGAGTCCATGGACACCAGCGCGCATTTGGCGGCTTCGTCCAGCGGCGTGTCGGGCGTGATCACGCGGTCCAGCACCGGCTTGCCGTATTTGGACTCACCCACCTGGAAGTACGGCGTCTCGGGCGTGGCCTCAATGAAGTTGCCGGCCGAATAGACCTGGAACAGGCGCATGCCCTCGCCGCGGATCTGCCCGCCGAAGATCAGCGACACGTTGAACTCCACGCCCGCGTGCTTGAGCGCGGCGGCATCGCGGTCATACACATGGCGCACGGCGCTGCCCAGCACGCGCGCGGCGTCGAACATGCTCTTGGCGTTCCAGATGGTGATGGGCGCGTCGTGTTCGTTCTCGGCCAGTTGCTCGACCTGCAGGATCTCGCGCACCGACTGCGAAATGCCCAGGTTGCCGGCCGACAGCAGCACCATGAAACGGTCGCCCGGCTTCTCGTACACGATCATCTTGCGAAAGGTGCTGATGTTGTCCAGCCCGGCGTTGGTGCGCGAGTCGGACAAAAAGACGAGTCCGGCGTTGAGTTTGATGCCGACGCAGTAGGTCATTTCTTTTCCTGTAATTTCTTCTTCAGCGCATAGAGCGCGTCCAGCGCTTCACGCGGGCTCAGGGTGTCGGGGTCGATCGCCGCCAGCGCGGCTTCGGCGGGTGAGGGGCCGGCGTCCGCGCTGGCGGGCGGGGGCGCAAACAAGTCTACCTGCTCGCGGCTGTCGGCCTGCTGGCCCTCCAGCGCGGCCAGCGCGTGGCGTGCGTGGTTGACCACCGCCGCCGGCATGCCGGCCAGCCGCGCCACCTGGATGCCGTAGCTGCGGCTGGCGGGGCCGGCCTGGATCTCGTGCAGGAACACGATGTCGCTGCCCGACTCGGCCGCGCTCACGTGCACATTCACGGCCGCATGGTGTTTGGCCGGGAACTCGGTCAGCTCGAAATAGTGGGTGGCAAACAAGGTGAAGGCGCGCGTCTTGTCATGCAGGTGCGCGGCGATGCCTGAAGCAAGCGCCAGGCCATCAAAGGTGCTGGTGCCGCGGCCGATCTCGTCCATCAGCACCAGCGATTCGGGCGACGCGCCGTGCAGGATCTGCGCGGCCTCGGTCATCTCCAGCATGAAGGTGGACTGCGCGTTGGCCAGGTCATCGGCCGCGCCGATGCGCGTGTGGATCGCGTCCAGCGGCCCCAGGCGGCAGGCCTGCGCCGGCACGTAGCTGCCGATGCTGGCCATCAGGCTGATGATGGCCACCTGGCGCATGTAGGTGCTCTTGCCGCCCATGTTGGGGCCGGTGATGACCTGCATGCGCTGTTTGGGGCCCAGGCGGGTATCGTTGGCAATGAAGCTGCCGCCGCCTGTTTCCGCCAGCCGGGCTTCAACCACCGGGTGGCGGCCCTGCGTGATGTCGATGCCGGGCTCGCGGGTGAACTGCGGGCAGCACCAGTGGAGCGTCAGCGACCGCTCGGCCAGCGCACACAGCACGTCCAGCGAGGCAATGGCCCGCGCCAGCTGCGTCAGCGCGGGAATGGAGGGCTGCAGCTGGTCCAGCACCTGCTCGTACAACCATTTCTCGCGCGCAAGGGCCCGCTCCTGCGCGCTCAGGGCCTTGTCTTCAAAGGCCTTGAGCTCGGGCGTGATGAAGCGCTCGGCGTTCTTCAGCGTCTGGCGGCGGCGGTAGTCGGTGGGCACCTTGTCCACCTGACCCTGGGTCACCTCGATGTAAAAGCCATGCACCTTGTTGAATTGCACGCGCAGATTGGCAATGCCGGTGCGGGCCTTTTCGCGGGTTTCCAGGTCCAGCAAAAAGGCGTCGCAGTTGTCCTGGATGCCGCGCAGCTCGTCCAGCTCGGCGTCAAAACCGTGGGCGATCACGCCACCGTCGCGCACCAGCGCGGCGGGTTCTTCCAGGATGGCGCGGGCCAGCAGCTCTGCGCAGCCTGCGGGCGGCTGCAGGTGGGCCCCAATCGGGGCCAGCGCGCCGTCTGCCAGCCCTTGCAGTGCCTGGGCCAGCTGCTGCGCCTTGTGCAGCGACTGCTGCAGCGCCACCAGCTCGCGCGGGCGCACCTGGCGCAGCGCGATGCGGGCGGTGATGCGCTCCACGTCGCTCGTGCCCTTGAGCTGGCCGCGCAAGGTCTGCCAGGCGCCGTTGCGCAGCGTCGTGATGGCGGCCAGGCGCTGCGTGGCCTGGGTACGGTCGCGTTGCGGCGCCAGCAGCCAGCTTTTGAGCAGGCGGCTGCCCATGCCGGTAAGACACGTGTCCAGCAGCGAGAACAGCGTGGGCGCATCCTCGCCGCGCAGGGTTTGCACCAGCTCCAGGTTGCGCCTTGTGGTCTGGGGCAGGTCGATCAGCTCGTCGCTGCGCTGCACGCGGATGCTGTGCAGGTGGGTCAGCGCGCGGCCCTGCGTGTGCTCGGCAAAGCCGAGCGCGGCGGCGGCGGCGGCGTGGGCCTCGGGCAGGGCGTCGGCTCCCCAGGCCTGCAGGCTGGCGGCCTTGAGCTGCTCCAGCAGCTTGCGCTGGCCCAGGGCGGCGTCAAACTGCCAGTCGGGCCGGGGCGTGAGCGACAGCGCCGATGAAAATCGCAGCGCCTTCAGCCGCTGCTCGAATGCGGGCGTGACGCCGGCGCTGTACAGCAGCTCGCTGGGCGCGGTGCGTGCCACCCACGCTTCCAGTTCGTCGGCCGAGCACTGGGCCAGGTGCAGCTCGCCTTGCGTGACGCTCAGCCAGGCCAGGCCCAGTGTGTTACGCGCACCCTGGTGCACGGCCAGCAGATATGACTCGGCCTTGTCGCTCAGCAGCTCGGTGTCGGTCAGCGTGCCGGGCGTCACCACCCGCACCACCTTGCGCTCCACCGGCCCCTTGGCCGTGGCCACGTCGCCCACCTGTTCGCAGATGGCGACCGACTCACCCAGCCTGATCAGGCGGGCCAGGTAGGTCTCTACCGAATGAAACGGCACGCCGGCCATGACCACCGGCTCGCCGGCCGACATGCCGCGTCTGGTGAGCGTGATGTCCAGCAGGCGCGCTGCCTTCTCGGCGTCGGCCCAGAACAGCTCGTAGAAGTCGCCCATGCGGTAGAACAGCAGGGTGTCCGGGAAGTCCGCTTTGAGACCCAGGTACTGGGTCATCATGGGCGTATGCGGCGGGGCTTCTGGCGTGGTCATTCGATTCCGGGGGGTAACCCGGAATTCTAGGCGGTGGCCGGGCTGCCGGCCGGCGCCTGCAGCCGCAGCGTGGGCAGGTGCTGCGGGTACTCGCGCTGCATGAAGTCGATCAATGCCTCGCGCACCTTGCAGCGCAGGTCAAAGGCCTGCCCGGCGTCCTGCGCGGTGACCAGAACGCGCAGCTGCATGGTGCGCTCGGTGGTGTCGGTGACCTGCAGCTTGACCACGCGGCCGTCCCATTCGGGCATGTCCTTGACGATGCGCTCCAGCTCGGCGCGCAGCGGTGCCAGCGGCATGGCGAAGTCCACGTTCAGGAACACGGTGCCCAGCAGTGCCGAGCTGGTGCGCGTCCAGTTCTGGAACGGGTGTTCAATAAACCACTGCAGCGGGATGATGAGGCGCCGGTCGTCCCAGATGCGCAGCACCACATAGCTGCCGGTGATTTCCTCCACCCGGCCCCATTCGTTTTCCACGATCAGCACGTCGTCCATGCGGATGGGCTGTGACAGCGCGATCTGCAGCCCGGCAATGAGGTTGCTGAACACCGGCCGCGCCGCGATGCCGGCCACGATGCCCACCACGCCGGCGGATGCCAGCAGGCTGGCGCCGACCTGGCGCGCGCCCGGAAACGTCATGAGCATCAGCGATACGCCCGCCAGCAGCGCGATGAACATGGCCGTGCGCGACAGCACGCGCGCCTGGGTATGGATGCGTCGCGCCTGCAGGTTGTCGGCCACGTCCAGCGGGTGGCGGGCGATCACACCATCGGCCACGCCGCCGATGGCGGCGCTGGCCAGCCAGGTGAATGCGCCGATCAGGACCAGGCCGTTGAAGTGGCGGATGCTGTTGATCCAGCGCAGGTCGTCCGGCGCGGCCTGCCACACCAGTTGCAGCGCCAGCAGGGGCAACACCGCGCGCGCTGCGCGGCCGCACGATCGCACCACGGTGTGCATCAGCGGCGTGGGCAGGGTGATGCGCAGCAGCACCAGCCAGGCAATGCGGTGCGCGACCAGCGCCGCCAGGACGGCTGCAAACGCAGCCAGGGCCGTGACGGCCCAGGGTGGGAATGTCGAAAAATCCATGGCAAAACCTCCTGCCGCCATCATGGCGCGCGAAGCCCTTGCCGTGTGTAGGACCGGTTGCCTTATCGCAACCGGCAGGCTCAGGACGGCTTGCGCACGCGCATGGTCTTGCGCGCGGCAGGCGGGGCCGGCTCGGCCGGCGCGGCATCCGCGGCGTCGGCGCTGTCCAGGCCGACGGTGCTGCGGGCATACACGTCCGCCGGGTCGGCGCCCGGTGCATGCGCGGCGGCGCGGGCCACGCGCATCTTGTCGTCCACCCCGGCGAATTTGGAGTATTTGGACAGGATGGGCACCAGCTGGCCATAGATGCGTGGGTTGCCGGCCACGCATTCCTTGTGCTCCATGAACTCGGGCTCGCCGGTGAAGTTGCCGATCAAGCCACCGGCTTCCGTGACCAGCAGCGAACCCGCAGCCACGTCCCAGGGCGACAGCCCGGTTTCAAAAAAGCCGTCAGTGAATCCCGCGGCCACATAGGCCAGGTCCAGCGCGGCGGCGCCGGGACGGCGCAGGCCGGCGGTGCGCTGCATCACGTCGGACATCATGGCCAGGTAGTTCTGGAAGTTGTCGCCCGGGCGGAACGGAAAGCCCGTGGAGATCAGGCACTGCTTGAGTTCGGTGCGCTTGCTCACGCGGATGCGCCGCTCGTTCATGAAGGCGCCGCGGCCCCTGGTGGCGGTGAACAGGTCATTGCGCGTGGGGTCGTAGATCACGGCCTGTTCGACCTTGCCCTTGACGGCCAGCGCAATGCTCACGCAATAGACCGGAAAGCCGTGGATGAAGTTGGTGGTGCCGTCCAGCGGGTCGATGATCCAGATGTGGTCGGAGTCCTTGTTGCCATGCTCACTGCCCGATTCCTCGGCCAGGATGCCGTGCCCCGGGTAGGCGGTGAGCAGCGTTTCGATGACGGCCGCTTCACTGGCGTGATCGACCTCGGTGACGAAGTCATTGACCTGCTTTTGCGAGATGCGCACGGCTTCAACGTCCAGCGCGGCGCGGTTGATGATGGCGCCGGCGGCGCGGGCGGCCTTGATGGCCACGTTGAGCATGGGGTGCAGGTTGGGGGACGACATGAATTGTTTTAAGAGCGGGAGGGGGCGTTCCGGCGATGCGGGGGCGCGAGTGGAACGCATTTTCCCATAAAGCGACAATCCACCCCCATGCTGACCCCGAATTCAACGCGTTTCATCCTCATCAACACCAGCCACGCCGGCAATGTGGGCGCCGCGGCGCGGGCCATGAAAGTCATGGGTTTTGACGATCTGGTGCTGGTGGCCCCGCGCTGGGACAACGTGCTGCGCCGCGAGGAAACCATCCAGCGCGCCAGCGGGGCGCTGGACGTGCTGACGAATGCGCGCATCGTGGCCACGCTGGACGAAGCGCTGGACGGCGTGACGCACCTGTGCGCCACCGCCATGACGCCGCGCGACTTCGGCCCGCCCACGCTGGCCCCGCGTGAGCATTTTGCGGCGCTGGCGCCGCAGGGCCACAGCGTGGCTTTCCTGTTCGGCTCCGAGCGGTTTGGCATGGCCAATGAGGATGTGTACCGCTGCCACACCTGCCTGAGCATTCCCACCAACCCGGCGTTTGGCTCGCTGAACCTGGGCGCGGCGATCCAGGTGATTGCCTATGAATGGCGCATGGCGCTGGGCGGGTTTGCGGTCCAGCCGTCCACCGCCGAGCCGGTGCATGCCGATGCCCAGGCCGTGGCCGGCCTGCTGGAGCACTGGGAACGCTCGCTGGTGGACATCGGCTTTCTGGACCCGGCCGCGCCCAAGAAGCTGATGCCGCGCCTTAACCAGCTTTTCAACCGTGCGCAGGTCACGCAGGAAGAAGTCCACATTCTTCGTGGTGTTGCCAAATCAATGGCCGAAGCAGCCGCCAGGGTCAAGCGATAGACTGTCCGGCCAGAACGATATAACTCCACCTCATGTTTGACCGCATACGTTCCGACATCCAGTGCATCCTCGACCGTGATCCTGCCGCGCGCAGCATGTGGGAGGTGGTGACCTGTTACCCGGGCCTGCATGCGATCTGGCTGCACCGACCGGCGCACTGGTGCTGGACGAACGGCCTGAAGTGGCCGGGGCGTTTCATCTCGCATGTGGCGCGCTGGCTCACGGGCATCGAGATCCATCCCGGCGCAAAAATCGGCGAGCGCGTCTTCTTTGACCATGCCATGGGCGTGGTGGTGGGCGAAACCGCCGAGATCGGCGACGGCTGCACCATCTACCAGGGCGTGACGCTGGGCGGCACCTCGCTGTACAAGGGCGAGAAGCGCCACCCCACGCTGGGCCGCAACGTGGTGGTCAGCGCCGGTGCCAAGGTGCTGGGCGGCTTTGTGGTGGGCGACGGCGCGAAGATCGGCAGCAATGCCGTGGTCATCAAGCCCGTGCCCGCGGGCGCCACCGCGGTGGGCATACCGGCGCGCATCATCCCGTCCAAAGAAGGCAGCAGCGCCGACGTGACCTCGCACGGGAAAAAGTTCGAGGCCTACGGCATCACGCTGGAAGACGACCCGCTGAGCCAGGCCATGAAGGGCCTGATCGACAACGCGGCCGGCCAGGAGCACCAGATCGCGCTGCTGTGGCAGGCCATTGAAAAGCTGTCGGCCGCCCGCGATGCGCGCGGCGTGGGCGATTGCGTACCCGACGACGCGGCGCTCAAGGAATGCTTTGAGGCCGAGAAGCTGAACCAGCTGGTCGGCAAGTAGGCGCGACCTACAGGCGGATCATGCCGCTGTCGGCTGGTGGTGGCGCCTTCGGGGCCGCGCTGGCCGCGGCCGCAGCCTTCAGCTGGCCCAGCTCGGTTTGCAGCGTGTGGTTCACCCGGTCGGCCTGGCGCAGCTTTTTGGTGATGGTGCGCAGCCGCGCGGTCAGGCGCGCCAGCAAGGTGGCCAGCAGCTTGTTGGCCTGCTGCGGGTTGGCGCGCGACAGTTCGGCCAATGCGTCGCGCGACAGCAGCGCCGCGTCCACGTCGGTGGACGCCTTGCAGGTGGCCGAGCGCGGCTCACCGTCAAACAGACCCATCTCGCCCAGCACGCTGCCAGGCCCCACCACGCCCAGCAGGGTGGAGTCAGCCCGCGACAGGCCCTCGTTTTCCACCACCACCTCGCCGCGCAGCACCAGCACCAGGAAGCTGGTGTTGGAGGCGCCCTCCTGGATGATCACGTCGCCGGCCTTGAAGCGGTGCAGGCTCATGAGCCGCACCACGGCCAGGGCGGTGTCGGCGTCCAGCTCGACCAGCGCGGACTTTGACGCCAGCAGGGCGGCGACGTCCTTGCGCTCCCACGAGCGTTTCTCGGTGACGAAGGGTTCCATGCAAACTCCCGTTGTGTGGCTCAGGGTGTGCCGCCGATGTCCAGGTCCACCGCCGGCTTGCCGGCGCGCAGGGCGGCCAGTTCGTCCTGCAGCGAAAGGTTCAGCGCCGTCAGGGTCTTGACTTTCAGGTTGGTGGCGCGCAGGCGCTCGGCCACGCGCGCCATGATCGCGCCCATCAACGCGCAGGCGACCGAGGGCACGGTTTCAATCAGGCGCGCGAGGGCCGGGCGGTCCAGCACGGCGATGTCCATGTCGGTGATGGCGGTCACGGTGGCCGAGCGCGGCTTGCCGTCCAGCACGCCCAGCTCGCCAAACAGGCTGCCGCTGGTCAGCATGCTGAGCACCATGGAGTCATGCAGGGGGCCGCTCATTTCGTTTTCCACCACGGCCTCACCCTGCAGCACCAGGGCCATGTAGCCGGTGCTGGTCACGCCCTCGTGGATGAGCACGGTCCCGGCCTTGATGCGCTGGGGCGTGAGCAGGCGCACGATCTGCAGCGCCGCCTCCAGGTTGAGCTCCGTCAGCGCGGTGCGCGAAATCAGCAGCTCGGCCACGTCAGAACGGCTCCAGGTGCGCTTTTCAGTGATGATGGATTCCATGGACGCGCCCCTGTGTGTGCAAAGCGTTCAGCGAGAGGCCAGCGGCACCAGCGGGAAGCCGTTGTCAAACACGGTTTCGCCCCAGTTGGCCGACAGGTCCATGCGGTACTCGGCGGCGTCCAGCGTCTTGCCGTCAGGCAGCAGCGGGCACAGTCGCAGGTAATAGGTGCCGGGCTTGAGCGCGCCCAGCAGCGCGCTGGGCGTGGCGGCGTCCACGCGCTGCAGCACGTTGGCAAACGCGCTGTCGCTGGCCAGCTCCAGGCTGAAGCGCTGGGTGGGCAGCGGCCGGCCGTTGTCCAGCAGCGCCGACCACACCAGCGTGTTCTGGCCGTCGCGCAGGCTCAGGGTGGAACTGGTCAGGCGCCAGCGCACCGGCTCCTTGATGGCCACGAGCTTCACGGAATCAAAGCCTTCGATGCCCTGGGCGTCAATGCCGCGCACGCGGGTGTACCAGCTGGCGTTGTCCAGCTGGCCCAGGTCCACGCTGGCGGTGGTGACCTTCAGGTCGCGCACGATGCGGTCGAATTTTTCGTCGCTGGCCACCTGCACGCGAAACGCGTTGGCGCCGGCCAGCACCGGCATGGGCAGCAGGGCCTGGGGCTTGTTCAGCTCGGCCGGCAGGGCCGACAGGTCGGGCGCGGGCAAGAGCTTGACCACGCGCACCTCACGCTCGGCGGGGTTGATCAGCGCGCCGGTGCCGCCAGGCAGGTCCGCGCCGCTTTGCTGGGCCGGGTTGTCGGCGCGCACCAGGCCTTCCACCACCTCGGTACGGGCATTGCGCGTGGCCGGGTCTTCGTACGCCACGCGGAACTGCGTGCCGCGCACACCCACCAGCGAGGTCGGCGTTTCAATCTGCAGCGGCGTGGCGCGCCGCTCCACGCGCGCGGCCAGCGTGTCCAGCGCGCCCTGGGTCAGGCGGATCAGGCCCGAGAACCAGGTGGTGGAGCCGCTGGCCGAGGCGTCGCGCATGGCGTAGTCGCGGTTGCTCACCACGTCGGCCAGCGTCTGGGGCAGCAGCTTGACGTGGGTGCCGTCGCCCAGCTGTACCACGGCCGAGCTGTTGGCGCCGGTTTGCAGGCGTGCGCCTTCGGGTACGGCCATGCCCACGGTGGCCGCCGCGCCGCCCAGGCGCACGTCACCTGCCACGCTGACCACGCGGGCCGGCGCGGGCTGGTACTTCAGCAGCCGCAGCGGGATGTTCAGGCGCTGGCCGGGCTTGATGAAGTTGGGGTCCTTCATCTGGTTGAACCGGGCCACCTCGCCCCAGGCGCCGGGGGAGACAAGCATGTCGCGTGACAGGCGGATCAGCTTGTCGGACGGCTTGACGGTGTAGGGCAGGCTGGGCTCGGGGGCCGCCGCAGGCGCCGCAGAAGGTGCCTGAGCCAGCGCAGCGGCTGAGAAGAAGGTCAACAGGGCGGCGGCTGGCGCGAATCTCATGCGGGCTCCTGGGGGCGGGTCGGTCGGACGGCGGATTTGGGGCGGAACGCCTTGCACACCTCATCGCGGGTCTCAAGGTACGGCCCGCCGATCAGGTCGATGCAATACGGCACGGCCGCAAAAATACCGGCCACCAGCGTCTGCCCGTCGGCTGATTTGAGCCCCTCCATCGTTTCCTGGATAGCCTTGGGCTGGCCCGGCAGGTTGATGATGAGGCTTTTGTCACGGATGACGGCGCATTGGCGCGACAGGATGGCCGTGGGCACGAAGCGCAGGCTGATCTGGCGCATCTGTTCGCCAAAGCCGGGCATTTCCCGGTGAGCCACGGCCAGCGTGGCTTCGGGCGTCACGTCGCGCGGGGCCGGGCCGGTGCCGCCGGTGGTCAGTACCAGCGCGCAGCCGGCGTCCACCAGATCAATCAGCGTCTGGCTGATGAGTGCCTGCTCGTCTGGGATGAGTCTTGGCTCGAAAGTGATGGGGTTGCGCAGGGCGCTGGTCAGCCAGCCCTGCAGCGCGGGCAGACCCTTGTCTTCGTAGACGCCGCTGGATGCACGGTCGCTGATGGAGACGATGCCGATGCGCACCGGTTCCAGCTCATTCATCGCCGGCCTCCATCTGCTCGCGCACCAGCTGGAAGATCTCGCGGTAGGCCCGGCCACGCCGCGGCGCCAGGCCCTGTGAAATCGAGGCCTTGTCGGGCTGGGCGTCCTTGCGGGCCTGGCGCGCCAGCGCGCGCAGCTGCTGCGAATCGGTGCCGGGGAACATCGTGAGCCATTCGCCGATGGCGTCGTCGTCGGCGATCAGGCGGTCGCGCCACTGCTCGGCCTGGTGCAGGGCCAGCGTGGTCTGGGCCGAGCCGCGCTGCTGCTCGTCCAGCGCGGCGCGCACGGCCTCCAGCGTGGGTTCGTCCAGCCCGCGCATGAGCTTGCCTACGTACTGCATCTGGCGGCGCTTGCCTTCGAAGTTGGTGATGCGTTTGGCCTCGGCCAGGGCGTCGGTGAGCTTTTCAGGCAGGGCCAGGCGCTCCAGCAGGTCGGCGCGCAGGGTCAGCAGCGCTTCGCCCAGCTTTTGCAGCGCGGTGCTTTCGCGTTTGAGGTCGGTTCGGCTGGCTTCGGTCGTGCCTTTGAGCTCGGCCTTGAGTTCCAGGTCCAGCTCGCTGCCTTCGGCAACGAACTGGCCGCGGACGAAGTAGCCTTTTTTGGGTTTGCGTGACATGGTGGGGGTATGGGTGAGTGTGGCCTGCCAGGTGCACAGCGGCAAGTATCATAGCTGCCGATATGAATACACCCGCTTCCCGAGCCGACAGTGGCTTTGCCTACACCCGCGCGCAGTTTGAAACCCTGGTTGATCAGGCCCTGGCCCATGCGAAGAAGCTGGGGGCTACCGATGCCGGCGCCGAAGCCTCCGAAGGCTGCGGCCTGAGCGTGTCGGTGCGCAAGGGCGAACTGGAAACCGTGGAGCGCAACCGCGACAAGTCGCTGGGCGTGACGGTGTATGTGGGCCACCGCCGCGGCAACGCCAGCACGTCTGACTTTTCCCCCGCCGCCATTGAGCAAACGGTGCAGGCCGCCTTCGACATTGCCCGCTTCACCGCAGAAGACCCGGTGGCTGGCCTGCCTGACGCAGCCGACATTGCCCAGGCCGCCGACCAGCCCGACCTGGACCTGTTCCACCCCTGGGCCATCACCAGCGAACAAGCCGCGCGGCTTGCGCTGGAATGCGAAGAGGCGGCCCTTTCGACCGACAAGCGCATCACCAACAGCGAAGGCGCGGGCGTGTCGGCCCAGCAAAGCCATTTTTTCAGCGCCCACACGCGCGGCTTTCGCGGCGGCTATGCGAGTTCGCGCCACAGCATTTCGGTGGCGCCCATTGCCGGGCGCGGCGACGGCATGCAGCGCGACGCCTGGTACAGCTCCATGCGCAGCGCGGACGAGCTGGCCAGCGCGCAGGCGGTGGGCCGCTACGCCGCCGAGCGGGCGCTGAGCCGCCTGAAATCGCGCAAGATTGCCACGACGCAGTGCCCGGTGCTGTTCGAGTCGCCGCTGGCCGCCGGTCTGCTGGGTGGTTTTGTGCAGGCCGTCAGCGGCGGGGCGCTGTACCGCAAGAGCAGCTTCCTGCTCGATTCGCTGGGCAAGCCGGTGTTTGCAAGGCACATCGACATCATCGAAGACCCGCATGTGATGCGCGGCAAGGGCAGCGCACCGTTTGATGAAGAAGGCGTGCGCACCACGGCGCGCAAGGTGGTGGATGCCGGCCGCGTGGAAGGGTATTTCCTGAGCACCTATTCAGCCCGCAAACTGGGCATGAAGACCACGGGCAACGCGGGTGGTTCCCACAACCTGGTGCTGCGCTCGCGCCTGACGCGCCCGGGCGACGACCTGGACGCCATGCTGCAAAAGCTGGGCACGGGCCTGTTTGTGATCGAGCTGATGGGCCAGGGCGTGAACTACGTGACGGGCGACTATTCGCGCGGGGCCAGCGGCTTCTGGGTGGAAAACGGCCGCATTGCCTACCCGGTGCAGGAAATCACCATCGCCGGCAACCTCAAGGACATGCTCAAGGGCATTGAAGCCGTGGGCGCCGACGCCTACAACTACGGTGCCAAGACCGTTGGCTCGGTCCTGGTCAACCGCATGAAAGTTGCTGGAAGCTGAGCCCACCCCCGAAGCGCCTGCGGCGCTTCCCCCTCAAGGGGGCACCACCAGCGGCCCGGCGGAGCCGGTTCCGCAGTGGCACTGGAATCAGCCCGTGAGGGCTGCCTTGACTGCGGCAGAGACCTGGCCCATGTCGGCCTTTCCGGCCAGCTTGGCCTTGACGGCGCCCATGACCTTGCCCATGTCGCCCGGTCCTTTGGCCCCGAGTTCGGCGACGATGGCCTTCACTTCAGCGGCCACTTCGTCAGCCGACAGGCGCGCGGGCAGGTAGACCTGCAGCACCTTCACTTCGGCGATTTCCTTGTCGGCCAGGTCCTGGCGGCCGGCCTTCTCGAAGGCGTCAATGCTGTCCTTGCGCTGCTTGAGCATCTTGTCCACGATGGCGATCACCGCGGCGTCGTCCAGCTCGATGCGTTCGTCCACTTCCTTTTGCTTCATGGCGGCCGTCAGCAGGCGGATGGTGCCCAGGCGTTCGCTGTCCTTGGCGCGCATGGCGGCCTTCATGTCGTCGGTGATCTGGTCCTTGAGGCTCATGGTGTTCTTTCTGGTGGCCGGGAATGAAAAAAGCCTGCTTGAGCGTCCCCAGGCAGGCTTTTTGGTTGCCGCGAGGGCAGTGATCAGTACAGCTTCTTCGGCAGCTGCATGCTGCGAACGCGCTTGTAGTGGCGCTTGACGGCGGCGGCCTTCTTGCGCTTGCGCTCGGCGGTGGGCTTTTCATAGAACTCGCGGGCGCGCAAGTCGGTCAGCAGACCCAGCTTTTCAATGGTGCGCTTGAAGCGGCGCAGCGCGACGTCAAACGGCTCGTTTTCTTTAACGCGGATGGTGGTCATTAGCGAATGAATTCCAGAATTGTGCGGCCAGAGGGGTCAAGGGAAGATCAGCCCGTGCTCCGTAACCGCTGATGTCCCCCACTCAATGGTGATCAGGCCGTGGGGGTTTGCCAGCAAAGCCTTGAATTATAACGTTTTTTCTGCTTCGTTCAAGCCGGGGGCGCCGCAGGTCCGGGCAGGGCCAGGGCGCAGGCATGGCCGCTGGCCCAGGCCCACTGGAAGTTGTAGCCCCCCAGCCACCCGGTCACGTCCACCACCTCGCCGATGAAATACAGACCCGGCTGCCTGGATTCCAGGGTCTGGGACGACAGTTCGCGGGTGTCCACGCCGCCGGCAGTGACCTCGGCTTTGCGGTAGCCCTCGGAGCCGGACGGCAGCAGTTCCCAGCGCGCCAGCCGGGCGGCCAGCGCGGCCAGCGCCTTGTCGCTGGCCTCATTGACCGGGCGCTGCCAGGCGGCGTCCTGGCCGGCCCAGGCGTCGGCCAGGCGCGACGGCACCAGCGTGGCCAGCTCATTGGCAATGAGCTTGCGCGACGCGGCCTTGGCCCGTGCCAGAGCGGCCCCCACGTCCACACCGGGCGCCAGGTTGACCCACAGGGGCGTGCCGGGCTGCCAGTAGCTGGAGATCTGCAGCACCGCCGGGCCGCTCAGGCCCCGGTGGGTGAAAAGCAGGTCTTCTTCAAAGACCATGCGGGCCTTTTTGGTGCCGGTCTCGATCTGCACCGGCAGCGCCAGCCCGGCCAACTGGGCGTAGGGCGCCCAGGCTTCGCCGTCAAAAGTCAGCGGCACCAGGGCAGGGCGGGGCTCGATCAGTTTCAGGCCGAACTGCCTGGCGATGCGGTAGCCAAAATCCGTCGCACCGATCTTGGGGATGGACAGGCCGCCGGTGGCCACCACCACGCTGCGCGCCTGCACCGTGCCTTGCGCCGTGTCGATTTCATAGCCTTGCGCCGTATGGCGGATGGCCTGCACGCCGCAGGGCTGCCAGCGCGTCACGCCGCCCGCGTCGCATTCGCGCAGCAGCATCTGGATCAGGTCTTCGGCCGAACGGTCGCAAAACAGCTGGCCCTTGTGCTTTTCGTGAAACGGGATGCCGTGGCGCTGCACCAGCGCGATGAATTGCTGCGGCGTGTAACGGGAAAGGGCGGATCGGCAGAAGTTCGGGTTGTCGCTGATGAAGTGGCGCTGCGGCGCGCGCGGGTCCAGCTCGCGGTTGGTGAAGTTGGCCCGACCGCCGCCCGAGATGCGGATCTTCTCGGCCACCTTGTCGCTGTGGTCCAGTACCAGCACCTTCAGCCCGCGCTGGCCCGCAATGCCCGCGCAGAACAGGCCCGCGGCGCCGGCGCCGATAACCACGGCGTCAAATGTGTGTGAAGTGGGCATGCGGCTGGATTATCCGCACCCATCGTGAAGTACTGGCGTGAACAAGTTCTCCAGCCGTGATGGCGAAGGGCGTGCGGGCGCATGGCTGGGGGCACACTCGCTGAAAGAGGGGGTGACGGCATGAGGTTTCAGCTGAACCAGCGGCAGGCAGTACTGGTGGCCATCTTTCCAGTGGTTGCTCTGGCGCTGCTCAATCATTTCTACACAGCGTGGCTGTTCACCATCAACGCCAACCTGTTCTGGGTGGCGGACGGCGTGCACTTCGTGCTGGTTCCGCTGCTGGTCTGGTGCCTCGTCCTGCGCCCGGCCGGCATCGGTGCAGCGCAATGCGGGCTGTCCTGGTCGGCCGGCGCGCGCGGGGGTGGCATGGAGGTGGGCACAACGGTCTTTCTGGCAGTGGCGCTGGTGGCCTGGACGTGGCCGGTAGGCCGCGTGCTGGGCCTGGTGTTCTGGGAGCAGTGCTGCACGTTCCAGTACCAGCAGGCCATTGCGCGCACGCCGGCGGCGGCATGGCTGACCTGTGTGTACTTCGCCGCGACAGCCGCGCTTGGCGAGGAGCTGATTTACCGCGCGCTGCCCTGGCTATACGCCCAGGCCGTTGTTCCCGAGCGCTGGCGGCGGGCTGTCTATGTGCTGGCGACTTCGACCGTCTTTGCCCTGGCCTACTCGGAGCAGGGTATCGGCGGCATCCTGGCTACCTTCTGGTTTGGCGTTGTCACGGCCCGCATGTACAGCCGCTACCGCAGTCTGTGGCCACTGGTGCTGGGGCACTTCCTGTACGACCTCGTCGTGTACGCGCCCTGGAGCCGTTAGACGACGGCTCAGCCTTTCCAGGTAAACGGAAACTTGAACTGCCTGACAAAGCCATTGGGTACGTAGTCGCCCAGCACGCCATAGCGCTCAGGCCACAGCCGCGTGCTTTTGACGGCCGTGCCAAACAGGTAGTCCAGAAAGGCAAAGTGCGCGGCATAGTTCTTGTCCAGCGCCTCCTGGTCCTGGCTGTGATGCCAGTGGTGGAAGTTGGGCGTGACGATCACGTAGCGCAGCGGCCCCAGCCGCACGCTGACGTTGGCATGGTTGAACACCGCCTGAAAGCCCACGATCACGATGTAGGCGTCGATGACTTCCTTGGAAAAGCCCAGCACGTAGATGGGCGCCAGCACCAGCGTGCGCGTGATCAGCAGCTCGCCAATGTGCTGGCGCGAGCCCGCCATCCAGTCCATGCTCTTGATGCTGTGGTGCACCGCGTGCAGGCGCCACAGCAGCGGCACCTCGTGGTAGGCGCGGTGGGTCCAGTACTGCACCAGGTCGGCCACCAGCACGATCAGCAGCACACCTTCCCAGAACGGCAGGCCCTGCACCCAGCCGCGCACGCCGTCATGGCTGGCCCAGCCAAAGAACCTGTGCACCATCAGGTTGGTGGCCAGCAGCACAAAGCCCACGATCATGTGGTTGACGATGAAGTGGTGAAAGTCGGTCTGCCATTCGGGGCGGAACACCGGCTGGTCACGCCGCAGCGCAAACAGTTTTTCAATGAAGATGAAGATCAGCGACGAGCCCAGCAGGTCCAGGATGAACCAGTCCAGGCCAATGTAGGGCGTGTTGTCGGGGAAGTTGGGATCGACCTCGACCTTGTGCCCGCCCAGCAGGGCTGACAGGGCCACCAGCATGAACGCAAAAGCCGACAGCCAGCGCGCGCGGTTGAAGATCACGTTGACCAGCGACAGGCCGCCCGCGAGGACCAGCGCGCCGAACATGAGCTTGCGGATCATCTCCACGTCGTAGCTTTTGCGCAGCTGCGGCGTGGTGAGGTATTCGGGGAAGTGAAAGGCCAGCACACCCAGAAAGCACAGGATGCCCAGGCTGAGCGCGATGACGCCGGTGATCAGCCCGCGCCCGGGCTTGAGGGAGCCGTGGCCCTCGGCAAGTTCATTGAGTTTTTCCAGCATCCTGCCCTCCTGCGCTGTCTGATTTGCGTTGCAGTGTAGCTGCGCCGCGCCACGGACCGGCCCGGGATGTCAGGCCGTGCGCAGGCGGGCCGGGGTCTGAAGCGCGGCAGCCATGCCCGCCACCACATCGCCCACGACGATGACCGACGGGCTGGCGAGCCGTTCGCGCTCGATGCTGGCGTGCAGCTGCGACAGGGTCGTGACGCAGTGACGCTGGTCCGGCAGACTGGCGCGCTGGATCACGGCGACGGGCGTGTTGGCGTCCAGACCCGTCAACAACTCGTCCTGAATGCGCCGGGCCCCGCTCACGCCCATGTAGATCACCAGGGTGAGTTTTGCGTCGCGTGCCGTGGCCGCGAGCGCGCGCCAGTCGGTGCCTTCGTCACCGGGCTTGGCATGGCCGGTGACGAACACCACGCCGTGCGCATGTTCGCGGTGGGTCAGCGCCACGCCCAGCGACGTGACGGCGGCCAGGCCCGAGGTGATGCCGTTGACCACCTCCACCGGGATGCCGGCGGCGCGCAGGTGCTCCACCTCTTCACCGCCGCGGCCAAAGATGAACGGGTCGCCGCCCTTCAGCCGCACCACGGTCTCGCCTTCGCGCGCGGCCATGACCATGAGCTTTTCAATGAAGGCCTGCGGCGTACTTTTGCAGCCGCCGCGCTTGCCCACGTGCACGACGCGGGCGTGCGGTGGCGCAAAGGCCACGATGGCGTCGCTCACCAGGTCGTCCACCAGCAGCACCGTGGCGGCTTCAATGGCCTTGACGGCCTTGAGCGTCAGCAGTTCCGGGTCGCCGGGGCCGGCGCCTACGAGGGTGACTTTTCCGTGGCTGTTCATGATGCGTTTGTGTGTTGCAAAGCCAATTGCAAGATGTGTTCCACCTGCTGTTCGATGGAGGCAGGGACGGGTTTGTTGCCGTCCATCACGTCGCGGATGTACGCAGCTGTTGCCTGGGCGCTGATGTCGGCGGGCAGGTCAGGCAGGTCTTTCAGCGTGCCTTTCTGGCCGGGCTGCAGCGTGATGCGCCGCCCGGCGATGAAGCCGTCCATCTGCGGCTGGCGGCGCGGGTCGGCCACCACCTCGCCTTCGGTGCCGCGCAGCAGCAACGCCGTGCTGCCCGTCAGCTCATACACCGCGGCCATGGACACGGCGTACTCGGGGTGGGTGTAGCTGCCCACGATCACGGCCGGGCCGTCGCAGGGGTTCATGAGCTTGACCAGGCTGTGCGCCGGGTTGCGCAGCCCCACCACGCGGCGCACGTCCAGCAGTCGCTTGAGGGCCGGGCTCAGTGTGCCGGTGGCAATGTGGGCCAGCTCGCCGCAGGCCACGCGACGGGGGTGCTGTTGCGCGGCAATGCCCAGGGCATCCAGCACGTCCGCCGCCAGCACGCGGGTGGATTCGGTGGCCGTGCCGTGGATCAGCACCGGCAGGCCGCGCCGCGCCAGCAGCAGGCCGAGCAGCGGCGTCAGCACCGGCAGCTTGCGTGCGCCGTTGTAGCTGGGCAGCACCACCAGGGGTTTGTCGCTGGCCGGCAGCCGGTGCAGCCGGGCGTGGGCCGCGTCCAGGAAGCCTGCCATTTCTTCGGGCGTTTCACCCTTGATGCGCATGGCCAGACAGAAACCGCCCACCTCCAGGTCCGTCACCTGGCCGTCCAGCACCTGGCCCAGCAGGTCGGCGGCTTGGGCGCGCGAGAGTGAACGCGCGCCCTGCTTGCCGCGGCCGATTTCCCTGATGTACTGGCTGATGCCCATGGTGGGGGTGATTGTCCGGGAATGTTCATGACTTGCGGCTATTAGCCGAATTTCATGCGGGCAGTCCAGCGGCGATGCTAGTATGGGTTTACACATGGAAAAGGTTGTCCGCATCACCACGCACGGCACGCAACCGCCGGACGCAGCCTATTGGCTGTCCCGTCCGGTGGAGGAGCGATTCGCGGCGCTTGAAGCGCTGCGCCGGCAGGTCATGGACAAGTTGCCGCATGCTCAACAAGGACTTCAAAGAGTTTGCCGGGTTGCTCAACGCAAACGGGGTTGAGTACCTGATCGTTGGGGGCTACGCCCTGATGGTGCATGGCTATCCCCGTTACACCGGTGATATCGACTTCTGGGTCAATCCGCAGCAGGCCAATGTTCAGGCCTTGCTGGCCGCACTTTCGCAGTTTGGCTTCGCGTCGGTGGGCCTGACGGAGGCGGACTTCCTTAAGCCCGATGCGGTCGTGCAACTCGGCTATCCACCGGCCCGGATTGATCTTATGACGGCCATCGACGGTGTCCGGTTTGACGCGGCTTTTGCGCAACGGGTGGTGGTCACCATTGACGGCGTCGATCTGTGCGTGATCGGTCGCGCGGAGCTGATCGCGAACAAGTCCAGCACGGGCCGACTCAAGGACCTCAGCGATGTCCAGGCGTTGCGTGACGGCGAGGCTGGCGGGCACTAGCGCCTGCATGGTCATGCCGCCTGCCGCAGCGGCACCACAGCGCGCACCATGCGTTTGAGCTCCGGCACGCAGCTGCCGCAGTTGGTGCCGCATTTCAGGGCGCCTTGCAGCGCGGCCAGGCGTTCGTCGTCCGTGCCGCTGCAATCCGCCAGGTAGCCGTAGATGGCGGGGGCGGTCACGTTGAAGCAGGTGCACACCTGCTTGCCGCGTGACTGCACCGCCACCGGCGCCTTGGCGCCCGGCACCAGCAGCAGGCGGCCGTAGGCCTGCGCGGGCAGTTCTTCCTGCAGCAGGGTCCTGACCCAGGCCTGCGCGCTGGTGTCGCCTGCCAGTACAAAGGCCTCCAGCGTCGCCTGGTCGCCGTTGCGGGCCAGCCGCATCGCGCGGCGCTGGCCCTTTTTGCGGTCGGCATAGCGCAGCGTGTCGGCGGCGTCCAGGCCCAAAAGCGCTTCCATGCGCACCAGTACCTCGTCGGGCGGCGCCTCGTAGGCGGCGGCCCGGAACAGCACGCCGGTGCGTTCGCGCCCGGCCGCGCCCTCCAGCGGTGCGTTGCTGGAAAACGGCACGCAACTGGCAAACGGGAAGGCCGCCATCAGCGGCTTGAGCGCCTCACGCGCGGCCAGCGCCTCGCCCTCGGGCAGCCAGGCCACGCCCAGCAGCGCCCAGGGCAGCTCGGCCTTGAGCACCTTGACGGCGGCGTGCTTGAGCTCGGGCTGTTTGGACGTGGGGCAAAACGCGGGCGAGGTCAGCGCATTCACGCCCGCCAGCCGCTCCCCCGTGCTGGCCACGCCGCCCAGGAATTCGGGGCCCCAATGCATGGCAATGAACGCCTGGCTCATGCCCACCTCAGCGCTGGCCTGCACCGGCACCACGATGGAGCCGCGCCGGCTGGTCACGTGCACCAGGTCGCCTTCGGCCAGCAGGCGGCGAGCCATGTCCTGCGGGTTCATCTGCACGCACGGCTCGGCCACATGGCCGAACAGGCGGCCCAGCGTGCCGGTGCGGCTCATGCCATGCCACTGGTCGCGCAGGCGCCCGGTGGTCAGGCTGAACGGATAACGCGCGTCGCGCGGCTCGGCCACGGGCTGGTAGGCCACATTGGCAAAGCGGGCGCGGCCGTCAGGCGTGGGGAATACGCCGTCTTCGTACAGGCGCTCGCGGCCTCTCACTTCGCCTTCGCGCAGCGGCCATTGCTGGGGCGTGGCGTCCAGCAGGGCGTAGCTCATGCCGGTGATGTCCAGGTCGCGCCCGCGGGTGGACTCACGATGCTCGTTCCACACGGCTTCGGTACCGGCGTTGTCCAGCGGGTAGGGGAACAGCGTGGGCTGGCCGGGGCGCAGCTGGGCTTCGAGCCGCTGCGCGAATTCGGTGGCGATCGCCCAGTCATGGCGCGTGCTGCCGGGCGCGGCCACCGCCGGGCGCACGCGGCTGATGCGCCGTTCGCTGTTGGTCACGGTGCCGGTTTTCTCGCCCCAGGTGGTGGCGGGCAGCAGCAGGTCGGCAAATTCGCAGGTGGCGGTGGTGGCAAAGGCTTCCTGCACCACCACGAACTCGGCGCGCTGCAAGGCACGGCGCACCGTGGCCTGGTCGGGCATGGACTGCGCCGGGTTGGTGCAGGCGATCCACAGCGCGCGGATTTCGCCGTCAGCGGCAGCCTCGAACATTTCCACCGCTGTCTTGCCCGGCTTGTCCGGCACCGACGGCACGCCCCACAGGGCCGCCACTTCCGCGCGGTGGGCCGGGTTGGCCATGTCGCGGTGGGCTGACAGCAGGTTGGCCAGGCCGCCCACTTCGCGTCCGCCCATGGCGTTGGGCTGGCCGGTCAATGAGAACGGCCCCGCGCCGCGCTTGCCGATCTGGCCGGTGGCCAGGTGCAGGTTGACCAGCGCCGCGTTCTTGGCCGTGCCGCTGCTGGACTGGTTCAGGCCCTGGCAGTACAGGCTGAGCGTGGCGGGCGAATTGGCAAAGTAACGGGCAGCGGTGAACAGGTCTTCCTTCTTGAGCCCGCAGGTCTGCGCCACCACGTCGGGCGTGCAGTCGCGCACCGTGGCTTTCAGCGCTTCAAAGCCATTGGTGTGGGCGGCGATGTAGCGCGCGTGCGTCCAGCCCTCCCACAGCATGATGTGCAGCAGGCCGTTGAACAGCATCACGTCGGTGCCCGGCTGCAGCGGCAGGTGCAGGTCGGCAATGCCCACCGTGTCGGTGCGCCGCGGGTCGGCCACCACGATCTTCATGGCAGGGTTGACGGCCTTCGCGTCTTCGATGCGGCGAAACAGCACCGGGTGGGCCCAGGCCGTGTTGCTGCCCGCAATGAACAGGCACTGCGCATGGTTCACGTCGTCGTAGCAGGCAGGCGGCGCGTCGGCGCCCAGCGTCTGCTTGTAGCCGGCTACCGCGCTGCTCATGCACAGGCGCGAATTGGTGTCCACATTGTTGGTGCCCACCAGGCCCTTGGCCAGCTTGTTGAAGACGTAGTAGTCCTCGGTCAGCAACTGGCCGCTGATGTAGAAGCCCACCGCGTCGGGGCCGTGGGCGGTGATGATCTGGCCGAACTGCGTGGCCGCCAGGTCCAGCGCGCTGTCCCAGCTGATGCGCTGGGGCGCTGCGCCGCGGGTTTCGCGGCGCAGCGGGTGCAGCAGCCGCGTCTGGCGCGTCACGGGCGCGGCGGCCGTCAGGTGCAGGCTGCTGCCCTTGCTGCACAGCCGCCCGAAATTGGCCGGGTGGTCCGGGTCGCCGCGCACGCCGGTGATCTGCTCGCCCTGCGATTCGATGATCACGCCGCAGCCCACCCCGCAGTAGGGGCAGGTGGAGCGTGTTTCGCGGGTGGTCATGCGGCGGCCGCGTCCTCAATGGCCAGGGTGTTCAGCTCGTTCAGGTCCAGTGACACCTTGCCGTCGTCCACCTTCACGGAAAAGCGCGGTGTGCAGCCCTCGTCCGGCGCCTTGGCACAGCCGTCGTTCAGGCCGATGCTCCAGTTGTGCAGCGGGCAGGCCACCGATTCGCCGTACACGATGCCCTGGCTCAGCGGCCCACCCTTGTGCGGGCAGCGGTCCAGCAGCGCAAAGACCTTGTCCTCGCTGTTGCGGAACACCGCCACTTCGGCCCCGGCCCTGCGCACCACGCGGCGCGCGCCCAGCACCGGGATGTCTTCCACGCGGCAGATCACTTTCCATTCGCTTTTTGTACTCATTGTTGTCTCCTCAGGCCACCGTCAGCGGGGCGAACTGGCGGGTATCCACCGCCGCCTTGTCAAATTCAAACCAGGGATCGGGCTCGCCATCCAGCGCGAACTGCAGCTGCTCCCACAGCGCCTTGCGGCCTTCGTGGTCTTCCAGGATGCGCTTTTTCACGTAGTCCAGGCCCACGCGGTTCACGTAGTGCACGGTGCGCTCCAGGTACCAGCCCTCCTGGCGATACAGCTCGCAGAAGGCGCCGGTGTACTCCAGCACCTCGGCCGCGGTCTTGAGCTTGACCAGGAAATGCGCCACCTCGGTCTTGATGCCGCCGTTGCCGGCGATGTACATCTCCCAGCCGCTGTCCACGCCGATGATGCCCACGTCCTTGATGCCGGATTCGGCGCAGTTGCGCGGGCAGCCCGACACGGCGAACTTCACCTTGTGCGGCGCATACATGCGCCACATGGCGCGTTCCAGGTCCTTGCCCATCCGGGTGCTGTCCTGCGTGCCCATGCGGCACCATTCGCTGCCCACGCAGGTCTTTACCGTGCGCAGCGCCTTGGCGTAGGCATGGCCGCTGGGCATGCCGATGTCCTTCCAGACGTTCTGCAGGTCTTCCTTCTTCACGCCCAGCAGGTCAATGCGCTGGCCGCCCGTGACCTTGACGGTGGGGATCTTGTATTTGTCCACCGCGTCGGCAATGCGGCGCAGTTCGTCGGCCGTGGTCTCGCCGCCCCACATGCGCGGGATCACGCTGTAGGTGCCGTCTTTCTGGATGTTGGCGTGGCTGCGTTCATTGATGAAGCGGCTTTGCGGGTCGTCTTTGGCTTCCTTGGGCCAGGTGCTGATGAGGTAATAGTTGACGGCCGGACGGCACGACGAGCAGCCGTTGGGCGTCTTCCATTCCATGAACTTGAAGACGTCCGAGATGGTCAGCAATTTGCTGTTGCGGATCGCATCGCGAACGGCCTGGTGCCCGTGGTCGGTGCAGCCGCACATGGCCTTGAGCTTGGGCGTGGCTGAATAGTCGCCGCCGGCGGTGAACATCAGGATCTGTTCCACCAGCCCGGTGCACGAGCCGCACGACGCGCTGGCCTTGGTGTGCTTGCGCACCTCGTCCAGCGTGAACAGGCCCTTTTCCTTGATGGCCTTGCAGATTGTGCCCTTGTTCACGCCGTTGCAGCCGCAGACTTCGGCGTCGTCGGGCATGGAGGCGGCCTTGCTGTGGCCTTCGTGCCCTGTGTCGCCAATGTTGGATTCGCCGAACATCAGCTTGTCGCGGATGTCGCTCACGCTGCGCCCGTCGCGCAGCAGCTTGAAGTACCAGCTGCCGTCCACCGTGTCGCCGTACAGGCAGGCGCCCACCAGCTTGTCGCCCTTGAGCACCAGCTTCTTGTACACGCCGCCTGCGGGATCGCTCATGACGATTTCCTCGGTCCCCTCGCCGCCCATGAACTCACCGGCACTGAACAGGTCAATGCCCGTGACCTTGAGCTTGGTGGAGGTCAGCGAGCCGCTGTAGCGGCCAATGCCGAACTGCGCCAGGTGGTTGGCTGCCACCTTGGCCTGCTCGAACAGCGGCGCCACCAGGCCGTAGGCAATGCCGCGGTGCGCGGCGCATTCGCCCACGCTGTAGATGCGCGCGTCAGTCACGGTCTGCATGGTGTCGGTCACCACGATGCCGCGGTTGCAGTGCAGGCGCATGCTCTCGGCCAGCGCGGTGTTGGGGCGGATGCCCACGGCCATGACCACCAGGTCGGTTTCGACTTCGGTGCCGTCCTTGAACCTGATGGATTTGACGCGGCCGCTTTCGTTGCCCGTCAGCTCCTGCGTCTGCGCGCCGATCAGGAATTTGAGGCCCCGGTCTTCCAGTGATTTCTGCAGCAGCTTGCCGGCCACGTCGTCCAGCTGGCGCTCCATCAGCCAGGGCATCACGTGCACCACGGTCACCTCCATGCCGCGCAGCATCAGGCCGTTGGCGGCCTCCAGGCCCAGCAGGCCGCCGCCGATGACGACTGCCTTCTTGTACTTCTGCGACGCCTCGATCATGGCGTTGGTGTCGGCAATGTCGCGGTAGGCGATCACGCCCTGCAGGTCCTTGCCCGGCACCGGCAGGATGAACGGGTTGGAGCCGGTGCACATCAAGAGGCGGTCGTATTCCTCTTCGGTGCTGTCCTCGGCGCGCACGATGCGGCGCACGCGGTCCACCTCCACCACCTTCTTGCCGGCGTGCAGCGTGATGTGGTTGTCCTTGTACCAGTCCCACGAGTTCAGCACGATCTCGTCCAGCGTCTGCTCGCCCGCGAGCACCGGCGACAGCAGGATGCGGTTGTAGTTGGGATGGGGCTCGGCGCCAAACACCGTGATGTCGTACAGATCGGGCGCGACCTTGATGAGTTCTTCCAGGGTGCGCACGCCGGCCATGCCGTTGCCGATCATTACCAATTTCATTTTCTTCATTTGCATGTCTCTCAGTGCTTGCGTTCCATGTCGATGCACACCACAGCGGGTTGGCGGTTCCATCGAAGGGTGATGACGTAGGGATGACGCCGAACCCGCGCCCTGCTGCCTGCGGCGCCCTGCAGCTTGACCGGCACCGAAATCTCAAGCTCCGGCCCCAGCGTGCGGCGGGCATTGCCGCCCAGGGTGTTGGCGATCTCGCCCACGGCGTCCAGCAGGTTGCCGTCGGACAGGTCGGTCTCGTGCTGCAGCAGCAAAAGCTCGCGCAGCAGCGGCGGCGGCATGGACACAATGACCTGCCCGTTGTAGCTGCCCGAGAACGTCACGACGCCGTTGAATTCATACCCCGCCACATCACCCGTACCCAGAAATGCCGAAGTGATCTGCGGCTCCTGTGCCGTGGTGGTCTTGAAGTAGTGGCGCACGGAGTCCACAAACATCTTCAGCTCGTCTTCGCTCAGGGTGTTCATGGCTTGGCATCCATCACGTCCAGCAGGGCCAGGCGCAGTTCGTCGTCGCTGAAGGGCTTGGCCACGAAGCCGCGCGCGCCATGGCGCAGGGCCGCAATGGCCGTGGATTTGTCGGACAGCGCGCTGACCACCAGGATGTTGACCTTGGGCAGCAGCTTCATGAGGTTGCGGATGCATTCAATGCCGTCCATCTCGGGCATGGTCAGGTCCATGGTCACCACATCCGGCCGCGCGGCCTGGGCGATGCGCACTGCCTCGACGCCGTTGTGGGCCAGACCGACGATGGAGATGCCGGTCAGGGCACCGCCTTGCACCACGCGGGCGATGCGGGTGCGGATCATGTTGGAGTCGTCAACGATCAGCATTCGCATGGTGTCACCCGGTAAAGCGGATGCGGAACTCGGTGAACTGGCCGGGCGTGGAACTCAACATCATCCTTGCGCCCAGGCGCTGCACATTGGCCTGCACCACGTCCAGGCCAATGCCGCGGCCCGCATGCATGCTCAGCGATTCAGCGGTGGAAAAGCCCGGCTTGAAGATGTGGGCGATCACCTGCTTGTCGTCAAAGCTTTCCAGCTGTGCGGCGCTGTACCAGCCCAGTTCGACCAGCCGCGCGCGCACGGCTTGCGCCGACAGGCCGCGCCCGTCGTCGCGCACCGACAGCGTCCAGTCGGTCTCGTTGCGCAGCAGTTGCACGTCCACCCGTCCCGCCGCTGCCTTGCCTGCCGCGGCGCGCGCGGCCGGCGACTCTATGCCGTGGGCCACGGCATTGCGCGCCAGCTGCACGGCAATTTCGCGTACCAGGTCGCGCACCTGGGGTTCCAGATCGTCCTGGCTGCCCATGCGCACCACCGGCTCCACCTGCTTGCCGCTGTCGGCGGCCACGCTTTGCAGCAGGCGTGCGATGTGGTCGTTGATGCGTTCGCCCGCCGGGGCGGTGTCGGCCGCGCCCGCGCGCTGGATGCCGGTCAGGCCCTTGAGCGCGGCTACCTTGTTGAGCAGGTCTTCCAGCGGCACGGGCAGCGACAGCAGGGCGTCACCCATGTTGCGGCCGCCCGGCTCGCGGATGCGCAGCAACTCGGATTCAAAGGCATGGGCCTGGGCGGCCAGTGTGTCCAGGCCCAGCGTGCCGGCGTCGCCCTTGATGGCGTGCACGCGGCGGCAGGCTTCGTTGATGGCCTTGAGGACCGCTGTCTCGCTGGAAGCCGCCGAGGTGCTGCGCAGCAGGTCGTTGACTTCCAGCAACAGGCTTTCAGCGCGCGCCACGAACTGGCGCAGCATGGCCGGGTCGGCGTCAAACGCCCGCAGCAGCATCGAAAATTCCTTCTGTGAGCGCTGGCGCTCATCCATGAGCTTGGCTTCCAGCTCCATGCGGGCGGTGATGTCCTGTACCGTCACCAGCAGGTGGCGCACGGCGTCGCCCTCCTGCACGCGGTTGAAGTGGAATGACAGGTAGCGCCGCTGGTCCTGGCCCAACCGGTTTTTCACCGACACCTCGACGTTGGAAAGCGGGTTGATGCCCTGCACCAGCGCCTCCTTGACGTGCGGGGAAAACAGCAGCTCCACATAGTCACGCGCGTCGGCCAGCGATTTGGCCGACACCAGCGGCGCCAGCAGCGCAAAGAAATCATCGCCCGGCGTCAGCGTGGACCCGAACAGGTTGTGCGCCGAGCGCGATACCTGCGAGCCCAGCCGCGAGTCGGGCGTGAGCAGGAACAGGCCTTCGCGCACGCTGGTCAGGATTTCGCGGTTTTCCTCGTTGGCGGCCTCGATCTCGGCGTCCGAGGTGCGCAGGCGGCGCAGGAACTTGAACAGGATGAACGCGAAGTTCAGCAGCGCCAGCGCGATGCCGGCGGTCTGCACCATGCGCAGCGTGTTGGCGCGCTGCGAGGCGACGGACTCCAGCGCGGTGGTCAGCTCGTTCATCAGGCCCAGCAGGCGCAGGTTGTTCGAGCGCGCGTAGTCCACCGCGGCCAGCAGCTCCGCGTCGCTGGCCGAGCCCGCCAATACCGGCGCCAGGCGCTGCTGGTAGGGCGTCCACAGCGCCTGCGCCTTGGCCAGGATGTCGGCGGCGCGTTCGCCCTGCGCGGCCTCCAGGTACACCGGCTTGCCGTCGCCGCCGGGCACCGTCGCACCGTTCTGGAAGCCCTTGAGCGAGGTGTCAAACAGCCGCACGGCGGCGCCCAGCTCGTCCAGGTCGGGGCCTGCGGCAACACCCTTGGCGCGCGCCGTCTCCACGGCCAGCAGGGCCTTGGCGGTGCGCTGCGACAGCATGCGCTGGCGCCCGGCCAGGTTGATGCCAATGGCGTCCTGCGCGATCTGGAACGAGGTGTAGAAGTTCAGCACCAGCACGCCCAGGTCAAACAGCAGGAACAGCGCCACCGCAATGATGATCTCGCGGTACTTGCCGAACGAGAAGCCGCGCGGGCGGGCAGACGGTTTGCGTTGTGCGGCGGGCGACGCGGGCTGCACTGGTGCAGCGGAGGCGGGCATTACGGCGGTCATGGCTTCTCCCGGGTGAGGCGTGCGTTGCTCAGGCGGCTTGCTTTTCTACATGGGCCTGGCGCGTATAGAGGAAGTCGATCACGGCCTTGCGGGATTGCAGGTAGCCGCGGTCTTCGGCCAGGTCCACGCGGTTGCGCGGGCGCGGCAGGTTCACGCTCAGGATCTCGCCGATGGTCGCGGCCGGGCCGTTGGTCATCATCACGATGCGGTCGCTCAGCAGCACCGCCTCGTCCACATCGTGCGTGACCATCACCACGGTGGCCTGTGTCTTGGCCACGATTTCCAGCAGCTCATCCTGCAGCTTGGCGCGGGTCAGCGCATCCAGCGCGCCAAAGGGCTCGTCCATCAGCAGCACCTTGGGCTCCATGGACAGCGCGCGTGCGATGCCCACGCGCTGCTTCATGCCGCCGGAGATTTCGCCGGGGCGCTTCTGCGCCGCGGGCGTCAGGCCCACCAGCGCCAATGCGGCGTCGGTGCGGGCCTTGAGCTGCGGCTTCTTCTGCGTTGCGCCGAAAACGCGCTCTACCGCGAGGTAAACGTTCTCGAAGCAGGTGAGCCAGGGCAGCAGCGAATGGTTCTGGAACACCACGGCGCGCTCGGGGCCGGGGCCCGCGATCTCGCGGTTGGCGCACAGCAGCGCGCCGTTGGTGGGCACGGTCAGGCCGGCGATCAGGTTCAGCAGCGTGGATTTGCCGCAGCCCGAGTGGCCGATCAGCGCCACGAACTCGCCCTTGGCCACCGTCAGATTGATGTCGCGCAGCGCAACGAACGGCCCTTTGGCGGTCTTGAACGTCTGCTCGACACCCTGGATTTCAATGTATTTGCTGGTCAGGGAATCGCTCATGACTTCACCTCCTCGAACGTGAATGCCGTGGCCAGCTTGATCAGCGCGAACTCCAGGATGAGTCCGACGAAGCCGATCACGAAGATGGCGATGATGATGTTCTTGACGTTCAGGTTGTTCCACTCGTCCCACACCCAGAAGCCGATGCCCACGCCGCCGGTGAGCATCTCGGCGGCCACGATCACCAGCCAGGCGGTGCCCACGGCCAGTCGCACGCCGGTCAGCATGTAGGGCAGCACGGCTGGGAACAGGATCTTGGTGACGATCTTCCATTCGGAGAGGTTCAGCACGCGCGCGACGTTCATGTAGTCCTGCGGCACGCGCTGCACGCCCACGGCGGTGTTGATCACCATGGGCCAGATCGAGCAGATGAAGATGGTCCAGATGGCGGCCGGGTTGGCGCCCTTGAACACCAGCAGCCCGATGGGCAGCCAGGCCAGCGGCGACACCGGGCGCAGCAGGCTGATCAGCGGGTTGAACATGCGGTTCAGGAACGTGAAGCGCCCGATCATGAAGCCCAGCGGGATGCCCACCAGCGCCGCCATGCCAAAGCCCACGGCCACGCGCTTGAGGGAGCTGTAGACGTTCCAGCCAATGCCCTGGTCGTTCGGCCCCTTGCTGTAGAACGGGTCGCTGAACACGCCCACGGCCTGCTTGAAGGTTTCCATGGGTGACGGGAAATTGGTGGTGCTGGTGGCTGATACCAGCTCCCACACCAGCACCAGCAGGCCCAGGCCCAGGATGGGCGGCACCACCTTGAGCCACAGGCCGCGCCAGTCGTAGGGGACGCGCGGAGTGGGCATGGCCGGCGGCACCACGGCCGCCGGTGCGGCGATGACGGGGGTTTTCATGACGGGGGTGGCCTCTCGGGTGGGGGCTGCGTGGGGCACGGTGGCCTCCAGCGGGGAATGAAATACGGCGCTGACCATGGTGGGCTCCTTGGGCGGCCGCTCAGGCCTTGACCTTGAACGAGTCGGCGTACTTCTTCGGGTCCTTGCCGTCCCAGACCACGCCGTCGATCAGCTTGCTGGTACGCATGACGTCCTTGGGCACGGGCGTCTTGCTGGCGGCGGCGGCCTGCTTGTAGATGTCGATCTGGTTGATCTGCCTGGCGATGCCCAGGTAATCAGGGTGGTCCTTGATCAGGCCCCAGCGCTTGTGCTGCGTCAGGAACCACATGCCGTCGGACAGGTACGGGAAGTTCACCGCGCCGTCGTTGTAGAACTTCATGTGGTTGGGGTCGTCCCATGTCTTGCCCAGGCCGTTCTGGTAGCGGCCCAGGATGCGCTGGTTGATCGCATCCACGCTGGTGTTGATGTAGGACTTCTCGGCCACCGTCTCGGCCATCTTCATCTTGTTCTGCAGGCCGGTGTCGATCCATTTGCTGGCCTCCAGCACGGCGGCCGTCACGGCTCGGGCGGTGTTCGGATATTTCTTGATGAAGTCCGCCGTGGTGCCCAGCACCTTTTCGGGATGGTCTTTCCAGACGTCCTGCGACGTGGCGGCCGAGATGCCAATGCCGTCCATGATCGCGCGGTGGTTCCAGGGCTCACCGACACTGAATCCGTCCATGTTGCCCACGCGCATGTTGGCCACCATCTGCGGCGGCGGCACGACGATGCTCTTCACGTCCTTGAACGGGTTGACGCCGGCGCTTGCCAGCCAGTAGTACAGCCACATTGCGTGCGTGCCGGTGGGAAAGGTCTGCGCGAACGTGTATTCGCGAGGCTCCTTTTTCATCAGGCCCACCAGGCCCTCCAGCGTTGACGCGCCCTTTTCCGCAAGCTTTTTGGAAAGCGTCAGGCCCTGACCGTTGTTGTTCAGGGTCATGGTGATGGCCATGTCCTTTTTCGGGCCGCTGGTGCCCATGTGCACGCCGTAAATCAGGCCGTACAGCACATGCGCAAAGTCCAGTTCGCCGTTGACCAGCTTGTCGCGCACACCGGCCCAGCTGGCTTCCTTGCTGGGGATGATCTTGACGCCGTACTTCTGGTCGATGCCCAGCACCGAGGCCATGACCACGCTGGCGCAGTCGGTCAGCGGGATGAAGCCGATCTTGACTTCCTTCTTTTCGGGGGCATCGGAGCCCGCGGCCCAGACGCCGTGGTGGCCCAGCGTGGAAAACAGCGCCGTGGCGCCGGCCTTCTGGATGAATTCGCGCCGAGCGGGTGCTGCGGGGCGGCTGCCGGGGGTCTGCTGGGTCATGTTCAACTCCTGATCTGGATGAGGGAAAAACAAAAACGGCGCCCATCTTTCGCCTGCATTGCGCAGACGGAAAATGGACGCCGTTGTCCGGTGCAGGCTCTTGGGGAGCCTGGCAACCGGGCCGCCATTGGCCCGGTTATGACATCAGGGTAAGCACCAACCGTGCCAGGTTTTGGGCCGCTGAAACCATGGTTTTATGAGGCCGGGGCCCCTGGATCAGCCCAAGCTGGTGCACCAGATTGGGGTGGGCACGAAAATTGTGCGGCGCAGCAACTGCGGTTTGCGGCTTAAAGGTAGTCGGCCATGGACAGCACCGTCTCGGCCACGTCCACCAGGCGGCGGTTCTGGCTCATGGCGGTCTGGCGCAGCATCTTGTGGGCGTCTTCCTCGCTGAGCTTGCGCGTGGCCATGAGCAGGCCCTTGGCGCGCTCGACCAGCTTGCGTTCGTTGAGCGCGGCGCGCACGGTCTGCAGCTCGTCGCTCATGGCCTGCAGGCGTTGCGCCTGATCCTGCACCATGCCCAGGATGGAGCGCTCCAGCTGCGGGCCGTAGCCGGCGGGCGCGTCCGTACTGCTGTCGCGCGACAGCGCGTCCAGAAACACCTGCTGGTCACGCAGCTCGGCCCGGGCCTGGGCGATCTTGCGCTCGCACAACGCACGCAGGTCCGCGGCCAGCAGGTCCTCCACGTCCTTCATGGCATCCATGCGCAGCGTGCAGTTGTCAAACCAGTCATGGCTCAGGTTGCGGTCCAGCGCACCGCCGTCCGGCCCACAGCCGATGCGGCGCAGCCGCTCGATCTCCAGCAGCGCCGCACCTGACTGCCCGGCCAGCCAGGCCTGCACGATGGCGGCCTGCGCATAGTCGCGAAACACCTGCAGGCAGCGTTCCTGCGACTCCACCAGGTGCAGCCACTGCTGGCGCGTGGACGACTCGGTGCGCCCTGACGCGAACGCCGCCGAGCCGAAGGCGCGCTCCTGGCCGGCGAATTCCTTGCCCTGCATGAAATTGAACATGGCCACCAGCGCGCGCGAAATTTCAGGGTCGCCGGCGCTGTCGGCCGCTTCAAACACCACGGCCAGCAGCCCGGTGATCAGGCGCACATAACAGGTGGTGACTTCGGCTGCCGTGAGCTGCAGGCTGTCCACGCGGGTGCGCACGCCGGGCAGGGCGTCCAGCGCGTGCAGCACCCAGGCCACGCGGCTGAACAGCCGCGCGCCGTGCCCGCCCTGACGTGGCGCGGTGTCCAGCTGGTCAAAGTGCTGGCGCACCTGTGCCTCGACCTGCAGGCATTCGGTGCGCTGCTGGCGCCGCGCGTCGGCCAGCCGCACGCCGCCCGAGGCCAGATAGACGTTGGACAGGCCGCGCTCTCGCTGCAGCGCATGGATCAGCCGCGCAATGACGCTCACCAGCTCGCTGGTAAGGGCAAGCTGCTCCAGTTCGCCGATTTCGCACTGCCGCGCGGCGACAAGAAAGCTGAGTCCGGATTTCATCGTGTGGCTTTGCGCAGCAACAACCGTGCCGCCGGGCAATCCCACCTAAACTCGACCGATGCTTGTGCTTGGAATTGAATCGTCCTGCGACGAAACCGGCGTGGCGCTGGTGGACGCGGCCGGCGCCGGTGTGCCGGTGCTGCTGTCGCATGCGTTGCACAGCCAGATCGAGATGCACCAGGCCTATGGCGGTGTGGTGCCCGAGCTGGCCAGCCGCGACCACATCCGCCGGGTGCTGCCGCTGGCCACCCAGGTCCTGGGCGAGGCGGGCCGCACACTGGCCCAGGTGGATGTGGTGGCCTACACCCGGGGGCCCGGGCTGGCCGGGGCGCTGCTGGTGGGCGCGGGCGTGGCCTGCGCACTGGGTGCCGCGCTGGACCGCCCGGTGATCGGCGTGCACCACCTTGAAGGCCATTTGCTGTCGCCCTTCCTGAGCGCGGACCCGCCTGCCTTTCCGTTCGTGGCGCTGCTGGTGTCGGGCGGCCACACGCAGCTGATGCGGGTGGACGGCGTGGGCCGCTACGAACTGCTGGGTGAAACCATTGACGATGCGGCGGGCGAAGCCTTTGACAAGTCCGCCAAGCTCATGGGGCTGGGGTACCCAGGCGGGCCGGCGCTGTCGCGCCTGGCCCAGCAGGGCGACGCGACGGCGTTCAAGCTGCCGCGGCCGCTGCTGCACAGCGGCGACCTGGACTTTTCATTCGCGGGGTTGAAGACCGCTGTGCTGACGCAGGCCAAAAAGCTGGGCGATGCCCTGGAGCAGCGCAAGGCCGACCTGGCGGCATCCACCGAGGCGGCCATCGTGGAGGTGCTGCTGAAGAAGTCGCTGGCAGCGCTGCGGCAAACCGGACTGAAACGGCTGGTGGTGGCCGGCGGCGTGGGCGCCAACCAGCTGCTGCGAGCGCAGCTCAATGACGCCTGCGCCAAAGCAGGGGTGCGCGTTCACTACCCCGAGCTGCACCTGTGCACCGACAACGGCGCCATGATTGCCATGGCCGCCGCCATGCGCCTGCAGGCGCGCATGCAAGCGGCCAGCCGGGACTACGCGTTCGACGTGAAGCCGCGCTGGCCGCTGGCGGCACTTGCCGCTACACCCTGATACACCGTGCATAAATCACCGGCTTGATGCTGGTTCTTCACTGGAAGGCCGGTGGGCCCGGTGCTGCAATGCACCCACGCGGCGCGGTTGTGCCGCGTACCGATCCGCAGGGAGGGCGCGCCGGCCGGCGCGGTCGGGTCAATCCAGGGATGCCGGTGCGAGGAGAACCACAATGGCTACGACAGGAATCAAGGCAAAAATCCTCACGGGCGTGCCCCCGTACAACCAGTCCAGCGTTGTCAAGGACAACGGCAAGGAAGTGATCGCGGGTTGCGGCCCCGTGGCGGCGCTGATGCTGGTGGCGTATTACGACGCGCGCTTTGGCTACAAGCGCATGGTCAGCGCCGGGGCCGAGAGCGACACCGGCATGCCCGACGACCTGATCATCGAGCTGCGCAGGAAGATGCACACCGTCAATGACCTGAAGAACGGGGAAGTCTGGGGCATGACGCTGCCCCCGTTCTTCAAGTCCGGGCTGGACGCCTACATCACCGACCGGTACGGCAAGACAGTGATCAAGGACTTTGGCAGCAACGTTTTTGGCCGCGGGCTGGACGACGTGTTCAACAAGTCGCGCGAGCTGATCGACGACGGCAAGCCCCATGCGTTCCTGTTTGACTGGCGCGGCAGCGCCGGTGTGTTCCCCAATCACTATGTGGTGATCGTCGGCTACCGTTGCGATGGCGGTCGCAAGCACCTGATCGCCAATGCGGGCTGGGGCCGTGATTCGCAGTTCCTGGCCATCGACATGGAAGACAAGGACGTCAAGCCCGCCACGCTTTACTACATCGAGTCCATCGACGACAAGCCGGACGCCAGCCCCAGGGGCCACCAGATTGGCCCGGCGCCGCAGTACAAGTGGGACACCTCGGGCAGCACCAAGAAGCTGGTGCCCACGGTACGCAAGCATTTCTCCAGCAGCACGGAAACCTGGGAGCCGTGCGACACCACCAAAGAGCTGTTTGCCGGCAAGGAATTTGCCGTGTGCACCTGGAAGTAAACGCGCGGCAGCTTTGCCAGGATGCCGCGGAACCGGCTGGGCCGGTTGGCTGGCATCGCCCCCTGGAGGGGCGGCCAGGGGCCGCCTCGGGGGTTACTGAATGTTCAGTTGCGTCACCTTGCTGACCGGCACCTGCTTGGCCAGGGTCAGGGTCAGCACACCGTTTTCCAGCCGGGCGGCGCTGGCCGAAACGTCAATTTCCTGCGGCAGCTCATAGGCGGCCTTGTACTGGCGCTTGGCGTCGGCCCGGGTTTCGATGCGCACCACGGTGCCTTCGATGCCGATGTTCAGCTCTTCACGCGACACGCCGGGCACGTCCAGCGACAGCGTCCACTGCTTGTCGTCCTGCTCGATGCTGGTCTGGTTGCGGGTGCCGGTGGAGAAGGCTTCGTTGATGAAACGCTCGAAATTGCCGTCAAAAGAACGGAAAGCCGGGGAAACAGCGCGGGTGCGGGGAACGGTAGCGAGAAACATGGTTGCTCCTGTCAGTAAATGGGGTGCAAGCGGCGGGTTTTGGACCGTGGGCGCCTCCTACACTGCGCGGCTCTCACCGTGATCGCCGCATGCAACCTATCTGCACTCGGCGCTGTTTTTTTCAAGGGAAATCAACGATGAAAAATCTGTTTGTGCGGGGCTTGAAATGCGTTGCCGCATCGCTATTTCTGTGCGCCGCGGCGCTGGCCCAGGGGCAGCCCGCACCGATCAAGCTGGCCATGATCGAGGGCTTGAGCGGCGGCAACGCCAACGGCGGCGAAGCGGTGTTTCGCAATCTGGTCTGGGCGCTGGAGCGCGTCAACGAGCGCGGTGGCGTGCCGCTGCCCGGCGGCGCCCGGCGCCTGGTGCTGGAGCGCTACGACAGCAAGGGCCAGATCGAGGAGGCGCTGTCGCTGCTGCGCGCGGCGATTGACGATGGCGCGCAGTTCATCCTGCAGGGCAATTCGTCGGCCGTGACGGCCGCGCTGATCGACGCCGTCAACAAGCACAACGAACGCGAGCCGCGCCGGCGCGTGGTGCTGCTGAATTACTCGGCCGTGGACCCCATCCTGACCAACGAGAAATGCAGCTTCTGGCATTTCCGCTTTGACGCCCATGCCGACATGCGCATGGCTGCGTTGATGGCGGTGCTGAAGGACGACAGGGCCGTGAAGTCCGTGTATCTGCTGGGGCAGGACTACAGCTTTGGTCAGGCGGTGCTGCGCGAGGCCCGGCGGCAACTGGGCGCGCAGCGCCCCGACGTGCAGATCGTGGGCGACGAGCTGCACCCCGTGCTGCGCATCAAGGATTTCGCGCCCTACGCGGTCAAGATCAAGGCCAGCGGCGCTGATGCGGTGATCACCGGCAACTTCAGCAACGACCTGACGCTGCTGGTGAAGGCCGCGCGTGAGGTGGGCTTCGAGGGCAAGTTCTACACGTTTTACGGCAACGCGCTGGGCGCGCCGGCGGCCATTGGCGAGGCGGGCATAGGCAAGGTGATCGCCGTGGCCGACTGGCTGCCCAATGTGCCCACGAAAGAGAGCGAGGCGTTCTACCAGTCGTTCCGCGCGCGTTACCCCAGGCCGTCGGACGACTATGTGCACATGCGCATGCACCTGATGGTCGAGGCGCTGGCCCAGGCTGTCGCCCGGGCAGGTACCACCGAGGCAGGCCCGGTGGCTGCCCAGCTGGAGCGTGTGAGCGTATCGCTGGGCGGGCAGGGCGGCAGCATGCGCGCGGCGGACCACCAGTTCCAGCAGCCGCTGGCCGTGGGCATCATGGACCGCCTGGGCACGCCCGGCGTGAAGTTTGATGTGGAAGGCTCGGGCTACGGCTTTCGCGTGATCCGCGCCCTCACGGCGCAGCAGGCCCAGCAACCCCACAGCTGCGGCATGGCGCGCCCGTGACCACCCATGTTTAGAGCTCGCTCTTGTGTTGTGCTCCTGCGAGCGATGGAGGATAGGCCAGCATGTAGCCGTCATGCTGCTCGACTTCCATGCCGATTTTCTTGTAGTGGGCCATGCAAGATTTCTTGCTTGAGCCGACGCTGCGGTGAAGTTCCTTGTCAACCTCCTCGAAAAGCTGATTGGGCACAACAACGATGGGTTTGCGGCCGTGACTCAGTGCCTGCCCGAAGCCGTCCCAGATCCTCTTGTAGCGGCTAAGGGGCAGATGACCATAACTCTTGTCGTCTCTGATGGAGCTTTTCAGGTTCAGGCAGCCATCGTAAAGCTCCTGGGTGTCTTCCCTTACCTCGGCTGATACGTGATTTTCGCCTCCCGAGAAGATCACAAGAGGCGCGGGATCCTTCAGGAATCGTTGGAAATGGTCGACCTTGGTGTCTTTGAAGGGGGCCCATTTGATCGTGACGTCTTCCATGAGCATGGTTGACAGATCTTCGACAGGTTCACCAAGGCTGCGCTGGGAAAGGAAGTTCGCGAAGGCAGGGGCGCAATCATTGCTGTGACCGGGTTCTTTGCAATACCTCTCAATATCGCGGCACTTCTCGGGCGAGTCTCTCATGTGAGCTTCTCGGTAAAGCGTGATCGGCTCCCAGAACGCGCCGACGACATCTTGCACAGCTTTCGCATTGCCGGTGAGATCGTGCATTTCGGCGATAAGAACACGGTCGGCACCTGCTGCCCGCAGGTCGCCCAGGCGCACTTGAACCGAACTAAGCATGCCGTTGCCGATCAGAGTGGCGCGGGGATCTGTAGCCTTGGCCGCGGTGGACGTCCCGCCCGCCATCGGTTGCAACCTGGGCCGGGGAGGCTTGCCCACTTTGATCGCACCGGCGCTGCACAGCAGGGTGCCTACGATAACGGCCTTGACCAGCCGTACGAACGACACCCTCGGATAGTTCGGCTTGGTGGATCGAATGGTGCTGTTTGACGAGGCTTTGGAGTCTTCCAGGGGTTCCCGTGAACTCGGCATTACGGGAGAGGGCGAGCTGGACGTCGATACGGCGCATGTCATGCGATGGATTTTTTAGCCGGCTCGTCATGAAATGACATTGGACTGAAGTCTCCGCAGCGCTGTGGTGTGCGTGCGGCAGGCCGTGTTCGTGACGGATACTTCCGTACATGCGCCAGACCATCCAGAACCTCGACGAATCCAGAATCCGTGAAGTCGCCAACGCAGGCATGGGCCGAAAGGACGTGCTGGCTTTCTGGTTCGGCGAAAGCGACGAAGTCACGCCGGACTTCATCCGGCAGGCGGCGATCGATTCGCTGCGGAAGGGCGAAACCTTCTATGCCCACAACCTGGGTCTGCCCGAGCTGCGTGAGGCCATTGCGACCTACACGAACAGCCTTCACGGCGGGTTTCAGCCGGTGGACGCGGGCCGCATCGCGGTCACGTCGGGGGGCGTCAATGCACTGATGCTGGCCGTGCAGGCGCTGGTGGACGCGGGCGACGAGGTCGTGGCCGTCACGCCCGTGTGGCCCAACCTCACGGCCCAGCCGGTGATCCTGGGCGCGCGGCTCAAGTGCGTGGCGCTGCAGCCACACGACGGTGCATGGCGGCTGGACCTGCACGCGCTGCTGGCCGCAGTGACGCCGCAAACGCGCGTGCTGATCGTCAACGCCCCCAACAACCCCACCGGCTGGACGCTCACGCGCGACGAGCAGCGGGCCATCATCGAGCACTGCCGCCAGACCGGCACCTGGATCCTGGCCGACGAGGTCTACGAGCGTCTGTATTACGAATCAACGGACACCGGCTGCGCGCCCAGCTTCCTGGACGTGGCAGCTCCCGACGACCGGCTGGTCGTCGTGCACAGCTTCTCCAAAAGCTTTCTCATGACCGGCTGGCGGCTGGGCTGGCTGGTCATGCCGCCCGCGCTGGTGCCGCACATGGGCAAGCTCGTGGAGTTCAACACCTCATGCGCCAGCGTGTTCACGCAGCGCGCCGGCATCGTGGCGTTGCAGCGCACGGCCGACGTGACGCCGCGCGTCGTGGCGCACCTGAAGGCCTGCCGCGACACCCTGGTGCCGCTGCTGCAGGCTGTGCCCGGCGTGCGGGTGGGGCCTGCCAAGGGCGGCATGTACGCGTTCTTCCAGCTCGACGGCCATCCCGATTCCCTGGCAACCGCCAAGCGCCTGGTGGCCGAAGCCGGCCTGGGCCTGGCCCCCGGCAATGCCTTTGCCCCCGAAGCCCAAGGCTGGCTGCGCTGGTGCTTCGCCTCCAAAGACCTGGCAAGGCTGGGGCAGGGCGTGGAGCGCCTGAAGGATTGGTTAATTCGAAAGTAATAGTTCCAGGATGCCGCGGAACCGGCTCCGCCGGGCCGCCAGCATCGCCCCCCAGCGGGGGGAGGCGGCCGCAGGCCGCTTCGGGGGGCGTACCGCCCAGGGGGCGTTGTATAATCCCGTGGTTTTGCATGTCGCAAGACGCACGTTGGGCCGCAATTCCAGCACCCAACGCAAGTTAAAAACTTTCAAAGGAAAACACATGCTCGCCACCACCACGGCAGAGGTCGTCAAGGCCAATGCACGCAGCGCCAACGATACCGGCAGCCCCGAAGTGCAAGTCGCACTGCTGACTGCCCGCATCAACGAACTCACCCCGCATTTCAAGACGCACGCCAAGGATCACCATGGTCGCCGCGGTCTGTTGCGCATGGTGAACCGTCGCAAGAGCCTGCTGGCCTACCTCAAGGCCAAGGACGCCGACCGCTACACCGCGCTGATTGCCAAGCTGGGTCTGCGCAAGTAAGCCGCCACGGAACAACAAAACGCCTGAGTTAGCCCGCTAGCTCAGGCTTTTTTTACTTCGGAGACGGGCCAGACGGATACGCGCTGTGTCATTCCATCAGGGATCACCTGATTCTTGATGGAATGGCATCGTGTTCAGACCGCCAGCCTCCGGGCCCCGGGTGCAGCCTCATGCGCCCACACCCAAGGAGATATGAACATGAGCATTTTCAACAAAGTCACCAAGACCTTCCAGTGGGGTCAGCACAAGGTGGTCCTGGAAACCGGCGAAATCGCCCGCCAGGCTTCCGGCGCCGTGGTGGTGGACATCGAAGGCACCGTGGTGCTGGCCACCGTGGTGGGATCCAAGTCGTCCAAGCCCGGCCAGGACTTCTTCCCGCTGACCGTGGATTACATCGAGAAGACCTACGCCGCGGGCAAGATCCCCGGCAGCTTCTTCAAGCGTGAAGCCAAGCCCAGCGAACACGAAACCCTGACCAGCCGCCTGATCGACCGCCCGATCCGTCCGCTGTTCCCCGAAGGCTTCTTCAACGAAGTGCACGTGGTCATCCACACCCTGTCGCTGAACCCTGAAGTGGACGCCGACATCGCCGCCATGATCGGCGTGAGCGCCGCGCTGTCGGTCTCTGGCCTGCCGTTCAACGGCCCCATCGGGGCCGCGCGCGTGGGCTACATCAACGGTGAATACGTCCTGAACCCGGGCCAGACCCAGCGCAAGGACAGCCAGATAGACCTGGTGGTGGCCGGCACCGAAGCCGCCGTGCTGATGGTGGAATCCGAAGCCCTGCAGCTGTCCGAGGAAGTCATGCTGGGCGCCGTGGTGTTCGGCCACGACCAGGGCAAGATTGCCATCAACGCCATCCACGAACTCGTGCGCGACGCCGGCAAGCCGGCCTGGGACTGGCAGCCGCCGGCCAAGGACGAGCCCTTCATCGCCAAGGTCAACGCCCTGGCAGAAGACAAGCTGCGCGCCGCCTACCAGATCCGCAGCAAGCAGGCCCGCACGCAAGCCCTGCGCGAAGCCGCGGCCGCGGTCCATGCCGCGCTGAAGGCCGAAGGCACTGAATTTGACGCCGTCAAGGTGGACGCGCTGCTGTTCGACATCGAAGCCAAGATCGTGCGCAGCCAGATCCTGTCGGGCGAGCCCCGCATTGACGGGCGCGACACCCGCACCGTGCGCCCCATCGAGATCCGCAACGGCGTGCTGCCCCGCACCCACGGCTCGGCCCTGTTCACCCGCGGCGAAACGCAGGCGCTGGTGGTGGCCACGCTGGGCACCGAGCGCGACGCGCAGCGCATTGACGCGCTGATGGGCGAGTACGAAGACCGCTTCATGCTGCACTACAACATGCCTCCCTTCGCCACCGGTGAAGTGGGCCGCATGGGCAGCACCAAGCGCCGCGAAATCGGCCATGGCCGCCTGGCCAAGCGCGCCCTGGTGGCCGTGCTGCCGACCAAGGAAGAGTTCCCCTACACCATGCGCGTGGTGTCCGAGATCACCGAATCCAACGGCTCGTCGTCGATGGCCTCGGTGTGCGGCGGTTGCCTGTCGCTGATGGACGCGGGCGTGCCCATGAAGGCCCACGTGGCAGGCATTGCCATGGGCCTGATCAAGGAAGGCAACCGCTTCGCGGTGCTGACCGACATCCTGGGCGACGAAGATCATCTGGGCGACATGGACTTCAAGGTGGCGGGTACCACCGCCGGCATCACCGCACTGCAGATGGACATCAAGATCCAGGGCATCACCCGCGAGATCATGCAGGTGGCGCTGGCGCAGGCCAAGGAAGCGCGTGTGCACATCCTGGGTGAAATGCAGGCTGCCATGGGTGAGGCCAAGGCCGAAGTCTCCAGCTTCGCGCCCAAGCTGTACACCATGAAGATCAACCCCGAGAAGATCCGTGACGTGATCGGCAAGGGCGGCGCCGTCATCCGTGCGTTGACCGAGGAAACCGGCTGCCAGATCAACATCGAGGAAGACGGCACCATCACCATCGCCGCCACGGATGCCGCCAAGGCCGACGAGGCCAAGAAGCGCATCGAGCAGATCACCGCCGAAGTTGAAATCGGCAAGATCTACGAAGGCCCGGTCACCAAGATCCTGGATTTCGGCGCGCTGATCAACCTGCTGCCCGGCAAGGACGGCCTGTTGCACATCAGCCAGATCGCCCATGAGCGCGTCGAGAAGGTCACCGACTACCTGTCCGAAGGCCAGATCGTGAAGGTCAAGGTGCTGGAGACGGACGAAAAGGGCCGCGTCAAGCTGTCCATGAAGGCCCTGCTGGACCGCCCGGCCCAGGCCCCGCGCGAGCCGCGTGAGCCGCAGCCCCAGGCACCGGCTGCACCGCAGGAGTAATCGCTATCGTTTTGATAGCGCCTCGTGCCGGCAGCGATGCCGGCCGGGGCCCTGAAAGACCATGAAAGCCGTTGAAATCAGCAGTTTTGGAGCGCCCGACGTCCTGCGTCTGGGCGAACGCGCCGTGCCTGCCGCAGGCGCGGGCGAGTTGCTGATCCGCGTGGCGGCCAGCGGCGTGAACCGCCCGGACGTTCTGCAGCGCACCGGCAACTACCCGGTGCCGCCGGGCGCCTCCGACATACCAGGCCTGGAGGTGGCGGGTGTGATTGCGTCGGGCGACGCAGCGGCCATGGCGTCTGCAGGCTTCAAGGTGGGCGATCGCGTTTGCGCACTGGTGGCCGGCGGCGGCTACGCCGAACTTTGCGTGGCGCCCGTGGGTCAATGCCTGCCGGTGCCGCAGGGGCTGAGCGATGTACAGGCGGCGTCGCTGCCCGAGACCTTCTTCACCGTCTGGAGCAATGTGTTCGACCGTGCACGCCTGCAGGCAGGTGAGACGCTGTTGATCCAGGGCGGCTCCAGTGGTATCGGCGTGACGGCCATCCAGATGGCCAAGGCGCTGGGCGCACGCGTCATCGTCACGGCCGGCAGCGATGACAAGTGCGCAGCCTGCGTGGCGCTGGGCGCCGATCATGCGATCAACTACAAGACCCACGACTTTGCCGAAGAGGCCAAGCGCCTGACCGGCGGCGCCGGTGTGAACGTGGTGCTGGACATGGTGGCCGGCAGCTATGTGGCCCGCGAAATTGAATGCCTGGCCGAAGACGGCCGCCTGGTCATCATTGCGGTGCAGGGCGGCGTCAAGAGCGAATTCAATGCCGGCCTGGTGTTGCGCAAGCGCTTGCTCATCACCGGCTCCACGCTGCGCCCGCGGCCGGTGGCGTTCAAGGCCGCGATTGCGCAGGCGCTGAAATCAACGGTATGGCCGCTGCTGGAAAGCGGCGCCATCAAGCCGGTGATCCACAGCACGTTTGCCGCCGCAGATGCGGCGCAAGCCCATGTGCTGATGGAGTCCAACCAGCACATCGGCAAGATTGTCCTGACGTGGTGACAATATGAACCCCCACGCTTGCCACTTCGTGTGCTGCGCTGCCCCCCGAGGGGGCGCCGGCCTCCTGGAGGCGGCTCGTCGGAGGCCTACATGAAAAAGAAACTGATCGCAGGCAACTGGAAGATGAACGGCAGCATCGAGGCCAATGACGGCCTGGTGCGCGCCGTATTGGCTGGCCTGGGCACGCCCGGCTGCGCGGTGGCCGTCTGTGTGCCGGCGCCGTACCTGGCCCAGCTGCAGATGCTGCGCGCCGCGTCCGCGCTGGAGTTGGGCGCGCAGGATGTATCGGCGCACGACAAGGGCGCTTATACCGGCGAGGTATCCGCCGCGATGCTGCGCGAGTTCGGCGTGCGTTACGCCATCGTGGGCCATTCCGAGCGCCGTCAGTACCACGGCGAGACTGACGCGGTGGTAGCCGACAAGGCCAAGGCCGCGCTTGCGCAGGGCATCACGCCCATCGTCTGCGTCGGTGAAACGCTGGTCGAGCGCGAAGCAGGGCAGACCGAAGAGGTCGTCAAGCGCCAGCTGGCCGCGGTCATTCATGCCAACGGCCATTGCGTCAGCGAGCTGGTCGTGGCCTATGAACCCGTGTGGGCCATCGGCACCGGCAAAACGGCGTCGCCCGAGATGGCGCAGGCCGTGCATGCCGTGCTGCGCGCGCAGCTGCGGGCCGCCACGCCTCAGGCCGACCGCGTACAGATTCTCTACGGCGGCAGCATGAACGCCGCCAACGCCGCCGAGCTGCTGGCGCAGCCCGACATTGATGGTGGGCTGATCGGTGGCGCGTCGCTGAAAGCTGCCGATTTTCTGACGATTGTTGCTGCAGCCGGCCGCGCTTAAGCGCCGGATGCGATGAATTTAGGAGTTATTGAATGAACGTCTTGCTTACCATTCTTCTGGCTGTGCAGATGATTGCCGCCCTGGTCATGATCGGCCTGATCCTGATCCAGCACGGCAAGGGCGCCGACATGGGCGCGGCTTTCGGCAGCGGCGGCTCGGGCAGCCTGTTTGGCGCCAGCGGCAGTGCCAACTTCATGTCACGCACCACCGGGGTGCTGGCAGCCGTTTTCTTTGCCTGCACGCTGCTGCTGGCTTACTTTGGCAACCTTCGCCCCGCGGATTCGGGCAGCGTGCTGGAGCGTGCCACCGTGACGGCGCCCGCTCCCGCCCCCGCCGCATCCGGCGCCGCACAGATTCCGGGCACGGCTGCTCCCGCCACGCCCGCACCGGTCCCGGTGCCGGCACCCGCTGTTGGTGCGTCGGGCGCGGTGCAGATTCCGACGAAGTGACTTGCCTCTGAAATCACCCCTGTTCCCAGCGGGAATGCAGGGGATTTCAGGGTAAACTCCTAGGCTGCCCGGAAAGCCAAAAATCGAAAGATTCCTCATGCCATCCGGGCAGAAAAAAACCGCCGTCGTGGTGAAATTGGTAGACACGCTATCTTGAGGGGGTAGTGGCGAAAGCTGTGCGAGTTCGAGTCTCGCCGACGGCACCAACAAGAAAGCCTGCCGGGCCACCCCGGCCGGTTCAAGCGGTGACCTGAACCTCAAGATGAACCTCGATCAGTACCTCCCTGTCCTCTTGTTCATCCTGGTCGGCGTGGCCGTTGGCGTGCTGCCCCAGGTCCTGGGCTGGGTGCTGGGCCCCAACCGGCCCGACGCGGCCAAGAACTCTCCCTACGAATGCGGCTTCGAGGCCTTTGAAGACGCGCGCATGAAGTTCGACGTGCGCTACTACCTCGTGGCCATCCTGTTCATCCTGTTCGACCTGGAAATCGCGTTCCTCTTCCCCTGGGCCGTGGCGCTCAAGGAAATTGGCCCGACTGGCTTCTGGGCCATGATGGTTTTTCTGGGCATCCTCGTCGTGGGCTTCATCTACGAGTGGAAAAAGGGCGCCCTGGACTGGGAATAAAACATGGCAATCGAAGGCATCCTCAAGGAAGGCGTTGTCACCACCACGGTGGACTCCGTCATCAACTGGGCCAAGACCGGCTCGCTGTGGCCCATGACGTTCGGCCTGGCCTGCTGCGCGGTCGAAATGATGCACGCCGGTGCGGCGCGCTATGACATCGACCGCTTTGGCATGCTGTTTCGCCCCAGCCCCCGGCAGTCCGACCTGATGATCGTGGCCGGCACGCTGTGCAACAAGATGGCGCCGGCGCTGCGCAAGGTCTACGACCAGATGCCCGAGCCGCGCTGGGTGCTGTCCATGGGCTCATGCGCCAACGGCGGTGGGTACTACCACTACAGCTATTCGGTGGTGCGTGGCTGCGACCGCATCGTGCCGGTGGATGTGTACGTGCCGGGCTGCCCGCCCACGGCCGAGGCGCTGCTGTACGGGATCATCCAGCTACAGCAAAAGATCCGCCGCACCCAGACCATTGCGCGCGCCTGAGGGGGAACCGATGACCGTATTTGCCGTCCGTCCCGAAACCACCCAGGAAGCCGTTGCCGCGGCGCTGGGTGAACGGGTCAAGAACATTTCCGTCCGGCTGGGCGAGGTCACCGTGGTGGTATCCGCGGCCGACTACCTGGAATCAGCCCAGTTGCTGCGCGATGCCGGAGGGTGCAAGTTCGAGCAACTGATCGACCTGTGCGGGCTGGACTATTCCGAGTACGGCCAGGGCCGCTGGGATGGCGCGCGCTACTGCGTTGCGGTGCACCTGCTGTCGGTCAGCCTGAACCAGCGCGTGCGGCTCAAGGTGTTCCTGCCCGACGACGATTTTCCGGTCGTGGATTCCGTCAACGGCGTCTGGAGCTCTGCCAACTGGTTCGAGCGCGAGGCATTCGACCTGTACGGCATCGTCTTTGAGGGCCACGCCGACCTGCGCCGCATCCTGACCGACTACGGCTTCATCGGCCACCCGTTCCGCAAGGACTTCCCGACTTCGGGCCACGTCGAGATGCGCTACGACCCCGAGAGCAAGCGCGTGATCTACCAGCCCGTGACCATTGAGCCGCGCGAGATCACCCCCCGCATCATCCGTGAAGACAACTATGGAAGCCTGACGTCATGAAGTGTGGAAATGTCGTGGCTACCGGGCTTTTTCAAGTGAACGCCGCGGAACCGGCTTTGCCGGGCCGCTGGTGTTGCCCCCTTGAGGGGGAGGCGGCCGCAGGCCGCTTCGGGGGGGAGCGTTGATATGGCTGAGATAAAAAATTACACGTTGAACTTCGGTCCGCAGCATCCGGCTGCCCACGGCGTGCTGCGCCTGGTGCTGGAGCTGGACGGCGAGGTCATCCAGCGCGCTGACCCGCACATCGGCCTGTTGCACCGTGCCACCGAGAAGCTGGCCGAGAGCAAGACCTACATCCAGTCGCTGCCCTACATGGACCGGCTGGATTACGTGTCCATGATGGCCAACGAGCATGCGTACTGCCTTGCGATTGAAAAGCTCATGGGCATCGAGGTGCCCGAGCGCGCGCAGTACATCCGCGTCATGTTCAGCGAAATTACCCGGCTGCTGAACCATCTGCTGTGGCTGGGCTGCCACGGCCTGGACTGCGGCGCGATGAACATGCTCATCTACTGCTTCCGTGAGCGTGAAGACCTGTTCGACATGTACGAGGCCGTGTCCGGCGCGCGCATGCACGCGGCGTACTTCCGTCCCGGCGGCGTGTACCGCGACCTGCCCGACAGCATGCCGCAGTACAAGGTCAGCAAGGTCAAGAACCAGCGCGCCATTGACCGCCTGAACGACAACCGCCAGGGTTCCCTGCTTGATTTCATCGACGACTTCACCAGGCGGTTCCCCACCTATGTGGATGAATACGAAACCCTGCTGACCGACAACCGCATCTGGAAGCAGCGCACGGTGGGCATTGGCGTGGTGACGCCCGAGCGCGCGCTGAGTCTGGGCTTTACCGGCGCGATGCTGCGCGGCTCCGGCATCGCATGGGACCTGCGCAAGCAGCAGCCCTATGACGTGTACGATCGCATGGACTTTGACATCCCCGTGGGCAAGACAGGCGACTGCTACGACCGTTACCTGGTGCGCGTCGAGGAAATGCGCCAGTCCAACCGCATCATCAAGCAATGCGTGGACTGGCTGCGCGCCAACCCGGGCCCGGTGATCACCGCCAACCACAAGGTGGCCGCGCCCTCGCGCGAATCCATGAAGTCCAACATGGAAGAGCTGATTCACCACTTCAAACTGTTCACCGAAGGCTTCCATGTGCCCGAGGGTGAGGCCTACGCCGCGGTGGAACATCCCAAGGGCGAGTTCGGCATCTACCTGGTGAGCGACGGCGCCAACAAGCCTTACCGCCTGAAGATTCGCGCCCCCGGCTTCCCGCACCTGGCGGCGCTGGACGAGATGGGCAAGGGCCACATGATTGCCGACGCCGTGGCCATCATCGGCACCATGGATATTGTGTTTGGGGAAATCGACCGATGATTTCAGAAGCTACCCGCGCGCGCTTCGACCGCGAAGTCGCCAAGTACCCCGCTGACCAGAAGCAGTCCGCCGTCATGGCCTGTCTGGCCATCGTGCAGCAGGAGCAGGGCTACGTCAGCATCGAGAGCGAACGCCTCGTGGCCGATTACCTGGGCATGGCACCGATCGCCGTGCACGAGGTCACGACCTTCTACAACATGTACAACCAGCAGCCGGTGGGCAAGTTCAAGCTCAACGTCTGCACCAACCTGCCGTGCCAGCTGCGCGACGGGCAAAAGGCGCTGAACCACCTGTGCGAAAAGCTCGGTGTGGAAATGGGCGGCACCACGGCCGACGGCCTGTTCACCGTGCAGCAAAGCGAATGCCTGGGCGCCTGCGCCGATTCGCCGGTGATGCTGGTCAATGACCGCACCATGTGCAGCTTCATGAGCAACGACAAGCTTGACCAGCTGATTGACGGGCTGAAAGGTGCATCCGCATGAACGCTGATCAAATCCTCTCGCAGTTCAAGGCCACCGGCGTTCAGACCTGCTTTCACGGGCGCCACATCAGCCCGCAGATCTACAAGGACCTGGACGGCAGCAACTGGCGCCTGAAGGACTACGAAGCGCGCGACGGCTACAAGGCGCTGAAGAAGATTTTGTCCGAAGGTCTGACGCAGGACCAGGTGATCGCCACCGTCAAGGAATCAGCCTTGCGCGGACGCGGCGGCGCGGGCTTCCCCACGGGCCTGAAGTGGAGCTTCATGCCCCGCCAGTTTCCGGGCCAGAAGTACCTGGTGTGCAATTCCGACGAGGGCGAGCCGGGCACGTGCAAGGACCGCGACATCCTGCAATACAACCCGCACCAGGTCATTGAGGGCATGGCCATCGCCGCCTATGCGATGGGCATCACCGTGGGCTACAACTACATTCACGGCGAGATTTTTGACACCTACAACCGCTTTGAAGAAGCGCTGGAAGAGGCCCGCGCGGCCGGTTACCTGGGTGACAGGATCATGGGCAGCAACTTCAGCTTCCAGCTGCATGCAAGCCACGGCTTTGGTGCCTACATCTGCGGCGAAGAAACCGCGCTGCTCGAATCGCTGGAAGGCAAGAAAGGCCAGCCGCGCTTCAAGCCGCCGTTCCCGGCCAGCTTTGGCCTGTATGGCAAGCCCACCACGATCAACAACACCGAAACCTTCGCGGCAGTGCCCTGGATCATCCGCAACGGCGGCCAGGCCTTCCTGGAAGTGGGCAAGCCCAACAACGGCGGCACCAAGATCTATTCGGTCTCGGGCGACGTCGAATTGCCCGGCAACTATGAAGTGCCGCTGGGCACGCCGTTCAGCAAGCTGCTGGAGCTGGCCGGTGGCGTGCGCCAGGGCCGCACGCTCAAGGCGGTGATCCCCGGCGGCTCGTCCGCCCCGGTGCTGCCTGCGCACATCATGATGGAATGCACGATGGACTACGACTCCATCGCCAAGGCCGGCTCCATGCTGGGCTCGGGCGCAGTGATCGTGATGGACGACACCCGCTGCATGGTCGAATCGCTCAAACGGCTGTCTTACTTCTACATGCACGAGTCGTGCGGCCAGTGCACGCCGTGCCGCGAAGGCACGGGCTGGCTGTGGCGCCTGGTGGACCGCATCCACACCGGCCACGGCAAGCCGGGCGACATGGACCTGCTGAACTCCATTGCCGACAACATCCAGGGCCGCACGATCTGCGCACTGGGCGACGCAGCGGCCATGCCGGTGCGCGCCATGATCAAGCACTTCCGGCACGAGTTCGAAGCAATGATCCAGAACAAGAAGCCCGAGGCCGCGCAGGCCTGACCCGGAAAGCACCCTCATGGTTGAAATCGAACTCGACGGCAAGAAGGTGGAGATCACCGAAGGCAGCATGATCATGCATGCGGCCGACAAGGCGGGCACGTACATTCCGCACTTCTGCTATCACAAGAAGCTGTCCATCGCGGCCAACTGCCGCATGTGCCTGGTCGATGTGGAAAAGGCGCCCAAGCCCATGCCGGCCTGCGCCACGCCTGTCACGCAGGGCATGATCGTGCGCACCAAGAGCGACAAGGCCATCAAGGCCCAGCAGTCGGTCATGGAGTTCCTGCTGATCAACCACCCGCTGGACTGCCCGATCTGTGACCAGGGCGGCGAATGCCAGCTGCAGGACCTGGCCGTGGGCTACGGCGGCTCGTCGTCGCGCTACGACGAGGAAAAACGCGTCGTGCCCGTGAAGGACGTGGGCCCGCTGATTTCCATGCAGGAGATGAGCCGCTGCATCCATTGCACCCGCTGCGTGCGCTTCGGCCAGGAAGTCGCCGGCGTGATGGAGCTGGGCATGATTCACCGCGGCGAACACTCCGAGATCACCACCATCGTCAGCGACACGGTGGACTCCGAGCTGTCGGGCAACATGATCGACATCTGCCCCGTGGGCGCGCTCACGAGCAAGCCGTTCCGTTACAGCGCCCGCACCTGGGAACTGAGCCGTCGCAAGTCGGTCAGCCCGCACGACTCCACCGGTTCCAACCTGATCGTCCAGGTCAAGAACAACAAGGTCATGCGCGTGGTGCCGCTGGAAAACGAAGACGTCAACGAATGCTGGATCGCCGACCGCGACCGCTTCTCGTACGAAGCGCTCAACGGCGACGACCGCCTGACGGCGCCCATGCTCAAGCAGGGCGGTGAATGGAAAACGGTGGACTGGCAGACCGCGCTGGAATACGTGGCCAACGGCCTGCGCCAGATCAAGGCCGACCACGGTGCGCAAAGCATCGGCACCCTGGCCAGCCCGCACAGCACGGTGGAAGAGCTGTACCTGGCCGGCGCGCTGATGCGCGGCCTGGGCAGCGAGAACATTGACTACCGCCTGCGCAATGCGGAATTCCCGCAAGCCGAGGGCGTTCGTTGGCTGGGCACGTCCATCGCGTCGCTGTCGTCGCTGCAGCGCGTATTGGTCGTTGGCTCCAACCTGCGCAAGGACCACCCGCTGTTTGCGCAGCGCATCCGCCAGGCCATCAAGAAAGGCGGCAAGGTGTCCGCGATCACCGACACCGCGCCCGACTGGGCCATGCCGCTGGCCCATAGCGCCATTGCACCCGCCGCGCAATGGGCGCAGGTATTGGCCGACGTTGCCGCTGCCATCGCCGCCGAGAAGGGTGTTGAAGCACCCGCCGCAGGCCATGTGACGGATGCTGCCAAAGCCATCGCCCAGTCGCTGCTGGGTGGCGATCGCAAGGCCGTGCTGCTGGGCAACGCGGCCGCGCACCATGCCGCCGCGTCCAGCCTGCTGGCGCTGGCCCACTGGATCGGCCAGCAAACCGGCGCGACCGTGGGCTACCTCACGGAAGCCGCCAACACCGTGGGTGCGCAGCTGGCAGGCGCGCAGCCTGGCGATGGTGGTCTGAATGCCGGCCAGATGCTGGGTGGCGCCTTGAAAGCCGTGCTGCTGCTCAACACCGAGCCGCGCTTTGACAGTGCCGCCGGCGCGCAAGGCGCCGCAGCCTTGGGCAAGGCCCAGATGGTTGTGACGCTCAGCCCGTTCAAGGCCAACATGGACATCAGCGATGTGCTGCTGCCCATAGCCCCGTTCACCGAAACCTCGGGCACCTTCGTCAACGCCGAGGGCCGTGTCCAGGGCTTCCATGCCGTCGTCAAGCCGCTGGGCGAGACGCGCCCGGCCTGGAAGGTGCTGCGCGTGCTGGCCAACCTGATGGGCGTGCCCGGCTTTGAGTTCGAATCGTCGCAGGACGTGCTTGCGCAGGCCCGTGGCGCGCAGGACGCCGGCCAGACCCATGTGGCAGCCGGCAAGCTGGACAACACAACCACGGCCCCGATCAACCTGGCTGCTGCAGGCCCCGCGCCCGTGACGGCATCCATCTACCAGCTCGACGGCATCGTGCGCCGCGCGCCGTCGCTGCAGATGACGGCCGATGCGCGCAACGCAGGCATCGCCGCCGCAGCCCGTGAAGAGGTGGCCGCATGATTGACATGATCTACAACGCGGGCCTGGGCCTGTCGGCCGCAGGCTGGTGGACCAGCCTGGCCTGGCCCGTCATCTGGAACCTGATCAAGATCGTCGTGGTGGTCGCACCGCTGATGGGCGCCGTGGCTTACCTCACGCTGTGGGAACGCAAGGCGATTGGCTTCACGCAGATCCGCGTGGGCCCCAACCGCATTGGACCGCTGGGCCTGCTGCAGCCGATTGCCGACGCGCTGAAGCTGCTGACCAAGGAAATCATCCTTCCCACGGTCGCCAACAAGGGTCTGTTCCTTCTGGGCCCGATCATGACCATCATGCCGGCGCTGGCCGCGTGGGTGGTGATCCCGTTTGGCCCGGACGTGGCGCTGGCCAACATCAACGCCGGCCTGCTGTTCCTGATGGCCATCACCTCGCTGGAGGTGTACGGCGTGATCATTGCCGGCTGGGCGTCCAACTCCAAGTACGCCTTCCTGGGCGCGCTGCGCGCCTCGGCGCAGATGGTGAGCTATGAAATCGCCATGGGCTTCTCGTTCGTGGTGGTTCTCATGGTGTCGGCCAGCCTGAACATGACCGACATCGTCATGGGGCAGGGCAAGGGCATGTTTGCCGACATGGGCCTGAGCTTCCTGTCGTGGAACTGGCTGCCGCTGCTGCCGATCTTCGTGGTGTATTTCGTCTCGGGCCTGGCAGAGACCAACCGCCACCCGTTTGACGTGGTCGAGGGCGAGTCCGAAATCGTCGCGGGCCACATGATCGAGTACTCGGGCATGAGCTTTGCCATGTTCTTCCTGGCCGAATACGCCAACATGTGGCTGGTCTCCATCCTGACCGTCATCATGTTCCTGGGCGGCTGGCTGGCGCCGGTGGCGTTCCTGGATTTCATCCCGGGCTGGATCTGGCTGGGCATCAAGACCTTCTGCGTCGTGACCATGTTCCTGTGGGTCCGCTCGACCTTCCCGCGCTACCGCTACGACCAGATCATGCGTCTGGGCTGGAAGATTTTCATCCCCGTCACCCTGGTGTGGCTGGTCGTTGTCGGCATCTGGATCCAGACGCCCTTCAACATCTGGAAGTGAGCCAAATGAGTACCGCTGTCTCTGCCCCCTTCTCGCTCAAGGACTTCCTGTCCAGCTTCATGCTGGTGGAACTGTTCAAGGGTCTGGCCATCACCGGCAAGTACGCGTTCGCGCGCAAGATCACGGTCCAGTTCCCGGAAGAAAAAACCCCGCTGTCCCCGCGCTTTCGCGGCCTGCACGCGCTGCGCCGTTATGAGAACGGCGAAGAGCGCTGCATTGCCTGCAAGCTGTGCGAGGCTGTCTGCCCGGCCATGGCGATCACCATCGAGTCCGACGTGCGCGACGACGGTTCGCGCCGCACCACGCGCTACGACATCGACCTGACCAAGTGCATCTTCTGCGGTTTCTGCGAGGAAAGCTGCCCCGTGGACTCCATCGTCGAGACGCACATCCTGGAATACCACGGCGAAAAGCGCGGCGACCTGTATTTCACCAAGGACATGCTGCTGGCCGTGGGCGACCGCTACGAAAGCGAGATCGCCGCAGCCAAGTCGGCCGACGCCAAGTACCGTTGAGCTGAGACGACCCCGGACACCCCCCAAAGAAATAGCCCCATGGACGTCAAGACCGGCCTTTTTTACCTCTTCGCGGCAGTGTTGCTGTTTGCCGCCTTTCGCGTGATCACCGCGCGCAACCCGGTGTACGCGGCGCTGTACCTGGTGCTCGCGTTCTTCCAGGCCGCCGCCGTGTGGATCCTGCTGAAGGCGGAGTTCCTCGCAATCTCGCTTGTACTGGTGTACGTGGGTGCGGTGATGGTGCTGTTCCTGTTTGTGGTGATGATGCTGGACATCAACATGGACAGCATCCGCCAGAACTTCTGGAAGCATTTTCCGCTGGCAGCCACCGTGGGCGCGCTCATAGCGCTGGAAATGGCCGCCGTGCTGATGGGCGGGTTTCGCGTGACCGACGAACCCAAGGCGCCCGCTGCCGTGGCGCAGGTGGCCGGGCAGGCCGTCGAGCAGTACTCCAACACCAAGGAGCTGGGCAAGCTGCTGTATTCGCAGTACCTGTACCCGCTGGAGATCGCGGCCGTGATCCTGCTGGTGGCCATGATCGCCGCCATCGCGCTGACCCTGCGCGAGCGCAAGGACAGCAAGCACATGGATCCGTCGCAGCAGGTGCGCGTGCGCGCGAGCGACCGTTTCGAGGTGGTGAAACTCGCCGCCACGCGGCCAGCGCCCGAACCCGTCGCCGCGCCCGCCGAGGAGAAGAAGGCATGACGCTCACGCTTGGACATTTTCTTTCCCTGGGCGCGATCCTGTTCGCGCTGTCGGTCATCGGCATCTTCCTGAACCGGCGCAACCTCATCGTGCTGCTGATGGCCATCGAACTGATGCTGCTGGCGGTGAACATGAACTTCGTGGCGTTCTCGCACTACCTGGGCGACATGCACGGCCAGGTGTTCGTGTTCTTCATCCTGACGGTGGCCGCGGCCGAGTCGGCCATCGGCCTGGCCATCCTGGTGCTGCTGTTCCGCAACAAGTCCAGCATCAACGTGGACGAACTGAATACGCTGAAGGGTTAAAACAAGAATGGCTTCGACCCTCAACGCTTCAACCCTGCTGGCAGTCCCGCTGGCTCCCCTGGCTGGCGCCGTGCTGGCCGGCATCTTTGGCACCACCTTCGGCGGCAACTGGATCGGCCGGCGCCTGTCGCACACGCTCACCATCCTGGGCGTGCTGGTCGCCTTCATCCTGTCGGCCATGACGCTCAAGAGCGTGGCCTTGGACGGCGCGCGCTTCAACGAGACGCTCTACACCTGGATGGTGGTGGGCGGCCTGAAGATGGAAGTCGGCTTCCTGGTGGACGGCCTCACGGCCATGATGATGTGCGTGGTGACCTTTGTGTCGCTGATGGTGCACATCTACACCATCGGCTACATGGAAGAAGACGAGGGCTACAACCGATTCTTTGCCTACATCTCGCTGTTCACCTTCTCGATGCTGATGCTCGTCATGAGCAACAACATGCTGCAGCTGTTCTTTGGCTGGGAGGCGGTGGGCCTGGTGTCGTACCTGCTGATCGGCTTCTGGTTCAACAAGCCCACGGCGATCTTTGCCAACATGAAGGCCTTCCTGGTCAACCGGGTGGGTGACTTCGGCTTCATCCTGGGCATTGGCCTGATCGCGGCCTATGCCGGCACGCTGAACTACACCGAGGCCTTCGCCAAGGCGGGCGACCTGGCCAGGATTGGCTTCCCCGGCACCGACTGGATGCTGATCACCGTGATCTGTATCTGCCTGTTCATCGGCGCCATGGGCAAGTCGGCGCAATTCCCGCTGCATGTGTGGCTGCCCGACTCCATGGAAGGCCCCACGCCGATTTCCGCGTTGATCCACGCCGCCACCATGGTGACGGCCGGCATCTTCATGGTCGCGCGCATGTCGCCGCTGTACGAGCTGAGCGACACGGCCCTGAGCTTCATCCTGGTGATCGGCGCGATCACCGCGCTGTTCATGGGCTTTCTGGGCATCATCCAGAACGACATCAAGCGCGTGGTGGCCTATTCCACGCTCTCGCAGCTGGGTTACATGACGGTGGCGCTGGGCGCGTCGGCCTATTCGGTGGCGGTGTTCCACCTGATGACGCACGCGTTCTTCAAGGCACTGCTGTTCCTGGCGGCCGGCTCGGTCATCATGGGCTGCCACCACAACCAGGACATCCGCTGGATGGGCGGCCTGCGCAAGTACATGCCCATCACCTGGATCACCTCGCTGCTGGGCTCGCTGGCGCTGATCGGCACGCCGCTGTTTGCGGGCTTCTATTCCAAGGACAGCATCATCGAGGCGGTGCATTTCAGCAAGCTGCCCGGTGCCGGCTTTGCCTACTTTGCCGTGCTGGCCGGTGTGTTTGTCACGGCGTTCTATTCATTTCGCATGTACTTCCTGGTGTTCCATGGCAAGGAGCGCTTCGACCAGAACCCCGACGCCCATCATGACGACCACCACGGCGATCACGGCCACGGCCACGACGACCACCAGCCGCACGAGTCGCCCTGGGTAGTGACCGCGCCGCTGCTGCTGCTGGCGGTGCCCTCGGTCGTCATCGGCTTCCTGACCATGATGCCCATGCTGTTCGGTGAATTCTTCAAGGACGCGATCCTTGTCGACGCGGCCAGGCACCCGGCCATGGCCGAGCTGGCCAAGATGGTCCACGGCCCGCTGCAGATGGCCGGGCACGCGTTCTTCACCGCGCCGTTCTACCTGGCCCTGGCCGGCGTGGCGCTGTCGTACTACATGTACATGGTCAACCCGGCGCTGCCGGCGGCCATCAAGGCGCGCGTGCAGCCGGTCTACACGCTGATGGAGAACAAGTACTACATGGACTGGTTCAACGAAAACGTGCTGGCGCGCGGCGCGCGCGCGCTGGGTGTGGGCCTGTGGAAGGGCGGCGACCAGGCCGTGATCGACGGCGCCATCGTCAACGGCTCCTGGAAGCTGGTGGGCCGCATTGCGGCCCTGGTGCGCTGGTTCCAGTCGGGTTACCTGTACCACTACGCGCTGGTGATGATCCTGGGCGTGTTCGTGCTGATGACGTATTTCGTGTGGTTCAACAAGTAGGGGAACAAGAAAAATGGGATTGTTGAGCCTTGCCATCTGGACGCCGATCTTCTTCGGCGCCGTGCTGCTGGCGCTGGGCCGCGACGAACACGCCAGGGCGGTCCGCTGGATCGCGCTGGTGGGTGCCGTGGTGAGCCTGCTGGTCACGCTGCCGCTGTACGACGCCTTCAAGCTCGGTACATCGGCCATGCAGTTTGTCGAAAAGGCGCCCTGGATCGAGCGCTTCAATGTGAACTACCACCTGGGGGTGGACGGCATCTCGTTCTGGTTCGTTCTGCTCACCGCGTTCATCAACGTGGTGGTCATCATCGCCGGCTGGGAGGTGATCACCGAGCGCGTGAACCAGTACATGGGCGCGTTCCTGATCCTGAGCGGCCTGATGATCGGCGTGTTCTGCGCGCTGGACGGCCTGCTGTTCTATGTGTTCTTCGAGGCCACGCTGATCCCGATGTACCTGATCATCGGCATCTGGGGCGGCCCCAACAAGATCTACGCGGCGTTCAAGTTCTTCCTGTACACGCTGCTCGGTTCGCTGCTGATGCTGGTCGCGCTGATCTTCCTGTACACCAAGTCGGGCGGCAGCTTTGACATCCTGGCCTGGCACAAGCTGCCGCTGTCGGGCACCACGCAGACGCTGCTGTTCTTTGCCTTCTTTGCCGCCTTTGCGGTCAAGGTGCCGATGTGGCCGGTGCACACCTGGCTGCCCGACGTGCACGTGGAGGCGCCTACCGGCGGCTCCGCCGTGCTGGCGGCCATCATGCTGAAGCTGGGCGCCTATGGCTTCCTGCGCTTTTCCATGCCTATTGCACCCGACGCAGCGCGCGAATGGGCCTGGCTGATGATCGCGCTGTCGCTCATCGCCGTGATCTACGTGGGCCTGGTGGCCATGGTGCAGCAGGACATGAAGAAGCTCGTGGCCTATTCGTCGGTGGCGCACATGGGCTTTGTCACCCTGGGTTTCTTCATCTTCAATGACCTGGGCGTGGCCGGCGGCATTGTGCAGATGATTGCGCACGGCTTTGTCTCGGGTGCCATGTTCCTGTGCATCGGCGTGCTGTACGACCGGGTGCATTCACGCCAGATTGCAAGCTATGGGGGCGTGGTCAACACCATGCCCAAGTTCACCGCGTTTGCGCTGCTGTTTGCCATGGCCAACTGCGGCCTGCCGGCCACCGCCGGTTTTGTGGGCGAATGGATGGTGATTCTGGGCGCGGTCAAGGCCAACTTCTGGCTGGGCGCGGCAGCGGCCTCGGCGCTGATCTTTGGCGCGGCCTACACACTGTGGATGTTCAAGCGCGTGTACCTGGGCCCGGTGGCCAATGACGACGTGCGCAACCTCACCGACATCAACGCGCGCGAGTTCCTCATGCTGTCGCTGCTGGCCATTGCCGTGCTGTACATGGGCATCTTCCCGCACCCGTTCACGCAGATCATGGACACCTCGGTGGCTGATTTCCTTAAACATGTCGCGCAATCCAAGCTGAATTGAGAGATTGAGATGATTGACAAACTCAGTTGGATCGTCGTTTACCCCGAAGCGCTGCTGCTGGTCATGGCCTGCGTGATCGCGCTGGCCGACCTGCGCGTCACCAGCCCGCGCCGCACCTTCACCTACGTGCTGACCCTGGCCACGCTGGGTGTCGTGGCCGTCATGCAGGCGCTGTACGCCAGCGGTGGCGAGACCATGTACGGCTTTGGCAACATGGTGGTCAGTGACCCCATGGGCAACTGGCTCAAGTGCTTTGCCACCATCGCCATGATGGTGACGCTGGTCTATGGCCGCCCGTATGCGGGCGACCGTGACATGCTGCGCGGCGGCGAGATGTTCACGCTGGCGATGTTCGCGCTGCTGGGCATCTTCGTCATGATCTCGGGCAACAACTTCCTGGTGATTTACCTTGGGCTGGAACTGCTCACGCTGTCCAGCTACGCGCTGGTGGCGCTGCGCCGCGACAACGCCACCGCGACCGAAGCCGCCATGAAGTACTTCGTGCTCGGCGCCATGGCCAGCGGCTTCCTGCTGTACGGTCTGTCCATGCTGTACGGCGCCACAGGCTCGCTGGATGTCAACGCCGTGTTCAAGGCCGTCAACTCCGGCCAGGTCAAGCACCAGGTGCTGGTGTTCGGCCTGGTGTTCATTGTGGCCGGCCTGGCCTTCAAGCTGGGCGTGGTGCCGTTTCACATGTGGATCCCCGACGTGTACCAGGGCGCGCCCACGGCGGTCACGCTGATGATCGGCGGCGCGCCCAAGTTGGCCGCGTTTGCGATCTGCTTCCGGCTGCTGGTCGAGGGGTTGTGGCCGCTTGCGCTGGACTGGCAGCAGATGCTGGCGCTGCTGGCGATAGGCTCGCTGCTGGTGGGCAACCTGGCCGCCATTGCGCAGACCAACCTCAAGCGCATGCTGGCGTACTCCACCATCTCGCAGATGGGGTTTGTGCTGCTGGGTTTGATGTCCGGCGTCGTCAATGGCAACACGCTGTCGGCGGCCAATGCCTACAGCTCGTCCATGTTCTACGTCATCACCTATGTGCTCACGACGCTGGCCACCTTCGGCATCATCCTGCTGCTGGCGCGCGAGGGTTTCGAGAGCGAAGAGATCACCGACCTGGCTGGCCTGAACCAGCGCAGCCCGCTGTTTGCCGGCGTCATGGCCGTGTGCCTGTTCTCGCTGGCCGGCGTGCCGCCGCTGGTGGGCTTTTACGCCAAGCTGGCCGTGCTGCAGGCGCTTGTAGCCTCGGGCCAGGCGCTGTACATCGGCATGGCGGTGTTTGCCGTGATGATGTCGCTGGTGGGCGCGTTCTATTACCTGCGCGTCGTGAAGGTCATGTACTTTGACGCCCCCATCACCGCCACCACCGTGTCCGCGCCGGCCGATGTGCGCGCCGTGCTGTCGGTCAACGGCCTGCTGGTGCTGGTGCTGGGCATCGTGCCCGGCGGCTTGATGACGTTGTGCGCACAGGCGATCGTCAAAACACTCGGGTCCTGATCGTTCCCGCATGTCCCAGACGCTGTCCATCTGGCTGGTGATCATTGCGGCCCTGGTGGCTGCCAACCTGCCGTTCATCAACCACCGCCTGCTGGCCGTCGTACCCGTCGCGTGGCCCAAGGGCCTGGCGGTGCGGCTGGCCGAGCTGGTGGTGATGTATTTCATCGTCGGCGGCATTGGCCTGCTGCTGGAAAAGCGCATGGGCCAGATCGCACCGCAGGGCTGGGAGTTTTACGCCGTGACCGGCGCGCTGTTCATCACGCTGGCGTTTCCCGGCTTCATCTGGCGCTACCTGGTCAAGCACCGTGACTGACCCTGCCGTTCCCACGCGCGACCTGACCGAACACCGCACCGGCGGCCAGACGCTGTTTGAGGGCAACTTCCTCAAGGCCTACCGCGACAACGTGCGCCTGCCCGACGGCAACCATGCCACGCGTGAGTACGTGGCCCATCCGGGCGCGGTGGTGGTTGTGCCGCTGCTGGACGACGGCCGCGTGGTGGTGGAGCGGCAGTTCCGCTACCCGGTGGGCCTGCACATGATCGAGTTCCCCGCCGGCAAGCTGGATGTGGGTGAAGACCCGCTACTTTGCGGCCAGCGCGAGCTGCTGGAGGAAACCGGCTACACCGCACGTGAATGGGCGCGCGCCGGCGCCATGCACCTGGCCATTGCCTATTCCACCGAAGTGCTGCACATCTACTTTGCACGCGGCCTGCAAGCCGGCCCGCATCAACTGGATGAGGGTGAGTTCCTGGACGTATTCACCGCCACGCCCGCGCAACTGCTGGAATGGAGCCGCACCGGCGCGCTGACTGATGCCAAGTCGCTGACCTGCCTGGTCTGGCTGCAAAACGTCGTGTCGGGCGCATGGTCACTGGACTGGCAGGCTGCGCCGCCCCCGACCACTGGCAGATAATCCGGGCCATGAAGGTACTGAACCTGCAATGCGCCCACCAGCATGAGTTTGAAGGCTGGTTTGCTTCAGAAGACGACTTCCAGGGGCAGTTGGGCCGTGGGCTGGTCGAATGCCCGATGTGCGGCGACCGCGCCATCACCAAGATGCTCTCGGCCCCGCGCCTGAACCTGGGCGCCGCCAGAGAACCCGCGCCTGAACGCCAGGATGTCATGTCGCCCACCAGCCGCACGCTGCAGGCGGCCTGGCTCAGGATGGCGCGCGAGGTCATGGCCAGCACCGAAGACGTAGGCGAACGGTTTGCCGAAGAAGCCCGCCGTATTCACTACGGCGAGGTCGACGAGCGCAACATCCGTGGCCAGGCGTCGCGTGAAGAAGCCGAGGCTTTGATTGAAGAGGGCATCAGCGTCCTGCCGCTTCCGATCCCGAAGTCACTCAAGGAACCACTTCAGTAAAAGCAGTTCAGTCCATGAACTGTAGTGCGGCGAGTCTTGCGTACGTGCCGCCGGCCGCCATCAGCGAGTCGTGCGTGCCTTGCTCCACGATGCGGCCATGGTCCATCACCACAATCCGGTCGGCCTGCTGCACCGTGGCCAGCCGGTGGGCAATGACCAGCGTGGTGCGGTCGCGCATGGCGGTTTCCAGTGCGGCCTGCACCATGCGCTCGCTCTCGGCATCCAGCGCGCTGGTGGCTTCGTCCAGCAGCAGCAGCGGCGGGTTCTTCAGCATGGCCCGTGCAATCGCAATGCGCTGTCGCTGCCCGCCCGACAGGCGCACGCCGCGCTCGCCCAGAAAGGTGTCGTAGCCCTCGGGCAGCGCGCGGATGAAGCCGTCGGCAAACGCGGCGGTGGCCGCCGCGTGCACTTCGGCGTCGCTGGCACCGGGCTTGCCGTAGCGGATGTTCTCCAGCGCGCTGGCCGAAAAGATCACCGCGTCCTGCGGCACGATGCCGATGCGCTGGCGCAGGTCGTGCAGCGCGAGTGCGCGCGTGGGCACGCCGTCCAGGGTGATCGTGCCAGCGGCGGGGTCGTAAAAGCGCAGCAGCAGCTGGAACACCGTGCTCTTGCCTGCGCCGCTGGGCCCGACCAGGGCCACGGTTTCACCGGGCGCGATGTGCAGGTTGAAGTCCGCCATCGCGGGCAGCGCGGGCCGCGACGGGTAATGGAAGGTCACGCCATCGAACGCCACAGCGCTGCCCGCGGGCGTGATGCCCGCTGCCGCGGGCTTGTCGGGCGATGCAATCGGTGAACGTGTATCCAGCAGCTCCATCAGCCGCTCCGTGGCACCAGCGGCTCGCAGCAGGTCGCCATAGACCTCGCCCAGCACCGCCACCGCACCGGCCAGGATGATCACGTACACCACCGTCTGGCCCAGGTGGCCTGCGCTGATCTTGCCGGCCAGCACGGCCTGTGTGCCCTGGTACAGCCCCCACAGCAACAAGGCGGCGTTGGCAATGATGACGAACGCCACCAGCGCCGAACGTGCGCGGGTGCGCCGCACCGCAGTGCGAAAGGCATCGTCGGTGGACGCATCGAACCGCGCGGCCTCGCGGCCCTCGGCCGTGTAGCTTTGCACCACGGGGATGGCATTGAGCACCTCGGCCGCAATCGCGCTGGAATCGGCCACGCGGTCCTGGCTGGCGCGCGAGAGTTTGCGCACCCGGCGGCCAAACCACATGGTGGGCAGCACCACCAGCACGATGATCAGCAGCACCTGCGTCATCACATAGGGGTTGGTCCATACCAGCATGGCCAGCGCGCCCACACCCATCACGGCATTGCGCAGGCCCATGCTCAGCGACGAGCCCACCACCGTCTGCACCAGCGTCGTGTCAGTGGTCAGGCGTGACAGCACTTCACCGGTCTGCGTGGTTTCAAAAAACTCGGGGCTCTGACGCAGCACGTGGGCGTAGACGGCGTTGCGGATGTCGGCCGTGACGCGTTCGCCCAGCCAGCTCACGGTGTAAAACCGCGCGGCGCTGAACAGGCCCAGCGCCACGGCCACCGCAAACAGCGCCAGGAAATGCTCGCGCAGCGCCATCACCTGCGCACCTTTGTCGGCCTGGGCTGTGCTGACCAGACCGCCGTCGATCAGCCCGCGCAGCGCCACCGGAAACAGCAGCGTGGCCACCGCCGCCAGCACCAGGAACAAGCCGGCCAGCGCCAGGCGCCCCCGGTAGGGTCGCAGGAACGGCAGCAGGCCGGACAGGGATCGGGGGTTGCCCTTGCGGGCGTCGGATGCATTGGCCATGCGGGCTAGTGTAGAGGTGATACGCAGGGCGAGACGTGGGGGCGCTACAGTGCGGCCATGCATGCTGGCCCCACTGGATTGTCCGCCCGCCGCCGCGTCCTGCTGGGCGCGGCGGCGCTGGCCGCCGTGCCGCTCGCATTGCGCGCCCAGCCCCGCGGCGGTTTTTACGCACAGTGGGTGGATGCGGGCGGCCTGCCGGTGATGGCGTCGGCGCGGGTGGACCCGCTGGCGCTGCAGGCGGCCGCGCAGGTGGTGCAGGGCATGCTGGCGCGCCGCGCGGACTTGCTGGCGGTGCTGCGGGCCGCGGGCGTGCGCGTGGCCGTGATCGGGCGCGATGAGCTCACCACCGACCTGCCCGAATACGCCGACCTGCAGCCGCGCGAGCACTGGAACGCCCGCACCCGCGGTGTGGGCGCCACGCGCGAGCGCCCGGTGTGCAGCGTGGCCGAGGAAAACCTGCTGGGCCTCACTGGCGACCGCTACCGGGGTGAAAGCATTCTGGTGCACGAATTTGCCCACACGGTGTTTGACCTGGCCGCCACCCGGCTGGACGCTGCCCTGGCCCCGCGCCTGCGCACGCTGTACCGCCAGGCCATGGACGCGGGCCTGTGGCAGCGCACCTATGCGGCGGCCAATGCGTCTGAATACTGGGCCGAAGGGGTGCAGAGCTGGTTTGACGCCAACCGTCACCAGAGCGCGGCCAACGGTGTGCACGGGCCGGTGGCAACCCGTGCCGCGCTGAAGGCCCATGACCCGGCGCTGGCCGATGTCATTGCGGGTGTATTTGGCGACACGCCCTGGCGCTGGGATCGCCCCGGCCTGCACGCCGGCACCTGATCTACAGGCGCAGGGGGCTCGCGTAGCCCGTCATCTCCAGGTAGCCGCGCGCCACTTTTTTGCCGTTGCTGTCGTACATGTCGCTCAGGCCTTCCCAGTAGATCGCGCCGGTGGACTGGCGGCTGTCCAGCTCCTGGTTGTCGATCACGGCCTTGACGGTGTAGAAGTCCGCCGGCGTGCGCACCATCCATTCCACCGGGTAGGTGGCCTGCGATACCGGGCTCTTCCACCGGCGCTGGGGGCTGAATTCGTTTTCGCCCCTTCTGGCGGTGTACAGCAGGCTGTCGCCGCTGCGGGTACGGGTGCGGAACGACCCGCCGTCCCACAGCGTGCTGCCGTCCTTGCGCCGCAGGCGGAACGCCGTGAGCGCGCTGCCGTCCAGGTAATTCATGCCGATCCAGTCCCAGCCCACGGCCTCGGGGTGCAGCAGTTCCTCGCTCCATTCATGGTCCAGCCAGGCCGTGCCTTGCACCTGCAGGCGCTGGCCGCGCAGCGTGAGCGTGCCGCCGGTCTTCAGTTGCGGCTGGCTGTAGTAATAGCTCGCCTGCTTTTCCTCGGGGCCCTTGCGCGACAGCCCCTGGTTGCCTTGCAGCAGCACAGGCTGGGTGGGTGCAAAGGCCAGGTCCAGCGCGAAATCCTGGGCGCTGATGCGCGCCTGGTAGCCCGCGGCGCTGCGCGCCAGCGACCAGTCGCGCAGCTTCAGCTGCGTGTCGGCCGTGCCGGCCACGGCCACGTCAAAGCCCTCGCGCGCAATGCGCTGGTCGTGCAGCAGCTTTTTCCCCTGCACGTCCGTCACCGCCGCATGCGCAAAGATGAGCTGGCGCGCCGCAAAGCCCGACTGCATGCCCTGCGTGCCGTCCACCCGTGAGCGGAAGAACGTGACCTGAAAGCCGAATTCACGAGCGCCTGCGCTGGCATGCCCGGTGATGTACCACCACTCGGTGCGAAACCCCGGGTGCGCGCCATGGTCGCGCGGGAACTGCAATGGCTTGGGCGGCAACGCCGCCGCCGGCAGGCAGCCACCCAGCCCTGCGGCCAGGAAGCTGCGGCGCGCGAAAGGCGGCACTGCGCAGGACCTCAGGCCGCCAACGCAGCCATGCGCTGCTGGGCCGCGGTGCAATCGCCCATGTGCTGCTGCACCCAGGCGGCGTCGTGGTAGGTGGGCAGGTAGCGCTCACCCGCGTCGCACAGCAGCGACAGGATCGCGCCCGGTTCGCCGCGTTCGCGCATCTCGCTGGCCAGCGCCAGCATGGCCGTGAAGTTGGTACCGGTGGACGGGCCCACCTTGCGGCCCAGCAGCCCCGACAGCACGCGCATGGCGGCCACTGAATCCACGTCGCTCACCACCACCATGCGGTCCACCAGCGCGCGGATGAAGCTGGGCTCCACGCGCGGGCGGCCAATGCCCTCGATGCGCGAGCCCGGGCCGGTGATCGTGGCGTCGCCCGACGCATGATAGGCGCTGAACACGCTGCCCTGCGGGTCGGCCACGCACAGCTGCGTAGCCTGGCGCTGGTAGCGGATGTAGCGCCCGATGGTGGCGCTGGTGCCGCCGGTGCCGGCCCCTACCACCACCCAGCGCGGCACCGCGTGGCGCTCATGTGCCATTTGCTGGAACATGCTCTGTGCGATGTTGTTGTTGCCGCGCCAGTCGGTCGCGCGCTCGGCATAGGTGAACTGGTCCATGTAGTGGCCGCCGGTGTCGGCGGCGATGCGGCGGGCCTCGTCATAGACCTGCACCGCGCTGTCCACCAGGTGGCAGCGCCCGCCGTAAAACTCGATCTGCGCGATCTTTTCAGGCGAGGTGCTGCGCGGCATGACCGCCACGAACGGCAGGCCCAGCAGCCGGGCAAAGTAAGCCTCGCTTACCGCCGTGGAGCCACTGGACGACTCCACCACGGTGGAGCCTTCATGCAGCCAGCCGTTGCACAGCGCATACAGGAAGAGCGAGCGCGCCAGGCGGTGCTTGAGGCTGCCCGTGGGGTGCGTGGACTCATCCTTCAGGTACAGGTCAATGCCGTGCCGTGCAAAGCCGGGCAGCGGCAGGGCGATCAGGTGGGTGTCGGCGCTGCGCTGGAAGTCGGCCTCAATGCGGGCAACGGCGTCATGTTCCCAGGCGCGCAGGATCGGTGGTGTGGGCATCGCGGCATTGTCTACCAGTCTTCCTTCACCGCCATCACCGCGTCGCGCCCAGCCGCCGCGCGCCCGGCCAGCCAGGCCGTCACTGTGCCGGCCAGTACGACGGCCGCGCACAGCGCCACGAGGCGCAGCCAGGGCACGGCCAGGTCCATGGTCCAGTGAAAGCTCTGCGGGTTGACCACATGCACCAGCACCACGCTCACGGCCAGGCCCAGCGCCAGCCCGGCCAGCGAGCCGATCAGCGTCCAGGCCGCACCTTCACCGGCCACCACGCCCAGGATCTGGCGGCGCGTGAGGCCCAGGTGGGCCAGCAGGCCAAATTCCTTGCGCCGTGCCAGTACCTGGGCGCTGAAGCTGGCCGCCACGCCAAACAGGCCAATGGCAATCGCCACCGCCTGCAGCCAGTAGGTCACGGCAAAGCTGCGGTCAAAGATGCGCAGCGAGGTCTTGCGGATCTCGTTCGCTGAAGCAAATTCAAGCAGCGTGCCCGCGCCCGCGGCCTGACGGTCAGCCACGGCGCGCACGGCCTGCTGCACGGCGGCGGCGTCGGCACCGGGCGCCAGCCACAGCGCCAGGTCGTTCACGCGGCGGTCGCCCGTCAGGCGCTCAAAGTCAGCCTGTGCCATCACGATGGCGCCGCTTTGGCGGGCATAGTCGCGCCACACGCCCGCAACAAAAAAGCGGGTGCCCGGTTGCAGCGCGGCGGCCAGCGGCGCAAACACCGCGCCGGTGCGCGCGCCGTACAGGTCCGTCACGGCCTCGCTCACGTAGATGCCCACATGGCCCGGCGGCACGGCCACGGGCTCGCCCACCAGCGGCAAGGCCTGAAGCGGCCCGTCCAGCGCGCGGGCGATCAGCGTGACTGGCGGGCGCGCCGGGTCCAGCAGCAGCGGCGTGGTGCGTTGCGTGCCCACGCGCTGCACGCCCGGCACCTGCGCCACGGCCTGCACGAAGGCAGGCTCGAAATACGCCACCTCGCCCGTGCCCGCAGCGCCGGCCGTGCGCACATACAGCCCCGCAGGCAGTACGGCGTCCAGCCACTGCGTCACGCTGTCGCGAAAGCTGGCCACCATCACCGTCAGGGCCACGGCCAGGCTCAGCGACGCCACCACGCCGCTGACCGCGACCGCCGCGCTTTCACGCACGCGCCGGGCACGCTCCACCGCCAGCAGCGCCAGCGCCCGGTGGGCCACCCGGGGCGCGAGCCGGTCATACAGCAGCGCCACAGCCCAGGGCAGGGCGGTGATGCCGCCCACCAGCAGCAGGCCCACCGACACATAGGCCGCCAGCGGCAGGCCCGCCACCGGCGGCGCCAGCGCCAGCAACGCACCGGCAGCCATCAGCGCCAGGCTCAGCCCGTGCCTGCGGCGCACGTGCGCCGCGCTGCCCAGCCCCTTGAGCGTCTGCGCCAGCGGCAGCTGCTGCACCGCGCGCGCCGGCCACCAGCCGCCCAGCAGCGCCGCCAGCACGCCCAGCACACCATAGGCCAGCGCGCCCCAGCCGTCCCACTGCAGCGCAGGGGCGGTGCCCGCAAAGTAGCCGCCGCCCAGGTCGCCGCCCAGCAGGCGCAGCGCCAGCGCCGCCAGCCCCGTGCCCAGCGCCACGCCGGCCAAGCTGCCCACCGCGCCCAGCAGCGCGGACTCCACCAGCACCAGGCGCAGGCGCTGGCGCGCCGTCAGGCCCAGCACGCCCAGCAACGCAAACTGCTGCGCGCGCCGCGCCACGCTGAGCGACAACACTGAAAACACCAGGAACGCGCCGGTGAACAGCGCCACCAGCGCCAGCACGGTCAGGTTGACGCGGTAGGCGCGCGACAGGTTGCTCACGCGCTGGGCGGCATCGTCGGGCACGGCGGCCGTCACGTCGCCCGGCAGCGCCAGCGCGCGCAGCACGGCGGCGCGGTCGGCGCCGGGGGCCAGGCGCACATCAATGCGGGTGAGCTGGCCCACGCGGCCCAACAGATCCTGCGCCGCGCCGATGTCCATCACGGCCAGCGGTCCGCCGCCGGCCCCCACGGTGCCGCCGACCTGAACCGGGCGCAGCTGCAGGCCCAGTTGCAGCTGCAAACGGTCAACTTCCGGCCGGGCTGAGCTTGTCGAAGCCCCTGCCAGCATCGCCCGCGCCGGCGCATTCAGGTACACCGTGCCGGGTGCAAACAGCGCGAACCGGTCACCAGCGTCGTGCGGCACGGGCATCAGGCCCGGCGCCACACCGGCGACCACCAGCGCATCCACGCCCACCACCCGCAGTGCCCTGCGCGAGCCGTCGGGTGCCAGCACCAGCGTCTGCACCTCCAGCACGGGGCTGGCCAGCGCCACGCCAGGGTGAGCCGCCACGCGCGCGTAGAGGCGTTCGTCAAAGCCGCCGCGTACCGCGCGCAGTTCCAGGTCGGGCTGGCCGTTGACCGAGCGCACCGCGCCCGAGAATTCGCTGAGCGCCGACGCGTTGATCAGGTGGACCGACAAGGCCAGCGCCACGCCCAGCATCACGGCCAGCACGGCAGCGGCATTGCGCCAAGGGTGGTGACGCAGCTCTTGCCAGGTAAAGGTGGTCAACAGGCGATACATGACAGGATTGTGCGCGCCGCGCCCCTGGGCGACAAAAGCCCCCCGTGGCTGGCCACCGCGTTTGGCAACAGCATGTTCCGCTGCTTCGTGCGCGACGCCGGCAAGCTGGTGGGCGCGGGGCGTGCATTGGCCGGCGGGGTGGACTGTTCCTGCATCTGCGACTTGGCGGTGCTGCCCAGCCACCAGGGCACGGGCCTGGGGCGCGAGATCATTGCGCGGCTGGTGGCGCAGTCGACAGGGCACCGCAAGATCATCCTGTACGCGGTGCCGGGCAAGGATGGCTTCTACCAGAAGCTGGGCTTTGAGCGCATGAGCACGGCCATGGCGATATTTGAAGACCCCGCGGCGGCGCGCGCACGGGGGTACCTGAGCGAGAATGGGCCATGACCCCCGAATCCCTCGTACAAGCCCAGCTGGACGCCTACAACGCGCACGACCTGCAGGCCTTCACGGCCTGCTACAGCGACGCCATCTTGGTGTACCGCCCGCCCGCGGCCGAGCCTGTGCTGGCGGGCAAGGCCGCGTTTGCGGACTTTTATGCCACGCAGCGCTTCAACCGCCCGGCCCTGCACGCCCAGGTGCTCAACCGCATGGTGCTGGGTAACAAGGTGGTGGACCACGAACGCATCACCGGCCTGGGTGACGCGCCGCTTGAAGCGTTGGCGGTGTATGAAATCAGCGGCGGCCTGATCACCGCCGTGTGGTTCTTCCACGCCGCCTGAATCGCGCCGCATCACGGCCTGCGCTAAGCTCGTTCGCATGCTGACCCTACCCACCTATGCCGACGTGGAGCAGGCCGCGCAGCGCCTGCGCGGCCAGGCCCATCGCACCCCCGTGCTGCGCAGTGCCACGGCCGACGCCCTGCTGGGCGCGCAGCTGTTCTTCAAGTGCGAAAACTTCCAGCGCATGGGCGCGTTCAAGTTCCGCGGGGCGTACAACGCATTGGCGCAGTTCAGCCCTGAACAAAAGCGCGCGGGTGTCGTCACGTTTTCATCGGGCAACCATGCGCAGGCCATTGCGCTGTCGGCGCGGCTGCTGGGCATACCGGCGGCCATCCTGATGCCGCTGGATGCACCGCAAGCCAAGGTGGACGCCACGCGCGGCTACCTGGGCGACCGTGGCGAAGTGATCCTGTTTGACCGCTACACCCAGGACCGCGAAGCCATGACGGCGCAGCTGGCCGCGGACCGCGGCATGACGCCCATCCCGCCCTACGACCATCCGCATGTGATGGCGGGGCAGGGCACGGCGGCGAAAGAGCTGTTTGAAGAAGCCGGCCCGCTGGACGCGCTGCTGGTGTGCCTGGGCGGCGGCGGGCTGCTCAGCGGCTGCGCGCTGGCCGCGCGGGCGCTGGCACCGCAGTGCAAGGTGTACGGCGTGGAGCCCGAGGCGGGCAATGACGGCCAGCAGTCCCTGCGCAGCGGCGCCATCGTGCACATCGAAACGCCCCGCACCATTGCCGACGGAGCACAGACGCAGCACCTGGGCCAGTACACCTTTGAAGTGATCCGGCGCGACGTGGACGGCATCGTGACCGTGACCGATGCGCAGTTGGTTGAAGCCATGCGCTTTTATGCGCAGCGCATGAAGCTGGTGGTGGAGCCCACCGGCTGCCTGAGCCTGGCGGCGGCCTTTCATGCGGGGCTGGACTTGCATGGCCAGCGTGTGGGCGTCATCGTGAGCGGGGGCAACGTGGACCTGGCACGGTATGGGCGGTTGTTGAGCGCGCTGACGCCAGTCGGCGGCTGAGCCTGTGGAGCCGCTGGCATGCGTCGCACCGAAGCCTGGCAAATCGACTATCTGTATTCCATCGGCGCCGTCAACTGGGCTGTCCACGTCGGGGTGGTGACGCTGACGTATTTCGTCATGCAGTCAAGCCAGGGTGGCAGCATCTGGCAAGCGTGGTACCTGTTGATGCTGGCTGGCAGCGTGTTTCTGATGGGGTGCAGCGTGATCTACCAGCACACGCGGCTTGACGGCGCCCGGCGTGTCCAGCTGGGATGGGCCCACACGGGGGCAACGTCCCTGATCGGTCTGGTCTGGGGCTTGGGTGCCGTGGCCAGCGCCAGCGCGCATGCGGATGTCGTGCTTTACTACACGCTGGTGTTGGGGGGGACCGTTCTGGGCGCCGTCAGCTCGCAGCACGCGGTGCCGCGTTCATGCCTGCTGTCGATCTGGACGGCCGTACCGATGCTGGCGCTGGCGCAATACCTTCATCAGCCCCACGCGCGGGGCTATGCGCTGGCGGCCATGGTGCTGCTCTACGGCGTTGTGCTGACCCGCATGTCGACACGCATGCACGGGTTTCTGCGCGAAAAGGTCGCCATGGCGGCGCAGATGGAGGACCGTCTTGGCCAACTGCAGCTCATCACCGCACAGCTGCTTGAGGCGCGCAAGCTCGCGGATGAAAGCAACCAGTCCAAGAGCCGGCTGCTGGCGCAGGCCAGTCATGATCTGCGCCAGCCTGTTCACGCGATCGGCGTGCTGGTGGAATGCCTTCGCGATTTTGTTGCCGGGCGTGACGGCCAGCAGCTCATAGAGCGCATCGAACAATCGCTGGCCGCGGTGTCGGCACTGTTCAAGACGCTGCTGGACAGCTCTGCGCTGGACACGGGCAACGTCAGGCCCCGCGAAACCGTATTTCCTGTGGCTCGCGTGCTGGATGATGTGATCCGCCAGAGCGCGCATCTGGCCCGGGAGCGCGCGGTACAGGTCCGGGTGGTTGGCTGCGCTGCGCATGTACGCACCGATCCGGCATTGTTGCTGACCATGGTGCTGAACCTGGTATCCAACGCCATCAAGTACGGAGACGGCCGTGTGCTCGTTGGTTGCCGCCAACGCGGCGGCGAACTGCAGATAGAAGTCCACAACACCGGCAGAGCGATCCCTGCGCGCGACCTCTCGCGCATCTTTGACGAGTTCGTCCGGGCGGGCACGGCCGAGCAGGTCGACCAGCGCGAAGGTCTGGGGCTGGGCTTGTCGATCGTGAGGCGGGTGGCCCGGCTGCTGCGGGTGCAGGTGCGCGCTGTCTCCCACGAGGGGCGTGGAAGCGTGTTTTGCGTGGGTGGCATCGCGCTGGCGCCGCCCGGTCCCGAGCCGCGCCTCGCGGCCGGCAATGTGGGCCTGTCCATGAGCATCCTCGCGGGCTTTCGGGTGGTGGTGGTGGATGACGATCAGGCCGTGCGCGAAGCGTTGGGGGCGTTGCTGCAGCGCTGGGGCTGCGACGCCAGTGTGCACCCGGAACCGCCGGACCTGGCGGAACTGACGGATGCCGACTTCCTGTTGATGGACTACGAACTGGGGGGCGCGCGCAACGGGCTGGACGTGATCCGTGAGTGCGCGGGCGCGGGCGACGTCCGGGCCGCGGTCATGACCGGCACCGTCAGCAGCGAACTGGAGCGCCAGGCACACCAGCTCGGCGTGGTGGTCTTTGCCAAACCTGTGATGCCCGCCCAGCTGCGCTCGCTGTTGCTGACTGCCGCCAGCAGGGAAACCGCCGGCCTGACCGGCACATGAGTCAGACCAGCCCCGAGCGGATGGCATGGGCCGCCACGGCGGCGCGTGTGGCCAGGCCAAACTGGCGCAGCAAGGCCGACACATGGATACGGACCGTGAAGGGGGAGATGTTCAACTGACGGGCAATTTCCTTGTTGGACATCCCCTGCGCCAGCAGCCGCAGAACCTCATGCTGGCGAGGCGACAGGGCCGCCGGCCCAGCCTCGCCGTCGCGCAGACCCAGGGTCGCGGCGGATTCGCAGCAAATAACCTCGTCACCTTTCAGCACAGCGACGATGGCCTCCACCACCTCGCCTGGCGGGACGCTCTTGGCGATAAAGCCGTTGGCACCGGCAGACATCACCCCCTGTATGGTTTCAGCTTCGTCCAGCATGGACACGATGATGATCTGGGCGATCGGATAGCGCTTGCGCAATTCGCGCACGCTGTCTGCGCCGTTGAAGCCCGGGAACAGCAGGTCCAGCAGGAACAGGCTCGCGGGCGGGGCCTGGTCAGCCAGCCGCGCCAGGTCGGTGGCGGTGGACGCTTCCTGCACCAGGGCATCGGGCACCAGCTTTTGCACGATGCGGACCATGCCGTCGCGGTAGATGGGGTGGTCGTCGGCGACGATGATGCGTTGTGCCATGGCGCTTCCGGGAACGGCCAAGCGTAGCACCGTGCGCGTGCGCGTCGCTAGTACATGTGTCCTATTGATCCGGGCGTCCGGCCGGTCAAACATGCACGGTCCGGCGGCGCGCGCGTCCGCGGCCTGTTCAGAAAGGCAGATCCCATGTCAACTTCCAACGCAAAAGACCCCCTGGGCGTTTCCAACGACACGCCGGCGGAGGCGTCCAACCTCGGGTCGCTGGGCTTTGCAGCCCCAGCCAGCAACTTCAACTTCTTCCGGTTTGACGAATTCGGCCCCTTGGGCGGCGGCGCGTCCGACCGGGTGGACTACTACCGCTTCCAGCCTGTCGATCTGGCATCGGCGCGGGTGGCCATCAACCCGATCGGCTATGACCAGTACACGAATTACGTAGGCGCCATGACCTATACCCTGATCACCGAGCAGGGCGTGACATCGGCCGCTTTCCTGTGGGACGGGGGCAACCGCAACGGTACGTTCACTGACATGCTGGCCAGCTACCGGGCGCAGTACACCCATGTGTTCTACGAGGGGTTTGACAACTTCCAGCTCACCCTGCCCTTGAGCGGCGGCGCCGATGTGCTGGTCATGGTGTCCGGCGTGCTGGAGGTCTATGCGGCGGCGGGAACGCCGGCCGAGACGGCGTTTTCCTACCGCATTGACATCATGCCCGACACGGGTGCGCCGTCGTCAGGGGGCTCCACGGACCTCACACGCGGGACCGCGGGGAACGACCGCATCTTGTTCAGCACCTTGTCCAGCCGGGATGTGGACGGTGGTGCCGGCATTGACACCGTTTCGTTCCAGGACGAGACAGCACCCTTCAATTTCCGCGCTCACTGGACAATCAACGCCAATAGCGGCACGGTCAAAGTGCAGGACTACCACCAGTTCCCCAATGTGGAACGGTTCCTGTTTTCCGACGTGGCGCTGGCTTTTGACCTGAATGGCAACGCCGGCACCGTGGCAAAGATACTGGGCGCCGTGTTCGGCGCCTCGTATGTACAAAACAGGGAATTCGTGGGCATTGGCCTGAACCTGATGGACGCCGGCGTGAGCTACCTTGACCTGGCAGCGCTGGCTGTGGCCACGCCTGTGTTCCAGCAGCTCGCCGGGGGCACCAGCCATCAGGCCTTCGTGAACCACGTCTACAAGAACGTTGTGGGTTCCCTGCCCAGCCAGTCGGAGCTGAACCTCTACGTCGGGTTGCTGAACAACGGCACCTACACACAAGGCTCGCTTGCCATGGCAGCGGCCGAGCTGGCGCAAAACGGAATCAACATTGGCTTGACGGGTCTTGCCGCCACCGGGCTGGAGTACACCCCGGTACCCTGACCTCAAGCCCTGCGGGGTACAGGCAGATGCGTGGCAACGTAGACTTGGCGTGATACGCCAAACCACTGACACCATGAACCTGACCCCGCAAGACATTGAAGACATCGAACGCGCCACGCTGGACGCCGTGCCGCCCGAGGGAACGGCACGGCTGGGCCGCTGGCTGGTGGCCATCGACCACGGCACCGTGGGTCGGGCCCACAGTGCCGTGCCCATGGACCACACGGCCACCGACGCGCGCGTGGTCGGCCCCATCGAATCGATCTACGACGGCAACGGTCTTGGCACGGTGTTCAGGGTGCCAACCCAAAAGAGCTTCGTCGCTTTCCGCGCTGAGCTGCTGGCGCGGGGCTATGTGCGCGGCAAGCCCACTTGCACCTTCACTGGCAAGGTCAGCCGCATGGCCGACATGGCGGATGGCACGGCAGCGCAGCTGCTGGCGCAGCCGGACGATGCCTGGCGGGCGGTGTTCCTGGGCGAAGGCTTTGACCCTGTGGACGGCGCCAGCCGGGTGCAGCTTCTGGCCCGGGCGCAGCATGCGGTGTTTGCCCAGGTGTGCGTGGACGGCCAGACCGTTGCCGCCGGCGTGGGCAGCTTCAGCCGCGGCTGGGCCAGCGTGCACGGCATGCGCACGCTGGCCCCGTTTCGTGGCCAGGGCTTTGGCAGCCAGATCCTGGCGGCCGTCGCGCGCGAGGCGCAGCGGCGTGACATCATGCGCGCCTTCCTGCAGGTGGAAAGCGCCAACACCCGCGCCCAGGCGCTGTACCGGCGCGCTGGCTTTGCGCTGGCCTGGGAGTATGCGTACTGGTCGCGACCGCGCCAGCCCGGTACGCCGCCCACGGCGCAGTAACGCTGCATTTCGGCAAGCCTGCCGATATTGCGGACCCATCAGGACTGAAGCCCCACCACCTCGACACCGTCGCGCACGTACCGTTCACCACCGCCATACACCAGCATCTGCCGCTGCACGCGCGGGCCCAGCAGGGCGGCGGTGTTGCGCAGGGGCTTGAAAAAGTCCGGTTGCACAGTCTGGCCTGACTTCACCTCCACCAGGCCCAGTGCACTGGGTGCCATGCCGTTTTCCACCAGCAGGTCTACTTCAACGCCATTGCTGTCGCGCCAGAAATGCAGCTGTGCGCGCTCGCCGTGGTGCAGGGCCTGCTTGACGAACTCCAGCACCACCAGGTTCTCGAACAGGGGGCCGCGCAGCGGATGCGTGGCCAGCTGGGATTCATCGGTGATGCCGATCAGCCAGGCCGCCAGGCCCACGTCATAAAAGTACAGTTTGGGCGACTTGGTCAGCCGCTTGCCCAGGTTGGCGAACCACGGCGGCAGCAGGTACACGATGTAAGACGCCTGCAGCAGCGTCATCCATTGCCGCGCGGTGGGGTCGGAGACGCCCGCGTCGGCCGCCAGGCTGTGCAGGTTGAGCAACTGGCCGGTGCGCCCCGCTGCCAGCCGGACGAACCGGCGGAACTCGTCCAGGTGGCGCAGCGTGATCAGGGCGCGCATGTCGCGCTCCACATAGGTCTCGAAGTAGTCGCCCAGGGCCACGGCCGGTGTCAGGCTTTGGGCATGGATGCGAGGGTAACCGCCGGCATGCAAAAGGCGGTCCGTGACCGTGGACACGCCCGCGTCGCGAAGCTCGTTGACGGACAGCGGCAGCAGTTGCAGCAAGGCAGTGCGGCCGGCCAGAGACTGGGTCACCGCCGCCATCAGCTCGAACTGGTGGCTGCCCGTGAGGATGAACTGGCCCGGCGCCTGCTTTTCGTCCACGCGCACCTGAATCCACGAGAGAAGCTCGGGCACACGCTGGATTTCGTCAATGACAGCGCCGTCGGGGAACTGGCTCAGGAACCCCTGGGGGTCGCCCTGGGCGAAGGCACGCGTGTCGGGTTGTTCCAGGTTGGCATAGGGCTTGGCATCAAAAGCCAGCTTGCACAGGGTTGTCTTGCCAGCCTGGCGGGGCCCTGTCACGGTGACCACCGGGTACTGGCGCGCCCGGGCCTGCAGCACGGGCAGCAGGTGGCGGGCAATGGAGGCTGTGGCCATGGCAAATTATGCAAAAATAAAGTTGTAGTTTACTTTTGCATAAACCGGAAAGCAATGCTGTCAGCTGATGCCGCTCACCGCCAGATGCAGCACCCGGTCCGCCCGCTGCGCAGCGGCCTCGGAATGCGTCACCAGAACCAGTGACGCACCCTCCAGCCGGGTCTGCGCGATCAGCACGTCCATCACCCTGGCGGCCGTGGTCGGGTCCAGGTTGCCGGTGGGCTCGTCGGCCAGCAGCAGGGTGGGGCGGTGCACCAGCGCGCGGGCAATGGCCACGCGCTGCAGCTGGCCGCCGCTCAGGGTTTGCGGCAGCCGCGCACCCAGGCCGCCCAGGCCCACGGCGTCCAGCATCTGCGCCACACGCGCGGCGTCGGGCCGGCCCAGCAGCAGCAGGGGCAGCCCCACGTTCTGCGCCACGTCCAGATGCGGCAGCACATGAAAGGCCTGGAACACAAAACCCACTTTTTCGCGGCGCATCAGCGCAGCCTGCTCGGCCGTCAGCGCGCCCAGGTCGGTGCCGTCCAGCGTGATGCTGCCCGCGTCCCAGGTGTCCAGCGCGGCCATGCAGTTGAGCAGCGTGGACTTGCCCACACCCGATTCACCCACGATGGCCACGAACTCGCCGCGCGCCACGGTCAGCGACACGTTGGCAAACACCGTGGTGTCGCCATAGCGTTTGGCCAGGCCCTGGATGACAAGGCTCATGCCAGGGCCTCCACCCGCGCCAGCACCTGGGCGAGTGCATCGGGCGCGTCGCAGGCCACCACCTGGCGCTGCGTCATGCCGCGCAGCCAGGTGATCTGGCGCTTGGCCAGCTGGCGCGTGGCGGCAATGCCGCGTTCACGCAGCGCGGCCATGGGCCTGCTGCCGCTCAGCGACTCCCCCGCGCTGGCCCAGTCCAGCGCCTGCCATACCTGGCGGTAGCCCACACAGCGCATGCTGGGCAGCTCGGCTGTCAGGTCGCCGCGCGCGCGCAGGCGCCGCACCTCATCGACAAAGCCTGCCGCCAGCATGGCGTCAAAGCGCTGCGCGATGCGTTCGTGCAGCCAGGCGCGGTCCTGCGGCTCCAGCGAGATCAGGGCCCGGGGGCTCACAGGCCCGGTGCCCGGCCCAGCCTTGTCACGCTGGTGAAAGGCCGACAGCGGCTGGCCCGTGGTGTGCCAGACCTCCAGCGCACGCTGGATGCGTTGTGAATCGTTGGGGGCCAGGCGCTGCGCCGTCACCGGGTCCACCGCCGCCAGGGCCTCATGCAGTGCGGGCCAGCCGCGCTGCTGGGCATCCGCGGCAATTTGCGCTCGCACGGTGGGGTCGGCCGCGGGCATGGCGTCCAGCCCGTCAAACAGCGCCTTGAAGTACAGCATGGTGCCGCCTACCAGCAGCGGCCGGCGCCCGCGCGCCTGTATCTCGGCCATCAGCCGCGTGGCGTCGGCCACAAACATGGCGGCGCTGTAAGCCTGCAGCGGGTCGCGGATGTCGATCAGGTGGTGCGGCACGGCGGCCAGCTCGGCGGGCGAAGGCTTGGCCGTGCCGATGTCCATGCCGCGGTACACCAGGGCCGAATCGACGCTGATGATCTCCACCGGAAGGCGTTGCGCCACGGCCAGCGCCGCCGCCGTCTTGCCCGACGCGGTGGGGCCGGCAATGCACAAGGGTGAAAGGCTCATTTCGCGGCCGCCACGGCGGGGTGCGCCACATGGCCCCAGCGTTGCACCGGCCCCCAGGCGATCAGGGCAATCACCACCGTCCAGAACCAGATGCCGTTGATGAGCGGGAACACCGTGCCGTCGATGCGCCCACCCAGCCACGCGCCAATGGCAAATGCCACCACCGTGAGGAAGAAGCCCGACAGCGCCGACGCCGCGCCCGCCATCTGCGGGAACGGTGCCACGGCGCCCGTTTGCGTGCATGGCTGGTGGATGCCGTGGCCCACCATGAACAGGTACTGCGGCAGCAAAAACGCCCACCAGGTGTGCACACCCGCCAGCGCCAGCAGCCCCATGATCGTGCCGCCTGTCAGGCTGATGGCGGCACCCACCTTCACCGCGCCCTGCAGCCCCACGCGCGCCAGCAGCCGGCGGCACATGAAGGTGCCGGCGATGTACGCCAGCGACGCCGTGGCCATGGCCACGCCATACATTGGCCGCGACACACCGTACACGTTCAGGAACACGAACGCAGACGCTGCCAGAAAGGTGAACAGCCCGCCATAGGCCGCCGCCTGCAGCCCGGCCCAGGCCAGAAAGCCGGGGTGGCCGGCAATGCGCACCCAGTTGCGCATGAGCGAGCGCAAATGCAGCGGCGTGCGCTGGCGCGCCGTTTCTTCAAACCGCAGCATCAGCAGCGCCAGCAGCACCCCGCCAAACACCGCCAGCGTGGCCAGCGACCAGCGCCAGCCCACCAGCGGCGCCAGCAGCCCGCCCGACAGCGGGCTCAGGCAGGCGATCACGCCCAGCCCGCCCAGGGAGCGGGCCATCACCCGCGCGCCCTCGGCCGGCGCGTACAGGTCGCGGATGATGGCGCGCGCGCACATCACCGCCGCGCCCATGGCCGCGCCCTGCACCGCGCGTGTGACGATCAGCCATTCAATGCTGGTGGCCAGCGTATTGGCCACGCCCGCCAGCGTGTACAGCGCCATGCCGCCCAGCAGGATGGGCCGGCGGCCAAAGCGGTCGGACAGCGGCCCGAAGACGAGTTGCGATAGGCCAAAGCACAGCAGCAGCGCCGTGAGCGTGAGCTGCCCCTGGCCCACGGTGGCGCCCAGCTCGTTGGTGAGCGCGGGCAGGGCGGGCAGGTACAGGTCGGTGGTGACGGGCTGGATGCCCAGCAGCAGGGCCAGCAGCAGCACCACCAGGCCAGGGGACATGGGTTTGCCCAAGGGCAACGCAGCGGAAAGCGACATGCGGGGAGGGTAGCAGAAGCGCTACTTTCCCTGCTCCTTGAGCCATGCGTCGTGCAGCTCGCGGGCGAGTGCCGGGTCGGGCTTGATCTCGGCCGCAATGAACTCGCCCTTGTCCTCGACATAGGTCACGTGCCTGAGCAGCATCAGGTTGAACCGGGAATGCGTGACGCTTTTTTCGCGTGTGGGTATGAGGCTGATGCGAGCCAGTATGTAGTTGTCCGGATCGTCCAGCATCTGCTGGGCTTGCGCCTCTTTCGCCGCGGCCTCGCGCAGATCCTGCGGCGTGCGCAGGCCCGTCTGGCCGCGGCGCGCGGCGGTGGCCTGCTGGCGCAGGCCGTCAATGATTCTGGCCTTGCGGCTGTCCAGCGTAAACGCCACGCTCAGCAGGTCACCCTCGCGGGCGGCGCCGGCCAGCTTGCGGATGTCGTCGGCCAGGTCCCGGTCGGCGCGCTTGTGGCTGCTTTCCAGATGCGCCATCAGGTGCTTGAACGGCTCGCCGCCGACCTTGTTGAGCGCCGCCATGCCTGCGCCGCGCGACACGGTCGTCTGGCTGAGCCGCTCGGTGCCGGGCTGGACCTGGTCGTCCAGCCCGGCCACTTCCTTGGTCTTGGCCTTGACCGTGCCGGCTTGGGTGATGCCGGCTTCCAGAATGTCCGAGCTGACGTTGTGCGCCTTGGTGCCGTCGACGGGCGGACCGACGCGCTGGCTGACGGAGGCTGTCGCAGCCAGCTCATGGGTGATGTCGCGCTCGGTCTTGCGCACGCGCGCGCTGGTGCCCGCGGTGGCGGACTGTGTCCAGGTGCCGGCGACCGACGCGGTGCCGCGCAGACCGGCTGTCACGCCGACGTGTGTGCCAGGGCCGTCGTCATCCCGCATGCGCAAGGGGTCGAACCCTGCCCTGGCGCCCACGCCGCCCTTGATGCCCTTTTTGCCTTCGTCCAGCAAGGCGATGCTGTCGGCCATGGGCAAGTCGCCCGGTGAAAAGCTGTTTTTCGTCAGCAACACCTGCAGCGCGGCCTTCATCGAGCTGCGGTCCTTGAAGCGCAGCGCCACGCCCGACACCCGGGCGCCCGAGCCCTCCACCATGGCCGTGCCTTCGAGCTTGACGCCGGTGCCGCTCCATTGAAATGCCCTGGCCGATGCCTCGACCCCGCCCTTGAGGTCCCAGCCGCGGCGCAGTGTCAGCTCATAACCGTCGATGGCGGCGCTGATCTCCAGCCCCGTGAGCGTGCCTGCGGCGCTCTTGAAGTTGACGCCCACGGTGCCCGTGGGTTCCACGGGCAGCGCGCCGGTCTGCACTTCGGCGCGTGAACCCGCGGTCAGCTTGACCTTGGTGCCCAGCTCCAGAGAATCGATGGCTTTGAGCAGCGTCGGCAGCGCCTGGGTCTGGGTGTCCTCGGCCTGCGCCGGTGTGTCGGTGCGCCAGCCCTCCAGCGCTTGCGGGTCAAACGGCTCGTCCAGCGCGGCGTCGATCTCTGGCCGCACGTTGTCTACCGGCACGCCCCAGCCACGCAGGGTGTCGGTGATCTGCCGCGCATGTTCCGCGGGGCGAAAGGTGTGAATGGGTGTGGTGCCCATCTGCGCGAGGATGGCGGCCCGGATCGCGTCGCGCAGCAGCCGCGCGGTGGTGTCGTCCTGGTGTTGCTGGCGCAGCCCCAGTGTGTCGTCCATGCGGCGCAGCGCCGGTTCGATCTGTCCGGTGAGTTCGTCGCGCCGGGTCTGCGGCGTGCGCAGCGTGATGACGGCGTCGATTGCGTCGTTGAACTCCTGATCGTCTGCAAGCCTGACCAGATCGTCAAGCGTGAACGCGGCGCTGCCGTGCCACGGTGTGTGCAGGCGGTCGCGGTCAAAGCCTTTGAGGCCGCGACACAACGCGCGCATCCGCGGAAAATCTTCCGTCGTGCGGTACAGGTCGATCGCCTTGCGCAGCGCGCGGCACGAGTTGTAGCCTGCTGGCCGGGTGACGTCGATGGGCGACCCATGTTTGCGGCTGTACGCGAGCAGCGTGGCCCGCGCCTGTTCGCGCCTGACGTTGATGTCGTCCAGACGCTGCAGCGGTTCCCGCACGCCCTTGCGATCGTCGGTGTACAGGTCTCCCAGCTTGCCCCAACCGTCGGGCAGCTGTCTGACGGTCTGATCAAGGGGCGCCAGCGCGCTGTTCATCTGCCTGTCCAGCGCGTTGCGCTTTTCCTGGTCGCGGGTATCGGCCAGTCTGACCTGCGCGTCACCGGTCAGGTGGCGCAGCAAATCGTCGCCCAGTTTTTGCGCCTTGAGGTCGTCCTTGCGCCCTTGCAGGAATGCCAGATCGTTGTCCACCAGGTGCTGGGCACCCTTGTGGTCGGTCATGGCCCGGGCAACCGCATGGATCGTTGAAAAAGCCTGCTGCGCTTCCTGTGCACTGGACAGGCCCTGGCGGGCCAGGTTTGCCGCGACCTTGGGCACGTCGCGCGAGTCACATGGTTTCAGGCCCAGGGCCTGTACCTCGGCCTGGGTCAGGCCGCCCAGCCCCGGCACCTCCCGATGCAAAGACGCCTGCGTGTCCTTCGGCGTGTGTTTGCTGTCCGGCGGGCTTGGGTCCACGTATCCATCAAGCTTCAAGCCGGCCTCGCGCTGGCGCAGGTAGCGCAGATCGGCCTGCGTTTTCGGCCGGGGGTCCGTTTCGGTCGTCAGCTCGGTCTGTATGTCCCGCAGCAGCCGCCGGGCCTGCGGGGACGCCGCGGCCTCGCGCTCCAGCGCGAACAGCCCCGCGATGATGAGGCCGACCTGGCTGCCTTGCTCGCCCAGCGTGTCGCGCAGCCCCTGCACCAGCGCGGCGTCAAACCGCACGCCCGACAAGGTGCCCAGCAGGCGTGTGGGCGCCTTGCCGTCCAGCGTGTCCAGGGCGCGCTGCAGCTGCACGCGCATGCGGGCGCTTGCGGCTTCGTGCTCTACCAGCCGGGTGGCGTCGTCCGTGGCCTGCGTGACTTCTTCCTGCAACGGCTGCGCATCCGCGCCCTTGCGGTCGCGCACCACCTGGCGCAGCATGAAATCGGTGGTGGTCTTCACGCGCAGCGCTTTCAGCGCAGCGTCCAGCTCCGTGTCCTGGCCCAGCAGGCTGTTGAGCTCCACGCCATCGCGGCCGGGGCGCAATGCGTCCACCAGCGTGGCGGCGATGGCGTTCAGACCCCCGATCGCCTCGGCCTGCTGGTCATGCCCGCCCATGTCCGACAGCTCGCGGATGCGTGCGCGGTTGCACAGCGCGCCCAGCAGCCGGTCAATGCCGTAGCCCGCCTGCCCGGTGGCTGCCAGATGATCGTCCAGCGTCATCAGGTTGGCCAGCAATTCAGGCATGTGCTCGTGCGCCAGTTCTTGCCGGGACAGGCCCGGCAGCGCCAGCGCGAGTGCTGATCGCATGCACTGCGTCCTGGCCGCCTGCAGGTCGGCGCTGGCCTGCTCGTTGCGTTGCGGCCAGTCGGCTTGCAACGAGCGGATGTCCGCCAGGGTGGTTCGCACGTCCTGCACCAGCGCGTCGCGTGCAACGGCCATGGCGTGCTGTGCTTCGGGCGGTGCACCGGGCAGCGTGGCGCGCAGCTGGCAGCCCAGCCATCGGCTGAGTTTTTCCTGCGTTTGGGGGCGTGCTTCGGTCAGCGCGCGCAGACGTTCATCCATGCCGCGCGCAGGCGCCACCGTGACCGGCTGCGCGATAGTGGTCCGCAGGCAGGCGCGCAGGTCCCGGCGCGTGCCCCCGGACCCTGCCAGCTGGCGTCCGCCCGGGGTGGGTGTGGACGAGCGCTTCTGGCACCGGAAGCTCTTGGTGAGCCCGGCGTGGGTGCTGTCCCCCGGTGTGCCTGTGGTCTTGATGTGAAGTGGACCGATCCCCCCGCCGACCGTGAGTGTGGTTTTGCCCATCGTCATGATTCAGACGCCCAGGCTGTGCAGCAACATCGAGTCGGGCCGCGCGGCCGCGGGCTGGGCGCGCAGTTGCGCGCGCAGTTCGGGCACCAGGGCGACGAAGCCCTCCACATGGTGCACCAGCGCATCGGCCGGCAGCCCGGTGGATGGCAGCACGGCCAGCAGCATGAGCTGGTCGCAGCCCGAAGGGGTGTCGGTGTCCAGCGACAGGGCATAGCCCGGCGGCAGGTGCGCGTGGTTGAGCCCGAGCGCGCCGCGCAGTGTGCGGGTGTCCATGACCTGGCCCGCCGCGGTGACCGCGCACCGGATCGTGAGCAGGTCGGCTTCGGGCGTGGGGGCAATGACAATTTCCACATCGTCATCAAAGGCCAGCGCGCACTCGCCATGGCGGTCCAGGCCCACCTGTTGCCCGAGGGCTGCAGACAGGGCGGTCAGCAATGGTTGCAAGGCATGAAACGAGCCCGGCATGGCGTACTCCTGGAAAGCGATACGCTGAATGCTCCCTGAAGGCTGGAGTCAGATTACGCCTGCCGGCTTGCAATGACAACGGAAAGAAGAGGCGCTTAACCGTTGGTCTGAGCCGCGCCCCACAGCGGCACCCCGCCGCCGTCCAGATGCGTCAGGTACAGACGCAGGTCAAATTCCAGCTGGTGGTAGGCCGGCTCCATGTGGGTGCACAGGTTGTAGAACGCCTTGTCGTGCGCCTTCTCGCGGATGTGGGCCAGCTCGTGCACGGCAATCATGCGCAGGAATTCGGCAGGGCCATCCTTGAACAGCGTGGCCACGCGGATTTCACGTCTGGTCTTGAGCTTGTTGCCCTGCACGCGCGACACGGTGGTGTGCGTGCCTAAAGCATGGGCCACCACGTGCAGCTTGCCGTCAAAGCACACCTTGCCCAGCGGTTCGGAACTGCGCAGGTACTCGGCCTTCAGCGCCATCACGTAGTCGTACAGCGCGCGGTCATTGCGCACGCCATGGGCGGCGGGGTACTTTTGCGCCAGCAGGGGGCCCAGGCGCCCCTGGTCCAGCAGCTGCTGCGCCTGCGCCTGCAGGGCCGCGGGGTAGCCGCCGAGGTATTTCACGGCGCCAGGCTGAACAGCCGAGCAATGGCTTCGCGGTACTGCGGCTGGCCCACCGAATTGGTGTTGTGGTGCGAGCCGCCTTCAACCAGCACGAATTCCTTGGGCCCGCGCGCGGCTTCAAACAGCTTGCGGCCCAGCGCGGGCAGGATCAGGCGGTCTTCGCTGCCGTGCACCACCAGCAGCGGCGAGCCGATTTTTGTGACCTTGCGCTCGGAGTCAAAGCGCTGGGTGATCAGCGGCCCCAGCGGCAGCCAGCCCCACTTCATGGTGCTGGCCACGTCGGGGATGGAGGTGAAGGTGCCCTCCACCATGACGCCGCGCTCATCGCTGACCTGGGCCGCCAGGTCAATGGCGATGGCGCCGCCCAGTGAATGGCCGAAGATGTAGCGCTGGGCCTTGGGGTGCTGGGCGGCCAGCCAGTCCCAGGCGGCGCGGGCGTCTTCGGCGGCCGTGGTCTCGCTGGGCAGGTCCTGCGTGCTTTTGCCAAAGCCGCGGTAGTCAATGGCCAGCACCGAAAAACCCAGCTCCTGCATGCGCCGGATGCGCATGGCCGAGCCGGTTACGTTCCAGCGCGCGCCGTGCAGGTACAGCAGCACGGGCGCGCCGGGGCGTTCGGCCGCCAGCCACAGGCCGTGCAGCCGGGTGGGCTGGCCGGTCACGCGCGAGTCAAAGCTGATCCAGACGTCCTGCATGCCTTCGGCCATCGACGCGCCACCCCAGCTGCGGTCGCTGGGCTGGAAGATCCAGGCGCGCTGCTTTTCGTCCAGCGTGGCGCAGCCGGCCAAAAGGCCCAGCGCCAGGGCAAAAGCGGTGAACAGGTGCCAGCGTTTCATGAGGCTGACTGACATCGCGTGCCGCAAAAAGTTCACCCAGGCTGCGTGAAGGCGGCGTCAAAGCGCCGGCTCAGCGCCCGCGCATGAACAGCGCGTCCAGTTCACGCACCGTGAGCTGCCGCCAGGTGGGGCGGCCGTGGTTGCACTGGTCTGAGCGCTCGGTGGCTTCCATCTGGCGCAGCAGGGCGTTCATTTCATCCAGCGTGAGCTTGCGGTTGGCCCGCACGGCACCGTGGCAGGCCATGGTGCCCAGCAGTTCGTTCTGCGCGCGCTGGATCACGGTGGAGGCGTCGTGCTGGGCCAGCTCGGCCAGCACGCTGCGCGCCAGCTCCACCGCGTCGCCCTGGGCCAGGGTGGTGGGCACGGCGCGCACGGCCAGTGTCTTGGGCGAAAACGGCGTGATCTCCAGGCCCAGCGTGGCCAGGGTGTCGGCGCTGCCTTCGGCCGTGGCTACCTCCTGCGGCGTGGCGGCAAACGTGGCCGGGATCAAAAGCGGCTGGCTCTGGATGGCGTGGGCGTCCATCTGCGCCTTGAGCCGCTCGTACACGATGCGTTCGTGCGCGGCGTGCATGTCCACGATGACCAGGCCCTGGGCGTTCTCGGCCAGGATGTAGATGCCCTGCAGCTGGGCGATGGCGCGGCCCAGCGGCCAGTCGCCCGCGGGCAGCGGGGTGGGCGGTTCCGCCGCGACCGGCGCGAACGCCTTGCTGCTGGGCTGCCACAGCGCGGCCAGGTCGGACACGATATGCCCGGGGGCCGTCGCCGGCGCAAAGTACATGGCGGCCTGCGCGGCGGGTGCCTGCGGCGCGGGCCAGGGCGCATGGGCGCCGCCTGGGGCCTGCGTGGCCAGGGCGGCCGTGGCCTGCGGGCCAGCCCCGGTGGCGCCGGCCAGTGCGGCAGCAGCGGCTGCCGCAGCGCGCGGCGCCGCCAGCGCATTTTCCACCGCATGGCGCACAGCCTGGTGAACCTCGCGGCTGTCGCGAAAGCGCACCTCGATCTTGGTCGGGTGCACGTTGACGTCCACCCGCGCCGGGTCCATCTCCACATACAGCGCGTACACCGGCTGGCGGTGGCCGTGCAGCACGTCCTCGTAGGCGCTGCGGGCCGCGTGGGTCAGCACCTTGTCGCGCACGTAGCGGCCGTTCACATAGGCAAACTGCTGGTCGGCCCGCGAGCGTGCGGCGTCGGGTATGCCCGCGCGGCCGGTTACCCGCAGCGGCCCGGCCTGGTAGTCGACCGCCACGCTGTGGGCCAGCAGCTCGCTGCCCAACACGTCGGCCAGGCGCTGGTCGCGCGTGGCGGCGCGCCACTGCTCCACCAGTTTGCCGTCGTGCCAGATGGCAAAGCCGACCTTGGGGCGGGCCAGCGCGTGGCGGCGCACGGCCTCGATGCAATGCGCCAGCTCGGTGGCGTCGGTCTTCAGGAACTTGCGGCGCGCGGGGGTGCTGAAGAAAAGCTCCTTTACCTCCACCGTGGTGCCGGTGGCACGGGCGGCGGGGCGCAGCTCGCCGCTGCGGCCGTCCAGCAAAAAGGCGCTGGCCTGGCCCTCGGTGCGCGACAGCAATGACAGCTCGGCCACCGAGCTGATGGCCGCCAGCGCCTCGCCCCGAAAACCCATGGTGCCCACTGATTCCAGGTCGGCCAGCGACGCGATCTTGCTGGTGGCGTGGCGGCGCAGCGCCACGGGCAGTTCCTCGCGCGGGATGCCGGCCCCGTCGTCTTCCACCGACACCAGCCGCACGCCGCCGGCAGCCAGCCGCACGGTGACCTGCGTGGCGCCGGCGTCCAGCGCGTTGTCCACCAGCTCGCGCACCACCGAGGCGGGCCGCTCCACCACTTCGCCCGCTGCAATCTGGCTGATCAGCTCGTCGGGCAGGTCACGGATGGGGCGGCGGGCTAGGCCGGCAGGCGGGGCGTTCAGGGTGATGTCGGGCACCCGGGCATTCTAGGATGGTGGCCTAAGTCGTCACCGGCGGCCGGTTGAACATGCCCCAGAACATGCCGATGGCGCGCGCGCTTTCAACGAGCTTTTCAAAGTCCACCGGTTTGACCACAAAGCCGTTGGCGCCGGCGGCGTAGCCGGCCTGCACGTCACGCGGCTGGTTGGACGAGGTCATGACGACCACCGGCACCAGCTTCAGGGCGTCGATCTTGCGCATTTCGGTCAGCAGCTCGATGCCGCCCATGCGCGGCATCTTGATGTCCACCAAGGCGACCAGCGGCGTGAGGTCCGGGCGGTCGGCGTAGCGGCCCCGGCGCAGCAGGTAGTCCAGCGCCTCCTCGCCGTCGCGGCACACGTCAACGGGATTGGCCAGCTTCAGGTCGGACAGGCCCAGGCGGAACAGCTCGACGTCGTCTTCGCTGTCGTCCACGATCAGGATGGGAGAGAGTTGCGGCATCAGTCAGGCAGGTTACTCCAATCAGGCCGGCAGGGCAAACCAGAAGCGCGCGCCCCGGCCCGGCTCGCTTTCCACCCAGACGCGCCCGCCGTGGCGGTCCAGGATGCGCTGCACGGTGGCCAGGCCGATGCCCGTGCCGTCAAACTCATCGGCATGGTGCAGCCGCGAGAACACCTGGAACAGCCGCGACGCATGGCGCATGTCGATGCCGATGCCGTTGTCGGCCACGCAGATGCGGTGCTCACCGGGCACCGACGCATCCGCGAACACCTCGATCACCGAGGGGTTGCTGCGTGCGGAGTACTTCACCGCGTTGCCCAGCAGGTTGGCGATCACCTGCGCCATCAGGCTCTGGTCGGCCCGTACCGTGGGCAGGTGGCCGAAACGCCACTGCAGGTTGCGGCCTTCCAGCTCGGGCTCCAGCGCGGCCTGGGCGCGCTGGACCAGTTCATTCATGTCCACATCCACCGGCACCAGGGCGTGGTCGCCCAGTTGTGCAAAGGCCAGCATGCCGTCGATCAGCCGGCCCATGTCGGCTGATGCGCGCTGGATGCGGCCCAGGTAGTTGAGCGCCGTGGCGTCCAGCTGGCCGGCGTGGCGCTGCTCGATCACCCGGGCGAAGCCGTGGACATGGCGTGCCGGTGCGCGCAGGTCATGGGCAACCGAATAGGCGAAAGCCTCGAGTTCGCGGTTCACCCGGGTGAGTTCGGCGGTGCGTTCGCGAACGGTGTCGTCCATGGCCTGGGCAAAGGCGCGTTGCTGTTCTTCCAGGCGCTTTTGCGCCGTCATGTCGTGGAACGAGGCGAGCAACAGATATTCATTGCCGTGTCGCACCTCGCCCAGCGACATGGCCACTGGCAGGGAGCGCCGGTCGCGTGTGAGGACGGTGACGTCCTGCGTGGTGCCGGCGCGCAGGTCTTCCGGGCGCAGGCCGGGCGCCAGCTCCACGAACGCCATGCCTTCGAGCTGCGCCCCGGAATAGCCGAACAGCTCGGACGCGGCCGGGTTGGCGCTGCGGATGCGGTCCGTGCTGTCCAGCGTGATGATGCCGGTGAGCGTGGCCTCCAGCAACGCCGCGGCCCGCGCCTCGGACTGGTCCAGTGTCTCGCGCAGGCCGCTGGCCAGGGCCCGGGCGCCGTCACGCTGGGCCAGTACACGGCCGGCGAGTGCAAGCACCAGCAGGGTCAGCGCAAACACCAGCGAGCCGGCTGTCAGGGCCTTGACCCCCAGATAAGGGTTGGCCGGGTGTGACTGCATGCGGACCTGCCAGAAGCGCCCCGCCATGATCAGCGTCTGCGAGGCGTCCAGCTGGGTGCGCCACAGGCTGTCCGCAGGCAACTGGCCGTAGCGGCCCAGCAGCGAGTCGGCCGCGGGCGGCGCGGTGCCGTCGGCCGTGGAGCCCATGTCGGTCAGCGTGACCTCGGTGTCCACGCCAAAGTGGTTGCCGAGCGCCGCGCCCAACAGGTTGTCCACGATGAACACCACCGACACCTGGCCCAGGTAGGCGTCGCGCCGCTGCTGCACGGTGTTCGTCGCCTCCCCGTTGCGGTAGATGGGCGCGCGCAGCACCACACCCACCTGCGAGCCCTGTTCCAGCTTGAACGGCGCCGACGCACGCGTCTCGCCCGCGTCGCGCGCGGCGGCCAGCACGGCCATGCGCACCGCGCCAAAGGCGGTGTCAAAGCCGAAGGCCGCCTCATTGCCGCGCATGGGCTCGTTGTATTCGGTGGCTACATAGAAAGTACGCGTGCCCTCGGGGCGGATGCTGAACCGCGGGTAGCCGCCAGCCACCAGCGTGCTGTCGGTGCGCACGCGCGCTTCAAATGCCTCACGCTCGCCATGCCCGACCAGCCGCGCAAACTGCACCGCCTGCAGGCCCAGCGTGCCCTCCTCGATCTCCAGCGCCCGTGCGTACTGGTGGAAATCCAGCCGCGACACCTCGTCGCTGGCGATGAACAGGCCCTGAACACCGCGCAGCACGTTGCGCGCCTGCAGGGTGCGGCTTTCCACCTCGTAGGCAATCTGCGAGAAGCGGCGCTCGTGCTCCAGCTCCAGCGCCTGCAGGTCCGCGCGCGCCACCGCCAGCCATGTGAGCGCGGCCAGCAGTGTGCCCAGCAGCAGCACACCCAGGGCGGGCAGGCGCCGGCTGTTGGGCATCGCGTCAGTGGTCATGGAGAGCCAAGCATAATCGCTCGCCATGGAACTCATTGCTTTTCTGGTGGACTTCATCCTGCATGTGGACGTGCACCTTGAAGCCTTCGTGCGGACCTATGGCGCCTGGGTCTATGCGCTGCTGTTCCTCATTGTCTTCGTGGAAACCGGCGTGGTCGTCATGCCGTTCCTGCCCGGCGATTCACTGCTGTTCGTGGTGGGCGCGCTGTGCGGCGTGGGTTTCATGAGCTACCCGCTGGCGTGTGCCGTGCTGATCGCCGCTGCCATCCTGGGCGACCAGTGCAACTATTCCATCGGACGGTACTTCGGGCCGAAGGTGTTCCAGTGGGAGCAGTCACGCTACTTCAACAAGCGCGCCTTCAACCAGGCCCATGCGTTTTATGAGAAGTACGGCGGGATCACCATCATCCTGGCGCGCTTCATGCCGTTCCTGCGCACCTTCGCGCCGTTCGTGGCCGGCGTGGCCGAGATGACGCGCACCAAGTTCACCGCCTACAACGTGGCCGGCGCGCTGATCTGGGTGCTGGGCATCGTGACGGCCGGCTACTTCCTGGGCAGCCTGCCCTGGGTCAAGGCCAACCTGGACAAGATCATCTGGGGCCTGATCCTGGTGCCCGGGCTGATCGTGCTGTTCGGGGCGTGGAAGGCGCGGCGGGCTTCACGGGCCTAACGCGGCGCCACACGAGTCGCCAGTGGCGGGCTCTGGTAATCGGGCTGCAGCTTGCAGGTGCTGGCGTAGGCCGCCTCATAGCCCTTGCACAGCGCCAGGATCGATTGCGGCGTGGGCTTGGCGCCGCGGTCCACCCAGTCGAGCAGGGCGGTGAACAGCGCGGGGTATTGCGCCTCGGCCAGGTAGCTGTGCTCGGATTCATCGCTGTAGGTCTGCACCAGCAGGTGGGCCGTGCCGGCGCGTTGCAGTATGTCGCGGTAGGCGGATTGCAGTTCCACGAAGGCGGTCGGGTCCTTGATCGCGTGCAGCGACAGCACCGGCATATTGACCGCGCCCAGCGGGTCGCTGTCGCGGGCCAGTTCGGCCACGGCGGCCGGGTCGGGCGTGTAGCGCGGCACGCCGGCGTTCAGGGCGGCGTCATTGGCCGAGCCTTTGTACACCACGTTGGCGTTGCCAAACGGGTTGCGGTTGCCCAGGCGCAGCTGCGTCAGGTCGCGAAACAGCCAGGTGGCCCAGTTCAGGTGACCGATCAGCGAGCGCTCCTCGATGCGGATCACGTTGACGATGGTGGCCAGGTTGGCCTTTTGCGCGTCGGTGCGCTGCGCCGCAGGCTTGCGCACGCCGGTGCATTCGTCCACGCGCGCGGCCAGCTCGGCGCGGGTGAGCTTGCTGTCCATCGGCAGGCCCTGCCACAGCGGGTACTGCGGCTCATCGGCCTTGGGGTGGTTTTTGCAGACGTACTGGTACACCGCGCGCAGGTCCAGGCGGAAGTCATACGCCCGGGTGCCGCCACCCAGTACGCCGCTGGTCAGCAGCATGGCGTCGTAGGGGCCGCGCGCCTTGCCGCCGGGCCCGTCCACCGTGGCGTACAGCTCGGCGGCCTTTGCCGCCACGCCGGCGCCGTAGCTCTGGCCGTGCAGCAGCGTGCGCCGCGGCTGGCCGAAATGCTGCACAAAAAAGCGCCGCGCGCGCTCGGTGTCTTCGGCCGCCATGGTCACGCCAAAGCCCCCGCGCCGGTAGGTATGGCCCACCCACGCGTAGCCGGCGCGCACCGTGATGGCCCAGCGCTTGAGGTCTTCGCCGCCGCGCTCGAACTTGGCCGGGCCGGTGTCGGCCGGGCCGCCATGGGCATGCACCACCAGCACGCCGCTGTCCTTGTTCCAGCCGGCGGGCAGGGCCATCCAGTAAAAGCCGCCCAGCGGGTCTTCGCTGGTGAAGCACTGGCTGCCCGACGGGACCTCCTTGGGGCAGGCCAGGGGCTTCGGGGTGGCGGCCGGGGTCTGGGCTGTGGCCGACAACGCGGTCAGCAACAGCGCGGCGGCCGCGCACAGGGTAGGGGGCAGGCGGTTGGTTTTCATCGTGTCTGCAGGGCGCTCTGGATGGTGACGTCGGTTTGGGGCACGTCCTGGAACGCGCCGACGGTGCGCGTGGGCAGGCTGGCAATGCGGTCCACCACGTCCATGCCGCTGACCACGCGGCCAAATACGGCGTAGCCGGGCGACGTGGCGCTGCTGTAGTTCAGGAACAGGTTGTCCACCTGGTTGATGAAGAACTGCGAGGTGGCCGAGTTGGCCGCGCTGGTCCGCGCCATTGCCACGGTGCCGCGCAGGTTGGACAGCCCGTTGGCAGACTCCAGCGTGATGGCCGGGTAGGTCGGCGAGCGCAATGCCATGCCGCCGGTGAAGCCGCCGCCCTGGACCATGAAGCCAGAAATCACGCGATGGAACAGTGTGCTGGTGTAGAACCCGTCATTCACATAGGTCAGGAAATTGTTGACGGTGACCGGCGCCTGCGCCGGGTTGAGCTCGAGCACCACCGTGCCCTGGCTGGTGGCTACAGTGACCTGGGGTTCGGGCACCGTGAAGCTGGCGGCCAGCAGCTCCGATCCGGCCAGGTTGCGGGCCTGCACGGTCAATGCACCGGTGGACGCCGGCTTGCAGGTCAGGGTGCGGGCCGTGGCGTTGCCACCAGCGGCCAGTGCCAGACCTGCGCAGTTGGTCACGGAAATCGACAGGTTTGACGGGCTCAGATTGCTGCCCGTCAGGGCAAAGGTGGCGGTGCGGCCATAGGCCAGCGCGGAAGTCGGTGTGATAGCCACCGGCTGTGCTGGACCCAAACCCACAACGGTGGCACCGCCGGGCAATGGGGCCCATCGTTGCGTGGCAATGTAGGCGGCTGCAGTGCCGGGCGCCAGCCCATAGATGCCGTCCAGCTGTGTCGCGTCCAGGCCGGCGGCCAGCGCGGCCTCGTGAATGCGCTGCGGGTCGTAAAGACTGGTCGCACGGATGTAGGCCTGCACATCGGCCAGATCGTAGGTGGCGGCTGCAGCCGGCGGCTGGGCCTGGCTTGTGGGGCTGCTCATGGGCCTGGCAGTGGCCGGCCCATCGTTCGCGCCCCCGCCGCCACACCCGCCTAGCAGTACGGCCAGCGCGACGGCGCCTGGAAAGCTGAAAATCCAATTCATGGTGCCGAAGCTTACGGCATCGCCACCGGACGCCCAAATGATGGCGAAAATTAATAAGTACGCGTATCATTTCGACAGGAGACGCCGCCATGAATGCACCTGACACCCTGTCGCGCTGGGACACGCCCGGCTCCAGCCGCGTGCCCTTTTGGGCCTACACCGACGCACAGCTGTACCAGCGTGAACTGGACCGCATTTTTTATGGTGACCACTGGTGCTACGTGGGGCTGGAAGTGGAAATCCCCAACACCGGTGACTTCAAGCTGAGCTTCGTGGGTGAGCGCCAGGTGATCATGGTGCGCGACCGCGTGGCCCCCAAAGACCGCGATACCGATTCAGGCGTGCGCGTGGTGGAGAACCGCTGCGCCCACCGCGGCGTGCGGTTTTGCCAGCAGCCGCATGGCAATGCGCGCAGCTTTGTCTGCCCCTACCACCAGTGGACCTACAAGCTCAACGGCGAGCTGGCTGGCCTGCCGTTCAAGGACGGTGTGAAGGACGGCGAGTGCGTGAATGGCGGCATGCCGGCGGACTTTGACCTCAAGGCCAACGGCCTGACCCGGCTGCGCGTGGCCGTGCTGCATGGCCTGGTGTTCGCCACTTTCAGCGACACCGCCGAGCCACTGGAGGACTACCTGGGTCCCAGCGTCATGCCGTGGCTGGACCGCATCTTCAAAGGCCGCCAGCTCACGCTGCTGGGCTACAACCGCCAGCGCATTCCGGGCAACTGGAAGCTCATGATGGAGAACATCAAGGACCCGTACCACCCGGGCCTGCTGCACACCTGGTTCGTCACCTTCGGCCTGTGGCGCGCCGACCAGAAGAGCCGCATGGTGATGGACGCGCACGGCCGGCATGCGGTGATGGTTTCGCGCCGCAATGAAGGCGGCCAGAACGCCGCCGTGACCGAGGGCGTGACCAGCTTCAAGGCCAACATGGCGCTCAACGACGACCGCCTGCTGGACGTGGTGCCCGAGCCCTGGTGGAAGATCCCCGACCCGTCCCGGCCCGGCGAGGACATCACGCCGACCGTGACCATGATCACGCTGTTTCCCAGCCTGATCATCCAGCAGCAGGTCAATTCACTGAGCACGCGCCACATCGTGCCGCGCGGCGAGGGCGAATTTGATTTTGTCTGGACACATTTCGGCTTTGCCGATGACGCGCCCGAGATGACGCAGCGCCGCCTGCGCCAGGCCAACCTGTTCGGCCCCGCGGGTTTTGTCAGTGCCGATGACGGCGAGGTGATCGAGTTCAGCCAGGACGGCTTTCGCCAGGCGGGCGAGGGCGGCAGCACGCTGTGCGAGCTGGGCGGCACCGGCACCGAGGCGACCGAGCACATGGTGACCGAAACCTTGATCCGGTCCATGTACGCCTATTGGAAAAAGGTGATGGCGGTATGAACACGGGCGTTTGCACGGACTGGCAGCTGCATGCCGAGATCAACCGGCTGAACGCCGACTATGCCGCCGCGCTGGATGAAAAGCGCTTTGACGACTGGCCGGCGTTCTTCACCGACGACGCCCGCTACCAGGTGCAGGCGCGCGAGAACTTCGACCGCGGTCTGCCGCTGTCGCTGATGGCGCTGGAAAGCAAGGGCATGATGAAAGACCGCGTGTACGGCATCACCCAGACGATCTACCACGGGCCTTACTACACACGCCACGTGGTGGGGCCGGCGCGGGTGCTGGGTGAAGACGCGGGCGTGATCCATGCCGAGGCGAGCTACGTGGTGTTCCGCACCAAGCCCGGCAATGTGAGCGAGGTCTACAACGTGGGCCGCTACATTGACGGCATCGTACGCGACAACGCCGGCTTGCTGTTCGCAAGCCGGCGTTGTGTGTACGACAGCGAGATGATCCTCAACTCGCTGATCTACCCCGTGTAGGGCGGACGCAGCCGGGGGCTCAGCGACCCTGGTCCTTGCGCTTGCCCACTTCGTTGCCGATCAGACCACCGATGGCAGCACCGCCGATGGTGGCGGCGGTGCCGCCCACTGCGTTGCCCAGCACACCGCCGGCCACAGCGCCCACGCCGGTGCCGATCTGGGCATTGGTCGGGTTGGAGGAGCAGCCCGTCAGGGCGATCAGGGAGGCGGCGGCTGCCGCGATCATCAGTTTGGTCTTGGTCATCTTGTTCACCTCGTTGGAAAGTTGCAGGCCTTCGAGCGGCAAACCAGATTGCGTGGCCTGTGGATGAACTTTAGGGGGGCACCCCCGCGCGCCTTGTAGGAAGTCGCCGCCACAACGCGTCGGTGCTTCCCGCCTCGCGCCTGCCGCGCGGCTCAGACCGGCCGGTTGCGCGCCAGCGGCGGGTTGGCCGCAAAGTAGCGCCTGATGCCCTGCATCAGCGCGTCGGCCAGTTGCTCCTGGTAGTCCTCGCTTTTCAGCCGGGCTTCCTCGTCGGGGTTGCTGATGAATGCCGTCTCCACCAGCACGCTGGGAATGTCGGGCGCTTTCAGCACCGCGAAGCCGGCCTGCTCCACCCGCGGCTTGTGCAGCTTGCCGACCTTGCCGATCTCGCCCAGCAGTGCGCTGCCCAGCTTCAGGCTGTCGTTGATCTGGGCGGTGGTGCTCATGTCCAGCAGCGCGCGCTGCACCTGGGCGTCCCTGGCGCGCACGTTCAGGCCGCCCACGGCGTCAGCGGAATTTTCCTTGTCGGCCAGCCAGCGCGCGGCCGAGCTGGACGCGCCGCGCTCGCTCAGCACGAACACGCTGGCGCCCTGGGGGCGCGGCGTGAAGAACGCGTCGGCGTGGATGCTGACGAACAGGTCGGCCTGCACCCGCCTGGCCTTTTGCACGCGCACATGCAGCGGCACGAAGAAGTCGGCATCACGCGTGAGGAAGGCGCGCATGGGGTTGCCGTTGATCGTGGTGGCGTTGATGCGCTCGCGCATGCGGTGGGCGATCTGCAGCACCACGTCTTTCTCGCGCGTGCCGCCGGGGCCGATGGCGCCGGGGTCTTCACCGCCGTGGCCCGGGTCCAGCGCGATGATGATGAGCCGGTCGGTGGCCGCCGGGGGCTGGGCGGGCGTGGGGCTGGATGCCGCGCTGGGCGGCGTGGCAGCCGGCCGGCTGGGCGCACGGGCGGCCTGCCTGGCCATCAGCTCGCCCAGCGGGTCGGCCGCAGGCGCGTGGGCGGGCGCAGGCGCGGCCGCGGCGCTGTCCCTGAGCCGCTCGGCAATCAGCGCTGCCAGCGGGTCGGCGGCCTGCGCCGGGTACAGGTCCAGCACCAGCCGGTGCTGGTAAGCCGCCACCGGCGGCAGGGTGAACACCTGCGGCAGCACCGGCTGTTTGAGGTCGAGCACCAGCCGCACCACGCCGGGCGCATTCTGTCCGGCGCGGATGCCGGTGATGTACGGGTCGTCTGCCTTGACCTTGGCCACCAGCTCGCGCAGGGCCGGGTTCAGCTCGATGCCTTCGATGTCCACCGCCAGCCGTGGCGGGCTGGCGACGAAGATCTGTTTGGTACTGAGCTGCCCGTCGGATTCAATCGTCACGCGTGAATAGTCGGGCGCCGGCCAGATGCGCACCGCCAGGATGGTGGCGCCGCGGGCAATGTGCGCGCGGCCCAGCAGCAGCACCAGCGTGCCGGCCTGCAGTACCGCGCGGCGTGACGTCAAGGCGCGTTGCGTCATGCCGTGGCGTCTTTCAGCAGGGCGCGGCCCGTGGGCGTGTGCGCGCTCAGCGTGGCGGTCCGGGCGTCGTCGGCCTGCACCTGCAGGCGGATCACCAGGTCGGCCACGGGCAGCACCGGCGCCGCGTTCTGCGGCCATTCGGCCAGCTTGAGGCCGGGGCTGGCGAATACATCGCGAAAGCCCGCGTCTTCCCATTCGCGCGGGTCGGTGAAGCGGTAAAAGTCGAAATGCCAGATCGCCAGGCCCGGCACCTCATGGGGCTCGACCACGGCGTAGGTCGGGCTCTTGATGCGCCCGGCCACGCCCAGGGCGCGCAGCAGGTGGCGCACCAGCGTGGTCTTGCCCGCGCCCAGGTCGCCGTGCAGTTCAATGAAGGCATTGCGCAGGGCGGGCGAGGCGGCCAGCCGCTGGGCAAACGCGCGGGTGTCGTCCTCGGTCGCCCAGGCCAGCACGTGCGGCGGTGCGGTTTCTACAATCGGCGGGTGGCGTTCAGCAGCAGTCAGATCGATGGTCCTCGTCTGGTGGAAAACATCCGGGCCTGGGCCCGTGCGTGCGGATTTTCCCAAATTGGCGTGGCCGGTGTGGATTTGTCCTCGGCCGAGCCCGGTTTGAGCGAGTGGCTGGCCCGCGGGTTCCATGGTGACATGCATTACATGGCCGCGCACGGCATGAAGCGCGCCCGCCCCGCCGAGCTGGTGCCGGGCACCGTCAGCGTGATCACCGCGCGCATGGACTATCTGGGCGCGGCCACGCCGCCCGACTGGCAGGCCGTGGAATTTGCACGGCTGGCGCGGCCGCGCGAAGGCGTGGTGTCGATGTACGCCAGGGGGCGTGACTACCACAAAGTCTTGCGCCAGCGCCTGCAGAAGCTGCAGGCGCGCATTGCGCAGCATGTGGGGCCGTTCGGCCACCGCGTGTTCACCGATTCGGCCCCGGTGCTGGAAGCGGAGCTGGCCGCGCGCAGCGGCCAGGGCTGGCGTGGCAAGCACACGCTGGTGCTCAACCGCGAGGCCGGGTCCATGTTCTTCCTGGGCGAAATCTACGTGGACCTGGACTTGCCGCACAGCGAGCCCGTGGGCTCGCATTGCGGCAGCTGCAGCGCCTGCATGGATGTATGCCCCACGCAGGCCATCGTGGCGGCGCACCGGCTGGACGCGCGGCGCTGCATCTCATACCTGACGATCGAACATGCGGGCGCCATCCCGCTGGCGCTGCGCCCGCTGATGGGCAACCGCATCTATGGCTGCGACGACTGCCAGCTCGCCTGCCCCTGGAACAAGTTCGCGCAGCGCAACGCGCTGCCTGACTTTGACGAACGCGCGGGCCTGAGCGGCGAGCAGCTGGTGACGCTGTTTGGCTGGAGCGAGGCCGATTTCCTGCGCCACACCGAAGGCAGCGCGATCCGCCGCATCGGCCACGCGCGCTGGCTTCGCAATGTGGCGGTGGCGCTGGGCAATGCGTTGCGGGCGTCGCACGACCCGGCCCTGCGCGCGGCCTTGCAGGCCCGACGCGCGGACGCGGGCGAATTGCTGGCCGAGCACATCGACTGGGCGCTGGCAACCTGAGGCGCCGTTGCCCGTGCGCGCCGGCTCAGCAGCCTGCGTCCACCAGCGATTTCTGCACGGCGCGCCGCTCCTGCGCGAAACGCGCCATGTCGGCCGCCGACCCGCCCGCGCGCGCCTTGGATTCCACGCTGTCCAGCTGGGTGCCCAACAAGGCGCAGCGAACCTTGCTGTTGCCGCTGGGCAGCGACCTGCCGGGAGCCACTGCGGCTGTCGCGGGCGCGGCCGACGGGGTGGGCGCGGGCGCTGGTGAAGCTGCGGGTGCTGGTGCTGGTGCGGGTGCGGGTGCGGGTGCTGGTTTGGCTAAAGCTGCGGGTGCCGGGGCCGCCTGCTTCGGGGCGGGTGGTGGTGCGGCTGCCGCAGGCGCGGCCGCTGCCGCGGCGGGTTTGGCGGGAGCCGGCGGTGCGGCGGGCGCGGCGGGCTTGGGGACGGGCTTGGCCGGCGTGACGATCACCGCGCCCGACTTCATCAGCTGCTTTTGCTCGACACTGGTGTCGCAGGGGCGGTCCTGGTACACACTTCCGCACCGGTAGAGCGCATGGGCCTGCAGGCCGGTCAGCGCGAGGGCGGCGCATACGGCGGTGCGCGTGAGGTGTTTCATGGGCAAGTCCGGTGCGAATGCTGATGCCGCAGATGCTAACGCAACACACCCAGCGCGAACGGCAAACTCACCATGCCCAGCAGGGTCGAAAGCGTGACCAGCCCCGCGACATAGGCACCGTTGTAACCCATGCGCGCGGCCAGCACGTAGCAGCTGGATGCCGTGGGCAGCGCCGAAAAAGCCAGCAGCACCGTGGCCTGCACGTGATCCAGGCGGAACAGCAGCGTGCAACCCAGCGCCACCAGGGGCATGACGATGTGCTTGATGCCCAGCACCGCGACCGCCAGCACCTTGCCGCTGGCCAGCAGGCCGAACTGCATGCCCGCGCCGGCGGCCATCAGGCCCAGCGCCAGCGACGCGGCACCGATGCGCGTGACGGTAGGCTCCAGCCACACCGGCATGGAAAAGCCCAGCAAGTTGGCGGCCAGGCCCGTGGCAGTGGCGATGATCAGCGGGTTGCGCACCAGCTCGCGCGCGAAGCCGCGCCGCGCGTGCCGGGCCATGGGCCAGACGGCGCCGGTGTTGAACAGCGGCACGCACACGCCGATCAGCACGGCGATCAGCAGCAGCCCCTGCGCGCCCGCCAGCCGTTCGGCCAGTGCCAGCCCGATGAACGAATTGAAACGGAAGGCCACCTGGGCGCTGGCCGCGTGGTCGCGCCGGTCGATGTGCCGGCCCAGCAGGGGCAGGTGCGGCAGGCTGTAGGCCAGTGCAATGCCGCTTACGCCCAGCAGCAGGCCGGCGCCGATCAGGCTGGAAGCCGCGCCCAGGTCCAGCGGGCTTTTGACGATGCTGTGAAACAGCAGCACCGGAAACAGGAAGTAGTACACCAGGCTTTCCACCTGCTCCCAGACGGTGCGGTTCAGGGCGGTGTAACGGCACACCAGCAAGCCGCACAGGATCAGCGAGAAGTCGGGAAAGAGCAGTTGGGCGTAGTTCACCGGTCCGAGAATACCCGCTGTTTAGGGTAAGCCCTTATGTGTAATCCACACCATGGAGGCACGAAATCTGCGACTAGCATTCGCTGTCCCCGTCGTTTCAAGTCATCAAGGAGAACACATATGCAACGTCGTCAATGGTTTGTGTTGACACTCGCCGCCGCAGCCGCGGGCAGCGCTTTTGCACAGCCCTACCCCAACAAGGTCATCCGCCTGCAGGTGCCTTTTGCACCGGGCGGCACCACCGACATCGTCGCGCGAGTGATCGCCGAGCCGCTGGGCAAGGCCCTGGGGCAAAACGTGATCGTCGAGAACAAGGCCGGCGGCGGCGGCGTGGTGGGCGCCACCGAAACCGTGCGCGCCGCGCCGGACGGCTATTCGCTGGGCATGGCCACGGTGTCCACCACCGCCGCCAACCCGGCCATCAACCCCAAGATTCCGTACAACCCCACGACGGATTTCACGGCGATCATCAACATCGCCGCCACGCCCAACATCATCGCGGTGCACCCCAGCTTCCCGGCCAAGGACTACAAGGGGTTCATTGCCGAACTCAAGAAGTCCCCCGGCCGCTATTCCTATGCATCGTCGGGCACTGGTGGCATCGGGCATCTGCAGACCGAGCTGTGGAAGAGCATGCAGGGCGTGTTCCTCACGCACATTCCGTACCGCGGCGCGGGCCCGGCGCTGAATGACACCGTGGCCGGCCAGGTTCCGGTGATCTTTGACAACATCCCGTCGGCACTGCCTTTCATCAAGGACAACCGCCTGGTGCCCATGGCCGTGGCCGCCCCCAACCGACTGGCGGTGCTGCCCAATGTACCCACATTCAAGGAACTGGGCCTGGAGCCGGTGAACCGCATGGCGTACTACGGGATCCTGGGCCCCAAGGGCCTGCCCAAGGACGTGGTGGACAAGATCAACGCCGGCGTGCGCAAGGCGCTGGAAGACCCGGCCGTGCGCAAGCGCATCGAAGACACCGGCTCCATCGTGGTCGGCAACTCGCCCGAGCAGTTCGCTGCGCAGATCAAGGCCGAGTTCGAGGTCTACAAGAAGGTGGTGGACTCCGCCAAGCTCAAGCTCGACTGAGCCCGCCGCCTTGCGATTCACAGGCCGCCTTCGGGCGGCCTTTTTTCTGGTTTGCTATCGTGCGGCCATGACCACGCCCAGCGACGACAGCATTGACGCCTTCATCGACGCGCTGTGGCTGGAAGAGGGCCTGGCAAAAAACACGCTGGCTGCCTACAGGCGCGACCTCGCGCTGTACAGCCGCTGGCTGGCGCCGCGCGGCACGCCGCTGGACGGTTCGTCGGAAGCGGACCTCAACGCCTACTTTGCAGCCCGCCACGCGCAAAGCCGAGCCACCACGGCCAACCGGCGGCTCACGGTGTTCAAGCGCTACTTCCGCTGGGCGCTGCGCGAGCGGCTCATCAGCGTGGACCCCACGATGAAGCTGCAGTCGGCCCGCCAGCCGCTGCGCGTGCCCAGGACGTTGACCGAGGCCCAGGTGGAACTGCTGCTGGGCGCGCCCGACGTGGATACACCGCTGGGCCTGCGCGACCGCACCATGCTGGAGCTGATGTACGCCAGCGGCCTGCGCGTGAGCGAGCTGGTCACGCTCAAGACCTTCAACGTCAGCATGAATGAAGGCGTGCTGCGCGTACTGGGCAAGGGCAGCAAGGAGCGCCTCGTGCCGTTTGGCCAGGTCGCGGGCGACTGGATCACGCGCTACCTCGGCGAGGCGCGCGCTGCCATCCTGGACGGGCAGCAGAGCGACGACCTGTTCGTCACCGCGCGCGGCGCGGGCATGACGCGCGTGATGTTCTGGTACGTGGTAAAGAAAAATGCTCTGGCGGCGGGCATCAATGCCCCACTTTCTCCGCACACGCTGCGCCATGCCTTTGCCACGCATTTGCTCAACCACGGCGCCGACCTGCGGGCGGTGCAGATGCTGCTGGGGCATGCGGACATCTCCACCACCACGATCTACACGCATGTGGCGCGCGAACGACTGAAGGCCTTGCATGCGCAGCACCATCCGCGGGGATAGGCGTCAGCCTGGCCTGCACACCCAGGCTTGCGGGCGAACTGCTCAATCCTTGCCCATCGCGCCCTTCCACACGCCGTCAAACACCTCGCAGAACGCGCGCTGCACCGCCGACATCGGCCGGTAGCGGTTGCGCAGGATGCTGACCGCCAGCCGTTCGCGGCTGTGAAACGGCCGCACGGCCAGCCCGCTGAAGCTCTGGCCCGCCGTGACGGTGCGGTCCACCACCGCCACGCCCGCGCCGGCCTGCGCGTACCAGCAGGCCGAGGTGGATGAGCGCACCGACAGGTCCAGGTTCAGCCGCGGGGCTTCACGCCCATACGCGCGCAGCAGCGCCTGGCCATAGGGCGTGTTCACGTCCGAGGTGATGATGCGTTCACCGCGCAGGTCGGCCGGTCGCACGGCGTCCAGCCGCGCCAGGCGGTGGCCCTCGGGCATGACGCAGGCGAAGGCACAGCGCCAGGCCTGGACCGGCTCCAGGTTCGGGTGTTCGTTGGGTTGCAGTGCCACACCCAGGTCGACGCTGCTGTCCAGCAGCGCGTCCACCATGATGGGGGCGATGAGGATTTCCATGCGGCTTTTCAGACGCGGGAACCGTTCGCACAGCAAGGCGACCGTGCGTGGCACCAGAAACGATGCCAGGCTGGCCGACACGGCCAGGCGCAGCGTGCCGGTCTGCGGCTCGGCAAGGCTGCGCGACACATCGCGCACACGCTCCACGCCGCGCCAAAGCGCGTCAATCTCCTGGTGCAGCTGCTGCCCCTCGGGCGTGGGCAGCAGCCGGCCCTTGACGCGTTCGAACAGCGCAAAGCCGGCCTGCTTGTGCGCCTGCGCCAGCACCTTGCTGATGGCGGGCTGCGACACATGCAGCAGCTCGGCCGCGCCGCCCACGCCGCCGGTGAGCATGACGGCGCGAAACACTTCCATCTGTCTGAGGTTCATGCCTGATTCTGGCGCATAACCTGGGGTTATGGCCAGGCCAAATCTTTTCATTTGCCAGCCCGGGTGACCGGCCGCACCATGCAGGGCAGGAGACAAGCCATGACACAAACACACCCTTTCTTACGCCGCGCCGTGCTGCGCGCCATCGCCGCCGGCCTGTGCGCACCGGCCCTGTTGCATGCGCAGGCCCCTTTCCCCGCGCGCCCCGTGCGCATCGTGCTGCCGCAGCCGCCCGGTGGTGCCGCCGACCGCCTGGCCCGCCTGCTGGCCGACCGGCTGGAGGCGCGCTGGAAACAGCCCGTGGTGCTGGACAACAAGCCCGGCGGCGGCGTGGTGGTGGGCACCCTGGCCACCGTGCGCGCGCCGGCTGACGGCCACACCATCGGCCTCTTGGGCAGCTCGCTGAGCATCAACGCCGTGCAGCGCACCGACCTGCCGTACCAGGTCAAGGACCTGCAGCCCCTGGCGCGCGTGGGTTACTACACCATGGCGCTGGTGGCACCGGCCAGCTTCCCGGCCAACGACGTCAAGGCGCTGATCGCGCTGGCCAAGGCGCAGCCGCCCAACCATTTCTCGTTCGGCTCCAACGGCATCGGCACCTCGGCCCAGCTGGGCGGCGACCTGCTGAACCACATGGCCGGTATCCAGCTGCAGCATGTGCCCTACAACGGCGCGGCCAAGATGTACACCGACATGATCGGCGGGCAGGTACCGCTGGGCTTCTCGGTCGTGAGTTCGGCCGAGTCGTTCATCAAGTCGGGCCAGATGAAGGTGCTGGGCGTGACCAGCGCGCAGCGCAGCCCGCTGTACCCGCAGTGGCCCACGATTGCCGAGACGCTGCCCGGCTATGAGTCCGTCAACTGGGCCGGCTTCTGCGCGCCGGCGGGCCTGCCGCGCGAGCTGGTGCAGCGCCTGTCGGACGACATCGTGGCCGTGCTGCGCGCGCCCGAGATGGCCAAAACGCTGGCCGACATGGGCATCGAGGTGGCGCCGCTGGGCGCGGACGAATTCCAGGCCTTCATCCAGAGCGAGATGCGGCGCTTTGCCGCGGTGACGAAGCCTCTGGCACCGGCGAAGAACTGAGCGCACGATGACGGCAACGCAGACCACCTACGCGCTGACGCGCAGCATCCCGGCCGAAGCACCCTATGACCTGATCGTGGCGGGCGGCGGCCCCGCGGGTACGGCCGCGGCCGTGTGCGCCGCAAGACGCGGCCTGAAGGTGCTGCTGGCAGAAGCCACCGGCTGCCTGGGCGGCATGGGCACCAGCGGCCTGGTGTCGTCATTCGGCCCGGTGTCCGACGGCGAACGCATGCTGGTGGGTGGCTTCATGAAGGAACTGCTGCAGACCATGTGGGAGCGCCAGGCATTTGCGCCACAGGTCACGCAGGATTTTTTGCACCGCCAGCTCAACCGCTGGGTGCCGTTCAAGCCCGAGCACCTCAAGCGCATCCTGGATGAATTCGTCATTCAGGCCGGCGTGGACCTGCGCTTTTTCACGCGCGTGGTGGAGGCTGACCTGGGGCCAGGCCGTATCAATGGCGTGGTGCTCAGCAATGTGGAGGGCTTGCGCTATGTGCCCGCCAAAACCTTCATCGACGCCACCGGCGACGCCGCGCTGGCGGCGCTGGCCGGCGTGCCCTGCAAGGTAGTGCTGCGCGACACTGACACGGTGTCACCGAGCACGCTGTGCTCGCTGCTGGCGGGCATGGACTGGCACGACCCGGCCTATGGCAGCGACTGGCGAGGCATTGACGAGGTGAAAGCCAAGGTCAAGACGCAGTGGGTGCCGCAGGCGATCGACGACGGCTTCTTCACGCAGGACGACCGTTTCTTTCCCGGCATGAACCGCATCGGCGAAAGCGGTGCCACGCTGAACGCGGGCCATGTGTTCAACCTGAACCCGCTGTCCATCCGCAGCCTGTCCGACGGCATGGTGTTTGGCCGCAAGCTGGCGCTGGAATACGCGGAGTTCTACCGCAAGTACGTGCCGGGGTGTGCCGAGCTGGAGCTGCTGACCACCGCGCCGGTGATGGGCGTGCGCGATTCGCGCCGCATCGTGGGCGAGTTTGAACTGAACATCGAGGACTTCCGCGCCAAGCGCCAGTTCCCGGACCAGATCGCGGTGTACAACCGGCCGACCGACGTGCACCCCACCGACACCAGCAAGGCCGAGTTCGACCGCTTCATGAAGGACTTTCACGGCAAGGACAACCTGGGCCGCGGCGACTGCGTGGGCATCCCGTACAGCATCCTGGTGCCGCGCGGCTCGCACAACCTGTGGGTGGCAGGGCGCTGCCATTCCAGCGACACCAAGGTGCATGGCTCGATCCGCGCGCAGTCGGCCGCGTACATGATGGGCCAGGCCGTGGGGACGGCGGCGGCGCAGTCGATCGCGACCGGCCAGCCCGCTTGCGACCTGGACACGGCGGTGCTGGTGCAGCAACTGCGTGCCGATGGGGCTTACCTGCCGCAAGAGGGCTTGTCTTCGCGCATGACGCGTGCGTAGCCCCTCGGCTGCTTAACCCATCAGCCAGGCCAGCTCCTCATCACTGAAGCCCGCACGCTTGCGGGCTTTTTCGTTGAAGGGCGGGTGCAGGCGCGGCGCCTGGTAGCGCTCGACCAGCAGGCCGTATTGCCCCACCGGGTCCAGCCCGTCGCGCGCGCACAGCCAGCGGTACCAGTGGTTGCCAATGGCCACATGGCCGATCTCGTCGCGCAGGATGATGTCCAGGATGTCCACCGCGCGCAGCGCGTCGGGTGTGTTCACGTTGCGCAGCTTGTCCTGGATCTGCGGCGTGGCGTCCAGGCCGCGCGCCTCCAGCGTGCGCGGCACCAGCGCCATGCGGGCCACGATGTCGCCGCGCGTTTTCTCGCACATCTGCCACAGGTTGTCGTGGGCGGGGAAGTCACCATAGCTGTGGCCCATGGCCTGAAGATGGTCGTGCAGCAGCGTGAAGTGGCAGGCCTCTTCGGCGGCCACGCGCAGCCAGTCCAGGTAAAACTCGCGCGGCATGCCGTCAAAGCGCCAGGCGGCGTCCAGCGCCAGGTTGATGGCGTTGAATTCAATGTGGGCGATGGCATGCAGCAGCGCGGCCAGCCCCTCGGGCTTGAAAGGGGAGCGCCTGGGGACTTTGGCCGGGTGGACCAGCTGTGGCCGGGCAGGGCGGCCGGGCAGCTGCGGTGGCTCCGAGGGGGCCTGATCTGCTATCAAAAGCGTAGCGGCTTGCTCAAACAGCGTGCGCGTTGCCGTCACCTTGGCGGCAGGGTCGGGCAGGCACAAGGCCGCAAGCGCACGTTGGCGAAGTTCCATCCCTACAATTCTAGGTTTTTGGGGTGCAGGCAATGGCAATCTACGAACTGGACGGCAAGGCGCCGGTGTTGGGCAGCGGCGCATGGGTGGCCGACAGTGCGCAGGTGATCGGCGCGGTGGAGCTGGCGGACAACGCCAGCGTCTGGTTTGGCGCCGTGATCCGCGGCGACACCGAGACCATCCGCGTGGGCCGCAACAGCAACATCCAGGACGGCTCGGTGCTGCATGCGGATGTGGGCATGCCCCTGACCATCGGCGACAACGTCACGGTGGGCCACCAGGTCATGCTGCACGGCTGCACCGTGGGTGACGGCTCGCTGATCGGCATCCAGGCGGTGGTGCTCAATGGCGCGAAGATCGGGCGCAACAGCATCGTCGGCGCAGGCAGTGTCGTGACCGAAGGCAAGGAATTCCCGGACAACTCGCTGATCATCGGTGCGCCGGCCAAGGTGGTGCGCACGCTGGACGATGCCGCCGCGCAGAAGCTCGCCCAGAGCGCGGAACACTACGTGGAAAACGCACACCGTTTCGCGCGTGGGCTGAAAAAGATCGGTTGACCGCGTGAGTGAATTGCACAAGTTTCTGTTTGACGGCATGCCGGTGCGCGGCATGATCGTGCGCCTGACCGACAGCTGGACCGAAATCCTTTCGCGGCGCGCGGCCAACAGCGAAACAGGCGCCTATGCGCCGCCCGTGCGCGATCTGCTGGGCGAGATGGCGGCCGCGGGCGTGCTGATGCAGTCCAACATCAAATTCAACGGCGCGCTGGTGCTGCAGGTGTTTGGCGACGGTCCGGTCAAGGTGGCGGTGGCGGAGGTACAGCCCGACCTGAGCCTGCGCGCCACGGCCAAGGTCATGGGCGATGTACCGGTGACCGCGCGGCTGCCCGACATGGTCAATGTGAGCAACAAGGGCCGCTGCGCCATCACGCTGGACCCCAAGGACAAATTCCCCGGCCAGCAGCCTTACCAGGGCGTGGTGCCGCTGTTTGGCGACAAGCACGAGAAGCTGGACAAGCTCAGCGAGGTGCTGGAGCACTACATGCTGCAGTCCGAGCAGCTGGACACCCGGCTCATCCTGGCGGCCGACGACAAGGTGGCCGCGGGCCTGCTGATCCAGCGCCTGCCCACGCAGGGTGAAAAGAACACTGCCGCGCTGCAGGAGGGCGGGGCGGGGGCTGACATCGGCCTGAACGAGGACTACAACCGCATCGCCATTCTGGCGGCCACACTCACCCGCGAGGAACTGCTGACGCTGGACGTGGACACCATCCTGCACCGGTTGTTCTGGGAAGAAAAAGTCATCCGCTTCGAGCCGCAGACGCCGCGCTTTGCCTGCACCTGCAGCCGCGAGCGCGTGGGCCACATGATCCGCGGCCTGGGCGTGGCCGAGGCCGAAGGCATCCTGGCCGAGCGCGAGCAGATCGAGGTGGGCTGCGATTTCTGTGGCAAGCAGTACCGTTTTGACGCGGTGGACGCCGCGCAGCTGTTCACTTCGCCGGGGGATCAGCCGCCCGCGACGCCAACAGTCCAGTGAACAGGCGGTGCTCGCAATCGGGGTCCGCGCATTTCTCGCAGGTCCAGGGGCGTGTCTGCATGCCCGTGCGCTGGAAAGCTTCCAGCGCAAACAGGGCGTTGGCCAGCCGCTGCGGGCCCTGGCCGTACACCACGCGGTAGGGCACGCCGGCGCGGCCCAGCGCGGCACGCACCAGCGCATCCACCGGTTCGCGCACGTGGGGGCCGTCGCGCTGCAGGCCGTCGGCCACCCAGGGCAGGTCCAGCCCGGTGACCAGCGTGAGGTCGTAGTGACGCTGGTGCTGCAGGGCAAAGTCATACAGCGATGCGTCGTCAAACAGCAGGTCGCTGTAGACCGCGATCATGAGCGGCGTCGTGTCGGCCACCAGCCAGTGGCCCGGCGGGGCCTGCAGGGCACGCCGGGCCTGTTCCTGCGCGATACCCGGCTGCTCGTGCGCTTGCGGCGTGCGGCCCGCGCTGTCGCACCATTCCCGCAGGTACTCGCCTGCGGTGTGCACGGGCTGGCCCTGGCCGCGCCAGTGCGCCGCGATGCCCGCTGCCAGCGCCGTCTTGCCCGTGCTTTCGGCACCAAGCAGCGCGACCTTTACGGCGGTTGAGGCAGTCAAGGCCATCAAGCCAGCCTGCGCTGCCACGCGCGCCACCCCACCACGCTCAGGGCAATGAACACGATATACAGCACCACGGTGAGCCACAGACCCTTGTGGATGAACAGCGCGACGCTGACACCGTTGACGATGATCCACGCAGCCCAGTTCTCGATATATTTGCGCCCCAGCAAAAATTGACCCACCAGGCTGATGGCGGTGGGGAAGGCGTCCCACCAGGGCACGTCGGTGTCGGTATAGGTCTTGAGGAACAGGCCGGTGATGGGCCACAGCAGGGCGCCTGCCAGCACGGTGAACAGCAGGCCGCGGCGCGACAGCCGCGCCACGCGCAGGGACGTGCCGTCATCGCGCTGGCCGCGCAGCCACTGGAACCAGCCCCAGAACGCGACCACGACAAAGAAGATCTGCAGGCTGGCCTCGCCATACAGCTTGCTGCGCCAGAACAGTGCAAAGTACATCAGCGAGCTGATGATGGCCAGCGGCCAGCCCCAGTGGATTTCGCGGATGTTGCAGCCCACCATGGCCAAGGCGACGACCACGGCGGCAAGCTCCAGCCAGGTTGTCGGTGACCCCCACAGCGTGAATGCCTCCAGGAAGAGGGATTCGCTCACTTGGCGATCTGCACGTAAATCTCGTTGGGCTTGACCATGCCCAACTCTGCGCGGGCTTTTTCCTCGACCATCTCCAGGCCCTCTTTGAGGTCACGCACCTCTGCCTCGGCGCGCTCATTGGCCTGTTTGGCCTGCTCGTTCTGCACCTTCTGCTCACTCAGCTGCCGCTGCATCTGCGACACACTGGGCACGCTGCCCCGGCCAAACCACAGTTGCGCATGCACGATGACGAGCAGCGCAATCAGCAGGGCCGGGACGACGCGGTTCGCCATGGGCGCAGCAGCGCTTATTTGAGGTTATAGAAGGCCGCACGGCCGGGATAGCTCGCGATGTCGCCGAGGTCTTCTTCAATGCGCAGCAACTGGTTGTACTTGGCCATGCGGTCGCTGCGGCTGAGCGAGCCGGTCTTGATCTGGCCGGCGTTGGTGCCCACGGCGATGTCGGCAATCGTGCTGTCTTCCGTCTCGCCCGAGCGGTGGCTGATCACGGCGGTGTAGCCCGCGCGCTTGGCCATCTCGATGGCGGCAAACGTCTCGGTCAGCGTTCCGATCTGGTTGATCTTGATGAGGATGGAGTTGGCAATGCCCTTGTCGATGCCTTCCTTGAGGATTTTGGTGTTGGTGACGAACAGGTCGTCGCCCACCAGCTGCACCTTCTTGCCCAGGCGCTCGGTCAGCACCTTCCAGCCGTCCCAGTCGCCTTCGGCCATGCCGTCCTCGATGCTGATGATGGGGTACTTGTCGACCCAGGTCGCGAGGATGTTGGTCCACTCTTCGGACTTGAGCGACAGGCCTTCGGCTTCCAGGTGGTACTGGCCGTCCTTGTAGAACTCGCTGGCGGCGCAGTCCAGGCCCAGCGCGATCTGCTCGCCGGCGGTGTAGCCCGCGGCAGAGATGGCTTCCAGGATCATCTGGATCGCGGCCTCATGGTTGGCCACGTTCGGGGCAAAGCCGCCTTCGTCGCCCACGGCCACGCTCATGCCCTTGTCGTGAATGATTTTCTTGAGCGCGTGGAACACTTCGGCGCCCCAGCGCAGCGCTTCGCGAAAGCTCGGCGCGCCCACGGGGATGATCATCAGCTCCTGCAGGTCCAGGTTGTTGTTGGCGTGCGCGCCGCCGTTGACCACGTTCATCATGGGCACCGGCAGGCTCATGCCGCCCATGCCGCCAAAGTAGCGGTACAGCGGCAGGCCGGATTCTTCGGCCGCGGCGCGCGCCACGGCCATGCTGACGGCCAGCATGGCGTTGGCGCCCAGGCGGCTCTTGTTGTCCGTGCCGTCCAGGTCGATCAGGGTCTTGTCCAGGAACGCCTGCTCGGACGCATCCAGGCCCAGCACGGCTTCGGAGATCTCGGTGTTGATGTGCTCCACGGCCTTGAGCACGCCCTTGCCCAGGTAGCGCGACTTGTCGCCGTCGCGCAGTTCAATCGCTTCGCGGCTGCCGGTGGAGGCGCCCGAGGGCACGGCCGCACGGCCCATGGTGCCGGATTCAAGCAGCACGTCGCATTCGACGGTGGGGTTGCCTCGGCTGTCCAGGATTTCGCGGCCGACGATGTCAACGATAGCACTCATGGCGGTTTCTCTTCAAAAGTTGGTAAACGGTTCAGACGCCTTCGACGACGAGCATGCGCATCACGGCAGCGCCTTCGCGGGCCTTCTTCGCGGCTTCGTATTCGACGGAGTTGTAAAAGGCCCGGGCCTGCTCGACCGAGGGGAACTTGAGCATCACAAAGCGCGCCGGATTCCAGTCGCCCTCCAGCACCTCGACCTTGCCGCCGCGGATGCAGACCTCCGCGCCGTTGGCCTTCATGGCGATTGTGGAGAGCTTTTTGTACTCTTCGTATTGTTCCGGGTTCGTAACGTCAACGTTGGCAATGATGTAGGCGCTAGGCAAAGCTGTTCTCCAGGAAGCCGTTTTTCTTGGTGATGCGGTCAAGTTCCAGCAGGGTTTCCAGCAGCGCCTTCATGTGCTTGAGCGGCACGGCATTCGGGCCGTCGCTCAGTGCCTTGGCGGGGTCGGGGTGCGTCTCCATGAACAGGCCCGCCACGCCCACGGCCACGGCCGCGCGTGCCAGCACCGGCACCATCTCGCGCTGGCCGCCGGAACTCGTACCCTGACCGCCGGGCAACTGCACCGAATGCGTGGCGTCAAACACCACGGGCGCGCCCGTTTCGCGCATGATGGCCAGCGACCGCATGTCGCTCACCAGATTGTTGTAGCCAAAGCTGGCGCCGCGCTCGCAGGCCATGAAGCTGTCTTCGGGCAGGCCGGCCTCCTTGGCGGCGGCACGGGCCTTGTCGATCACGTTCTTCATGTCGTGGGGCGCGAGGAACTGCCCCTTCTTGATGTTGACCGGCTTGCCCGACTGCGCCACGGCGCGGATGAAGTCGGTCTGGCGGCAAAGGAAGGCCGGTGTCTGCAGCACGTCCACCACGGCGGCGGCCGGGGCGATGTCGTCTTCGGAGTGCACGTCGGTCAGCGTGTGCAGGTTCAATTCGCGCTTGACCTGGGCCATGATCTCGAGGCCCTTGTCGCGGCCCGGGCCGCGAAAGCTGGTGCCCGACGACCGGTTGGCCTTGTCAAAGCTGCTCTTGAAGATGAACGGGATGCCCAGCGACGAAGTGATCTCTTTCAGCGTGCCGGCAGTGTCCATTTGCAGCTGCGCCGATTCAACGACGCAGGGGCCTGCGATCAGGAAGAAGGGCTGGTTCAGCCCGATGTCAAAGCCGCACAGCTTCATGCAACCGCCTTGAGGGACTTGTTGCCCGCCTTCTGATGATCCAGCGCAGCCTTGATGAAGGCATTGAACAGCGGGTGGCCGTCCCAGGGCGTGGACTTGAATTCGGGGTGGAACTGCACGCCCATGAACCAGGGGTGTTCGGTCTGCGGCAGCTCGACGATTTCGGTCAGCTGCTCGCGCTGTGTCAGGGCCGAAATCACCAGGCCGGCCTTGCGCAACTGGTCCAGGTAATTCACGTTGGCTTCATAGCGGTGGCGGTGGCGTTCGGTCACCACGTCGCCATAGATCTGGTGGGCCAGGGTGCCCTTGGCCACGTCGGAGCTTTGCGCGCCCAGGCGCATGGTGCCGCCCAGGTCGGAGTGTTCGTCGCGCGTCTTGATGGTGCCGTCGGCGTCTTTCCATTCGGTGATCAGCGCGATCACGGGGTGGGGCGAGTCGGGTTCGAACTCGGTGCTGTTGGCGTCCTTCAGGCCGGCCACATGGCGCGCAAATTCAATCGTGGCCACCTGCATGCCCAGGCAGATGCCCAGGTAGGGCACCTTGTTTTCGCGGGCGAAGCGGGCCGCGCAGATCTTGCCTTCAATGCCGCGCTTGCCAAAGCCGCCGGGCACCAGCACGGCGTCGTACTTGGCCAGGCGCGACACCACCTCGGGCGTGATGGTTTCGGAGTCCACGTAGTCGATCTTCACGCGCGCGTGGTTCTTCATGCCGGCGTGGCGCAGCGCCTCGTTGAGCGACTTGTAGCTGTCCGACAGGTCCACATACTTGCCGACCATGGCGATGTTGACTTCGCGCTGCGGGTGCTCGGTCTCGTACACCAGGTCGTCCCAGCGCTTGAGGTTGGCGGGTGGCGTGTTCAGGCGCAGCTTGTCGCAGATCAGGCCGTCCAGGCCCTGCTCGTGCAGCATGCGCGGCACCTTGTAGATGGTGTTGACGTCCCACATGCTGATCACGCCCCATTCGGCCACGTTGGTGAACAGGCTGATCTTGGCGCGTTCGTCGTCGGGGATGGCGCGGTCGGCGCGGCACAGCAGCGCGTCGGCCGAGATGCCGATCTCGCGCAGCTTCTGCACCGTGTGCTGGGTGGGCTTGGTCTTGAGCTCGCCGGCGGCGGCGATCCAGGGCACGTAGGTCAGGTGCACGAAGGCGGTGTTGTTGGCGCCCATGCGCAGGCTCATCTGGCGCGCGGCTTCGAGGAAGGGCAGGGATTCAATGTCGCCCACGGTGCCGCCGATTTCAACGATGGCCACGTCAGCTGCGTTGGCCTCGCCGAAGCGCGCGCCGCGCTTGATGTACTCCTGGATTTCGTTGGTGATGTGCGGGATGACCTGCACCGTCTTGCCCAGGTAATCGCCGCGGCGTTCCTTTTCGAGCACGGACTGGTAGATGCGCCCGGTGGTGAAGTTGTTGACCTTGCCCATGCGCGTCGTGATGAAGCGCTCGTAGTGGCCCAGGTCGAGGTCGGTCTCGGCGCCGTCATCGGTCACGAACACTTCGCCATGCTGGAACGGCGACATCGTGCCGGGGTCGACGTTGATGTACGGGTCAAGCTTGATGAGGGTGACTTTGAGGCCCCGCGATTCGAGGATCGCTGCAAGGGAGGCTGAGGCGATTCCCTTGCCCAGGGAAGACACCACACCGCCGGTGACGAAGACAAATTTGGTCATGTCAGGACGAAGGGCAGGCCTTCGCTCGGTGGGAAATTCAAATTATACGCTGGTACATTTGGCTGCATGACCGATCTCCATGGCAAACACATCGTGCTGGGCCTGTCCGGCGGCATCGCCTGCTACAAGGCCGCGGAGCTGTGCCGCGCGCTCATCAAGGAGGGCGCCACCGTGCAAGTGGTGATGACTGCCGCGGCTGAACAGTTCATCACGCCCGTGACCATGCAGGCGCTGAGCAACCGGCCCGTGTACGGCTCGCACAATGCGTCCGGCTTTGACGCCCGTGAGCCCAACGGCATGCCGCACATCAACCTGTCGCGCGAGGCCGATGCCATCCTGGTCGCGCCGTGCAGCGCCGACTTCATGGTCAAGCTGGTGCATGGCGGCGCCGACGATCTGCTCAGCCTGATGTGCCTGGCGCGCCCGGTGGACAAGGTGCCGCTGCTGCTGGCGCCCGCCATGAACCGCGAGATGTGGGCCCACCCGGCCACGCAGCGCAACATGGCGCAGCTGTCGGCCGACGGCGCGACCATCCTGGGCGTGGGCAGCGGCTTTCAGGCCTGCGGCGAAACGGGCGACGGCCGCATGCTGGAGCCGGCGGAACTGTTGCAGGATGTAGTGGCGTTCTTCCAGCCCAAGCTGCTGGCGGGGCGGCGCGTGCTGGTAACGGCCGGGCCGACCTTTGAAGCGCTGGACCCGATCCGCGGCATCACCAACCACTCGTCGGGCAAGATGGGTTTTGCCATTGCGCGCGCGGCCCATGAGGCGGGTGCGCAAGTGACCGTGGTGGCCGGCCCGGTGCACCTGCCCACGCCGCGCGGCGTGCAACGCATCGACGTGAAGTCTGCCCTGCAGATGCTGGAGGCCACCACGCGCGAGGCCGCCTCGGCCGATGTGTTCGTCGCCACCGCCGCCGTGGCAGACTGGCGCCCCGCCAGCCACAGCGAGCACAAGATCAAGAAAGACGGCTCGGGCCAGCCCCCGGTGCTGCACTTCACTGAAAACCCCGACATCCTGCACACCGTCGCGCAGAGCGAGCGGGCCCGCGCCGGCAAGCTGTTCTGCGTGGGCTTTGCCGCCGAAAGCCACGACCTTGTGAACAACGCGCAGGCCAAGCGCGCGCGCAAGGGCATCCCGCTGCTGGTGGGCAACATCGGCCCGCTGACCTTCGGGCAGGACGACAATGAAATGCTGCTGGTCGACGAGCAGGGCATCCAGCCGCTGCCGCGCGCCTCCAAGCTGGTGCTGGCGCGCCAGCTGGTGGCCGAGATCGCCCGGCGCCAACACTCACGCACCCCATCATGAAAATCGACGTCAAGATCCTCGATGCGCGCATGGCGGACCAGTTGCCCGCCTATGCCACCCCCGGCAGCGCCGGGCTGGACCTGCGTGCCTGCCTGGACGCGCCGCTCACGCTGGTGCCCAACGCCTGGCAGCTGGTGCCCACCGGCATTGCCATTTACCTCAAGGACCCGGGCTATGCCGCGCTGATCCTGCCGCGCTCGGGCCTGGGCCACAAGCACGGCATCGTGCTGGGCAACCTGGTGGGCCTGATCGACAGCGACTACCAGGGCCAGCTCATGGTCAGCGCCTGGAACCGCAGCGACACCGCCTTCACGCTGCAGCCCATGGAGCGCCTGGCGCAGTTGGTGATCGTGCCGGTGGTGCAGGCGCAGTTCCATGTGGTGACCGAATTCCCCGCCAGCGAACGCGGCGAGGGCGGCTACGGCTCCACCGGCAAGGCATGAACCTACGCGCGGCGCGGCGTTTTCCGACAGCGCAAATCGCCGGTGCCTGATGCCGGGGCGCATGGGGTGATTCTTTAAGGAAGGTCTGAACAAGGCGGAATTACATGAAGGGCGGGCGCATCAAGTCGCCGCGTGACGACCGGATGCGGCGTTCGACTTGCGTTTTCAGGCCGTTTTGGCCTCATCTTCTCGCCTCACGCTG
>JBFWUB010000014.1:0-122357 GCA_050247515.1 Ramlibacter sp. | reverse complement strand
ATCAGTAATTCCCTGGACTACGCCAGCTGGAAGACCGCAAGACGCTGGCGGCGGCGATCCGACCGATCTACACGGCTGCCAACGCCGAAGTGGCGCTGGCCGAATTGGATGCGTTTGAGCAAAGCCCCTGGGGCCAGAAATTCCCCACGGTGGTGGCGGGCTGGCGCAGAGCCTGGAGCCATGTGATTCCGTTCTTTGCTTTCCCGCCGCAGATCAGGCGGGTGATCTACACAACCAACGCGATCGAGACAGCCCCGGTGATGGTTGAACCAAGTCACCCATTCCAGCGCTGCCAGTTCCAGCGATTCACGAGTTGGCCATGATCGGTGATGTATCACCTCGGCCATGTACAACCCGTTGATCGTCCCAGCCAAGGCGTTGTCGTAGCTGTCAACCTTGCTGCCGGGCGATTCAGGTCTACTGTTTGCGGACCGTACGACTTAAATGAACGACGACAGCCTCAGTCGCAAAATCCACAAACTCTTTGGAGTATCCCAACTCATTCAACTCCCATCTAAATGAGTTTCCAAATACAGCCTTGGTGATCCACCCCATCTGGTTAGTTTCGTGAAACTCAACTGCACGTAGACACGCCTCCTCCACAATGCGAGTCAACCTGTTGAGGGAAGGCCGCCGTCCCGGCTGAGCATCCAAGCCCGGTGGGTAGCGTCGCGCAATCTGCTTGGCCAAATCAGCTGCAAAATTTTTCGCGGCGGAACGTTTTGCGGTGCCAAAAAAAGAAAACATAAAAAAGGGCCTCATGGCCCTTGGAGGATAAAGGTAATCACGTACCCCGGCAGGAAGCAGGTGCGTACTTAGGAAGGTTGGCGTTACAAATCCAGTTCACAGTCTGCCCAGTCCAGGACGGCGTCAAGGTCACGATGAAGGCATTAGTACCGAGGGCAGCCGCCGCGCTCACAGTGATGGTTCCGTTAGACCCCACCGCGCCATCAGCGACGAACTTGGATGAGTTGACAGTAATACCAGTAATCGAAACGCAGCTGTTGTTCTGCTGGCACAGCTCCGTCACTGCTGTGCGCGCAGAAGAAGCCGCCAAGAGAACTTCAGACGCGCGCGCACGAACTGTGTAATCTTGGTATGCGGGCAACGCCACCGCAGCCAAAATACCGATGATTGCAACCACAATCATCAACTCGATAAGGGTGAAACCCTTCTGTAACGATTTCATATAGGACTCCTTTAAGTATGTAGGTAGTATCGCACTTGGGTGCGACCAAGCTGATGCAGCAACTTTCATACCGGCCTCGGGCAACACTTTTTCCGGTCAACGGATCGCTACGCCTAGTACCGAATGTGCCACAACGACAATAATCAGTCGCCATGAGACAAAAATGTCAGCACTTCTGAGCGAACGGTGTCCAAGACTGCCTGCCAATCTCCCATTGCCTGTTGGCGGATGACCCGAGCGGAGCGATACCACGGCATTCCCTCCCCTTCAATTCCGTATCGCCATTCCGGCACCGCTGGCGCCATGACCCATACCGGAGTTCCCAACGCGCCCGCGTAGTGAACCGTGGTGTTGCAAACCGTGATGACGGCGTCCAGAGCACAGATGAGAGCGGCAAACTCGTCAAGGTCCTTGATTGCATCCGCCCAATGGACAAGGTTGCAGCCCTGCTGAGACATCCGCAAGATATCAGGCGTCACCGCACCGTACTGGAGGCTGATCCAAGTAACTGGCAGGCCAGCGAGCCACTGGCCTGCCAGATCCACATCAAGCGTACGCAACACTCGCCTGGTGACTGGCGTACCGCCACGCCACGAGAACCCCAATTTAGGGCCTGGGCCAATTTCCCTCAGCTTCTTTCTCCAGTTCTCCACTTTCGATGGGTCCGCACGCAGATATGGCGTCCCGGGAAAACTAGATACTTCAGGCCGAAAGTAGCGAGGTAAGTCGGCGAGAGGAACATAGAAATCCACATCCACCAGACCCTTGGCCCACGAGAGGTCCCGCTTTTGGGTGGAAGCGATCACTTCGCACTCCGGGAACGATCGCGCGAGGGTCGGGGCGACACGCGCGATGACTTCAAAGATAACCCGGCGAGGAGACCGCGCCAGCAGGTCCGGCAGGCAAGACGCAAACATGACTTGGTCGCCAAGGCCTTGTTCGGCGAGAACTACTATCGTTTTTCCTTCCAAGGATTCACCGTCCCATCGAGGAAAAGGCAAGACCCGGAAGTTACTGCTTGAGCCAATTCCCCTGTAGGCATAGTCCTCCCAACCTTGAGCAAATTGGTGGCGAAGCAGATGGACTGTGGCACGCTGGAATCTGGTGTTGGGCTCTGCGGGATACTGTTCAATCACTTGGTCAAGCAACGCAAGCGCCTCGTCAAAACGCCCCAAGTTCACCAACGCCAGACCCAGCCCGTTCAAAGCCGCCGCACGCGGCGCCAAACCCGTGGCGAGCAAATCATCAAATAACCGGATGGCTTTCTCGTATTCGCACGCCATAGCCAAGCTGGCCGCAAGCTGCGCTTTTTGTGAATTCGTCAGCTCCGAAGACGATATCTCTTCAAGGAGAGAAACAGCCTCAGCATATTTTTCTCTTTGGTGCAGGACTTGAGCTAAGTTGAGCGTCAACGAGGCATCTGAACCGAGGCACTTCCTGGCACGGGTCAGGTACTCCTCTGCTTGAACAAAATCTCCAAGCCTGGAGTGCGCGGAACCCACTACACAAAGGGCACGCCCATCCTCCGGATGGCGCGCCAGATAGGCGTAAGCGATCTCAATCGCCCCTTGAATGTCACCTGCAGCTTGGAACAGGCCTGCGACATGCTCTAGCAGCCTGACATCATCCTCCCACTGAACGAGCAACAAGTCAGCCTCGTAGAGTGCAGCCTTGCTGTCGCCGAAATGAAATTGATGCCTGATCTGCCTCCATTGCTCAGTCCAACCTGCATCCATGACTTCATCACCAACCACTGCGGTCGGCACCACGGAACGCCAGACGCCTCCTGTACTTGCAACATCCTCATTCAACTGAGCCAAATTCTCGCTAGCCAACACAAAGGACGCATCTAAAGCTACCGCCTTCCTGAAGCAGGCCAGTGCTTCTCCATATTCGCCCTTCATACGAAGCACGATGCCGAGGTTGTTCCAGGAAGACTTGTCTGAATCGTTACACTGGATAGCTTGCCGCAACGGCATTTCAGCGGAAGCGAAATTCTTAAGATGTAAGTGGCAAAGTCCCAGCTGCGCCAGATATCTCGGATCGTTAAGGCTTCCATTGCGTGCAAACTGCGCGTGGTGCAAAGCGGACTCAACCTCACCAGCCTCCAGCATCAGCAATGAAAGGCCATAGTGCGCATCAGCGAACCCTGGCAGCAAAGCCAGCACTTCATGGTAAAGGCTCCTTGACTGATCATCGCGTCGCTCGCGAAACGCAATTTCCGCCAGCAGGCAGCGAGCAAACGCATCTTTTTCGGGTGTACTGTCGTGCAATCTCTTGGCCGCGTCCGACGCGTCCGACAAGCGCCCAGCGAAGATCAACTCGCGAACCTCTTCCACAGTCCAGCGGCGGCGACCGCTACCCAACAACCGGCGAACCAAGCTCTTCAACATCTCAAAACCCGCCAGCCCTCCAGGACTTTGATGCGCTCAACAAGCATCACTTGATACAAACCGACCTCACCTGCTTCAGATCCGTCAACCCCATCATGATCTTTTCCATGCCGTCCATCTTCAGTGTTCGCATACCGCCGCCCACGGCGCAGACGAACAGTTCGGCGACGCGGGCCCGCTCCTGGATCAGCTTTTTCACATCGTCATCAGCGATCAGCAATTCGTGCAGGCCCACGCGCCCCTTGTAGCCGGACTTGCCGCATTTGTCGCAGCCCACGGGCCGATAGAACTTGAGCTTGCCGTTCTCGCCGTAGGTCTTGACCCAGGATTCGTACAGCTTCTTCGCCTCTCCCGCGTAGTCGGCCTTCCAGGCAGCGGTGTGTCGCAGGTCTTCGGCGTATTCAGCGACGAAGGTCTTGATTTCCTCGCCGTCGGGCGTGTAATCCTGCTTGCAGTCGCACAGCCGCTTGGCCAGGCGCTGCGCCAGGATGCCCAGCAACGCATCGGCAAAGTTGAACGGGTCCATGCCCATGTCCAGCAAGCGCGTGATGGACTCTGGCGCGGAGTTGGTGTGCAGGGTCGAGAACACCAGGTGGCCGGTGAGCGAAGCCTCCACACCCATGGACACGGTTTCCTTGTCGCGCGACTCACCCACCATGATGATGTCCGGGTCAGCACGCAGGAAGGCGCGCATGACCAGGGCAAAGTCGATGCCGGCCTTCTTGTTGACCTGCACCTGGCGCAGACCCTTTTGCGTGATTTCCACCGGGTCCTCGGCCGTCCAGATCTTGGTGTCGGGCGTGTTGAGGAACTTGAGGATGGAGTGCAGTGTGGTGGTCTTGCCCGAGCCGGTGGGGCCACACACGTAGAACAGGCCATAGGGCTTGCTCACGGTCTTTTCAACGCGGTCGCGGTTGTGCGGTGTCAGGCCCAGCTTTTCCAGCGGGATAGGCTCGCCCGCAGCCAGGATACGCATGACGATGTCTTCGACGCCGCCCGCCGACGGGATGGTCGCCACGCGCAGTTCGATGTCCAGCGGGCCGAACTTCTTGAACTTGATCTTGCCGTCCTGGGGCTTGCGCTTTTCGGAAATGTCCAGGTCGCACATGATCTTCAGGCGCGTAACCAGCGCCTGTCGGAAATGCGACGGCACCTCGATGTAGGGCTGCAGGCTGCCGTCGATGCGAAGGCGGATGCCGGTTTTGGCCTTGCCCGGCAGCGGCTCTATGTGAATGTCTGACGCCTTCAGGTTGTAGGCGTCCACGATCACCTTGTTGACGAATTTGACCAGTTCGTTGTCGGCCGCCGCGGATTCAAGTGAGGAGTCGTCCCCGCTCTCGTCGTCAATGGGCGCGCTCAGGTCAGCCAGCAGTTCGTCGATCGTGCCGCCTTCGGCCCCGGCGCCGTAGAGCTGGCTGAGGGTCTCCTCGAACTCGGTTTGCGTCGTTACCTTGTACGCAAACTTCGACTGGCGGGCAAACACCTGCGGCACGATTCGCGAACCGCGTACTGCCTCGGGGTCCACGCACATGACCACCAGACCTTCGGGAGATTCTTCCAGTGGAATCCAGCCCTGCTCCACAAGGAAGTCGCGCTTGAGCGGGCCATGCAGCATTTCCGAGCGGATGCGTCCGCTGTTGAACGGCTCGTAGGGCACGCCAAAGAACTTGGCCAGCGAGGGACCGATCTGGGCCGGGCGGATCTGGAACTGCGCCATCAGCATGTGCTCAACCGGCTTGGCTTCCTCGCGCGCACTCTGGATGCACTGCTGCAGCTCATCGGCTGTGAGCACTCCGTCGGTTACCAGGCCGTCGTACTTCGTGGCCTTGCGCCGCGAGCCTTCCTCGGCCTTCTGCATGCGCTGGCGGATGGCGGTGGCCAGCGTCTTGCACAGCTGGGCCGCACCCTCCACCTCCAGTTCGCCAAAGGGCTGGTCGCTCTTGTTGTTGATGACTTGCAGCACGCCATGCAGCGCCTCACCATCCAGTATGGGCACCACCAGTATCTGCTTCGTGCGGTAGCCCGAACGCTTGTCCACTTCCTTGAGGAAGCTCAGCGTGGGATGAACGCGCTTGAGTGCATCGTCGTCATACACGTCAGCGATATTGACGGGCTGCTTGGAGAACGCCACATAGCCGGCGATGCTTTGGGCACTGATGGGCAGTTTGAGGTCACGGCTGGTGTTCAGCCCCGTCTTGATCTTGGAGACGATGGCCGTGCGGTCGTCATTGACGGCATACAGCGTCAGCCGGTCCGCGTTCAGCAGCTTGCAGATGTCCTGGCTGACCTCCAGCATGATCTGGTCCACATTTTCGGTTTCGTGGATGCGGGTCGTGACATGTTGCAGCTGGCGGAAGAACAGTGCCTCAAATGACACGCCACGCTTGTCAGGCGGCAGCATTTGCGAGTCATAGAACGCCTGTTCCGAATCTTTTTCGCCCGCCGGCTTCATGACCGCGTTCATAGGTCGAACTCCTGTCCGGCACGCAGCCAGCGGATGTCGTGCGTGACATTGGGGCCAAATGGCTGCGTCTGGTCAAACCGCTGGATCTCCGCCATGATCAACTCGGTTTCGGCTGGCTTGGTATGGGTGATGTAGATAGGGAATGATTTACCCTTGTCGATGCAGTCCAGCTCTTCGGCCAGGGCATGCGGCGACAGGTGCAGGCTGCGTCGCGCCAGATCCTTTTCGCGGTTGCTGAAGGCGGTTTCGATGATGAGCGCGGCCACATTCATCTGGTTGATGCGGCGCCAGAATGCCGGGTTGCGCTCGGTATCGCCGGTGAAAATCCAGCAGCCGCGCCCCGCGGTCACCGCATAACCAACCGCCGGCACGGTGTGCACGGCCGGCAAGACCTCGATACGCTTGCCCTTGAAGTCCAGCGTCTGCCCCACCTGGATTTCCTGGAATGTGATGAACGGCGCCTGTGGCGTGGGGATGCGGCTGAAGTCCGGCCAGATCACGTTGTTGAAAATATGCGTCTTCAGCGCGGCGATGGTTCCCGCCAGCGCATGAATCTTGACGGGGGACGTTCGCTGCGAGGCAATGGCGTCAATCATCAGCGGCAGCGCGGCCACATGGTCCAGGTGTGAATGGGTCAGCAGCACATGATTGATGCCACGCATTTCTTCCAGCGCCAGATCACCCACGCCAGTACCGGCGTCGATGAGGACGTCATCGTCAATCAGGAAAGACGTGGTCCGGCAGTCCTTGGCAATTGCTCCGGAGCAGCCCAACACCCTGACCTTCATCCTGGCACCTCACTTGGTCTCAAAGTTCGTCGCGCCATCCCATTCGGGATCAAAGGGCAACAACCTCATTGAGGCTACACGTTCAGCGTACAGCTCGTAAAGGTATTTTTTGGCGTTCATGCGCTGCAGGTTCAGCAGTTGCACGTCCGCCTGGTCCCAGTCCTGGGACCGGTAGGCCTTGAGAAGCGCGCCCCAGGCCTTGAGTTCGTCGGCATGGGGCTTCTCCAGCCGGTCGGCCGGCGCCATGGGCCAGAAGATCGATACCGCCTGCTCCTTGCCCTTGACACGAACCTTGTCCAGCTCCTGCCAGGCAAAGTCAGGTGCCAGCTTGCGGGTGGATTCGCTCACCACGATGTCAACGCCATAGGTCTTGGAAAGGCCTTCGAGGCGGGAACCCAGGTTCACGGAATCACCGATCACGGTGTAGCTGCGCCGGATGTCAGAGCCCATGTCGCCCACGCACATGGTGCCGGTGTTCAGGCCGATGCCCACCCCGATCTCGGGCAGGCCCTTGGCGCGATGCTCCTCATTGATCTTGCGGACCGCATTGGCCATTTCCATGGCGGTCTTGGTCGCCAGGTGTGCATGGTTGGGCGTATCCACCGGCGCCCCCCAGAAGGCCATCACGCAATCGCCCATGTACTTGTCGATGGTGCCGCGGTTGGCGCGGATCAGGTCAGTCAGTCGGCTGAACACGCCGTTGAGCAGTTCCTGCAGCTGGGTGGGCTCCATCTTTTCGGACATCTTGGTGAAGCCCCGCATGTCGCAGAACATCACGGTCAGTTCCTTGCTGGTGGCCTTCATGCTGTAGCTGTCGGGGTCCTTGACCATTTCGTCCACCAGCTCGGGCGGAACATAGGTACCGAACAGGTTGGCCAGTTCGCGCTTGGAACGGCTTTCCACAAAGTAGCCGTAGCTCATGTTCAACGCAAAGGCTGTCAGCGCCATGACCAGCGCCGACGCCAGCGGCAGCACCAGGCCGTAACCCAGGTAGAGCCAGAAATTGAGCGCCACCAGCGCCCCGATCACGGCCACGCTGGCCGCCACGGCGCGGGGTGCCGAAAGCAGCGGCAGCGCGAAGGCCAGCGTAATGCCCGCCAGCAGCAGCACTACGACCTCAAATCCCACCGCATAGTCCGGCTTCACAAAGGTCTTGCCGTCAAGCAGGCCCGAAATCACGTTGGCATGCGTCTCCACGCCAGGATAGGTTTCGCCCACAGGCGTGACGCGAAGGTCCAGCAGGCCGGGCGCGGTCGTTCCCAGCAAAACAATCTTGTCCTTGAGCGCGCCAGCCGGAACGCGCTTGGCCAGCAGGTCGGCCGCGGAGATGTACTTGAACGACCCGCCATTGACCCCACCCGGGCCGCGAAAAGGCACCAGGGTGGCAACGCGGTCGTCCACCGGCACTGCAAGCGTCCTGCCGCCCTGCTTGAGCAGGATACTTTCCAGTCCCTGATAGCTTCGGTTGATGAAGCGCTCCTGCGGAAAGCCGGGCACGACCGAAGGCAGCCCGACCAGCATGCGGAACATGGCCATGGACAGCGACTCATAGTACTGCCCCTTGTACTCGGCAATCAGCGGAATCGAGCGGACAACGCCATCGCCCTCGGTGATGGAGTTGAAAAAGCCCGCCATTGGCGCGGCCTTGGCAATCTGCTCGATATTGGAGCCGTAACCGTTCCAGCTTGTGAACTTGATGGGTCGGCCCTGCAGGGCGTCTTTTTCCATCACGGGCGCGGGCAGCGCGCCGGAGGTGCGCCCGTCGCGGTCGCTGGTGAAATAGTAGCCCAGCACCACGGCCTTTTTTTCCAGCGAGCGGGCAAACGCGGCATCGTAGTCCAGCACGCCCTGCAACTGGTTCAACCGTTCGGTGAACCCCGTCTGGTCCTTGAGTTCGCTCTGCGCGAGCTGACGCAACCGCTTGAGACCCGAGCTTTCGTCGGCCTCCGCAAACACCACGTCAAAGCCCAGCAAGGTGATCTTCTGGCGCTCGAAAAGGTCATCCACCAGTTCCGCCAGCTTGTTGCGTCCCCAGGGCCAGCGGCCCACTTCGGCCAGGCTTTTTTCATCGATATCGACAATGACGATACGCTCGTCGAGCGTTTTGGGCATGGTCGCGCGCAGCCGTGCGTCATAGATGATGTCATCCAGCCGCTGAAGCACACCGATTTTCATCACCCCACTGGCGTGCAGCAGCGCGAATATCAGCGGTATCAGCGTCACCGCGATACGGGACCAGTGCTTGGAAAGTGATCCCATGGGTCCGCCGCAGACCCTCAGGCCTGAACGAACTGCATCTGGGTGCCCGCAAGCTCCAGCAGGTCACCCGTCTTGAGCATCACGGGCTCAGCGCCGATGGGCGCGCCGTTCAGCGTGGGCTTGTTGGCGCCTTCAACATGGGCCACCACAAAGCCATTGTGTCGCTTGGTAATGGCGGCAACCGCCACGCCCGGCTTGCCGATGGTCGTGACCACCTTGACCAGCGGCACCTCGCGTCCGGCGGCGGCGCCCGAGAGCACCTTGATGCTGCCATTGGGCCCCGCGCCTTCAGCCACGGGCGCCGTTGCGGCCGCTGCCGCTGCGGGGCTGGCAGCCGGCGGTGGCACGGCCAGACCGGCGCCGCCGGCCTTGATCACCATCGTCTTTTCAAAACCTGCGCTGGCCGCTTCGTTGATGTACTTGATCTTGTACTTGCCGATTTCGACGGTGTCGTTGTTCTGCAGCAACTGCTTCTTCACGGCCTTGCCATTGACATAGGTCCCGTTGGTGCTGTTCAGGTCTTCCAGGTAGACCTCGTTGCCGGTCATCTGCAATACGGCGTGCTCACCGCTTACAGCTAGGTTATCAATCACGATGTCGTTGTACGGCCGACGACCCAGTGTCGTACGGTCCTTGGTCAACTGCACTTCCTTGATGACAACACCGTCGATCGAAACGATCATTTTCGGCATGGTCGACTCCTGTTTTTAAACCTGTTTCCGGAAAACTAATGCGAAAGACTATTTTCCCAGCAATCTGGAAATCAAGCCGCGCTTTTTCACGCCGCTTTGTGCCTGCACCAACAGGACCGAGATATTGTCCCGCCCTCCATTGGCATTGGCCGCGTCAACCAATTGCACGACCTTTTGCTCCAGCGGCACTTCCGTCGCCAGCAATTGCGCGATATTCTCGTTGTCCACCATGTCCGACAGCCCGTCGGAACACATCAGGTAAACATCGCCCGGTTCCACGCGGTGCTCATTGACCTCCAGCAGCACGGCGTCTTCCACGCCAAGCGCGCGGGTCACGAGGTTCTTGTTGGTGGAAGTCGCCGCCTGTTCAGGCGTGATCAACCCGGCATCCATCTGCTCCTGCAACAGGGAATGGTCCTTGGTGATCTGGACAAATTCGCCGTCACGCAGGCGGTAGCAGCGCGAATCACCGATGTGACCCAGCATCAGCCGCGTGTCCTGGAAGACGCCCAGCACCAGGGTAGTGCCCATCCCGCTGTACTGGGGATTGGAATTGGCGGCGTTGAAAATGGAGCGGTTCGCGTTGTCGACGCAGATCTCCATGGCGCGCCGCACTTCCTTGGCATTGGCATGCCGTCCGGCCTGAGACAACCAGCGCCCCAGCTCGGACTTGATGAACGCCGTGGCCATGCCGCTGGCGATTTCTCCGGCGTTGTAGCCCCCCATGCCGTCTGCCAGGATGCCCAGACGCGTCGGCTCATCAACGGTAACGGAGTCCTCGTTGTTCTCGCGTGCGAGCCCAGGATCGGTACGTAGGCAAAACTCGTAGTTCATAGATGCTGGACTCAGGTCGGCTTGTCGGTCTTGTTGCCCGAATCCGCAATGGCGTCTCCCGCCCCCGATCTGCTGATCACGGCTGTCTTGGCAAAGGGGTCGTTGTCGCTGATGGCGTCCATTTTCTGGGTCGCATCATAGCCGGGCTGCGCCGCATCAGGTACTGCGGCCGTGACCACGGTCTTGTCAAACCCGGCGGGGCCCGACGCTGGCAGCACCACGGTCTTCTCGGCGCCGGTATCCGGCGGCGGGGATCCATCAGCGCGAAATGCCACGGTCTTTTCGTCAGCCGGGGTGGCGGAGGCAGCAACGGCGGCGGTTGTTGCCACAGGCGAACCAGGGGCCGCAGCCGGCGCGCCGCCTGAAGCCAATGCACGGAGGTCTGCCGCGAACTGGTCACCGTCCTGGTAGCGGCCTTCGCTGCGCTTGGCCAGTGAGAGCGCCACGATCTGGGCCAGCCGTTCGGGAATGTCCTTGCGAATGATGCGGATATCCGGCGCCTCCTCGTTGGCGATCTTGTACATCAGCTCGGCCATGGAGTCACCGCGGAACGGCAACACGCCAGTGAGCATCTGGAACAACATGACACCCAGGGAGTACAGGTCGGAGCGGCCATCCACCTTCTTGCCGGCAATCTGCTCGGGCGACATGAAGCTGGGTGTGCCCAGCACGAGACCCGTCTTGGTCTTGCTCGAGTCGGTAATGCGGGCAATGCCGAAGTCCGTGACCTTGACCGTATCGCTTTCCAGCTCGTACATGATGTTGGCCGGCTTGATGTCGCGGTGCACCACGTTCTGGCGATGGGCATATGCCAGCGCTTCGGCGACGCGGGCCACGATCAACAGCACCTTGGACACAGGCAACAGATTGCCGTCCTTGCAGAAGTCCACCAGGTCCTTGCCCTTGAGGAACTCCATGGCAATGTAGGCCAGGTCGTGTTCTTCGCCGGCGTCAAAGATGGTCACGATGTTCTGGTGCTGCAGGCGACCCGCCGTTTCGGCCTCGCGGAAGAAGCGTTCGCGCGCATCGGTGAGCTCCTCGCCCTCGAACTCCTGGCTCAGTGCCATGGTCTTGATGGCCACCACGCGTCCGATCTTCGGGTCCTTGCCCAGATAAACCACACCCATGGCGCCCTTGCCCAGTTCCTTTTCCACCTGGTAGCGGCCCAGCATCGGCTTTTCGACGGCCCCGCCGTCCAGCAGCATGGTGCCGCCTGGGTGTGCGCCGCCTCCGCCCAGAATGACGGTTTCCGACAGGTTTTTGGCCCGATTAAGCTTGGACTGCAGATCCTTGTAGCCCTTGTTCCATCCGGCCATGTGCTCGTACACGGCCTGCGCCTTGTTGAACTGGCGCTTGCGCTCGAAGTCCAGCGCCAGGTTGTACAGGTTGTCCATGACCGCATCACTCATCGGCACACGGCGGAACCGGTCAAAGGCCATGTCCAGTTGTCCCTGGCCCTGCAGTGCCAGGCCCATCATGCGGTTGGTCTCGGCCGACTCCTCATCGGACTTCAGTTTGCCGGCCTCGGTCATCAGGAACCGCTTGGTCGTCAGTGCCAGGTGGCCAATGACGAGGAGGGTCGCCGGGAACACCAGCTTGAGCCACATGGAAGCGCCCGACAGCAGGCCAAATTCAGCCACCATCAGCGCAACGAACAGTCCAAGCGTGACCGCTGCCGCCTTGCCGGCGGACAAGCGTGGCAACGCCGCCACCAGGTAGGCCGCCACCAGCAGGAACACGCCAAACGCCGCCCAGCCGCCCCAGGCGGGCTGGACGATGAAATGCTCGCCCAGGATGCTGGAGGTGATGTGCGCGATCATTTCGGCCGGCGACAGCCCGGCGTAACCGGGTGTGGGGAACTGCACACCCACGCCGGCAGCGGTTGCGCCGATCAGGACAATCTTGTCGGCGTACTTGGTCGCCGGAATCTTGCCGCTGATCACGTCATAGAACGAATCCACCGCAAACGCCGGCTTGCCGTCGCGGCCCTTGTAGAACTGGGGCAGCATGCGCGCGTATTCGTCGGTTTTGACGCGCAGCTTGCCGATCTGGACCGAGTCGCCCGGATTGAGCTTCACGTCCGATGGGCCCAGGTTCAGGCTGTGGGCGGCCGCCAGCAGCGCCATGGACGGCACGGCCTTGCCGAAGTAGTTGACCAGCATGGGCTCTTCGCGAACGGCACCGTCCACGTCGTTGATCTGGTTGAGGTGGGCAATGCCGGCCGCGGCCGTGCCAATCTGCTCAATGGGCTGCTGGCCCTTGACCGCGGGCACCGAGAAACCGCCGTTTTCATCCACCGCGCTCTTGAGCGCATAGGGTGGCAGCGGCTTGTCCGGCTTGCCCTGGGGTTCGCCCAGAACGAATACCGAAGGGACCAGCACGTTGCCGGCCTTGGTCATGCTCGCCGCCAGTTTGGCGTCGGTGTCCAGCGCCTGCTCAGCCTCCGCAATGACCTTGCCCAGCTGCTCGCCCACGCCGCCACTGCCGGCTTCCCCGCCAGGGCCCAGTGCTTCTTTCATCTTGCGGATGAACACCAGGCCACGGTCGGTTTGCGGCTCGAAGAAGAACGCCGTGTGGACAATGGTTTTGGCCTTGGCGGCAGCCAGCTGCTCGATCAGCTGGGCATGAACGTCGCGCGGCCAGGGCCAGCGGCCGATGTTGGCAATGCTTTGATCGTCAATGGCAATGACTGCCACGCGGTCGGATGGCTGGCGCGCACTGGCCGTGCTCGCAAAGTCATAGAAGCGCCGCTCCATCGTGCCGATGAAGTCCGTGGCCTGGTGCAGGATGACAACCGCCACCACCACCAGAACGCCAACAAACCAGTCGGTACGCCAGAACTGACTGCGTTTTGCCGATGAAGATGTGCTCACTTCCCGCCCCTTGTCCAGTTCGCAGACCAAGCCGTTGTTCTTGGCGGTCATCTTGATGCGCCCGGGCGCAAAGGCACGGGCGGCCGGATCACCGCGGATGTCGAAGGTAACAGACGGACCAGCGCCGGACAAGGCACTTTGTCACGGGGGTACTACGATTTGTTGCAAATAAGCGGCAGCGCCCCACGGGCGCGGCGCCTGCACAGCCTCTGAATTGGCTTACAGCTTGGCCTTGAGCAGCTTGGCCAGTTCCGAGAAATTGCGCGTCACGGTAAAGCCGCACTCTTCCATGATGGACAACTTGGCATCGGCCGTGTCGGCGCCGCCGGAGATCAGCGCGCCGGCATGGCCCATGCGCTTGCCGGGGGGGGCCGTCACGCCGGCGATGAAGCCTACGACCGGCTTCTTCATGTTGGCCTTGCACCAGCGGGCGGCGTCCGCCTCGTCCGGGCCGCCGATTTCGCCGATCATGATGACGGCGTCGGTATCCGGGTCGTCATTGAAGGCCTTCATCACGTCGATGTGCTTCAGGCCGTTGATCGGGTCCCCGCCGATACCCACCGCGCTGGACTGGCCCAGGCCGATTTCGGTCAGCTGCGCCACGGCTTCGTAAGTCAGCGTGCCGGAGCGGCTCACCACGCCGATACGGCCCTTGCGATGGATGTGGCCGGGCATGATGCCGATCTTGATTTCGTCAGGCGTGATCAGGCCGGGGCAGTTGGGGCCCAGCAGCAGCGTTTTCTTGCCGCCGGCGGCTTCCTTGGCCTTCATCCTGTTGCGCACTTCAAGCATGTCGCGCACCGGGATGCCCTCGGTAATGCAGATGGCCATGTCCAGGTCAGCTTCCACGGCTTCCCAGATGGCGGCGGCAGCGCCCGCGGGCGGCACGTAGATCACCGAAACGGTCGCGCCGGTCTGGCTGGCGGCTTCCTTGACCGATGCGTAGATCGGGATGTTGAAGATTGACTCGCCGGCCTTCTTGGGGTTCACGCCGGCGACGAAGCAGTTTTTGCCGTTGGCGTACTCCTGGCACTTTTCCGTGTGGAACTGGCCGGTCTTGCCGGTGATGCCCTGGGTGATGACTTTGGTGTCTTTGTTGATGTAGATCGACATGACTGTTCCTTAGGCTTTGACGGCTGCAACCACTTTTTGGGCCGCTTCGGCCATGGTGTCGGCGCTGATGATGGGCAGGCCGGAATCCGCCAGCAGCTTCTTGCCTTCGACTTCGTTGGTGCCCTTCATGCGCACCACCAGCGGAACCTGCAGGTTCACGGCCTTGCAGGCCGCGATCACACCGGTGGCGATGGTGTCGCATTTCATGATGCCGCCGAAGATGTTGACCAGGATGGCCTGGACATTCTTGTTCTTCAGCATGATCTTGAAGGCTTCGGTGACCTTCTCGGGGGTGGCGCCGCCGCCCACGTCCAGGAAGTTCGCCGGCTCGCCGCCGAACAGCTTGATGGTGTCCATGGTGGCCATGGCCAGGCCGGCGCCGTTGACCAGGCAGCCGATGTTGCCGTCCAGGCTGATGTAGGCCAGGTCGAATTTGGAGGCCTCGACTTCGGCCGGGTCTTCTTCGTCCAGGTCGCGCAGGGCGACGATTTCGGGGTGGCGGAACAGCGCGTTGCTGTCAAAGTTGAACTTGGCGTCCAGCGCAATGATGTTGCCCTTGCTGTCGCGGTTCAGCGGGTTGATTTCCACCAGCGACGCGTCCGTGTCCATGTAGCACTTGTAGAGCTTCTGGCAGACGTCGATGAACTGCGCCTGCGAATCGGCCGGCATGCCGATGGCGTTGGCGATCTTCTTGCCCTGGGCTTCGGTCAGGCCGGCCAGCGGGTCAATGAACTCGGTGATGATCTTCTCGGGGGTGGAATGCGCCACTTCCTCGATGTCCATGCCGCCTTCGCTGGAGGCGATGAAGGCCACCTTCTGCGTCGCACGGTCGGTCACCACGGACAGGTAGTACTCCTTCTGGATGTCGGCGCCGTCTTCGATGTACAGGCGGCGGACTTTCTGGCCTTCGGGGCCGGTCTGGTGCGTCTTGAGCTGCATCCCCAGGATGTCGCCAGCCAGCCGCTTGACGTCGTCAATGCTCTTGGCCACCTTGACGCCACCGCCCTTGCCGCGGCCGCCGGCATGAATCTGCGCCTTGACCACCCAGACCGGGCCGCCCAGCTTCTGGGCGGCTTCCACCGCCTCCTGCACCGTGAACGCGGGAATGCCGCGCGGGACGGGCACACCAAAACTACGCAAGATGTCCTTGCCTTGGTACTCGTGAATCTTCATGAGGTCTCTCTCAGGAATGGATGGTTTTGTGCCCGACGGGGAGGGGCCTTGGGCCCGCGCAGCGGGCGCTGCACGGCGCAGCCATCGACTGTATCATGCTGCAATGCACAAAACTTGTGCATGCCTTACAGTGGCAAATCACCCCGGGAAAGAGAAATGGCCAAGGTTTTCATTGATGGCGAAGCCGGCACCACCGGCCTGCAGATCCGCGAACGGCTCGAAAAGATGCCCCAGATCGAGCTGGTCAGCATCGCGCCCGAGCTGCGAAAGGACCCGGCGGCCAAGCGCGCGCTGATGGCCGGCGTGGACCTGGTCATCCTGTGCCTGCACGACGATGCGGCGCGCGAATCGGTCGCCATGATCGACGACATCGCCCGCGCCAGCGGCAAGCCGGGTCCCAAGGTGATCGACGCCTCCACCGCCCACCGCACGGCGGACGGCTGGGTGTTCGGCTTCCCGGAGCTGGCCCCGGGCCAGCGCGAGGCGGTCATCAACGCATCGCGCGTGAGCAACCCCGGCTGTTATTCCACCGGCGCCATCGCCTTGATCCGCCCGCTGGTGGACGCGGGCCTGATCGCCCGGGATGCGGCGCTGGCCTTGCCGTCTGTGAGCGGTTACTCCGGCGGTGGGCGCACGATGATCGAGGCTTATGAGGCGGGCACGGCGCCGGCGTTTGAGACCTATGCCCTGACGCTCAAGCACAAGCACCTGCCGGAAATCATGAAGTACACCGGCCTGACCCGCAGGCCCGTGTTCATTCCGTCGGTGGGCAACTTCAAACAGGGCATGCTGGTGCAGTTGCCGCTGCACCTGGACCTGCTGCCTGGCGCGCCCAAGGCAGCCACCCTGCACGACGCGCTGGCCGCGCACTACGCCGGTAGCGAATGGGTCACGGTGCAGCCGCCTACCGAGTCCGCCAAGCTGGACCCGCTGGGGCTGAACGACACCAACAGGATGGAATTGCGCGTCTTTGCCAACGAAGACTACCGCCAGGCCGTGCTGATTGCCCGGCTGGACAACCTGGGCAAGGGCGCCAGCGGCGCCGCCGTGCAGAACCTGAAGCTGATGCTGGGGCTGTAACCTCAGCCCGTCAGGCCGTCTCGTCCTCAAACCCGCCGGCCAGCACCCGGTGGATGGCTTCGGCGCCAAACCCGCGCGAGATCAGAAACCGCATCTGCTTGCCGCGGCTGGCTGCGTCGCGCGGCAACTCGCCAAACTTGCGGCGCCAGACCTCGTGCGCACGCTGCACCTCGGTGGCGCGCAGGCTTTCGACCGTGTCCTGCACCATCGCCGGGTCGAGCCCCTTGCTTTGCAGTTCCTGCTTGATGCGGGCCACGCCGAGCCTGGCGGCGCGGCGGTGTACTACCGAGTCCGCCACCCGCTGCTCGTTGATGAAACCCCTGGCCTGCAACTCGTCCAGCGCCTTGGCGAGTTCGCCGGGCGTGGTCTCAAACGCCGCCAGGCGGCGCTCCAGCTCGGCCCGGGAGTGTTCCCGGGCCCCCAGCAGCCGCAGCGCCCGGCCCTTGATCGAGATCTGCGCGGGCACCCCCCCCGTCGCCATGGCGCTTACTCCGCGTCGGCTTCGACCGAGGCGGCCAGCAGCGGAATGCCCAGCGACTCGCGCACCTTGTTCTCGATCTCGAAGGCCAGCTCGGGGTTCTCACGCAGGAATTCGCGGGCGTTGTCGCGGCCCTGGCCGATCTTTTCGCCGTTGTAGGCATACCAGGCGCCGGACTTTTCAATGATGCGGGCGTTCACGCCCATGTCGATGATTTCGCCGTGGCGGCTGATGCCCTCGCCGAACAGGATGTCGAACTCCGCCGTCTTGAACGGGGGCGACACCTTGTTCTTGACCACCTTGACCTTGGTTTCGTTGCCGATGGCTTCCTCGCCCTTCTTGATGGTGCCGGTACGGCGGATGTCCAGGCGGACCGAGGCGTAGAACTTCAGCGCGTTGCCGCCGGTGGTGGTTTCGGGGCTGCCGAACATCACGCCGATCTTCATGCGGATCTGGTTGATGAAGATGACCATGCAGTTGGTCTTCTTGATGGTGGCGGTGAGCTTGCGCAGGGCCTGGCTCATCAGGCGGGCCTGCAGGCCGGGCAGTGAGTCGCCCATTTCACCTTCGATTTCAGCCTTGGGCGTGAGCGCGGCGACCGAGTCCACCACGATCAGGTCCACCGCGCCCGAACGCACCAGGCTGTCCACGATTTCCAGGGCCTGCTCGCCGGTGTCGGGCTGGCTGATCAGCAGGTCAGGCAGGTTCACGCCCAGCTTTTGCGCGTACTGCACGTCCAGCGCATGCTCGGCGTCCACAAAGGCGCAGGTGCCGCCCTGCTTTTGCATCTCGGCAATGACCTGCAGCGTCAGCGTGGTCTTGCCTGACGATTCCGGGCCGTAGATTTCAATGACGCGGCCCCGCGGCAGGCCGCCCACGCCCAGCGCGATGTCCAGGCCCAGCGAACCGGTGGAGACCACCTGGATGTCTTCAATGGCCTCGCCTTCACCCAGGCGCATGATCGTGCCCTTGCCGAACTGCTTTTCGATCTGGGCCAGCGCGGCCTGCAGGGCCTTGGCCTTTTCACTGTCGGCGGCGTTGATGCGGGTGCCCTTGACTTGTGCGTCCATGAAAATCTCCTTTAAAAACAACAGGTTGAATCATTTCATCCAGTTGTTTTTATCTACAGGCTGGATGCTTGACCAGTACTTTAATGGGGTAATGGTTTGAAGTAAATGAGTTTTTTGGTCAGTTTGGCTTACCATTTACGGATGACTTCTCCCATGGACACACGCTGGCGCCAAACCCACCTCGGCCGCCTGCTGGGCCATGCGATGCGCCGCTTTGACGACCGGGTGCTCACGCTCATGGCCCACAACATCGACGTGCCTCTGGCGCTGTCCAACCTGGCTGCGCGCGCCCAGGTCAGCGCTGCCCATGTGCACATCACCCGCCACCTGGCGCCTGAGGGTTCGCGCCTGACCGACCTGGCTGCCAGCGCCGGCATGACCAAGCAGGCCATGGGCGACCTGGTGGACCAGTGCGAGGCCTGGGGCCTGGTCTCGCGCCAGAGCGACCCGCTGGATGCGCGCGCGCGGCGCATCCACTTCACCGCCGCCGGCCTGGCCTGGCTGCAGGCCTTCAAGGACGCCGTGTCGCAGGCCGAGGCCGAATTCCGCGCCGAAGTCGGCAACGAAGTGGCCGCCGTGGTCATGATCGGCCTGGAAGCCTATGCCGGCCCCGCCGCTTGAGGCGGATCAGCGCCCCGTAAGGCGTGCAGGCCTAGAATTTGCCAAACACCCACAAGACCACCGGAGACAGCCATGCGGATACTGATTGCCGAGGACGACCAGGTACTGGCCGATGGCCTGTTGCGCACGCTGCGCGCGTCCGGCGCGGCCGTGGATCATGTGGCCAGCGGCACCGAGGCCGACGCGGCGCTCATGACCAACAACGAATTCGACCTGCTCATCCTGGACCTGGGCCTGCCGAAGATGCACGGGCTGGAAGTGCTGCGCAAGCTGCGCGGGCGCGGCTCGTCGATGCCGGTGCTGATCCTGACGGCCGCCGACAGCGTGGAAGAGCGCGTCAAGGGCCTGGACTACGGGGCCGACGATTACATGGCCAAACCGTTCAGCCTGCAGGAACTGGAAGCCCGTGTGCGCGCGCTGATCCGCCGCGGCATGGGCGGCACCAGCAGCACCATCAAGCATGGACCGCTTGTGTATGACCAGGCCGGCCGCGTGGCCACCATCGACGGCAAGATGGTGGAGCTGTCCGCGCGCGAGCTGGGCTTGCTGGAGGTGCTGTTGCAGCGCGCCGGGCGGCTGGTCAGCAAGGACCAGCTGGTCGAGCGCCTGTGCGAGTGGGGTGAAGAGGTCAGCAACAACGCGATCGAGGTCTATATCCACCGCCTGCGCAAGAAGATCGAGAAAGGCCCGATCCGCATCGCCACCGTACGCGGCCTCGGCTACTGCCTCGAAAAAATTCCTGGATGAAGTTGGCTCCCCCCCGAAGCGCCTTCGGCGCCTCCCCCCCAGCGGGGCGCCACCAGCGGCCCGGCGAAGCCGGTTCCGCGGTGGCCCGCGAATAAGGCCTTCGTCCATGAAAATCTTCCAGCGCGAGCAACGGTCTCTTTTCGGGGAGATTCTCGACTGGATGCTCACGCCGCTGATGCTGCTGCTGCCGGTGGCGCTGGCGCTGACCTGGCTGGTGGCGCAAAGCATCGCGGGCAAGCCGTTTGACCGGGCGCTGGAATACAACGTGCGCGTGCTGGCGCAGCTGGTCACGGTGCAGAACCAGCGCGTCCAGTTCAACCTCCCGCAGCCCGCGCGCGAGATCCTGCGCGCGGATGATTCCGACCTGATTTACTACCAGGTGGTGGGTCCGCGCGGCGAGCTGCTGGGCGGCGAGCGCGACTTTCCCGCGCCGCCGGCGGACGACAAGCCCCTGGCCAGCGACGCACAGGTGCGCGACGTTTATCTGCGCGACGCCGAGATGCGCGGGCAGGACGTACGCGTGGCCTACATCTGGGTACGGCTGGACCTGCCCGGTGATCTGCAGGCCCTGGTGCAGGTGGCCGAGACACGTGAGAAACGCTCGGTGCTTGCCACCGAGATCATCAAGGGCGTGCTGCTGCCCCAGCTGGTGCTGCTGCCGCTGGCCGTCTTGCTGGTCTGGCTGGCACTGGTGCGCGGCATCAAGCCGCTGAGCCAGCTGGAAGAGCGCATCCGCGCGCGCAAGCCGGATGACCTGAGCCCGCTGGATGACCACGCCGTGCCGATGGAGGTGGCGCCGCTGGTGTCGTCGGTCAACGACCTGCTGACGCGGCTGAAGGATTCCATCGCCACGCAAAAGCGTTTCCTGGCCGATGCGGCGCACCAGCTCAAGACACCGCTGGCGGGCTTGCGCATGCAGGCCGACCTGGCCCAACGCGAGGGCGGCAGCGCCGAGGAGCTCAAGCAGTCGCTGCAGCAGATCGAGCGCTCCAGCATCCGCGCCACCCACACCGTCAACCAGTTGCTGGCGCTGGCGCGCGCCGAAAGCAGCGGCGCGGTGCTGGCACGGCTGCCCTGCGACCTGGCGCAGCTGACCATCGACGCGGTGCACGACTCGCTGCCGCGGGCGCTGGAGCACCACATGGACCTGGGCTACGACGGCGCGCGCCCCGGCGCGCCGGGCGTGGTGATCGCGGGCAACCCCACGCTGCTCAAGGAAATGATCCGCAACCTGCTGGACAACGCGATCAACTACACGCCGTCATCACCCGAACGCCCGGGCATCATCACCGCGCGCGTGCTGGCCGACCCGTTCGGCCATGTGCTGATCCTGCAGGTGGAAGACTCCGGCCCCGGCATCCCGGCGGCGGAACGCGAACTGGTGTTCCAGCCGTTTTACCGCGCGCTGGGCACCAACGTGGACGGTTCCGGCCTGGGCCTGCCCATCGTGCAGGAAATCGCCAGCCAGCATGGCGCGTCCATCACGCTGGAAGACGCCCACCCCGGCCAGGCGGCGCCCGGGCTGCTCGTGAGCCTGCGCTTTGTGAGTCAGCCCGACGGCGCTTCGTAAAGGTTCAGCTTGAGCCGTTCGCGCTCGATCACGCGCTGCACCGCGGGCAGCAGCGCCACGCGCTGCACATGCGCCCACAGCAGCGGGTAGCCCGCGGGGTCGATGCCGGCGATGCTGCCCCAGCGCAGCAGGGTCAGCGCATAGGCGTCCAGCGGGCCGAAGTGCTCGCCGCCCAGCCAGGCGCGGCCTTGCTGCTGCGCGGCCTGCACCAGCGCCTCCAGCTCGCCCAGCATGCCGGCATACAGCCGGGTGTTGTACGCCTTCAGGTCCGCGTGCAGCTCGGCCTTGTCGGTGAACTTGTGCGGCATGAAGATGTGGGTGAAGGTCGGGTGCACCGTGTTGTTCATCCACGCCAGCGTTTCCAGCACGCGGGCGCGCGCCAGCGGCTCGCGCGGCAGGAAGCCGGCCTGCGCGAAGCGGTCGTTCAAATAGCCCACAATGGCCACGATCTGTGTGATGGTCTCGCCGCCGTCCACCAGCACAGGCACCTGGCTGCGCGGGTTGATGGCCTTGTATTCCGGGCTGTAGTTTTCCTGCTTGTGCAGCTTGACCATGACCGGCTCGAACGGCTCGCCGGCCGCTTCAAGCAGTGTGTGGGGCACGAAGGAACAGGCGCCAGGCGCGAAGTACAGCTTGAGCGTCATCGTCGAATCTCCAGAGGGTGATCAGCGGCAGGACCGCAACGGCTTGCCGTTGAGCACGGCACGGATCTCTTCCAGCCGGGGGCGCAGCGCGTCGTCCACCAGCGGCAGACGCAGCACCTGGCCGCGGACTTCTTCCCGTTCCTGGACCACGCGGGCGGTGCGCACGCCGCGCTGGGCCAGGCGGTCCAGCTGCTGCTGGGCCGCGGCCTGGCTGGTGAAGCCGCCCAGCGACAGGCCGGGCTCCAGCGCCTGGTTGGACAGGCCTTCGAACGACACGCCCAGCTGGCGCAGCTCGGCCTTTTTCTTGTTGACGGCGTCGGGCGTGAGGTATTTGCCCATGTAGATGATCCAGCGCGCGGGCTCGGTCGCCGCGTCCAGCGTCCAGCTGCCCGCGGGCAGCAGCGGCTCCAGCGTCTGGCGCACGGCCGTGGCCTGGCGCTCGTCAAACAGGCCGGCCTGCAGGCATTCCGGGCCGCGCGCGGCCGGCGATGCCGCCGATTCCACGCGCCGGGCTTCGTCGGCGGTCAACACGCGCAGGGCCTCGGGGCGGATCTGCTGGCCCAGCCGCTGAGGTTCGGACTGCTGCGCGGGCGCCGCGCCCCAGGACTGAAGCAACCCCTGCGACCACGCAAAGTACAGGCCGTTGGCCAGCACCAGCACCAGGACCAACAGGCGCAGCACGTGTCAGGCCCCCGCGCCCAGGGGGCGTACGCTGACTTCCGAACTCGTGACCTGTTTCATGCCGCTGGCAGTATGCACCAGCAGCGCCCCATCGGCGCCCACGCCCCGCGCATCGCCCTGCAGTCCGTCGCTGAGCACCACGGTGCGGCCGGCCAGCGCGTCACGCGCATGAAAGCGGTCGCCAAACGCGCCAAAGCCATCCGCCTCGAATTGCTGCAGGGCGCGCACCAGCGGCAGGGCCAGTTGCCCCAGGGCGGCGGGCGCATCGATGTCCGGGCGCAGTTCCTGCAGCCAGGCCGGCGGCGTGGACAGGCCCTGGGCCCCCCGGGCGGTGATGTTGATGCCTACGCCCACCACCACGAAGCGCGGCGCGGCAGCGGCGCCCGTGCCCGCGGTTTCGATCAGGATGCCCGCCAGCTTGCGCCCCTGCAGCCACAGGTCATTGGGCCATTTGATGCGCACGTCCTCGTGCAGGCTTTCAGCCAGACTGACACCCACGGCCAGCGACAGGCCCGACCAGTCGGCTGGTGACAGCGGCAGGCCCAATGAAAAGGTCAGGGAAGCGCCCACATCACTGGCCCACGGCCGCCCCAGGCGCCCACGGCCCGCGGTCTGCCGCTCGGCCACCAGCAAAACCGGCTCGGTCTGGCCCGCACGGGCGCGACGCATCAGCTCTGTGTTGGTGGAATCAATTTCGGGCAGGACCTCAACGGTGAAGCCCGCCAGCACAGGCACCACCGCCTCCCAGATCGCTTCGGCCGGCCACCGGATCATTTCCTGGAACGCTTGCGCTTGGGCGCCAGCAGCGTGCCGCGGCAGTCCTTGGCGTTGCACCAGCAGGGGTATTCGGCCTTGAGCTTGGGGGTGTAAGGCTCGTCGATGATCAGGCCGTAGTCGTAGTTGAGCTCTTCACCGGCCTTGATGTTGCGCAGCGCCTTGATGAAGACGCGGCCATTTTCCTCGTCGGCCTCGCAGTTGGGGTCGCAGCTGTGGTTGATCCAGCGCGAGGAATTGCCGCCGTGCTTGGCGTCAATCACGCGGTCTTCGTCAATATGGAAGTAGAACGTGTGGTTGGGGTCCTTGGGGTCGTGCGGGTGGCGGCGCAGCGCTTCCTTCCAGCTGATGATCTCTCCCACGTACTCGATGATGGTCTCGCCCTCGGCCAGGTCCTGGACGGCAAACACGCCGTTGCCGTGCACGCCGGAGCGGCGTGTCTGGATGCGTCGGGCGGGGCTGGCGGGGGCTTTTGCTGGCATGAACGGAAAACTCTGGTAAGTTGAATATGCACACACGTGCGCGCGTACGCGTACGCGCGAGAAGCCCGCAATTCTATGCAAGACCCATGCAAGACCGATGAAACAGCAACTGCCCCTCACACGCCGAAACCTGCTGGCCAGCCTGGCGCTGGGCGGCGCCGGCCTGGCCGCCGCCCAGGGCAGCAGCACGCCCGCTGACGCCCGGGCGCCCGCATTGCCCCAGCCGGGCGCGGCCCTGGCGCTGACCGACGTGACGCTGCTGGACGGCAGCGTCTGGCGCGCGCGCGAGGCCGCCGCCCAGGTGCTCGTGGTCTACTGGTGGGCCAGCTGGTGCCCGTTTTGCGCCGTGCAGAGCCCGCATATGGAGAAGCTCTGGCGCCAGGAGCGCGGCCGCGGCCTGCAGGTGCTGGCACTGTCGATTGACAGGACGCCGGAGGCTGCCGCAGGCTACATGCGGCAAAAAGGCTACACCTTCCCGGCCGGCATGCTGACGCCCGATGTCGCTAAAGTGCTGCCCAAGCCCAAGGGGCTCCCGGTGGTGGTGGTGCGCGGGCGCGCCGGCAAGGTGGTGTTTGCGCAGGCCGGGGAAATGCTCCCCGAAGACATTGAAGGATTGGCCCAGTTCCTATGACGAAGACGTTGGTGATTGCAGAAAAGCCCTCGGTGGCGCAGGACATCGTGCGCGCGCTCACGCCCGTGGCCGGCAAGTTTGAAAAGCACGACGAGTTTTTCGAAAGCGACAGCTATGTGGTGACCAGCGCGGTCGGCCATCTGGTGGAGATCCAGGCGCCCGAGCAGTTTGACGTCAAGCGCGGCAAATGGAGCTTTGCGCACCTGCCGGTGATTCCGCCGTTTTTTGACCTCAAGCCCGTGGACAAGACCAAGACGCGGCTGAACGCGGTGGTCAAGCAGGCCCGGCGCAAGGACGTGACGGCGCTGGTGAACGCCTGTGACGCGGGCCGCGAGGGCGAGCTGATCTTCCGCCTGATCGAGCAATACGCCGGTGGCGAGAAAGGCGGTAAATACGTACCCCTGGGCAAGCCGGTCAAGCGGCTGTGGCTGCAGAGCATGACGCCCCAGGCCATCCGCGAGGGCTTTGAAAGCCTGCGTTCGGACAAGCAGATGCAGGGCCTGGCCGATGCGGCGCGCAGCCGGTCTGAAGCCGACTGGCTGGTGGGCATCAACGGCACGCGCGCCATGACGGCGTTCAACTCACGCGACGGCGGCTTCTTCCTGACCACCGTGGGCCGCGTGCAGACGCCCACACTGGCCGTGGTGGTGGAGCGCGAGGAACAGATCCGCAAGTTCATCAGCCGCGACTACTGGGAAATCCACGCCACCTTCCTCGCCGAGGCCGGTGAATACCCCGCCAAATGGTTTGACCCCAAGTGGAAAAAGGACGCGGACGATGCCGAGAAAAAGGCCGACCGCGTCTGGAGCCTGAAGGAAGCCCAGGCCATTGCCGACGCCGTGCGCGGCAAGGCGGCAACGGTCACCGAAGAAAGCAAGCCCACCTCCCAGGCATCGCCTGCCCTGTTTGACCTGACCAGCCTGCAGCGCGAGGCCAACGGCAAGTTCGGCTTTTCGGCCAAGACCACGCTGGCGCTGGCGCAAAGCCTGTACGAGCGCCACAAGGCCCTGACCTACCCGCGTACCGATTCACGCGCGCTGCCCGAGGACTACCTGCCGGTGGTGAAAGACACCTTCGGCATGCTGGCCGACAGCGGCATGAAGCACCTGGCGCCGTTTGCCAAACAGGCGCTGCAGGGCAACTACGTCAAGCCGTCCAAGCGCATTTTTGACAACGCCAAGGTCAGCGACCACTTTGCCATCATCCCGACCACGCAGGCGCCCAGCGGCCTCTCCGAGGCCGAGCAGAAGCTGTACGACCTGGTGGTGCGCCGCTTCATGGCGGTGTTTTTCCCCAGCGCCGAATACATGGTCACCACCCGCATCAGCCAGGCCGTCGGCCACAGCTTCAAGACCGAAGGCAAGGTGCTGGTCAAGCCCGGCTGGCTCGCCATTTACGGCAAGGAAGCCGCCGATGAAGTGGCCGACGCCAAAGAAGGGGACAAGGGGCAGAACCTGATCCCGGTCAAGCCCGGCGAAATGGTGCGTGCCGAGGTGGTGGAGCCCAAGGGCCTGAAGACCCGCCCGCCCGCGCGCTACTCCGAAGCCACGCTGCTGGGCGCCATGGAAGGCGCCGGCAAGTTTGTGGAAGACGACGAACTGCGCGAGGCCATGCAGGAAAAAGGCCTGGGCACACCCGCCACGCGCGCGGCCATCATTGAAGGCCTGATCAACGAAAAGTACATGCTGCGCGACGGCCGCGAGATGATCCCCACGGCCAAGGCGTTCCAGCTCATGACGCTGCTGCGCGGGCTGGGCGTGGAAGAGCTGTCCAAGCCCGAGCTGACCGGCGAATGGGAATACAAGCTCGCGCAGATGGAGCACGGCAAGCTCAGCCGCGACGAGTTCATGCGCGAGATCGGCGAGATGACGAAACACATCGTCAAGAAGGCCAAGGAATACGACCGCGACACTGTGCCCGGCGACTACGCCACGCTCAACACGCCCTGCCCCAACTGCGGCGGCGTGGTCAGGGAAAACTACCGCCGCTATGCCTGCACCGGCAAGAGCGGCTCGGGGGATGACGCCTGTGGCTTCTCGTTCGGCAAGACACCGGCGGGCCGCACGTTCGAGCCGGCCGAGGTGGAGCAATTCCTGGCCGACAAGAAGATCGGGCCGCTGGAGGGCTTTCGCTCCAAGGCGGGCTGGCCTTTCACCGCCGAGATCGTGCTGAAGTACAGCGACGAAGACAAAAACTGGAAGCTGGAGTTCGATTTTGGCGACGACCGCAATGCCGCCGAAACCGGCGAAATCGTGGACTTCGGCGCGCAGCAAAGTCTGGGCGCATGCCCCAAGTGCGGCGCGCGCGTGCTTGAGCATGGCAAGAACTACGTGTGCGAGAAATCCGTGCCCACCGCTGCCCAGCCCACGCCCAGCTGCGACTTCAAGACCGGCCAGGTGATCCTGCAGCAACCGGTGATGCGCGACCAGATGACCAAGCTGCTGGAGACCGGCAAGACCGACCTTTTGGACAAGTTTGTGAGCATGCGCACGCGCCGCGCATTCAAGGCTTTCCTGGCCTGGGACGCCGAGGCGGGCAAGGTCAACTTTGAATTTGCGCCGTCCAAGTTCCCGCCGCGCAAGCCGCCCGCGGGCCGGGCCGCCGCGCCCGCGAAGGAGCCCGCCGCCAAAAAGGCCGCCGCAAAGAAGGCACCGGCAGCCAAAAAGGCACCCGCCGCCAAAAAAGCCGCGGCGCCCAAAAAGCCCCGCGCCGCGGGCGCCGGCCTGAAACCCAGCGACGCGCTGGCCGCCGTGATCGGTGCCGACAACGTGGCCCGCACCGAAGTCATCAAGAAGCTGTGGGACTACATCAAGGCCAACGGCCTGCAGGACGCTGCCAACAAGCGCGCGATCAATGCCGACGCCAAACTCAAGCCCGTGTTCGGCAAGGACCAGGTGACGATGTTTGAACTGGCGGGGATTGTGGGCAAGCACCTGTCGTAGCGGCACCCGCCGCGGGTGGCGTCAGTCCACCCGCTCGGCTCGCACCTGCCCGTTCTGGTGCAGGACCAGGCCGCGCACGGCGCCGTTGGGATAGCGCTCGAACTGCACCTCGGCCTTCACCGCGTCCCAGGCAAAACGGTCGGGCTGGCCAGCCACCGGATAGACCAGCAGGCGCTCCTGCCCGGTGAGCTGCACGCCCAGATGGCCGGTGGCCGCCGTCACCACCAGGTCAAAGCGCGGCGCGCGGTAGCGGCCCACATAGGCCTGCAGTGTTTCAGCCGGCAACCAGGCCGCCGCCGGCACGGGCTCGGCCGTGCGCTGGCCGGTGCGTTCGTCGCCACGCGCCAGCCAGCGCATGCCCGTGACCTTGCCGCCTTCGCGCACGAACACGGCTTTGGCGCGCGTGCCGAAATTGAAGCTGTCCGGCCCCGACGGCGTCAGCGGCACAAACAGCTGGCCCGTGCCGTGGATGTGCAGTTGCCCGCCCTGGGCCACCACGGTCCAGGCGTTGTGCCGGGTTTCGCGGAACACGCCGGCGTACTCACCCAGGCGCTCGGGCGCCAGCGCGTAGCTGGCGTTGTCCACCGGGTAGCGGCCCACCAGCATGTCATTGGCCATGCGCCACACGGCCGACTGCGCGTTGCTGGCCACCAGCACCACCACCTCCTGTGTGTCGGGCGCGATCGTCAGCACGGACCGGTAGCCGCCGGTGCCGCCGGTGTGGCCGTAGGTGCGCCGCTCGGGCGGGCCGTTGATGAAGATCGCGTAGCCCACCTCGCCGTCAAAACGCGCCAGCGGCGTCAGCAGCCGCTCGGCCGGTGCGCCCAGCGGCCCCTGGCGGCCCGCCAGGATGGCGCGCCCGAACAGCAGCAGGTCCTCGGGCGTGGAGCGCAGCGCGCCGGCGCCGGCAAAGGCCTGCATGTCCCACAGTGACGCGAGCGCCGCCCCGTCAAAGGCCGGGGCCATGCGCGGCGCCTGGTCACCCAGCACCTGCAGCGTATTGCGCATGCCCAGCGGCGTGGTGATGCGCTCGCGAACCAGCTCAGCCCAGGGCTTGCCATAGCGCTCGGCCAGCAGCTCGCCCAGCACGCCAAAGCCGAAATTGCTGTAGCGCGCCTCGCATGGGGCGGGCTGGGCAATCTTCAAGGTGGCAAGCGTCGCCCACATGCGCGAGCGGTCATAGCTGCGGTAGGGGTTGGCTGCGGTGTAGCCCTGCCGGCGAAAGTCCGGTGGCAACCTCGGCAGGCAAGAGGTGTGCGTGACCAGCTGACGCAGCGTGATCGCGGCCACCTGCGGCTGTTCAAAACTGGCCTTGCCCTGCAGCAACTGGCCCAGCGTGTCGTCCAGCCGCAGCTCGCCCGCTTCCACCGCCTGCGCCAGCAGCAAGCCGGTGAAGACCTTGCTGATGGAGCCGATTTCAAACAGCGTGGCGTCAGGCCCACTGGCCACGGGCGCCGCCACACCCGGCCCGGCAGCGGCCCCTGCCAGCGCCGCCTTGCCGTCGCGCCAGGCCCCCGCCACGGCCATGCCGGGCTGGGTGCCCAACGCGTCGCGCGCGAGCTGCTCCACGGGCGTGGACAACGGGATGGTGGCGGGCTGGGCCAGTGCTGTACAGGCGGCCAGCAGGGAGAAGGTGCAGGCGAGGAGTTGGGTTTTGCGCATGCGCGGGACCTTGGTCGGGCTGGACTGTGGACATTGTGCCGGGGTGGCCCCTGACCGGCAGGGCGATACGAACATGCAGGTCCTCACGTGACAACAGATGTTTGATGCGATAGCATCACGCATCAAACATCTGGAACACCCATGATGCGTACCACCCTCGACATTGCCGACGACGTCCTGTTTGCCGCCAAGGAGCTGGCCCGGCGCGAAAAAAAGCCGCTGGGTCAGGTCATCAGCGAGCTGGCTCGCCGGGCCTTCCACCAGACGGCTGCCGACACACCCTACGGTGCCGCTCCCGCCACCGCGGCACCTCATGTTTCCGAGCGGCTGGCTGTCTATGGCATCCACCCGCTGCCCTCGCGCGGAGGCATCGTCAGCAACGAACTGGTCGACCGTTTGCGTGACGAAGAAGGCATCTGATGCGGGCCCTGCTCGACGTCAACGTGCTGATTGCGCTGCACGACAGGGACCATGTTCATCACACACGCGCCGCGCAGTGGCTGGAGGCCAATATCCAGGCCGGCTGGGCCAGCTGCCCGCTGACGCAGAACGGCTGCCTGCGCATCATGAGCCAGCCGGGCTACAGCCAGCCCCAGCCCTTGTCCGCCTTGATGGCGATGCTGCATCAATCCACCAGCACAGCCTTTCATGCCTTCTGGAGCGACGACATCAGCCTGCTCGATGCGAATCGATTCCGGCACGCGCACATGCACAGCCCACGCCAGTTGACTGATCTTTATCTTCTGGCCCTGGCTGTCAAAAACCAGGGGCGGCTGGTGAGCCTGGATCTGCGCATTCCCCTCAGCGCAGTCCATGGGGCCCGCGCAGAACATCTGGTGGAGCTTTAACCATGCCTTCTGCCGAAACCCTCGAACGCTTCATCGCCCGCGTGCAAAGCAATGCCCATGTGGAGGCGATCCAGGAGTTCTATGCCGAGGACGCCTCCATGCAGGAGAACATGGCAGCGCCGCGCAAGGGCCGCGACGCGCTGGTAGCCCGAGAAAGCGCCACGCTGGCGCGCGCGGCTTCTGTACATTCCACCTGCGTGCGGCCTGTGTTCGTGAACGGCGACTTCGTCGTCATCCGATGGATTTTCGAGTTCACCTGGAAAGACGGCAGCACTGGCCGCATGGAGGAGCTGGCCTACCAGCGCTGGGCGGGTGAGCGCATCGCGCAGGAGCAGTTCTTCTACGACCCGGCGCAGTTTGCGCCCACGCGACCCGCCGGCCCTACTTCGGCAACGCCTTGAGCCCGCTCAGGCGCGAGGTCAGGATGATGGCCGCCTGAAGCACAAACCCCGCGAACGCCAGGACCAGGCAGGCGGCTTCGCCCCAGTTGGCGCCCACCACGGCGCCCAGCGCCGCTCCAACGGGCCGCGAGCCCGCGTTAACTGTCAGGAAGACCGCGCCCACGCGGCCCAGCATGTCGTCGGGCGTGACGCTCTGGCGCAGTGTGGTGGTGGTGATGGTCCAGATGATCGGCCCCGCACCAAACAGGAAGAACGACAGCCCCGCCAGCGCCCCGTGCGGCAGCAGCAGCGTGGCCACCATGGCACCCGCCGCCGCCACCGACACCGCCGGGCCAAACTGCACAGCACTGCCAAAGCGCATGGCACCCACGATGCGTGGCGCCAGCAGCGCCCCCACCACCATACCCGCGCCATACATGCCCAGTGTGAAGCCCACTGCCTCGGTGTTCAGGCCCAGCACCCGCACGGCATAGGGCACATAGGCGGCCTGCAGCACAAACCAGGCGATGTTCCAGGCAATGCCGGTCAGCAGCATCGGCCGCAGGTATTCGTGGCGCCAGACAAACTGCGCGCCCTCCTCGATGTCGCGCAACGGGTGGCGCGCCGGCGCCAGCGTGCGTGCCGGCTCATGCAGGCGCCACAGCAAGCCTACGGCGGCAGCCGACAGCAGCGCGGCCAGCACAAATGCCGCAGCACCACCCACCCAGGCCACCAGCGCCCCGGCCAGCGCGGGCCCGGCCGCATACGCGGCGCTGCGCGCCAGCTCCAGCCGGCCATTGGCACGCGCCAGCGACCCGCGGGGCACCAGCGCCGGCACCAGGGCAGGCGCCGCCACGCTGAAGCCCACCGTGCCCACCGCACCGGCAAACCCCACCACCGCCAGCCAGAAGATCGACAGTTGGCCGCTCAGCACCATGGCCAGCAGCACCCCAAGCGAGACAGCGCGCAGCAGTTCCGCCCACACCATGAGGCGGCGGCGCGAGGTGCGGTCGGCGAGCACGCCCAGCGGAACGGACAGCAGCAGGAAAGGCAGCGTCTGCACGGCCGCCAGCAGGCCGATCTCACCCGGCCCCGACCCCAGCATCAGCACCGCCACCAGCGGCACAGCCGCCAGGCTCAGCTGTTCCGCGGACTGGGCTGCCAGGTTGGCCCAGGCCAGGCGGGCGAAGGCTGGGGGGAGGTGGCGTGACTGCATGGGGCCCCATCTTGCCCGCGGCGGGCTGCACTGCTGGCCGGAACCGGACATGCCAATGGCCGCGCCTTGCCTATTGATCATCTCAAGCCGGAAAGAAAAAGATATACTCGCCGTATATACATTTCAAAGGATCAGCATGGTCCATGCCCGCATCTTCCAGTCCGGCAACAGCCAGGCGGTACGTCTGCCCAAGGAATTCCGGTTTGCCACTGATCAGGTCGAGATCTTTCGCCGCGGCGATGAGGTCGTGCTGCGCGAGGCGCCCGTCAACGCTGCCGCCGTGTTTGACCTGCTGGCCAGCCTGCCCGCCGACTTCATGGCCGACGGCCGCGACGACACACCGCCGCAGGACCGCGAGGGTTTGTGATGGCAACGCGCGCTGCAAAACGGTACCTGCTGGACACCAACATCTGCATCTACATTGCCAAAGGGCAGCCACAGGCGGTACGCGACCGCCTGGCCCGTCATACCGTCAATGAGTTGGCAATGTCGGTGGTGACTCTGGGTGAACTGCAATTCGGCGCCGAGAAAAGCCAGGCGCGCAAACGGGCGCTGGACACGATTGCCCAGCTGGCAGAAATGATCCCTGTGCATGACCTGCCGGTTACGGCGGGTGAGCATTACGGCCACATCCGCGCTGCGCTGCAAAAACGTGGGCAACCCATCGGCAACAACGACCTGTGGCTGGCTGCGCATGCGCGCGCAGAGGGCTGGATTCTGGTGACGCACAACACCCGTGAGTTCGTGCGTGTACCCGGTCTGACCGTCGAGAACTGGGCTGCCTGAGCAGCGCAACAGCCAGCCTTAACGCCCCATCCCCCCCACCCGCGCCAGATGCACCTGGTGCAGCGTGATCTTCCTCACCTCGGCCTGACTGGTTTCGATGTGGGCGCGCAGCAGCATCGCGGCGGGGTCGCCGCGCTTGGCGCGTATGGCCTTGAGGATCTTGGCGTGTTCGTCGTAGGTGGCGTCAATACGGGCCTGCTTGGTGAAGTCCAGCCGGCGGATGATGCGGATGCGGTCGGTCACGTCGCGGTGCACACGGGCCATTTCGGCGTTGCCGGCGGCGGCCACCAGGCTGCAGTGGAAGGCCTCGTCGCGTTGCGACACTTCCACCATGTCGGTGCTGCGCCCGGCCACGGGCACGAGCCAGAACGCGGCCAGTTCGTCCAGCAGTTCATGGTCCACGCGCTCGCCGTCGGCGCACAGGCGCTGCACGGCGGTGGTTTCCAGCACCATGCGCAGGTCGTACAGCTGTTCAAACTGGTCAAAGTCAAACGGCAGCACGCGCCAGCCGCTTCGGAACAGCACCTCCACATAGCCTTCCTGCTGCAGGCGAAACAGCGCCTGGCGCACCGGCGTGCGGCTCACGCCCAGGCGTTCGCTCAGTTCGTTTTCCGTAAAGCGGTCGCCGGGCACGAGCTTGAACTCGGCCACGTCCTGCTTGAGCTGGGCGTAAACATCGTCGGCCCGCGATCGGTGCGGGGCGCTGGCGGGGCGGGTGGCTGCGGTGTGCACTGTGCGCAGACTTTATCAGCGCAGGGCCTGCAGCAGGGCCGTGCTGGGCGCCGTCCAGCCCACGATGGCGCCCTGGGCGCGCATCATCTCAACCGCCGCCGCCTTGAAATGGGGGAAGTAACTTTCCGTGCAGTCTTCCAGCAGCAGGCCCTCGTAGCCGCGGTCATTGGCCTCGCGCATGCTGGTCTGCACGCAGACCTCGGTGGTGACGCCCATGAACAGCAGGTGCGTCACGCCCGCCTGCTGCAGCAGGTTGTGCAGCGGCGTGGCGTAAAACGCGCCCTTGCCGGGTTTGTCGATGACGATTTCGCCGGGCACCGGCGCCAGCGCGGGGATGATCTGGTTGCCCGGCTCGCCCGCAATCAGGATACGGCCCATGGGCCCCTCGTCGCCTATGCGCAAGGACGGGTTGCCGCGGTTGCGTTTGGCCGGCGGGCAGTCCGACAGATCGGCCGCATGCGCCTCGCGCGTGTGCACCACCAGGCCGCCCGCCGCGCGCCACGCGGCCAGCACGGCCTGGCAGGCGGGCACGATGGCTTCAAGCAGCGACACATCGTTGCCCAGTGTTTCGCCAAAGCCGCCCGGCTCGATGAAGTCGCGCTGCATGTCGATGATGACCAGGGCGGTGGTGGCGACGTCAAAGCTGTAGGTGAAGGGGTTGGCTGCGATGTCAGGCATGGTGGCCGCCTCCCATGTGGGCGCCGAGTACATGGCGCTCGGCACCCTCGGCCCGCGTTTCAAAAACGAGGCGGCCTTCGCTCATCACGACGATGCGGTCGGCCAGCTCCAGCAGCTCGTCCAGGTCTTCGCTGATCAGCAGCACCGCGCCGCCGCGCTCGCGCACCTGCAGGATGCGGCTGTGGATTTCCTTGACCGCCGCAAAGTCCAGGCCGAACACCGGGTTGGCGGCGATCAGCACGTTGATCTCGCCGGCCAGCTCGCGTGCCAGCACGGCGCGCTGCACGTTGCCGCCCGACAGCGCGCGGATCGGCGCGTTTTCGCCACGTGTCTTGATGCCGTACTCGGTGATCCACTGTCGGGCACGGGCACGCCAGGCACCGTAGTGCAGCCAGCCGCTCTTGGCCGCCAGCGGGGGCTGGTCAAAGTCACGCAGCGCCATGTTCTCGGCCACGCTCAACTCGCCCACGCAGGCATTGCGCAGGGGCTCCTCAGGCAGGCTGCGCAGTTTCAGGCGCCGGTTTTCTTCGCGCCGGGCCTGGTAGGGCTCGCCCATCACGCGCACCTCGCCAGCCAGGCGCGGGCGCTGGCCCACCAGCGCCTCCACCAGTTCGCGCTGGCCGTTGCCCGACACACCGGCCACGCCCAGCACCTCGCCCGATCGCACCTGCAGGTCAATGCCGTGCAGCGCCAGCGGCCCGCGGTCGCCCGGCGCCTGCAGACCGCGCACGTCCAGCGCCACGGCGGCCTCTTCGCCCGCGCCTGATCTGACGGCCGCCGGCGGCGCGATCTCGCGCGGCGGCGTGTCCACTGCCGCCTCGCCCACCATGGCCTGGGCCAGCAGGTGCGGGTCGGTGGCCCACACCTCGCAGTGGTGCACGGCCTTGCCCCGGCGCAGCACGGTCACGTTGTCGGCATAGGCCATCACTTCGCGGAACTTGTGCGTGATGATGAGCACGGTGCACTGACCGCTGCGCGCAAATTCGCGCACATGGCCCAGCACTTCATCAGCCTCCTGCGGCGTCAGTACCGAGGTCGGTTCGTCCAGGATCAGCAGGCGCGGCTTGAGGTACAGCTGCTTGAGCAGCTCCAGCTTCTGCTTTTCGCCCGCGGCCAGTTCCGACGGCCGCGCGTCCAGGTCCAGGCTGAACGGCGTGCTGGCCAGAAAGCGCTGCAGTGCGGCGCGCTGGTCTTTCCAGTGGATCACCGCGGGCACCTGGCCGCCGGCGAGCAACAGGTTCTCGGCCACCGTCATGCCCGGCGCCAGCGTGAAGTGCTGGTACACCATGCCAATGCCCAGCGTGCGTGCCACCACGGGGTTGGCGATGTCCTGCTCACGCCCATCGGTCATGACGCTGCCTGCCTCTGCCTTGTGGAAGCCTGCAATGCATTTGACGAGCGTGCTTTTGCCGGCGCCGTTTTCGCCCAGCAGGGCGTGGACCGTGCCGGGCGCAACCTTCATGGTGACGTTGTCGAGCGCGGTGAACGCGCCGAAGCGTTTGGTCAGGCCGAAGGTCTCCAGGGCCATGGCGCCGGTGGGATGGGGCAGGGTTTCCACCTTCATGTTCTGTCCCCTTTCGTTATCATTCGCGGGCTGTCAGCGGGCGGCGTGAGGCACCGCAAGCGCGCCAACACTGCCTGTACAAATCTGCGGTTGCGGGCACGCCGCCTGGGGCGCCTCTGGAGCGCCGAGCAGCGCAGCGGTGAGTGTCGGCGCGCGCAGCGCGCTTCGTGCTCTGACTCACCGCACCTGTTCGAGCGCAGCGCGTCAGCGCGTAGCGAGTTGTGCGGTGCGACCGAACCGTGAGCAGCGCAGGGGAGTCGCCGCAGGCGACCGCTCCAGTGAAGCCCCAGGCGGCGTGCCCGCAGCCGCAGATTTGCCGCGAGGCAGAGGACAGAAGACTCACACAAGCGCCTCCAGCACATCAACTGAAGTCGCATGCGCCCCAAACACCCCACCCTGCATGGTGATCATCTTCAACGCAGCCTCGTGATTGCCACGGTCCGTGGCCGCAGTGCAGTCAGACAGCAGCAGGCACTCAAACCCCCGGTCATTGGCCTCGCGCATGGTGGTGTGCACGCACACGTCGGTGGTGATGCCGGTGAGGATGAGGTTGTCTATGCCACGCGTGCGCAGGATCAGCTCCAGGTCCGTCGCGCAGAAGCTGCCCTTGCCGGGCTTGTCGATCACGATCTCGCCCGGCAACGGCGCCAGCTCGGGAATGATCTCCCAGCCCGGCTCGCCGCGCACCAGGATGCGGCCGCAGGGTCCGTCATCGCCGATGCCCACACCGTGGGTGCCGATCTGCCGCGAACGCCAGCGCTTGTTGGCGGGCAGGTCGCTCAGGTCGGGGCGGTGGCCTTCGCGGGTGTGGATCAGCGTGTAGCCGGCGGCGCGCGCGGCGGCCATCAGCTTCTTCAGCGGCTCGATCGGCGCACGCGTGAGCGAGATGTCGTAACCCATCTTGTCCACATACCCACCCACACCGCAAAAGTCGGTCTGCATGTCGATGATGACCAGCGCGGTGTTGGCCGGACGCAGGTCGCCGTTGTACGGCCAGGGGTAGGGGTTGGCTTGAACGAATCGTGGCTGGGTGGGTTGCATGTCATTTCACCGAAGAGAGCTCACCGGGGCTGCCCGCGGCCACGCTGCCGGGTCTGCAGGTGATCACCAGGATCAGCAGCGTCAGCACATAGGGCACCGTATTGAACAGGTGGTAACCCCAACCGATGCCGATGGATTGCAGCGCCGGGCCGATGGCGCCCGCGCCACCGAACAGCGCCGCCGCGCCAATGCAGCGCAGCGGGCTCCAGCGCGCAAAGATCACCAGCGCCACTGCAATCAGGCCCTGGCCGCTGGAGATGCCCTCGTTCCAGCTGCCGGGGTAAAACAGCGTGAGCGACGCGCCGCCCAGCCCCGCAATCGCGCCGCCGGCCGCCGTGGACGCAATGCGGATGCCCGACACCGAATAGCCCAGCGCGCGCGTGGCGTTGGCCGAATCGCCGGCCATGCGCACCAGCAGGCCCATGCGCGTGCGCGCAAAAGCCCACCACAGCGCCACCGCGATCACCAGCCCCACGGGCAGCAGCGCATTGACCTGCAGCGCGGCGTGCAGCGATGCGTTGTCGGCCCAGTTGCCCAGGGCAATGGCCGGGATCTGCGGCGCCTGCGGCTGGATCAACGGCTTGCCCAGGTAAAACGCCAGACCCGTGCCCAGCAGCATGAGCGCAATGCCGGTGGCCACGTCGTTCACACGAGGCAGCGAGCACAGCACGCCATGCAGCGCCGCCAGCAGCGCGCCTGCCGCGGCACCCACCAGCACGCCCACCCAGGCCGAGCCGCTGAGGTAGGCACCACCAAAGGCCGCCATGGCCGACAGCACCAGCACGCCCTCCAGCCCCAGGTTGATGCGGCCGGATTTTTCGGTCAGGCATTCGCCCAGGCTCACGAACAGGAACGGCACGCCCACGCGCAGTGCGCCGCCGAGGATGCCGGCAAGGAAGGTGATGACGATGTCCGAGGTCATGCGATCTTGTCCCCCATGGAAGCCTGCGCACCCGACGGACCCGCAGCCTTTGCCACCTTGGCCCACAAAGCCTTCCAGTCCACATCACGCAGCGCTTCGCTCGCCAGGATCAGCACAAACGCAATGCCCTGCAGCACCATGACCGATGCATCGGGCAGCCCCAGGCGGCGCTGCAGCAGGCTGCCCGCCGCGCCAAAGCCGCCGAACAGAATGGCCACCGGGATCACCGCCAGCGGGTTGTGCCGCGCAATGAACGCCACCAGGATGCCCGCATAGCCGTAGCCCGCGATCAGCGACGCATTGGCGCTGGTGTGCACCGCCGCCACTTCCACCGCACCGGCCAGGCCGGCACACGCACCGCCCACGGCACAGGCCAGCAGGATGAGGCGCGATGCGGGCAGGCCCACCAGCTGCGCCGTGCGCGGGTTGCCCCCCACTACGCGCACTGAAAAGCCCGACGCCGTCCATTTGAGCCACACACCCAGCGCGATGCAGGCCACGATGCCCAGCACCAGGCCCCAGTGAATGTCAGAGCCCGCAATGCCGCCGATACGCAGGCCCTCGGCCAGCGCAAAGGTGGACGGCTTGTTCAGGCTGGCCGGGTCGCGCAGCGGGCCCTCCACCCAGTGCTTGAACAGGCCAATGGCCACATAAGCCAAAAGCAGGCTGGAGATGGTTTCATTGATGCCGCGAAACTGCCGGAGGAACCCCGCCAGCATGATCCACAGCGCACCGGCCACCGCACCGGCAGCGCACACCAGCACCGTGCCCGTGATGTTGGCCGGCGGCGTGATGACGTAGGGCAGCGCCGCGCAGGCCAGCCCGCCCAGCACCATGGCGCCTTCGCCGCCGATGATGACCAGGCCCGCGCGCGCGGGGATGGCCACGCACAGCGCGGTGAGCATCAGCGGCGCGGCGCGCTGCAGTGTGTTCTGCCAGCTGAACCAGTCGCCAAACGCGCCCTTGAACAGCAGGAACCACACCTCCAGCGGACTCACCCCTGCAAACCACACGAACACGCCAAACAGCGCCAGCGCCGCCGCGATGGCGGCAACGGGCAGGGCAATGTCGGTCAGCGTGTCGCGCATGGTGGATTCAGATGGAGCCCACAACCCCTTCAACGAGGTAGTTCATCTTCTCCAGATCCAGATCCGTCTGCTTGAGCGTCTTGCCCGCCGCAATGACCGTGTTGCCCTTGTTGTCCTTCAGCGGCCCCTTGAAGATGTCGAACGTGCCGGCCATCATCTTGGCCTTGATGTCGTCGGCGTTCTTTTTGGCGGCATCCGTTACGACGGGGCCGTAGGCGGACATCTTCACGTAGCCGTCTTTCAGGCCACCGCGAATGAAGTTGGGGTGCGGCTTGCCGGCCTTGGCAGCGTCAATGACGGTCTTGTAGGCGGTGAGCCAGTTCCACTCTGCGCCGGTCAGGTAGGCCTGCGGTGCCAGCTTGGCCTGGCTTGCGTGGTAGCCGCAGACCATCTTGCCGCGCTTGGCGGCTGTTTCCACGATGACCTTGGGGCCGTCCACGTGCATGGTGAACACGTCCACGCCCTGGTCGGCCAGGCTGTTGGTTGCCTCGGCTTCCTTCACCGCCATGGACCAGTCACCGGTGAAGATCACGCTGCAGGTGATGCCGGGCTTGACCGAGCGCGCGCCCATCAAAAACGCATTGATGTTGCGCAGTACCTGCGGGATGGGCTTGGCCGCGACGAAGCCGATCTTGCCGCTCTTGCTCATGTGGCCGGCCACCACGCCGTTCAGGTACTGGCATTCGTCGATGTAGCCGAAGTAACTGCCCGTGTTCCTGGGGTGCTTGCCTTCAGTCCACATGCCGCCGCAATGGGCAAAGCGCACGTCGGGGTATTTGGCGGCCATGGCCAGCATGTGCGGGTCGAAGTAACCGAACGAGGTGGGGAACAGCACACTGGCGCCGTCCTGCGCAATCATGCCGGTCATGGTCTTTTGCACAGCGGCGGTTTCGGGCACGTTTTCTTCTTCCACCACCTTGATGCCGGGCATTTTCTTGAGCTCGGCGGCGGCCTGGGCCTGCGCCTGGTTGTAGCCAAAGTCATCACGCGGGCCGACGTAGATCACGCCCACGGTCAGCGGCTTTTGCGCGAACGCCAGCGGGCTTGCGGCCGCGGCGCCCAAGGCGGCCAGGGTTTTGAGGGAGTCACGGCGGTTGGTGTGCTGCAAGGTCATGGTCTTCTCCGGGGTTGAAAGGGGTTAGCAGGATTCATGCAAGGGGCGGCGGCGAGTCCAGCAGGCTCACATGCGCGGCCACCACGCGCCAGCCTTCGGGCGTGCGCAGCCAGGTCTGGCTCTGGCGGCCGGTGCGGGCAGCGCCGCTGCGGCGGAACTCGGTGTTGGCAGTGGCAAAGTCGCGGCCGTACGTCGTGATCACGGTGTTCATCAGCTCGCGCGCCAGGCCCTGTGCAGAGCGGCCCGCGCGGAAAGCACGGATGGCGTCGTAGCCGTACAGGTTTTCGGTGGCGCCGTAACGCAGCGTGCGCGGGCTGTCCCAGAACAGCTCGTCCAGCACGGCCACGTCGTTGGTGACCAACGCCTTTTCATAGCGCGCAAAGGCCGCCGTCACTTCGGCCAGGACGTCGGGCAGGTTGATATCCATCAGAACCCCACCGGCTTGAGATGGGCCACGCCCGTTTGCTGCAGCACATGCGCCGCGCGCAGCGCCAGGTCTTCGCGCCAGGGCGCGGCAATCAGTTGCACGCCTATAGGCAGGCCACCCGTGCCCGACGGCCACATCGGCGCAGCCACCACCGGGCAACCCGCAAACGAAATCGGCTGCGTCAGCAAGCCCATGGACGGTCGGCAGGGCAGGCGCTGGCCGTTGATGTCCAGCCATTCGGTACCGATCACGGGCGCGGCCACCGGCGTGGCGGGCGCAATCAGCACGTCCCAATCGTTGAACAGCGCCAGCACCTTGTCGCGGTACGCGCGGCGAAAGCGCTGCGCGCGCAGGTACCAGGCGGCCGGCTGCAGGGCGCCCGCGATGAAGCGGTCCACCGACAGCGGCTCGAAATCATCCGCGCGGGTGCGCAAATCGTCCAGGTGCAGCGCGCCGCCTTCGCTCGCGCTGGTGATGAAGGCTGCGGCGCGGGCCGCCGCCGGGTCGGGCCACTCGACAATTTCGATCACGTCCAGCGCACGGGCGGCAGCCTTGGCCACCTCGCGCGCGGGCGGGGTGGCGTTGTCGTGGAAGTAGCCGCCGAGCAAGCCGATGCGCAGACCTTGGGTGCCTTGCGCCAGCGAGTGCACTGTCGGCTCGATCGCCGTGGCATGGCAGCCCGCGTCCAGCGGGTCGGGCGACTGCAGCGCGTCATAGACGGCGGCCAGCCGCTCAACCGAATCGGCAAACGGCCCCAGGTGGTCCACGCTGTGCACGAAGGGATAGCTGCCCCGGCGCGACAACCGGCCGAACGTGGGCTTGAGCCCCCACACGCCGCACAGCGAAGACGGCACGCGGATGGAGCCATTGGTGTCCGAGCCCAGCGTGACGGGCACCTGGCCCGCCGCCACGGCCGCGCCCGAGCCGCCCGACGAGCCGCCCGCGATGCGCGTGAGGTCATGCGGGTTGCGGCAGGGGCCGTAGTGCGTGTTCTCGGTGGTGAAGCCGTAGGCGTATTCGTCCATGTTCAGCGAGCCGACCAGCACGGCACCGGCAGCTTTCATCCGCGCCACCAGGAATGCGTCCGCCGACGCCGGCGCGTGGCCGCGGTTGACTTTGGAGCCGGCCAGCGTCACCTCGCCCTCGATGTCGAACAGGTTCTTGACCGCATAGGGCACGCCGGCCAGCGGGCCCAGCGCCTCGCCGTGCGCGCGGCGTGCGTCGATGGCGTCGGCCTCGGCACGGGCGCGGGCGTAGCTCTTGCCGGTGAAGGCATTGACCTGCGCATCGGTCGCCTCGATGCGGGCAATGCAGGTCTGCAGCGCTTCGGTGGCGGTCATGCGGCGTGCGTCCTGCGCGGGTCGGGGTTGAAGATTTCGGCCAGCTCGTCTTCCGGCGCGAGCGGCACGCGCTCCAGCAGCGCGGCCAGCGCCGCCGTTCGCTCCAGGTGCCCCGCCACGCGCTGCGCGCGCGCGGCGTCCAGCGGAATGCCCATCGCGGCGGCGCTGGCCTTCACGTAGGTGAGGATCTGTTCATCGTTCATGGCGTGCCTTTTCCAGTGCCGCCGCGGAGCCGGCTTTGCCGGGCCGCTGGGGGCGCCCCCTTGAGGGGGGAGCGCCGAAGGCGCTTCGGGGGTGGGCCATCATCGGCGGACTTCCCTCTGAAAAATTTCGAGGCTGAGTTTCTTGGTCGCCACGAAGCTCGGCGTGGACAGCGTGTCCACCGTGCGCGGGCGCGCATCGCTGTATTCCAGGATTTCGGCCACCTTGGTGGGCCGCTTGGTCAGCAACAGCACCTGGTCGGCCAGGTACACCGCTTCTTCCAGGTCGTGCGACACCAGCAGCATGGTGGTGCCGGTTTTGATGAACACCTCCTGCAGCTTTTCGCGGATGAAAAGCGTCATCTCGAAATCCAGCGCAGAGAACGGCTCGTCCAGGAACAGCACCTCGGGGTTGTTGGCCAGCGCCCGCATGATGGACGCCGTCTGCTGCTGGCCGCCCGACAGCTCATACGGGTAGCGGTTGAGGTCGAATTTGACGTCAAACGACGCCACCAGCTCGGCCATGCGCCGGTCCACCTCGGCCTTGGACTTGCCCTCCAGCTTGAGCGGGTAGGCAATGTTGTCGATGGTGCGCATCCACGGGAACATCGCTTCGCGGTAGTTCTGGAATACGTAGCCGATCTTGGTGTCCTTCAGGCTTTTGCCGTCGAACAGGATTTCACCGCTGTCGATGGGGATGAGCCCCGCGATCATGTTGATCAGCGTGCTCTTGCCGCAGCCGTTGGGGCCGAACACCGACACGATCTTGTGCTTGGGGATGTCCAGGTCGAAGTTTTCGTACAGCGGCCAGCCCGCGAAATACTTGGTCAGGCCGCGGATGGTGATGTGCGTGCCGGCCGGGCCGGGCACGAATTCACGCGCGGGCACGTCGGCATAAACCGGTGCATTCAGTACGGTGCTCATCTTCCGCTCCAATGGACGATTTTTCTTTCGATGAACAGGAACAGGATGTTGAGCGCGTAGCCCAGCGCGCCCGCCGCGAGGATGGACGCGTACATGTCGCGCACATTCATGACCTGCTGCGAATTGATGATCCGGTTGCCCAGGCCGCTGTCGGCGCCGATGAACATCTCGGCCACGATCACGATCACCAGCGCCATGGACACCGCCGAGCGCAGGCCCACGAAGCTGGGTTGCAGGCTTTCCCAGACCAGCACGTCCTTGAAGATCTGCCAGCGCGTGGCGCCCATGACCTTGGCCGCCATCACCCGCTGCTTGCGCGCGTTGATCACGCCGTAGGCACTGTTGAACACCACGATCAGGAACGCGCCGAACGCGGCAATCGCCACCTTGTTGATGTCGGACACCCCAAAGATCATGAGGAACAGCGGGATCAGCGCCGACGACGGCGTGGAGCGGAAGAAGTCGATCAGGAACTCCACGCTGCGGTAGGCCCGCTCGTTGCTGCCCAGCAGCACACCCAGCGGCATGCCCACGGCCGCGGCGATCAGAAACGCCTGCACCGTGCGCATGACCGTCACGCCAAAGTCCTTCAGCAGCGGGCCGCCCCACAGCCCGCTGATCAGCGTGCCCAGCGCGTCCAGCGGCGGCGGCAGCAGGATGGCCTTGATGAAGCCGGTGCGTACCGCCAGGTCCCACAGGATGAACAGCACGATGGGGCCGATGAAGGGCAGGAAGCGTTCCCACTGCGGCGCGCGCGGTGGGGCGGCAGGTGCGTTGGCGGCCGGTGGCGTCCAGGGTTTGGGCGTGGCCGCCGCAGCGGGCGGCACGGGCGCACCGGGCATGGCGTCTGGGGTGGCGCGCATGGTTTTACCCCTTGTAGAGCATGCTGTCGACCATCAGCCGCTTGCTGAAGATGCCCTTCTCGCTGAACAGATCGAAGAACTTCTGGAAGTGCGCCACGTCCGCCGGTGTGAATTCGTTGTACATGGTGTACGCAGCCAGCGGTACCTCGCTGGTCAGCGGGCCTTCAATGGCGGTGTAGCCCTTCATGTACTGGCGCGCTTCCACCGGCTTGGTGCGCACATAGTTCACGCCTTTGCCATAGGCGGCGACGAATTTCTTCGCCACCTCGGGGTTCTTCTGGATGAAAGCCGAGGCCAGCGATGCCGAGCCGCCGAACCAGGGCGCCATCGGGTCGCCCAGCACATACCTGGCGATCACGCCCGGCTCCAGCACGCGCGTGGTGCCGTTCATGCGCCCGATGGTGCCGGTGGGCTCCAGCGTGTAGGCAGCGTCGATCTGGCCTGCGGCCAGCGCTGCCACGTGCTGGCCGATGGGCAGCTCCACCACCGTTGCGCCTGTGGCGCCACCGCGCTCCAGCACGGTCTTGGCCAGCGTCACGTTCTGGATGCCGGGGCCCGAGCCCACGCGCTTGCCCTTCAGGTCGGCCATGACCTTGGCCGGGCTGGCAACCGGCACGATCACTTCATCCAGCACGTTCTTCACGTTGCTGGGGTTGGAACAGAAGATCTTGAAGGTGCCAGGCGCCGCGATCTCGCCGATAGCGATGTTGGCCGAGCCCGTGCCATTGGCCGTGCCGTCGGCGCGGCCGGACAGCACCGCCTCCATCACCTGCTGCGCGCCCGCGAACTTCAGCGGCTCCACGTCCAGGCCGGCTTCCTTGAAGTAGCCCAGCTCGATGGCCGAATAGAACGGCAGGCCGGCCGCAATAGGCCAGTAGCCGATGCGGATCTTGGGGCCGGCCTGCGCCCGCACGATGGCGGGCGCGCCCAGCAGGCCCAGGGCGGCGGAGGCGGCGCCGGCCTTGATCAGGGTGCGGCGGTTGGCTTGACGGTGTTGGCTCATGGGATGCTCCTGCGAGGTTGGATGGATGAAAAGGGGTTGAAGATCAGGCAGGGGCTTTCAGCGACGCGATGTACGCGCGCCATCCGCCCAGGTGGGTGATGTCTTGTGCGCCTTGTGTGGCCAGGGCTTCGCACACAAAGCCCTGCACGCTGGTGCCGTCGGCCAGGCTCAGGGTGCCAATGCCCAGCGGCGCGGGGATCAGCGCGACAAAGCTGCCGTACTGCGCCACGGGCATTTCCCAGATTTCCAGCGCGATGGCACCACCTGTGCCGTCGGCCACGCGCACCAGGCCGGGCTTGGGCGGCGTGGTACCGGGCAATGCGTAGAAGCGGTAATGCGGCGCTGTGCTGGCAGTGCCCACCAGGCGCGCGCCGCGCTCGGTCAGCTGGCCGTTCAGCGGCATGCCCGACAGGTGGGCGCCCACCACGGCGACCTGGACCATGGCCTGCGCCTGGATGCCGGGGATGGCCATGGGCGCGGGCAGCGGCTGCCCCGTGGCACCCTGGGTGAGGCCGGTGCTGTGGTGAAAGCGCTGGCCCAGCCCGGCCAGCTGCCAGTCGCTGCCGCAAGGGCCGATGAGCGTGATGCCGAACGGCAAGCCGTCAGCGCGGATGCTGCTGGGCACCGACAGCGCGGCGTAGTCCAGCAGGTTCACGAAATTGGTGTAGGCGCCCAGGTTGCGGTTGAGCGCCACCGGGTCGGCCTGCATGGCGGCGATGGTGTAGTGCGTGGGGGCCGTGGGTACCAGCAGCACGTCAATGTCGCCCCACATGGCGGCGGCGCGCTGGCCCAGTGCGCGCAGCTGCACCTGTGCGTCCACCAGATCGGCCGCGCTGTAGGCCCGGCCGCTGGCGATGATGCCGCGCACCGGCTCCATCACCTGCGCTTCGTTCGCATCAAAAAACGGGCGTATTGCCGCATAACGTTCCGCGACCAGGGCACTTTCATAGAGCAGCGCGGCGGCCTGGGCCAGCGGCGTGAAGTCCACCGCCACCGGCGTGCCGCCCAGCGCACGCAGCCGCGTGATGGCCTGGCCAAATGCGGTCTCGGCCTGGGCATCACCAAATAACGGCAACTCGGTGGGCACGCCAAACCTGAAGGCTGCGGGCAGCGGCGTACTGGCCATGGGCAGCCGGCGCGAGAACGGGTCCTGCGGGTCATACCCCATGGCGACCTGCAGCACCTGCGCGGCCAGGCCGACGGTGCGCGCGAAGATGGACACGCAGTCCACGCTCTGCGCCGCAGGCACCACGCCGTGGGCGCTGATCAGGCCCCGGCTGGGCTTGAGGCCCACGATGTTGTTGAGGCCCGCCGGCACGCGGCCCGAACCGGCGGTGTCGGTACCCAGCGCAAAGTCCACCTCGCCCGTGGCCACGACGTGGGCCGAGCCCGAGCTGGACCCGCCGGACACATAAGCCGCGTCGAAGGCGTTGGGCACCGCGCCATACGGCGACCGCGTGCCGTTCAGCCCACAGGCGAACTGGTCCAGATTGGTCTTGCCGACCAGCGATGCACCAGCATCGAGCAGTTTCCGCACGGCGGTGGCGTGGGCGGCCGGCCGGTAAGCGAACGCAGCACAGGCGGCCGTCGTGGGCAGCCCGGCCGCGTCGATGTTGTCCTTGACCGCGAAGCGCAGGCCGGCCAGCGGACCCTCGGTGCGAATGGAAATAGACCCCTCGTAGCGGGAAATCCAGGCCTGCGGCGCGCTGGCCCGCGCCGCGCCAGACGCGGCGCCAGCGGCGGTTTCAACAGGAAGGACGGTTTGCACCATGTTTGAGCATCCAGACTTGTATCCAAGATGAGATGCAAGGGGCGTGCCACGTCCTAAAAGCACACATGGCTCCAATCAAGTGAAGTAAACTTCTCAAATCATGCTCAGCGCCACCCCCGTCTCACCGGCTGACCCGCTTGTTGCGGTACTGCTGCAAACCCGCAAGTCAAAAGGCTTGCGGCAGCAGGACGTTGCCGACCGGGCCGGCGTCAGCCGCCGCTCACTGGTGAGCATCGAAGGCGGCGGCGACTTCACCGTGAGCACCTTGCGGGGGCTGTGCGCGGCTTTGGGCGTCGATATCGAGTTGCGGCCGGCCGCCGGCCCGGCCGGCGAGGCAAACCGGGCGCCCAGCTTCACCACGGCGCAGGACATGGCCGCGCACCAGGCAGAGCGCGAACTCGACCAGGCCCTGCGCGTTCAGGCCATGCTGCCGTTCGAACGCAGCCGGTGGCTTGCCTCCACCTGGGGCGCGCTGCAGGGTCAGGCGCTCGCTTTGCATCAACAGCTGGCGCCCCATGCCGCCGAAGGAACCGCCCGGCATTTCCCCACGCCGCAAGCCAAGAACCAGTTCGATGAAGAGCGCGAGACCGCGCAGGCCGTGCAGCTCGCCCTGTCGCGGGGTGGCTTGTGAGCGATGGTGCCGCGCGCCGGCCGCCGACACCCACCGACATCACGCTGCTGGCCCAGGCCCTGCACGACAACGGCGTCGAATACGTCCTGATCGGTGGCGCCGCCATGGCCCTGCACGGTTTTCCCCGCATGACGCGGGACATCGACCTGTTCCTGCCGGTGGACCCCGACAACAACGCGCGCCTGCGCCGCGCCCTGCAGTCCGTACCCAACAGCCAGGCCGCGCTCGGCCGCCTGAAACCCGAGTTCATGGACCAGGGGTATTCGACGGCGTTCGAGGGGGATATCGCCATCGACCTGCTGTACGTGGCCGCGGACAAAACCTTCGCCGATCTGCGCCCGCACGTGCGGCGCATCGACCTGGACGGCGTGCCCGTTTCGACACTGGACATCGAGGGCATGCTGATGTCCAAGCGGACCACGCGGCCCAGCGACGTATCCGACCGCCTGAAGCTGGAACGGCTGAGAGATGCGCTGTTCGACGTGGAGCGGCAGCGGCGCGTGGACGCGCTGGATGGACTGCGCGGCGATGGCTCGCCGACGGTGCGTTACTTTGCTCAGGCAGTGGGCGCCCGCCGCACGGGCAACGAGACCGTTGCCGACTGGGCCGCGCTGGACGAGCAGATGCTCGCGGCCGGGCGCTCGAACGCGCAGATCGATGTTCGGGACCTGGCCGAGGTGCTGTGCCGGCACAGCCCCGGCGCCATCTACCCGTCCCGGCAGGCGGTTCTCCGGCAACAGGCGGCCGCGCTGGCGGGCGGCGGACCGGACTCGGAACTGCTCAAGACGCCCGGAGCCGGAAAAGCCCAAATACGGCTCACTTTTTGAGCCGTATTTGGATAGAATTCGGCTCATGAGCGCCAAGACCCCCGCCCAGGGAAGCCCGGCCTATGTCTGGCAGCAACCGGCTTGGCCGCATTTCAGCTTCGATGCCGACGCCGTGGGGCCGGCCCTGCTGGAAGCACGCCGCCTGCAAGGCGACGTAAACGGCCGGGCGCGCGCCATCGGCCTGAGCCCGGCGGGCGACGTTGTGCAGGAGCTGATGGCGCAAGAGGTGCTGGCCACCGCCGCCATCGAAGGCGAAAAGCTCGACCCGGCGTCAGTGCGTTCGTCCGTCATGCGCCAGCTGGGGCTGGGCGGCGCGGGCACGCGCGACCGGCATGTGGACGGGTTGGTGGAGGTGATCAACGATGCTTCTGCTGCGTTCACGCAGCCGCTGGATGCTGACCGGCTCTGCCGCTGGCAGTCGGCGCTGTTTCCGGGCGGCACCAGCGGGCTGCAGCGCATTGCCGTGGGCCGCTGGCGCGACCACGAGGACCCGATGCAGATCGTGAGCGGCGTGCTGGGGCGCCAGACCATTCACTACGAAGCGCCGCCGTCCGCCAAGGTCGCATTTGAGATGGACCAGTTCCTGCATTGGTTCGCGGACACCACGCCGGTGGCGGACCAGGAGCCTGCGCTCGATGGCATCGCCAGAGCGGCCATCGCGCACCTGTGGTTCGAGAGCATCCACCCGTTCGAGGACGGCAACGGCCGTATCGGCCGGGCCATCGTGGACATGGCACTGGCGCAGGACCAGGGCGGGCCATTGCGGCTGTTCAGCCTGTCGCGCCAGCTGCTCGCCTCGCGCTCGGGCTACTACGACGCGCTGAACGCAGCCCAGCGCGGCAACGGCGATGCGACCGACTGGGTGCAATGGTTCGCGCAGCAGATCGCGGCCGCCTGCCGGCGCTCCGGCGACATGATGGACGCCGCGATCCAGAAGAGCCGCTTCTGGGCGGACCACGCGGCGCACGACATCGGCGCGCGCCAGCGCAAGGTGCTGCAGCGCCTGCTGGACGACGGCGACGGCGGCTTCCTGGGCGGGCTGAGCGCCGACAAGTACATGAAGATGACCGGCGTGTCCAAGGCCACCGCCACGCGCGATCTGCAGGCGCTGGTGGCCGCGGGGTTGCTATGGACCACGGGCCAGGGCAAGGCCACGCGCTACTACGTCAACGTGCCGGGCTGGACACACGGCGTGGATGTTCAGCAGCGGCAGGCGCGCGCGGCCAGAAGTTGATGCGTTCCGGGGGCCGTTCGCGCCCCTACTTCCAGACAATTCCCATCGCGCAGCCGCCCGATCAGACTTCGATGTCTGCGAACTCCGCGGACATGCCATGTCGAACTTCGACCTCCCTAGCCTGGGCCTGCCGCAGCCCATGCCCAGCTTCAAGCCCGCCGATACACCCGCCCGGGCCCATCTGCAGCCTGGCGGCGCACAGCCAGCCGTGCAAACCGTGCCGTTCGAAGGAACGCCGCGCGCTCAGGCGTTACCCGTCGCGCAGCACATCGCCCAGCCGCTGCAGGGACCACCGAGCGGGCAGGCACCCGGTGGCCCGCGCCTGCCGCCGGGGGGCCTGCACGCGCCGCCCGGCACGCTGGTGTTCGCACAGCAGACGCCGTTGCCACAGACGCTCCTGCCGCAGGTACGGCTTTCGATCATCGACACCACGCCGGCGCCGAGCGAAAGTGAAGCGGCGCTGCACGCACTGGATAACGCGCTTCTGGATTGGGCGGGCTCGTCCGAACTGACCCCGTGCTCGATCCAGAGCCATATGAACATTTCAAATGCCATCCATAGCGCCACCTTTTCCACCGGCAGGCTGGATCTGTCCCGCCTGCAAGGCAACCCCGAGCTGCCGCGCATGCCGGCCCCCGTGTGGGCAGCCTTGCGCCGTTGCTTCGCTGCCGCGGGCCAGGACTGGGTGACGCTGACGCTGCCGGCCAGTTGCCTCGCCGACGGTCCGGCCACCCAAGGCATGGTGCGGGGTCTAAACCAGCTAACGCGCGTGTCGCTGGAGGTCACGCTGCCCGCCAACGGGAACGGGACGGTGGATCTGAGCGGCTTGACACACGAGGCGCCGCCCTACATCACGGTCAATTTGCTTCCCTACACGCGGCCAACCGTCCTGACGGTTCCGGCCGGTGCCACCGTGCGTGGACATGATCCGCAAAAAGCCGTCATCGTGAGGGGCGATGGTGAACCGGAACGTCCCCTGGCGCCTATCGGCCGGTCCCAGTCGTCCAGCTCGTCACAGGTCTGCACCCCGTCGCTGTCGTCCAGCACTGTCGTGCCGCCCCGGATCGACCCGCTGCGGCCCCTGCCCCGCCACAAGCCCTTCGTCTCGGATACGAAGATCGACCGTCAGCCAGACGATCTGAAGGCTCCGATGCGCTGGCCGGACGGGCCCGTCGCCCCCCAGGTGCCGCCCCATGGCGTTACGCCCCGACAACCGGACCCGCCGGTAGCCGACCCGCTACCCACCGGCAGCGGCCCCCAGAGGCGCCGGGTCAAGGTGCATGGCACCGCCGCGGGCAAGCGCGCCCAACGTAAAAAAGGCGCGAATCTGCGCGATGTACTGACCCACCTGGCCGGACTTCCTGAAGGGCGCCACTCGTTGGGTACGGTACGGAAAAGCCTGTCTATGCCTGAGACGAGTGCGCGCGAGGCCGTCAACGAGGGTGCCAAGCAAGGTTTGCTTAGGCGCACCACGAAAGGCACATGGGTCTATGTGAAACTGACCCCAAAAGGCCGGCAACAAGCCGAGCGCCGTCGTCGATCGGTCACCGGGCTGCCGACTTCCGCGTTCCAGACCGTGTCGGTCCAGGCGCCGGCGGGCGGTGCGGGTGGCGCCGTACCGCACGGGGACGGTGTCCGGGGTGAGCTTTCCTCCAGCGACACCAAGAACCCGCGTGACCTCGACGCGTACAGCGTGGTGCCGCCCGCTTCCGATCTGCCGGACGACGATGAACTGCTCTCGGCGTTGCGGAGCTTGCCGGACGAGTACTTCACGCTGAACACATCAGGCATCCCACTCACGCCCGTCGCGCAGCCCCATGGCGTTGCGCCCCGACAACCGGACCCGCCGGTAGCCGACCCGCTACCCACCGGCAGCGGCCCCCAGAGGCGCCGGGTCAAGGTGCATGGCACCGCCGCGGGCAAGCGCGCCCAACGTAAAAAAGGCGCGAATCTGCGCGATGTACTGACCCACCTGGCCGGACTTCCTGAAGGGCGCCACTCGTTGGGTACGGTACGGAAAAGCCTGTCTATGCCTGAGACGAGTGCGCGCGAGGCCGTCAACGAGGGTGCCAAGCAAGGTTTGCTTAGGCGCACCACGAAAGGCACATGGGTCTATGTGAAACTGACCCCAAAAGGCCGGCAACAAGCCGAGCGCCGTCGTCGATCGGTCACCGGGCTGCCGACTTCCGCGTTCCAGACCGTGTCGGTCCAGGCGCCGACGGGCGGTGCGGGTGGCGCCGTACCGCACGGGGACGGTGTCCGGGGTGAGCTTTCCCCCAGCGACACCAAAAGCCCGCGTGACCTCGACGTGTACAGCGGGATGCCGCCCGCTGACGATCTGGCGGACGATCCAGACACCGGCGCGCCGCAGCCGCCGGTGTTCGCGCTGGACGCCTCAGGCAGCACGCTCACGCTCGGGGCGCATGTGCTGGCACTCGATGCCGCCCAAGTGGCGATGCTGAGTCTGCTGCAAGGCGGCGAGCCCGCGACGTTCATCGACCTGGCGGCAGCAGTGAATCAGGCGACGGGTCACGGCATTCAGACGTTTGGGGTGTTCGACCTTGTCCGCGCGCTCAATGCGCATTGCAGCGCAGCGCTAGCCGGCGCCGACCTGGTCACCGTCAATACGGGCCTGGCCGGCTACCGGCTGAACCCGATGATCGGCGCGGCTGGCCGCGGCACACGCCAAGACGATCGGGCCGGAGAAGCCCTGATGGGCCACGACGCGTTGGACGGTCTGCCACTGACGCCGTACATGCTGGGGCAAACGCCAAAGCCCTTGCAGTCACCCGCGCCTTGGGAAGTCGAACCCGCATCACTTGTTGAGCTGGAGACGCCGGTCACGCCGTTGGACCTGCCCCTGGTGCCGTATTCGCCCCTGCCGGAGGCTTCGCCTTCCATGTTCGCGCCCGGCGAAATCCCGACAGGACGCCCGAACAAGCGCCAGAACGCCCTGAAAAGCGGCGGCGCCCAAAAAAGGCAGAAGGCCTCTGCCCAGAGGACCTGGCAACAAGACTGGGTAGACAATTTGCGAGCGCGGGATGGCATGACCAAAGCAGAGTCCCTGGAGGCGCTGCCAAAGCATCGGAAGGGGAAGAACATCCTTGGCGTTGCCGTCAAAGAAGTCAACCGGAAATTGCTGCACGGCACAGGCCAGGTCGTGCGCTGGAACGAAACGAGGCAACGCTACCTGGTCGTCCCTGTGATCCGAAAGCCCGTCGGGCCATCCGGACAAGCCGAGGCGCCGCACTTGCGGGCTGGTATGCAACGACGTGTCCCCAGCCTCCTGGCGCACATGCATGCCCTGGGTAAAGACAAATGGCATTCCCTGCAGGATCTGAAGTCCTGGGGCCTTGCCCAAGGATGGCTGGAAAGCACAACCATGTCGAACCTCAGCAAAATGTTGACCTGGGCATTTGCCAAGGGCCAGGTGGCGCAAGACGGCGGCAACGGATCAAACCGTCGGTACCGATGGATCGACCCAGAGGCACCGTCCTCTCGGGACGGTTCGTCGCCAATCGGCCGGTTGCCAGGTGGGCCAACCCTGGACATGAATGTATCCATTGGTCGGCCCGGGCCATTGGACTAGCCACCGATGGGCCCGCCGCGGGCGCTGGCCGACGACTCATGGGACCGCCTGGCGTTGACGCCGGACGTGCAACGCACCCTGCCCCCGCTGGCGGAACTCGCCCGACACCTCAACCGCGAACAGGCGGCGATGCTGACCCTGCTGGCGGATGGCAAACCCCAGCCAGCCGCCGCCCTGGCGCGAGCGGTGGCCCAGGCCGGCCGCACGTCGCCACCCATGCGCAACAGGACCCGCACCACATCGAGGCCCGCCCCGCGCTGATCGCCCAGCTGCGCGCGGCCGACGCCGCGATCTGCACGGGCGCGGAACTCGAAAGTGGCTGGCTGCCCACGCTGCAGCAGCGCGCCGGCAACCCGCGCGTACAGGACGGCGCGCCGGGCCTGTTCCTGGCCGCCGACGCCGTCACGCTGATCGACCTGCAGCCCGGCGCGGGCGGCAACCCGTTCGCGGGCGACGTGCATGCGCAGGGCAACCCCCACCTGCACGCCGACCCGCAACGCGTGCTGGCGGTGGCGCGTGCCTGGAGCGCGCGGTTGCAGCAGTTGCTGCCCGCGCAGCAGGCGCAGATCGCGCAGCGTGAAGCCGCGTTCGCGGCGCAGTGGCGCGAGCGCATCGCCGCGTGGGAGCAGCGCGCCGCCCCGCTCAAAGGCGCGCGCGTCGCCGCGCAGCATGCGAGCTTCGGCTACCTGTGGCGCTGGCTGGGCATTCAGCCCGTGGCCGACCTGGAACCCAAGCCGGGGCTGGCGCCCACACCGGGCCACCTGCAGCGGCTGCTGGAGCAGCTGCGCGGCCAGCCACCACGCGCCATTGTGGTCAGCAGCTACCAGGACCCGCGCGCGGCGCGCTGGCTGGCCCAGCGGCTGGGGGGCCAGGTGCCCGTGCTGCAGCTACCCGCCACGGTGGACGACCCCGAGGCGCCCGATGCGCTGGGCCGCTGGTTCGACCAGTTGCTGGGCACCCTGCTCAAGCCGTGACGTCCTTCGACACACTGCTTCTGGAACTGTGGTTCCTGCCGCCGGTGCTGGCGCTGCTGGCCGGCGTACTGGCACTCGCGCCGCTCGGCGCACAGGTGCTGGCGCGTGGCGTGGTGTTCATCGACCTGGCCATGGCGCTGGGCGACCACCCGCACTGGGCCGTGACGCAGGCCGTCGCCGCAGCCGGCGCGCTGCTGGCGGCCGGGCTGGTGGCCACGCTCGCGCGCGCGTGGGCCGCGCAGCGCGAAGCCCTGATCGGTCTGGTCTACGTGGCCTGCGCCTGCGCGGCGCTGCTGACCGCGCGCGGCGATGCGCACGGCGCCGAGCACCTGCACGCGCTGCTGGCCGCCGACCTGCTGTGGTCGGGTTGGCGGCAGGTCGCCACCCTGGCGCTGTGCGCCGCCGCCGTGACGGTCATGGGCCGCCGTCTGGAACGCGACGCATGGTTCTATGCGGGGTTTGCGCTGGTGGCCAGCCAGGCCGTGCAGGTGCTGGGCTTGTTCGTGGTATTCGCGGCGCTGATCGCGCCGGGCTTGTGGCAGCGCGCGGGCGCGCGCCGCGTCACGGCGATGGCCGGCGCCGTCGCCGCGGCCGGGCTGGGCCTGGCGGCATCGTGGGAGCTGGATGCGCCCAGCGGCCCGCTCGTGGCGCTGGCGCTGGCCTTGTTCGGCGCGGCCAGCGGCCTGCGCGCCGGGACGCTCAGGCGTCCAGGTTGATCGTGGCCGCCAGGGCTGCGTCCGGCGGCGGCTCGTAGTCGGCCACAACGAAGGCGCGGCCGGCGGCCGCCGCAACGCCCAGCGCGGCGGTGATCACGCGCATCGACGCCCTGTCCACGGCGGCGAAGGGCTGGTCCAGCAGCGTGAGCGCGGCGCCCGACGCCAGCGCCGCCGCCAGCCAGACTTTGCGACGCGAGCCGGTGGACAGCATGTCCAGCCGCTTGGCCAGGTGCGGCGCCAGGTCCAGCGCGTCGACCAGTTCGTCCAGCAGCATGCGGTCCATGGCCGGGTGCCGCTGCGCCATGCGTTCAAAGCACTGCGGCGGCGTCAGCGCGTCGCCACCGTCGTTGCGCGGGTCGACCCAGAATACCGGGCTGGTGACCTGCACGGCGCCGGCCTGCGGTGTGAGTTCGCCGGCCAGCAGGCGCAGCAACGTGGTCTTGCCGGTCTGCTCGTCGCCGGTGAGCCATGTCACACCCGGCGGGACGGTGAACGACAGGCCACTGAACAGCGGCGGCCGGCCGGGCCAGCTGAAGCTCAGGTTGCGGGCTTGAATGGGCGCATGCATCAAAGGGTCAATACCTCCGTCTCACAGCCGGTGTCGGAAACTTCCTGCACGGCGGCGCATCTGACGCCGCAACAATACCCGCTTGCAACCCACGAGAACCCCGAACATGAAATGCCCGACCTGTGATGGCGTGAACCTGGTGATGTCCGAGCGCAGCGGCATCGAGATCGACTACTGCCCGCAGTGCCGCGGCGTCTGGCTGGACCGCGGCGAGCTGGACAAGATCATCGAACGCGCCGCGCCCGCGGCCGCGCCGGTGCAGCAGGCCCCGCCCGTGCAGCAGCCTCAGTACCAGCAACCGCCCTATCAGCAGCAGCGCCCCGCCCAGCACTACGACGACCGCGGCTACTACCGCAAGAAAAAGCGCGAGGGCTTCCTCGGCGAGCTGTTCGACTTCGACTGAGCCCGGCTCAGTCCTGCGCCAACGCGCTCCAGCGCGCGGCGCCGAGCCCGTTGCGCAGCGCCACCGCGCCTTGGGGCGTGACCTGCAGCGCGCGCGAGTCCTGCCGCCGCGCGAGCCAGCCGCTGTCCAGGCAGTGGCTGCAGATCAGCGCGCCGAGGCGCCCTGCGACGTGGGCGCGCCGCTCGCTCCAGTCCAGACAGGGCCGGCAGTGCGGGCGCCTGCCCGCGCCGCCCGACAGTGCCCCCGCATCCAGGCCCAGGCGGGCCAGCACCGCCGTCGCGCGGTCCGTCACGTGGCCCGCCTCGCCGTCGAACGCGATCGCGCCTTCGTCCAGCAGGTGCTGCGTGATCGCCACGCCCAGCCGGCCGGCGATGTGGTCGTAGCAGGTGCGCGCGAGAAGCAGCGCGGCGTCGCGCGGGCCGGTCACGACGCGCGGCGCTGGCGCCTGGAGGGCCGCCAGCTGGATGATGCCTTCCAGCACGTGCGCCACCTCGGGCGAGGCGAGTGCGTGGTAGCGGTGGCGGCCCTGGCGTTGCACGCGCAACAAGCCCGCATCCACCAGCAGCGCCAGATGCCGGCTGGCGGTGGCCGCGCCGATGTTGCCGGCGGCGGCCAGTTCATGCGCCGTGAGCGCGCGGCCGTCCATCAGCGCCAGCAGCATGGCGGTGCGCGCGGGCTCACCGACGAGCGCGGCGATGTGGGCGATCTGGTTGGTGTTCATGGTGCGAGCGTAGGGCGCGCCAGGCAGCCCATGCTTCGCTGCGCGACGAAGCATTCTGGCACCGCGGCCGCGCAAGATCGCGGCTCCATCCAAGGAGAACCCATGAACCTCACCTGCTTCATCCGCTACCAGATCGACCCGTTCCAGCGCGACGCCTTCAAGGCGTATGCCGAAAACTGGGGGCGCATCATCCCGCGCTGCGGCGGCCATCTGCTGGGTTACTTTCTGCCGCACGAGGGCACCAGCGACGTCGCCTGGGGTCTGATCGGCTTTGACAGTCTGGCCGCGTATGAAGCCTACCGCGCACTGCTGAAGTCCGACGCGCAAGGGCGTGAAAACTTCCAGCTGGCGCAGCGCCTGCGCTTCATACTGCGCGAGGAGCGCACGTTCTGCGAGCTGGTGGACGGCACGTTCAACGGCTTGCCCACCTTGACGGGAGCCACATCATGATGGCCGTGATCTTTGAAGTGACGCCGGCCGACGGCCAGATGCAGCCCTACCTGGACGCCGCCGCCGCGTTGCGCCCGCTGCTGGAACGGATCGACGGCTTCATCTCCATCGAACGCTTCCAGAGCCTCACCACCCCGGGCAAGCTGCTGTCGCTGAGCTTCTGGCGCGACGAGGCGGCCGTCGCGCAGTGGCGCAACCTGGAGCCGCACCGTCGCACGCAGGCCTTTGGCCGCGCGGTGGCTTTCGCCGACTACCGCCTGCGCGTGGCCGCCGTGGTGCGCGACTACGGCATGAACGACCGCGCCCAGGCGCCTGACGATTCACGCGGCGTGCATGGATAGCACCCGTCGGGATCCGTCAATCCTGGCGCGACAGCAGCGCCTGTCGCAACAGCCGCGCCGCCCGGTCGCGTATCTGGCCCGGCAGGCTGCGCGGCGGCGGGCGTTTGCGGTTGCGCGCCTGCGTGCAGGCCGACAGGAAGTCCATGAGGATGGGCGTGTCGTCCAGCGTGTTGCCGCCGACCTTGTGAAATTCGGGGTGCCATTGCGTGGCGGCAATGTAGCCGCCCGCCTGGTCGCGCCCGGCAGGGGCCAGGCGCCGGATCGCCTCGGGGATGCGGTCGGGCTCGCTCCAGGCTTCCACCGTGAAGCCCGGCGCCAGGTTCCTGACCGCCTGGTGGTGGATGCTGTTGACCCGCGCGCGCAGCACGCCGGGGTACAGGGCGGCCAGGTGCGAATACTCCACCAGCTCGATCTCGTGAAAGTTCTGGTCGTAGGTCACCGCGTCCCGGTGGCGCAGCGTCTGGGGGTGGTAATGCTGGGTTTCGATGTCCTGGTACAGCGTGCCGCCAAAGGCCACGTTGATCAGCTGCATGCCACGGCACACGCCAAAGATGGGCTTGCCCGCCTGCTCGAAGGCCTCCACCAGCGCCAGGTCGTACAGGTCGCGGATGCGGTCGCCAATCCATGCGTCCTGCAGCGGCTCCTCGCCATAGCTGCCGGGCCACACGTCGGCGCCGCCATGCATCACCACGCCGTCCAGCCACTGCGCGTAATGCGACAGCTTGACGTCGCCGCGCGCCGTCTCACCCGTGGGGCAGGGCACCATGACCACCATGGCGCCGGCAGACATGATCCAGTGCGCGATGGACTGCTCCACGTACTGCAGCGTCTTGTTGGTGAACAGCGAACGCGAAGGGTCGGCGTGCGAAAAGCACGCCGACAGGCCGATCTTGAGGCGGTTGTCGGGCATGTTGGGCACCATTGTGAACCCGTCGCCACGGCCGGCTTGTCGGACGGTGCCGCAACTTGCCAGCGCCGAAATGACTAGAATATCTATTCATTTATCTATTCACAAATCTATTCATATTCTGCGAATATGGCCACCGACGTCGCCATCGATCCCCTGCGCCTGCAGCTGGCCGGCGGGCCGCAGCCCGCGCGGGCATTGGCTCAGGCGCTGGGTTTGAGCCAGCCCACGCTGTCGCGTCGGCTGGCCGCGCTGGGCAGCGAGGTGGTGCGCATCGGCGCCGCGCGATCTATTCAGTACGCCCTGCGCGACACGGCCCGTGCGTTGCCCGACATCCCCGTCTACCGCGTGGACGCGGCGGGTCAGCTGCAGCACCTGGGCACGCTGGTGCCCGTGCGGCCCGACGGCTTCGTCATGCAGACACCATCCGGCGGTACTCACTACACCCCCGGCCTGCCCTGGTGGCTGCTGGACATGCGCCCGCAGGGCTACCTGGGCCGGGCCTGGGTGGCGCGCCACGGTGGGGCGATGGGCCTGCCGCCCCGGCTGGCGGACTGGTCCGACACCCACGCCCTGCGCGCGCTGCTGGCGCAGGGGCACGACCCGGTGGGCAACCTGCTGCTGGGCGACGCAGCGCGCGCACAGTTCCTGGCCGCCGCCGTGCCGGCGCCCATTGCGCAGACCGGCAAAGCCACCGCATACCCCCGGCTGGCGCGTGAAGCAGCCCAGGGCGAGTCACCCGGCTCGTCCGCCGGCGGTGAGCAGCCCAAGTTCATGGCATGGGCCGACACCGCCGCCGGCGCGCGCCATGTGCTCGTGAAGTTCAGCGAGCCCGAGCCCGGCCCGGTCACGCAGCGCTGGCGCGACCTGCTGCTGGCCGAGCACCTCGCCCTGCAGACGCTGGCCGACGCAGGCGTGCCCGCCGCGCGCACCGCGCTGCTGGACGCGGCGGGGCAACGCTTTCTGGAAGTGGAGCGCTTCGACCGCGTGGACACACTGGGCCGGCGCGGCCTGCTGTCGCTCACGGCGCTGGACGCGGAATTTGTGGGCGGTGGCGCTGCCCCCTGGCCCGTGACCGTGCAACGCCTGGCCGACGCCGGCCATGTGCGCGCGGACGCCTTGCCTGGCGCCGCGCTGCTGTGGGCGTTCGGCACGCTGATCGGCAATACCGACATGCACGCGGGCAACCTGTCGTTCATGACCGAAGAGGGCCGCCCGTGGGCGCTGGCACCGGCCTACGACATGACGCCCATGGCGTTTGCGCCGCGATCGGGCGGCGGCCTGCCCGACACGCTGGCGCCGGCGAACCTGCACGCAAGCGTGGGCCATGACACCTGGCGGCAAGCGGACGCATTGGCGGCGCAGTTCCTGGCGCGGGTGCGGGAGGCCGATGGCTTCAGCCGGCGGTTTGCGCCTTGTCTGGCGGCGCTGGGGGTGCATCAGGAGGCGGCGAGGGAAAAGATCGGCCGCTTGGGGTAGTCAACCACTTTCTGGTTTCTCCGGGATGAGCGCCCGTTGCGGCAGGGCGGCGCGAACAAGGCGCCGTGCCGCCACGGCGTCTTCAGTCGGAGAACGCTGGCAAGCCCGTCTTTGAAAAAAAAAGAGAAAAGTAGAGATTTTTAAAAGAAGAAATCGAATTTCCTTTGAAAATCAACAAGTTACCTCTCTTCCGAGAAAGCTCGAAAAAATAGAGCAAGGCTTCAATCGCGCCGTACGGATGGATCAGCGCGCCAGCTGGATCACCCGCCACCCCCGCTCGCGCGCCTGCTGCGCCAGCTTCGCATCCGGGTCCACCGCCACCGGGTGGTTCACCGCCGACAGCAGCGGCAAGTCGTTGATGCTGTCGCTGTAGGCGGTGCTGTCCAGCTGCGCCAGCGCATGGCCGCGCGCGTACAGCCACTCATGCAGCCGCGCGACCTTGCCTTCGCGCATGTTCAGCGTGCCCTGGGTGCGGCCGGTGAATGTGCCGTCGCGGCCCAGCTCACAGTCGGTGGCGATCAGGTGTTCGATGCCCAGGTACAGCGCCGTCAGTTCGGTGATGAAGCGGTTGGTAGCCGTGGTGAGCACGACCAGCTCGCCCGCGTCCAGGTGCTGGTTGACCAGCGCGATGGCAGCCGGCGGAATGCGCGGCACGATGTGCGTGGCCAGAAACTCCTGGCGCAGCGGCTCCCACTGCGCCGGCGTGCGCCCAGCCAGTGTGCCCACGTAAAAGTCGGCAAACTCCTGCGCGTTGACGGTGCCGGCCTTGTAGCGCGCTTCCACATCGGCGTTGCGCGCGGCGAATGCCGCGCGGTCCACCACGCCCCGGTCCATCAGAAAATCCACCCACAGCACATCGCTGTCACCCGACAGCAGCGTGTGGTCCAGGTCGAACAGCGTCAGCTTCATCCGGCTTGCCGCAGATGCCATGCCTTGGGCCGCGTGAACGTATCGATGCCGTAGGTGGACAGCGTGAGGCCCACGCCGCTGTCGCCCACGCCGCTCCAGGGCAGGCGCGGGCTCACGCGGTCGCAGCAGTTCCAGTACACGCTGCCGGCGTTGACCTGTTCAAGGATGCGCTGGGCGCGGCCTTCGTCGCGCGTGTACACGCCGGCCGTCAGGCCATAGTGCGTGTCGTTCATCAGCTGTACCGCTTGCGCATCACCCGACACTTTCTGGATGCCGATGATGGGGCCGAAGCTTTCTTCCTTCATCAACTCCATGGTGTGGTTGACGTTGCTGAACACCGTGGGCTGGTACCAGTTGCCGGGGCCCGCGCCACGCGCGCCGCCGGCCAGCAGCGTGGCGCCTTTGGCTTTGGCATCGGCCACCTGTGCGTCCAGCACGTCCAGCTGCGGCGCACGGGTGATGGCGCCAATGTAGGTGCCGTCGCTCATCGGGTCGCCGGCGGTGAAGCCTTTGACGGTATCGACGAAATGCTGGACGAACGCGTCGTGGATCGCCTCATGCACGTAGATGCGCTCCACGCTGCAGCAGCTCTGGCCGGTGTTGTACATGGCGCCGTCGGCCAGCGACTCGGCAGCGGCTTTCGGGTCGGCATCGTCGGCCACGTAGGTCGGGTCCTTGCCGCCCAGCTCCAGCTGCAGCTTGATGAATTTGCCCGACACGGCTTGCGCGATCTTGCGGCCCGTGGCCACCGAGCCGGTGAAGAACACGCCGTCAATCTGCTGCGCCAGCAGCGCCGTGCCGACCTCGCCCGTGCCAATCAGGCAGGCCATCACATCGCGCGGCACGCCCGCCTCGTGCAGCAGGCGGGCAATTTCCAGGCCGGTCATGGCCGCGTATTCCGACGGCTTGTACAGCACGGCGTTGCCCGTGAGCAGCGCGGGGATGATCACGTTGCAGCCCACGAACCACGGGTAGTTCCAGGCCGAGATGTTGGCCACCACGCCCAGCGGCGTGTGCTGGATCTGTTCGGTCATGCCGCCTTCGTCATAGACGGTCTCCGTCGCCATCGACAGCTCGATTTCTTCCAGGAAGAAGTCGATGCGGCCCAGCAGGCCGTTGAGTTCGTTGCGCGACATCTTGATGGGCTTGCCGGTTTCGCGCGTCATGGTGGCGGCCAGCTGCTCCAGGTCACGCACCACGCCGGCGCGGAATTGCGTGATGCAGGCCTTGCGCGCGTCCAGCGGCGTGGCGGCCCAGGCGGGCTGCGCGGCGCGGGCCGCGGCGGCCCTGGCCGCGACGGATGCGGCGTCGTCGGCCGGCAGGTCGGTGATCTTTGCACCAGTGGCGGGATTGTGTACGGCAAGTGTGGTCATGGTGTTTACGAAGTACGGCGCGCCGCTCGCGCGGCGTCCAGAAAGTCTTGCAACAAAGGGGTGTCGTCCACCACGCCCAGGTCGGCCCGGTGGAATTCCGGGTGCCATTGCACCGCATGAATCCACGCATCGCCTGTCGAACGGATAGCCTCGATCACGCCGTCGTCGGGCGAGGTCGCCTCCACGGTGAAGCCGGGCGCCAGGTCCTTGATGCCCTGGTGGTGCACGCTGTTGATGGTGTGGTTGCCCGCACCGCCCAGCAGGTCGGCCAGGCGCGTGCCCGGCAGAATGCTCACGTCATGGAAGTTCAGGTCGTACGCATCCGCGTCGCGGTGGGTGCGCGCGCCGGGCTTTTGCGTCGCGATGTCCTGGTACAGCGTGCCGCCGTGCGCCACGTTGATGAGCTGCAGGCCGCGGCAGATGCCGAACACCGGCTTGCCCGCTGCGCTGAAGGCGCACACCAGCGCCATTTCGTATTCATCACGCACGCGGTCGCCCGTCCATTCGGGGCGCAAGGGCTGTTCGCCATAGCTGCCGGGCCACACATCGGCACCGCCGTGCATGACGATGCCGTCCAGCGCATGGGCATAGTCGGCCACGGCCACGTCGCCGCGAAAGGTATCGCCGCTGGGCGCGGGCACCATGAACGGCAGCGCGCCCAGCGACATGACCCAGTGCGCGGTGGACTGTTCAATGAACTGCAGCGTCTTGCTGGCCGCGACCTTGCGCCCCGGGTCGGGGTGAAAGAAGCAGGCGCTGATGCCGATCTTCAGGCGGTCCATGGGGTCAGAGCGCGGCCTCGAACAGCGCCTTGAAGTCCGCCGCCGTGCAGGGCCTGGGGTTGGTCTGGTGGCAGATGTCGGCCGTGGCAATCTCCACCAGGCGCGGGATGTGCTCTGCCTTCACGCCGTGCGCCGACAGCCGCCCGGTGATGCCCACGCGCGCCTTCAGCGCGCGCAGCCACGGCACGAAGTTCTCCCCGCCGCCGGACACACCGCACACATGGGCCAGCTCGTCAAACTTCGCGGGCACGGCCTCGTAGTTCCATTCCATCACGGTGTCGATCATCAGCGCGTTGGCCAGGCCGTGGTGCAGGTCGCACACAGCCCCCAGCGCATGCGCGCACGAGTGCACCGCCCCCAGGTCTTTCTGAAAGGCAATCGCGCCCATCATGGACGCCATCATCATGTCGCTGCGCGCCTTCAGGTTGCCCGGCTCGTTCACCGCCGTGAGCAACGCCGCCGCCGCGATGCGGGCGCCTTCCAGCGCGATGCCGTCGCACAGCGGGTGGTAGGCGGGTGACAGGTAGCTTTCAATGTTGTGCGTGAGCGCGTCCATGCCGGTGGCGGCCGTCACCTGCGGGGGCAGGCCCAGCGTGAGCTCGGGGTCGGCGAACACGCACTTGGCCAGAATCTTCGGGCTGAACACCACTCGCTTGAGGTGGGTGTCGTTTTCACTGACCACCGACGAACGGCCGACCTCGGAGCCCGTGCCCGAGGTGGTGGGCAGCGCCACGAAGTACGGCAGCGCGTTGACAATGGGGCGCACGTTGGGGTGGTCCCACACGTATTCGAGGATGTCACCCTCGTGCGTGGCGGCAATGCCCACCACCTTGGCCACGTCCAGCGCAGCGCCACCGCCAAAGCCGATCACGCAGTCAGCGTTGTGGGCCTTGTACGCGGCCGCGCCGTCCATCACCTGGCTGCAGGTGGGGTTGCCGAACACACCGTTGAAGACTGCCGCTTCCAGTCCATTGAGATGCGTCTTGAATTCGGCCAGCACCGGCAATGCGGCCAGCGCCTTGTCGGTCACGATCAGCGGGCGCTTGAGGTCCTGCTCTTTCAGGTGGTCGGCCACAAGCTTGCGCGCGCCGGCGCCGAACTTGATGGCTGTGGGGAAGGAGAAGCCTGTGATGGTCATTGTGGAGTTTCGTAGGTTTCGTTGCTTGTCTTTACGCTTGCACCTCGCGGCAAAGCCTGCCTGCCGGGCACACCGGCCTGGGGGCTTCACTGTGACGGTCGCCTGCGGCGACTCCCTTGCGCTGCTCGGAGTTCGGTCGCACCGCACAACTCGCTACGCGCTGCGCGCTGCGCTCAAACAGGTGCGGTGAGTCAGAGCACGAAGCGCGCTGGCGCGCGCCGACACTCACCCCTGCGCTGCTCAGCGTCACAGAGGCGCCCCCAGGCCGGTGTGCCCGGCAGGCAGGCTTTGCAGAGACTATGTTGGCGCGCCGCCGGTGGACTGCCAATCCCCTGCTTCGCGGCAGGCGGTGCCCGGCGGGGGCGACCTCTGCGGCGGCGAGGAGCGCAGGGGGGAATGTCGGCGCGCCTTGGCGCGCATCGTGCACATGCTCGCCGCGGCTGTTTGAGCGGAACGAAGCGAAGCGTAGTGCAGCGAGTTCCGCGGCGCGACTGACCCCCGAGCACCGCAGCGGAGTTTTTGCGAAGCAAAAACCGCCGCAGTGAGAGCCCCCGCCGGGCACCGCCTGCCGCGAAGCAGCGACAGCCAACAATGCAGCAGCAACAGGCATATCAAATAATCTCGAAATACCGCTTCATTTCCCAATCAGTGACCGCATCCAGCCACTGCCGCCATTCCCACTCGCGCGTCGCAGCGAAGTGGTCGACGAAGGTGTCGCCCAGCATGTCGCGCGCCACCTTGGACTCACGGAAGATGCGCGTCGTCTCGATCAGCGTGCGCGGCGCGCGCGGAATGTTCTCGGCGCCGCCGTTGGTGCCGGTGATGGGCGGTGTGGTGAGCTTCAGGCCCTTTTCCACGCCATACAGGCCGGCAGCGATCAAGGCGGCGTGGGCGAGGTAGGGGTTGACGTCGGCGCCCGGACAACGGGTCTCCAGACGCGTCGCTTTCGCCGACCCCGCAATCACACGGAAGCTGGCCGTGCGGTTGTCCATGCCCCAGGTGGGTTTGACGGGTGCCCAGAAGCCGTCCACCAGCCGCTTGTAGCTGTTGATGGTGGGCCAGATCATCGGCCCGAACTCCATCAGGCAGGCCACCTGGCCGGCCAGGTAGCTTTCAAAGAGCTTGCTCATCTTGCGCGGTGACTTCGCGTCAAAAAACAGATTCTTTTTGCCGTCACTCAAGCTCTGGTGAATATGGCCGCTGCAGCCCGGCAGCGGCTGGTGCGGCTTGGCCATGAAGCTGGGCATGATGCCGAAGCGCGAGCCGATTTCCTTGGTGCCGGTCTTGAACAGGATGGCGCGGTCGGCCTGCTCCAGTGCCTCGCTGAAGCCGATGGCGGCCTCGTACACGCCCGGGCCAGTCTCGGTGTGCAGGCCCTCGATGGGCACCCTGAACGCCAGCATCTCGTCCATGAGGGCGTTGAAGAAATCGCGGTTCTGGTTGGCACGCAACAGCGAGTAGCCAAACATGCCCGGCGTCAGCACCTCGGGCGCCACGCCCTTCTTGGCAGCCCAGCTCTGCGGCGTCTCCAGGAAGTTGTACCACTCGAACTCCATGCCGGTCATGACCTGAAAGCCCAGCTTGTCGGCGCGCTTGAGCACGCGCTTCAATGCCTGTCGCGGGCAGGCACCGTGCGGCGTGCCGTCGGCGTTGACGAATTCGCCCAGGAAGAACGGCACGTTGCCGTCCCACGGCACATGGCGCGCCGTGTCCAGGTCCAGCCGGGCCAGTGCGTCGGGAAAGCCGTGCTGCCAGCCGGTGACCGTGGTGTTGTCGTAGCAGGTGTCCATCATGTCCCAGCCCAGCACCACGTCGCAAAAGCCGAAACCGCCAGCGGGGTAGGGCTCGGCCGCGCCCAGGAACTTGCCCACGTGCAGGTACTTGCCGCGCAGGATGCCGTCGATGTCGCTGACCGCGACCTTGACCTTTTGCGTGCCGGACTTCTGCACGGCGGCGACCGCCGGATGGACTTTGGCCATGTGTCAGTCTCCTTGGATGGACGGTTCCCCAGAGGCGATGCCCAGGTCTTGCAGGGCAAGCTCTACCGCGTGCACAGCCTGGTTGATTTCATCAGGGCCGATCGCGCCAATACAGCCTACGCGAAATGTCTCCACCTGTGTGAGCTTGCCGGGATACAGGATGAAACCGTGGGCGCGTGCCGCGTTGTAGAAGGCCTTGAACTCATAGCGCGCATCGCCCGGCGCATGAAAGGTCACGATGATCGGCGCCTGGATGGCCGGGTCCAGAAAGGGCATGAAGCCCAGGCGGCCCATGCCGTCGATCAGCGCGCGGTAGTTGGCCGTGTAGCGCGCCAGACGCGCGGGTTGGCCCCCTTCGGCCTCGAATTGTGCAATGGCCTCGGCCAGCGCCACCACCACGTGCGTGGGCGGCGTGAAGCGCCACTGGCCCGTCTTTTCCATGTAGGTGTACTGGTCGTGCAGGTCCATGGCCAGGCTCTGGCTGCGGCCCGCGCAGCCGTCCAGGATGGCTTTGCGGATGAAGACGAAACCCATTCCGGGCACGCCCTCCAGGCATTTGCCGCTGGCGGCGATCAGCGCGTCGAACTTCAGCTTGCGTGCGTCGATCTCGATGGCCGCGAACGAGCTCATCGCGTCCACGATCAGGCCCTTGCCGTGCGCGGCGCAGACGTCGGACAGCTGCTGCAACGGGTTGAGCACGCCGGCGCCGGTTTCGCAGTGGATGACGATCACATGCGTGATGCTGGGGTCGGCCTTGAGCGTTTCATCCAGCACAGCCGGCGAGACCTGCTCATGGTCGCCGAAATCCACCACCGTGCAGCGCCGCCCCATGAGGTTGGTGAGTCTGGCCGCGCGCTTGCAGTAGGCGCCGTTGTCCAGCACCAGCACGTGGCCGTCGCGCGGAACGATGGTGGCCACGGCCGCCTCGACGCTGAACGTACCGCTGCCCTGCAGGGGCACCACCACATGGCTGTCCTGGCCGTTGACGATGGCCAGCAGGCTCTGGCGAACGCGCGCGGTCACGGCGTTGAAATCGCTGTCCCACGACCCCCAGTCGCGCAGCATGGCGAGCTTGGTGCGCAGCGTGGTGGTCAGCGGGCCGGGGGTAAGGAGGATTTTGTCTCTGTCCATCGTGCTTCTCGGTTTGTTATCGGTCGCCTCGCCAGGCCTGGGTGCGGCGATTCACCCACCACGCGAGCGCCGTAAAAAGCCCCATCGCGATGCTCGACGCGATCAGGATCAGCACCGCCATCGCCGCCGCCGCGCCCATTTCGCCGGCCTCGTCCAGATTCAGGATGGCAATGGACGCCACCTTGGTTTCAGGCGAATACAAAAACACCACGGCCGAGATCGTCGTCATGGCATTGATGAAGAAGTAGCGTGCAATATCCACCAGCGCGGGCGTGCAGATGGGCAGCGTCACACGCCAGAAGGTCTTGAAGAACGGTACCTTGAGCGATGCGCTCACCGCCTCAAACTCACTGTCCAGGCTCTTGAGCGCCGTGACTGCCGTCAGGTGGCCGGTGGTGTAGAAGTGCACGATGGTGCACAGCGTCAGCAGCGTGACGGTGTGGTACAAGCCGTTCAGCGGGTTCTTCGGCTCGTTGAAGAAAAAGATGTAACCCAGCCCCAGCACCAGCCCCGGCACAGCCATGGGCAGCATGGCCAGCAGCCGGACCAGGCCGCGCAGGCTGTCCATGCCCTTGGTCTTTTCCAGCAGGTAGGCGCCGCAGAACACCAGCGCCGTGCCAAACACCGCCGTGCCCGCGGCCATCTTCAGGCTGTTGACAAAGCCCACGCCCACCTCGGCGTCCACCAGGCCCATGGTGTAGTGGCGCAGGCTGGGCGACAGGTTGTACGGCCAGAAGCTGGCAAACGACGCAAACACCGCCATGCCCAGCATGGCCAGCACCAGAAAGGCAATGACGCAGCAGTACAGCGTCATCACGATGTCATAGCCGCGCGACGGCTTGGGCCGATACGGCACGGCGCGCGCCGTGAGCATGGCAGTCTGGCGCCGGCTCACATAGCTGTCTACGCCAAAGGTCAGCACCGCGGGCGCCAGCAGCAGGATGGCCACGACCGCGCCCTTGGCAAAGTCCTGCTGGCCGATGACCAGCTTGAACACATCGGTGGCCAGCACGTTGAAGTTGCCACCAATCACCTTGGGGATGCCGAAGTCCGTGATGACTAGCGTGAAGGTGACCAGCGCCGCCGAAATCAAGCCATATTTCGCGCCCGGCAACGTGATGGTGAAGAATTTGCGCGCGGCCGTGGTGCCCATGGCATCGGCCGCCTCGTACAGGCGCGCGTCCGACAGGCTCAGCGCCGTCACCAGGATCATCAGCGCATGCGGGAACACCGCGAAACACTCGGCCACCACGATGCCAGGTGCGCCATAGATCTCGGCGATGCCGATGCTGGTCAGCCAGGCTTTCAGCACGCCCTGGTTGCCAAACCAGTAGATCAGCGAGATGGCCGCCAGCAGCGACGGTGCCAGCAGCGGCACCAGCGTGATGCCGCGAAACAGCGGCTTGTACGCCATGCACGAGCGCGTGAGCGCATAGGCAAAGCCAAACGCCAGTGGAATGGTGATGGCCGTGACCAGCGCCGACACCCAGAGGCTGTTCCACAGGCTTTCCAGCAGCGCGGGCGTCTGCGCATAGGCAATGAAGTTGGCCAGGCCGACGAATTCGCCCTCCTTGCCCTCAGCTGCCTGTTGAAGGATGGCCAGCAGCGGGAACGCCAGGAAGGCAATGAGCGCCAGCGCCACGATGGCCAGCGCGGCATGGGCGATGCGGTCAGTCCAGTGCGCCTTTTGTGAAACGGGCGCGCCCGTCGCGGCGACGGCAGCGGCGTTGGTCATGGCCTAGAACACCTTGAGCCGCTCGGGCAGCAGCCGCAGCTTGAGAGTGGAGCCGGCTGCCAGCGACTGCTCGGACAGGAAATTCAGCGACAGGTACACCGTGAGCTTGTGCGGCTGCAGCGCCGGCGACGTCACATGCACGTGGCAGTACGAGCCCAGGAATTCGATCTTTTCAATCACGGCGTCAAACACATGGGCGTCGCCCTCGCTGATGGGGCGGGCCAGCACGTCTTCGGGGCGAAGGTAGATGCGTGCGTCGCGGTCGGCGCCGTCGCAGGGGATGCACAGCTCGCCCAGGCGCAGCTCGCCGGCCACAACGCGCGCGGGCAGCACATTGACCTTGCCCACGAAATCTGCCACGAAGGGCGAGGCCGGCTCGCGGTAAATGTCATAGGGCGTGCCCACCTGCTCGATCACGCCGTGGTTCATGACCACGATGCGGTCGGCCACGCTCAGCGCTTCTTCCTGGTCGTGCGTGACCATGATGGTGGTCACGCCCAGCTGCTGCTGCAACGCGCGGATTTCCGAGCGCAGGCGCACCCGCTCCAGCGCGTCCAGCGCGGACAGCGGCTCGTCCAGCAGCAGCAGGCCCGGGCGCGTGGCCAGCGCCCGCGCCAATGCAATGCGCTGCTGCTGCCCGCCCGACAGCTGGCTGGGGTATTTGCCCTCGCTGCCCGGCAGGCCCACCAGCTTGACCAGCTCGCTCACGCGCTGGCGAATCTCGGCACGCGGCGCCTTGCGGTTGACCAGGCCGTAGGCCACGTTGTCGGCCACGCTCAGGTTGGGAAACAGCGCATAGCTCTGGAACACGATGCCGTAGTCGCGCTGCGCGGGCGGCAGCCGCGAAATATCGCGGCCCGCCTGGAACACCTCACCAGAGGTCTGCACCTCCAGCCCCGCGATGATGCGCAACAGCGTCGTCTTGCCGCAGCCCGACGGGCCCAGGAAGCAGACGAATTCGCCCTTGCGGATCTGCAGGTTGATGTCATGCAGCGCGGTGAACCCGCCAAACGCCTTGCGGATGTTGCGCAGCTCAAGAAACAGATCGTGGGTCATGAGGGAATCAAAAAGGGCCGCAGGGTGTGTCCACCATGCGGCCCGGTTTGGCGGGGATCAGCGCTTTTCTGTCTTCGAGTTATAGCGTTTTGTCCATTCAGCGAGGACACGCTCGCGATTGGCGGCGGTGGTGGCAAAGTCCATCTTCACCAGGCGTGCCTCGTAGTCCTTGGGCACGTTGGCCAACGGCGCGGCCACGCCCGGCTGCGCGGTGATGGCGAAGTTCTTGCCGTACAGCAGCATCGCGTCCTTGCTCGACGCCCAGTCGGCCAGCTTCTTGGCGGCCGCCAGTTTCTTGGTGCCCTTGTGGATGGCAAAGGCCTCCAGGTCCCAGCCCAGCCCTTCCTTGGGGAACACCAGGTCAATCGGCGCGCCCTTGGCCTTGTTGCTGTTGGCGCGGTACTCAAACGAAATGCCCACCACAAATTCACCCGACGCTGCCATGTTGCAGGGCTTGGAGCCCGAGTGCGTGTACTGCGCGATGTTTTCATGCAGCGCGTCCATGTACTTCCAGCCGCCGCCCTTGCCGTTGTCGTCGCCCCAGAGGGTCAGCCAGGCAGTCACGTCAAAGAAGCCGGTGCCGCTGGACGCCGGGTTGGGCATGACGATCTGGCCCTTGTACGCGGGCTTGGTCAGGTCCTTCCAGGTCTCGGGCTTGGGAATGTTGCGCTTTTGCGCTTCCACGGTGTTGAAGCACACCGTGGCGCCCCACACGTCCATGCCGAACCAGGCGGGCGGGTTCTTCTTGTCGCGGTACTGGCTCATGATGGCGTCCAGGTTCAGCGGCGCATAGGGTTCCAGCATGCCGTTCTTGTCGAGCAGCGCCAGGCTGGACGCGGCCACGCCCATCACGGCGTCGGCCTGGGGGTTGCCTTTCTCGGCGAGCAGCTTGGCGGTGATGACGCCGGTGCTGTCACGCACCCATTTGATCTCGATGTCGGGGTTGACCTTGTTGAAGCCCTCTTGATAGGCCTTGAGCTGGTCGGTTTCCAGCGCGGTGTAGACCAGCAGCTGGGTTTTCTGGGCCGAGGCCGCTGCGGCGAACGCGACGAGGCCGGTGACCGCAAGGGATTTGAAGACGCTGGAAAGACGCATGTGAACTCCTCTGAGGACAAAAGATGGCAATGCTGTGACCCGACGGTGACGGCGTGATGACACACAAGCAATGTTCATTCCCCTGCACTCCGCGCACCTTGACTTCATTTAACTTCGCTCCAAATTTGTTGTCAATTGTTATTTGTAGATTGTTGACAATCCGGCCCGTTGTGCTCCAATCAAATGCCTGACAAAACCCAAGCCATGAACGCCGTAATGCACCCGACCATCGCGCTGCTGCAAAGCAGCTCGCTCACCAACGTGGTGCAGCAGGAGATCGAGCGCGCCATTCTGGTGGGCGAATATGCACCGGGCAGCAAGCTGATAGAGGCCACGCTGGCCGACAAGATGGGCGTGTCGCGCGGGCCGGTGCGCGAAGCCTTTCGCATGCTGGAGGAAGCCGGCCTGGTGCGCACCGAGAAGAACCGCGGCGTGTTTGTGCGCGACATTCCGATTGACGAAGCCGTTGAGATCTTCGACCTGCGCGCGGCGATGGACGAGCTGGTGGGCCGCCAGCTGGCGAAAAACATCACGCCCGCGCAGCTGAAGGAAATCAGGGGCCTGGTGGACCAGATGGAAAAGACCGTCAAGGCCGGCGACACCTACAACTACCACCTGTTGAACCTCAAGTTCCACGACCGGCTGGTGGAGATGGCGGGCAACCGCAAGCTCACCGCCATCTACCGCAAGCTCATCAAGGAGCTGTCGCTGTTTCGCCGGCTCAATCTGGCCGACGGCTGGCTCATGCCCATCTCGGCCAGCGAGCACCGCCAGATCGTCAAGGCCATTGCCTCGGGCGACGCCGACGCCGCCGGGCGCGCGATGTCCGACCACGTGCTGGAAAGCAAGGACCGCACGATCGCCAACGATCTGCGCCGCCAGGCCCGCCTGCAGGAGCAGACGGGCGCCACCAAACCAGGAAAGTCTTCCCGTGTCGAACGCTGAACTCAACGTTAATTCCCGAACCTACAAGCTGCCCACTGCCCCCACTGTGGTGGTGTGCGTGGACGGCTGCGAGCCCGACTACCTGGCCCAGGCCGTGGCCACGGGCAAGATGCCCTGGCTCAAGCAGGCACTGGCGCTGGGCACGGGGCTGGTGGCCGACTGCGTGGTGCCCAGCTTCACCAACCCCAACAACCTGTCCATCGTGACGGGCGCGCCGCCCAGCGTGCATGGCATCTGCGGCAACTATCTGTACGACATGGCCACCAACACCGAGGTCATGATGAACGACCCCAAGTGGCTGCGCGCGCCCACCCTGCTGGCCGCGCTGGCCGATGCGGGCAAGACCGTGGCGGTGGTCACGGCCAAGGACAAACTGCGCCGCCTGCTGGGCCACAAGATGAAAGGCATCTGCTTCTCGTCTGAAAAGGCCGACCAGGTCACGCAGGAGGACAACGGCATCACTGGCGTGCTGGAGCTGGTGGGCAAGCCCGTGCCCGACGTGTACAGCGCCGAGCTGTCGGAGTTTGTGTTTGCCGCGGGCGTGAAGCTCATGCAGACGCGCCGCCCCGACGTGATGTACCTGTCCACCACCGACTATGTGCAGCACAAGCACGCGCCAGGCACCGATGGCGCGAACAGGTTCTACACCATGATGGACGGCTACCTGGCCCAGCTGGACGCCATGGGCTGTGTGATCGCGCTGACGGCCGATCACGGCATGAATGCCAAGGTGGCCATGGACGGCATGCCCGATGTGATCTATCTGCAGGACTGGTTTGACGCCCAGCTGGGCGCCGCGAATGGCGAAGGAAGGGCGCGCGTGATCCTGCCCATCACCGACCCGTATGTGGTGCACCACGGCGCGCTGGGCTCCTTTGCCACGGTGTACCTGCCCGCGGGCAGCGACGTGGCCGGCCTGTGCGCCACGCTGGCGCGTCGCCAGGGCATGGAGGCCGTGCTCACGCGCGAGCAGGCCGCACAGCGTTTTGAGCTGCCCCCCGACCGCATTGGCGACATCGTGTGCGTGTCCGAGCGCTTCACCGTCATCGGCACATCGGCCAGCCGGCACGACCTGTCGGGCCTGGACGCACCGCTGCGCTCGCACGGCGGCATCAGCGAACAGCGCGTACCCCTCATCGTCAACCGCAAGCTGCCGGGGCTGGACGCCAGCCGCCGGCTGCGCAACTTTGACGCCTTTGACCTGGCACTGAACTACGCCCAATGAGCATCGAGCACTACATCCGCGACCACGCGCTGGACGCCATGCGTATTGCCGGGGCCAAGGTCGGCGCCGGACGCGAGCGCCACATCGTGGTGAGCAACCCCTACACCGGCCAGCCCATCGGCACGGTGCCCAAGGCCACGCTGGAGGAGGTGCGCCAGACCTATGCCACGGCGCATGCCTGCCAGCCCAGGCTCACGCGCTTTGAGCGCGCGGCCATCCTGAACAAGGCCGCGGCCATCATCGCCTCGCGCGTGCAGGAGGTGGCCGACCTCATCACCGCCGAGGCCGGCCTGTGCCAGAAGGACGCGTTGTACGAAGCCGGCCGCGTGAGCGACGTGCTGCTGTTCGGCGCCAACGAGGTGCTCAAGGACGACGGCCAGATCTTCAGCTGCGACCTGACGCACCACGGCAAGAAGCGGCGCGTGTACACGCAGCGCGCGCCGCTGCTGGGCGTGATCACGGCCATCACGCCGTTCAACCACCCCATGAACCAGGTGGCGCACAAGGTGGTGCCCAGTATTGCCACCAACAACCGCATGGTGCTCAAGCCGTCCGAGAAGGTCCCGTTCTCGGCCATCCTGTTCGCCGACATCCTGTACGAGGCGGGCCTGCCGCCCGGGATGCTGAGCGTCATCACCGGCGACCCGCGCGAGATCGCCGACGAGCTGATCACCAACGAGCATGTGGACCTGGTCACCTTCACCGGCGGCGTGGCCATCGGCAAGTACATCGCCCACAAGGCCGGCTACCGCCGCATGGTGCTGGAACTGGGCGGCAACGACCCCATCATCGTGATGGAAGACGCCGACATCGACGAAGCGTCCACACTGGCGGTGCAGGGCAGCTACAAGAATTCGGGCCAGCGCTGCACGGCCATCAAGCGCATGCTGGTGCATGAAGCGGTGGCAGCGCAGTTTGTGGAGCAGGTGGCCGAAAAGACCCGTGCCTGGAAATACGGCGACCCGATGGACAAGTCCAACGACATGGGCACGGTGATCGACGAGCCGGCCGCCATGCTGTTTGAGTCGCGTGTGAATGAAGCCGTGGCCCAGGGCGCCAGGCTGCTGGTGGGCAACCAGCGCCAAGGCGCGCTGTACGCCCCCACGGTGCTGGACAACGTGCATCCACGCATGACGGTGGCGCTGGAGGAAACCTTCGGCCCCGTGTCACCCATCATCCGCTTCAGGGACATTGACGACGCCATCCGCATCTCCAACGGCACGGCCTACGGCCTGTCCAGCTCGGTGTGCACCAACCGGCTGGACTACATCACCCGTTTTGTGAACGAGCTGCATGTGGGCACCGTGAACGTGCGCGAAGTGCCGGGTTACCGGCTGGAGCTGACGCCGTTTGGCGGCATCAAGGATTCAGGCCTGGGGTACAAGGAAGGCGTTCAAGAGGCCATCAAAAGCTTCACCAACCTCAAAACATACTCCTTGCCATGGGCCTGAGCCTGAGCGACATCGAGCACCTGTTCGACACCAAGGGCGGCGAACAGTACACCGGCGAGCCGGTGACCCAGCTGGAGCACGCGCTGCAAAGCGCCATGCTGGCCGAGAAAGAAGGCGCCAGCGACGCGCTGGTGACGGCCGCACTGCTGCACGACCTGGGCCATCTGCTGCATGACCTGGGTGCCACGCCCACGCTGCAGGGCGTGGACGACGTGCACCAGTACCGCGCGCTGCCATTCCTGCGCGGCCTGTTTGGCGACGACGTGATCGAACCCATCAAGCTGCATGTGGACGCCAAGCGCTACCTGTGCGCCACGCGTGCGGACTATTTCGCCGCGCTGTCGGACGACTCCAAACGGTCGCTGGCCTTGCAGGGCGGCATCTTCAGCCCCGGCCAGGCGGATGCCTTCATCCGCCAGCCGGGCGCCGAGGCGGCGGTGCGCCTGCGCATCTGGGACGACCTGGCCAAGGCCGAGGGCCTGGTGACGCCGCCGCTTTCACACTACCTGGAACGTGCACGCCGCTGCGCACTCGCCTCATGAGCCTGACCTGGGGTGTGGTGGGGCTGGTGCTGTTTGGCGCCCTGCTGCACGCCAGCTGGAATGCGCTGGTCAAGTCCAGCACCGACAAGGCGATGGACACGGCGTTGATCCACCTGATCGGCTCGCTGCTGGCCGTGCCGGCGGTCATGGTCATGGGCTGGCCGCCGGCGGCGGCCTGGCCTTACATCATCGCGTCCACCGTCATCCACATCGGCTACTACATCGCGCTGACCGGTGCGTACAAGCATGGTGATCTGGGCCTGACGTACCCGCTGATGCGCGGCACGGCGCCGCTGCTGGTGGCCCTGACGGCCACCTTGACCGTGGGCGAAAGCCTGTCAGCCATTGCCTGGGCCGGTGTGCTGGGCGTGAGCTGCGGCGTGCTCACCCTGGGCCTGAGCCGCCACGCCATGGAGTCGCCGCGCGCGGTGCGCTTTGCGCTGGCCAATGCCGTCATCATCGCGATCTACACCGTGGTGGATGCCATCGGCGCGCGCCTGTCGGGCAATGCGCTGCAGTACGTCGTGACACTGTTCGTGCTGGACGGCTGGCCGTTTGCGCTGATCGTGCTGGCGCGCCGGCGCGGCGCCGTGTGGCCGTATGCCAAAGCGCGCTGGCCTGTGGCCCTGGGCGGTGCGCTGGCGTCGTTTGGGTCCTATGGGATTGCGCTGTGGGCCATGACGCGCGCACCGGTGGCCACCGTGGCGGCCCTGCGCGAAACATCGGTGCTGTTCGCCGCGCTGTTGGGCAGCTGGTTCCTGAAAGAAGCCTTCACCTTTCGCCGCGCCCTAGGCACCGCTGTCATCGTCGGTGGCGTGATGGCCTTAAGACTGGGATAGATATGGTTCCCCCCGAAGCGCCTTCGGCGCCTCCCCCTCAAGGGGGCGCCACCAGCGGCCCGGCGAAGCCGGATCCGCGGTGGCACACGAAAGGATGTGATCTCCATGAACCTACCTTCGCATGCGCAAGTCGTCATCGTCGGCGGCGGCATTGCCGGCTGCTCGGTGGCCTACCACCTGGCCAAACTGGGCGTGACCGACGTGCTGCTGATTGAGCAGGGCAAGCTGACCAGCGGCACCACCTGGCACGCGGCGGGGCTGGTGGGCCAGATGCGGCCCAACCGCAGCATGACGGCCATGAGCAAGTACGGCATCGAGCTGTATTCAACACTCGAACAGGAAACAGGTCTTGCCACCGGCTGGAAGCAGTGCGGCAGCGTGAACGTGGCGCGCACGCCCGAGCGCCTGCAGGTGCTGAAAAAGCAGGTGGCGCTGGCCCACAGCTTTGGCGTGCAATGCCACGAGATCACGCCCGCCGAGGCCGGCGACAAATACCCCGTGATGCGCACAGACGACCTGGCCGGCGCCATCTGGCTGCCCGGCGACGGCAAGGCCAACCCGGCCGACCTGTGCATGTCGCTGGCCAAGGGCGCGCGCAACCGCGGCGTGAAGATGGTGGAGGGCGTGGAGGTGACCGGTGTGATCACCGAGGCAGGGCGCGCCGTGGGTGTGCGCACCGCCCAGGGTGAGGTGCGCTGCGAAACCCTGGTCAACTGCGCGGGCCAGTGGGCGCGGCAGTTTGGCCGGCTGGCGGGCGTGAACGTGCCGCTGTATTCGGCCGAGCATTTCTACATCGTGACCGGCAAGATCCCCGGCGTGCACCCCATGCTGCCGGTCATGCGCGACCCCGACGGCTACATCTATTACAAGGAAGAAGTGGGCGGCCTGGTCATGGGCGGCTTTGAGCCCCAGGCCAAGCCCTGGGCGATGGACCCGATTCCGTCCACCTTCCAGTTTGAATTGCTGGGCGAAGACTGGGACCAGTTCGAAATCCTGATGACGAATGCCATGCACCGCACGCCGTGCCTGGAAACCGCAGAAATCAAGATGCTGCTCAACGGGCCCGAGAGCTTCACGCCCGACGGCAATTTCATCCTGGGTGAAGCGCCCGAGCTGCGCAATTACTTCGTCTGCGCAGGGTTCAACTCCGCCGGCATTGCCAACAGCGGGGGCGCCGGCCGCCTCATGGCCGAGTGGATCGTGGGCGGCGAACCCAGCATGGATTTGTGGGAGGTGGACATCCGCCGCTTCGGCGCCTTCACCGGCAACCGGCGCGCCTTGTCTGAGCGCACCGGCGAAACCCTGGGCCTGCACTACGCCATGCGCTGGCCCCGGCAGGAGCTGGAGACGGCGCGGCCGCTGCGCACGTCGCCGCTGTACGACATCCTTTCAAGCAAGGGGGCGGAGTTCGGCAGCAAGAACGGCTGGGAACGCGCCAACTACTTCAAACCTGCGGGTGAGAAGCGCCCCGATTACACGCTGGGCACACCCGGCTGGCTACCCTGGATGCAGGCCGAGCAGCAGGCTACGCGCCAAGCCGTGGCGATCTACGACCAGACCTCGTTCAGCAAGCTGTTGCTGCAGGGCCGCGACGCACTCGCGCTGCTGCAGCGCCTGTGCGCGAATGAGATGGACGTGCCCATCGGCAAAATGGTCTACACGCCCATGCTCAACGCCCGAGGCGGGATTGAAAGTGACCTGACCGTCATGCGCCAGGGTGTGGACAAATTCCTCATCATCACCGGCTCGGCGCAGACCGTGCGCGACTTTGACTGGATCAGCCGGCACATCGGGACCCATGAGCATGCGGTACTGACCGATGTGTCGGCGATGTACAGCGTGCTGTCGGTCATGGGCCCGAAGGCGCGCGAGCTGCTGGCCCGTGTGAGCCCCGACGACCTGTCGCCCGAGGGCCTGAAGTTCTCGTGGACGAAAGAAGTCGACCTGGGCCATGCGCGCGTGCGCGCCGCGCGCATGAGCTATGTGGGCGGGCCGGGCTTTGAGCTGTATGTGCCGATCGAAATGGCGCGCCATGTGTACCTGGCGCTGCACGAGGCCGGCCAGGCACTTGGCCTGAAAGACGCGGGCTACTACGCGCTGGACGCCCTGCGCATCGAGCAGGGCCGCCGCGCCTGGGGCGCGGAGCTGGGCCCCGATGAAACGCCGTGGGAGGCCGGCCTGGCCTTCAGCGTCAAGCTGGAAAAGCCGGCGGACTTCATCGGCAAGCAGGCGCTGCTGGCAGCGCGCGGCCAGCCGCTTCGCAAGAAGCTGGTGACGCTGGTGTTTGCAGACGCGCAGGCCTATGGCTGGGGCGGCGAGCCGATTGTGCTGGATGGTGAAACGGTGGGCGAGATCTCATCGGTGGGCTTCAGCCCGCTGGCCGGCGCCTGCGTGGCGCTGGGCTATGTGCGCGGCGCGGGCGCCAACCGGCCGCATGCGGGTACACCGGCCCATATCGAGCTGTGGGGCCGGCGCGTTGCTGTCACACTGCATGACCGCTGGCCACCTCCTTGATGCCCATGAACACTGCTGCCATCCAGACCGTCGCCCAAGCGCTCATTGCAGCGCGGCGCGACCGCACCCCGTGCGACGCCCGGCCCCTGGCCGCCGCGCTGCAAACACCCGAAGAAGCCTACGCTGCGCAGGCCGCCGTGGCCCAGGCGCTGGACGGCGCCGGCCCCGCCATCGCGCAGCACTGGAAGTCCGGCGGGCCTTCGCGCGAAGCCACCCTTACCCACGCCCCGCTGCCCGCCACCGGTGTACGCGCCAGCCCCGCCGACATGCGCGACCTGCACTTCAACCTGCGCCTGATCGAGGCGGAGCTCGCGCTGCGGCTGGGCCAGGCCGTCACGCCCGCGCTGGCATCCACACTGACACCCGAAGCCGCGACGGTGCTGCTGGACGGCATGACGGTGTCGATTGAAGTGGTCGATTCACGCTGGCAGGACCTGCCCCAGGTGCCGCCGCTGCTCAAGCTGGCCGACCTGCAGGTCCATGGGGCGCTGGCGCTGGGCGCCTGGGTGCCGTTCGTGGCGCGCGACTGGTCCGCACAAACCTGCGAGGTGACGGTTGGCACGCAAGCCCCCCAGCGCTTTGCCGGCACCCATTCGCTGCGCGACCCGGCCTGGCTGCTGCCCACCTGGCTGCGCCACGCCACCCGCCACGGCCAGACGGTGCCTGCCGGCACCGTGGTCACCACCGGCACCTGGTGCGGCATGCTCAAAGCCCAGGCGGGCGATCGGGTGACGGCGCGCTTTGGCGGGGTGGGTGAAGCGCAGGTTCAGCTCTAGCCGCCGACGGCTGCTTTCACGGCGGCCTCGTCCATGCCGTACATCTCGGCAAACTCCGCGACCGTCTTGCCGCTGGCCGCATAGGCACGGCGCAGGGCTTCGTTTTTGGCGGCGCGCTCGCCGATCTCGGCAAAAGCCTCGTCCAGCACGGCGGCGGCCACCGGGTCGGGCGTGGGCATGCGCTCCATGTAGGCGTCGCGCGCCAGACCGGATGCTTCAATGGCCGCCACGAAGCGCGCGCGCAGCCAGATCGCCGCGGCCTGCGGCCCGCGCGCCTGCCGGCGTCGGAACACCTCCAGGATGGCGTGGTGCACATGCTCGGGCGCCACGGGCTCCACGGGTTGCGCATTCAGGTCATGGCGCTGCTCGCCCATGGCCACGGCCTCCAGGTAGCGGGTGGAGCGGGCGTGCTGGCCCAGCGCGACCTTGAGGTCTTCCTTCCTGAATTCGTCGGGGTGCAGGGCCAGCAGCTCCTGGTACACGCCCAGCTTCAGCGGCAAAAAGCGCGCGCCAAACATTTTGGGGTAGAGCACAAACAGCTTTTCCAGCACCGGGCTGGGTTGGCGCGCGGGCCGCTGCTTTGCCCGCGCGGGGGGTTGGGTGGGCCTGACAGGCTGGGCAACAGGTTCAGTCATCAATAAGCGTTCAAATTCGGCAACCCCCGACTGTACTGCGCCCGGACAGGCAAAATCGCGGCATGAAAATTACCAAAGACACGGTTGTGTCCCTCCAGTTCAAGATCGCCGAGCCCACGGGCAAACTCATTGAAGAGAGCAAGGAACCCATGGTTTACCTGCACGGCGGCTATGAAAATACGCTGCCCAGGATCGAGGAAGCCCTGGACGGCCAGGAGCCCGGCTACCAGGTCGTGCTGAACCTGGGACCCGAAGACGCCTTTGGCCTGCGCAATGAATCACTGGTGCGGGTCATCCCCAAAACCCAGTTCCCGCCCGGCGTGAAGGTCGGCGGCCAGCTGGAAGGCCGGGGCGAGGACGGCTCGGTCATCGCCTTCACCGTGATGAAGATCAAGGGCCCCGAGGTCCACCTGGACGGCAACCACCCGCTGGCCGGCAAGGCGCTGCGCTTCACGCTCAAGGTGGTGGGCACGCGCGCCGCCACGCCCGAAGAGATCGCCCACCGCCACGTGCATGGCGCCGGCGGCCACCACCACTGAAAGCGCCTCAGGGCAGCAGCCCCCTGGGGCCGCCGCAGGGGTTCAGGTGCCGATCACGCCGCCGTCGGCCTTGCGGATCACCACCGTTGCGGACCGCGGGCGCCCGCTCGGGCGCTGGTCCGGCCAGTTGGAATAGCGCCGCGGCGCGACCGGGTCACTGCGCTCCGACGGGCTTTCACCAGGATGCTGGATGTTGATGAACATGGTGCGGCCGTCCGGCGTGCCGGTCGCGCCAGTGATTTCACAGCCTGACGGCCCGACCAGGAAGCGGCGGATCTCGCCCGTTTTTACATCGGCTGCAAGCATGGCGTTGTTGCCCAGGCCCTTCAGGTCGCCCTTGCCCATGGCCGAGGTGGACATGTCGGTCTGGATCCACAGCACGCCGCGGGCATCGGTCCACAGGCCGTCGGGACAGCCAAAGGCATCGCCCTTGACGTTGCCCTTGGCCTCGGCGCGCTCGTTGGCGGGGTCACCGGCCAGCACGAAATGGTTCCACTGGAAGGTGGCGCCGTCGAAGTCGCCGTCTTCTTTCCAGCGGATGATGTTGCCCATGGTGTTGTTGGCGCGCGGGTTCATGGCGTCCACGCCGGGCTGCTTGTCCGCGCCGCGGTTGCTGTTGTTGGTCAGCGTGCAGTACACCCAGCCCTGCTTGTCGATGTCGATCCACTCGGGGCGGTCCATCTTGGTGGCGCCCAGCAAGTCGCTCGCCTGGCGGGTCTTGATGAGCACCTCGCCCTGGTCGGCAAAGCCGTTGGGCGCGGTCAGCGGGCCCTGGCCGTGCGTCAGAGGCAGCCAGCGGCCCTTGCCGTCGGCGTCGAACTTCGCCACGTACAGGGTGCCGTGGTCCAGCAACTCGGTGTTCTCACGGGCGCCACCGGGTTTGATGCGGTCGCGGCTGACAAACTTGTAGATGTATTCAAAGCGCGCGTCTTCACCCGAGTACACCACCGCCTTGCCGTCCCGCGTGGTGGCTACCGTTGCGCCCTCGTGGGCTGCACGGCCCAGCGCGGTGCGCTTGACGGGCGTGCTGCTCGGGTTCAGCGGGTCAAATTCCACGATCCAGCCAAAGCGGTTGGGCTCGTTGGGGTTCTTGCTGGCGTCAAAGCGCGCGTCATGCTCGTGCCAGCGATAGCCAACCGGGTCGCCCTTGCGCAGGCCCCAACGGCGCTCGTGCGCGTTGGGCTCGTCCGGGCCCTTGAAGTAGAAGATGAAGTTTTCTTCGCAAGTAAGGTAGGTGCCCCAGGGCGTGATGCCGCTGCCGCAGTTGTTCAGCGTGCCCAGCACGCGCCGCCCAGACGGGTCGGCGGCGGTGCGCAGCAGCGGGTGGCCGGCGGCGGGGCCCGAGACGTTCATGGGCGTGCGCGCGGTGATGCGCCGCGCCCAGGGTGAGGGGCGCACCATCTGCCACTTGCCGTCTTTTTGCTCCACCTCGATCACCGCCACGCCGTGCGCGGCCTGGGCCTTGCGCACTTTCTCGGCCGTCCAGGTCTTCAACCCGTCGGCGTGCAGCAGGCCGTCGTCCACATATTCGTGGTTCATGACCAGCAGGCCGGACTTGCTGCCGTCCTGGGCGAAAAAGTGGATGCCGTCATGGTGCATGCCCATCTGCGCTTCCTGGTCGGCGGCCGTGTTGCTGGCGTCGTCCTTGAAGGCAGGCATCTCACCCGACAGCCCCACCGGTTCGCCCCAGGCGGCAATCACTTCGGCGATGTAGCCTTCAGGCACTGCAATGGCGTCTGCGGTGGACACCGGCACGCTCTTGAAGCCCAGAAGGGGCCCGCCGCTGCCCGTCGTGGCGCAACCCGGCAGCGTGGCGGCCAGGGGTGCCAGCAGGCCGGTCAGCGTCACGCCCAGCCCACCGCGCAGGACGGTGCGGCGCGACGGCAGGGATACGTCATGGATGCTGGGGTTGGAAGAGCGGTTGCTGTCTTCCATCTGGGAGAAGTCTTTGGCCATGAGGTCACCTTAAATGAAGCCGCCCATGCGGCGGGCAACCGCCGATGCTCGCAGCACTTCGTGACATTTATTTGACGGACTGGACCGGCGGGTCGCGGCAGCGCAGCACCCGGTAACATCGCAGGCACATGAAATTCCGAATGGCCCCCAACTCCCTGTTCGCCGTCCTGCTGCGCTCGCCGTGGTGGATCAGCATCCTGATTGCCATCGTCTTCGCCGGCGCGGCCAAGGCGCTGCTGCCCGACGACTACTGGATCTTTGGCGCCATGGGCGGCTTTCCGATGCTGGTCATCGGCTGCATTGCGCTGTGGCAGCAGCTGCAGGCGCCCAGCGCCAAGAAGACCGAGGCCATCCTGACGGCCGTGTCCGCCATGTCCTGGCGCGATTTTGCGAACGCGCTGGAAGAGGCCTGGCAGCGTGACGGCTACACCGTCCAGCGCTGCGAAGGCGCCGCAGATTTCGTGATCACGCGCCAGGGCAAAACCGCCGTGGTGGCGGCCAAACGCTGGAAGGCGGCCAAACCCGGCGTGGAGGCCCTGCAGGAACTGCATGCGGCCATGCAGGCGCGCGGCGCCAGCGAATGCCAGTACGTCACGCTGGGCACGCTGAGCGACAACGCCCAGCGTTTTGCGCGTACCCACCAGGTCAAGCTCGTGCAGCCTGAAGCACTGGTGCTGCTGCTGCGGCACTGGCCTGCGCCTGCAACAGCCACCCCTTGACGCTGCCGCAGTCGCGCAGCGGCACGCACGGTACGACGTCAAACACAAAACGCTCCGCCGCCTGCGCGTAGACCGCGGCGCTGACCAGCGTGGCGCCCGGCGGCGCGGCGCTCTCCAGCCGGCTGGCGACGTTGACCGTGTCGCCCCATGCGTCGTACAGCGGGCGCTGGGCGCCGATCACGCCGGCCACCGCCGGCCCCGCATGGATGCCGATGCGCAGGCTCAGGTCGGTGCCGTTGGCCCGGTTGTAGCCCGCCATGGCTTCATGCATGGCCAGCGCCAGCGCGCACAGGCCGCGCACGCCATCGTGCGCCACGGCCATGTAGCCGTCGCCCAGCGTCTTGATCTTCTCCACGCCGTGCTCGCGCGCCAGCGCGTCAAAGCGGGTGAACACCTGATTGAGCATCAGCACCAGCGCGTCGGGCGGCAGACGGCTGGCATAGCGCGTGAAGCCCGCGATGTCGGCAAACAGCACGCCCATGTTGGCGTACTTCACCGCAGGAGCCCGGCCGTCCTGCTTGAGCTGCTCGGCCACGTGCACCGGCAGCAGGTCGTACAGCACGCTGTCGGCGCGCTCGCGTTCGGCCTCGGCACGCTTTGTCTCGGCGTACAGGGTGCGCGCGCGTGACAGCGTGAGCCGGTCCAGCTCCATGCACAGCACCACCACGCAGAATGGATTGACCAGCGCCGCCACGGTGGCGCCCACGTCGCCGTCCGCGCCCAGCCAGGCCGCCGCGCCCAGGGCAGCAAAGCTCAGCGCGTACATCGGGCGACGCACGGGCCGGGGCGTGCAGATCACCGCGGCAATGAAGGTGCTGCCCGCCGCATACAGCGACAGGTCGCCACGCAGCGCGCCATCGGCCAGGCCGATCCAGGTGGTCATGGCCATGAACACGGCGCAAAACAGGTACAGGGGCCCTTCGCGCCCGCGCAGCCGGGGCAGCCAGCGGTCGGCCAGCACCATGGCGATGCAGACCGCCTCGGCTGTCACCTGCCAGGCCAGCAGCCAGACAAAGCGCTGATCGTCGGCCCAGCCGCCGGTGCGCAGGTAAGGCGCGTTGGCCGCCAGCGCCGCCGGTGGCAAGAGCCAGGCCACGGCCCGGCAGTAGCGCACGGCCAGGCCCCAGCTGCGGGCGGCCAGCCATTCACGGAATGCCCATTCCTGCATCGTCCACCTCCCTGGTGTTGTGTACTTTGGGAGTATATTGGGTTGCGCGGAAAACAAAAAACGCGCCCGAAGGCGCGTTTTGCAGGGAAGAGGCCGGGCCGGATTACTTCGACACCACGCGCACCATCTCCAGGCACTTGTTGGAGTAGCCCCATTCGTTGTCGTACCAGCTCACCAGCTTGACGAAGGTGCCGTCCAGCGCGATGCCGGCGTCGGCGTCAAAAATGCTGGTGCGGGTGTCGCCGCGGAAGTCGGTGGCCACCACCTTGTCCTCGGTGTAGCCCAGCACGCCCTTCAGGGCGCCTTCGGATTGCGCCTTGAATTCAGCGCAGATGTCCTTGTAGGTGGCTTCCTTGAGCAGCTCCACCGTCAGGTCCACCACCGACACATCGCTCGTGGGCACGCGGAAGCTCATGCCCGTGAGCTTCTTGTTCAGCTCTGGGATCACCACGCCCACGGCCTTGGCTGCGCCGGTGCTGCTGGGGATGATGTTTTCCAGGATGCCGCGGCCGCCGCGCCAGTCCTTGTTGCTGGGGCCGTCCACGGTTTTCTGCGTGGCGGTGGCGGCGTGCACGGTGGTCATCAGGCCGCGCTTGATGCCCCATTTGTCGTTGAGCACCTTGGCCAGCGGGGCCAGGCAGTTGGTGGTGCAGCTGGCATTGGAAATGATGGCCTCGCCCTTGTAGGTCTTGTCATTCACGCCGAACACAAACATGGGCGTGTCGTCCTTGGACGGGGCGGACAGGATGACCTTTTTGGCGCCGGCGTCCAGGTGCTTTTGCGCGGTGACCTTGTCCAGGAACAGGCCGGTGGATTCGATCACCACGTCGGCGCCCACGTCGCCCCACCTGAGGTTGGCGGGGTCGCGCTCCTGCGTCAGACGGATCTTCTTGCCGTTGACGATCAGGGTATTGCCCTCCACGCTCACGTCACCCTTGAAGCGGCCGTGCACGCTGTCGTATTGCAGCATGTAGGCCAGGTAGTCGGGCTCCAGCAGGTCATTGATACCCACGATTTCAATGTCGGGGAAGTTCTGGACTGCGCTGCGCAGCACGTTGCGGCCGATGCGGCCGAAGCCGTTGATGCCTACCTTGATCGTCATGATTTGCTTTCTCAGGGGGATGATGAAACGGGGTCTCTTGTTTATTTGCGCAGCGCGGCGCGCACGGTGTCAGCCACGTTCTCGGGCGTGAAGCCGAAATGCTTGAACAGCACCGGCGCCGGGGCCGATTCGCCGTAGGTGTCGATGCCCACCACCGCCGCGCAGCCGTATTTCCACCAGCCGTCTGTCGCGCCCATCTCGACCGCCACGCGCGGCACGCCGGCGGGCAGCACACTGGTCTTGTAGGCCACGGTCTGCTTGTCAAACGTGGTGGTGGACGGCATGGACACGACACGCACCGCGATCTTCTGCGCGGCCAGCAACTCTTGCGCCTTCAGCGCCAGCTGCACTTCAGAGCCGGTGGCAATGATCACGGCCTGGGTTTTCTTCTTCAGGCCCAGGTCGGCCGGCTCGGACAGCACATAGGCGCCGCGGCTGATGTCGCCCAGGTCGCGCTTGGGTGCGTAGGGCAGGTTCTGGCGACTGAGCAGCAGCGCGGTGGGCTGGGCCTTGTTCTGCAGGGCCACGGCCCAGGCCACGGCCGTTTCAGCCGTGTCACCCGGGCGCCAGACGTCCAGGTTGGGGATCAGGCGCAGGCTGGCCGCGTGTTCAATGGACTGGTGCGTGGGGCCGTCTTCGCCCAGGCCAATGGAGTCGTGGGTGAACACATGCACCACGCGCAGCTTCATCAGCGCGGCCATGCGGATGGCGTTGCGGCTGTAGTCGCTGAAGGTCAGGAAGGTGCCGCCGTAGGGGATGTAGCCGCCATGCAGCGCCACGCCGTTCATGATGGCGGCCATGCCGAATTCGCGCACGCCGTAGTTGATGTGGCGGCCGATTTTGCCGTCTTCGCTAAGCTTGACTTCACCGGCCAGGTCCACACGCAAGGCCGGCGTGGCCTTGGTGTTGGTGAGGTTGGAGCCGGTCAGGTCGGCGCTGCCGCCCAGCATTTCGGGCAGCGCGGCGGTGAAAGATTCCAGCGCGAGCTGCGATGCCTTGCGCGAGGCCACGGTTTCAGCCTTGGCATGCGCGCCCACGGCCGCGTCCACCGCCACCTGGGCGAAGGTCCTGGGCAGGTCGCCCTTCATGCGGCGCACGAATTCAGCGGCCAGTTCAGGGTGGGCGGCCTTGTAGGCGGCAAATTTCGCATCCCATGCGGCTTCAGCCTTCTGGCCGGCGGCCTTGGCGTCCCAGTCGGCATAGACGCCGGCGGGCACTTCAAACGGGGCGTGGCTCCAGCCCAGCGCTTCGCGCGTGAGCTTGATTTCCTCCGCGCCGAGCGGCTCGCCATGGGCCTTGGCGGTGTTGGCACGGTTGGGGCTGCCCTTGCCGATGTGGGTCTTGCAGATGATGAGCGTCGGTGCGTCGGCCTTGTTCTTCGCGTCGGCAATCGCGCGGTCCACGGCGTCCACGTCATGGCCGTCGATCGGGCCGATCACGTTCCAGCCGTAGGCGGCAAAGCGCACGGCGGTGTTGTCGATGAACCAGGGCTGCACCTGGCCGTCGATGGAGATGCCGTTGTCGTCGTACAGCGCGATCAGTTTGTTGAGCTTCCAGGCGCCGGCCAGGGCGCAGGCTTCGTGGCTGATGCCTTCCATCAGGCAGCCGTCGCCCATGAACACATAGGTGTGGTGGTCCACGATGGTGTGGCCGTCACGGTTGAACTCGCGGGCCATCAGCTTTTCAGCCAGTGCCATGCCCACGGCGTTGGTGATGCCCTGGCCCAGCGGGCCGGTGGTGGTTTCCACGCCGGGGGTGATGCCGTATTCGGGGTGGCCAGCCGTCTTGCTGTGCAGCTGGCGGAAGTTTTTCAGCTCGCCGATCGGCAGCTTGTAGCCCGTGAGGTGCAGCAGCGCGTAAATCAGCATCGAGCCATGGCCGTTGGACAGCACAAAGCGGTCACGCTCAGCCCATTGGGGGTTGGTGGGGTTGTGGCGCAGGTGCCGGCCCCACAGGGCCACGGCCATGTCGGCCATGCCCATGGGGGCGCCGGGGTGCCCGGAGTTGGCTTGTTGCACGGCGTCCATGGCCAACGCGCGGATCGCGTTTGCCATCATGGGGGTATTGGCCATCAGGGGGGCTCCGGGAGGGAAAGACTTGGGGGAAACCCGGCATTTTACCGGGCTGTGCCGCAGCCCCGGGTTGTCCGGGTTACAGGCGGCCGATGCTCTACAGTGAAGCCCATGCAAGGCCTCCATTTGACCGCCGATCTTTACCAGTGCCGTTGCGACGCCGCCTGGCTAACCGACGCGACCCGGCTGGGCGCCTGGTGCGTACAGGCGGTGCAGGCCGCCGGCCTGCAGCCGGTGAACCAGCTGTTTCACACCTTTGCCGCCACGCCGCGCGGGCCCGGCGGCGTGACAGCCACGGTGCTGCTGGCCGAATCGCACCTGTGCGTGCACACCTGGCCCGAGGAGCGCGCCGTGACGCTGGACGTGTATGTGTGCAACTTCGGCGCCGACCATTCGGCCAAGGCACGGGCGCTGATGGATGCGCTGGTGGACCGGTTTGCACCCGAATGGACCGAGCAACGTTCGCTGGACCGGGGGGATGCAGCATGATGGCGCAGGCCATGATTCTGGCGGCGGGGCGCGGTGAACGCATGCGACCGCTGACCGACGCCACACCTAAACCATTGCTGCAAGTTCAGGGCAAGCCGCTGATGCAATGGCCCATGGAGGCTCTGGCTGCGGGCGGCTTCACCCGCCAGCTGGCCAACACGGCCTGGCTGGGCGAGCAGATCGAGCAGCGTTACGGCAACCGGCTGGCCTATTCCCGCGAAGGCCGCGACTTTGGCGGCGCGCTGGAGACAGCCGGCGGCATCGTGCGCGCGCTGCCCATGCTGGACGACCTGTTCTGGGTGCTGGCCGGCGACGTGTACCTGCCCGGCTTTGCCTTCACGCAGGCGGTGGTGGACCGCTTTGCCGCCAGCGGCAAGCTGGGCCATATCTGGCTCGTGCCCAACCCGCCGCACAACCCGAAGGGTGATTTCGGGCTGTCGGCAGAGGGCCTGGCGCTGAACCAGGCCGACGTGAAATACACCTTCTCCACCATCGGCCTGTACCGGCGGGCCTTGTTTGCGCCGCCGTACTGCAACATCCCCGCCGGCAACCCGGCCGGCATCAAAGCCCCGCTGGCCCCGTTGCTGCGTGCTGCGATGGACAATGGGCAGATCACCGCCGAGCTGTACACCGGCCGCTGGACCGATGTGGGCACGCCCGAGCGGCTGGCCCAACTGAACACCCCTCAAGTCAACACGCCATGACCACCTCCCTGTACGCCCAGCGCCGCGCCCGCGTGGCCGCCGCCATCGGCCGCGACGGCATTGCCATCGTCCCCACCGCGGCGGAACACCCGCGCAACCGCGACAGCGACTTCCTGTTCCGCCATGACAGCTACTTTTATTACCTGACGGGCTTTACCGAGCCCAATGCCTGCCTGGTGATCACCGGCGATGGCGCCAGCACGCTGTTTTGCCAGCCCAAGGACCTGGAGCGCGAAATCTGGGACGGCTTTCGCCTGGGCCCCGATGCCGCGCCCGCCGCACTGGGCGTGGACGCCGCCCATGCCGTGGGCGAGCTGGACGCCCAGCTGCCCAAACTCATGGAGAACCGTGACGCCGCCTGGTACCCGTTTGCCATTCACCCCGGGCTGGAGGCGCGCGTGGGAGGCTGGCTGAACCAGGTGCGCGCGCGCGTGCGCTATGGCGCACTGTGCCCCGAGCAGCAGCGCGACCTGTGCGGCGTGCTGGACGAAATGCGCCTGATCAAGGACGCGCATGAACAGGACGTGATGCGCCGCGCCGCGGCCATCAGCGCGCGCGCCCACATCCGTGCCATGCAGCTGAGCGCGCGCATGCTGCGCGAGGGCAAGGACGTGCGCGAATACCACCTGGACGCCGAGCTGCTGCATGAGTTCCGCCTGGGCGGCTCGCAGTACCCGGCGTACGGCTCCATCGTGGCGGCGGGCGCCAACGCCTGCGTGCTGCACTACCGCGCCGACGCCGCGCCGGTGCGCACCGGCGAGCTGGTGCTGATCGACGCGGGCTGCGAGCTGGACGGCTATGCCAGCGACATCACCCGCACCTTCCCGGCCAACGGACAGTACACCGGGCCGCAGCGCGTGCTGTACGACCTGGTGCTGGCCTCACAAGACGCGGCTGTGGCAGCAACAAAGCCCGGCAACCGCTTTACCGACCCGCACGACGCCACGGTGCGCGTGCTGTCCCAGGGCATGCTGGATGTGGGCCTGCTGGACAGGAACAAGGTGGGCACAGTGGACGACGTGATCGACAGCCGCGCGTATTTCAGGTTCTACATGCACCGCACCGGCCACTGGCTGGGCATGGACGTGCACGACTGCGGCAGCTACGTGGAACCCGGCCAGGTGGGCGAGGTGAGCGAGCGGCGCGACCCGCTGAGCAACGAGCTCATCAAGAACCGCCCCAGCCGCGTGCTGCGCCCGGGCATGGTGCTCACGATTGAGCCCGGCATCTATGTGCGCCCCGGCGAAGGCGTGCCGGAGCAGTTCCACAACATCGGCATCCGCATTGAAGACGACGCCATCGTGACGCCCTCGGGCTGCGAGCTGATTTCGCGCGGGGTGCCGGTGAAGGCGGACGAGATCGAGGCGCTGATGCGCGCCTGAGCGCGCACCCTGCCTCGTCAGCCCTCGGCGAACCCCAGCACCTTTTCGGCCCAGCGCGGGCGCAGCACCGCGTGCAACTGCATCTGGCCCGCGGCAATGGTGGCAATCAGGCGCGGGCCGCCCTGGCTGGCGTCGCTGGCGTCCATCAGCAGCGCCAGGTCGGCCATGTGTACGGCGCGGCGCAGGTTGTCCACGCAGCGCGGGTAGCGCTCCAGCACCTTGTGCGACGGCACGCCGTGGCCGCCCTCGCGCTGGCGCTGGCTCACGCGCTGCAGCAGGCGGCGCGGCTCGTCCACGCACAGCGCATACAGCACCACTTCGTAGCCCTGTGCGCGCGCCTGCGCGACAAGCGCCAGGCGCGACGGGTGGGACAGGGCCGTTTCCGTCACGAACGGCCGGCCGGCGCGCAGCAGCGCCTGGCGCTGGACGTCGGCCCATTCGCGCGCGGCCAGCGCGCGCGCCTCGGGCGTGGGCAGGTGCTGCAGGTGCTCCTGTTCGTAAGCCTGCGCGTTGACGAACGGCAGCGCCGGATACCGCGGCGCCAGCAGGCAGCGGTAAAGCGTGGACTTGCCGGCGCCATTGGGCCCGGCGATCAGGTGCAGAACCGGCATGCGCCGTCAGGCTGCTTTGGGGTCCTTGCCGCGCCTGGCCCGGTTGGTGGCCACGGCCTGCTGGGTGCGCTCGGCCAGCGCGCCGGACTTGGCCAGCGCCACCACATGGCCTTGCAGGTCGTCCAGGTCGGGCGACAGGCCGCTGGCGGGCGGCGACAGGGTGTAAGGCGCGCGTTCCTGGCGGGCGATCAGCGCCTGGCTGTCACTGGTGGTCAGGCCGGCGTGCTCCAGCGCCTTGCCCAGCGTGGCCCAGTATTCGATCTGGCTGGCCACGGATCGGCGCATGGTCTGCGACGCTTCACGCGCCTGGTTGACCAGCTCTGCCGGCAGCTTGACGGAAACGAATGCGGGATTCTCGGCCACGGCGTCCTCCTTTTTGGCGCATTATGCGCCAGAACGCGCCATCAAGGCACGTGGGGCCGGAAGCGGCGTCCAGGCTAGAACCCAGCTGCCAGGACGGACGGCCAGTATTTATCAATCGTCCCCACGACTGTGAGCACACCCGCTGGACTGAGGTACACAACATTACGCTTGTCATCCACGCCGGCGAAGCTGTTGGTGGTGGGGTAGTAGCGATAGGTATAGACACCCGATGTGCGTGTCACTACACCACGCGGACCAATAAGCTCGGGTGCAGCGGACTCGGCCCAGTTCAGCACGCGCTCCGCCTCGGACAGTGCCGACGAGGCGGTGGCCACCGCCAGCACACGGTCCGCCTCGCGGATTCCAGTCAGGTAAGCGCCGTGCACGGTCGCCCGATACAGCTCATGTGTGTGCTCACCAGCAAACAGAAGTCGGCTGCCCTGAGGCGCGGCCAGGATTTCATGGTCCTGCGCCGTACTGTCGATGCCGGCGAATGAATAGGCACCCTTGGCAAATGGATCGTTGTTCCAGCCTGTACGGATGGCGCGCCGTGGTGCCACCGCGGCAGAGCCGAAGATGGTGGTCAAGGCGGGCGTTACGTCAGCGATCAGTTGGGCTTCTGTCATGGCTTCGATCGCTGCACCCTGCTCGCCAAAGCCGAAGGTCACCAGGCAATTGAAGCCGCTGAACTTTCGGTAGCTGAGGAAGTACGAGTACTTGCCGCGAATCGGCGAGTGCCAGCCAAAGTATTGGGTATCCGTCGGCCAGAACGCACTGTCAAAAAGCATGAACACCTTGTTGATTTGGCCCACGCCAAGGCGGTTCATGGCCGCCTGCTTTTCCGTGGAGAGCGCGGGGGAGAACGACACACTGTTAGCGCGCAGTACGCCTAAAGGAATGGTTACAACGCAATAGTCGGCTGTGTAGTTGGCGCCTCCGGCCACCACCGTAACACCGGTATCCGTATGCGTCACGCTGGTCACCGGACTGTTCAGCCGCACATCCAGCCCTTTGGCCAGAAGGTCGGGAATGGCTTTGTAGCCGCCAGGAAACAGCACGTCCTTTCCAGGGTACTTGGACCCGTTGAAATAGTTACGCGCCGAAAGGGCCTCAAGCCAGCCCCCGGTATCGAATTCCAGTGTCGACGTAAGAAGGTAGGCGGAGAATGGATCGGTCAGCGCAGTGGCATCAGCTGCCGTGAGGGCTGCCGCAAGCGACTTGTCAGGGCCCGAACCTGCCATCGCCGTGTTGACGGCAGCCAGTAATCCATCGTATTTCGCCTTGCCAGCCGGAAACTGTTGCGCGGTCACGTCGGTGCCGGTCGCATTGAAGACCTGTACCGATTCGTCGTCAGTGAGGTAAGTCGCGGCCCCGGCTTCGGTCGCCAACGCCGTAATAGGATTGCCGCCATCCGGCCCGTGAATCCAGCCCGCGCCGATGTCCATGGGCACGCCTTCGTTCACTTCGGTCCAGACCCGTCCGCCAATTCGACTGCGCGCCTCGATCACCGTCACAACGTGCCCGGCACGCGCAAGCTTGCGTGCGGCCGCCAGCCCCGCAACACCCGCCCCGATCACGATCACCGAAGTGCGGCGCGCCCCTGCCGACTGCGCACTGGCAGCGCCCATGCCGAGCAGGCCGCCTGCAGTGGAGGCACCCAACGCACCCAGGGTCAATTTGCGCCTCAATTCATCCATGATCAAGCCTCATAACAGATGTTACAAATGCGCAATTAAGATGCTTTTGTTCATTTTTTGTAACAAAATTTTTGTTAACCCTCACGACAGAATGGTTTTTTGGTGAAGCATGTTCCGCCCTCCCTAACGGTCCGACGCTCGCCCGCGCGTTCAGGCGTTGTCGCACTGGTCGTCGTGTTGGCTTTGGCACTGGTCGCATGGCTCAACTACCGCGGGACCGTGCCGGCCTCCGGCTCGTCCGCCAGCAACCAAGTGACTGCACCGACGCCGGCGGCCACGCCCCCGGCGACGGCAACTGTCCCCGCAGCAGCAGCCTCAGGCGCGACCGCGCTGCGCGAAGCTGCATCCACGGCCACCGGGATACGAACGGGCACCGATTGCGTCCAGCTCAATGAAGCCCATGCCCGCGCGTCCGAGGTGTGCAGCGGCCAGCCGGCAGCCTGCACGGCGGACAGGCTGCGCGCTGCGGGCTTTGATCCCGCAGCCCATGACCTTTGCCGGATGTTCCGACCCGGCAAGTCGCCGCTTAACTGACAGCCATGCCGGCGTGGTGACCGCGCGTGAACGCCTCTTCAAATACCGAGTAGCCCGACCAGTCGCTGTGGGCGAAGCGCAGCATGCCGCTGGGCGGCGAGACCACGGCGGCAGCGAGCGCCGCGCGCCGCGCGCCGGGCAGCGGAACGGCCATCGCGTGACCGTAGCGCGTGATGTCGATCTGCGTGGCCACGTCCGGCAGGTCGGGGTGGGCGTGTGCCAGCTCCGCCAGTAACCGGTCGCGCCAATGCGCCCAGGGGGCATCCAGCAGCTGTGCACGGGCCTGAGGCGATGGGCCCGGGGCGTGGTACCAGGTCAGCACCGTGGGGCCGGGGCGCGGGTCGAGCAGCTGGTGGCGCGCATCCACATAGCCCAGGCCGGTGGCGCCGTACACCACGTTGTCCCAGCTCGGGGCTGCGCCGGGGCGGTCCTGCAGTGGTGCGCGCAGGTGGATGTTGGCCACCAGCCAGGGCGCGTAGCGTGTGCGCGCCGCGGCGTCCTTCAGCACCGGCGGCGGGTTGTGCACCACGCGCGCGGCCACCAGCACCGGCAGCGCCACGATGCACTGGCGCGCCTGCCAGCGCTCCAGCGTGCGCGTGGCGTGGTCGAGCGCGTCCACCTCGACGCCCTGGCGCGTTTGGGCAACACGCAGCACCGTGCGCGCTGGGCGCAGCCGCTCACCCAGCGGCGCGGCCAGCTGCCGGGTAAGCCAGCCATTGCCTTCGGGCCAGGTCAGCACCGCATCGCGCTGCGTGTCGTGACCGCCCGGCGCCTGAAAGCCGTGGCGGCTGGCAAAGTAGTGCACGCCCGCCCAGGCCGACACGGTGGCGATGCCGGCGCCGTAATCGTCGCGGCAGCAATAGTCCAGGTACCAGCGCAGGTGCGCATCGTCCAGCCCCTGTTCGTCCAGCCAGCGGGCAAACGTCGCGCTGTCCAGCGCGGCATGCAGGGGCTTGAACGGCGCGCGAAACGAGGGCAGTGCAAAGCGTGCCGTGCGCTGGATATCTGCAATGCGTTGCCCAAACCGTGTGTACTGCGCCAGCGTGGCCGCGCCCACATCCTGCACGGGCAGCAGGCCGTCCTGCCATTCACCGTTGAAAAACAGGCGCTCCTGCGGGCTGTGGCACAGGTGGCGTTCATCGTATTGCCAGCGCCCCGCCACGCGCCGGCGCAGGCCCAGTTCTTCCAGCAGGTCCTGCACCTCATGCGCGTCGTCGCCCGGCACCGGCAGGTAGTGCGCGCCCAGCGGGCAGGCGATGCCCCGCACGCGGCCCGCGCGGCTGTTGCCGCCGGCGGTGTCTTCCAGCTCCAGCAGCGCAAAGTCATCCCGCCCCTGCAGCCGCAGCGCGCGGGCCGCGGCCAGGCCGGCCACGCCGCCGCCGGCAATGAGCGTGTGCACGCGACGCGTCACGCCCGGCACCATGCCGCGCGGCGGCTCGCGCAGCAGGTGGCCGCGCTCGTGGCTGATGCCGGTGAAGCCGCCCGCAATATCTGCCGCCTGCCGACAGCCCGCCATCGGCAGCGCGGCGCCTGCACCCATGGCAACCAGAGTGCTGCGCCGGGTGATCATTCGTGCACCTTGCCCCATTCGCGTTCGTAGGTGGTGACCAGCGCCTGGTTGGACAGGCGGTTGACGTCCGCCGGCACGCGCGCCATGTCGCGCGGAAAGTCAAACATCGGCGCGATCGCCGGCAGGTCCAGAAAGCGCAAGCCCGCGGGCAGTGCCTCGGGCATGCGCCAGGGCCTGCGGCTGGCGATGACAAAGCCCCATTCACCAAAGCTGGGCACATGCGCGTGGTAGGGCGCGGCGCGCAGGCCCACCGATTCAATCGTGCTCACCACCGTCCAGAAGCTCTTGCGCGCCACCAGCGGCGACGTGGTCTGCACCACGGCATAGCCGCCCGCGGCCAGCCGCTGGTCCAGCAGGGCGTAGAACGAGTTGGTGTACAGCTTGCCGATGGCAAAGTTGGTCGGGTCGGGGAAGTCCACCACGATCACGTCGTAGCTGCCTGCGTCCTGCTCCAGCCACTTGAAGGCATCGGTGTTGACAATGCTCACCTTGGGCGAAGCCAGTGCATGGGCGTTCAGCTGCGCCAGCGCGGGCTGCTGCGCAAACAGCCGCGTCATCGCCGGGTCCAGCTCCACCAGCGTCACGCTTTCAACGGACGGGTACTTCAACACTTCACGCACGGCCATGCCGTCGCCGCCGCCCAGCACGGCCACCTTCTTCGGCGCGCCATGGGCGGCCATGGCGGGGTGGACCAGCGCCTCGTGGTAGCGGTATTCGTCACGCTCGGCAAACTGCAGGTTGCCGTTGAGGAACAGGCGGTGGCCGGTGCGGCCCTGCGTCACCACGATGCGCTGCCAGGGCGACCTTTCGCTGGCCACGATGCGGTCCTGGTAGAAGCGGTCTTCAGCCAGCGTGGTGATGTGGTCGGCCCCGGCAAAGCCCGCAGTCAGAACGGTCAGCACACCCACGCACGCCGCGGCGTGTGCGCGCCACTGGCGCAGCTCATGGCGGAACAGCCACAGCGCCCACAGTGCCACGGCCGCGTTCATCAGGCCAAACAGCAGCCCGGTGCGGATCAGCCCCAGCTGCGGCACCAGCACCAGCGGGAAGGCGACCGACACGGCCAGCGCGCCCAGGTAGTCAAACGTAAGAACCTGCGACACCAGATCACGCAGCGCCACATTGCGCTTGAGGATGCGCATGACCAGCGGTATCTCCAGCCCCACCAGCATGCCCACCACCAGCACCAGCCCGTACAGCATCAGCCGGAATGCGCCGGGCGCCCAGGCATTGGCAATGAACAGCAGGGCCGGCAGCGCACCACCGATCAGCGCCACCAGCAGCTCAATGCGCAGGAAGTGCGCGGGCAACTGCCGATCAAAGAACCTGGACAGGTACGAGCCCACGCCCATGGCGAACAGGTAGGCCCCAATGATGGTGGAGAACTGCAGCACCGAGTCGCCCAGCACATAGGACGCGAGTGCTGCGGCTGCCAGCTCGTAGACGAGCCCGCAGGCGGCTACGACGAAGACGCTGGCCAGCAGCGCCACCTCGACCGGCCGGGGAGAGGCAAACGACGCGGTCATCCAGGCCGCCGCGGAACCGGCTCTGCCGGGCCGCCGGCGGCGCCCCCTTGAGGGGGAGGCGGCCAACGGCCGCTTCGGGGGGGAGCCATTTTTACCCGTGCACAGCCGCTGCCACGATGATGGAAATGCCCAAGCTCATCGAACCCACAACGATCCCCAGCGCCACGTTCTGCTTCTCCACGATCTCTTCCCAGAGGTTGTAGGGCGTGATCTTGTCGATGATGATGAAGCTCAGCCAGAACACCACCACGCCGACCAGCGCGTATACGATGGAGCCGAAGAAGGCCCCTGCTTTCAGCCATTCAAAACCCATGATGACCTCCGGTTGAATACATGAAACTACTTGTGGCTGCCGCCGCTGGAATAACCACCGTACGAGCCGCCGCTGCTGCGAAAGCCGCCGCCCGATCCTGTGCCCGGCCCCATGCAGCTGCGCAACATGATCAGAAAGATCAGAAGGATGACAAACATGACGATCACCGTCATGCAGCCCACGCCCGATGATGCGCTGACGGGCGCGGCGTCGGTGCGCCTGAGCAAACCCGCCTTGTCCTGCAGCCCAAAAGCCTCGATGATCGCGTCGGCCTCCATGCGGCTGCCGCTGGACCAGGTGATCTCGGCCGGTGTCTGCTCCATCGACAGCAGGGCCTTGCCCTTGGCAAAGTCACGGTTGAACGTCTTTTGCCCGCGCGCGACCTGCCAGTAAAACTCGCCCGCCACATAGGTTGTCTCGGCCTCATAGCTGTACTCCAGCCTGTAGCTGCTGCCCAGATAGCTGGCGCTTTGGCCATTGCGCGACAACTGCGGCGCGCCCGTGGTGGGCTTGACCATGCTCCAGCCCTCTTCGCTGTCCACCAGGAAGCTGAAGCCGCGCTTGGGGTGGTACAGCAGGTACTCGTCCCAGCCAAAGTGTTCGGCATCCTCTTCCTGCGGGTCATGGCCCAGCCGGTGCTGAAAGCCCACTACCTGCCATTGCACACCCTGCAGCTGGCCCGTGCTGCCCAGCGGGATGATCGGCTGTACCGGCTCGTCCTGGACGGCATGGCGCAGCTGCGCGCCCATGCCGCAGTCCAGGTCAATCAGGCTGTTGCACGAGCGGCAGGTGATGGCCTTGCTGTTGGCCAGCGTCACTTCCACCGACGCGCCGCAGTGGGGGCAGGCAAACTGGCGGCCGCGCTCCTGCTTGACCATCTCGTCGCGCAGACCGCTGAGCTTCAACTCCTCCAGCAACACGGCCCGCCCGCGCGAGACGGACGGCGGCTGCGCGCTGTAGTCGATGCTGAGCACCTCGCCCTCGGCGCTGCGCAGCTCCACAAACGCAAACGGCTGGCCCAGCGGCGGCAGGTGCGGCAGCTCGCCCTGCGCGGCCACCAGCGCGGCCTGTTCGTTGCTGGCAATGCTGAAAGGCTTGCCGGCAACGGCCGTGACAGAACCCACGCGGAACCTGTCCGCCGTGGGCAGCTCACGCTGCATCTTCGCGGGCACGCTGAACACATACGCGCCGTTGTCCTCGGCCAGCGACGCCATGCTGCCGTCGTCCAGCAGCGCCTCCCATTCGGTCCAGGTGCCGCCCGGCGACCTGTATTGCAGCCGGCCCACCAGCGTGAAGGCGCGGCCTTGCCACTGGCCGCTGGCCTGCAGCTGCAACGGGCTGTGGTCGTCAAACAGCTCGGCCATCTTGCCCACGCGCGTGAGCACGTCGCCGTCACGCACCACGGTGCTTCTGCAATAGCCGCACACCGCATGCGTGGACTGGGCGCTGCGGAATTCAACCGGCGCGCCGCAGCCAGGGCAGGCGGCACGGTAGGCGCGAAGGGGGGTGGGTGGGGTGGCCACCTTGCTTGGCTACACCAGCTTCTTCAGCAGCTCGGCCTTCTTGGCGCTGAACTCTTCGTCGGTCAGGATGCCCTTGGCCTTGAGCTCGCCCAGCTTTTCCAGCGTGGCCATGACGTCCTCGGGCCTGACCGACGCCGCCGCAGCCTGCGCTGCCTGGGACGCCCCACCTTGCAAGCCCTGCTGCAGGTTCTGCGCCAGCACCTGGCCCAGCGCCACGCCGGCGCCCAGGCCCATGGCGTCGCCGGCAATGCCGCTGCCGCCACCCGCGCCGCCCTCGGCAAACTTGGGAATGGCCTGCGCCGTCTGGTACTGCATGAACTTGCCCATGTCGTTGCCGACCATGCCCATGCCGATCTTCTGGTCCAGGATCTTCTGCAACTCCTCGGGCAGCGACACGTTCTGCACCGTCATGCCATCCAGCTGCAGGCCGATGGCCGCAAACGCCGGCGACAGCTCCGTGCTCAAGGCCTTGGCAAACTCGATCTGGTTGGCCGCCAGGTCCAGGAAGGGGATGCCGCTTTGCGCAATGGCGTCCGACAGGTGCTGCAGCACCAGGCCGCGCAGCTGGCCGTCCAGGTCGGCGGTGCCATAACTTTCACGCGTGCCCGAAATTTCGGCATGGAACAGCTTGGGGTCCGCGATGCGGAAGCTGTAGTTGCCAAACGCACGCAGGCGTACCGCGCCAAAATCCTTGTCGCGGATGGTCACGGGCTGCGAGGTGCCCCATTTCTGGTCGACCTGCTGGCGCGTGCTGAAGAAATACACGTCGCTCTTGAACGGGGACTCAAACAGCTTGTCCCAGTTCTTCAGGTAGGTCAGCACGGGCAGCGTCTGGGTGGTGAGCTTGTAGGTGCCGGGGCCAAATACATCGGCCACCTTGCCCTCGTTCACAAACACGGCCATCTGCGATTCGCGCACAGTCAGCGACGCTCCGTTCTGGATTTCCATGTCGCGCATCGGGAAGCGCCAGGCCAGCGTGCCGTCACCGTCCTCCGTCCACTGGATGATGTCAATGAACTGTTTCTTGATGAAGTCCATCAGGCCCATGGCGAATCCTCCAGCTGGTAGAAAGGTTTGCGGATGATAGCGCCGGCCCATGGCGGCATGCCGACCGCAGACCAAGGTACAGGCGCCCGACCGGTTCAGGCTGCGGGCGAGGCCGGCCCCGGTGCCTGCTCGATCGCATCCGCCGCCTCTTCATTCAACGCCCGGCCTTCACGCTGGGGCTGAGTCAGCGGCGTGGGCGTCCAGCGGTTGCCGTGCATCAGGTTGAGGCCGCTGGTGGGCGTGCCCGCCATCTGCAGCTGCAGGCGTTCGGCATCGCGGCGGCGGATATCCCCGGCCACTTCGGCGATGTCCTCCTCCTGCACGCCGAACACGCGCAGCGCCTCGGCGCCGAAGGCCAGGGCGGACTCGAATGTCTCGCGCAGCTGGTAATCCACGCCGTGGCGGATCAGCTCGATGGCGTGCTGGCGGTCATAGGCGCGCGCCAGCACCGGCGTCAGCGGGCATTCGTGCTTGAGCAACTCCACGATGCGGCTGGTGACTTCCTTTTTGTCCACGCACACCAGGATCGCCTTGGCATGGCCGGCGCCGCTGGCGTGCAGCACGTCCAGCCGCGTGCCGTCGCCGTAGAACACCTTGAAGCCGAACTGCGCCGCCGCGCGGATCATGTCGGTGTCGTTTTCGATGATCACCACGTCAATGCCGCGGGCCAGCAGCGCCTGGCTGGCGATCTGGCCAAAGCGGCCGAAACCAATGACCAGCACGCTGCCCGACTGGCCCTCGCCCGCCATCACGTCCTCCACGCCATCCATGCTGGGCGGGGGCGGCGCCGGCATGACCCAGCGCAACGCCAGCACCGCCAGCGGCGTGAGCGCCATGGACAGGATGATGGCGGCCGTGAGCAGCGCATTGACGCTGCCGTCCACGATGCCCGCGGTGGTCGCCGCCGAATACAGCACAAACGCAAATTCGCCGCCCTGCGCCATCAGCGCCGCGCGCTGCAGGCCGTCGCCGTGGCTGGCTTTGGTGATGCGCGCCACGGCATAGATGCCCGCGCCCTTGAGCGTCATGTAGGCCAGCACGGCCGCCAGCAGCAGTTTCCAGTCGGCCAGCACCAGCTTGATGTCCAGCGACATGCCCACGCTCATGAAGAACAGGCCCAGCAGGATGCCGCGAAACGGCTCGATGTCGGCCTCCAGCTGGTGGCGAAAGGTGGATTCGGACAGCATCACGCCCGCCGCAAAGGCCCCCATGGCCATGGACAGCCCGCCCCACTGCATGGCCAGCGCCGCGCCCAGCACCACCAGCAGCGCGGCGGCCGTCATGACCTCGCGCGCATTGGCATGGGCCAGCACCCGGAACAGCGGGTTCAGCAGCCAGCGGCTGACCGCAATCAGCCCCACCACGGCGGCCACCGCCACGCCCACCGTGACCCAGCGCGAGACCCCGGCCTCGGCCGGTGCAGGGGCCATGAAGGCGACGATGGCCAGCAGCGGCACGATGGCCAGGTCTTCCAGCAGCAGGATGGACACAATGCGCTGGCCGCGCGGGGTCGAGGTGTCGCCGCGCTCGTCCAGCAGCTGCATGACGATGGCGGTGGACGACAGCACAAAACCCGCGGCCGCAATGAACGCCACCTTGCCCGACAGGCCGCCCAGCATGCCCAGGCCGCTGAGCAGCGCCGTGCACACCGCCACCTGCAACAGGCCCAGGCCAAAGATCTGGCGGCGCATGGACCACAGCTTGGTGGGCTGCATCTCCAGCCCGATGACAAACAGGAACATCACCACGCCCAGCTCGGCGATGTGCAGGATGGTCTGCGCCTCGCTGAAAAACGCGAGCCCGAACGGCCCGATGGCCAGGCCCGCGGCCAGGTAGCCCAGCACCGAGCCCAGGCCCAGCCGCTTGAACAGCGGCACCGCAACGACGCCCGCGGCCAGCAGGACGACGACCTTGACGAGTTCGGTGCCTGCTTCTGCGGCCATGGGGGTGCTTCCGGGGTTTCGGGGGTGTTGCGGGATGCGACCGCAAAGTCTAACGCGCCCCCTTCTTAAGCGCCCCCCAACTGCGGCTTACGATGCCAGCGCGCTCATCTCGCGGTACAGATCGGCCTTGCCTTCAAAGCCGATGCCCGGCAGCTCGGGCAGCATCACATGGCCGCCTTCGACCTTGACGCCGTCGGGAAAGCCGCCGAAGGGCTGGAACAGGTCGGGGTAGGACTCGTTGCCGCCCAGGCCCAGGCCGGCCGCGATGGCCAGCGACATCTGGTGGCCACCGTGCGGGATGCAGCGGCTGGGCGACCAGCCGTGCTGGCGCAGCATGTCCAGCGTGCGCAGGTACTCCACCAGGCCGTAGCTCAGGGCGCAGTCAAACTGCAGCCAGTCGCGGTCGGCGCGCATGCCGCCGTGGCGGATCAGGTTGCGCGCGTCCTGCATCGAAAACAGGTTCTCGCCCGTGGCCATGGGGTGGGCGTAATAGTTGCGCAGCGTGGCCTGCAGCTCATAGTCCAGCGGGTCGCCGGCCTCTTCGTACCAGAACAGGTTGTATGGGGACAGCGCCTTGGCGTAGGCAATGGCGGTGTCCAGGTCAAAGCGGCCGTTGGCGTCCACCGCCAGGCGCTGGCCGTCCTGCAGGATGGACAGCACGGAGTCAATGCGGCGCAGGTCGTCGGCCAGGCTCGCGCCGCCGATCTTCATCTTGACCACGTTGTAGCCGCGGTCCAGGTAGCTGCGCATTTCGTCCTTGAGCTTCGCGTCGTCCTTGCCCGGGTAGTAGTAGCCGCCCGCGGCATACACAAACACGCGGCGGTTGGCCTTGCCGTTGCCATAGCGGTCGGCCAGCAGCTGGTACAGGGGCTTGCCTTCGATCTTGGCCACGGCGTCCCAGATCGCCATGTCGATGGTGCCGATGGCCACCGAGCGTTCGCCATGGCCGCCGGGCTTTTCGTTGGTGAACATCGTGGACCAGACCCTGTGCGGGTCGATGTTGTGGCCTGATTCATCCAGCAGGCTGGCCGGGTCGGCCTCCAGGATGCGGGGGATGAACCGCTCGCGCATCAGCATGCCCTGGCCGTAGCGGCCGTTGGAGTTGAAGCCGTAGCCGATCACCGGCTTGCCGTTGCGCACCACGTCGGTCACCACCGCCACCAGGCTCAGCGTCATCTTGCTGAAGTCGATGTAGGCGTTGCGGATAGGTGAGCTGATAGCGCAGGTCTTTTCGCGGATTTCAACGATTTTCAAGGGGGGGCTCCAAAGGGTCAGGGTGCGATGATGGCGGGGCGGCGCCATACGCGCCAATGCCCTTTTTCTCGACTTTGATGCCCTGGAATAACCGACCGGCAAATCGACCATGAACCTGTCCTGGCTGCATGACTTCCTGGCGCTGGCCGAGACCGGCAACTTCTCGCGCGCAGCCGACGCGCGCCACATGACGCAGCCCGCCTTCAGCCGGCGCATCCGCGCGCTGGAGGACTGGCTGGGTGTGGCGCTGTTTGACCGCAGCTCGCAGCCCGCGCGGCTGACCGCCACCGGCGAATGGTTCCTGGGCGTGGCGCATGACCTGCTCGCGCGCGCCGCACGCATCCCCGCCGACGCCCAGGCCGTGGCCGAGTCCACCTCGGCCACGCTGCGGCTGGCGGCCACCCATGCGCTGTCGTTCACCTTTTTGCCGGGTTGGCTGCGCCGGCTCGAATCACACACCACGCTGGGCCCGGTGCGGCTGGTATCGGATGTGCTGCAGCAGTGCGAGGCCTTGCTGCAGCAGGGCCGCGTGCAGTTTCTGTTGTGCCATGCGCATGAAGCCGTGCCAGGGGCGCTGGACGCAGCAGGCACGGCCTGGCTCAAGGTCGGCACCGACGCGCTGCTGCCTGTCACCGCGCCCAACCGCGGCATCAAGCCCCTGCACACGCTGGACGGCAAGGCCGCGCGCGGCGTGCCGCTGCTGGAATACAGCCGCGAATCCGGCATTGGCCGCATCGTTCGGGCCGTGCACGGCGCGGCGCTGCAGGCGCTGGACGCACGCCCCGCCGTCACGGCCCACCTGGCCACGGTGCTCAAGACCATGGCGATCGATGGTCGGGGCATTGCGTGGCTGCCCGCCACGCTGGTGCAGGACGACCTTGATACGGGCCGGCTGCTGGTGGCTGGCGGCACGGCCTGGCACATCACGCTGGACATCCGCCTGTACCGCGACGCAGCGGCAGCCACGGCGGTGGCTCAAGGCTTCTGGCGGGCGGCAGGTGCCAACGCGGCCGGCTGAGCGCCGCAGCTTTGCCAAAAAGTCAAAACCGCTCCACCCGTTTACGCAGAACCCCGTACTAGGGTTTTCCCGCGCCCACGTCTACAATCGCGTTCCCTTACAAAAGCTGACGGCGCGCCGGTTTCAAGGCGTAAGCTTGTTGGCACAGGAGACCTGACAACATGGCAACAACCCCCCCGGCAAGTTCCCCGGCCAACGCCCAGAACCAGAGCGACAAGCGCGCCGAGCTGCGCCGCGCAGCGCTGGAATACCACGAGTTCCCGACGCCGGGCAAAGTGGCCATTGCCGCCACCAAGCAGCTGGTCAACCAGCACGACCTGTCGCTGGCCTATTCGCCCGGCGTGGCCGCGCCCTGTGAAGAGATCGTCAAGGACCCGGCCAACGCCTTCAAGTACACCAGCCGCGGCAACCTGGTGGCCGTGATCACCAACGGCACCGCCGTGCTGGGCCTGGGCGACATCGGCCCGCTGGCGTCCAAGCCGGTGATGGAAGGCAAGGGCGTGCTGTTCAAGAAGTTCGCCGGCGTCGATGTGTTTGACATCGAAATCGCCGAGAAAGACCCGGCCCGGCTGGTGGAAGTGATTGCCGCGCTGGAGCCGACCTTTGGCGCCATCAACCTGGAAGACATCAAGGCGCCGGACTGCTTTTACGTGGAGCGCGAGCTGCGCAAGCGCATGAAGATCCCGGTCTTCCATGACGACCAGCACGGCACGGCCATCACCGTGGCGGCCGCCATGCTCAACGGCCTGAAGGTCGTGGGCAAGGACATTGCCAAGGTCAAGCTGGTCACCTCCGGCGCCGGCGCGGCCGCGCTGGCCTGCCTGAACCTGCTGCTCAAGGTGGGCCTGAAGCGCGAGAACGTCTTTGTGACCGACCTGGCCGGCGTGGTGTACGAGGGCCGCACCGAGCTGATGGACGAGGACAAGATCCAGTATGCGCAAAAGACCAGCGCCCGCACGCTCGCCGAAGTCATCAACGGCGCCGACGTGTTCCTGGGCCTGTCAGCCGGCGGCGTGCTCAAGCCCGCCATGGTGGCCACCATGGCGCCCAAGCCGGTGATCTTTGCACTGGCCAACCCCAACCCCGAGATTTCGCCGGAAGACGCGCACGCCGTGCGCCCAGACGTGGTCATGGCCACCGGCCGCACGGACTACCCCAACCAGGTCAACAACGTTCTGTGTTTCCCGTACATCTTCCGCGGCGCGCTGGACTCAGGGGCCACCACGATCACCGACGAGATGGAAATCGCGGCGGTGCACGCCATTGCCGAGCTGGCCCAGGCCGAGCAGAGCGAAGTGGTGGCCGCGGCCTATGTCGGCCAGAAGCTCGCGTTCGGCCCCGAATACCTGATCCCCAAGCCGTTTGACCCACGCCTCATGATGAAGATCGCGCCCGCGGTGGCACAGGCTGCGGCCGACAGCGGCGTGGCCGCGCGCCCGATCAAGGACATGGACGCCTATCGCGACCGGCTGCAGAGCTTTGTGTATGCGTCGGGCACCACCATGAAGCCGATCTTCATGGCCGCCAAGGCCGCGCAGAAAAAGCGCGTGGCCTATGCCGAGGGTGAGGAAGAACGCGTGCTGCGCGCCGCCCAGATCGTGGTGGACGAAGGCCTGGCCCGCCCCACGCTGATCGGCCGCCCGGCCATCATTGCCCAGCGCATTGAAAAGTTCGGCCTGCGCCTGAAGGAAGAGCTGGACTACGACGTGGTCAACGTCGAGCAGGACGTCCGTTACCGCGACTTCTGGCAGACCTACCACCGCATGACCGAGCGCAAGGGCGTCACGGCCCAGATGGCCAAGATCGAGATGCGCCGGCGGCTGACGCTGATTGGCGCGATGCTGCTGCACAAGGGCGACGTGGACGGCATGATCTGCGGCACCTGGGGCACCACCGCCATGCACCTGCACTACATCGACCAGGTGATCGGCAAGCGCGCGGGCGGCAGCCCCAGTACCCCGCAGGACGTGCAGATCTACGCCTGCATGAACGGCCTGATGCTGCCGGGCCGGCAGGTGTTCCTGGTGGACACCCACGTCAACTACGACCCCACGCCCGAGGAGCTGACCGAGATCACCGTCATGGCGGCCGAGGAAATGATGCGCTTTGGCCTCAAGCCCAAGGCAGCGCTGCTCAGCCATTCCAACTTCGGCAGCAGCAACCAGCCCAGTGCCGTGAAGATGCGCCGCACGCTGGAGCTGCTGCGCGAGCAGGCCCCCTGGCTGGAAGTGGACGGCGAAATGCACGGCGACGTGGCCCTGGACGGCTCGGCGCGCGCGGCGCTCATGCCGCACAGCACGCTGTCGGGCGACGCCAACCTGCTGGTACTGCCCAATATCGATGCAGCCAATATTTCTTACAACCTGCTCAAAACGGCAGCGGGCGGCAACATCGCCGTTGGCCCCGTCCTGCTGGGCGCGGCCAAACCGGTGCATGTACTGACCGCCAGCACCACCGTGCGGCGTATCGTCAACATGACAGCCTTGACCGTCGCAGACGCCAATGCCAGCCGATAAGGCGTAAATCAAAAGTTAGTACCCACAAATTTCAGGGCTACAAGCTTCAAATCCCCCCAGGCGGCTGCTCAAAATTTGTGCAGCCGCTTGCGTTTTCAGGGCGGATCAGTCACACTAGCGCACTTGAATTTCCGGGTTTACCCGGAGTTCTCTAAGGCGTTCACAGAACAACAGGTCCCCCAAAACTTTCGCCATGGCGCGCGTCGCTGCTGTCAAGTTTGCACTTACTAGCCTATTGTTGGCGGCGATGTTCACCGTCCCCACGGTGGTGCAAGCCAAGGGCCCGGCAAACGGGCTGGCAGACAGCCGTTCGGCCACGGTCCGTCTGGCAGAGCTGCCCAGGCAAGGCCAGGAGACTTATGAACTGATCCGCCAGGGCGGACCGTTCCCTTATGACAAGGATGGCACGGTGTTCGGCAACCGGGAGCGCCTGCTCCCGGCCGAAAAGCGCGGGTACTACCGCGAATACACCGTCAAGACGCCAGGATCACGCGACCGGGGAGCCCGGCGCATTGTGTGTGGTGGGCCCCAGCGGGCGCCGCATGCGTGTTTTTATACCGCCGACCATTACGCGAGCTTTCGCAGGATTGTGGAGTAGCCGATGAAGCGGGATTTGTTTTTGACTATGGAAAGAGAAGCGGAGATGGACACACCACTTCGTACCGTGAGAACCAACATCGTGCAGTCGATCCGCGCCTTCCGGGTGCAGGACCTGCATGAGGCCGCGCAGTCGCTCGGCCAGCACTTCCTGTATGCCAACCTGGCCAACGCCCAGAGCAAGCAGGACGTGCTGGACATGATCGCCCAGCAGTTCACCTTCCCGGCGCACTTCGGCAAGAACTTTGACGCGCTGTACGACTGCATGACCGACCCGTTGCACAAATCGGGCCCGCAGCCCGGCTTTGTTGTGGTGCTGGAGCAGATCCCTGCCAACGCCAAGTTCGACAAAGAGGCGCGCGAGCAGCTGCTGGACATCTTCCGCGACGCCGCGGATTACTGGGCGGACCGGAAGATACCCTTCCGGTGTTTCTATTCTTTTCTGTAGCCCGTTCTGCACAAAACAGCCAAGCAGAACGGGCGAACGAGGCTCCCAAGGCCGAAGGCCTGACCGCCACGGCGGCGCCCACCGGCATTGACCTGACCACCGAATCCGGCGAGAAGATGCCCACCGACAAACTGGTGGACGTGTCGCCCCTGGCGCTGCGCATGAGCAGCCCCTTCAACGCAGGGTACTGGCTGGCAGCAGCTTGACCCCGTGTACCCACAAAAAAAGCCCGTCGCTGACGGGCTTTTTTTATTGCGCCACAGCCTGCGTGAGCGCGATGTATTCGTGCACCGGCACCTCTTCGGCGCGGCGCTGCAGGTCAAACACGCCGCCAAACTGGCGCTGCTCCAGCCACTTGCCCAATGAATGGCGCAGCAGCTTGCGCCGCTGGCTGAAGGCCACCTGCACCAGCTCGCTGAGCAGGCGCACGTCCACCGTCGGTGGCTGGGCCAGCGGCACCATGCGCACCACGGCGCTGTCCACCCGCGGCGGCGGGTCGAACGATTCGGGGGGCACGAACAGCACGTTGTCCATGGCGTAGCGCCACTGCAGCATCACGCTCAGGCGGCTGTAGTCGCTGGTGGCGGGCGTGGCGACCATGCGGTCGATCACTTCCTTTTGCAGCATGAAGTGCTGGTCCTGGATCACGCCCACGCAGTCCAGCAGGTGAAACAGGATGGGGGTTGAGATGTTGTACGGCAAATTGCCGACGACCCGAATCTTCGGTGTCCCAAGCGACGCCGCCACCTGCGCAAAGTCCACCTTGAGCACATCGGACTCGATCACATCCAACTGGCCGTGACTTCGCAGACGCGCGGCCAGGTCGCGATCCAGCTCAATGACGGTCAGCCTGCCCAGGCGCTCCACCAGCGGCTGCGTCAGCGCCGCCAGGCCAGGGCCGATCTCCACCATGGGCTGGCCCGGCTGTGGCGCAATTTCGCGCATGATCGCGTCGATGATGCCCGCGTCCGACAGGAAGTGCTGCCCGAAACGTTTGCGGGCGATGTGTTTCATCGGGCAGCCTGTTTTCTATTGTGGAGGGTCGCGGTATTCGACGTAGGCGCGGCCGCGAACCTCCTGCACCCAGGTGGTGTACGCCTCTTCCAGCTTTTTCTCGCGCACCAGGTTGCGCGCGATCTCGCGTTGCTCACGCTGGCTCAGCGTGGCCTGGCGGCGCTCCAGCAGCTGGATCAGGTGCACGCCAAAGCGCGACACCAGCGGCTGTGACACTTCACCGGGCTGCAGATCGTTCAGCACGTCCTCGAATTCAGGGACGAACAGGCCGGGATTGGCCCAGCCCAGATCGCCACCGTTGCGGGCGCTGGCGTCCTGCGAATTTTCGCGGGCGAGCTGGGCAAAGTCGGCGGTGCCGGCCAGTACGCGCTTGCGGAAATCGGCCAGCCGCTCGCGCGCGGCCGATTCGCTCAGCTGTGCCGTGGGACGCAGCAGGATGTGACGCGCACGGCTCTGGGTGACATTGATGCCCGGCATGCCGGCCTGGCGCTTTTCAATCACCTTGAGCACGTGAAAGCCCGCGCCCGAACGCAGCACGCCACTGATGCCGCCGTCAGGCAAGGCCTGAACCGCGTTGACGAACAGCTGGGGATAGCGGTCCACCGGCCGCAGGCCCATCTGGCCCCCGGAGTTGGCGACGCCCGGCGCGTCGGACATTTCACGCGCCACCCGGGCAAAGTCCTCGCCCGCGCGCAGGCGCGCGAGCGCGCGCTCGGCCTTGGCCTGCAGCGCCGCGACCTGGGCCGCGTTGGCATTCTCGGGCACCGCGACCAGCACCTGCCCCAGGTTGAGTTCCATGCTGGACAGATCGTTGTTGCCCTGCTGTTCCTGGATGAACTGGTCTACCTCCAGATCTGTGACTTTCACCCGCGGCTCAACCTCGCGGTCGCGCACGCGCGTCAGCAGCAACTGGCTGCGCAACTCCTCGCGGAACTGCGCCAGCGGTATGCCGTCAGCCGCCAGCCGGCGGCGCAGCTCGGGCACATCGATCTGGTTTTGCCGGGCCACGTTCTGCTCGGCCTGGTCCACCGTCGCCTCGTCCACCCTGATGCCGGTATCGCGCGCGAGCTGCAGTTGCGCCCTTTCGCTGATCAGCCGCTCCAGCACCTGGCGCGCCAGCTGCGCGCGCGGGGGCAGGGCGCCGCCTTGCTGGGCCAGCTGCTGCTCGATGCGCACCATGCGCGAGCGCACCTCGTTGTTGGTGATGGGCTCGGAATTGACCACCGCCACGATGTAGTCAGCTTGCCGGGGGCCGGACGGCGCGAGCGGCTGCGCCGGACGACTGGCCCCGATCTGCGGCGTCACCCGCAGGCCCTGCGCCTGGCTGGCCAACGGCGCCAGGGCGGCCGCGAGGAAGACAGCCCTGGAAACCAGCGTCAGTACGGGAACGCGGTGTTGCATGGTCTTGTCTATTCGTAGTTGCTGAAGCGGCTGGGCACCGTCACCTGCTCGCGCAGGTACTGGTAGCGCGGGATATTGTCCTTCAACGTCTGCAGGGCATTGGAGCCCAGCCGGGTAAAGCCGATGAACTCCAGCTGGAACAGGATGCGCTTGTTCGACGACGAAGTGCTGCTTTGCAGCCGCTCCACCACCACGCGGCCCAGCCAGCAGCCCCCGTCATATTCGAAACCAATCACCGAATCCACCAGCCGACGGTCCTGCAGGCTGAAGTTCAGCCGGCCCACGCTGTACCAGCGGCCCTCGCCACCCAGGTTGCCGATGGGCCACTGCCAGCCCAGGTCGATCTGCTCGCTCAGGCCCCGCTGCAGCCGGTAGGCGGCGCTGACCACGCGGTAGTTGCCGGGGCTGTAACGCCCGCCGATGGTGGATCGGATGGAGCGGCGTGTCTTGGGGTTGTACTGCACGGTGGAGTCAAAGCTCCATTTCGGATCCCAGTTGATCGACGCGCCCAGCATCACGTCACTCAGGCGTTCGCTCACGGGCGCGGCGCCAGGCAGCGTGACCAGCTGGTCCTTGAACCGCAGCCGCTGGGCAATGCCGAAGCGGGCGGCTTCGGCACCAGTCTGTGGGTCCAGCAGACGCGTCGTGGCGCCCAGCGTCAGCAGGTTGTTGTCGGAGATGCGGTCATGCCCGCCAAACGCGTTCTCGGTGTAGATGGTCGCGAAGTTGAAGTCGTTGGACGCCGAGTCGTAGTTGGGCAGCAGGCTCTGGTCGCGGTAGGGCGTGTACACATAGAAAGCGCGCGGCTCCAGTGTCTGGCGGAAGCTTCGGCCAAAGTAGCTGGCATCACGCTCGAACACCAGGCCGCTGTCCAGGCTGAAGGTGGGCAGCGTGCGGCTGGCCGTGTCGCGGCCGTTGGCCAGCGTGCCGTCAAACTGGTAGCTGGTGCTGTGCAGCTGGACCTTGGGCGTGACGAACCAGCCTGGCGCCAGCCAGGGACGACTGAACTGGGCCAACGCGTAGCTGCGCTTGGCATTGGGTTGCAGCGTGAGCGCGCGCACCGACCTGAACTGCGTGTAGTCGGTCTCGACCGAGGCATCCACGCCGCCGGGCAGGTCGGTGCGTGAATAGCGGCCGATGATCTGCGGCGCGCGATCGTACGGCGGCACGATGGGCGAGCCCACGTCCTGCAGCGTCTGCCAGGTGAGCGACCGCGCGGTGATGGAGAAATTGCCCTGCCCCCAGTGCAGCTGCGCGTCGTTGGCCAGCAGGCGCTGCGTGAGCGAGCTGCCGCCGCGCGAGAAGTCGCGCCAGTAGTTGTCGTCGCTCACGCGGTTGAGGTTCAGGTTCAGCCCCAGCGGGCTGGTCACGCCGTTGTGGATGATGCCGTCGTGCGTGATGGCATAGCCCCATCGGTCACGATCGCGCAGACGGTCGCCGGGCATGTAGTTGGCGCGCAGCTTGCCGTTGTAGTCGCGCTCCAGGTAGCGGAATTCGCCACCCAGATCGATGCCGCGCTTGGTCATGACCGCGGGGAAGAACGTCGCGTCGCGGTTGGGCGCGATGTTCCAGTAGTACGGCACGGTCAGCTCCACGCCGTTGAGGTTGTCCAGGCCGATGGTGGGCGGCAAAAAGCCCGACTTGCGCTTGTCCGACAGCGGAAAGCTGATGGACGGGATGGGCAGCACCGGCACGCCCATGAACTGCAGCGACGCGCCTTCGGCCTGACCCACCTCTTCTTCGTTGTCGATGCGGATGCTGGCGGCCTTGAGCACCCAGTCAGGCAGCCAGCTGGGGCCCGGCTGGCGCTGGCAGGTGGTGTAGGTGGCGTTGCGGATGATCGCGCGCTTGTCGTCCAGGAAATCAATGCGCTCGGCCTCGCCATAGGCGTCGTTTTTCAGGAAACGGTAGCGCGGCTCGTTGAAAAAGCCTTCAAACGCATCGACCTTGAGTTCCAGCAGCGGCCCCTCGAACGTGTTGCCCGCGCGGTTGATGCGCACATTGCCGCGGGCCTTGGCCAGGTCGTCGGGCTGGTAATACTCCAGCCGGTCAGCGCGGATCACCATGTCGCCACGGCGCAGCTCGGCATCGCCGTCGATCACGGTTTCCAGGTCTGTGCGCCCGGACAGCCGGTCACCCGACACATAGGTGGGCAAGCCTTCACGCACCGGGGCGGGGATGTCCTCGCGCAGCATGGGGCTGGGCTTGAGCAGCAGCGCGGGTTCGCCGGGCAAGGTCTGCGCGCGCGCCATCAGCGGGTGCAGCAGGGCGCAGGCCACCAGCGCCACAGGCGTCAGGGCAAAGCGGGAACGGGGGCGGGTACCAGACGGGCGGCGGGACTGCATTTGTAGAATGGATTATCCATGAGCCCCCCCGCCACTCCCGCCCTGTCTTCCCCCCCTGTTGTTCCCTGGCCTGACCCGGCGCGCGAGGCGGCCTTCCAGCGCTGGCTGGACAGCATTGCCGGGGCGCACCAGTTGCAGCCCGCCACCTTGCGCCCGGCATCGGCCGACGCAAGTTTCAGGCGCTACCTGCGCATCGACGCGGGCACAGGCAGCCGCATCATCATGGACGCCCCGCCCGACAAGGAAGACTGCCGTCCCTTCGTCAAGGTCGCCCGGCTGATGGCCGACGCGGGCCTGCACGTGCCGCGCGTGCTGGCCTGGGATGAGGCGCAGGGCTTCATGCTGCTGGACGACCTGGGCCACCAGACCATGATCGAGGTGGTGGACGCCGCCAACCCCGGCGCCAACCTGCCGCTGTACCAGCGAGCCATTGATGCGCTGGTGGCCTGGCAACTGGCTTCCCGACCCGGCGTGCTGCCGCCCTATGACGACGCGCTGCTGTCGCGCGAGCTGGCGCTGTTCCCCAACTGGTACCTGGAAAAGCACCGCGGCGTGGTGCTGCAAGGCAAGCAGCGCGAGGTGCTGGACCAGGCGTTCCGCCTGATCGTGGCCAACAACCTGGCGCAGCCGCAGGTGTATGTGCACCGCGACTTCATGCCGCGCAATTTGATGATGCCCGGTGATTCGAATGAGCAGCGTTTGGGCGTGCTGGACTTCCAGGACGCCGTGTACGGCCCCATCACCTACGACATCGCCAGCCTGATGCGCGACGCCTTTTTGAGCTGGGACGAGGACTTTGTGCTGGACGTGACCGTCCGCTACTGGGAAAAGGCCCGCAAGGCCGGCCTGCCGGTGGGCGACGATTTTGGGGAGTTCTTTCGCGGCGTGGAATGGATGGGCCTGCAGCGTCATCTGAAGGTCGCAGGCATCTTTGCCCGCCTGACGCTGCGCGACGGCAAGCCCAAATACCTGGCCGATACGCCGCGCTTCCTGCAGTACATTCGCGCCACCGCCCACCGCTACCGGCCATTGGGCCCGCTGCTCAAGCTGGTGGATGAGATCGAAGGCACGCAGGCCGCCACCGGCTATGCCTTTGGCCGGGTCTGAGCCCGGCCCCAGACCATGCCGCGGTTTCACTGTCCCCTGCCGCTGGCCACCGGCGACAGCCTCGAGCTGCCCGCCAACGCAGCACGCCATGTGCAGGTGCTGCGGCTGCAGCCGGGCGCGGTGGTGACGCTGTTCAACGGCGAAGGCGGCGAATACGAAGCCACGGTCCAGCAAATGGGCCGCAGCCATGTGCGCGTGCTGGTTGGCACCCACCACGCCATCGAGCGCGAAGCACCCCGCGCCGTGCACCTGCTGGTGGGCATGCCCGCCAACGAGCGCATGGACTGGCTGGTGGAAAAAGCCACCGAGCTGGGCGTGGCCAGCATCCAGCCCATCGTGGCCGAGCGCAGCGTGCTCAAGCTCAAGGGCGAGCGCGCCGAGAAGAAACGCGCCCACTGGCAGGGCATTGCCGTGGCGGCGTGCGAGCAGTGCGGACGCAACCGCGTGCCGGTGGTGCATGAGGCACTGGGGCTGCATGAGTGGCTTGTTTCCGGGCAAGCTCAGGGTGTGCGCATGGTGCTGTCGCTGCAGCCGGGCGCCCAGCCACTGTCACAGGCCGCCCCCGGCGATGGCCCCGTCACCCTGCTGTCCGGCCCCGAAGGCGGCCTGAGCCCCGCCGAGGAACAGGCCGCGCTGGCCGCAGGCTTCGTGCCCGTGAACCTGGGCCCTCGTGTATTGCGATCAGAGACGGCGCCGCTGGCCGTGCTGGCCGCACTTACACTGGCCTGATGAACAGAAACCTCGGCCTGCTGGCCCTGTGCCAGGGCCTTTTCCTCACCAACAACGTCACCTTCATCGCGATCAACGGCCTGGTCGGGCTGGCGCTGGCACCGCTGGGGTGGATGGCCACCCTGCCGGTCATGGGTTACGTGGTGGGCGGCGCGCTGTCCACCGGCGTGGTGGCGCGCACGCAGTCGCGCTTTGGGCGCAAGGCGTCTTTCCAGCTGGGGCTGGTGGTGGCTTTCCTGTCGGCGCTGCTGTGCGCCTATGCCGCGTTCAGCAAGAACTTCTGGCTGCTGTGCGCGGCCACGGTGATCGCCGGCTACTACAACGCCAACGCCGGCCTGTACCGCTTTGCCGCCGCCGAGCTGGCGGGCAAGACCGCGCATGAGAAGGCCGTGTCGCTGGTCATGGCCGGCGGCCTGCTGGGCGCGGTGCTGGGGCCCAACCTGGCGGCGCGCACGCGCAACCTGTTCGAGGTGCCTTTTGCCGGCGCCTACATCGCGCTGGCCGGCGTGGCGCTGCTGGGCATGCTGGCGCTGGCGTTCATCACCTTCCCGCCGCTGCCGCCCAGGAAGGCCGGGCCGCAGGGCCGCCCGCTGGGCCAGATCATGCGCCAGCCGGTGTTTATCGTCGCCGCGGCCACCGGCGCTTTAAGCTTTGGCATCATGAACCTGCTGATGGCCGCCACGCCGATTGCCATGCAGATGTGCGGCCTGCCGTTCTCCGACGCGGCGCTGGTGCTGGAATGGCATGTGATCGGCATGTTTGCGCCGGGCTTTTTTACCGGCCACCTGATCAAACGCTTTGGCGCACTGACCATCATGGGCGTGGGCATTGCGCTGTACCTGGGCTGCATCGCGGTGGCGCTGTCGGGCGTGGACCTGCACCAGTTTCTGGTGGCGCTGCTGCTGCTGGGGGTGGGCTGGAATTTCGTCTTCACCGGCAGCACCACGCTGTCGCTGTCGGCCTACACGCCCGAGGAAAAAGACCGCGCCCAGGGCGCGCTGAATTTCTTCGTATTTGCCACGCTCGCGCTCAGCTCGTTTGCATCCGGCGTGCTGGTCACCACCCGGGGCTGGACGCTGCTGAACTGGGGTTCGCTGCCCGTGGTGCTGCTCACGGCGGCCGCGATGCTGTGGCTTGTGCTTGTCACAAAGCGCGCCCAGAATCAGGCGAACCTTTGAAAGGACAACGGTATGGGCTTGCTTGATTCAGTGATGGGGGCCGTGATGGGCCAGGTCCAGCAGCAAGGCGGTATCGCCGGCGTGCTGGGCGAGCTGCTGGCCAACGACGGCGCCGGCGGCGGCCTGCGCGGCCTGGTGGAAAAGTTCAACGAAGCGGGGCTGGGCGAAGTGGTCGGCTCATGGATAGCCAAGGGCGACAACCTGCCCATCAGCGCCGAGCAGCTGAAAGAAGTGCTGGGCAGTGACCTGCTGGGCAAGCTGGCAGGCCAGCTGGGCGTGGACCCGGCCCAGGCCTCGGGTCAGCTGGCCGATGTGCTGCCGGGGCTGGTGGACCAGCTCACGCCCCAGGGCGTGGCCCCCGAGAACGGCCTGGGCGATGCGGGGGACCTGCTGGGGATGCTGGGCGGGTTGCTGCAGCAGAAGTAAGGCTCAGGCGGGAAACCGCGCGTCAAGCCAGCTTTCCAGCGCCGCGAATACGGGCTCGCGGTCCAGTTCGTTGAACAGCTCGTGGTAGTGCTGCTCAAAGCAGTGGGTAGTGACCACCGCCTGGGGCGCCGCCGCCGCAAAGGCACGCGAGCCCGCCGGGTTGACCAGCCTGTCTGCACCGGCATACATGAGCAGCGTGGGCACCGTCCATTGCGCGGCGCGGGCCACGGTGGCCGGGCCGCCGTCGGCGATGAATTTGGCCAGCCGGCCCGAGATGCGGTCGTGCACCAGCGGGTCGGCCCGGTAGGCGGCGACCGTGGCCGGGTCGTGCGAGATGTAGTCGGCGTTCAGGCCGTTGCCCACGCGCAGGTTGGGCGCGACCTTGGGCACGATGGCCAGAAGGAATTTCTGTACCGCGCTCAGTCCCGGGTCCAGCGCGGGGGACGACAGCACCAGCGCGTCCACCGGCCGGCGCCTGAGCGCCACAAAGCGCGCCGCCACGAGGCCGCCCATGCTGTGGCCCAGCAGGATCAGCGGCACGCCCTCGGGCAGGCGCAGGCGCGTGGCGTCCACCACGTCGGCCAGGTCCACCAGCAGGCGGTCGTCGTTGGGCAGGCCACCGCGTGGGCCGCCTGATTCGCCGTGGCCGTACTGGTCGTAGCCGCGCACGGCAAAGCCCCAGCTGTTCAGGCGCTGGGCCACATGGTCATACCGGCCCGCGTGCTCGCCCAGGCCGTGCACCAGTACCACGGCGCCGCGCAAGGGCACGCCCTCGGGCAGCGGCCATTCCTGCAGGGCGATGTTGTCGCCGTCGCTGGCGGTGAAGGTGGACAGGATCGAATCCGTCATGTCCAGACAGCTCAGGCCGGCAACGAGGCAATGACTTGCGCCACCGCCGCCGTCAGCTTCTTGGCATAGGGCACATGCAGGAACTCATTGGGCCCGTGGGCGTTGCTCTTGGGGCCCAGCACGCCGCAGACCATCATCTGCGCCTGGGGGAAGCCTTCGCTCAGCATGTTCATGAGCGGGATGGTGCCGCCCTGGCCGATGTAGCCCACGCCGGCGCCAAAGTGGGCCTGGCTGGCCGCGTTCAGCGCCTGCTCGAACCAGGGCGCCGTGCCCGGTGCGTTCCAGCCGGTGGCGCCGCCATTGCTTTCAAACGTCACCTTGGCCTGGTAAGGCGCGTTGTCTTCCAGCAGGGCTTTCATCTCGGCCACGGCGCTGGCCGCGTCCACCAGCGGCGGCAGGCGCAGGCTGAGCTTGAACGCGGTGTAGGGCCGCAGCACATTGCCTGCGTCCTTCAGGGCCGGGAAGCCTTCGGCACCGGTCACGCTCAGCGTGGGCGTCCAGGTGCGGTTGAGCAGCGCCTGCACCGGGTCGGTGGTGGTGGGCAGCGCAAACTGCGTGGAGCCGCCGCAGTCGTAGTGCGCCCAGGGGAAGCGCTTGTACACCTCGTCACCCAGGATGGCGGCCGTGGCCTGGGCCTGCGCCAGCCGCTCGGCGGGCACTTCGCAATGGAAGCTCGCGGGCAGCAGGCGGCCGGTGGCGCTGTCTTCCAGGCGGTCCAGCACCTGGCGCATGATGCGAAAGCTGCTGGGCACCAGGCCGGATGCGTCACCCGAGTGCACGCCTTCGGTCAGCACCTCCACCTTCAGCGTGCCGCTGGCCATGCCGCGCAGGCTGGTGGTCAGCCACAGCTGGTCGTAATTGCCCGCGCCGCTGTCCAGGCAGATCACCAGCGCCACCTCGCCCAGGCGCGGGCGCAGCAGGTCGATGTAGGGCAGCAGGTCGTAGCTGCCGGATTCTTCACAGGTCTCGATCAGCCCGACGATGCGCGGGTGCGCGACCTTCTGCGCCTTCAGCGCCTGCACAGCCGCGATGCTGGCGTACACCGCGTAGCCGTCGTCCGCGCCGCCGCGGCCAAAGAGCTTGCCGTCTTCGTATTTGGGCGTCCAGGGGCCCAGGTCGTTGCGCCAGCCGGTGAATTCGGGCTGCTTGTCCATGTGGCCGTACATCAGCACGGTCTGGGCGCTTTCGGCCCGGGTCGCGGGAATGTCAAAGAACAGCACCGGCGTGCGGCCCGGCAGGCGCACGATCTCCAGCGTCAGGCCTTCCACCTTCTGCGCCTCAACCCACTGCGCGGCGTTGCGCAGCACGGTCTCGATGTAGCCGTTGGTGGCCCAGTCCTTGTCAAAGCCGGGGGACTTGGCCGGGATCTGGATGTAGTCGGTCAGTTGCTTGACGATGTCGCTGTCCCATTGGCTGGTGGCATGGGACAGGGCTGCGGCGGCGTCAAGCGTGCCGCCGGGCATTTCGCGGTGAAGGGGTGCGTTCATGGGTTCTCTGAATGTGTCAGCAGGTCAGCCCGCCACTCTACGCCGCCAGCGCTTCGCGCGCTAGAGTGAGGATTACCTGAGGAATTACCAAGGAGACAGCCCATGGCAGCACAAACCCGCATCCGCTGCGGCATTGGCGGCTGGACATACGAGCCCTGGCGCAACACCTTCTATCCGCAAGGCCTGGCCCACAGCAAGGAGCTGGCGTACGCGAGCCAGAAGCTCACCGCCATTGAAGTCAACGGAACGTACTACAGCACCTTCAAACCCGCCACCTTCGCCAAGTGGCGCGACGAGACGCCGGATGATTTCATGTTCAGCCTGAAGGCCAACCGCTTTGCCACGAACCGCAAGGTGCTGGCCGACGCAGGCCCGTCCATCGAGCGCTTCATTGACAGCGGCGTGAGCGAACTAGGCAGCAAGCTCGGGCCCATCGTCTGGCAGTTCATGCCCACCAAGGCGTTTGACGCGGAAGACTTCGAGGCTTTCCTGAAGCTGCTGCCCGGCGAGGCCGGCGGCGTGGCGCTGCGCCATGCGCTGGACGTGCGGCACGAAAGCTTCATGACGCCGCAGTACCTGGCACTGGCACGAAAGTACCAATGCGCCACCGTGTTCACCGACAGTGACGGCTACCCCAGTTTTGCGGACGTGACCGGCCCGTTTGTCTATGCGCGGCTGATGCGTACCGAATCCCGGTACAAGACCGGCTACCCGCCCAAGGCCATCAGCCGCTGGGCGCAAGCCGCCGCCGCCTGGGCCAAAGGCGGTGAGCCTGACGATGTGCCGCGTGTAGAGGCTGCCGGCAAGAAGGCCAGGCCCCGCGATGTGTTCATGTTCTTCATCAGCGGCGCCAAGGAGCGAGCGCCCGCGGCGGCAATGGCCCTGATCGCGCAAATGGGATAGGCGCCCGTTTAAATTGCGGCACACCTTTTTTTGCTGAAAGACCTGCATGCCCGCGCGTCCTGACCTGTCTGCTTTCCCGATCACCCGGAAATGGCCCGCCCGCCACCCCGAACGCATCCAGCTGTATTCGCTGCCCACGCCCAACGGCGTGAAGGCATCCATCCTGCTGGAGGAAACCGGCCTGCCCTACGAGCCGCATCTGGTGCGCTTTGACACCAACGACCAGATGTCGCCGGAATTCCTGTCGCTCAACCCCAACAACAAGATCCCCGCCATCCTGGACCCCAATGGCCCCGGCGGCCAGCCGTTCGCGCTGTTTGAATCGGGCGCGATCCTGGTGTACCTGGCGGACAAATCAGGCCGCTTCATGCCCAGGGACGTTGCCGGCAAATACGAAACGCTGCAATGGGTCATGTTCCAGATGGGCGGCATCGGGCCGATGTTCGGCCAGCTCGGGTTCTTCCACAAGTTCGCCGGCAAGGACTTTGAAGACAAGCGCCCGCGTGACCGCTATGTGGCTGAGTCAAAACGCCTGCTGGCGGTGCTGGACCAGCGCCTGGCCGGGCGCGACTGGGTCATGGGCACGCAGTACACGATCGCCGACATCGCCATCTTCCCGTGGGTGCGCAACCTGGTGGGGTTTTACGGCGCGGGCGAGCTGGTGGGTTTTGACGGCTTTGCCAACGTGCGGCGGGCGCTGGCGGCGTTTGTGGCCCGCCCCGCCGTCGCGCGCGGGCTGGAGATACCGGCGCGCGGCTGACGCCGGGGCCAAGCCCCACAAAGCCACCGGTGCTGCCTAGAATGGTTCGTGCCTGTGCACGCTGGAGCTTTGCCCGCCATGGACTTCCTGCTCGACCCCAACCTCTGGATCGCGTTTGCGATGCTCACCGCCCTGGAAATCGTCCTGGGCGTGGACAACATCATCTTCATCTCCATCCTGGTGGGGCGGCTGCCGCCCGAGCAGCGCGACCGCGCACGGCGCCTGGGCCTGGGCTTTGCCATGGTCTCGCGCCTGTTGCTGCTGTTTTCGCTGAGCTGGGTGATGGGGCTGACCGCGGACCTGTTCAACGTGCTGGGCCAGGGCATCAGCGGGCGCGACCTGGTGCTGCTGTTCGGCGGCCTGTTCCTGCTGTGGAAAGCGTCGCATGAAATCTTCGTGGAGGTCGAGGCCACGGGTGAAGGCCAGCCCGGCGCCGCCCCCGATGCCGCCGCTCTGAAGGCCGCGGGCAACCGGTTGTTCTGGGGAATCATCGGCCAGATCGCGGTGATCGACATCGTGTTCTCGCTCGACTCGGTGATCACCGCCGTGGGCATGGTGGATGAAATTGGCGTGATGGTCGCGGCGGTCATCACCTCGGTGGGCGTGATGCTGGTGGCCGCCAAGCCGATTGGTGAATTCGTGGACCGCCACCCCTCGGTCAAGGTGCTGGCGCTGGCCTTCCTCATCATGGTGGGCATGGCGCTGACGGCCGAGGCCTTTGACGTGCACGTGCCCAAGGGCTACATCTACGCCGCCATGGCGTTCTCGCTGGCGGTGGAGGCGCTGAACATCCGCGCCCGTGCCAGGCGCCGCGCGCTGCAGCAAGCCGGCCAGGCCACCCGCTGACGCCCCTCAGCCCCCGGCCAGGCGCCTCACCGGCTCGGCCGCCAGCGACAACGCCAGCGCCCACATCACCACGGCCACCAGCGCGTCCAGCACGCGCCAGGCCGTTGGCCGGGCCAGCACCGGCGCCAGCCAGCGTGCGCCAAAGCCCAGCGCCGTGAACCAGGCCCCGCTGGCCAGCGCACCGCCGAGCACAAAGGCCGGCTGGGCCTGCGGCGGGTGCTGCGCACCGGCCGCGCCCAGCAGCAGCACCGTGTCCAGGTACACATGCGGGTTCAGCAGCGTGATGGCCAGCGCCTGGCCCAGCACGGCCTGCGCACCCTGGCCGCTGCCCGTGGCGGCGGCCACCAGCGCCGACGGCGCGAGCGCGCGCCGCAAGGCCAGCGCGCCATACACCGCCAGAAAGGCCGCACCGCCGAGCGCCAGGGCATCCAGCGCGCCGCGCTGGCGGCCCAGCGCCGTGGCCACGCCGCTCACGCCCACGGCGATCAGCGCCGCATCCAGCGCCGCGCACAGCGCCACCACCACGCCCACATGCTCGCGCCGCAGCCCCTGGCGCAGCACGAACAGGTTCTGCGCGCCGATGGCGATGATCAGCGAGGCGCTCAGCAGCAGGCCCTGAACGAAGGCGGCGTGGACATCAGGCGTTGGCATGCGGGTGATTCTGGCGCGCGCGTGCAGCTGATGGAACTTAAACTTGCTAATCTGTAAACAGCAACGCTTCATCCCATGCTTGATCCTTCCCTGGTGGCCGCGGTGGCGGCCGTCTCGCGCGAGGGCAGCTTCGAGCGCGCCGCGCGCGTGCTGCACGTCACGCCGTCGGCGGTGTCGCAGCGCATCCGGCTGCTGGAAGAGCGCCTGGGCACGGTGCTGATCGTGCGCGGGCAGCCCTGCACGCCCACCGAGGCCGGTGCGCGCCTGTGCCGCCACCACGAGCTGGCCGTGCTGCTGGAAGACGAGCTGCGCCGCGACCTGCCCGCGCTGGCGCAGGACGACCCGCACGCCGCCGCGCCCACGCTGCGCGTGGCCGTCAATGCCGACAGCCTGGGCACCTGGTTCATGGCCGCCCTGGCGGACTTCTGCGCGGGCCATGGCGCGCTGCTGGACGTGGTGATCGACGACCAGGACCACACCGCCGACTGGCTGCGTCGCGGCCATGTGCTGGCGGCCGTGACCTCGCTGGCCGGTGCGGTGCAGGGCTGCCGCAGCCACCGCTTGGGCGTGCTGCGCTACGCGGCCACGGCCAGCCCCGGCTTCATGCGGCGCTGGTTTGCCGGCGGCGTCAACGCGGGCACGCTGGCCCAGGCGCCCGCCGTGCTGTTCAACCGCAAGGACCGGCTGCAGGAACGCTGGGTGCGCCAGGTCACGCGCCGCTCACTGGCCCTGCCCATGCACCGGCTGCCGTCGCCGCAGGCCTTTGTGCAGGCGTCGCTGGCCGGCATAGGCTGGGGCATGAACCCGCTGCCGATGGTGCAGCCGCACCTGGAGGCGGGCCAGCTGGTGGAGCTGGTGCCGGGCCGGTTGCTGGATGTGCCGCTGTACTGGCAGTCGGCACGGCTGCCCTTGCCGGCGCTGGACGCGCTGACGCGCAGCGTGCTGGGCGCAGCGGCCCGGGCGCTGGCTTGAAGGGCTGCGCGCAGCGCAGGTTTACTCCGCCTTCGCGCCCGTCGCCTTGACCACCGCGCCCCACTTGCCCGATTCGCTGCGGATCCACGCGGCAAACTGTTCCGGCGAGCTGGCGATCACGTCGAACTCCATGTCATGCAGGCGGGCGCGGATGTCTGGCATTTGCAGCACCTTCATCATTTCGCGGTGGTAGCGATCGATGATCGGCCGGGGCGTGCCGCCGGGGGCCAGCAGGCCCACCCAGCCGGTGGCTTCCATGTCGCGGTAGCCCAGCTCGATCAGCGTGGGCACGTCCGGCGTGCCGGGGTGGCGCTTTTCGCCGCTGGAGGCGAGCAGCTTCAGACGGCCCTGCTTTGCAAACTGCAGCACGTTGCCCGGCACCATGAAGGCCGCATGCACATTGCCCGCCAGCAGGTCGGTCACGGCCGGCGTGGCGCCCCGGTAAGGGATGTGCGTGGCGTGAAAGCCCGCAGAGCGCTTGAGCATCTCCATCGTGAGGTGCGACGCGCTGCCCATGGCCACCGACGCATAAGAGTACTTGCCCGGCGACGCCTTGGCCCTGGCCACGAACTCCTTCACCGTCGCGAAGTCCGCCGACGGCCCGGCCACCAGGTACTGCGGCGATTTGACGGCCAGCGTGATCGGGGCCAGGTCTTTCTGGGGATCGATCGGCGGCTTGTCAAACAGCGACGGGTTGATTGCCAGCGGCCCGTTGTAGCCGATCAGCAGCGTGTGGCCGTCGGCCGGCGCACGGGCAACGTATTCCGCGCCGATGTTGCCGCCCGCGCCGGGCTTGTTTTCCACCACCACCGGCTGGCCCAGGGCTTCCTGCAGCTTGGGCGCCACCAGGCGCGCGAGCGCATCGTTGGTGCTGCCCACAATGGGCACGATGATTCTGATGGGCTTGGCTGGCGCCCACTCCTGGGACGGCTGTGCCATGACCCCACAGGCCACGGACACGGCAGCGGCGGCCATCAGCAGGCGGCGCTTATGCATGGTGTCACCTCACTTGGCGGGTTTGGGAATGCGGGCGATCACGTCGGCCCACTTCCTTGATTCAACGGCAATGAAGTTGCCGAAGGCCGGGCCATCCAGGTAGGCGGGTTCGGCCGCCAGGGCCTGGATCTGGCTTTGCACCGCCGGGTTGGCCATGGCCTTTTGCATGGCCTGCGACAGGCGCGCGCGCACGTCGGCCGGTGTTTTGGCCGGCAGGAAAAGCCCCATCCAGGCAGGGGCCGCATAACCAGTGACGCCTTCTTCGGCGATGGTGGGCAGCTCCGGCGCCACTTTGCTGCGCGTGGCGTTGGTGATGCCCAGCGACACCAGCTTGCCGGCCTTGATGTGCGGGTAGGCCGAAGTCAGGTCCACCATGGCCGCGGGCACCAGGCCGGCCAGCAGGTCCGTCACCGCCGGGCCGCTGCCGCGGTAGGGCACCGCCACCATCGGCACGCCTGTTGATTTCCACTGAATCCTGACCCCGGTTTTTCATCTAATTTTGACCCCACCCTTGGTGGAGTAGCCGGGCTACTCGGTTGTGGATAAGTCTAACGTCGACGTTATCGTTTCTCCTTTCGTT
>JBFWUB010000013.1:0-134246 GCA_050247515.1 Ramlibacter sp. | reverse complement strand
CGCGTGAGTTTCTTCTTGCTGGTTTGCTCGGCTTCTGCAAAGCTGATTTGGCTCATCGGCTGAATTCCTTTGCCCGTATCAACGCACCGCCGCCCAATTCGGTGGACTTGTTCAGACCTTCCCTAAGTACGAGGAATCGGCCGCGGCTTGCCGTTGTCGTCAATCGCCACATAGGTCAGCGACGCCTCCGTCACCTTCACATAACGCCCCTGGGCGCGAAAACGTTCGGCGTACACCTCCACCTGCACGGTGATGGATGTGTTGCCGATGCGCGTGACCTCGGCAAAAAAGCTCAGGATGTCGCCCACGCGCACCGGTTGCTTGAAGATGAACTGGTTGACCGCCACCGTGGCCATGCGGCCGTCCACATGCCGTGCGGGCACCACGGAGCCTGCCAGGTCCACCTGGGCCATGACCCAGCCGCCAAAGATGTCGCCGTTGGCGTTGCAGTCCGCTGGCATGGGGATGACCTTGAGTACCAGTTCCTTGTCTGTGGGCAGGGCGACGGGGTCGAGGCTTGAGTTGGAGGACATGGGCACAATCTCTGGGTAAATAACCACCACGATTGTCTCCCATGCGCCGTTCCGGCGAACTCTCCGCACCTGCTTCGCACGCCGCGCCCGCGCCACCCTCGCCCGGCGCCGCGCCCGCCGCCGCCGCCAAATCCGACTGGGCCACGCTGCGCCGCCTGTTCCCCTACCTGTGGCAATACAAGTGGCGCGTGCTGGCGGCGCTGGCCTTCATGGTGGGCGCCAAGCTGGCCAATGTCAGCGTGCCGCTGCTGCTCAAGGACCTGGTGGACAGCCTGTCGTTCAAGCCCGGCGACCCGGCCGCCGTGCTGGTGGTGCCCGCCGGTCTGCTGGTGGCCTACGGCCTGCTGCGCCTGAGCACCTCGCTGTTCACCGAGCTGCGCGAGCTGGTCTTTGCCAAGGCCACCCAGGGCGCGGCGCGCAGCATTGCACTGCAGACCTTTGAGCACCTGCACGCGCTGAGCCTGCGCTTTCACCTGGAGCGCCAGACCGGCGGCATGACGCGCGACATCGAGCGCGGCGTGCGCGGCATTGAGTCGCTGATCTCGTATTCGCTGTACAGCATCGTGCCCACCCTGATCGAGGTGGCGCTGGTGCTGACCATCCTGGCGGTGAAGTTCGACGCCTGGTTTGCCTGGATCACCATCGCCGCGCTGGTGGTGTACATCTTCTTTACCGTGACGGTGACCGAATGGCGCACCAGGTTCCGCAAGGAGGCCAATGAGTTTGATTCCGCCGCCCACACCAGGGCGGTGGATTCGCTGCTGAACTACGAAACCGTCAAGTACTTCAACAACGAGGGCTTCGAGGCCCGGCGCTACGACGAGAGCCTGGAAAAGCTGCGCCGCTCGCGCCTGAAGAGCCAGACCACGCTGAGCCTGCTGAACACCGGCCAGCAGCTCATCATTGCCATCGGGCTGGTGGCCATTCTGTGGCGCGCCACCCAGGGGGTGGTGGCCGGGCGCATGACGCTGGGCGACCTGGTGATGATCAACGCCTTCATGATCCAGCTGTACATCCCGCTGAACTTCCTGGGCGTGCTGTACCGCGAGATCAAGCAGAGCCTGGTGGACCTGGACAAGATGTTCACGCTGATGGAAAAGGAGCGCGAGGTGGCCGACGCGCCCGGTGCGCAGCCGCTGGCCGGGCTGCACCAGCCGGTGGTGCGCTTCGAGCATGTGAACTTCGCCTACGAGCCAGCGCGCCAGATCCTGCACGACGTGAGCTTTGAAATCCCCGCGGGCAAGACGGTGGCCGTGGTGGGCCCGTCGGGCTCGGGCAAATCCACGCTGGCGCGGCTGATGTACCGCTTTTATGACGTGCAGGACGGCCGCATCACCATCGCGGGGCAAGACATCCGCCAGGTCACGCAGGCCAGCGTGCGCCAGGCGATCGGCATCGTGCCGCAGGACACGGTGCTGTTCAACGACACGGTGGAATACAACATCGCCTACGGCCGCACCGGTGCCACCCGCGCCGAGGTGGAGGACGCCGCGCGTGCCGCGCGCATCCACGACTTCATCGAGTCCACGCCGCGCGGCTACCAGACTCTGGTGGGCGAGCGCGGCCTGAAGCTGTCTGGCGGCGAAAAGCAGCGCGTGGCCATCGCCCGCACCCTGCTGAAGAACCCGCCCATCATCATCTTTGACGAAGCCACCTCGGCGCTGGACAGCGCCAACGAGCGCGCCATCCAGGGCGAGCTGCGCGCGACGGCCAGCGGGCGCACCACGCTGGTCATCGCGCACCGCCTGTCCACCGTGGTGGACGCCCACGAGATCCTGGTGATGGAGGCCGGCCGCATCATCGAGCGCGGCACCCATGCGCAGCTGTTGGCCATGGATGGGCGCTATGCCCAGATGTGGGCTCTGCAACAGCAAAGCACCGCCGACCAGTAACCTCGCGAGCCAGCCAATCCGGGAATGCGCGGATCCGGCTTAGCCGGTCCGCTGCATTGCCCCCCAGTGGGGGGAGGCGACCGCAGGTCGCATCGGGGGGCGTCCATAATCGTTTGATGGAAACGAAATGGTTGGAAGATTTTGTGAGTCTGGCTGAAACGCGCAGCTTCAGCCGGTCTGCAACGTTGCGCCACGTCACGCAGCCTGCGTTCTCCCGGCGCATCCAGGCGCTGGAGGCCTGGGCCGGCACCGACCTGGTGGACCGCAGTTCCTACCCCACGCGCCTGACCCCTGCGGGCGAGACGCTGTATGCGCAGTCGCTGGAAATGCTGCAGGCCCTGCAGAGCACCCGCGCCATGCTGCGCGGGCATTCAGCCGCCGGGCAGGATGTGATCGAATTTGCCGTGCCGCACACGCTGGCGTTCACCTTCTTTCCGGCCTGGGTGTCCAGCCTGCGGGAAAAGTTTGGCCCCATCAAAAGCCGGCTGATCGCGCTGAACGTGCATGACGCCGTGATGCGCCTGGTGGAAGGCGGCTGCGACCTGCTGATCGCCTATCACCACCCATCCCAGCCGTTCCAGCTGGATGCCGACCGCTATGAAATGGTGACCCTGGGCCAGGAAGTGCTGTCGCCTTACGTCAAGCCCGGGCCCGACGGGGAGCCGCTGTACCGGCTGCCGGGCCGCGCGGGCCAGCCGCTGCCTTACCTGGGCTATGCGCCCGGTGCGTACCTGGGGCGGGTGACTGACCTGATCCTCAAGCAATCCAGCACCGCCATCCACCTGGACCGCGTGTATGAAACCGACATGGCCGAGGGCCTGAAAGTCATGGCGCTGGAGGGGCATGGCGTGGCGTTCCTGCCGTACAGCGCGGTCAAGAAAGAGCTGCGGGCGCGGCGCCTGGTCAACGCTGCCTCGGCCAGCATGCCAGGGCTGGACATGACCATGGATGTGCGCGCCTATCGGGAAAAACCCGTAGGCAAGGAAGCTCCCAAGGGCACGGCACAGGCGCTCTGGGCCTACCTCGCAGCCCACAATGCACCAAAATGAGTCACGTTGATGGCCCATAAATTTTTTGCATAACCCGGCGCGCAAACAGCATTGGCCTTTCACAAGGCCGACATCTACAGTTCGCGCCATTGCAAAAATGGCCGTAACGAAATGTCTCAAGCTTTCCGCGTCGAGCATGATTTTCTGGGTGACAAGCAGATTCCTGTCGGCGCCTGGTGGGGCGTCCATACGGCCCGGGCGGTAGAGAACTTCCCGATTTCCGGCACCAGCATCTCGGCCATGCCCGACCTGATCCGGGCTTTCGGTTTCGTCAAGAAGGCGGCCGCGCGCGCCAACGCCGAGCTGGGCGTGCTGGACCGCAAGTGTGCCGCGGCCATCATGAGTGCCTGCGAAAAGCTCATCGCAGGGCACTACCGCGACCAGTTCGTGGTGGACGTGATCCAGGGCGGTGCCGGTACCTCCACCAACATGAATGCCAACGAGGTCATCGCCAACCTCGCACTGGACAAGCTGGGCTTTGAAAAAGGCCGCTACGACATCCTCCACCCGAACGACCATGTCAATGCGTCCCAGAGCACCAACGACGTGTACCCCACGGCCGTGCGCCTGGCGCTGTGGTCGGGCATCGACCGCCTGCTGGGTTCCATGGCCACGCTGCGCCGCGGCTTTGAGGCCAAGGCCCATGAATTCAAGGACGTGCTGAAGATCGGCCGCACCCAGCTGCAGGACGCCGTGCCCATGACGCTGGGGCAGGAGTTTTCGACCTATGCTGTCATGATCGAGGAAGACGAGGCCCGGCTCAGGGAGGCCCGTGCGCTGATCCAGGAAATCAACCTGGGCGCCACGGCCATCGGCACGGGCATCAACGCACCCCATGGCTATGCCGACCTGGCCTGCAAGTACCTGGCCGAGGAAAGCCGCATTCCGGTGGTCAAGGCCCACAACCTGATCGAGGCCACGCAGGACACCGGTGCCTTCGTGCAGCTGTCAGGCGTGCTCAAGCGCGTGGCCACCAAGCTCAGCAAGACCTGCAACGACCTGCGGCTGCTGTCCAGCGGCCCGCAGGCTGGCTTTGGCGACATCCGCCTGCCGCCGCGCCAGGCCGGCTCGTCCATCATGCCGGGCAAGGTCAATCCGGTGATCCCGGAAGTCATGAACCAGGTGGCGTTCGAGGTCATTGGCAACGACATCACCGTCACCATGGCGTCCGAGGCCGGCCAGCTGCAGCTCAATGCCTTCGAGCCCATCATGGGCTGGAGTCTCTTCAAGAGCATCGAACACCTGAGCCAGGCCTGCATCACCTTGCAGACCCACTGCGTGGCCGGCATCGAGGCCAACCACGAACTGCTGGCGCGGCGCGTGCGCGAGTCCATCACGCTGGTGACGGCGCTGAACCCGGTCATCGGCTACGAAAAGGCCGCGCTGATCGCCAAGACGGCGATTGCGGGCGGTGCGCCGGTGGACCAGGTCGCGGAAAACCTGGGCATCCTCACGCGCGCGCAGCTCGAGGCGCTGCTGGTGCCCGAGAAACTGACGCAACCCTTGCGCCCCCAGGCGTGATGCAACGCCGGGCACAAAGACTGCTTAACCCTTCATACCTGTACAGGACGGAAATGAACGCACCACGTTGGGGAATTACTTTGGCTGTTGTGATGGCCTGCTGCACGACGGCCGCGCAGGCCGAAGGCGTGCTGGAGCGCATCAAGGCCGGCGGCAAGATCGTCATCGCGCACCGCGAATCGTCGGTGCCGTTCTCCTATGTGGACCCGGTGAGCAGGAAGCCCGTGGGCTACGCGCTGGAGCTGTGCCTGAAGATTGCCGAGGCCGCCGGCAAGAAGGTGGGCGTGAAGAACGTGCCGGTCGAATTCCTGCAGGTCACGCCGGCCAACCGCATCGCCATGGTCGAGCAGGGCAAGGCCGACATGGAGTGCGGCTCCACCACCAACAACGCCGAGCGTCGCCAGAAGGTGGCCTTCACCATTCCGCATTTCATTACCGGCGCGCGCCTGCTGGTCAAGGCCGACAGCCCCGTGGACCGCATCGAGGACCTGATGGGCAAGAAGCTGGTGTCCACCAAGGGCACCACGCCACTGAAGGCCGCCGACCAGGCCAACCGCGAGCGCCTCATGGGCATCACCATCCTGGAGGCATCTGACCATGCCCGCGCCGTCGAAATGGTTGAAAAGGGCGAAGCCGAGGCCTTTGTCATGGACGACGTGCTGCTGTACGGCCTGGCCGCCAACCGGCCCAACCCGGCCGCGCTGAAGGTGGTGGGCAAGTTCCTGACCACCGAGCCGCTGGCCATCATGCTGCCCAAGAACGACGCCGACTTCAAAAAGGTGGCCGACGACGAGATGCGCCGTCTGATCGTCAGCCGCGACATTTACCCCATTTACGACAAATGGTTTGCCAAGCCCATCCCGCCCAGAAACACGCCGCTGAACCTCCCGGTCAGTTACCTTTTGCGGGACTTCTGGAAATACCCGACTGACCAGGTGCCTTTCTGAGGCTGTAATCCTTCTTTTGCATCGGGCCACAGGGTATTCCCGCAAGCCCGGTTCTCTAGAATTTCGTTGTTCTCAATACCCCTAACGCTTCACACAAGGAGATATCTATGAAGAAGCATCTGTTGGCTCTGGCCGTCCTGGCCATCGCGGGCGGCGCCTTCGCCCAGGCGAATGACACCGTCGCCAAGGTCAAGGCCTCTGGCGTCATCACCATGGGCGTGCGTGACTCGTCCGGCGCACTGTCATACACCCTGGGTGATGGCAAGTACGCGGGCTACCACGTCGAAATCTGCCAGCGCATCATTGCCAACGTCGAAAAGGCCGCCGGCCGCAAGCTGGAGGTCAAGTACCTGCCCGTCACTTCGCAGAACCGCATCCCGCTGGTGCAAAACGGTACCGTGGACATCGAGTGCGGCTCCACCACCAACAACGCCACGCGCCAGAAGGACGTGTCCTTCGCCGTGACGACGTTCGTTGAGGAAGTTCGTATCGCCGTCAAGGCCAACTCGGGCATCACCAGCATTGCCAACCTGAACGGCAAGAACGTGGCCACCACCACGGGCACCACGTCCGTGCAGACGCTGCGCAAGAACGAGCGCGCCAAGGGCATCGACTTCAAGGAAGTCTTCGGCAAGGACCATGCCGACAGCTTCCTGCTGCTGGAGTCGGGCCGTGCTGACGCCTTCGTGATGGACGGCGCCATTCTGGCCGGCAACATCGCCACGTCCAAGAACCCCAATGACTTCAAGATCGTCGGTGAAATCCTGAGCGTCGAGCCGATCGCCATCATGATGCGCAAGGACGACGCCGCGCTGAAGAAGATCTCGGACGACACCATCAAGGACATGATCAAGTCCGGCGACATGGCCAAGGTCTGGGACAAGTGGTTCGTGCAGCCCATCCCGCCGAAGAACACCCGCGTGGGCCTGCCGGTCAGCGAAAGCACCAAGGCTGCCTGGGCCAACCCGAACGACAAGCCCATGGAAGACTACGCCAAGAAGTGATGCGTCACTGAACGGCTGAGGACACCCCGCCGCGGCTATTGCTCTGGCGGGGTTTCTCATTTAAGGTTGTCGCGCGCCGGGGCTGGCACGCAAATCGCAATGCCGACGCGGGCATCCACATACAACACGCAAACAAAATTTCCTTGGCGGAGACCTTTATGGCTTGGGACTGGCAGGTATTTCTGAATGACGACGGGGGCGGGCGAACTTACCTGCAATGGATGATGGACGCCTGGGGCTGGACGCTCTCGGTGGCGGGCAGTTCCTGGGTCGTGGCCGTGGTGGTGGGTGCCCTGATCGGCACGTTGCGCACCTTGCCCAACAGCCCCTGGCTGGTTCGCATCGCCAACGTCTGGGTGGAGCTGTTTCGCAACATCCCCCTGCTGGTGCAGATTTTCCTCTGGTACTTCGTGGTGCCCAAGGTGTTCCCCGCGATGAAAGACCTGCCCGGCTTCGTGCTGGTGGTGTTTGCGCTGGGCTTCTTCACATCCGCGCGCATTGCCGAGCAGGTGCGCGCCGGCATTCAGGCGCTGCCCCGCGGGCAGCGTTACGCGGGCATGGCCATGGGCTTTACCACCGCCCAGACCTACCGCTATGTGCTGCTGCCCATGGCGGTGCGCATCATCATGCCGCCGCTGACCAGTGAATCCATGAACCTGCTGAAGAACTCCTCGGTGGCGTTTGCCGTGTCGATTGCCGAGCTGACCATGTTTGCCATGCAGGCCCAGGAAGAGACCTCGCGCGGCATCGAGATTTACCTGGCCGTGACGGGTCTGTACGCGCTGTCGGCCTTTGCCGTGAACCGCGTGTTCGCCTTCATCGAGAAAAAAATCCAGATCCCCGGCTTCATCGTTGCCGGCGGCACGGGGGGACACTGACATGGGCGGCCTCGACCTCACATTCGTCAACTGGGAAATCATCAGCAAGTTCGTGGTGAACGGCTTCTGGTTCAGCGTGCAGCTGACCATCGTTGCCACGCTGGGCGGCATTTTCTTTGGCACCATCCTCGCGCTGATGCGCCTGTCGGGCAAGAAGGTGCTGATGGTGCCCGCCACCTTCTACGTCAACGGCATGCGCAGTATCCCGCTGGTCATGGTGATCCTGTGGTTTTACCTGCTGGTGCCCACCCTGATCGGGCGGCCTATCGGGGCAGAGCTGTCGGCCACCATCACCTTCATTGCGTTTGAAGCGGCGTACTTCAGCGAGATCATGCGCGCGGGCATCCAGTCCATCCCGCGCGGCCAGGTCTATGCGGGCCAGGCGCTGGGCATGACCTACGGCCAGAACATGCGCCTGGTGGTGCTGCCCCAGGCGTTTCGCAACATGCTGCCGGTGCTGCTCACGCAGACCATCATCCTGTTCCAGGACACGTCGCTGGTGTATGCCATCGGCGCCTACGACCTGCTCAAGGGCTTTGTGACCGCCGGCAAGATTTATGGCCGCCCTGAGGAGGCCTACATCCTGGCGGCCATCGTCTATTTCATCGTCTGCTTCAGCCTGTCGTACCTGGTCAAGCGCCTGCAGAACAAGATCGCCATCATTCGTTAAGGTTGGACAAGAACATGATTGAAATCAAGAACGTCTCCAAATGGTATGGCCCGGTTCAGGTGCTGACCGACTGCTCCGTCAACATCAACAAGGGCGATGTGGTGGTGGTGTGCGGCCCGTCGGGTTCGGGCAAGTCCACGCTGATCAAGACCGTCAACGCGCTGGAGCCCGTGCAAAAGGGCGAGATCACGGTGGACGGCATCTCCGTGACCTCGCCCACGACCGACCTGCCCAAGCTGCGCAGCCGCGTGGGCATGGTGTTCCAGCACTTCGAGCTGTTCCCGCACCTGAGCGTGACGGAGAACCTCACCATCGCCCAGATGAAGGTGCTGGGCCGCAGCGCCGACGAAGCCAAAACCCGCGGCCTGAAAATGCTGGACCGCGTGGGCCTGATGGTGCACAAGGACAAGTTCCCCGGCCAGCTGTCCGGCGGCCAGCAGCAGCGCGTGGCGATTGCCCGCGCACTGTCCATGGACCCCATCGTGATGCTGTTTGATGAACCCACCTCCGCGCTGGACCCCGAAATGGTGGGCGAGGTGCTGGACGTGATGGTGACGCTGGCCAAGGAAGGCATGACCATGATGGTGGTTACACACGAGATGGGCTTTGCCCGCAAGGTGGCCAGCCGCGTGATCTTCATCGACGTGGGCGGGCGCATCCTGGAAGACTGCTCCAAGGACGAGTTCTTCAGCCACCCCGAGAACCGTCAGCCGCGCACGAAGGACTTCCTGAACAAGATCCTGCAGCACTGATTGACGCCCCCCGATGCGGCCCTGCGGGCCGCCTCCCCCCACTGGGGGGCGCCACCAGTGGCCCGGCGAAGCCGGTTCCACGGTGGCACTTGAACGGTCACCTCTTGCGGTCTGGGACAATGACGGCCATGACCAACGAGATCACGATCACCCGACCCGACGACTGGCATCTGCATGTGCGCGATGGCGACGCGCTGAAGGATGTGGTGCCGCATACGGCCGCGCAGTTTGGCCGTGCCATCATCATGCCCAACCTCAAGCCGCCGGTCACTACTGCCGCGCAGGCGGTGGCCTACCGCGACCGCATCCGCGCGGCCGTGCCCGAGGGCGTGGCGTTCGAGCCGCTCATGACGCTGTACCTCACCGACAACCTGCCGGCTGACGAGATTGCCCGCGCCAGGGATGCCGGCGTGGTGGCCTGCAAGCTGTACCCGGCCGGCGCCACCACCAACAGCGACGCTGGCGTGACTGATCTGCGCAAGACCTACAAGACGCTGGAGGCCATGCAGCGCGCGGGCCTGCTGCTGCTGGTGCATGGCGAGGTGACCTCGCCCGACATTGACCTGTTTGACCGCGAGGCCGTGTTCATCGAGCAGCAACTGATTCCGCTGCGCCGCGACTTCCCCGGCCTCAAGATCGTGTTCGAGCACATCACCACGCGCGAGGCCGCGCAGTACGTGAACGACGCCGATGCCCTGACGGGCGCCACCATCACGGCCCACCACCTGCTGTACAACCGCAACGCCATCTTCACCGGCGGCATCCGCCCGCACTACTACTGCCTGCCGGTGCTCAAGCGTGAGACGCACCGCCTGGCGCTGGTGCAGGCTGCTACCAGCGGCAACGCGCGGTTCTTCCTGGGCACCGACAGCGCGCCGCACCCGGCCCACCTGAAAGAGCACGCCACGGGCTGCGCGGGCTGCTACACCGCGCACGCCGCCCTGGAGCTGTATGCAGAGGCGTTTGACACCGCTGGCGCACTGGACAAGCTCGAAGCCTTTGCCAGCTTCAACGGCGCCGATTTTTACGGCCTGCCGCGCAACGCCGGCACCGTGACGCTGCGCCGCGAATCCTGGACCCCACCGGTGTCTGTGCCGTTTGGCCAGGCCGAACTCAAGCCGCTGCGAGGCGGCGAACCCCTGGCCTGGAAGCTCTCATGAACCCCACCCCGCGCGTGATGCTGCTGATTGATGCCGACAACGTGTCGGCCGACGTGATGGAACAGGCTGTCGCGCGCACGATGGCGGACTACGGCGCGGTCCATGTTCGCCGGGCCTACTGCAACGCCGAAACGGCTGTCAAACAGCAGGCGCTCTTCAAGCGCCTGTGGGTGCGGCCCATGGTCAACCTGTCGGCCGGCAAGAACAGCACGGACATCGCGCTGGCCGTGGATGCCATGGACCTGGTGATCGCCGAACGCCCCGACGTGGTGGTGCTGGTGTCGTCGGACTCCGACTTTGCCCCGCTGGTGGCCCGCCTGCGCGAAAAGGGTTGCCGCGTCTGCGGCATCGGCCAGCGCGGCAAGACCGGCGACGAGACGGTGGCTGTGTACGACCACTTCATCGACCTGGCCCACCAGGGCGCCCGCAGTGGGGCCAGGGCAGGTGCAGGCGAAGACGCCCGCCCGGCACCCGCGCGCAAGACAGCCACCCGGGCCGCCGCCAAAAAGCCAGGCGCCAGGGCGCCCGCGCCGGCACCTGAACCCAAGGCCGCCGCTGCACCCGCAGCCGCGCCGGCGAAGGCCCCCGCGCGGGCCACCGCGCCCCGCAAGACCGCCGCGCGCACGGCGCCAGCCGCCGCCGACGTGCAACGCATCCTGCGCGCGGTACCGGCCCTGGTCGGCGGCAACGAGGTGGCGCTGAACGACATCGCCAAGCTGCTGCGCGCCGAGGGCCTGCTGGGCAAGAACGCCAGCTCCATCAAGCTGTTTGACAAGCTGCCGGCGGATTTTGAAGTGCTGCAGCACCCGGACCGCATCCGGTGGATGGGTGCGCGCGGCTCTTGAACGGCGGCGTGCCTGACTGGCGCCGGCCCTGGTTTGCACCCTTGCAGGCGCAGGGCGAGGCCGTGTGGCATCTGGCGCAGACGCTGCCGGTGGCGCAGGCACTGCAGCAGGGCCAACACCATGCCGGGCCGCGCTTTGTGCCGCAGGACGACCTGCCCGAAGGCCGGCCTTATGAAACCCATGTGTTCGAGACCGGCCAGGTGCCCACGCGCGACAACCCGCACGACCTGTTCAACGGGCTGGTGTGGCTGGGCTACCCGAAGGCCAAGTCGCGCGTCAATGAACTGCAGGCCACGCAGATTCGCCACGAGGGCGTGCAGCCGGTGCGCGGGCCCATGCGCGACGCGCTGACCCTGCTGGACGAAAACGGCGCGCTGCTGCTGGCGCCCGACGCACTGTGGCAGGCGCTGCGCGGGCGCCACTGGCGCACCCTGTTCGTGGACCTGCGCCCGATGTGGCAACAGGCACAGCTGCTCGTCTTTGGCCATGCCCTGCTTGAAAAACTGCTGGCCCCGCGCAAGGACCTGACCGCGCATGTGTACCTGCCGCGCGAGCCCTGGCCGCACAGCCATTCCAGCCTGGCACAGGTGGATGCCTGGCTGGCGCACGACCTGACGCCACAGCACCTGCGGGCCAAACCATTCACCCCCTTGCCGGTCATGGGCGTGCCGGGCTGGTGCGACGGGAACCGGAACTTTTCCTTCTATGATGATTCACTTGTATTCCGTCCCCCACGGCGCCAGAACGACACAACAGCGCGGCCGCCCGGCGACCCTTGAAGCGCCGCCGGCAGGCCTCATCTGTGGCACGGAGTGAATTTCGCTCACTTCGAAAGAAAAAACCGCCATGAAACGTATTGCTCTCTTTGTCCTGACCAACCTTGCCGTCGTGGTGGTGCTGGGCATTGTCGCCAGCCTGCTGGGCGTCAACCGCTTCCTCACGGCCAACGGCCTGAACCTGGGCGCGCTGCTCGGCTTTTCGCTGATCATGGGCTTTGGTGGCGCCATCATCTCGCTGCTGATCAGCAAGCCCGTGGCCAAGTGGAGCGCCGGCGTGCAGATCATCGAGCAGCCGCGCAACGCCGACGAAGCCTGGATTGTGGAGACCGTGCGCAAGTTCGCCGACAAGGCCGGCATCGGCATGCCCGAGGTCGGCGTGTTTGAAGGCGCGCCCAACGCATTCGCCACCGGCGCGTTTAAGAACTCGGCCCTGGTGGCCGTCTCCACCGGCTTGCTGCAAGGCATGACGCGCGAGGAAGTCGAGGCCGTGATCGGCCACGAGGTGGCGCACATCGCCAACGGCGACATGGTCACCATGACGCTGATCCAGGGCGTGATGAACACGTTTGTGGTATTCATCTCGCGTGTGGTGGGGTACTTTGTTGACAAGGTGATCCTGCGCAACAACAACGACGGCCCCGGCATTGGCTACTACGTCACCACCATCGTGATGGACATCGCGCTGGGCGTGTTGGCCGCCATCATCGTGGCCTGGTTCAGCCGCCAGCGTGAATTCCGCGCCGACGCCGGTGCTGCGCAGCTCATGGGCCGCAAGCAACCCATGGTGAACGCACTGGCCCGCCTGGGCGGCATGGTGCCCGGCGAGCTGCCCAAGAGCATGGCAGCCATGGGTATCACCGGCGGCATCGGCAAGCTGCTCAGCACCCACCCGCCGATTGAAGAGCGCATTGCCGCGCTGCAGAATTCGCAGGCATAAGCTGCCTGACCGGCGAACAGCCAGCAAGCCGCCTTCGGGCGGCATTGTTCATGGCGTGATGCTTCTGGCCACGGCTTCCGCGACCTTGATGCCGTCCACACCCGCAGACAGGATGCCGCCCGCATAGCCCGCGCCTTCGCCGGCCGGGTACAGGCCGCGCACGTTCAGGCTCTGGAAGTCATCGCCGCGCGTGATGCGCAGCGGCGCCGAGGTGCGCGTTTCCACACCGGTCAGCACCGCGTCCGGCATGTCATAGCCGCGGATCTTGCGGCCGAACACCGGCAGCGCCTCCTGCATGGCCTCAATGGCATAGCGGGGCAAGGCGTCGTGCAGGTTGGTGAGCTTCACGCCGGGCTTGTACGAGGGCTGCACGTCGCCGAACGCGGTGGACGGCCTGCCGGCCAGGAAATCACCCACCAGCTGGCCTGGCGCCTCGTAGGTGCCGCCGCCCATGACATAGGCTTGCGACTCCAGCTGGCGTTGCAGCACGATGCCGGCCAGGGGGTGGAAATCATGGCCGGGCGGGGGTGGCAGCTCGCCGAACTCCGCGCCCAGCGTGGCGGCCACCGATGCGGCATCGGTCGGGTAGTCGCGCGGGTCGATGCCCACCACCATGCCGGCATTGGCATTGCGCTCGTTGCGCGAATACTGGCTCATGCCGTTGGTGACCACGCGGCCAGGTTCCGACGTGGCCGCCACCACGGTGCCGCCGGGGCACATGCAGAAGCTGTACACCGAGCGGCCGTTGGCCGCGTGGTGCACCAGCTTGTAGTCGGCCGCACCCAGCAGCGGGTGGCCCGCGTGGTGGCCCCAGCGCGCACGGTCGATCACGCCCTGTGGATGCTCGATGCGAAAGCCGATCGAAAAGGGCTTGGCCTGCATGTACACGCCGCGCCGGTACAGCATGGCGAAGGTGTCGCGCGAGCTGTGGCCCAGCGCCATGACCACCTGGTCGGCCCGCAGTTCATAGGGCTGGCCGCTGGCCTGGTCCAGCACCATGAGGCCGCGAATGTGTCGCGCGTCGGCGCCGTCTTCAATCAGCACATCGCTGACCCGCTGCTCAAAGCGGATCTCGCCGCCCATGGCAATGATCTGCTCGCGCATGTGTTCCACCACTTTCACCAGCTTGAAGGTGCCGATGTGCGGGTGGGCGGCGTACAGGATCTCTTCTGGCGCGCCGGCCTTCACGAATTCATGCATGACCTTGCGGCCCAGGTGGCGCGGGTCCTTGATCTGGCTGTACAGCTTGCCGTCGCTGAAGGTGCCCGCGCCGCCTTCGCCAAACTGCACATTGCTCTCGGGGTGCAGCACGTTCTTGCGCCACAGGCCCCAGGTGTCCCTGGTGCGTTCACGCACCGGCTTGCCGCGCTCCAGCACGATGGGGCGAAACCCCATCTGCGCCAGCGCCAGCGCCGCAAAGATGCCGCACGGGCCAAAGCCCACCACCACCGGGCGCAACGGCAGGTCCGCTGGCGCCGCGGCCGGGGGGTGCCAGTCCATGTCGGGCGTGGCGCCGATATGCGGGTGCTTTTCAAACCGGGCGAGCAGCGCGGCTTCCTGCGCCGCGTCAGCCAGCGTCACGTCCACGATGTACACGGCCAGCAGGTCGGCCTTGCGCGCGTCAAAGCTGCGTTTGAAGACATGGACGTTGGCCAGCGCGGCGGTGGGTACGCCCAGCAATCCCTGACAGGCTTCGCGCAATGCGGCGTCGGGGTGTTCCGCCTCAGACAGGGGCAGTTTGATTTCAGTGATCCGGATCATGGGGGCTCGTATTGATCAAGCAGGCGGCGATAATACCCGCGTGAAGTCAGCCAGACCGCCGCTGGTGCGATCGTGGAAACACGGCACTGGAGGAACGTCCGGACTGCACAGGACAGCGTAGCAGGTAACACCTGTCCACCGTAAGGTGAGGATCAGAGCAACAGAGACGAGCCGGTTCAGTCCGGGTGAAACGGGCAATCTCTACGCGCAGCAATACCAAGTAGGCCAGTGTTGATGTGGTTCCGCAGAGCTGGCGGGTAGGTAGCAACGAGCCGGGTGGGCGACCCCTGGCCCAGAGTAATGGCGGTCACGCCACGGGCAACCGTGGTGCACAGAATCCGGCTTACGGCTGGCTTCACACTTTTTTCCGGGCGGGCGCTGGCTCAGCAGCCCGCCGCCTGGCCCGCGGCCAGGCGCTGGGCGCGCTGGCGCGTTTCGGGGTGGCTGCTGAGCAGCTCCAGCATGACGGCGGGCCGGCTGGCACGGTCTGGCGCATCGGCCTTGCCGGCCTCGCCGCTGATCTGCAGCAGCAACTGGCCCATGGGCGCCGTGGGCAGCCGCGCCTGCTGCATGAGCGCGATGGCAAAGCAGTCGGCCTCGGTCTCATGGCTGCGCCGGTAGGCCAGGCCGGTCAGCAGCGATGTGCCCATGGACACCACGCTGGACACATCGCCCAGCGCCAGCCCCAGCCCGACATTGAGCACGCCTTGCTCCACCACCATGCGCGTGGTGTGCCGGTGCATCACATGGCCGATTTCGTGCGCCAGCACGCCCAGCAGGGCGTCGTCGCCCAGGCCCGCCTTCGCAGCGGCCTCGACCAGCCCGTCGGTCATGACCACCGTGCCGCCGGGCAGCGCAAAAGCGTTGGCGCCCATGCCCGAGCGGAACGCCAGGGTCAGCGTTGGCGCATAGCCCGGGTAGCGGCGCAGGGTGGGGCCGATGCTGGCGGCAAGCTTGTCGAAGCCGGCTCGCAGCGCAGCCTGGCGTTCGGGCGCAAGCTTGCTGGGCTTGAGGTAGCCGGCGTCCAGCTGTTGCAGGGCCCGCTCGGCCAGGCTGGCCTCCCAGGGCGCGGGCACATGCCGGGTCAGCTGGGTGGCGGCCCAGGGCGTGCCCCAGCGGTAGAACGCGCCCAGCAGCAGCACCGCCACGGCCAGCACCGCCACGAACACCGGCCAGCGCGTCTGCATCCGCTGGGCAAGCGGCGCGCGCTGCCCGGCGGCCTGAACGGCAGCCTGCCAGGCGGCGCCGTCGTCGATCTCCAGGCTGCCGTGTGCGCCCAGGTCCACTACCACGGTGCGTTGCGCGCGCGCGGCGCTCCAGGCCTCGGGCCAGCCGACCTGGCCGTGCGCCAGGCGCAGCGGCTGCGCGCCGGGCGCCAGCGGGTGCAGTACCAGCGTGGCGCCGTCAGGCGCGGCCTGCAGCGCGACCATCACCGGCTGCGCCTGGGTGCTGCGCCCGTCAAACCAGCGTGCGCGCAGCAGCTGCACGGTCAGCCCACCAGGTCCAGCCCCACGGCGTCGGCCATGGCGTCGCCAATGCCGTCTTGCTGCGCCACCAGCTCACCGGCCAGCTGGTCCACGCTGCCCTTGATGTGCAGCGTCACCGACTCGGTTTTCATGCGGTATTCGCTGACCAGCGCGAACGGCCTGTAGAAGCCCAGCGTCAACAGTTGCAGCAGCATGTTCTTCATGCGCAAGGCGATGTAGCTGCCCGTGCGCAGGTTGCATTTGAAGCGCGCTACCTGGCTCACACCCACGTTGTTCCACACCAGCTGGAACAGGCGTGCCTCGCGGTAGGCCCGCGCGGGCGCGGACGCCACGAATGCCATGAAGATCATGCCCACGACCAGCGCGACGATGATCAGCACGGCCAGGAAGCCCTTGTTTTTCAGACCCCCCAGCAGCGCGAACGACCCGCCCGCCAATGCCGCCAGCGCGCCGCCCAGCAGCAGCACGCAGCCCGCAAACACGGCCACCGTGGCCAGCCAGATCTTCAGGAAATCGGCGTACACGGGTTTCCACCGGCCGGCCTGGTTGCCGACGCGGGCCTGCTTGACCAGCAGGCTCTTGTAGTTGAATTCCAGCCGCACGATGCACAACACGGTCAGCACCAGTGCCACCAGGCCAGTCACCAGCACCGTCGCTGAAAACGCGGGAAAGCCTTCGGTCTCTTCGGTGGGCGCCCATGCCCCCAGTGTTGCCAGCGTGGCGATCCACACCACCGCGATGGCAAAGACAGGCCAGCTGGCCTTGTAGACCTCGCGCCACGGCGCCGTGAACTGCAGCCGCACGCCGCGCCAGCGCGTGGCCGACAGCCGAAAGCGCATGGCGCTGCCCCACAGCCAGGGGGCCAGTGCCGCGCCCGCCAGGAGGAACAGGCTCACGGCGGTGTCCTGGCCGGTGTCGGACGCGACCTTGAACGCCACGTACAGCGCTACCAGCACCAGAAAGCCGAACACCATCTTGCGCTGCTGCGCCGTGAACTCCAGCGGGCTGCCGGCGACCCAGGTGTTGCTGTAGAAATACTGCGCGGTGCGCCGCCGCGCGAAGGGTGTGTAAAAGCCGAGTGTGACGATGCTGAGCAGCACGTTGACGATCCACACGCGGAAATACTCGCTGCCCGTGCCGGAAAACTCCAGCGGGTGCGGCTCGATGCCGCCTGCCATGCGCTGCGTATCTACCCTATGTGTTGCGGCGCCTACACGGCGTGCAGCAACGCCTGCAAGGCTGTTGTCCATGGTGGGTCCCCTCCCGTTTCCTGTTGATCCTCAAGAGTTTACCGGGGGCGACAGCCCGGCCAGCGCCATGCCGGCGTTTACCTTGTGGCCTGGATCGCGCAGCCGGGTTGCGCAGCAGCCTCGGGCGCTGACATGCCGTGCCAGGACAGACGCGACCTTGCATTCGCATCGGCCGGCCCAAACGACAATGCCGGCGTGTAGGCCATGCGCCCGTCGGGCCAGTCCAGCCGCAGACGAAAGCATGTATCCACATGGCTGGGCGGAATACGCATGGCGCTTTTCATCGGCAGCTCGACGCGGCCGATCTGGCCCAGGTAGCTGCCCAGGTAAGTCAGGCGGCTTGCTCCGGCAGCGCCAACCTGCCAGGTGATCGTGTGATGGGTGTGGTCGTATTCGAAAGCCACCGACAGCGGGGCGGCCGCCAGCCGGGTGCGCCACTGTGCCAGCAGGGCCGGGACCTGGGGCGTGACATCAACCATCTGATCCAGTTCGCGGCTGTATTTCAGCACGCGCTTGCCGGCAAGCGGCAGACCTGCAAGCTCGATTTCGTCCGCGACCATCAAGGGCGGCGTACCCGTCACGCCCATGGCGGCCCGCAGGTCGATGAGGCCCGAGGCTGACCAGCCCGCTGCAACGGGCGTCAGGTAGATCACGGTGTGGTCAGCGCCGGGTGCGACCAGTGCCTTGCCCTGCGTGGCCTGCTCTCGTGCCAGGACGCGCCAGGAGTCCACGGTACGGCTGGTGACGCCCCAGGCGTCGGCCGCCAGTACCAGGAAGATGCCTGGCGCGACCGCGCGCCACCCCCACTTTTCATGCGTGCCCAGGCGCGCCAGACCCAGCGGCACCACGATGGCGAATGCGGTCCACAGCGTCAGGAAATAGCGGTGCACATTCAAACCCGGGTGGCGCGCCAATGCCAGCAGTGGCAGCAACAGCAGCCCCAGTACCAGCCCTGCCGCCAGCAAAACGGCCAGCCGCCGGCGCGACGGGATCAGCCAGGCGCCCAGGCCCAGCGCGGCGGCGCCCGTGGCCACGCCCCATGGTGTCAGCATCCAGCCCGGCACGCCCCGCAACTGCTGCCCCACGATCTGCAACGTCTGCAGGCTCAGCCAGCTGCCCGCAGGCTGATAGCCGCCCAGCGCATGACCCAGCATGTAGGTGCGCCACGGGATGTACAGCGCCATGACCAGCAGGAACGGCCAGCCAAGCCAGGCGCGCACCCGAAGTGGCCCCACGGGCAACAGGAACGGCACGAGGCCCAAAGGAAGAAAGATCTCCTTGGCCGTGGCCGATACGGCGTACGCCAGCCCTGCCCAGGCCGCCAGGCCAGGGCGCTGTTCGCGCGCGGCACGCACAAACAGCCAGAGCGCCAGCAGGTAGGCCGCCATTCCTTCGATGTAATGCCGGCCCATGAGCTGTTCGGATGAGATCGCCACGGGCGAGCCCGTGAGGAAGAGCAGGCCTGCCGCCACCGCGGGCCCGGCACGATCCGTCCATTGGCGGGTGACCAGATACACCGTCCACGCCGTCAGCGCGATGGACAGCAGGTTGTGGGCATAAAACGCCCAGGCGCGCGTGCCGAACAGGGCCAGGTCGATGTCGTAGGCCAGCACATCCAGGGGCGACAGCGTGGAGTTCACGATTTCACGCCAGACATCAGGCACGGCGAAGTACTGCCACGGTGAATACTTGATGGCGGATTTGAGCAGCTGCGAGTCGTCGCAGCACCACCAGCCGTTGACCGTACTGCCATAAAGCACGAGGCTGGCGGGCAGCATGACCAGCAACAGCACCCACAGGGCAGGCGGCATCTGGCGCAGAACGGTCTTCATGGCGTTGTGACTCAGAACCGTTCGTGGGCGAGCAGGTAGCGCCATTGGCCCTGTGCCAGCTGGGCCATGGCAACGCGGCCGATGCGGATGCGCCGCAGCGCCAGCAGTCGCAGACCCACGCGGTCGCACATGAAGGGGATCTGGCCTGGCCGGATGCCCTTGAGCGCAAAGCGCAGCCGGGTGCGGGTATCGTCCGCGCTGCTGATGCTCACGCGCGCGGGCGGCAGCGCGCGGCCATTGAAGCTCAGGCCGTGGCACAGCCGCTGCAGCTGGCTCGCGTCCACCGGCCCTTCCACATCGGCCATCACTTCATGCTCGATCAGCTCGGCGTCCTCGGTCAGCTTGCGCTCCACCCGCCAGTCCTGGGTGAACACGACCAGCCCGGACGCCTCGGTCGGCAGCGCGGCCAGGCCCTTGAGTGCCGTGAGGTGCTTTTGCAGCAGGCGTATGCCGCTTGCATCGTTGGCGGCGCGGTTTGGCGCCGTCAGCAGTTGCAGCGCCGGCGGCGCGCCGCGGGTGCGGCTGCCCTGAGGCCCCTGGCCGTCGCCAAGCCCGGCTTCGTAGCCTGGTGGCTTGTGCAGCAGCAGCGTGACCGGCCCTTGCGTCATGAGCGTGGCGTTGGGGTCCAGTGCCACGGTCTGCTGCGCGGCCACCTTGAAGGCCGGCACTTCAACCACGGCGCCGTTGACCGTGACCCAACCGCCTTCGATGTAGCGTTCGGCTTCACTGCGCGAACAGCCCTTGAGCCCGGCCACGCGCTTGGCCAGGCGGACCGGCCCGGTGGCGTCCGTCACGGGTTGCCCTGCAGCGCCTGGATACGCTGCACATGCGCCAGCAGCGAGCGCTGGGCCACCGGCCACATGCGCGGCGGCACATCGTCATAGGCCAGCGCCACCCAGTCTTCCATCGAGCCGCCGGGGCGCGCCTGCATGGCCGCCACAATGCGCGCCTCGCGCTTGAGGCGGTGCGCCTTGAGCTGCGCAATGGCCTGCGTGGCCGCGCCCAGCACGTAGCCGTGCGCCGGCAGGATGAACTCAATGCCGTGCGCGGCGCAGGCGGCGGCCAGCTTGTCCAGCGACGCCAGGTAGTCGCTCATGTTGCCGTCGGGCGGATCCACGATGGTGGTGCTGCCGTTCAGGATGTGGTCACCCGAGAACAGCAGCCCGTCTTCCAGCAGCACCAGGCACAGGTGGTTGGCCGCATGGCCAGGCGTGTGGATGCACAGCAGGGTGTGCTGCGCGCCGCCGCCCGACAGGGCGATGCGTTCACCGTCGGCAAGCGGCCGGTCGGGGCTGAACTGGCTGGCCGCGCGTGCCGTCGGTGCGGACGCCAGCCCCAGGATGGGTGGCTTGCCCGCGCACAGCGCCTGCAGCGGCCGCGCGCCGGGCGAGTGGTCGGGGTGCGAATGCGTGCAGACAATCAGGCGGATATCCCCGCCCGCGGCGCGCCACAGCCGCTGCAGGTGCTGGGCGTCGTCCGGCCCCGGGTCGATCGCGATGTAGCCGGTGTGCGGGTCGCCCACCAGGTAGCTGTTGGTACCGGGCCCCGTCATCACGCCGGGGTTGGGCGCGGTCAGGCGCTGCAGATTCTTCAACAAGGGCACGGGCTGGTCGGTGTGCCAGTCCAGGTGGTGCAGCATCTGGCCGTCGGGGCAGACCAGGGCCAGCTCGCCATAGGGCATCTCGTGCTCCATGTAGCGCACCTCGGCACCGGCCAGGAGGCCGGCACGGGGACAGCTCGTCCACAGCGGCTGCTCGCTCGCGCAGGCGGCCAGCACCGCGGCCACATCGGCAAAGTGCCGCAGGCGCTCCAGCGTGCGGATGGTCGGAAAGATCATGAAGAACTGGCCGGCCTCATGGCGTTGCAGCGCATCCGCGGGGCGCACCCATACCGGCTCGAACTGCTCGGCCTCGTCGGCCACGGGCTGCTGGCCGTCGGGCATGCGCGCTACCAGGAACGGCACGTCAAAGCGCCGCGGCAGGTCGCGGTCGGTGATCCAGTGGGCCAGCACGAACACCGCGTCGGCCGCGAGCGTGAGGCCGCGCGCGCGGCATTGCGCCGCAAATGGCGCCTTGCGGTCCAGCGCGGCAATGTCGGCGGCGTCGGCAAAGCGGCCATCGGCATGCCGCGCCAGCAGCACACCCAGCTCCTCAAAACTTTCGCGGATGGCGGCAATGGCCTGCGTCAGGTGCAGGTCGCTCTGGCCGGGGCGGCGGGTGGCGTCGCCGTGGGCGCCCGCATCGGCCGCATCAATGCCGCCGCCGGGGAACACATAGGCGCCCGGCGCGAAGCTGGCCGTGGGCGAGCGGCGGGTCATGAGCACCTCAACCCCGTCGGCGCCGTCGCGCAGCAGCAAGACGGTGGCGGCCGGGCGCGTTGCCACGGGTTCGCGTTGGGGGTGCAGCAGTTGGGTGGGGCGGACCATCCCTGCATTATCGGCATGGCGCCGGGCGATAATCCGGCACATGCGAATCCGCTTCACCAAGATGCAGGGCGCGGGCAACGATTTCGTGGTGCTCGACGAGACGCGCGGGCGCCTGAACCTGTCGCGCGGGCAGTACAGCTTCCTGGCGGACCGCCACTTTGGTGTGGGCGCCGACCAGATCCTGTCGGTGCGCCCGTCGCCGGCACCGGGCATTGACTTCGAATACGTGATCCACAACGCCGATGGCGGTGAGGTCGAGCAGTGCGGCAACGGCGCGCGCTGTTTCGCCCGCTTTGTGCATGACAAGGGCCTGAGCAGCGCTGAGCGCGTCAAGGTGCGCACGCTGTCGGGCGTGATCGAGCCGCAGCTGAACCCGGACGGCCGCGTGACCGTGGACATGGGTGCGCCGGTGTTCGACCCCGCGCTGGTTCCGTTTGACGCCGCCGGCATCGACCCGCAGGCCAGCGGCGCCTGGGAAACCTGGCAGCTTGCGCTCGGCCCATCGGCCCAGAGCGCCATCGTTTCCGTGGCCATCCTGTCCATGGGCAACCCCCATGCCGTGCAGGTGGTGGACGACGTGGACACCGCGCCTGTTGCCACCCAGGGCCCGCTGATCGAACACCATCCGCGCTTCACCAACCGGGTCAACGCCGGTTTCATGCAGGTGGTCAGCCGCACGCAGGTGCGCCTGCGTGTGCACGAGCGCGGCGTGGGCGAGACGCTGGCCTGCGGCACCGGCGCCTGCGCCGCCGTGGTAGCCGGCATCCGCCTGGGGCTGCTGGACAGCCGGGTGGATGTGGATACGCGCGGCGGGCGCCTGACGATTGAATGGGCCGGCCTGGGCCAGCCCGTGCTGATGACCGGCCCCGCCACCACGGTCTTTGAAGGCGAGATCGAATTGCCCGACGAACAACATGACTGACTTCATGAAACAGGACGCCATGAACCCCATCACCGAGGACGACATCGCCAACTACCTGGCGAACACGCCGGATTTTTTCGAGCGGCATGCCGAGCTGCTGGCCGCCGTGCAGCTGACCAGCCCCCATGGCAACCGCGCCGTCAGTCTGCAGGAGCGCCAGGCCGAGATGCTGCGCGAAAAGATCAAGGTGCTGGAGCACCGCGTGATGGACATGGTGCGCCATGGCAACGAGAACATGGTCATTGCCGACCGGCTGCAGCGCTGGGCGCGCAACCTGTTCCTGGTGCAGCCGGCGCGCGAACTGCCCGCGCAGATCACGGGCGAGATCGCCACGCAGTTCATGGTGCCCCAGGTGGCCATCAAGGTCTGGGACGTGGACGCGCGCTACGGCGGCGAGCCGTTTGCCGAGGGCGTGAGCGACGACGCGAAAACCTTTGCCTCGTCCCTGACGCAGCCGTACTGTGGCGTCAACTCAGGCTTTGAGGCCGTGAGCTGGCTGGGTGACCCGGGCGTGGCCATGTCGATTGCGCTGGTGCCATTGCGCGCGGGCGCCATCAGCGCACCAGGCCCCGCGTTTGGCATGCTGGTGCTGGCTTCGCCGGACCCGCAGCGTTTTTCCAGCGGCATGGGCACGGATTTCCTGGAGCGTATTGCCGAGCTGGCCAGCGCGGCGCTTTCACGGTTGCGCCACGAATAAGCCCATGAGTACTGACGCGGATCTTGTTGAGCGGTATCTCGACCACGTCCGTTTCGAAAAGCGTCTGGCCCAGCGCACGGTGGCGCTGTACAGGCAAGACCTGCAAAAGCTGTCTGAAAACGCCGCCAGGGCTGGCATTGAACTGACCCGGGTGCAAAACGCCCATATCCGCCGCTGGGTGGCGCAGATGCATGGCGGCGGGCGCAGCGGCCGCGGCATTGCGCTGATCCTGTCGGGCTGGCGCGGCTTTTATGGCTGGCTGGGCCGCGAGGGCCTGGTGCCCAGCAACCCGGTGCAGGACGTGCGCGCGCCCAAATCACCCAAGCCGCTGCCCAAGGCGCTGGGCGTGGACGACGCGGTGCAGCTGGCCGAGCACCACGATGCCGATGCCGACCCCTGGAGCGAGGCGCGCGACACCGCGATGGTGGAGCTGCTGTACGGCTGCGGCCTGCGGGTGGGCGAACTGGTCGGGCTGGATGTGGCGGGCAGCAGCTATGTGGACCTGCAGGCCGGCGAGGCGCATGTGCTGGGCAAGGGCAGCAAGCGCCGCATGGTGCCCGTGGGCAGCAAGGCGCTGGCCGCGCTCAGGCGCTGGCTGGACGTGCGCGGACAGGCGGCGGGGCTGACGGCCGCCGGTCAGCCGGCGCTGTTTCTGGGCCGTCGCGGTGGGCGCATCACGGCGCAGACCGTGTGGCAGCGCGTGAAGCTGCGCAGCCTGAAAAGCGGGCTGGCCACGCCGGTGCACCCGCACATGCTGCGCCACTCGTTTGCCAGCCATGTGCTGCAGTCCAGCAGCGACCTGCGGGCGGTGCAGGAGCTGCTGGGCCATGCCAACATCACCACCACGCAGGTCTATACACGGCTGGACTTCCAGCACCTGGCAAAGGCCTATGACGCCGCGCACCCGCGCGCGCGCCGCAAGGGCTGAACAGCAACGCCTGTTTCAGGTGCCCTGACGCGGGACCGCGGCTTCGTCATGCAGCGAAAACACCGCGCGCTTGCTGTCAGGCGGCACCGACGCCAGCAAGGCACCCATCTGCTCCAGCACCTGCTGGGCATCGGTGCCGTCCAGCGGCACCAGCGCATGCGCCACGCGCAGCTGGGCCACCCATTCCAGCGGCTTGTTCTTGAACGGCATCAGCCCGCGGGCGACCACGCGCGGGCCGGCCTGCGCCGCTTCCTCGGGCGTGAGCGGCCCCTCCACCAGCATGCCGAAGCGCCGCTCGGACAGCCGGGCCACGCTGTCGATCTCGCGCGCCGCCGACAGCAGCCGGCCCGCGACCCGCAGCGGCAGTTCCTCGGCCGCGTGGCGGTCAAAGTCGCGCTGGATCTGCTCGACGTTGACCAGGTCGATCACCAGCACCACGCTCTGGTGCTTCAGGCGCTGCGAGCGCGCGATCATGCGCATCAGCCGTTCGGCAAACACCGGCGCGTTGATCAGGCCGGTGGCCGGGTCCAGGCGGTCCAGGCCCTGGATGCGCCGGTTGTGCTCGCGCCGCTGCTGGCTGCGCAGCATCAGGATCACCAGCAGCACCGGCAGCTCCAGCGCGATGCCGATCTGCATGCCGTGCAGGGTCCAGAAGCTCACCGGGATCAACCCTGCGATGCGCGCCAGCGGGAACGCCGCGCCCAGCATGACCGGCGCGGTGCCCGCCAGCAGCCACAGACCATAACGGTCACCCCGGCGCCAGGCCCACAGCGTGACCAGCACCGCGGCCAGCAGGGACAGCACGATGTACAGCGTCATCAGCTGGAACCGGTGGGAGCGCTCCACCACCGCCAGCGCCGCGCACACGGCCAGGCCCAGCACCGCCAGGCTGGCCATGGCCCGCGTCAGGTGGCGTGACCGCTCGGGCAGCGACAGCACGGCAGTGCCAAACCACAGCAGTGACGCCATCGTGAGGACCGACAGCAGCAACGGCGAGATGTCGTTCCACGCCGGCAGGCCCGGCCACAGATGCAGCCCCGCGATGCCGGTCATGGACGCCTGGGTGAGGCCCATCAACGCCACGCTCAGACCGTACAGCCCGTACGCCGTGTCGCGCAGCGACATGGCACTCAGCGCCGACAGCATGACCGCCAGGCCCGCCAGGCCAAAGTAGATGCCCAGGATCAGTGACACACGCTGCTCGCTGCGATACAGGTAGCTTTCACTCACAAACGCCAGCGGCGCGCCGAAGCTGTGGGCGTTTTCAATGCGCAGCAGGTATTTGCGCGGCTCCTCGGCTGACACCACGATCGGCAGCAGCGGGTGACGGTGCGGCACGGGCCAGTCGCTCACGGCCACCAGGTCGCCCGCGCGCTGCTCGTTCCACTGGCCGGCGCTGTCGTGCGTGTACAGCGACGCCCGGTCCACCGACGCGTAGGGAATCTCCAGGTACCAGCGCTCGTTGTCGGGTGCGGGCGGGACGGTGAACCGCACCCACAGGACCTGCCCGGAGCGCAGTGCATAAACGGCGGGCGCGCGCGTGGGCTGCCAGCTCGCGGCGCCGCCGTCCACGGCCTCGGGCGTGGCCTGGCCCGAGGGGTCAATCCAGTAGTCGCCCCAGTCGTTCAGCGCCACGGGCTGCTTCGCCGCGTCCAGGTCGAGGACGGTGCGCGCCCATGCGGCGGCCGGCAACAGCATCCCCAAAAGGATGGCCGCCCGCACCACCTGCCTGCCCAACCACTGGCCCATGCTTCGCAAAATCTCCTCCAGCCCCGCATTGTTGCCTGCCGTGACAATAAGCGCCATGAAAACGATCCGACTCAAACCCGGCAAGGAGCGCTCCGTGCTGCGCCGGCACCCCTGGATTTTCGACTCCGCCATCGCGCGCGGCGGCGCCGACGCCGGCGAAACCGTGCGGGTGGAGTCCAGCGAAGGCCAGTTCCTGGCCTGGGGTGCGTACAGCCCGGCGTCCCGCATCCGTGTGCGCGCCTGGAGTTTTGATGAAAAACAGCGCATCGACGTCGCGTTTTTTTCACAGGCCTGTGCCCGGGCCATCCGCGCCAGAAGCCGCATGGCAATTGAAAGCGATGGCCTGCGGCTGGTTCACGGCGAAGCCGACGGCCTGCCCGGCCTGATCGTGGACCGCTACGGCGACACGCTGGTGGCCCAGTTCCTGGCCAACGGCGTGGAACGCCACAAAGGCGTGCTTGCCGATGCCCTGCTGCGCGAGACGGGCCTGGAGCGCCTGTACGAACGGTCCGACGCCAGCAGCCGCGCGCTGGAGGGCCTGGCGCCGGCCACCGGCTGGCTGCGCGGTGACGGTCCTACGGCGCTGACACTGCGCGAACACGGCTGGCAGCTCACGCTGGACGTCGCCACCGGGCACAAGACCGGCTTTTACCTGGACCAGCGCGACAGCCGGCACCTGTTTGCATCCTGGACCCGGCGCCTGGGCTTTGTGCGCGTGCTCAACTGCTATTGCTACACCGGCGGCTTTACCGTGGCGGCGCTGTCCGGCGGGGCCGGGCATGTGACGTCCATTGATTCGTCCGGCCCGGCGCTGGAGCGTGCCGCGGCGCATGTGGTGCTCAATGGTTTTGACGCGGCCCGCGCCACGTTCATGGACGCCGACGTCAACGCCTCGCTGCGCGCCTTCATCGAGCAGGGCCGCACCTTTGACGCCATCGTGCTGGACCCGCCCAAGCTGGCGCCCACCGCAGCCCATGCCGAGCGGGCCGCCCGGGCCTACAAGGACATCAACCGCCTGGCCTTCAAGCTGCTGGAGCCGGGGGGTGTCCTGTTCACCTATTCCTGCTCGGGCGGGATCAGCGCGGACCTGTTCCACAAGATCGTGGCGTCCGCGGGGGCGGATGCGGGGGTGGATGGGTACATCACCGCGCGGCTGGGTGGGGCGCCGGACCACCCGATGACGCTGCAGTTTCCTGAAGGGGAGTATTTGAAGGGGCTTGTTGTGGTTCGTAAGTAGTGTTTTCTTTTTTTGTGTTTTTGGTGGGGGCTGCACCTTTTCTTCCCCCCCCTATCCCCCCCGCCCCTTTCCGCCCCCGCCGGGGCGGAAAGGGGAGCCCTGATCTGGTTTCAGCGCTCCGGCCACCTGAAGAATCGGGAACGGTTGCGATACACCCGTGCGCACCACGGCCCGCGCCAACAGTTGGGGCAAAGCCTGCGGTGTTGTCAGCCACTGCCCCAACGGCAGGCATGCGCCGTGGCGGACTCAGGCGTATCGCAGCGCCACCCCGGTTCTTCAGGTAGCCGGAGCGCGGTAACAAAATCCAGGCTCCCCTTTCCGCCCCGGCGGGGGCGGAAAGGGGCGGGGGGGATAGGGGGGGAAAGAAAGGGTAGAGCCCAACCAAAAAACACACAAAAACAAGCACATCAATACCCCGCTAAACTGCCCAACCTCCCAAGCACAGTCCAACACCATGAGCCTCATCCCCGCCACCATCCTCACCGGCTTCCTGGGTTCCGGCAAAACCACCCTGCTCAAGCGGGTGCTCAGCGAAGCCCACGGCCAGAAAATTGCCGTCATTGAAAACGAGTTTGGCGAGGAAAACATCGACAGCGACATCCTGGTCACCGAAAGCAAGGAGCAGATCATCCAGATGAGCAACGGCTGCATCTGCTGCACCATCCGTGAAGACCTGCGCTCCACCCTGCAGGACCTGGCCCAGAAAAAGCGCAAGGGCGAAATCGACTTCGACCGTGTGGTGATTGAAACCACCGGACTGGCTGATCCGGGCCCGGTCGCCCAGACCTTCTTCATGGACGACGAGATCGCCGAAACCTATCTGCTGGACTCCATCCTGACCCTGGTGGACGCCAAGCATGCCGCCCAGCAACTCAATGACCGCCAGGAAGCGCGCCGCCAGGTAGGCTTTGCCGACCAGATCTTCATCAGCAAGACCGATCTGGTGGCGCAGGACGAGACCGACGCCCTGATCCACCGTCTGAAGCACATGAATCCGCGCGCGCCGCACAAGGCCGTGCATTTCGGCGAGGTGGCGATCAAGGACGTGTTTGACCTGCGCGGCTTCAACCTGAACGCCAAGCTGGACATCGACCCTGATTTCCTCAAGGACGATCATCATGACCACGATCATGACCACGATCATGACCACGATCATGACCACGATCATGACCACGGGCATGACCACCAAGACCATGAACACGGCGAGCATTGCGACCACCCCTCGCATGCCCATGAAGGCCATGGCCACCACCACCACCATGACGACGACGTCAAGAGCTTCGTGTTCAAGTCTGATCGCGCCTTTGATCCGGCGCGTCTGGAGGACTTCCTGGGGGCCATCGTCAACATCTACGGCCCGCGCATGCTGCGCTACAAGGGCGTGCTGAACATGAAAGGCACCGAGCGCAAGGTCATCTTCCAGGGCGTGCACCAGCTGATGGGCAGCGATCTGGGACCGCAGTGGGCTGAAGGCGAAGCGCGCACCAGCAAGATGGTGTTCATCGGGATCGACCTGCCCAAGGACATTTTCCTGCAGGGCCTGGAACAGTGCCTTATTTGAGTTAGGCTAGTGGCCTTTTGCGGTGCCCATGGAGGGGCAGGGCCCGCAGTCCCGTTCCGGCTTTTTGGTTGGGGAGCCAAATGATTGTCTCGATTCTGCAACTGATGGGGTTCGGCTTTGGCAAGGCGCGGGGTGAGCACGCCGGTGAAAACCCGCGACCCGTGGCCGCGCGGGCAGACAATCGGGGTATAACTCGCAATCATGAAGGCCCCACGTCATCAGAACAAGGCAAGTCTGCAGGCTCGCGTGAAGCCCATGCAGTTGCCGGCGCCGCGAGGAGACAGGAAGTGAAAGCCCCCGCCAAGAAGGCCCCTGCCAAACCGGCCGCCAAAACCAGGGCCGCGGCCAGCAAGCCTGCTGCGAAGCCCGCTGCCAAAGCCGCCAAGCCGGCTGCCAAATCCCAAGCGCCCACCAAAACTGCTGCCAAGCCCGCCGCAAAAACCAAGCCGGCCGTGAAGCCGGTGGAGCGTGCTGCCGCCCAGAAAACACCGGCCAAGCCAGCCGCCAAGCCCACCCCCAAAACAGCTCCCGCGAGCAAGGCCCCCATCAAAGTGCAGGCATCCGTCCCCAAGGCAGCCAAGGCTGCCGTAAAATCCGCCGCTCCCGCGCCAGCGCCCGTTGTGGTCAGGCCACCGGCTCCCGTTGTCGCGGCAGTTCCCGCGAAGGCTCCCAAGCCTTCGTCACGCCTTGCCCAGATCACTGTGCCCTCCATGGCGCAATCGGTGGCATCCACCGCTGCCAAATCAAGCTATACCCAGACAATGTCATCTCCCGTACTCGTCCACCCGATACCCACCGTGGCCAAGAAAGACCCCAAGCTCGCCAACAACTGGAAGACCAAGGCGGCCGAGCAGCTGACCGATGCCGAAGTCATCGCGATGCCTGACTCGGAATACATGAACGACAAGCAGATGGCGTTCTTCCGGCTCAAGTTGTCCGCCCTCAAGCAGGACATCCTCAACAGCGCGGGCGAGACCACCGAACACCTGCGCGAGGACACCGTGATCGTCCCGGATCCGGCCGACCGCGCCACGATCGAGGAAGAGCACGCGCTGGAGCTGCGTACGCGCGACCGCGAGCGCAAGCTGCTCAAGAAGATCGAGCAGTCCATCGCCCGCATTGATGCCGGCGACTACGGGTACTGCGACGAAACCGGCGAGCCCATCGGCGTGGGGCGCCTGCTGGCAAGGCCGACGGCGACCCTCTCCCTTGAAGCCCAGCAGAGGCGCGAGCTGAAGCAGAAGATGTTTGGCGACTGATATGGCCCCCACGCCTGTCACTTCGTGTACTGCGCTGCCCCCCGGGGGGGCCGCGGTTGCCTTGGGGCGGCCCGGCGGCAACCGGTTCGCTTTCTGAGCGGCGTCGAGGGCAAACGAAATGGCCAAGGACGAAAACAACGGGCTCCTGTCAAAAGTAGTCAAGTTCGTCCGTAACCCGACCACCAACTGGGCCGACCTGGACCAGCAGGAGACGGATCGGGAGAGCACCTACTCCAAGCAGATGCTCAAGGAGATGATCGAGCGCAAGCGGCGCAACGACTTTGTGCGCAAGCGTGAATTCGACATGCTGCGCAAGATGCGCCGCAGCGAGGTCATGGCCGGGCAGGACCCGGCGGCGCGGCCCTCGTTCTTCCAGAGTTCCATGCCCTCCAAGCCCGACGACCGGGCGATGACGCTCAAGAAGATCGACGAGATTGAAGCCCAGATGTCCATGCAGTGGTGGAAGACCAAGCATGGGGATTCGTCCATCCGCACCACCAACTTCCCGGGCGCGACCTCCCAGGTAGGCACCACCAGCATTCCGCTGGACCTGCCGGGCGCGGCCAAGCCCTACACCCGCACAGAGCCGTCTCCGCTGCTGGGTGACAAGGCGCCCACCACATTGCCGCCGCCCGTGCAGGCGCCGCTGATGCCGCCGTTCGTTTCGCAAACGCCCGTGCCAGCGGCGCCGGCGCCGGCTGCTGGGCCCGTGCCGGCCGCGCGTCCCCCGGCGCCAGCCCCCTCGCTGGTGCGCCCGGTGCCGCCGCCCCCACCGGCCATGACGCGCGTCCAGGTGGCAGGCTCCACGGCCACCGCGGCGGGACTGGGCGCGCACTACGAAGGCAGCGCGACCACGGGCTTTTCGGCGTCCAAGCTGTTTGCGGTGGACGTCGAGGAATTCGCGCATGACCCCGAACTGGAAGAAGCGTCCATCCGCTTTGCCAACGGCGACGACAAGGGTGCCGAAGCGGGCTTGCTGGAGGTGCTTGGCCCCAAAGGCTCGCGCGTGGGGCATGACGAAACCTGGCTGACGCTGTTTGACCTGTACCGTGCGACCGGGCAGCAGGACCGTTTTGAAAACGCGGCCATTGATTTCGCCGGCCGCTTTGGCCGATCCGCGCCCCAGTGGTTCTCCATCCCGGAAGCCGTGGGCCGCATGACCACGCCGGCGGCGCCCGCTGCCGGTCCGGCGTCCCAGCAGGCGGCCGACTGGACCTGCCCCGGCACGTTCGGCACACAGACACTGGCCGCGCTGAATGCCGCGCTGGCCAAGGCACCGCCGCCGTGGCGCCTGAGCTGGGCCAAGCTCACCACCATTGAAGAGGCTGCGATCGAGCCGCTCACCCGCCTGTTCACCCAATGGGCGGCCCAGCCGGTGCAATTGCGCTTCATTGCCGCCGAAGTGCTGGAACAGGTGCTGCAGTCGGCAACCCCCTCTGGCGACAAGGGCGTGAATGCGGCCTGGTGGCGCCTGCGCATGGAGGTGCTGCGCGTGATGCACCGTCCCGATGAATTCGAGCTGGTCGCGCTGGACTATTGCGTGACTTACGAGGTCTCGCCGCCGTCATGGGACAGCGCGCGCTGCGAATACAAGCCGCTGCAATCGGATGGCAGCTACGTGGCCGGTCACACCATCATCGGCGAAGCGTTTCGTGACTCCATGCCGTCAAGCCTCGGGGCGGCATACGGTGACACGCAGATGCCTTCCATGAACTCACAGATGACCAATGTGTCCATGGTGGAACTGGCCGGCCAGATCCTGGGCGATGCCACCGAGGCGCTGGACACGCTGGAAAACCGCCTCCTTGGCGCCGACGTCATGGTGATTTCCTGCGCCCGCCTGATCCGCATTGACTTCTCCGCCGCCGGCACCCTTCTGAACTGGGTCACGGCGCGCCAGGGTGAGGGCCGACAGGTCCAGTTCAGCGAAGTGCACCGCCTGGTGGCCGCGTTCTTCAACGTCATCGGCATCAGCGAGCATGCGCGCGTGGTGCCGCGCACCGACTGAGCGTCTTCCTGCTCCGCGTTGTGGCCATGCGGGGCCCGCCCGGGTGCGTGATGGGTGAAAGAAATATTTTCTTCACGCATCACTTTCACACCTCCTGCTAAGTGCTTCATTTAGAACGTTTTTCACCTGCTTCGTGGATGCAGAAACGCTTCTAAGTTGTTGATTTCATTGCAAAAATTTGTAGCAAGCCCTGTTGCAGCGCCGAAGTTTCCTGATACAGTGCAAAAAAGTGCAATTAAGTGGTGAAAAGTGCCTTCGGCGCTTCCATTTGAGGGCACGTCTTGCGAAGAGGGTGCACTGGCGTGTTTCAAGGGGCTTCGTCTCTCAGTCTGGATGCGAAGGGTCGGCTGTCCGTGCCGACCCGGCATCGTGACGTCCTGGCCGCCACCGCCCAGGGCCAGCTGACGATCACCAAGCACCCGCACGGCTGCCTGATGATCTTTCCCCGCCCCGAATGGGAAAAATTCCGCGCGCGCGTGGCCGAGCTGCCGATGTCGGCGCAATGGTGGAAGCGCGTGTTCCTGGGCAATGCCATGGACGTGGAGCTGGACGGCACCGGCCGCGTGCTGATTTCGCCGGAGCTGCGCGAAGCCGCCGGCATTTCCAGGGACACCATGCTGCTGGGCATGGGCAACCACTTCGAGCTGTGGGACAAGGCAACCTACGACGCGCAGGAAGCCAAGGCGATGCAGGGCGACATGCCCGACGTCTTCAGGGACTTCTCCTTCTGAAAGAAGACGGTGGACACCCCATGGCAACACACCACCGTCTTGTTGAACGAAGCAGTCGATTCTCTTCTCAACAACCCGGATGCAACTTACGTGGACGCGACCTTTGGCCGTGGCGGCCACTCGCGCCTGATCCTGTCGCGCCTGGGGCCTCAGGGCCGCCTGATCGCGTTCGACCGGGACCCCGACGCCATCGAAGAAGCCTCGCGCATCACGGATGCGCGTTTTTCCATCCGCCACGAGGCTTTTCACCATCTGCGCGAGCTGCCGGCGCAAAGCGCCGCGGGCGTGCTGATGGACCTGGGCGTGAGCTCGCCGCAGATCGACAACCCCGCACGCGGCTTCAGCTTCCGGTTCGACGGCCCGCTGGACATGCGCATGGATACCACGCGCGGGGAAAGCGTGGCCCAGTGGCTGGCAACGGCGGATGTGCAACAGATCGCGGAGGTGATTCGTGACTATGGCGAAGAACGGTTTGCTGTTCAGATTGCAAAGGCGGTTGCTGCTCGCCGACAGGAGCGGGGCCCAGTTTCAACCACCGCCGAGCTGGCCCAGCTCGTGGCTGGCGCGGTCAAAACCCGCGAGCCGGGCCAGGACCCTGCAACGCGCACATTTCAGGCTCTTCGGATTTTCATCAACGCCGAGCTTGAAGAGCTGCAACAGGCGCTAGAGGCCAGCCTTGACATCCTTCAACCCGGAGGCCGCCTGGTGGTGATCAGTTTCCATTCACTGGAAGACCGCATCGTCAAGCAGTTCATCGCGGCAAACTCGCGCGAGGTGTTTGACCGCCGCGCGCCCTTTGCCGCGCCCAGGGCCATGAAGCTCAAGGCGCTGGACCGGATCAAGCCCACGGCGGCGGAGATCGCGGGCAACCCCCGCTCGCGCAGCGCCATCATGCGTGTGGCCGAGAGAACAGGGGTGAAGGCATGACGAGACTCAACCTCGTGCTGCTGCTGGCCGTGATGGCCAGCGCCCTGTACCTGGTGCGCACGCAGTACGAATCGCGCCGGTTGTTCACCGAGATCGACCGCGCCCAGACTGAAGCCCGCCGCCTGGAGGTGGAGGCCGAACGGCTCAAGGTGGAAAAGCGCGCGCAAGCCACCCCCGGCCGGGTGGAAAAGCTGGCCAAGGAGCAGCTGCAGATGCGCACGGCCACGCCGGCCATCACGCAATATGTGCAGTACACGTCGCCGCAGCAGTCCGCCGCACCCGCTGCCGCAGGGGCCGTGCGATGAGCAGCCGCAGCGTTCTCTACACCTCCAGCCCGCTGCTGGCCAGCAAGACGCCGGTGTGGCGCAGCAAGTTCATCGTGGCTGCCATCGCCCTGGGCTTTGCCGGCCTGGCCGGGCGTGCCGTCTGGGTGCAGGTCATCGGCAACGACTTTTTCCGCAAGCAGGGCGAGGTGCGCTTTGCCCGCACGCTGGAACTGCCGGCCAACCGCGGGCGCATCCTGGACCGCAACGGCCTGCTGCTGGCCACGTCCGTGCCAGCGCCCAGCATCTGGGCCATCCCGGAAGACGTGGACGCCACGCCCGCGCAGCTCAACAAGCTGGCCCGGCTGCTGGAGATGCCGCTGGCCGACCTGAACAAGCGCCTGGCGGACGAGGACAAAACCTTCGTCTGGCTCAAGCGCCAGGTGGACGAGGCCGTGGCGCAGAAGATCGCCGAACTCGACATCAAGGGCGTCTACCAGCGCAAGGAATACCGGCGCAAGTACCCCGAGGGTGAAGCGGCGGCCCATGTGGTGGGCTTCACCAATGTGGAGAACAACGGCCTGGAGGGCGTGGAGCTGTCGTTCAACAGCGAGCTGGCTGGCCGCGCGGGATCGCGCCGTGTCATCAAGGACCGGCTGGGCCGCGTGGTCGAGGGCGTGGGCGAGCAGACCCCGCCGGTCGACGGCAAGGACCTGCAGCTGTCGATTGACAGCAAGGTCCAGTTCTTCGCCTACCAGAAGCTGCGCGACGCGGTGATCGCCAACAAGGCCAGGGCCGGCAGCGTGGTGGTGCTGGACAGCAGCACCGGCGAGGTGCTGGCCCTGGCCAACTACCCCAGCTACAACCCGGACCGGCGCCAGAACCTCAGCGGTGAACAGCTGCGCAACCGGGCGCTGACCGACACCTTCGAGCCCGGCTCCACCATGAAGCCGATCACCGTGGCTGCCGCGCTGGAGCTGGGCCGGGTCAAGCACAACACCATCATCGATACGACGCCCGGGCGCTACAGCATGGGCGGCTTCACCATCAGCGACACGCACAACTACGGCGTGCTCGACGTTGACGGCGTGATCCAGAAATCCAGCAACGTAGGCGCGCTGAAGATCGCCCAGCGGCTTTCCGCCAAGGAGATGTGGGATGTCTACACCGCCCTGGGCTATGGCCAGAAACCCCAGGTTGCCTTTCCTGGCGTGGTGCCCGGCCGCCTGCGTCCCTGGAAGAGCTGGAAGCCGATCGAGCAGGCCACCATGTCGTATGGCTACGGGCTGTCGGCGTCGCTGTTCCAGATGGCGCGTTCCTACACTGCCTTCGCGCACGACGGCGCGATCATTCCGGCCACGCTGCTGAAGACCGACACGCCCGCCACGGGCGTGCCGGTGTTCTCGCCGGCCCATGCGGCGCAGGTGCGCCACATGCTGTGGCTGGCCGCGGGCCCGGGCGGCACGGGCCAGAAGGCGCAGACCGTCGGTTACTCGGTGGGAGGCAAGTCCGGCACGGCGCGCAAGCAGGTGGGCAAGACCTACGCGGCGGGCAAATACCGTTCGTGGTTTACCGGCATGGCACCCATCGACAAGCCGCGCATTGTCGTGGCGGTCATGATCGACGAGCCCAGCGCTGGCCACTACTACGGCGGCACCGTCGCCGGGCCGGTGTTCAGCGAGGTGGTGCAGCAGACCCTGCGCATGATGGGCGTGCAGCCCGACATGGCGGTCAAGCCGCAGATCGTGGCCAACGCGGTCGAGGAGTCGTTCTGATGACCGAACTCAACACCCCCGTCCAGGCCGCCCGGTGGCTGCGCGAACGCGTCACCGGCGTGCTGCACACGGACAGCCGCAAGGTCGGCCTGGGCGATGGCTTCATCGCCTGGCCCGGCGCGGCCACCGACGGGCGCAAGCATGTGCCCTCGGCCATGGCCCAGGGCGCCGCGGCCTGCCTTGTGGAGAAAAGCGGCGCTGACGCCTGGGGCTTTGCCGCCGACACACTGGGGGACACCATTGCCCTGTATGGCCAGCTCAAGGCCGCCACCGGCCCGATTGCCGCCGCGTACTATGAATCGCCGTCCGAGCAGCTGGATGTGCTGGCCGTGACCGGCACCAATGGCAAAACCTCCACCGCGTGGTGGCTTGCCCAGGCGCTGTCCGGTTTGCAGGTGCCCGCGCCCATTCCCTGCGCCGTGGTGGGCACGCTGGGTACCGGCGTGCCGCCGCGGGTGGAGTTCAACGGCCTGACCACGCCGGACCCGGTGTTGCTGCAGCGGCAGTTTCGCCACTTCCTGGACGGGGGGCTGCGTGCCTGCGCCATCGAGGCGTCGTCCATTGGCATCGTCGAGCGCCGCCTGGACGGCACACGCATCCGCGTGGCCATCTTTACCAATTTCACGCAGGACCACCTGGATTACCACGGCACCATGCAGGCGTACTGGGAGGCCAAGGCGGAGCTGTTCCGCTGGCCCGGCCTGCGCGCCGCCGTCGTCAATCTGGACGATGCGCGTGGGGCGCAGCTGGCCGCGTCGCTGGATCCCGGCGCGCTGGATGTCTGGACGGTGTCATGCGAAGCACCCGCGCGCCTCATGGCGCATGACATCGGCCATGACGCGCAGGGTCTGCGCTTTTGCGTGAGCGAGGGCAGTGAAAGCCACGCGCTGCATACGCAGCTGGTGGGCCAGTACAACGTGTCCAACCTGCTGGGGGTGATCGCCGCCATGCGGGCCCTGGGCGTCACGCTGGCCGCGGCCGTCCAGGCCTGCGCCGGCCTGCTGCCGGTGCCCGGGCGCATGGAGCGCATTGCGCTGGACGGCCAGCCGCTTGTGGCCGTGGACTACGCCCATACGCCCGACGCGCTGGACAAGGCCCTTCAGGCCCTGCGTCCGCTGGCCCACCTGCGCGGTGGCCAGCTGTGGTGCGTGTTTGGCTGCGGCGGCAACCGCGACACCACCAAGCGCCCGCTGATGGCCGCCGTGGCTGAAAAGAACGCCGACCGCGTGGTAGTCACCAGCGACAACCCGCGCGACGAGAAGCCCGAGGCCATCATCAGCCAGATCCTGCTGGGCCTGAGCCACCGCCAGTGTGTGCAGGTGCAGGCCGACCGCGCCCAGGCCATTGCCGGCACGCTGGCCCAGGCCGGTGCCGCCGACGTGGTGCTGATTGCCGGCAAGGGGCATGAGGATTACCAGGAGATCGGCGGCGTGAAGCACCCGTTCTCGGATCTGGCGCATGCGCGGGCCGCGCTGGAACAACGGGGAGACAGCGCATGATGACGCTGTCCCAGGCCCTGCAGTGGCTGCCCGGCGCGCGCCTGGCAGGTGATGGCGCTGCTGTCGTGCAGCGGGTGCACACCGACACCCGCACGCTGCAGCCCGGTGACCTGTTCGTCGCGCTCAAGGGCGAACGCTTTGACGCCAATGATTTCCTGGCCGATGCGCTGGCCCGTGGCGCAGCCGCCGTGGTGGCGCACCGCGGCAAGCTGCCCGACGGCGCGTCGGGCATCGAGGTGGACGACACCCGCGTCGCGCTGGGCACCCTGGCCGCCGGCTGGCGCAGCCAGTTCAGCCTGCCGCTGATCGCGGTGACCGGCAGCAACGGCAAGACCACGGTGACGCAGATGATCGCGTCCATCCTGCGCGTCTGGCAGGGCGACGCGGCGCTGGCCACCCAGGGCAACCTGAACAACGACATTGGCGTGCCGCTGACGCTGCTGCGCCTGCGCGCGTCGCACCGCGTGGCGGTGGTTGAGCTGGGCATGAACCACCCGGGCGAAATCGCCTACCTGGCCGACATCACGCGCGCCAACGTGGCGCTCGTGAACAACGCGCAGCGCGAACACATGGAGTTCATGGCGACCATCGAGGCCGTGGCGCGCGAAAACGGCAGCGTCCTGAACGCGCTGCCTGCGGTGGGCACCGCGGTATTCCCGGCGGACGACGACTACACGCCCGTGTGGGCCGGGCTGGCGGGTGGCCGCGCCAGCCTGCGCTTTGGCGCGTCGCCCGCCGACATCAGTCTGGCTGGTACTGAGTGGGTGTCAGGGCATTGGCAGGTGGGCGCGCAAACGCCCGCCGGGCCGTTGGCGTTTTCCCTCCACATCGCCGGCCGCCACAACGTGCGCAACGCGCTGGCCGCGGCCGCCTGCGCACTGGCCGCGGGCGCGCCGCTGGACGCGATCCGCCGCGGGCTTGAAAGCTTTGCGCCCGTCAAAGGCCGCTCGCGCGCATTTGCGATCCAGCTGGATGGCCGCTCACTGACGGTGGTGGACGACACCTACAACGCCAACCCCGATTCCGTGCGCGCCGCGATCGACGTGCTGGCCGAGCTGCCGGGCCCGCGCCTGCTGGTGCTGGGCGACATGGGCGAAGTGGGCGACCAGGGCCCGCAGTTCCATGCCGAGGTCGGCAACCATGCCCGCGCGCGGGGCATCGAGACGCTGCTGACGCTGGGCGAGCAGGCCGCCGGCATGGGCGGGCGGCACTTTGCCGACATCGACGCGCTGAACGCGGCGGTGCACACGGCGCTGCCGGCATGCGCCAGCGTGCTGGTCAAGGGATCGCGTTTCATGAAGATGGAACGCGTGATCGAGGCCATCACCGCCCTGGCGCAGAACGACAACATTGAGGAGACACGTCATGCTGCTTAGCCTGGCCCAGTGGCTGCAGACCCTGTCGCCCGAATTCGGCTTCTTCCGGGTATTCCAGTACCTGACCTTCCGCGCGGTGATGGCGGCCATGACCGCGCTGCTGATCGGGCTGATCGCCGGCCCGTTCGTGATCCGCCGCCTGACCGAGCTGAAGATCGGCCAGCCCGTGCGCGGCTACGGCATGCAGACCCACCTGGCCAAAAGCGGCACGCCCACCATGGGCGGCGTGCTGATCCTGCTGTCCATCGCCATCTCCACGCTGCTGTGGTTTGACCTGTCCAACCGCTTCGTGTGGATCGTGTTGCTGGTCACGCTGGGCTTCGGCGCCATCGGCTGGGTGGACGACTGGCGCAAGGTGGTACACAAGGACCCGGAGGGCATGCGCTCGCGCGAGAAGTATTTCTGGCAATCCATCATCGGCCTGCTGGCCGCGCTGTACCTGGTGTTCAGCATTTCCGAAAGCTCCAACCTCAAGGTGCTGGAGCTGTTCTTCAGCTGGGTGCAGTCGGGTTTTGACGTGAACCTGCCGCCCAAGGCGGGCCTGCTGCTGCCGTTCATGAAGGAAGTCAGCTACCCGCTGGGCGTGTTCGGCTTCGTGATCCTGACCTACCTGGTGATCGTGGGTTCCAGCAACGCCGTGAACCTGACCGACGGCCTGGACGGCCTGGCCATCATGCCGGTGGTGATGGTGGGCTCGGCGCTGGGCGTGTTTGCCTACGTCACGGGCAGCGCGGTGTATTCGAAGTACCTCTTCTTCCCGCACATCCCGGGGTCCGGCGAACTGCTGATCTTCTGCGCGGCCATGGCCGGCGCGGGGCTGGCCTTCCTGTGGTTCAACACCCACCCCGCCCAGGTGTTCATGGGTGACGTGGGCGCGCTGGCGTTGGGCGGTGCCCTGGGCACCATCGCGGTCATCGTGCGCCAGGAAATCGTGCTGGCCATCATGGGCGGCATCTTCGTGGTGGAGGCGCTGTCCGTGATGCTGCAGGTCAGCTACTTCAAGTACACCAGGAAGAAATACGGCGAAGGCCGGCGCCTGCTGAAGATGGCGCCGCTGCACCACCATTTTGAAAAGAGCGGCTGGAAGGAAACGCAGGTGGTGGTGCGCTTCTGGATCATCACCATGCTGTTGTGCCTGGTGGGCCTCTCGACATTGAAGCTCCGGTAATGAACCAGCTCAAAGACCAACACGTCCTCATCCTGGGCCTGGGCGCGTCCGGCCTGGCGATGGCGCGCTGGTGCGCGCGCTGCGGTGCGCGGGTCACGGTGGCCGACACGCGCGACGCGCCGCCGCAGCTGGGCGCCTTGCGTGAACAGCTGCCCCAGTCGCAGTTCATCAGTGGCGCCTTCACGGCAGCGCTGGTGCAAGGCACGGACATCCGCGCCGTGTTCCGCAGCCCCGGCCTGGCGCCGGCCGAGGTGGCGCCGGTAGCGGACGCCGCGCGCGCCATGGGCCTGTGGGTCACCAGCGAGCTGGGCCTGTTTGCCCAGGCCTTCGCGGATTTGAAGGCAGACAGCGGCTACGCGCCGGCGGTGCTGGCCGTGACCGGCACCAACGGCAAGACCACGGTCACATCGCTGACGGGGCAACTCATCGAGCGTGCCGGCAAGACAGTGGCCGTGGCCGGCAACATCGGCCCGACGCTGCTGGACACACTGGCTGAAAAGCTGGACGTGCGGTCTGAAGAGAATGCCCTGCCGCAGGTCTGGGTGATCGAGCTGTCCAGCTTCCAGCTCGATGGCGTGGACAGCTTTGAGCCGACCGCGGCCACCGTGCTCAACGTCACGCAGGACCACCTGGACTGGCACGGCGACATGCAGGCGTATGCCGCCGCCAAGCAGCGCGTGTTCGGCCAGGCGGGCCTGATGGTGCTCAACCGCGAAGACCCCCTGGTCATGAGGATGCTGCCGGAGCCGGTACGGCTCAAGGGCGGCAAGTATGAGCAACGCGCCCATGTGACCTTCGGCGCCGATATGCCCCAGCGTCCCGGCGACTTCGGCATCGAGGTCGTGAACGGCATGGCCTGGCTGGTGCGCGCGCTGGAAGCCGACGAAACGCTGAAAAAGCGGCGCGGCGAAGAGGTGGAAATCCACATCCAGCGCCTGATGCCGGCCGACGCGCTGCGCATCCGCGGCCGCCACAACGCCGTCAACGCGCTGGCTGCATTGGCCCTGGCCGTGGCGGCGGGCTGCGCGCTGGGCCCCATGCTCTATGGCCTGCGCGAATACCGTGGCGAGCCGCACCGCGTGGAGCCGGTGGGCATCGTCAACGACATCGAATACTTCGACGACAGCAAGGGCACCAATGTGGGCGCCACCGTGGCGGCGCTGCAGGGCCTGGGGGCCGAGCGAAAAGTGGTCGTCATCCTGGGCGGCGACGGCAAGGGCCAGGACTTTGCCCCGCTGGCCGCGCCCGTGGCCCGCCATGCGCGCGCGGCCGTGTTCATTGGCCGCGACGGGCCGCTGATCCGCGCGGCGCTGCAAGGCAGTGGTGTCACCCTGATCGATGCCGCCGACATGCACGAAGCTGTGGCCCTGGCCACGCAGCGCGCCCATGCGGGCGACGCGGTGCTGATGTCGCCGGCGTGCGCCAGCTTCGACATGTTTGACAACTACCCGCATCGCGCCCGCGTGTTCCGCGAGGCGGTGCAGGCCATTGCCCGTGAAGCGGGCGTGGACCTGGAGGAGGGCGCATGAACGCGCTGGCGGCACGCTTTGGCGGCTGGTTCGCGGCACTGGCGGGTGGCGACGGCGCCGGTCTGCGCCGCGCCGCGCCCGCGCGCGTGCAGGGCTTTGACCAGCCGCTGCTGTGGGTGACCGTGGCCTTGCTGGCGTTTGGCCTGGTCATGGTGTATTCGGCCTCGATTGCGCTGCCCGACAACCCGAAGTTTGCGCGCTACTCGCACGCGCACTTCCTGGTGCGGCATGCGGTGTTCCTGCTGATCGCCTTTGTGGCGGCGCTGGTCGCGTTCCAGGTGCCGCTGGCCACCTGGGAGAAATACGCGCCGTGGCTGTTCGTGGCGGCGCTGCTGCTGCTGGTGGTGGTGCTGATCCCGGGCATCGGCAAGGGGGTGAACGGCGCGCGCCGCTGGATCGGGCTGGGCTTCATGAGCTTCCAGCCCTCGGAGCTGGCCAAGTTTGCGGTGCTGATCTACGCCGCCGACTACATGGTGCGCAAGATGGACGTGAAGGAACGCTTCTTCCGCGCCGTGCTGCCCATGGCCGTGGCCGTGGCCGTCGTGGGCATGCTGTTGCTGGCCGAGCCCGACATGGGCGCCTTCATGGTGATTGCGGTGATTGCCATGGGCATCCTGTTCCTGGGCGGGGTGAACGCGCGCATGTTCTTCCTGATCGCCGCGGTGATCGTGGTGGCCTTTGGCCTGATGATCGCCATGAGCGAATGGCGGCGTGAACGCATCTTCGCCTACCTGGACCCGTGGAGCGCCGAGCACGCCCTGGGCAAGGGCTACCAGCTGTCGCATTCGCTGATTGCCATCGGTCGCGGCGAGATTTTCGGCGTGGGCCTGGGCGGCAGCATTGAGAAGCTGCACTGGCTGCCTGAAGCCCATACCGATTTCCTGCTGGCCGTGATCGGCGAAGAGTTTGGCCTGGTCGGCGTGGCCATGGTCATCGGCCTGTTCTTCTGGATGACGCGGCGCATCATGCACATCGGCCGCCAGGCCATTGCGCTGGACCGCGTGTTCGCTGGCCTGGTGGCGCAGGGCGTGGGCATCTGGATCGGCTTTCAGGCCTTCATCAACATGGGCGTGAACCTGGGCGCGCTGCCCACCAAGGGCCTGACGCTGCCGCTCATGAGCTATGGCGGCTCGGCCATCCTCATGAACCTGGTGGCTATAGCGGTGGTGCTGCGAATTGACTATGAAAACAGAACCCTCATGCGGGGAGGGCGTTCATGACCAAATGCGCTCTGATCATGGCGGGCGGCACAGGGGGGCACATCTTCCCCGGCCTGGCTGTGGCCCACGCGTTGCGGGCCAAGGGCTGGCGCGTGCACTGGCTGGGCGCGCCCGACAGCATGGAAAGCCGCATCGTGCCGCCGCAGGGCATTGCGCTGGAAACCATTGACTTCGGCGGTGTGCGCGGCAAGGGGCCGCTCACGCTGGCGCTGCTGCCGCTGAAGCTTTTGCGCGCGTTCTGGCAGAGCATCCAGGTGGTGCGATGCGTGAAGCCCGACGTGGTGCTGGGCCTGGGCGGTTACATCACTTTTCCCGGCGGCATGATGGGTGTGCTGCTGGGCAAGCCCCTGGTGCTGCACGAGCAGAACTCGGTGGCCGGCATGGCCAACAAGGTGCTGGCCGGTGTAGCCGACCGGATCTACACCGCGTTCCCGAATGTCTTCAGCAAGGGCGAATGGATCGGCAACCCGCTGCGCCCCGGCTTTTTGTCCGAGCCGGAACCGGCCGAGCGCTTTGCCGGGCGCGACGGCCCGCTCAAGGTACTGGTGGTGGGCGGCAGCCTGGGTGCCAAGGCGCTGAACGACATCGTGCCGCAGGCGCTGGCTCTGCTGCCGGTGGACCAGCGCCCGCATGTGCTGCACCAAAGCGGCGCCAGACAGATCGACGAGCTGCGTGCCAACTACGTGGCCGCTGGCGTGCACGCCGAACTCACCCCCTTCATCGACGACACGGCTGGCGCGTTTGCCGAGGCGGACCTGGTCATCTGCCGTGCTGGTGCCAGCACGGTGACCGAGATCGCGGCGGTGGGCGCACCGGCGTTGTTCGTGCCGTTCCCGTTTGCGGTGGACGACCACCAGACCACCAACGCGCAGTTCCTGACCGCCAGTGGCGGCGGCTGGCTGGTGCAGCAACGTGAACTGACCGCGCAGAGCCTGGCAGACATGCTGGCCGGCCTGACGCGCGAGGAACTGGTGCGCCACGCCGAAGCCGCCAAACAACGACGGAAAACAGGCGCGACGGAAATCATCGTCGCTGCCTGTGAAGAACTGGTGCAGAAATGAACCGCCATCAATCCACGCAACCGCTTATTCCAGTGCCGCCGCGGAACCGGCTTTGCCGGGCCGCTGGGGGCGCCCCCCTGGGGGGGAGGCGCCGCAGGCGCATCGGGGGGGGACATGAAGCACGCTATTAAACATATCCATTTCGTCGGCATCGGCGGCGCGGGCATGAGCGGCATTGCCGAGGTGCTGCTGAACCTGGGCTACACCATCAGCGGCTCCGACCTGGCCGACAGCGCCACGCTCCGGCGCCTGGGCGCCCTGGGCATCAGGACCTATGTGGGCCACGCGGCCGCCAACGTGGCGGGCGCCGACGCCGTGGTCACGTCCACCGCCGTGCAGCCCAGCAACCCCGAGGTGATCGTCGCGCGCGAAAAGCGCATCCCCATCGTGCCACGCGCGCTGATGCTGGCCGAGCTGATGCGACTGAAGCAGGGCGTGGCCATCGCCGGCACCCACGGCAAGACCACGACCACCAGCCTGGTGGCCAGCGTGCTGGCCGAGGGCGGGCTGGACCCGACGTTCGTGATCGGCGGGCGGCTGAACAGCGCGGGCGCCAATGCCAAGCTGGGCAGCGGTGACTACATCGTGGTGGAGGCCGATGAATCCGACGCGTCGTTCCTGAACCTGCTGCCGGTGATGGCTGTGGTGACCAATATCGACGCCGATCACATGGAAACCTATGGCCACGACTTCAACCGCCTGAAGGGCGCGTTCGTGGACTTCCTGCACCGCATGCCGTTTTATGGCACGGCCATCCTGTGCACCGACGACGCGGCCATCCGCGACATCGTGCCGCAGGTGTCCTGCCCCATCACCAGCTATGGCTTTGGTGAAGACGCCCAGGTACGCGCCGTGAACGTGCGCGCCGTGGGCGCGCAGATGCACTTCACCGCTCAGCGGCGCAACGGCGTCACGCTGCCCGACCTGCCCGTCGTGCTGAACCTGGCGGGCGAGCACAACGTGCTCAATGCGCTGTCGGCGATTGCGGTGGCGGTGGAGCTGAACGTGCCCGATGCCGCCGTGCAGAAGGCGCTGGCCGAATTCAAGGGCGTGGGCCGCCGCTTCCAGAGCTACGGCAACCTGCCGGTCAGGGCGGCCAACGGCGGCGGGCAGTTCACCGTGATTGAGGACTATGGCCACCACCCGGTGGAGGTGCAGGCCACGCTGGCCGCTGCGCGCGGCGCGTTCCCGGGCCGGCGGCTGGTGCTGGCCTTCCAGCCGCACCGCTACACGCGCACACGCGACTGCTTTGAAGACTTCGTGAAGGTGATCGGCGCCGGCGCCGACGCGGTGCTGCTGGCCGAGGTGTATGCCGCGGGCGAAGACCCCATCGTCGCCGCCGACGGCCGCTCGCTGGCGCGCGCGCTGCGCGTCGCGGGCAAGGTGGAGCCGGTCTTCGTGGACGACATCGCCGCGATGCCGCAGGCGGTGTTTGACAACGCGCGCGACGGTGACGTGGTGATGTGCATGGGTGCCGGGTCTATCGGCGCGGTGCCGGCGAAGCTGGTTGAGATGGGAGGGGTGGCATGAGCGCGGCGGATGTGAAATCAATGAGCGCCGCCGGGCCGTCCCAAGGCGCGAAGGCCCCCTCGGGGGGCAGCGAACCACACGAAGTGGGGAGCGTGGGGGCCACATTCGGAAAAGTGGCCGTGCTCATGGGCGGCCAGTCGGCCGAGCGCGAAGTGTCCCTTATGTCGGGCGCGGGCGTGCTCAAGGCACTGCAGTCCAAAGGAGTTGACGCACATGCGTTTGACCCCGCCGAGCGCGACCTGTCCGAGCTGAAAAAGAAGGGCTTTGCGCGCTGCTTCATCGCGCTGCACGGCCGCTTTGGCGAAGACGGCACGGTGCAGGGCGCACTCGAATTGCAGGGCATCCCCTATACCGGTTCGGGCGTCATGGCTTCCAGCATTGCGATCGACAAGGTCATGACCAAGCGCGTGTGGCTGGCAGAGGGCATCCCCACACCGAAGTACCGGCTGCTGCACCGCGGCGCCTACACGCGCGAGCAGGTGATCGAGGTGCCCGACGAACTGGGCCTGCCCGTGATCGTCAAGCCCGCGCGCGAAGGCTCGTCCATCGGCGTGGCGAAGGTGGCGGGGTATTCGGACATGATGGCCGCGGTGGATGCCGCCGCCGTGCTGGACGACGACGTGCTGTGCGAACAATTCGTCAGCGGCGACGAAGTGACCTGCCCGGTCATCGGCAGCGGCGACGCCGCGCGCGCGCTGCCGGTGATCCGCATCATGGCGCCCGAGGGCAACTACGACTACCAGAACAAGTACTTCACCGACGACACCAAGTACCTCGTGCCCTGCGGCCTGCCCGAGGGGGAAGAGGCCGCCATCCAGGCCCTGGTGCTCAAGGCCTACCGCGTGCTGGGCTGCCGCGGCTGGGGCCGGGTGGACGTGATGATCGACGCGGCCACGCGCGCGCCCTCGCTGCTGGAGATCAACACCTCGCCCGGCATGACCGGGCATTCGCTGGTGCCCATGTCGGCGCGCGCTGCCGGCATCAGCTACGAAGACCTGTGCGTGATGCTGCTCGCATCCGCCGCGCTGGACCAGCCCTTGCAAAGGCGGACCTGACATGACCGCCAGCCTGCCCCAGCCCTTTGACGTCAAGCTCATGAACATCGCCGCCTCGGTGCTGTTCATGGTCTGCGGCGGCATGGTGCTGGCCGCGGGCTTTCTGTGGGCGCTGCGCAACCCGGTGTTTGCGATCGGCGGCATCACGGTTGGCGGCGACGTGGCGCACAACAATGCCGTCACCCTGCGCGCCAACGTGGCGCCCCGCCTGCGCGGCACCTTCTTTACCACCGACCTGGCCGAAACCCGCTCGGCCTTCGAGGCCGTGCCCTGGGTGCGCCGCGCCGTGGTGCAGCGGGAGTTTCCCAACCGCCTGCGCGTGGTGCTGCAGGAGCACCAGGCGGTGGCGCTGTGGGGCGGCGAGGGCGACTCCACGCTGGTGAACAGCTTTGGTGAAGTGTTCGAGGCCAATGTGGGCGACGTGGAGCAGGACGACCTGCCCCGCCTGCAGGGCCCGCAGGGGCAGTCGCAGCAGGTGCTGGCGATGTACCAGGCGGTGGCCCCGCTCCTGGAGGCGATTGACCTCAAGGTGTCGTTCCTGGTGCTGACGGGCCGGGGCAGCTGGCAGGCCACGCTGGATTCGGGCGCGGTCATTGAGCTGGGCCGTGGCGCGCCCGCCGAGGTGGTGCCGCGCGTGCAGCGGTTTGCGCAGACGCTGACCCAGGTCACCTCCAAATATGGCCGGCGCGCGGACGCGCTGGAGTCGGCGGACCTGCGGCACGGCGACGGCTACGCGCTGCGCCTGCGCGGGGTGACGACGCTGGTCACCGACGGGGTGAAGAAGCTGGAACAGAAATAGAAAACAGATCACAGGTGCAGACATGGCAAAAGAGTACAAGGACCTGGTCGTAGGACTGGACATCGGCACCGCCAAGGTGATGGTGGTGGTGGCCGAGGTGCTGCCCGGCGGCGAGCTCAAGCTCGCGGGCCTGGGCGTGGCGCCCAGCAACGGCCTCAAGCGCGGCGTGGTGGTGAACATCGACGCCACGGTGCAGAGCATCCAGCAGGCGCTGAAGGAGGCCGAGCTGATGGCCGACTGCAAGATCACGCGCGTGTACACCGGCATCACCGGCGCGCACATCCGCGGCATCAATTCCAGCGGCATGGTGGCGGTGAAGGACAAGGAAGTCACCCCCACCGACGTGGCCCGCGTGGTGGAAACCGCGCGCGCCATCAACATCTCCACCGACCAGCGGCTGCTGCTGGTGGAGCCGCAGGAATTCGTGATCGACGGACAGGACGTGAAGGAGCCGATCGGCATGAGCGGCATCCGCCTGGAGGCCAAGGTTCACATCGTGACCGGTGCCCAAAGCGCGGCCGAGAACATCATCAAATGCGTGCGCCGCTGCGGGCTGGAGGTGGAGCAGTTGCTGCTGAACCCGCTGGCGTCCAGCCAGGCCGTGCTGACCGACGACGAGAAGGAGCTGGGCGTGGCCATGGTGGACATCGGCGCCGGCACCACCGACGTGGCGATTTTCACCAACGGCGCGATCCGCCACACGGCGGTGATCCCGATCGCGGGCGACCTGATCACCAGCGACATCGCCATGGCGCTTCGCACACCCACCAAGGACGCCGAGGACATCAAGGTCGAAAGCGGCTACGCCAAGCAGCTGCTGGCCGACCCCGACCAGCAGGTGGAGGTGCCCGGCCTGGGCGACCGCGGCCCGCGCATGCTGAGCAAGCAGGCGCTGGCCGGCGTGATCGAACCACGCATTGAAGAGATCTTTTCGCTGGTGCACCAGGTGGTGCGCGAATCGGGTTACGAAGAGGTGCTGTCGTCCGGCATCGTGCTGACCGGCGGCAGCGCGGTGATGCCGGGCATGGTGGAGCTGGGCGAGGACATCTTCCTCAAGCCCGTGCGCCGCGGCAACCCCAAGTACTACGGCGCGCTGTCGGACATGGTGGCGCAGCCGCGTGCCGCCACCGTCATGGGCCTGCTGGAAGAAGCGCGCGTCGCGCGCATGCGCGGCCTGCGCGTGGCGCAGAAAAACGGTTCCATGAAAACCGCCTTCGGCCGCTTCAAGGACTTCATCGTGGGGAACTTTTAAAAATGCATCCCTACCGCATGTGGCTCGCGCGGGGCAGTCCGCCTGGCCGGAAACGACGATGGCGGTGCACCGATCCGCCCTCTTGAGCGTTTACACACATCACAACAATTTCTAGTTTTGGCAACTGCAACAGATTTCAGGAGAAACACATGAGCATCGAAATGATTGAAGTCGAAGAGTTCCACTCCGGCACGCAGATCAAGGTGATCGGCGTCGGAGGTGGCGGCGGCAACGCGGTCGAGCACATGATCCACCGCACGGTGCAGGGCGTGGAGTTCATCTGCGCCAACACCGACGCACAGGCGCTGGCGCGCAGCGCGGCGCACAAGACGATCCAGCTGGGCACCAGCGGGCTGGGCGCGGGCAGCAAGCCCGAAAAGGGCCGCGACGCGGCCGAGCTGGCGGTGGATTCCATCCGCAGCGCGATTGATGGGGCCCACATGCTGTTCATCACCGCCGGCATGGGCGGCGGCACCGGCACCGGCGCCGCGCCGGTGATCGCGCGCGTGGCCAAGGAAATGGGCATCCTGACCGTGGGCGTGGTCACCAAGCCGTTTGACTGGGAAGGCGGGCGGCGCATGACCAATGCCGACCAGGGCCTGGCCGAGCTGGAAGCCAACGTTGATTCGCTGATCGTGGTGCTCAACGAAAAGCTGCTGGAGGTGCTGGGCGACGACGTGACGCAGGACGAGGCCTTTGCCCATGCCAACGACGTGCTCAAGAACGCCGTGGGCGGCATTGCCGAGATCATCAACGAGTACGGCAACGTCAACGTTGACTTTGAAGACGTGCGCACCGTGATGGGCGAGCCCGGCAAGGCCATGATGGGCACGGCCGTGGCCGCCGGGCCGGATCGCGCGCGCATCGCCGCCGAGCAGGCCGTGGCTTGCCCGCTGCTGGAAGGCATCGACCTGTCGGGCGCCAAGGGCGTGCTGGTGCTGGTGACGGCGGCCAAGGGCAGCCTGAAGCTCAGCGAGTCCAAGCTCGCCATGAACACCATCCGCGCCTACGCTTCGCCGGACGCGCACGTGATCTACGGCGCCGCCTACGACGACAACCTGGGCGACGAAATGCGCGTGACCGTGGTGGCCACCGGCCTGAGTCGCCAGGGCCAGCGCCGCACGGCCCCGCCGCTGCAGGTGCTGCGCACCGGCACCGACAACGTGCCGTTCAACGTGCCGACGGTCAACAACGCCGTGGGCGGCCCCGGTGCCGCCGCAGCCAACGCCGGCCCCGACTACCAGGGCATGGCCGTGCCCAGCGTGTGGCGCACCAACCGCACCCAGGCCGCGGCCAAGGTGGACGCCCTGTCGTCCGGCGGCATGGACGACTTTGAAATCCCGGCGTTCCTGCGCAAGCAGGCGGATTGACACGACAAGGAAGTTGGTTCTCCAAGGGGAGTGCTTGAGGGTGGGCAGCAGTTGGGCCCACCCTTTTTTCATCCTCGCAGGATGGCCTTTGTCTATCGGACTGATCAATGAACACGCCAGCGTGGCCTGTCACCCAAAAGTAGAATCACGCCCATGCTCCAGCAACGCACCCTCAAATCCCTGACCAAGGCCGTGGGCGTGGGCCTGCACAGCGGCCAGCGGGTGGAGCTGACGCTGCGCCCGGCCCAGCCGGACACGGGCATTGTGTTTCGCCGCGTGGACCTGCCGCAGCCGGTGGACATCCCCATCTCCGCGCTGGCCGTGACGGACACGCGTCTGGCGTCCACCATCTCCACCGGGGGCGCCAAAGTGCATACCGTGGAGCACCTGATGTCGGCCTGCGCCGGTCTGGGCATCGACAACCTGTACGTGGACATCACAGCCGAGGAAGTGCCCATCCTGGACGGCTCGTCGGCGTCGTTCGTGTTCCTGCTGCAAAGCGCGGGCGTCGAGCTGCAAAAGGCGCCCAAGCGATTCATCCGCGTGACCCAGCCGGTGGAAGTGCGCGAAGGCCAGGGCGACAACCTCAAGTGGGCGCGCCTGGCGCCCTACCACGGCTACAAGCTGAGCTTCGAAATCGACTTTGACCACCGCGTGGTCAACTCCACCGGCCAGAGCGTCGAATTCGACCTGGGCTCGGGTTCGTACACGCGCGACATTGCCCGCGCCCGCACCTTTGGCTTCACGAAGGACGTGGAGATGATGCGCGCCAATGGCCTGGGCCTGGGCGGCGGGCTGGACAACGCCATCGTCATGGACGACTACCGCGTGCTCAACAGCGATGGTCTGCGCTATGACGACGAGTTCGTCAAGCACAAGATCCTGGACGCCATGGGCGACCTGTACCTGGTGGGCAAGCCGCTGCTGGCGGCCTACAGCGCATTCCGCTCGGGCCACGCGCTGAACAACAAGCTGCTGCGCGAGCTGCTGTCGCGCCCCGACGCCTACGAGGTCGTCACCTTTGAAGACGAAAAACTCGCGCCGGCCGGTTTTGCCCAACCCGCGCGGGCCTGGTAGCCGTGCTGCTGTTTCGTTGGGCCATCATGCTGCTGCTCATTGCAGCTGCTGTCCTGTTTGCCTTTTATGCGGGCACGGGGCAGGTTAAATACAAACGCGCGGGTCTTGTCACGCTCAAGTGGACCATCATTGCAGCGTTGGGCTTTTTTGGCGTGCTGATTCTGGAACGGGTGTTTTAGGTTTTGGCGTTGGGCCCGCAGGTTGGTGCTGACGGTGCCCGCCTCCGCGAATGTCCTCCGGCCTGTGCTTCGCACAGGCCTCCCCCTTTATTTCGCTGCGCCGGGCACCATCACCACCAACCTGCTACGTGGCGGCACACCATCGGTTGGTGGTTCCGGGCGACACACAATGTCTTCTTTCACGGATTCAGGGTGAGCCACACCGCCCGCTGGCGCGTTACATCGTCGCAGGATCAGGGTTCTCTGCAACATCATCCCGCCACAATATTCGCGCATAACTGGTGGTGCACCTCACACATAGTGGGTTGGTGGTGATGATGCCCGGTGCAGCGGCATAAAGGAGGAGGGGCGCAGCCCCGGGGGACAGCCGCGGAAGCGGGCACCGTCAGCGCCAACCCGCGGGGCCAAGGTAGCACTTCAAAAAGCCACCAGCGTCCGACCAGCTGTCACCCCGTCCAACTGCGCTGCTGCATGCGCAGGCAACGCTTCCAGCGCAATCTCGCGTACATGCGGGGCCAGCGCCTCAAAATCGGGTCGCCAGTCAGTCCCCAGGTGATCCCACACGCGCTTGCGCACAGGCCAGGGCGCATTCGCCACCACACCAAAGTGCTGGAGGCCGCGCATGATGAAGGGCAGCACGCTGCCCTCGAAACTGTTGCCCGCCGCATTGCCCACCGAGGCGACGCAGCCGCTGTCCTGCGTGGACCGCAGCAGCCAGGCCAGCGTGGCGCCGCCCACGTTGTCGATGGCAGCGGCAAAGCGGGCTTTCTCCAGCGCGCGTGGCGGTGCATTCACGACGGCCGCGTCGATGATCTCGCTGGCACCCAGCGCCCGAAGTGCCTCGGCCTGCTCAGGCTTGCGTGTGAGCGCGGCCACCTGCCAGCCCGCGCGCGACAGGATGGCCGTGGCCAGCATGCCCACCGCGCCGCTGGCGCCGCTGATGGCCACCGGGCCGGATGCGGGGGTGAGCCCCGCCTGCATGAAGCGGTCCAGCGCCATGCCGGCGGTGAAGCCCGGCACGCCGATCGCCGCGGTCTGCCATGCGTCCAGGCCCGCCGGCAAGGGCATGACGTGGGCTGCCGGCGCGCGCAGGTACTGCGCGAAGCCGCCATCGAATGCGATGCCCGTGCGAAAGCCATGCACGATCACCGGCTGGCCCGGCGCGAAGCGCGCGTCGGCGCTGTGCACCACCTCGCCCACGGCTTCGATGCCGGCTGTGCGCGGGTAGCTTTCAATGATCCTGGCCCGCCCCAGGATGGACAGGCAGTCCTTGTAATTGACGCCGGCAAAGCGGTTGCGGATCAGCACCTCGCCCGCGGACAGGTCGGCCGGCGCCATGCGCTCCAGCCGGCTGAGGATGCCGTCGGCGCCGCTGTGCGTGCGCAGGCACGGGAAATCGGTGGGCAGGTCTGCTTGCATGGCGGCCATGACATCATGCGCGCCCGCCTGCCGCAAGCAGGTGTTTCGCCTGTCGAAATCCCTGCTCGACTTCTGGCCGGGCGCTGCCAAGATGGCCGCCATGACCAACCGACTCTTCTCCGACCACCTGCTGACGGCGCTGGACGCTGAAGAGCAGGCCATGGTGGCCAGGGTACGTGCCCTGTGCCGCGACGTGTTCGGCCCGCAGGCCGCCACCGTGGCGCAGCGCGACGTATTTGCCTGGGACACCTTTCGCACGCTGGCGCGCGAGGGCATTGTGGCCACGGCCTTTCCGCGCGAATACGGCGGCACCGATGCGCGCCAGGTGCTGCGCGTGCGCATCATTGAAGAGCTTGGCCGCGTGTGCAGCACGTCGGCCTCCATGATCACCGGCACCGATCTGTCGGCGCGCGCCGTGGTGGCCGGTGCATCGGCCGCGCTGCGAGCCGATTTGCTGCCCCGGCTGTGCACCGGCGAGATCCAGACGGCGTTCGCGCTGACCGAAGCCGGCGCGGGCTCGGACGTGCGCGGCCTGGCCAGCCGGGCCCGGCGTGACGGCGACCATTACGTGCTGAACGGCGGCAAGAAGTTCATCACCCGCGCCACCACGGCCGACTGGCTGATGGTCATCGCGAAGCTGGAGCAGGGCGACGGCTTCATCGGCCTGCTGGTGGCGCGCGACGCGCCGGGCGTTCACATCAGCGCCGAGGTGGGCAAGCTCGGCTGGTTTGGCGTGCCGATTTCCACCTTGACCTTTACCGACGTGCGCGTGCCCGCCACCCACCGCCTGGGCGAGGAGGGTGACGGCTTTGCGCTGGCGCAGGACGCGCTGCTGCGCGCGCGCATCGGCCATGCCGCCATGGCGCTGGGTCGGGCCATCGGCGCGGTGGAGATCGCCGCCACCTATGCCTGTGACCGCAGCACCTTCGGCAAACCGCTGGGCAGCCACCAGGGCGTGCAGTGGATGCTGGCCGACATGGCCACGCAGATCGAGGCGTCACGCGCGCTGGTGCATGTGGCCGCGCAGAAGTACGACCGGGGGGATGCCGACACCGCCACCTTCGCATCGATGGCCAAGCTGCATGCCACGGACCTGTGCATGAAGGTCGTGACCGACGCGTTGCAGCTGACCGGCGGGCGCGGCTACCTGCAGGACTTTCCGCTGGAGCGGTTCTTCCGCGACGCCAAGCTCAACCAGATTGGCGAAGGTGCCAGCGAAGTGCACAAGACCGTGATTGGCCGCGACGTGGCGCGCCGCGCCGCCAGTGCTGAGCGCAACCCCTGCCTGCGCAATGGGCCGCTGACGGGGTACTGACTCCCCCCCGAAGCGCCTGCGGCGCTCAGTGCTGCGGCCTGAGGCCTTGCCCTTCAGGCCGTCCAAGCCCGCGCAGGCGGGCTTGGAGCCGCGGCCTTCAGCCCCTCAAGGGGGCGCCACCGGCGGACCGGCGCAGCCGGATCCGCGGTGGCACTGGGACTGGCTAGACCACACCTTCGGCGCGCAGCGCTTGCAGCGCAGCAGCGTCTACGCCATAGGCTGCGAGCAGCTCGGCGTTGTGCTCGCCGGTGTCGGGGCCGGTGCGTGGCACGGGCATCACGCGGCCCGGCACGCGCGGCACGATGCACGGCGCGGGCAGGCTGCCGTAGTGCGCGTCGGGCAGGCGCAGGATGGCCCCGCGCGCGATGAACTGCGGGTCGCGTTCGATGTCTTCGATCGAATACACCTTGCTGAACGGAATGCCTTCGGCCTCCAGCGTGGCCGCGATCTCGCTCCATGGCCGTGCGATGAACCAGGCCGCCAGCGCCTCATCCAGCGCACGCAGGTTGTCCACGCGCGCGGGGTTGGTGGCAAAGCGCGGGTCGGCCATCCATTCGGGCCGTCCCACCGCATGCGCCAGGCGGGCAAAGATCGGGTTGGATGACGCCACCAGCGAGAAGAACACCCGCTCGCGGCTCATGTACATGTTGGACGGCGCGGTGTAGCTGGCGCAGTTGCCCGCGGGGCGGCGCACCTGGCCCAGCTGTTCATGCTCCACGGCCAGCGGGTCCAGCAGGCGGAACAGTGCCTCGGTGGCCGACAGGTCCACCTCGCAGCCCAGCGCCTGGGGGTCCCCGCGCAGGCGCGCGATTTCGGCCGCGATGGCGAATGCGGCGAACACACCCGCCACAGCATCGCCTACCGGAAAGTTCATGTGCAGCGGCGTGCCGCCTTGCTCGCCGGTGAGGTTGGTGAATCCGCTCATGGCTTCAAAGATGCGCGCAAAGCCGGGCCGCGCCGCATAGGGCCCCGTCTGGCCAAAGCCGGTCAGGCGCAGGATCACCAGGCGCGGGTTGGCCGCCAGCAGGGTCTGCGTGTCCAGCCCCCAGCGGTCCATGGTGCCGGTGCGGAAGTTTTCCACCAGCACGTCATAGTCGGGCAGCATCTTCAGCAGCAGCTCGCGCCCGCGCGGCTTGCGCACGTCCAGCGACAGGCCGCGCTTGCCGCGGTTGGCTACCTTGAACCACAGGCCCACGCCGTCTTTCACCGGCTGCAGGCCGCGCAGCGGGTCGCTGCCGTCGGGCAGTTCGAGCTTCACAACGTCGGCGCCGTGGTCGGCGCACAGCGTGGCGCCAAACGGTGCGGCCAGCACCGTGGCCATGTCCAGGATGCGCACGCCGGCCAGCGCGCCTTTTGAAGAGTGGGTCATGGCCGGGGTTTTGCCAGAGCGCGCACGCCACCACAATCGGCATTTCGCACAGCGAAACACCGGCCCCGAAACCATTGACGCCCCATCCACCCCCGCCGATCATGAAAAAAAGCAGCCCGCCACCCGCACGCGCACCACGCCCTCCACGCCCCATGCAAGCCATCGCATTGCCCGGACTGGTCAACCCCCATGACCTCACGGCCGACCGCCAGTTCTCGATGAACCTGGCGCGCGGCATGGAGGTGCTGCGCGCCTTCACGGCCGTGGACCCGGTGCTGGGCAACCGCGAGATTTCCGACCGCACCGGCCTGCCCAAGCCCACGGTGTCACGCCTGACCTACACCCTCACGCTGCTGGGTTACCTGAGCCGGGTGGAGGGCCTGCAGAAGTACCGCCTGGGCTCGGGCGTGCTGTCGCTGGGTTACCCGCTGCTGGCCAACATGCGGCTGCGCCAGATCGCGCGGCCCTTCATGGAGCAGGTGGCGCGCGAGACCGGTTGCACCGTCAACCTGGGCATGCGCGACCGCACCAACGTCGTGTATGTGGACACCTGCCGCGTGGACCAGGGCAACATCTACCAGCCCGACATCGGCAGCACGCGGCCGCTGCTGTCCACCTCCATGGGCCGCGCGCTGGTGCTGTCGGCACCGGTGGCCGAGCGCAACGCCATCCTGAACCACCTGAAGCTGGAAGACCCCAAGCGCTACGCGCTGGACAAGCCCGTGCTGGACGCCGATCAGAAAGCGTTTGCCGCGCGCGGCTGGTGCCATTCGCGCGGCGACTGGCGCAAGGAAGTCCATGCCGTGGGCGCGCCCATCCGCGTGCCCCCGCGCGAGGAACCCATGGCGCTGAACTGCACGCTGTCGGCGTACCGCCTGGGCAAGGACACGCTGGAGCGCGACGTGGCGCCGCGCCTGCTGGATGCGATCCGCCAGATTGAGGTGGCCTGCGGCATCCACTGACCCCCTTCATTTCACACACCATCCATGATCCGCAACCCCGAACAGTTCGAGCAGCTTATTGCGCAGGTGCGCCGCTTCGTCCGCGATGAATGCATTCCGCTGGAAGAAGCCATTGACCAGAGCGACGAAATCCCCGAAGCACTGGTGGACCGCATGCGCGCGCTGGGCCTGTTTGGCCACAGCATCCCCGAGGCCTATGGCGGCGCGGGCCTGACGACCGAGGAACTGGCGCGCGTGAACATCGAGGTGTCGCAAGGCGCCACGACCTTTCGCGCGCGCTTTGGCGGCAACACCGGCATTGCGTCCGAATCCCTGGTGGTGGACGGCACGCCCGAGCAACGCCAGCGCTGGCTGCCGCTGCTGGCCAGCGGCGAGCTGACCGGTTGCTTTGCGCTGACCGAGCCCGAGGCCGGCTCGGATGCCACCGCCCTGAAAACCGTGGCCGTGCGCGACGGTGACAGCTACCGCATCACCGGGCACAAATGCTTTATCACCAATGCGCCGATCGCGGGTCTGTTTACCGTGTTTGCCCGCACCGAACCGCAAGGCAAAGGTGCCGCGGGTATCACGGCCTTTCTGGTCGAACGCGGCACGCCGGGCCTGTCCACGCCCGCCGCTTACCGCAAGCTGGGCCAGCATGGCTCGCCGGTCGGTGAGGTGCTGCTTCAGGATTGCCGCGTGCCGGCCAGCGCCATTGTGGGTGGCGAGGCCAACCTGGGCCACGGATTTCGCACTGCCATGCGCGCGTTGAACAAGCAGCGCATCAACCTGGCCGGCCTGTGCGTGGGTCCGGCCATCCGGCTGGTGGAAGAGATGGTGCGCCGCGCCACGCAGCGCCGGCAGTTTGGCCAGCCGGTGGCCGACTTCCAGCTGGTGCAGCAGATGATTGCGCAGGGCAACACCGATGTGCATGCCGCCCGCGCCCTGGTGCTGGAGACCGCGCGCAAGCGCGACGACGGGCAGGACGTGACCATGGAAGCGTCCATGTGCAAGCTGTTTGCGTCCGAGATGTGCGGCCGTGTGGCCGACAGCGCGGTGCAGGTGTTTGGCGGCGGCGGCTACATCGCCGGCAACGTGGCCGAACGCTTTTACCGTGACGTGCGGCTGTTCCGCCTGTACGAGGGCACCAGCCAGATTCACCTGGTCAATATCGCCAGGCGCACCTTGGCCCAGGTGCAGGCGCAAATCACGGCGGACGGTGCATGAAACCCTACGCCGGCCTGCGCGTTGTGGAACTGGCCACCGTGGGTGGCGTGCCGTTTTGCGCCTGGTGGCTGGCCCAGCAGGGCGCGCAGGTGCTGCGCATCCAGAACCCGCAGGCGCAGCCGCTGGGCGTGCCGGTGGCGGCTGAGGCCGATATCGGAACCTGGCAACGCGACACGCTCACGCTGGACCTCAAGACCGATGATGGCCGGGCCGTTGCGCTGGACGCCATCGCGAAGGCCGACGTGCTGCTGGAGGGCTTTCGCCCCGGCGTGATGGAACGCCTGGGCCTGGGCCCCGCGGACTGCCATGCGCGCGCGCCCGGCCTGGTCTATGCGCGCATCGTGGGCTGGGACCGCGCGGGCCCCTGGGCGCCGCGTGCCGGGCACGACATCAACTACATCGCCATGGCCGGGGCACTGCATGCCTGCGGCACCGATACCCTGCCGCTGAATCTGGTGGGCGACCTGGCCGCCGGTGCGCTGTATGCCGCCGCGGGCATTGGCGCCGCGCTGCATGCGCGCGCGGCCCACGGGGCGGGTTGTGTCGTGGACACCGCCATGACGGCTGGCGGCCTGCACCTGCTGACTGCCGTGTTCGCCCGGCTGCAAGCGGGTGCATGGAACGACGCACCGGCCTCCAACGTGATTGACGGCGGCGTGCCCTGGTACCGCTGCTACATGACGGCCGACGGCCGCCACATGGCCGTGGGCGCCATTGAAGAGCGCTTTTACCTGCAGCTGTTGCACGGCCTGGGCCTGGATCCGGCCACGGTGCCGCCGCGCGGCGACGCCAGCCGCTGGCCCGAACTGGCCGGGTGCCTGCAGCGCTGCTTTGTAGCCCAGACCCAGGCGTACTGGGCCGCACGCTTTGAGCCACTGGATGCCTGCGTCACACCCGTGCTCAGCCTGACGCAAAGCCGCGCACACCCGCTGCACCAGACTGCCTGGGCCGAAGACCGGCCCGCGCCTGTTCCCCGTTTCACTGTCCCTTTCATTCCCTTCCAACAACCAGGAGACACACCATGAACTCGTTGCACCGCCGTACCTTCGGCGCCCTCGCGCTTGCAGCCGCCGCCTTCGGCCCTGCCGCAGCGCTGGCGCAGGCCGACTACCCCAATCGCCCCGTCAAGGTCGTCGTGCCCTTCACCGCCGGTGGCGTGGTGGACGCCATTGCGCGCCTGGTGGGCGAACGCCTGGCTGCCAAATACAGCCAGCCTTTCGTGATCGAGAACAGGACCGGCGCAGGCGGGTCCATTGGCACCGATTTCGTGGCCAAGTCTGCGGCTGACGGCTACACGCTGCTGTGCGTGAGCCCCGGCCACGCCGTGGTGCCCAGCCTGGTCAAGGGCGTGACCTGGAACCCGGTGACGGACTTCCGCGCCGTGGCCGGCTTCGGCATCATCCCCAACGTGATCGTGGTGCACCCCGATGTGCCGGTCAAAACCATGAGCGAGCTGGTGGCGCTGGCCAAGGCCAAGCCGGGGGAAGTGACCTACGCCACCGCCGGTGCGGGCACGTCCAACCACCTGTCGGGCGAGCTGTTTGCGCAGATGGCGGGCCTGAAGCTCACCCATGTGCCCTACAAGGGCCAGCCCGACGCCATGAACGACCTGCTGGGCGGGCGCGTGACCATGATGCCGCTGACCGCGGCCATCGCGGCGCAGCACATCAAGACCGGCAAGCTGCGCGCCCTGGCCGTGACAACCGCGCGCCGCTCCACCGCATTGCCCGAGCTGCCCACCGTGGCAGAAGCCGCCAACCTGCCGGGCTACGAGGTGGGCACCTGGTTTGGCTTTGTGGCGCCGGCCAAGACACCTGACGCCGTAGTGGCCAAGCTGGCCGCGGACATCGCCGAGATCCTGAAGTCACCCGAGGTCAAGGCGAAGTTTGACGGCATGGGCATGGAGCTGGCACCGCAGACCCCCGCGCAGTTTGATGCCTTCGTGGCGGCCGAGCGCACCAAGTGGGCGCGCGTGATCCAGCAAGCCGGCATCACGCCGCAGTAAACCGCCATGGCATCAACCCTGCGCACGCCGGTCTGCGACCGGCTGGGCATCGCGCACCCGATTTTCGGCTTCTCGCATTCGGTGGATGTGGTGGTGGAGATCGCCCGCGCCGGGGGCTACCCGGTGCTGGGCCTGGCGCGGGAAATGCCACACGAGATACCGCACATCCTGCAGGAAGTGGACGGGCGCATGCAGGGCCGCCCCTATGGCGTGGACCTGATGCTGCCCGCCGCCGTGCCGCGCACCGGCAGCATTGACGAGGTGCGCGCCGCGCTGCCCGACGGCCATGTGGACTTCGTGCAGGGGTTGCGTGAACGCTTTGACGTCAGGCCGCCGCAAAAGCCCAGCTTCTTCACCACGCAGGTTCGGTCCGAAGACCTGTTTGAATCGCAGATCGAGCAGGTGCTGGCGTCCAACGCCACGGGCGTGGCCACGGCCATCGGCCTGCGCGCCGACCTGATTGCGCGCGCCAAAGCCCGGGGCAAGACCACTTTCTCGCTGGTGGGCTCGGCGCGCCATGCCCAAAAAGCACTGGCCCTGGGCGTGGACGTGCTGGTGGCGCAAGGCTACGACGCGGGCGGGCACACCGGCAGCGTGGGCACCTTCTCGCTGGTGCCACAGATCGTGGCCGTGGCCGGTGACGCACCGGTGCTGGCGGCCGGGGGCATCGGCAACGGGGCGCAGATCGTGGGCGCCATCGGCATGGGTGCGCAGGGCGGCTGGCTGGGCACACTGTGGATGGCCGCGCGCGAGAACCACACGCCCCCGGCTCTTCTGGCCAGGCTGATTGCAGCGGGCAGTGAAGACACCGTCATCAGCCGCGCCCACAGCGGCAAGCCCTGCCGCGTGGTGCGCAGCGACTGGATCGATGCCTGGGCCGAGCCGGGCGCGCCCGAGCCGCTGGCGATGCCGATGCAGCAGGCGTTGACCGGTGATGTGTTCGCATCCATTCATGAGCATGACGACCCACGCCTGGTCTATGAGGCGGCGGGGCAGAGTGTGTTTGCAATTCGCGAAGAGACCACCATCGCGCTTCAGATAGAGACGCTGGTGGGGGAGATGTCGGCCGCTTTGGTTCGGTTGCAGGGGTTTTCTGCTGGGGTCTGATTTCGCTCTACCGCTTCTTCAAGGATCAGGCGAACAGGGCACTCTGCTGCGCGGCTGTCCCCCGGGGCTGCGCCCCTCCTCCTTTATGCCGCTGCGCAGAGCGCCCTGTCCGCCTGATCCGGAAGCAAGGCAGGCATGAAAGCCGTCCAACCTGCGCCTGCTACAGGGAGATCGGCAACGGCCTAGAATCTGGCGATGATCTCCCGCGAACCCACCCTAGAACGCCTGGCCACGGCCCAGCGCCTGCTGCTTGAGCCGTTTGGCCTGAACGAATCCCACCTGAGCCGCGCGCTGGCGGAAATCACGGCCCATCGCGTGGACGACGCTGACCTGTACTTCCAGTACACCCGCAACGAAGGCTGGAGCCTGGAAGAGGGCATTGTCAAGACCGGCAGCTTCAGCATCGACCAGGGCGTGGGCGTGCGCGCGGTCAGCGGCGAGAAAACTGCGTTTGCCTACTCCGACGACATCTCCGAAGCTTCATTGCTGGACGCGGCGCGCACCGTGCGCTCCATCTCGGCGGCCGGGCGCTCGGCCCGCACCCGGGCCGTGGCGCGCAAGGTCGCCGGCAGCCGCTCGCTGTACAACGGCGTGGACCCGATCTCCACGCTGGACAGCACGGGCAAGGTCAAGCTGCTGGAAAAGGTCGAAAAACTTGCCCGCGCCAAGGACCCGCGCGTGGCCCAGGTCATGGCCGGTCTGGCCAGTGAATACGACGTGGTGATGGTTGCGCGTGCCGATGGCACGCTGGCCGCCGACGTGCGCCCGCTGGTGCGCCTGTCGGTCACGGTGATTGCCGAGCAGAACGGGCGCCGCGAAATGGGGTCGGGCGGCGGCGGCGGACGCTTCGGTCTGGCGTATTTTGATGACTCGCAGGTCAACGAGTACGTCAATGACGCGGTGAATGCCGCGCTGACCAACCTGGAATCGCGCCCGGCGCCAGCCGGCGAGATGACCGTGGTGCTGGGCCCCGGCTGGCCGGGCGTGCTGCTGCACGAAGCCATCGGCCACGGGCTGGAAGGCGACTTCAACCGCAAGGGCTCCAGCGCGTTCAGCGGCCGCATTGGGCAGCGCGTGGCGGCCAAGGGCGTCACGGTGCTGGACGACGGCACCATCGCCGACCGCCGCGGCTCGCTCAATGTGGACGACGAGGGCCACGCCACGCAGCGCAACGTGCTGATTGAGGACGGCATCCTCAAGGGCTACATCCAGGACGCGATGAATGCGCGCCTGATGAAGGTCAAGCCCACCGGCAACGGCCGGCGCGAGAGCTATGCGCACATTCCCATGCCACGCATGACCAACACCTACATGCTGGGCGGTGACCGCGAGCCGGCTGAAATTGTGGCCAGCATCAAAAAGGGCCTGTACGCGACCAACTTCGGCGGCGGCCAGGTGGACATCACCAGCGGCAAGTTCGTGTTCAGCGCGAGCGAAGCGTTCTGGGTGGAGAACGGCAAGATCCAGTACCCCGTGAAGGGCGCGACCATCGTGGGCAACGGCCCCGACGCCCTGACGCGCGTGACCATGATCGGCAACGACATGGCGCTGGACAGCGGCGTGGGCACCTGCGGCAAGGAAGGCCAGAGCGTGCCCGTGGGCGTGGGCCAGCCCACCCTGCGCATCGACGGCCTGACCGTGGGCGGTACGGCGTAGAGATGGCGCTCCCCTATTCCAGGATGCCGCGGAACCGGCTTCGCCGGGCCGCCAGCATCGCCCCCCAGTGGGGGCTGAGAGCCGCGGCTCCAAGCCTGCCTGCGCAGGCTTGGACGGCTCGAAGGGCCATTGCCTCTGGCAATCGGCACCGGGCGGCCAAAGGCCGCTTCGGGGGGCGTCCATGAACTCGCGGCTGTCGATTGATCGCACCACGCTGCTGCCCAGCATCCAGACGTTTGGCGAACTCAGCAACTTCTTGCGAGGGGCGGTTGCCGACGAAGACTGCCGCCAGTTCAGCGAAAGCATGGGCACGCTGGCCACGCATATAGAAGCGATCGTCGCCGCGCTGCGCCTGAGCCGCGCGCGGTCGTCCGTGGCGCCGCTGCTGATGGATCTGCTGACCGTGCTGCGCGGCCACCGCGCGCTGGTCATCGGCTTGGGGCCGGCATGGCGCGGGCTGTACGAATACGCCGCCTATCTGCAGGCGCTGAACAACTTCCGCGTGCTGATTGGTCAGTGGCTGCTGGAAGGCGGCTCGCAGCGGGAAATGCTGGGCCTGTCGGCCGAAGACTTCGAGCTGGTGGCCTGGCGCACGCTGGGCGAGGGCATGCTGCTGCTGGATATGTACGAGCAACTGGCAACGCGCACGACGCCCGAGGAATCCGCCATGGCCGCGCTGGAAGAGCCCCGCGTGGAACGGGCCATGGCCTGGTGGAAAAAGCTGCGGCTGTGACCGCGGCGCCACACGGGCTTGGCGCTGCCCATGAAGCCTGTGCTACATTTCGCCTCATGCACTTCGCAGCCCGCTTTTACTTTTTTGGCTACTTTTGGTTCTCCAACGCCCCGGCGGTTGAGAGTTCTGAGCGTACCTGCAAGTAACAGCGCGACAGAATCTCCCAAAAAAACCGCCGGACCCCCGGCGGTTTTTTTATGCCCCTTTCCTTTTGCCGCTTTCAAAACCAACTGACTTCAGGAGTGACCCGATGAACGCCAAAGCCACCGCCCCCGGCTCCGATGCCTGGTATGCGAATCCCGTCGACAAAACCAGCCAGACCGACGACGAACGCATCAAGGACATTACCGTGCTGCCCCCTCCTGAACACCTGATCCGCTTTTTCCCCATCCGCGGCACGCCCGTGGAGACGCTGATCACCGACACCCGCCGCAACATCCACAACATCATGGCCGGCAAGGACGACCGGCTGCTGGTCGTGATCGGCCCGTGTTCCATCCATGACCCCGCCGCCGCGCTGGATTACGCCCGCCGCCTGAAGGAGGCGCGCACCAAGTACGCCGGCACGCTGGAAGTGGTGATGCGCGTTTATTTCGAGAAGCCCCGCACCACCGTCGGCTGGAAGGGCCTGATCAACGACCCCTACCTGGACGAGAGCTTTCGCATCGACGAAGGCCTGCGCATCGCGCGCCAGCTGCTGATTGAAATCAACCGCCTGGGCCTGCCCGCGGGCAGCGAGTTCCTGGACGTGATCTCGCCCCAGTACATCGGCGACCTGATCAGCTGGGGCGCCATTGGCGCGCGCACCACCGAGAGCCAGGTCCACCGCGAGCTGGCCAGCGGCCTGAGCGCCCCGATTGGCTTCAAGAACGGCACCGACGGCAACATCAAGATTGCCACCGATGCCATCCAGGCGGCGGCGCGGGGCCACCACTTCCTGTCGGTGCACAAGAACGGCCAGGTCGCCATCGTGCAGACCAACGGCAACAAGGACTGCCACGTGATCCTGCGCGGCGGCAAGGCGCCGAACTACGACGCGGCCTCGGTTGGCGCAGCCTGCAAGGAACTGGAAGCCGCCAGGCTGCCGGCCACGCTGATGGTGGACTGCAGCCATGCCAACAGCAGCAAGCAGCACGAAAAGCAGATCGATGTGGCGCGCGACATCGGCGCCCAGATCGCCGGCGGCTCGCGCCAGGTGTTCGGCCTGATGGTGGAAAGCCACCTGATGCCCGGCGCCCAGAAATTCACGCCCGGCAAGGACGATGCCGGCGTGCTGGAATACGGCAAGAGCATCACCGACGCCTGCATCGGCTGGGGCGATTCGCTTCAGGTCCTGGACGTGTTGTCCGAGTCGGTCAAGCTGCGACGCGCGCGCAAATAAGGCGGGCTTTCAAGGCCGGCTTTCGGGTTTGACGGGATTGCGTGGCGGCGCCTTGCGCGGCAAGCTGGGCGCAACGGAGGTACCCCATGCGCAGTGAAGTCACCGTCAAGCTAGCCGATGGCGCCCAGCTACGCTTTGACCTGGACGAGGTCCAGCCCATGCCGCACGATGTGGCGCGATGGTGGCTGGACGAGCAGTTCACCCGCCTGGGCTGCGAGCCGCTGCGCCCCACCGGCAAGGTGCTGATCGCCGACAAGGTGCTGTGCGTGGCGCAGGCCGCGGGCGGCGCGGTGTTCGCCGACAGCAAGTGGGCCGGGGAATTTGCCCGCGCATCGAGCGCGGCGCTGGCCAAGCCGGTCGTCCATGTGGACGTGCCGGCCATGGCGATCACTTACTGACGTTCCAGCGCGCGCAGCAGCCTGGCATGGATGCCGCCAAAGCCGCCGTTGCTCATGCACAGCACATGGTCGCCGGGCCGGGCGGCGGCCACCACCTGTGCCAGCACGCCGTCAATCGTATCGGCCACCTGGGCGCGAGGGCCCATGGGCGCCATGGCCTGCCCGGCATCCCAGCCCAGGCCGCCGCTGTGGCAAATGGCCAGGTCGGCCTGCTCCAGGCTCCACGGCAGCTGGGCCTTCATGGTGCCCAGCTTCATGGTGTTGCTGCGTGGCTCGAACACCGCCAGGATGCGCGCCGCACCCACCTTGCGCCGCAGGCCGTCCACCGTGGTGCGGATGGCCGTGGGGTGGTGGGCAAAGTCGTCATAGACCGTGATGCTGTTGACCGTGCCGCGCACTTCCATGCGCCGGCGCACGTTCCTGAACTGGCCCAGCGCCGCCGCGGCCACGGCAGGCGCCACGCCCACATGGTCGGCCGCGGCAATGGCGGCCAGTGCATTCAGCTGGTTATGCACACCGCTCAGGTCCCATTGCACACGGCCCAAGGCCGCGCCGCGCCGTACCACGTCAAACGCATCGGGCTCGCCGCTGGCGCAAAAGTCGCTGACCGCCGCGCCGAAGCTGCGCACCTCGCTCCAGCAGCCGGCGTGCAGCACACGGTCCAGGCTTTCCTCCAGCCCATTCACCACGACACGGCCTGACGGCGGCACGGTGCGCACCAGGTGGTGGAACTGCCGCTCGATCGCGGCCAGGTCGTCAAAGATGTCGGCGTGGTCGAATTCCAGGTTGTTCAGCACGGCGGTGCGCGGGCGGTAGTGCACGAACTTGCTGCGTTTGTCGAAAAAGGCCGTGTCGTATTCGTCGGCTTCGATCACGAAAGTCTTGCCTTCTCCCAGTCTTGCGGAGACTCCGAAATTCATGGGGACGCCACCCACCAGAAAGCCCGGTTTCAGGCCTGCATGCTCCAGCACCCACGCGAGCATGGACGTGGTGGTGGTTTTGCCGTGCGTGCCGGCCACGGCCAGTACATGGCGGCCCTGCAGCACGTTCTCGGCCAGCCACTGCGGGCCGCTGGTGTAGGGCGCGCCGGCGTCCAGGATGGCTTCCATCAGCGGGAACTTGGGCGAGCCGTCGCTCAGGCGGGCGCGCGACACCACATTGCCCACGACCCAGACGTCGGGTTTGAGGCTCATCTGGTCCGCGCCAAAGCCTTCAATCAGGTCAATGCCCAGCGCGCGCAGCTGGTCGCTCATGGGCGGGTAGACGCCCGCGTCGCAGCCGGTGACTTTGTGCCCCGCCTCGCGGGCCAGCGCGGCCACGCCCCCCATGAACGTACCGCAGATGCCGAGGATGTGTATGTGCATGGGCGGTGATTATCACGCCCCGTGCATGGCTATCGGGGGAAGCGCTCGCGCAGCTTCAGCTTCCAGAACTTGCCGGTGGACGTGCGCGGCACCGCATCAATAAACTCGTAGCGTTCGGGCAGTTGCCACCTGGCAAAGCTGCGCTGAAGCAGCAGTGCGTTGAGGTCCGCGGGCGCCGCCGACTGCCCGGCCTTCAGCACCACACAGGCCAGCGGCCGCTCGCTCCATTTCTCGTCAGGGATCGCGATGACGGCAGCCTCGGCCACGGCCGGGTGGGCCATGAGCGCGTTTTCCAGATCCACCGAGCTGATCCATTCGCCGCCGGACTTGATCAGGTCCTTGGTGCGGTCGCTGATTTTCACAAAGCCCAGGTCGTCCACCGACGCGACATCGCCGGTGCGCAGCCAGCCGTCGCCTGTGAACTTCTCGGCCTCTGGCGGTACTTCGTGGTACGAACCCGTGATGAAGGGCCCGCGCACCTGGATCTCGCCCACGCTTTTGCCGTCCCAGGGCTGCGACCCGTCGTCGCCCTGCACGCGCAAGTCCACCAGCGGCACCGGCACACCGGCCATCGCGGCGCGGCGGTAGCGTTCGTCCATGCCCGCGCCGCGCAGCTCGGCGCGGGGGTATGAAATGGTGCACACCGGGGATGTTTCTGTCATGCCCCAGCCCTGCAGGATCCAGATGCCGTGCCTGTCAAACGCGCGGATCAGCGCCTCGGGCACGGCCGCGCCACCCACCAGCGACTTCATGCCGCGCGGCAGTGTCCAGCGGCCCCGGTTGGGCGAGCCTTCTGCCTGCGCGGCGTCATAGGCCTGGATCAGGCTCATCCAGATGGTGGGCACGCCCAGGGCCAGCGTGGGTGGTTCCAGCTGCATCAGGTCCAGCAGGTCTTCCGGGTGAAGGTGCGGGCCCGGGAACACGAGCTTCACACCCATCATCACGGCGCCATACGGCATGCCCCAGCTGTTGGCATGGAACATGGGCGTGACGGGCATGACCACGTCCGTGCCGCGCAGGCCCCAGAAGTCGCCCAGGCTGGCCACCAGCGTGTGCAGGATGGTGGACCGGTGCGAATACACCACGCCCTTGGGCCGCCCGGTGGTGCCCGAGGTGTAGCACATGGCGACCGGGGCGTTCTCGTCGTGCTCGGTGTACGCAAAGCCGTCGGGGTCGGCCCCCGCCAGCAGGGCTTCGTAGTCTGCGAATTCCCCCGGAACCGCGGCGCCGGAGAAGGAAAACACCAGCACCTTCTCAAAGCGGTGCAGGTGGGCAAACTGCCGGTACAAAGGCAGCAGTACGTCGTCGATCACCAGGAAGCGGTCCTGGGCATTGCCCGCGATCCAGCCGATCTCATCGGGCGACAGCCGCAGGTTCAGCGTGTGCATGACGCCGCCCGCCGCCGGGATGCCGAAATAGCATTCCAGGTGGGCATGGTGGTTCCAGCACAGCGTGGCCACACGGTCGCCGGGCTGCAGGCCCAGGCTTTGCAGGGCTGAGGCCAGCGAGCGGGCGCGCCGGTAAAACTCGCCATAGCTGTGCCGGCGCAGCGACTTGTCCGGCAGGCGCGAGACGATCTCGTTGCCCGCAAACAGCTGGCCTGCGCGCTCCAGCAAATGGTTGAGCGACAGCGGCACGTTCATCATGGTGCTTCGCACGGGCGGTCTCCTTCGGGTTTGAATGGCACTCTAGGGGGTGGGGCGGTTGCCGGCAATGCAGAATGTCCCGCAATGGACAACAGCAAGCAGGAAATTGCCGCCACGGCCGCCCGCATGGTGGTGGAAGAGGGGCTGGAGTACGGCCCGGCCAAACGCCGGGCGGTCAAGCAGCTGGGCCTGAATGCCCGAACACCCCTGCCCGACAACGACCTGGTCGAGGACGAGGTGCGCGAATACATCGCCCTGTTCTGCGCGGACACACAGCCCGGCGAGCTGGCCGCGCTGCGCCGGCTGGCCCTGGTCTGGATGGAGCGCATGGCGCCATTTCGCCCCTACCTGGCCGGTGCGGTCTGGCACGGCACGGCCACGCGGTTGTCGGACATCTACATCCAGCTGTTTTGCGACGATCCCAAATCGGCCGAGATCGCGCTGATCGACCACAACGTGGCCTATGAGCCCCGCACGGTCACCGGCTTCCAGGGCGAGCCGGTTGAGGCGCTCAGCCTGTCCAGCCCCTGTCGGGAACTGGGTGAGACCGTTGGTGTCCACCTGATGGTGCATGACCATGACGATCTGCGTGGCGCGCTCAAGCCGGATGCCAAGGGCCGAACCCCCCGCGGCGACCTGGCGGCGGTGCGTGCATTGCTGACCTAAACTTCCCCATATGACTTCTTCCGTATCTTCCGGGCGCCGCCGTCTTGTTCTGGGCGGTTCTGCCGCAGTTGCGGGCGTGGCAGGCGCAGGCCTGGCCTGGTGGCGCCACCAACCGCATGAAGTGACTGCCGGGGCTGAGGCAGTCCTGTGGGGCCTTTCGTTTGATACGCCTGCGGGTGGGCAACTGGCGCTGGCGCCGATGCGTGGCAAGCCATTGCTGATCAACTTCTGGGCCACCTGGTGTCCACCTTGCGTCGAGGAATTACCCCTTCTTGATCGCTTCTACCGCGAAAATTCATCAAAAGGCTGGCAAGTCATCGGATTGGCGATTGACCAGCCAACGCCGGTGCGTGCCTTCCTGGGCAAAATGCCGCTCGGTTTTCCGGTAGGATTGGCGGGCTTGGGCGGCACGGAACTGGGCAAGTCGCTGGGCAACCTGTCGGGTGCGCTGCCTTTCACCGTGGTGCTCAATGGTCAAGGCATCATTGCCCAGCGTAAGATGGGCAAGCTTGACCAGGCTGATCTGGCGCAATGGGTCAAGCTCGCTTGATCGGTCGATCGAGCCCCGACAGTAGCAAAATAAAAGAAAAAGACGGCTGTAGGCGTAAATAGGCTGCAATTTGATGTAAATTCGCGATCCTCTCGTTTGCAGTCGTTGGAGCCAGCATGGATTTGCGCAAACTCAAGACCTTGATCGACCTGGTGTCGGAGTCAAACGTCTCGGAACTCGAAATCACGGAAGCAGAAGGCAAGGTTCGCATTGTCAAGGGCGGCACGGCTGTGGTGCAGCAAGTCGCGGCCCCGGTGGTGGCGGCTGCGGCAGCACCAACGGCACCTGCCGTCGTGGCAGCACCAGCCCCCGTGGCGGCGGCTGCGGCTCCTGAAGCGCCGGCCGGCCATCTGGTGAAGTCGCCCATGGTGGGCACGTTTTACCGCTCTGCCAGCCCGGGCGCAAAGCCCTTTGTGGAGATCGGCAGCCAGGTCAAGCAGGGCGACACCATCTGCATCATCGAGGCGATGAAGATCCTCAACGAGATCGAGGCCGACAAGACCGGTACCGTGACGCAGATCCTGGGCGAGAACGGCCAGGCTGTGGAGTACGGCCAGCCGCTGTTTGTCATCGAGTGACGCCGCCGGCGAACCACAGGTAAGTGCCTACTCATGTTCAAGAAAATACTGGTCGCCAACCGCGGTGAAATCGCCCTGCGGATCCAGCGCGCCTGCCGGGAGCTGGGCGTCAAGGCCGTGATGGTCTATTCCGAGGCCGACCGCGAAGCCAAATACGTCAAGCTGGCCGAAGAGGCCGTCTGCATCGGGCCGCCGCCGTCCCCGCTGAGCTACCTCAACATGCCGGCCATCATCTCGGCCGCTGAAGTCACCGATGCCGAGGCGATTCACCCCGGCTATGGCTTCCTCTCCGAGAACGCCGACTTTGCCGAGCGCGTGGAAAAAAGCGGCTTCCAGTTCATCGGCCCCACGCCCGAGAACATCCGCACCATGGGCGACAAGGTGTCGGCCAAGCAGGCCATGATCAAGGCGGGCGTGCCCTGCGTGCCGGGCTCCGAGGGTGAGTTGCCCGACGACCCGGTACAGATCCGCCGCATTGCGCGCTCGGTGGGCTACCCGGTCATCATCAAGGCGGCCGGCGGCGGCGGTGGCCGCGGCATGCGCGTGGTGCACACCGAAGCCGCGCTGGTCAATGCGGTGCAGATGACCAAGGCTGAGGCGGGCGCCGCGTTCGGCAACCCGGCGGTGTACATGGAGAAGTTCCTCCAGAATCCCCGGCACGTTGAAATCCAGATCCTGGCCGACAAGCACAAGAACGCGGTTTACCTGGGCGAGCGCGACTGCTCCATGCAGCGGCGCCACCAGAAAGTGATCGAGGAAGCGCCGGCGCCGGGCATCCCGCGCAAGCTGATTGAAAAAATCGGCGAGCGCTGCGCCGCCGCCTGCAAGAAGATCGGCTACCGCGGCGCGGGCACGTTTGAATTCCTGTACGAGAACGGGGAGTTCTACTTCATCGAGATGAACACCCGCGTGCAGGTGGAGCACCCGGTGACCGAACTGGTGACCGGCGTGGACATCGTCAAGACCCAGATCATGGTGGCGGCCGGCGAGAAGCTGCCCTTTGTGCAACGGGACATCCAGATCCGCGGCCATGCGATTGAATGCCGGGTGAACGCCGAGGACCCCTACAAGTTTGTGCCCTCGCCCGGGCGCATCACCATGTGGCACGCGCCCGGCGGGCCCGGCGTGCGGGTGGACTCCCATGTGTACACCAATTATTTCGTGCCGCCCAACTACGACTCCATGATCGGCAAGATCATCGTGCACGGCGACACACGCGAGCAGGCCATGGCCCGCATGCGCACGGCCTTGCTGGAAACAGTCGTCGAAGGCATCAACACCAACATCCCGCTGCACCGCGAGCTGATGGTGGACGCCAAGTTCATGACCGGCGGCACGAACATCCACTACCTCGAAGAGTGGCTCAGTCACCACAAGCGCTGATGTTCGAGCTGCGCCTGCTGGCACCCGAGGACCGGGTTGAAGCGCTGAGTGATGCGCTGGACGCGCTGGACGCCCTGAGCGTGTCTGTGGAAGACGCCGACGCGCAAACCGACGCCGAGCAGGCGCTGTTTGGCGAGCCCGGCATGCCGCCGCCCAAGGAGGGTTGGCAGCGCTCACGCATCCTGGCGCTGTTTGCCGCGCAGGAGGCCGCTGACGAGGCCGCGCAACTGCTGCAGGCCCAGGACTTTTTTGAAGGCTGCACCGTGCTGGGCATAGCGCCCGTGCCCGATCAGGACTGGGTCCGCCTGACGCAGTCGCAGTTTGCGCCGGTGCAGATCACGCCTGAATTCTGGATCGTGCCGACCTGGCATGAGCCGCCCGCGCAGGCCCGCCAGGTGATCCGGCTCGATCCGGGCCTGGCTTTCGGGACCGGTACGCATCCCACCACCCGGATGTGCCTGCGCTGGATTGCGCGGCACGGCATGGCAGGCCAGCGGGTGCTGGACTATGGCTGTGGCTCGGGCATCCTGGCCATTGGCGCGGCTCTGCACGGCGCCGCCGCGATTGACGCCGTTGATATTGACGAGGCCGCTGTGTCTTCGACCATCGCCAACGCGCAGGCCAACCACGTGATGCTGAACGCCGGGCTGCCCGACCGTGCCGCCGGGCAGTACCAGACCGTGCTGGCCAACATCCTGGCCACGCCGCTGAAGATGCTGGCGCCGCTGCTGTGCGCCCATGTGGCGCCCGGGGGCTCGCTGGTGCTGGCGGGCATCCTGGCGCGGCAGGAGGCCGAGCTGAAGCAGGCCTATGCGCCACACTGCCGCCTGGATGTGGCCGACACCGAGGACGGCTGGATCCTCATGACCGCGACTTTTTAGGCAGCCGGGTGAAGCGCCCGCCTACAATCTGGCGCTCATGAGCCTGATCACACGCTGCCCCGCCTGCGGGACGATGTTCAAAGTCGTGCCCGACCAACTCAGGATTTCAGAGGGCTGGGTGCGCTGCGGCCATTGCGCCGAGGTGTTCGACGCCTCATCGCACATGCAAGGCGAGGCCGCCACGGCCACTGCGGCTGCTACCGCACCCGCATTGCCTGAACCCGTGCCACCAGTGCCCGTGCAGCCGGAAGCGGCCAGCATGCCCATGGCGCCCGTGTACGCCCAGCCCCCGGAGCCTGAACCGGAACCCGAGCTTGAACCGCCGTCCCTGGCGGTAGAGGACTTGCGGGTGGAGCCGCTGATGCCGGCCGGGCCTGCGCAGCAGGCCAGCTACCTGGATGCGGTGGACGAACTGTCTCGCGCGGTGCCGGACACCGAGCAGGAAGCGCCCTCGCTGGAGGATGTGTCATTCGTGCGCCAGGCACGGCGCAAGGCCTTTTGGGGGCGACCGCTGGTGCGAGCTGTTCTGGGTCTCCTGGCCGTTGTGTTGCTGGCCGCGCTGGGGCTGCAGATTGCCGTGCAGGAGCGCGACCGCCTGGCCGCCGCGCAGCCCGGGCTCAAGCCGCTGCTGCTGCAGTTGTGCGAACCGCTGCAGTGCACGGTGGGCCCGCCGCGGCAGATTGAGGCCGTCGTGATCGATGGCTCCACTTTCAGCAAGCTGCGCGCCGACGCCTATCGGCTGAACTTCACATTGCGCAACCAGGCACCCACCGAGATCGCCATGCCCGCCATCGAGCTGACGCTGACGGACAGCCAGGACCAGCCCGTGCTGCGCAGGGTGCTGACACCCGCCGACCTCGGGGTACTGTCGGGCACGCTGGCCGCGGGTGCCGACTGGAGCGGCAACCTTGCCATGAGCGTGGCAGGCAACGGCACCGGCCGCATCGCGGGTTACCGCGTGCTGGCCTTTTACCCCTGATTTCATCCACCCCTTGACCGTACGACTTATGGCAGCAGTGATTTGTGGTTCCCTGGCCTTTGACACCATCATGACTTTCGAGGGCCGCTTCTCCGAGCAGATCCTGCCGGACCAGCTGCACATCCTGAACGTTTCATTCCTGGTGCCCGCGCTGCGCCGTGATTTTGGCGGCTGCGCGGGCAACATCGCGTACAGCCTGAAAGCGCTGGGCGGCACGCCCCTGCCCATGGCCACCGTGGGCAATGACGGGGCGGACTACCTGGAGCGGCTCAAGGGCCTGGGCATCAGCGCCGAATTTGTGCGCCAGGTCAGCGACACCTACACCGCGCAGGCCATGATCATGACCGACCGCGACAACAACCAGATCACGGCCTTTCACCCCGGCGCGATGATGCAGGCGCACATCACGAAGATTGAGCCACGCACGGACATCAGGCTGGGCATCATTTCGCCCGACGGGCGCGACGCGATGCTGCAGCATGCGCAGCAGTTCAAGGCGGCGGGCATCCCGTTCGTTTTCGACCCCGGACAGGGCCTGCCAATGTTTGACGGCAAGGAACTGGCGCAGTTTGTAGACCAGGCGACCTGGGTCACGGTGAACGACTACGAAGGCAAGATGCTCAGCGACCGCACCGGCTGGAGCAGCGCCGACATCTCGCGCCGCGTGCAGGGCCTGGTGGTGACGCTGGGCGCCGAGGGCTGCGAGGTGTGGATCGACGGTGAAAAGACCCTGGTTCCGCCCGTCAAGGCAGCGCAGGTGGTGGACCCCACCGGTTGCGGCGACGCCTGGCGCGGCGCGTTGCTGTTCGGCCTGGAGCAGGGCTGGAGCCTGGCGCGCTGCGCAGAGCTGGGCAACCGCGTCGGGGCGATCAAGATCGCCAGCCGCGGGCCGCAGAATTATTCGCTGGCCGGCGTGGCTTAGCCGCGCGCCAGGGTCACTCCACCATCGACCGCCACCGTCTGTCCCACCACATAGTCGCCGGCGCGCGACGCCAGATAGATCGCGATGCCGGCCATGTCGTCGTCCACGCCGATGCGCCCGGACGGGATGCGCCGGGCGATCTCGTCACCGTGGTCGCGGGCGTCCTTGTTCATCTCGGATGCAAAGGCGCCCGGGGCGATGCCGCTGACGGCGATGTTGTCCTTGATCAGCCGCAGCGACATGCGTTTGGTCAGGTGGATGAGCCCGGCCTTGCTGGCGGCATAGGAATAGGTTTCCATCGGGTTGACGGAGATGCCGTCGATCGACGCCACGTTGATTACCTTGGCCGTGCGGGCCGCGGCCGCCTTGTACAGCAGCCCGTGCAGCGCCTGCGTCAGAAAGAACGGCGTCTTCACGTTCAGGTCCATGACCTTGTCCCAGCCCTTTTCAGGGAAGGTCTCGAACGCCTCGCCCCAGGCCGCGCCCGCGTTGTTGACCAGGATGTCCAGCGCCGGTTCGCGCGCGGCCAGCGCGGTTGCCAGATCCTGCGCGCCGGCCACGGTGGACACGTCTGCCGGCATGGAAATGCACTCGCCCAGCGATGACAGCTCGGCCGCCGTGGCGTCGCAGGCAGCGGCCTTGCGCGCGGTGATGTAAACCCGCGCGCCCTGCCGCAGGAAACCGGCCGCGATCATGCGGCCGATGCCGCGCGAGCCGCCCGTGACCAGGGCCACGCGGCCCTGCAGGGAAAAAAGATCGCTCATGGTGCCTCCAGTGGGATGAACTGGCGGCAAGATTAAGCGGGCGCGCGCACGCAGCCAATCACCTGCATGACAGTGCGGCCCCGCTGGTCACCGGCACGCGGCGGCGCTACCATGCCGCACGGGTGCGGGGTCCGCGCCCGAAGGAGGCGGACATGAATCGGCGATATGGCGTGGGTGGGCTGGCCCTGGGGCTGCTGATGATGCTGGCGTCGTGTGCCGCGCCGCCCGAGCAGCGGGCGCAAAGCCCTTTGCTGCGCGCGCAAAAGGCCATGGGCGGGCAGGGCTTGCAGACCCTGCGGTTCAGCGCCACCGGCAGCGGCGCCACGTTTGGCCAGGCCTGGCAGCCGGGCATGGCCTGGCCGCGCCTGACCTATACGGCGTTTTCACGCTGGCTGGACTATGACAACGCCGCGCTGCGCGAGGAGTTCGCCCGGCGCCGTGCCGAGCCCACCGGTGGCGGCGCCGTGCCGCTGATGGGCATGGGCGAGCAACGCGTGACCGGCCTGCTGCGCGGCACGCTTGCCTGGAACCTCGCCGGGCCCGCCGCCACGGCCGCGCCCGTGGCGCTGGACGCGCGCATCCATGACCTGTGGACCTCGCCGCACGGCGTCCTCAAGGCGGCGCTGCGCAACAAGGCCACGATGCAGATGGACGGCGACACCGCGGTGTTCTCGTTCACCGAGCCGGGCCGATTCAGCGCCACGCTGCGCGTCAATGCGCAGGGACTGGTGGACCGCGTGGACTCGGTGCTGCCCAATCCTGTACTGGGCGATACGAGGGTCAGCACGGTGTATTCAGACTATCAGGACCATGGCGGCGTCAAATTCCCCGCGCGCATCCGCCAGAACCAGGGCGGATTTCCGGTGCTGGATCTGGAGGTGACGGGCGTGCACGTCAACGAACCGCTGGCGGCCGACGTGCCCGCTGCCGTGGCCGCCGCCAGCGAACGCGTGGTGGCGCAGAACGCGGCCGACAGCGTCTGGTTCCTCGCGGGTGGATCGCACAACAGCGTGCTGATCGAAATGCGCGACCACCTCATCCTGGTGGAAAGCCCGCTGTACGACGGCCGTGCTGAAGCCGTGCTGGCCGAGGTGCGCCGGCTGGCGCCTGGCAAGGAGCTGCGCTACGTTATCAACTCGCACCACCACTTTGACCATGCGGGTGGCTTGCGCGCGGCCGCCGCCGCCGGCGCTACCCTCGTCACCAGCGAGCAGGCGCGGCCGTGGTTCGAGCGGGTGCTGGCCAACCCGAACCGCATCAGCCCCGACGCGCTGGCGCGCTCCGGCAAAAAGGCCATGGTCACGGGCGTCAATGGCCAGCGCACGTTCACCGACGGCGTGCGTGCGGTGGAGGTGTTCATGATCGAGGAAAGCGTCCATGCCCAGGGCTTCATGATGGTGTATCTGCCGCGTGAGCGCCTGCTGATCCAGGCCGATGCATTCACGCCGGGGGCGCCGGGGGCTGCGCCGCCCGCCGTGCCGAACGCCAACCACGTCAACCTGGTACAGAACATTGAACGGCTGAATCTGGACGTGGAGCGCATCCTGCCGCTGCACGGGCGCATGGTGCCACTGTCGGATCTGCTGACGGCTGCGGGGCGCAGGCCCTGAAGCGCCGGCGCCGCGTCATTTTTCCAGGATACCCCACGTCCTCAGGAAGTAGCGTGTCATGCCGGCATAGGGCTGATCCGCGCGGGCTGCGGTCTGCAGCGCGTTGAGGGCAAGCTGGCGCACCGCGGCCTGATTGCTTGCCTGGATGACAAGCGCGTGGGCCTGGACGAGGCTGTACTGCGCATAGCGCAACCGGGCGAGATCCTGCCGGTTCAGCCCGAGAAACGCGGTGGCTGCCTCGACGGCGCGTCTGGCTGCTGCGCCGTTGCCATTGGGAATCAGGCGGACTTCCCGGTTGGCATCGTCGGCTTCCCATGCGAACAGCTTTTCCGGTTCGTCCAGGTAAGGGTGCGGCAGATGCGCGCCTTCAGCTTTGAACAATGAACGCAGCGCCGCGTGGTTGTCGGTGGCCGGGTCCAGGCACAGTGCCTGCGCAAGCCCGCGCAGCTTCGCGGTCGCGGGCTGATTCCTGGGAAACTTCACCGGAACCTTCAGCGGGTTACCTGAAACCGGAAAATTGGCGCCCTTGAATTTCTGGTTGCACAGCTGGCAGCAGTAGGTGTAGTTGTCGTAGCTGAAGGCCAGCCACCAGTAGATGTCCTTGGGACGAAAATGCTCGACGTCGCCGTGCGCCACCATGGATGTTGGCGATTCGCAGTAGGCGCACTTGTTGTGGCTCTCGGCGACAAGTGCTGGTTTGGCCTGCTTCCATTGCTGGAACCGGGATTTTTGCGTGTTGAACGGTATCTTTCCGTTGAACTCGTAGTAGCCCAGAGCCAGCCGGTCCAGCAACTCCTGGAGCTTGTCGCCGCGGTACTTGGCCGGAATTGCGTGCCGCTGGCGTTCGAGCGCGATCATGCGTTGCGACCCGACAGCTTGATCTGTTCCCCGATGCGCTTGCGCAATTGCGCGGTGTCAAGTTTCGGGAGTGCGTTGCCGCTGGCCTGCGCCAGCGCAAGTTTGAGTTCCTCGGCGGCCTTGACTTGTTGACGCATGGCCTTGGGGAGTTCATCCAGTGGCGCCAGCTGCGCCAGCTCCGACCTGCCTTGATCGCTCAACTGCCCGATTCGCGATTTCTCACGCAGTGTCTGCACGCGCAGTGACTCGGGCGACTCAATGCCGAACATGGGTGACAGCAACTGGGTCAACGTCAGCTGACTCGGGTCACCGGCCACCGGGCGCACGCAGGAGCCTTTTCTGGGCGTGGGCCGTTCCACGACGTACAGCTCGCCTTCGCGCAGCTGCTGCGCGATGATGGGTGAGTGGGATGTTGCGATGATCTGCAGATTCGGAAGGGCGGACTGCAGAAAGTCCATCAGACGGCGTTGCCAGACCGGGTGCAGATGCAGGTCCAGCTCGTCAATCAACAAAACGCCGCGCGTCTTCAGTGGAGATTTGTAGTCCTCGAAGGTGGTCGTGATGCGGTAAAGCATGTCGCCGCACCAGTTGGCGATGTTCTGGTAACCGTCGGAAAGTTGCCGGAACGGGACCATGCCGTCAACCGTCTTGAACAGCAGCTCGCGACGCTTGCGGTCAATGGCGTGGAACGTCATTCCGGGAAGAAGTTTCGACATCGCGGCGCGCAGTACGGCGGTGGCCGCCGTGCCTTCGCGGTAGTCCAGATCCATCGCCCATTGCTCCAGGGATACGAGCGATGCCTCCGGTGAGAACATGGTTGCGAACGCCCGGGAACGCGGATGCGCGAAGCCGCGCTCGCTGACCTGCGAAAACTCCTTCGAATCCATGGCCGGACGGCGGGTGACGCCATAGCCCATCGCGAAGTAATTCCGGGGGGTGTGAGCCAGCGCCTGATCCAGTGCCGCCAGACCGGCTTCATTTTCTTTCAGCGTCTGGCGCAGAGTCCATCCGGGCTCCAGAAGGAGTTCGATGGCCCTGTCCCCGTCGCGTTGCGTGCCCAGGGTCGCGGCAATCCGTGCCTGCTTGCGTCCGTTGCGCACCCAGCGTTCGGGCTCGCGCAGGAGTTCCGTCAGCGCATCGCTGCCGGCCAGCAGCAGCGCAATCGCTCGCAAGGCGGTGCTTTTGCCGCAGCCGTTCTCGCCAAGCATGACGGTGCGCTGCCGAACCTTGTTGCCGTCAAGGCGGAAGTCCAGTTCGATGTTGTCGATCGAGCGTACATTGCTGATTTCAATGCTCTTGAGAAACATGGCGCGTTTCCTGATGAATTTCGCAGCATTGTCGCGCAAGCCCGGCGCGAGCGATCCAGGCTACATGTTGCGGCGGTACTGTCCGCCCACCTCAAACAGCGCGTTGGTGATCTGCCCCAGCGAGCACACGCGCACCGCGTCCATCAGCACCTCGAACACGTTCTGGTTGTCGATCACGGCCTGCTGCAGGCGTTTGAGCTGCACGGGCGCCGCTTGCGCATGGCGCGCATGGAAGTCCGCCAGACGCCTGAGCTGGTTCTGCTTTTCTTCCTCGGTGCTGCGGGCCAGTTCCAGCTTGTCCAGCACGGCGTCGCCGTGCGGGTTGCGAAAGGTGTTGACGCCGATGATGGGCAGCTCGCCCGTGTGTTTGAGCATTTCGTAGTGCATGCTCTCGTCCTGGATGCGACCGCGCTGGTAACCGGTTTCCATGGCGCCCAGCACACCGCCGCGCTCGGCGATGCGCTCGAATTCAGCCAGCACGGCTTCCTCGACCAGCTCGGTCAGCTCCTCGATGATGAACGCGCCCTGGTTGGGGTTTTCGTTCTTCGCCAGGCCCCATTCGCGGTTGATGATGAGCTGGATGGCCATGGCACGGCGCACGCTGTCTTCGGTGGGCGTGGTGATGGCCTCGTCAAACGCATTGGTGTGCAGGCTGTTGCAGTTGTCGTAGATGGCAATCAGCGCCTGCAGCGTGGTGCGGATGTCGTTGAACTGGATTTCCTGCGCATGCAGGCTGCGCCCGCTGGTCTGGATGTGGTACTTGAGCTTCTGCGACCGTTCGTTGGCGCCGTATTTTTCCTTCATGGCCACGGCCCAGATGCGCCGGGCCACGCGGCCCATGACGGTGTATTCCGGGTCCATGCCGTTGCTGAAGAAGAAGCTCAGGTTGGGCGCGAAATCATCAATGTGCATGCCGCGCGCCAGGTACGCCTCCACAAACGTGAAGCCGTTGCTCAGCGTGAAGGCCAACTGGCTGATCGGGTTGGCCCCGGCCTCGGCAATGTGGTAGCCGCTGATGGACACGCTGTAGAAGTTGCGCACGTTGTGGTGCACAAAGTACTGCGCGATGTCGCCCATGACCTTCAGGCTGAATTCGGTGCTGAAGATGCAGGTGTTCTGGCCCTGGTCTTCCTTCAGGATGTCGGCCTGCACCGTGCCGCGCACGTTGGCCAGCACCCATTCGCGGATTTTGGCGGCCTCGGTTTCGGTGGGTTCGCGGCCGTTGTCGGCCTTGAACCTGGCGAGGTTCTGGTCGATGGCGGTGTTCATGAACATGGCCAGGATGCTGGGCGCCGGGCCGTTGATGGTCATGGACACGCTGGTTGACGGGTTGCACAGGTCAAAGCCGTCGTACAGCACCTTCATGTCGTCCAGCGTGGCAATGCTCACGCCGCTGTTGCCCACCTTGCCGTAGATGTCGGGGCGCGGGTCGGGGTCGTTGCCGTACAGCGTGACCGAATCAAACGCGGTGGACAGGCGCTTGGCCTCCATGCCCGAGCTGAGCAGCTTGAAGCGCGTGTTGGTGCGAAACGCGTCGCCTTCGCCGGCAAACATGCGCGTGGGGTCCTCGCCCTCGCGCTTGAAGGCAAAGGTGCCGGCGGTGTAGGGGTAGCTGCCGGGCACGTTGTCCAGCATCAGCCACTTCAGGATTTCGCCGTGGTCTTCGTACTGCGGCAGCGCGACCTTGCGGATGGTGGTGCCCGACAGGCTCCTGGTGGTGAGGGCCGTGCGGATTTCCCGGTCGCGGATTTTCACCACGTACTCGTCGCCGGCATAGGCCTTTTGCATGTCGGGCCACTGGGCCAGCAGCTTGCGTTCGGCCGCGCTCAGGTGGGCCTCGCGCTGCTGCGCCAGGTCATCCAGCGCCTTGACGGCGTTCTCTTTTTGCGGTGCGTCCAGCTTGAGCATGCGCATGGATTCGCGCAGCTGCTGCACTTCGCGTGCCAGGCGGGCCTGTTCGCGGGCGCGCTTCTTGTAGCCGCGCACGGTGTCGCTGATCTCGGCCAGGTAGCGGGTGCGCGCGGCCGGCACCACCGGGGTCTGGTTGGTGCTGTGGCGCACCGTGCTGGTGGGCAGGGTGCCTGCGGCCAGCTTCAGGCCCAGCGCCTGCAGCCGGGGCTTGAGCGCCTGGTACAGCGCGGTGACGCCGTCGTCGTTGAAGCGCGCGGCCATGGTGCCGAACACCGGCATGTCTTCGGGCCGCTGGCCCCAGGCTTCCTTGTTGCGCTGCACCTGCTTGGCCACGTCGCGCAGGGCGTCCAGCGCGCCCTTGCGGTCAAACTTGTTGATGGCGACGAACTCGGCAAAGTCCAGCATGTCGATTTTTTCCAGCTGGCTGGCCGCGCCGAACTCGGGCGTCATGACGTACATGGGCACATGAACATGCGGCACGATGGCTGCGTCGCCCTGGCCGATGCCCGATGTTTCCACCACCACCAGGTCAAAGCCCGCCACCTTGCAGGCGGCAATCACGTCGGGCAGGGCGGCCGAGATTTCGCTGCCAAAGTCGCGCGTGGCCAGGCTGCGCATGAACACGCGCGGCCCCTGGCCCCACGGGTTGATGGCATTCATGCGGATGCGGTCGCCCAGCAGCGCGCCGCCGCTCTTGCGGCGTGAGGGGTCGATGGAGATGACGGCCACGCGCAGCGCATCGCCCTGGTCCAGCCGCAGCCGGCGGATCAATTCGTCGGTCAGCGACGATTTGCCCGCACCGCCGGTGCCGGTGATGCCCAGCACGGGCACCTTGCAGGCGGCGGCCTTGGTCCGGATGGCTTCGACCAGCGGTGCATCGGCCTTTTCATTCTCCAGCGCGGTGATCAGCTGGGCCAGTGCGCGCCAGTTCATTTCGCCATGGCCCTGGATGGCCTGGATGTCCGTCGGTGCGTAGGGCGTCAGGTCCTTGTCGCAGCGCATGACCATCTCGCCGATCATGCCCTGCAGCCCCATGCGCTGGCCGTCCTCGGGGCTGTAGATGCGCGTGACGCCATAGGCCTGCAGTTCGCGGATTTCCGGCGGCACGATCACGCCGCCGCCGCCGCCAAACACCTGGATGTGGGCGCCGCCGCGCTGCTTGAGCAGGTCCACCATGTACTTGAAGTACTCCACATGGCCGCCCTGGTAGCTGCTGATGGCAATGCCCTGGGCGTCTTCCTGCAGCGCGGCGGTCACGACCTCGTCCACGCTGCGGTTGTGGCCCAGGTGGATCACCTCGGCGCCCATGCCCTGCAGGATGCGCCGCATGATGTTGATGGCCGCGTCGTGCCCGTCAAACAGGCTGGCGGCTGTGACGAAGCGCACCTTGTGTGTGGGGCGGTAAGTGGCCAGCGCCTTGAATTCTGCGGACAGGTCGGTCATTGGAGTCTCCAGAGACCGCAACCTTAATTGACGTTTACGTTAACGTCAATCCTTGAATGGAGGCTTGCGCAGGCAAAAGTTGTAATGTTGGCATGCTATCGATGTCGGTGCTGGGGAAATCCCTTGCGCCGAGGCTGGGTGGTTGCGCGTAAGGTGGGAGACCGAGAAGTCCAGTTCGGCATGACCGGGCGGCTTGTTGCGCTTGCCGGCATGAAGGGTGGCGCATTGGCTGAGCATGTGGTTCAACTTATTCAGGAGACAAGAGCATGAAGCAATCGCAAACTGACGGTGCAATTTCAACTGTTGCCGACGCACGGTCGACGAGTCCGGCTGCGTCGTCGCGTCGCAGGTTCTTTGGCAAGGCAGCGACCGCCGCTGTGGCGGCTCCACTGGCCGGCTTTCCGATGATTGCCATTGCGCAGTCGCCGGTGGTTCTGAAGATGCAGGGCGCTTGGGGCACCAATGAGATCTTTTCGGAGATGGCGCAGCAGTACGTCGCCAGGGTTAACGAAATGGCGGGCGGCCGACTCAAGCTGGAGTACCTGCCCACAGGGGCTGTGGTCAAGACGTTCGAGATCATCGACGCCGTGAGCAAGGGCGTGCTGGATGCGGGCCACCACGTTTCCGGCTACTGGTACGGAAAGTCCAAGGTTGCGTCGTTGTTCGGCACCGGCCCGGTGAGCGGTGCGACCCCGGAGATCGGCCTGAGCTGGATTCACGGCGGCGGCGGCCAGCAGCTGTGGAACAAGCTCGTGACCAAAATGAACCTCAACGTGGTGGGGTTTTTCGCGTTTCCCATGCCTTCGCAGCCGTTGGGCTGGTTCAAGAAATCGCCACCCAAGCGCGCAGCCGAGCTGAAGGGGTTCAAGTACCGGACGATCGGTCTTGCTGCTGACCTGATGCAGGAAATGGGCATGGCCGTTGCCCAGTTGCCCGGTGGCGAAATCGTGCCTGCCATGCAGCGCGGGGTGATTGACGCGTTCGAGTTCAACAACCCGACCGCCGACATGCGGTTTGGTGCGCAGGATGTGGCCAAGTACTACTCAATGGGTTCCTTTCACCAAGCCCAGGAGTTTTTCGAGATCATCTTCAACAAGACCAAGTACGACGCGCTGCCGGCGGACCTGAAGGCAATCCTCAAGTACGCCGCCGAAGCGGCCTCCACCGCCAACATCAGCCTGGCGCACGCCAACTATTCCAAGGACCTTGAGGAACTGATCGTCAAGCACAAGGTGCAGGTGTCACGCACCACGCCGGACATTTACAAGGCGCAGCTGGCTGCCTGGGACAAAGTGACCGCGAAGCTGGAGAAGGAGGTTGACATGTTCAAGGAAGTCAATGATTCCTTCAAGGCATGGTCAAAGCGCGTCGGCTTCTACCACTACACCAACGAGGCCGATTACAAGATGGCCTACGAGCACGTACAGAAGATCAAGCTGCCCAGGTAAGTCTCCTTCTGTTTTTGAAGGCCGTCCGGCGTGCAACCCGGCGGCCTTTGCATTTTCCCTGCCCGGAGGTGGCATTGATGGAAAGCTGGATTCGCAGAATCGACATCTTCAGCAAGTCGATCGGGCACGCATTTGCCTGGTGCGTGCTGGTACTGACAGCCAGCACCTGCTATGAAGTGTTCATGCGCTACGTGCTGAACAGACCCACGGTATGGGCATTTGACATGAGCTACATGATGTACGGCGCGCTGTTCATGATGTCTGGCGCCTATGCGGTGTCACGGAACTCACACGTGCGGGGGGATTTTCTCTATCGCAAGTGGAAACCCAGGACGCAGGCGAAGGTTGATCTGGTTCTGTATTTCCTGTTTTACTTCCCGGCCGTTTTTGCGATGGTGTTTACCGGGGCGCGGTATTCGTTTGAGAGTGCGCGGATACTGGAATCCAGCGTCAACAGCCCCGCGGGCGTGCCGGTCTGGCCTCTCAAGCTGGTCATTTTCGCCGGCGGGGTGACGCTGTTGATTGCTGGTGTTGCCGAGGTAATGAGGTGCTTGATGTGCATCCGGTCAGGTCAATGGCTTTCACGCAGCGGCGACGTTGAAGAACTTGAAGTCGTCCTGATGCAACAGCACGAACAGACCAATGAACAGAAGGTCCGAGCATGAGTGATCCGTATGTAGCACTGGTCCTTCTTGGACTTTTCATCGTTTTCATTTTTCTTGGCTTCCCCATTGCATTCACGCTGATGGCGATGGGCATCGGCTTTGGCTATTACGCATATTTCGAGGCGGGTCAGGCGTTCTGGGATAACCGGATCTTCTACCTGTTCACGCAGAACACGTTCAGCGTGATGAACAACGACGTTCTCATCTCGATACCGTTGTTCCTGTTTATGGGATATATCATCGAACGGGCCAATATCCTGGACCGGCTCTTTCTCAGCCTGCAGGTGGGTCTGCGGTTCTTGCCCGGTTCCATGGCGGTGGCGGCGCTTGTGACTTGCGCGCTGTTCGCCACCGCCACCGGCATTGTGGGCGCGGTCGTGACGCTGATGGGCTTGATCGCGTTGCCCTCCATGCTCAAGGCGGGCTACGACCAGAAGCTGTCATCAGGCGTCATTACGGCGGGGGGCACGCTCGGCATCCTGATCCCTCCCTCCATCCTGCTGATCGTCTACGCCGCGACCGCCAGCGTCTCCGTGGTCAAGCTGTATGCGGCCGCCATTGTCCCCGGCTTCACGCTTGCATTTTTGTATGTGGTGTACGTCGTGGCGCGGGCGACGATCAATCCCGCGCTGTGCCCCAAGCCGGAGGAGGCCCAGTCCTACTCCGTGGTGCAGAGCATCGTGCTGGTACTGCAGGCGTTTGTGCCGCTGGCCGCGCTGATCATGGCTGTGCTGGGATCAATCCTGTTTGGTCTGGCCACGCCGAGCGAAGCAGCGGCCATGGGGGCGCTTGGGGGCATCATCCTGGCGGTCATCTACAGGGCTTTCACGTGGCAGCGGCTGCGCGAGGCTGTTTACCTCACGGCGAGAACGTCGGCGATGGTCTGCTTCCTGTTCGTCGGAGCGGCCACGTTTGCCTCGGTGTTTTCCTATCTGGGCGGTGAGCATGTGGTGAAGGACGCGCTGTTGTCCCTGGATCTCAGCACCGTGCAGTTCCTGCTGGTCACGCAACTCATCATTTTCATCCTGGGCTGGCCACTGGAATGGAGCGAAATCATCATCATTTTTGTTCCCATCTTCCTCCCGCTTCTGCCGCTGTACGGCGTGGACCCTATTCTGTTCGGCATCCTGATTGCCATCAATCTGCAAACATCGTTCCTCACTCCACCCATGGCAATGTCGGCGTACTACCTGAAGGGTGTCGCACCCGCGAACCTGGCGCTTGTGACCATCTTCAAGGGTTGTATGCCGTTTGTGGCCATGGTCATCCTGACGCTGGCCATGGCCTATATTTACCCCTCCATGGTGACGTATCTGCCGGACCAGTTCTTCAATCAGGCCCAGGAGATCGAGCGCGATCCGAATGATGAATCCGTGGTGAATCCGGACATCTTCAAGAAATGAGCTATACCGCCCGTAGCATTGCAGAACTGACTGCGCTGGAGGTGCGTGAGCATCTGGTTGGTGGTGGCGACAGCATTGTGGAATTCTTCGACAAGCTGTCGCGTTTTGTGTCGGCTGCCGACGTACCTGTCAAGGCATTTGCCCATCGTGATGACCGCGTGGTGGCGCTTCAGGCGAAGAACCTTGAGTCGCAGCGCGCGGCGGGCGACTTGCCCGGCCCGCTGTACGGAGTGCCCGTGGGCGTCAAGGACATCATCGACACGATTGATTTTCCAACCGAGTACGGCAGCCCTGTCCACGTGGGGCGCTACGCGCTCGCTGATGCCACCGTGGTGGCGCGCCTGCGGGCTGCGGGCGCCGTCATTTTTGGCAAAACCGTGACCACAGAATTTGCCGCCATCCATCCAGGTCCGACTTGCAATCCGCACAACTCTGCCCACACGCCCGGCGGGTCGTCCAGCGGTTCGGCAGCCGCGGTCGCGGCGGGGATGGTGCCGGTGGCGCTGGGCAGCCAGACCAACGGGTCCGTGATTCGGCCAGCGTCGTATTGCGGTGTGTATGGATTCAAGCCGTCAAGGGGGTTGCTGCCTCGAACCGGCGTGCTGGATCAGTCCCCATCGCTGGATCAGCTGGGCGTGTTCGCCCGCAACATTGATGACATCGCATCAATCACGCAGGTCATGACGGGCGATGACGGGCAGGACCCTGCCAGCGCCCGATGCGCGCCACGCGGTCTGTACGACGTGGCTGTTGCAGATCCGCCGCTGACTCCGAAGTTCTGTTTCGTGCGCACGCCCTGGTGGGACCAGGTGGACGCGCAGGCGCAGGAGGCATATGCGGCGTTCTTAGATCACATGGGCGATCTGATCGACGAGCTTGTGCTGCCCGACATCGTGATCAAGGCCCTGGACTGGCATGCGCAGGTCAACAATGTTGAACTGGCGTTTTGCCTGCAGAAGGAATGGAACAACAGCCGCGACCGGATCAGCCCGGCGCTTCGTGAGCGGGTGGCCCAGGGCATGGCCGTGCCCGTCATGGACTATCTCGCCGCGCGGGACCGGATATTTCATGTGACCCATGCGTTTGAAGAATACTTCACGCGGTATGACGCCATCCTCTGTCCGGCGGCATTGGGGGCCGCGCCGGTCGGCCTGGCATCAACTGGCAACCCGGTCATGCAGACGATCTGGTCGTTCGGCGGCTTGCCGAGCCTGAATCTGCCGCTTCTGAATTCCGGTGACGGGATGCCGCTGGGCGTGCAGGCCGTGGGCGCATTCATGAACGACGCCCGGCTGTTGAGATCAGCACGGTGGCTTGTCGGTGAATTTTTGAGGAGGAACGAGGCATGAGGAAATTCCAGAGAGCGACCGGTTTCGTCGGGCTGATTCTCCTTGTTGCGTTTTTTGCGCCCTATGTCATCAAGTTGCCGCAACTGGACATTTCGCTGATCCTTCTGGGTGGCCTGGCGCTTGCCGGATACGACTACTTCTCCTCTGGCGACGACAGGTAGCGCAGCCCGCGGGCGCCGGAATCCGCATGCATCTGCCTGCAGCTGCAAGAGGCTGTTCGCCCCGTCCAGGTGAACCCCTGGCTTTCATGGGGCCGCGGAAAGTCGGCCCATGCCGCGCATCCGTCAAGACACTGGCAGAATTCGTCGCAATATGAACAATCCCAACCCGCCTCACCCACAGCCCGGCGACGCCGCTGTGGTCCAGAACAACCAGATGTCCGGCCCCCGGCGTGACGCGGGCGGCGATGTCGCAGGCAATCCAATGCCGGCGGATGGCTATGCCGGTGACGTGTCTGTCCAGCTTGCCTGGGCCTGGGTGCAATCGGGTGAGGCAGTGCTGGTAGACGTGCGCAGCGACGCCGAGCGCGAATGGGTCGGCGTTGTCCCTGGTGCCGTGCCCTTGGCCTGGAAGCAATGGCCGGGCATGGTGATGAACCCCGGGTTTGACGCCGGCATCCGGACGCATGTGCCGGACGGCAAGAAGGCTGTCTTGCTGTGTCGCAGCGGCGTACGATCCATTGCAGCGGCCAGGCGCGCGACCGAGCTTGGTGTTCTGGCCTACAACATCCTCGAAGGCTTCGAAGGCGATCCGGATGATCATGCGCATCGCGGCAACCGTGGGGGCTGGCGTTTTCATGGTCTGCCCTGGCGGCAGGGCTGACTAGATTTGTTTCTCGACCCATCCAAGAGCTTTTTATGCCTGTCAACCTGACCGCGCCTCGTACCGAGGCCCTCCATCCTGTCGCCGGCGTGCGTATTGGCGTAGCCGAAGCCGGTATCAGAAAAGCCAACCGCAAGGACCTGACCGTCGTGCTGATCGACGAAGGTGCTTCGGTAGGTGGTGTGTTCACCCGCAACCGGTTTTGCGCCGCGCCGGTGCAGGTGTGCCGCGAGCACCTTGCGGCGGGCCAGGGCATACGCGCCATGGTGATCAACACCGGCAACGCGAACGCCGGCACCGGCGATGAAGGCCTGGTGCGTGCGCGTTCGACCTGCATTGCGCTGGCGCGCCACCTGAACATTTCACCCCAGCAGGTGCTGCCGTTTTCCACCGGCGTCATCATGGAGCCGCTGCCGGCCGATCGCATTGAAGCCGGCCTGCCGGCGGCGCTGGCCGACGCAGCTGACAGCCACTGGCTGCGCGCGGCAGAAGGCATCATGACCACGGACACCATCGCCAAGGCCTTCAGCGTGCGCGCGGAAGTGGGTGGCAAGACAGTGACTGTGACCGGCATCAGCAAGGGGGCGGGCATGATCCGGCCCAACATGGCCACCATGCTGGGCTTCATGGCCACCGACGCGGCCGTTGCCCCGGCGTTGATGCAGCAACTGGCCACCGAGCTGGCTGATGGCTCGTTCAACCGCGTGACTGTGGACGGGGATACCTCCACCAACGACTCGTTCGTGGTCATTGCGACCGGCCAATCGGGCGCGCGCCCCGTGACCGCGCTGGACAGCGCCGACGGCATGGCCCTGAAGGCCGCCATGCTGGACGTGGCGCGCAAGCTGGCGCAGGCCATCGTGCGCGACGGCGAAGGCGCCACCAAGTTCATCGAGATCCGCGTGAGCGGTGGCAAGACGGGCGAAGAGTGCCGCAAGGTGGCCTACGCCATTGCGCATTCGCCGCTGGTCAAGACGGCATTTTTTGCAAGCGACCCCAATCTGGGGCGCATCCTGGCGGCAGTCGGCTATGCCGGTATTGACGACCTGGACCAGACGAAGATCGATCTGTACCTGGACGATGTGCATGTAGCGGTCAACGGCGGGCGCAACCCGGCGTACCGTGAAGAGGACGGCCAGCGCGTCATGAAGCAAAGCGAGATCGTGGTGCATGTGGGGCTGGGTCGTGGCGATGCCGTCGATACGGTCTGGACCTGCGACTTCAGCCATGAGTACGTGACCATCAATGCCGACTACAGAAGCTGAGCCGGCCATGAACGAAAAATTCGAGCATCTGCTGGAGCGTGCGCATCAACTCATCGAGCGCATTGAATCCGTGCTGCCGCAGCCGCTGACCGCTCCTGACTGGAGCGCCACGATTGCCTGGCGGTACCGCAAGCGCAGCTCGGGCCATGGCGTGCTGGAGCCCGTGCGTCATGTGGCAGCCATGAGGCTGGGCGACCTGAAGGAAATCGACGTCCAGAAGGAAAAGATCCAGCGCAACACATGGCAGTTTGTGCAGGGCCACCCGGCCAACAACGTGCTGCTGACCGGCGCACGCGGCACCGGCAAGTCATCGCTGATCAAGGCCTGCCTGAACGAGTATGCGGCGCAGGGCCTGCGCCTGATCGAGGTGGACAAGGCCGACCTGGTGGACCTGCCGGACATTGTGGACGTGGTGTCGGGCCGTGCCGAAAATTTCATTGTGTTCTGCGATGACCTGAGCTTTGAGGACGGCGAGCCGGGCTACAAGGCATTGAAATCCATCCTGGACGGCTCGGTGGCCGCTGCCACGCCCAATGTGCTGATCTACGCCACCAGCAACCGGCGCCACCTGTTGCCCGAGTACATGAAGGAAAACCTCACCTACACCCACACGGAGGATGGCGAAGTGCATCCGGGCGAGGTGGTGGAGGAAAAGATTTCGCTGTCCGAGCGCTTCGGCCTGTGGGTCAGCTTCTACCCTTTCAGCCAGGACGAATACCTGGCCATCGTCGCGCAGTGGCTTTCGTCTTTTGGCGTCCAGCCCCCGGCCGTGGCGGCCGCGCGAGCCGAGGCGCTGGTGTGGGCGCTGGAGCGTGCATCGCGCAGCGGCCGCGTGGCTTACCAGTTCGCGCGCGACTACGCGGGGCGTCACGGATCGCCGGCGTGAGCAGCATTCTGGTGGCCGATGGTGACCGCCCGCGCGAGGGCGGCACCGACCGCAAGGAAGTGGACGTAGCGGTGGGCGTGCTCATTCGCCCGGACGGCAGTTTTTTGCTGACCTCGCGCCCCCCCGGCAAGGTGTACGCGGGCTACTGGGAATTCCCGGGTGGCAAGCTGGAGCCGGGCGAGACGGTGGAGCAGGCGCTGCGCCGCGAGCTGCAGGAAGAAATCGGTATCACGATCGGCCCCGTTGAGCCCTGGAAGGTCGAGCGCGTGGACTATCCGCACGCACTCGTGCGGTTGAGTTTCTGCAAGGTCCACCAATGGACGGGCGAACTGCTCATGTATGAAGGCCAACAGTTTGCGTGGCAGAAATTGCCCGTTCAGGTCGCACCGGTGCTGCCGGGAACAGTGCCGGTGCTGAAGTGGTTTGCGCAGGAGCAGGGGTTTGGCGGGCCGTTGGGCTGCTGAACTTATTGCAGTTTCGGGTCGCCGAAGTTGCCTTCGTCAGGCGGTGCGTCGGTGGGGACGCGAAAGCTCTCGCTGGCCCAGGCGCCGAAATCCATGCTCTTGCAGCGCTGCGAGCAGAACGGGCGAAACGGGTTGGAGGGCGCATACACGCTGTCGCCACCGCAGCCAGGACAGGGCACGATGCGCGCCTTCACGTCCAGGCTGCCGGTCATGGCCGCACGGCTTTCACGAGCACAGCGTCAGCTCAAACGCGGCGTCTTCCGCGCTGGCATGCAGGCGGTCGTCGGCCTCATGACGCATCAGGCGCACCGACACCATGAGCCGGTTGCCGCTGATCTCCGGAATCAGACCCAGGTCTGCGTCAATGCGAAGGCGCAGCAACTGGAAGGTACGGCCCTGGGGAAGGTTCTGCTGCAACTGGCCGCCCGCCGCCATGACTTTTTGCGGTGCACCCGAATCGCGCAGCAGCTTGAGCAGCAGGTGGATCGATTCAGCCAGGGGGCCCAGGGTGGCGGCCCAACGTTCAAGATCGTCGCGGCGCGATGCGGCGCTGCGGTGTTGCCACGCGTAGTAGGCTGGCAGATCGAACTCACAGGTGCCGCCGGGAATGCCCACGCGGCTGCGGATGCTCATGAGCCAGTCGTTTTCGGTCAGGGACTGGCCAGCCTTGCCGGGCTGGTTGTTGAGCGCGGAGAAGCAGCGGTCCAGCTGGGAAACCACCTCGTCGAGCACGCCTTCGGCGATCGCGGGGTTGCCCCGGTATCCGTTGAGGACCTGCTTCTGCTTTTCCAGATCCTTCATCACGTCGGACTTCAGGTCGGCGCGCGCGGCGACGTCCATGACTTCGAAAATGGTGGCCAGGGCGTAGTGATGGTCCAGGGCCTGGTCCCGCTGCACCAGCTCGCGCAGCCCCTGAAACAGGTGCTCCAGGCGCAGATAGGTGCGGATACGTTCGTTGAAAGGGTATTCGTACAGGATCACGCCGGGTCTTCCATCAGCCGCAATCATAGCCCGAAGCGGTGCATCCATTGGCGGGTTTGCAGGGCCAGCTCGGCCAACGTGATGGCATCGTTGTAGATCACGCTGTCCGCGGCGGCCAGGCGTTGCGCGCGCGGCGCCTGCGCGGCAATGATGGCCGCGATGGCATCCGCTGCCAGACCGCTGCGTGCGGCCACGCGCGCGATCTGAGTACCCGGCTCGCAGTCGACGACGAGGATGTGATCCAGCTGCTGGCGCCAGCGGCCTGATTCCACAAGCAGCGGAATGTCAAACACCAGCAGCTTGAACCCGGCGTCAAGCGCCTGTTGCGCCTGCCTCGCGGTTTCCTCCCCGACCAGCGGGTGGACGATGGCTTCCAGGCGCTTCTTGGCGGTGGGGTCGGTGAAAGCCAGGGTCCGCATGCGGTCGCGGTCCAGTGCACCATCCGCGCCGATCAAGCTGTCGCCGAAGACTGCGCGAATGGCGCTGATGGCGGTACCGCCGGGTGCTGTCGTGCCACGGGCGATGGCGTCGGCATCCATGTGGGCGGCCCCGGCTTCGGCCATCAACCGCGCTACCGTGCTTTTTCCGCTGCCGATGCCGCCCGTCAGGCCCAGGCGCATGGCAGCCATCAGCCGGCCAACCCGGCCGTGCGCAAAATGGCAGAGGGACCGAAGATCATGGCTGTGAGCCCCGCCAAGGCCAGAAAGGGCCCGAAAGGGACATAGCCGCCCTCGCGCAGGTTGCTGGCGAACTTCATGCCAATGCCGATCACAGCCCCGATCACCGACGCCATGAGAATGATGGGGACCAGCGCCTGCCAGCCGAACCAGGCGCCCAGCGCGGCGAACAGCTTGAAGTCACCGTAGCCCATGCCCTCTTTGCCCGTCAACAGCTTGAAGACCTGATAAACCAGCCAGAGAGACAGGTAGCCAGCCACGGCGCCCCATAGGGAGTGGGCCAATGGCACGTCCGTCCAGCGCAGCGCCGAAGCGATGAGCCCGGCCCAAACCAGTGGAAGGGTCAGGTCGTCCGGAAGCAGGGTGGTGTCCCAGTCAATCAGGGTCAGCGCGACCAGCGTGGCAGAGAAGCCGCACCACACAAGCGCCGTGAATGAAACGCCCCAGCGCCAAACGCACCAGGCGAACAGCACGCCGGTGGCCATCTCGACCAGCGGGTAGCGCATGCTGATGGCGGACTTGCAGGCGGAGCAACTGCCCCTGAGAGCCAGGTAGCTGGCAACTGGAATATTCTCGTACCAGCGGATCGCGTGGCCGCATGTCTGGCATCGCGAGCGGGGCACCACCAGATTGAACGGAGGCGCATCGTCAGGCGCCTTGCCCTGCAGGTCTGCGCATTCAGCGGCCCATTGCCGCTCGAGCATTTTTGGCAGCCGGTAGATCACGACGTTGAGGAAGCTGCCGATCAGCAACCCGAACACGCCGGCCAGCGCCGGATCAACCCATGCAGAGAACAGCATCAGACCACGGAGCCCAGCTTGAAGATGGGCAGGTACATGGCCACCACGATACCGCCAATCAGGCCGCCCAGGAACACGATGATGATGGGCTCCATCAGGCTGGACAGGCCAGCCACCATGTCATCGACCTCGGACTCGTAAAAGTCCGCTGCCTTGGCCAGCATATGGTCAATCGATCCGGACTCCTCGCCGATCGAGCACATCTGCAGCACCATGGTGGGAAACACATTGGCATTGGTCATCGCAGCCGTCAGGCTGGTGCCGGTGGAAACCTCCTGCTGGATCTTCTCGGTGGCCATGGCGTAAACGGAATTGCCCGACGCACCGCCCACGGAGTCAAGTGCCTCGACCAGCGGCACGCCAGCGGCGAACATCGTGGAAAGCGTGCGCGTCCAGCGGGCGATCACGGACTTGTAGACCAACTGGCCGAAGATCGGCATCTTGAGCATCAACCGGTCCATGAACATCTGGACTTTTTCGTTGCGCTTCCAGGCCTGCATGAAAAAGTACAGGCCGCCCCCGATGCCGCCAAAAATCAGCCACCAGTACTTGACGAAGAACTCGCTGACGGCGATCACGAACAGGGTGGGCGCGGGAAGGTCCGCGCCGAACGAACTGAACACCTGCTTGAAGGCAGGCACCACGAAAATCATGATCACCGCGGTCACGACAAACGCCACCACGACCACCGAGATGGGGTACATCAGGGCCGACTTGATCTTTGACTTGATGGCTTCGGTCTTTTCCATGTACACCGCAAGCCGGTCCAGCAGGGCCTCCAGGATACCGGCAGCCTCGCCCGCTTCCACCAGGTTGCAGTACAGGTTGTCGAAATACAGCGGGTACTTGCGAAACGCGGCCGACAGCGAGGTGCCTGTTTCCACATCGGTGCGGATGTCGTTGAGCAGCTTGGTCACGCTGGGGTTGGAATTGCCCCGCCCCACGATGTCAAAGGCCTGCAGCAATGGCACGCCAGCCTTCATCATGGTGGCAAGCTGACGGGTGAATATGGCGAGATCCTTGGGTTTGATCTTCTGGCCCGAGCGCATGCGGCGCTTCTTAATCTTGGTGGGAGTCACGCCCTGGCGGCGCAGCGATGCCGTGACCTGGTTCTCGCCGGACGCACGTGTCTCGCCGCGCACCTGCTTGCCGTTGCGGTCCCGGCCTTCCCATTCGTAGACGGCCTCAGCCGCGTTTGCAGTCGCCATGATGGGTGTTATTCCTCGCTGCCGGTAGGTCTGTTACTCATTGGTGCAACCCAGTACTTCTTCCAGGGACGTCAGGCCCATGCGGACTTTGTGCAGTCCGGACTGACGCAGGCTGCGGACACCTTCGCGTTGCGCCTGCTCCGCGATGTCCATGGAACTGCCGTCGCGCAGGATGATGCGCTGGATCTCATCGGAGATCGGCATGACCTGGTAGATGCCGACGCGACCCTTGTAGCCGTTGTTGCACATGGAGCATCCGACGGGACGGTAAGGCGTCCAGGTGCCATCCACATCCTCTTCCTTGAAGCCGGCGTCAAGCAGCGTTTCGTGCGGAATGTCTGCGGGTGCCTTGCAGTTGACGCACAGCCGGCGAGCCAGGCGCTGGGCCGTGATCAGGATCACGCTGGACGCGATATTGAACGGCGCGATGCCCATGTTTCGCATCCGCGTGAGCGTTGTAGGCGCGTCGTTGGTGTGCAGCGTGGACAGTACGAGGTGGCCTGTCTGGGCTGCCTTGATGGAGATATCTGCAGTTTCGAGGTCACGGATTTCGCCCACCATGATGACGTCCGGATCCTGGCGAAGGAAAGACTTGAGCGCCGCGGCGAAGGTCAGCCCGGCCTTCTCGTTGACGTTGACCTGGTTGACGCCCGGCATGTTGATTTCTGACGGGTCTTCCGCTGTCGAGATATTGACGCCGGGCTTGTTGAGCAAGTTCAGGCAGGTATACAACGACACCGTTTTGCCGGAGCCCGTAGGCCCGGTGACCAGCACCATGCCGTAAGGCCTTTGAACCGCATCCAGCAGCCGTGCCTTTTCTTCAGGCTCATAGCCAAGTGCGTCGATGCCCAGGCGGGCGCTGCTGGGATCCAGAATGCGGATGACGATCTTTTCGCCAAAAAGAGTCGGCAACGTGCTCACGCGAAAGTCGATCACCCGGTCCGGCCCCACCTTGAGCTTCATCCGGCCATCCTGCGGAATGCGCTTTTCCGAGATGTCCATGCGCGAGATCACCTTGATCCGAGAGGCGAGCTTGTCCTTGATGGCGATGGGAGGCGAGGCAATTTCGCGCAATTCACCATCGATGCGGAAACGGACGCGGTATGTATGCTCGTAGGGCTCGAAGTGGAGGTCGGATGCGCGCATGCTGAACGCGTCCAGCAGCATCTTGTGCAGGAACTTGACGACGGGCGCGTCCTCGACCTCGGAGGTGGCAGGTTCATTCTCCTCGACGCCAGCCGAATCCATCTGCGATTCGTCGAATTCGAAGTCATCGCCGATGATGCTGTCCATTGCTTCGGACGCAGTCGTCGCCGCCGCCTCGACCATTTTGGACAGCTTGTCGTATTCGGCGATGATCCAATCCACGCCCATCTGGGTGGCGAACTTGATCTTTTCGGCGGCTTGCTGGTCGGAAGGATCCGCAGTGGCAACGATGAGGCGGTTGTTGCGTTTGCTGAGCACCACCACGCGATAGGCCTGGCAGATCTTTGTGTCTAGCAGGTTGCGTGGAAGCCGCTGCGTATCAATGGCGTCCAGATCCAGCAGGGGAGCGCCGAAGGCCGAGGACATCGTGTGCGCCAGATCGGATGCCGACACGGCCCCCGAACCAGTAATTTCGGCAATGAAGTTCGTGCGGTTCGTCTGAGCCTTGCGATAAAGCTCCTCGGCGGACTTTTGGCCCAGCTTGCCGGCAGAGACGAGCGCGCGCGCCAAGCCTGGCAGGGCCAAGGTAGGAGCTTCAGTGGCGGAGGTATCGACGGCAGCCATGTCCTGCAATGTACTACGGTGACTGGGGGCAGGCGCAAATCATCGCTGATTGGCGTGCGACTGTAAATCGCCACACCGTGGGTGGCCACCAGACACAAGCAGGGGGTTGGTCGGGGTGAGAGGATTCGAACCTCCGGCCTCTACGTCCCGAACGTAGCGCTCTACCAGGCTAAGCTACACCCCGATGGTGCGTGCTGGAGGACGTTCCTGATTCAGGACCGGCGCTCAAGCAGCTGAGCCGCCAATTGTAGCAAACCTGATGTGAACGGATTGGCTGGCAACTGCGCTGCGGCCTCGATCGCGCGGTGCGCTTCCGCCGCTGCGGCTCGCCGGGTGACATCCAGGGCGCCTGTGTCATGCACGATGGCGACGATCCGATCCAGTTCGCTGACCGAGCCGGACTGGATGGCTTCACGAACGACCTGCCGTTGAGCCTCGGTCCCACGCTGCATGGCCGCGATCAGCGGGAGCGTCGCTTTGCCTTCCCGCAAATCATCGCCCAGGTTCTTTCCCATTTCACCGGCATCGCCGTCATAGTCAAGCACATCGTCAATGACCTGGAACGCTGTGCCCAGAGACTGCCCATAACTTGCGCAGGCCTGCTCAGTTGCCACCGGCGCCTGAGCCAGCACCGCGCCCAGGCGCGCGCTGGCCTCGAACAGCTTGGCGGTCTTGGATCGGATCACGCGCAGGTAGCCGGCCTCGTCGAGCGAGGCGTTGTGCATGTTCATCAGCTGCAGCACCTCGCCCTCGGCGATGACGTTGGTGGCGTCCGCCAGAATCTGCATGATGCGCATGTCGCCAGCGTCCACCATCATCTGGAAGGCGCGGGAATAGAGGAAATCGCCCACCAGGACACTGGCGGGGTTGCCGAAACTTTCATTGGCGGTGGGGCGCCCGCGCCGAAGCGTGGATTCGTCCACGACATCGTCATGCAAAAGGGTGGCTGTGTGGATGAACTCGACCACGGCTGCCAGGTTGAACCGCTGGGCACCCGTATATCCAAGGGCTCCGCACACCAGCAGGAGCAGCGCCGGGCGCAGCCGCTTGCCGCCCGCCGAAATGATGTAACGGGACACTTCGCCGACCAGGGGGACGCCCGATTCGAGGCGCCGCGCAATGACTTTGTCCACCTCGGCCATGTCATCGGTGACGAGGGCGAGGGCGGTATTGAGGGTGGAGCTGTTGGACAAGGGTAGGGCGCGCAGTGATCCGGGATTATAGAAAGGTGCTGCCCAGGCCGCCCATGCCCGGCGCGGCCTTGATGTTAGTGATTGCAAACCGTGCTATAATTTTGGGCTCTGCGGAAATCCGTCTGCAGGGCAATTCTTTAAGGAAACGCTAGCGTTTCATTTCAAGAGGTCAACATGTACGCGGTCATAAAAACCGGTGGCAAGCAATATCGCGTTGCTTCCGGCGAAAAAATTAAAGTAGAACAGATTGCTGCGGACGTAGGCCAGGAAATCGTGATCGACCAGGTCCTGGCTGTCGGCGACGGCAGCGGTCTGAAGGTTGGCACGCCCCTGGTGTCCGGCGCAACTGTGACAGCCACTGTGGTGGCGCACGGCAAGCACGACAAGGTTCGCATCTTCAAGATGCGCCGTCGCAAGCACTACCAGAAACGCCAAGGTCATCGCCAGCAGTTCACCGAGCTGCAAATCGGCGCGATCGCCGGCTAAGGAGTCACGGAAATGGCACAGAAAAAAGGCGGCGGCTCTACGCGAAACGGGCGCGATTCCAAGCCCAAGATGCTCGGCGTGAAGGCATTCGGCGGTGAACTCATCAGCGCGGGCTCCATCATCGTGCGCCAGCGCGGCACCCGATTCCACCCCGGCACCAACGTTGGCGTCGGCAAGGATCACACCCTGTTCGCCCTGGTGGACGGCCACGTGTCGTTCGCGACCAAGGGCGCTTTGAACAAGCACACGGTCAATGTGACCCCTGCCGCGTAAGTCAACAGGCTTTCCGGCACGAAAGCCCTGCGGCTCATTCGCAGGGCTTTTTTGTTTGGGCCACCTAGAATCCAGCCATCATGAAGTTCGTGGACGAAGCCTTTATCGACGTTGCCGCCGGCGACGGGGGGAACGGCTGCGTTTCGTTCCGTCATGAAAAGTACAAGGAATTTGGTGGTCCCAACGGGGGCGATGGGGGACGCGGCGGACATGTGTTTGCCGTGGCGGATCCGGCGCTGAATACGCTGGTTGACTTCCGCTTTTCGCGCCGGCACGAGGCCAAGCGGGGCCAGCATGGCATGGGTTCGGACATGTTCGGCGCCGCAGGCGACGACATCACGCTCAAGATGCCCGTGGGCACGATCATTTCCGATGCTGAAACCGGTGAAGTGCTTTACGAGCTGCTGACGCCGGGCGAGGTCATCACCATCGCCAAAGGCGGTGATGGTGGCTTTGGCAACCTGCGGTTCAAGAGCGCCATCAACCGTGCGCCGCGTCAGAAGACCCCAGGCTGGCCCGGCGAGCGCAAGAATCTGAAGCTGGAGCTGAAGGTATTGGCCGATGTCGGGTTGCTGGGCATGCCGAACGCCGGCAAGTCCACGCTGATCACCGCCATCTCCAATGCCCGACCCAAGATTGCGGACTACCCCTTCACCACGCTGCACCCCAATCTGGGGGTGGTGCGCGTTGGCCCGGAGCAGAGCTTCGTGGTGGCCGATGTGCCCGGCCTGATCGAAGGCGCGTCCGACGGCGCGGGCCTTGGCCACCAGTTCCTGCGTCACCTGCAGCGCACCCGGCTGCTGCTGCACCTGGTGGACATGGCGCCGTTTGACGATGCGGTGGACCCCGTGGCACAGGCCAGGGCGATCGTGGCCGAGCTGAAAAAATACGACGAAGCCTTGTACAAAAAGCCGCGCTGGCTGGTGCTGAACAAGCTGGACATGGTCCCGGCCGACGAGCGCGCGGCGCGCGTGGCGGATTTCGTCAAGCGGTTTCGCTACAAGGGCCCGGTGTTCGAAATCTCGGCGCTGACGCGCGAGGGGTGCGAATCGCTGGTCAAGGCCATCTACAAGCACATCAGTGCGCAACACATCGCAGAGCAGGCGCCCGTGGATATTGATCCGCGGTTTGCCGGCAAAACCGAAGAATGAACCCAGCAGTCTCGTCAACGGTCCTGCGCGACGCACGGCGGATCGTGGTCAAGGTTGGCTCCAGCCTGGTCACCAATGAAGGCCGCGGACTGGACGAGGTCGCCATTGGTGAATGGTGTCGCCAGCTGGCCGCGCTGACCCGTGACGGGCGCGAAGTCGTCATGGTGTCCAGCGGTGCGGTGGCCGAAGGCATGAAGCGCCTGGGCTGGACGGTTCGCCCCCACGAGATCAACGAGCTTCAGGCTGCGGCAGCCGTCGGGCAGATGGGCTTGGCCCAGATGTACGAGACCAAGCTGCGCGAAAACGGCCTGCGCTCAGCCCAGGTGCTGCTCACGCATGCCGATCTGGCGGACCGCGAGCGCTACCTCAATGCCCGTTCCACGCTGCTGACCCTGCTGCGCCTGCAGGTGGTGCCGGTCATCAACGAAAACGACACCGTTGTCAACGACGAGATCAAATTCGGCGACAACGACACGCTGGGCGCGCTGGTGGCCAACCTGGTGGAGGCGGATGCCCTGGTGATCCTGACCGACCAGAAGGGTCTGTACAGCGCTGACCCGCGCAAGGACCCCGCCGCGCAGTTCATCCATGAAGCCAAGGCCGGCGACGCGGCACTGGAGGCGATGGCAGGCGGCGCCGGCTCAAGCATCGGGCGCGGCGGCATGATCACCAAGGTGCTGGCGGCGCGCCGTGCGGCTGGCTCCGGTGCGTCGACCGTGATCGCATGGGGGCGCGAGCCCGATGCGCTGCTGCGCCTGGCCCGCGGGGAAGCCATCGGCACGCTGCTGGTGGCACAGACGCAGAAGAAGCAGGCGCGCAAGCAGTGGATGGCCGACCATCTGCAGCTTCGCGGCGCGGTGGTGGTGGACGACGGAGCGGTCGGCAAGGTCCGCGACGAGGGCAAAAGCCTGCTGCCCATCGGCATGACGGCAGTGGAGGGTGATTTTTCACGCGGCGACGTGATTGCCGTTCGCAGCGGTCAGGGCCAGGAAATTGCACGCGGGCTGGCCAACTATTCCAGTGCCGAGGCCCGCCTGATCTGCCGCAAGCCGTCCACCGAATTTGAGCGCCTGCTGGGCTACTTGGCGGAGCCCGAGATGGTGCACCGCGACAATCTGGTGCTCACGCGCTAAGGTCTAGCTGGCGCGTTTTTCGAGATCGTGGTTGCGCAGCGACCGGACGATGTCTTCCACGCTGCTGGGCGCGGCGTTGCCGGTACAGCCGCCCTGCCTGGCGAACATCAAGGTATGTCGCGCCGGTGCATTGCCGAACATGGAGCGCCATTCGCTGCCGGTGGCCCGCGCCCAGCCAGCGCTCGCGTTGTAGCGTGCGTAGGTGCGTACCTCGCCGGTGTTGCAGCGCATTCCTTCGTACATCGCGGTGATCGTGCCCGAACTGCTGCGGGCCACGATCACATAGCGGACCACGCCATCGCGGCCAATGCTGATCGTGGCCGGATCCACGCCAAACTGCAATGCCGAGTTGATGCTGACGTCAAACGGCACCAGGCGGGACAGCTCGAATGCCGGCGGCGGCGGTGCTTCCAGCTCTTTCCAGTCAGGATCGACCGGCGTCAGTTGCGCCGCAGCCGCAATGCAGAAAAAGGCCAGCCCTGCAGCCAGCCCGTCACGAAGGTGCATGGTGGTCTTTCGCTGGCATGACTTCCATGCCGGTCTGGGGATCGGGCTCAAACGTCGCGCCGGGCGGCAGCTCAAACCCGGCGCCGGGCGGCAGCGGCTCTGAAGGGCCATCGGTTGTTTCATGCTCGCGCGTGCGCATGCCGCTGCGCAGGTAGCGGTTGCGATGGTCGTGCCGGGGCAGGTAGCGCGCCAGCTCGGTCAGGGCCATCTCGTACACGCCGCGCTTGAACTCGACCACCACATCCAGCGGTACCCAGTAGTCGTTCCAGCGCCAGGCGTCGAACTCGGGGTGGCTGGTGGCGCGCAGGTTCAGGTTCCAGTCGTGGCCCACCAGTTGCAGCAGGTACCAGATCTGCTTCTGGCCCTTGTAATGGCCGCGGGCGTCGCGGCGGATGTACCGGTCTGGCACCTCGTAGCGCAACCAGTCGCGGGTGCGGGCAATGATGCGCACATGCTCCGGCTGAAGCCCCACTTCTTCGTGCAGTTCACGGAACATGGCCTGCTCCGGGTTCTCGCCCCGGTCAATGCCGCCCTGCGGAAACTGCCAGCTGTGGGTGCGGATGCGCTTGCCCCAGAACACCTGGTTTTTCTGGTTGAGCAGGATGATGCCGACGTTCGGCCGAAAGCCGTCCCGGTCAAGCATAATCAAACCCCAAATTTTTAAACTGAGTTCATTATGCACGCCGGTGCAAGGCGGGCAAGGGGCTCGGTACCTACGGATCCCATCCCCCCTGATGAAAGCCTCCCAGTTCTTCATTTCCACCCTCAAGGAAGCACCCGCCGACGCAGAGGTGGTGAGCCACCAGCTCATGATGCGCGCCGGCATGATCAAGAAGCTTGGCGCCGGCATCTACAGCTACATGCCCATGGGGCTGCGGGTGGTGCGCAAGGTGGAGGCCATCGTGCGCGAGGAAATGAACCGCGCGGGCGCCGTGGAGCTGTTGATGCCCGTGGTGCAGCCGGCCGAGTACTGGCAGGAAACCGGGCGCTGGGAGAAGATGGGGCCCGAGCTCATGCGCGTGAAAGACCGCCATGACCGCGACTTCATCATCCAGCCCACCAGCGAAGAGGTGGTGACCGACATCGCCCGCCAGGAGCTGCGCAGCTACAAGCAGTTGCCCAAGAACCTGTACCACATCCAGACCAAGTTCCGCGACGAGCGCCGCCCGCGATTTGGCGTCATGCGCAGCCGCGAATTCATCATGAAAGACGCGTACAGCTTTGACCGCGACGTACCGTCGGCCAAGGCCAGCTACCAGGTGATGGCCAAGGCGTACCGCGCGATCTTTGACCGCTTTGGCCTGCGCTACCGCGCCGTGGCGGCCGACAGCGGCGCGATCGGCGGCGACCTGTCGGAAGAGTTCCAGGTGATCGCGGCCACCGGCGAAGACGCCATCGTCTACTGCCCGGACAGCGATTACGCAGCCAACATCGAAAAGGCCGAGGCACGGGCGCCGCAAACGCCGCGCCCCGCGCCGGGCCAGCCGATGACGAAAACACCCACGCCGGGCAAGAGCACCTGCGCGGACGTGGCCGTGCTGCTGGGCGTGCCGCTGCAGTCGACGGTGAAGTCGCTGGTGCTGGCCACGGACGAACTGAACGAGCACGGCGAAGTCACCAAGTCCAGGGTCTGGCTGCTGCTGGTGCGTGGCGACCACGACATGAACGAGATCAAGGTCGGCAAGGTGCCGGGGCTGGACGCGGGCTTCCGCTTTGCCACGGTGGCCGAGATCGAAGACCACTTTGGCGCCAAGCCTGGGTACTTGGGGCCCATCGGCCTGCGCAAGCCGGTCACGGTGGTGGCGGACCGCGACGTGGCGGTCATGGCCGACTGGATCTGCGGTGCCAACGAACTGGACTTTCACATTACCGGCGTCAACTGGGGCCGCGACCTGCCCGAGCCCGCCGTGGTGGCCGATATCCGCAACATCGTCGAGGGCGATGCGTCGCCTGACGGCAAGGGCCTGCTGGCGATCGAGCGCGGCATCGAGGTGGGCCATGTGTTCTACCTGGGCACCAAGTACAGCAAGGCCATGAACGCGACCTTCCTGGACGAAAACGGCAAGCCGCAACTCATGGAAATGGGTTGCTACGGCATCGGCATCACCCGCCTGCCGGCGGCGGCTATCGAGCAGAACCATGACGAGCGCGGCATCATCTGGCCGGACGCGATCGCACCGTTCACCGTGGTGGTCTGCCCCATCGGCATGGACCGCAGCGCCGACGTCAAGGCGGCGGCTGAAAGGCTGCACGATGAGCTGCTCGCTGCCGGTGTGGACGTGCTGCTGGACGACCGCGGCGAGCGCCCCGGCGCCATGTTTGCCGACTGGGAGCTGATCGGCGTGCCGCACCGCGTGGTCATCTCCGAGCGCGGCCTGAAAGAAGGCCAGCTTGAATACCAGCACCGCCGCGATGCGGCGGCCACCAAGGTGCCGGCGGGCGAACTGCTCAGCTTCGTGAAGGGCCGGCTGGGCGTGTGATTTCGCGTCGCCACTGCCTGTCGCTGCTGCCTGCCTCCGGCGCATGGGGCCTGCTGGGCCTGCCGCGTCTGGCGAGCGCCGGTGCGCAACTGGAAGAGCCTCTCGTCGATTCCGTACGCACGGCGCTGAGTTCCGCCATTGCCAACAGCGCACCGCCGGTGCCGGAGTTCAGCGACACCGAATCGCGCCTGAGCTACCTGCGCTGGCTGGGCGCCATGAGCGCGCGCCTGAAACGCCGCAAGCCCGACTGGAACGTGCGCCGTGAATTCCTGCAGACCGTCTGGTACGAAAGCCGTCGCGCCGGGCTGGAGACGGCACTGGTGCTGGGCCTGATCCAGGTGGAAAGCGGTTTTCGCAAGTTCGCCGTGTCCAGCGCGGGCGCGCGCGGCTACATGCAGGTCATGCCGTTCTGGACGCGCGTGATCGGCGACGGCGATGCCGGCAAGCTCTTTCACATGCAGACCAACCTGCGCTTTGGCTGCGTGATCCTGCGCCACTACCTGGAGCGTGAACGCGGCGACCTGTTCCTGGCGCTGGGCCGTTACAACGGCAGCCGGGGCAAGGCGCCGTACCCGAACGCCGTGCTGGGCGCGCGCCGGGCCTGGGAATTCAACGGCTGACCGCAGCCTGGATTTTGGTGACCATCACCTGGTCAATGCGGTAGCTGTCCACGTCCAGCACCTCGAACTTGTAGCCACCCCAGGTCACCGTGTCGGTGCGCTTGGGCACGCGGCGCAGCATCACCATCAGGAAGCCCGCCAGGGTTTCGTATTCGTCGCCATGGGGCAGGGCATCCAGCTGCAGGGCACGCAGCACGTCGGTGATCGGGGTCACGCCGTCGATCAGCCAGGAGTTGTCGTCGCGGCGAACAATCTGTTCTTCATCCGGCGGCGACACCAGTTCGCCCATCACCGTGCTCATCACGTCATTCAAGGTGACCACGCCCACCACCAGGCTGTATTCGTTGACGATCACGGCGAAGTCCTCGTGGGCCTGGCGGAACTGTTCCAGCACCTCGGCCAGCGTCAGCCGGTCGGGCACGATCAGCACCTTGTGCAGCAGGGCCTCGTCGGTCAGCGGGATCGGCTCGTTCTTGAGCACACGCTGGAACAGGTCCTTGGCATCCACATAACCCAGCACGTGGTCAATCACGTTGTCGCACACCGGGTAGGTGGAAAACGGCTCGGCCGCGATGCGCGCGCGCACCACCACGTCGGGGTCGTCGCGGCGGAACCAGGCGATGCGGTCGCGCGGCGTCATCGCGCTGGACACCGTGCGCGTGTCCAGCTCAAACACATTGGCGATCACCTGCTGCTCGCGCCGTGCCAGTACGCCGGCCTGCGCGCCGGCCTCGGTCAGCGCCAGGATGTCGGCCGAGGTGACCTTGTCGTCGCGCTGCGCCGGCAGGCCGAACAGCCTGAACAGGCCGTCGGTGGTTTTGCTGAACAGCCACACCACGGGCTTGAACAGCGTGGTCAGCGCCTGCATGGGGCCGACCATGCGCATGGCCAGCTGTTCGGGGTCGTTCATGCCCAGCCGCTTGGGGAAGAGGTCGGCAAACACCAGGAACAGCGATATCGTGACCAGGAAGGATGCGACAAAGGCCGCCGTCTGGGCCGCCGCGGGCGACAGCCACAGGAGGAAGAACTGGACGAAGTAGGGGCTCCACGCGCCTTCGCCGACCACGCCGCCCAGGATGGCCACGGCATTCAGCCCGATCTGCACCACGGTGAAGTACGGACCCGGGTGCTCCTGCACGCGCAGCACCTTGTCGGCGCGCAGGTCGCCATCGTCGGCCAGCTGGCGCAGGCGCAGCCGACGCGACGCCGCCAGCGAAATCTCGGCCAGCGAGAAGAACGCGCTGGCAGCGATCAGCAGGGCAATGAGCAGCAGGCTCTGGTTGAGGGACATGGGCGCCGGAACTCCTGCGTGGAGTTTACCGGCCCTCACCAGGTGCCTTACTGGAAAAACCCGATGCGCGTCCTGGCTGCGCCCGGCTTGGGCAGATCGTCAACGTGCACCGTGTCGCGCCCGTCCAGCCGCGCGTTGCCAAAGCCGGTCATCAGCGCGCGGCGCATCTCGCGTGGCGCCATCGCCGCCAGGAAGTCCAGCGTATCGGGCTCGGGCTCGGCCGCAAAGCGCTCTCCCCAGCCGTGCTCCTCGCGGATACCCTGGTACAGGTTGCGCGCAATGCGCCGGGCCGCTTCGGGTGTCGGTGCCTCGATCTCGAACACATTCATGCGGTTCAGGATGGGCTCGGGGATGGACCGCTCGTCATTGGCCGTCAGCACCCACACGACCTGGCTCGCGTCGATGGATACCTCGGCGAACTCGTCCATGAAGTCCTGTGCGCTGTCATGTTCCAGCAGACCGTACAGCGCGCCCAGCGGGTCGTACTGCGCGTCGGCGCTGGCCTTGTCCACCTCGTCCACCACGATCACCGGGTTGGCGTACTGGCCGTCAATCAGCGCCTCGAACACCTTGCCGGGCCGGGAGCCCTTCCATTGCGACGAGGAGCCCGACAGCAGCCAGCCGGCCGTCATGGAGCTCATGGGCACCAGGTTCATGCCGGTGCCCAGCAGGGCCGCCAGCTTGCGCGCGAAATGGGTTTTGCCGATGCCGGGCGGGCCCAGCAACAGCATGGGCGTGACTTCCAGCCCGTCGCGGCTGTCCTGGCTCAGGGCCACATGGCGGCGCACGTCGTCCAGCGCATCGGTGAAATTGGGCAACTGGTCGTACAGCGCGGCCATGTCGGGCACGCCACTGGGCTTGACCTGGAAGCGGTCGGGCCCGCGCTCCAGCATGCGCTCGTAGGTGCTGCGCAGGTTGTCGTGTTCACGCTGGCTGCCCATGTCCTGGAGCTTGGCCAGCTTGCGTTCCACCTCATCGGGGCGGAACACGCTGCGCACCTGCGCAATGGGCAGCTGGAACGAAGAAGACTGAGGAACGAGACTGCGGGATTCCATCGGCGACTCCTTTCAACGATCACGGCTCTATTCCAGCATAAGCCGTGCCAATGTTGAAAGGGGGAAAAGCGCCGGGAAGTGGGCGCCTTACAACATTTCCGCCCCCCGTGCAGGTCAGGCGGGGCCGCCGCCCAGCACCTGCTGCAGTTCGCCGTTTTCGTACATCTCCATCATGATGTCCGAGCCGCCGATGAACTCGCCCTTGACGTACAGCTGCGGGATGGTGGGCCAGTTGCTGTATTCCTTGATGCCCTGGCGGATGGCGTCGTCTTCCAGCACGTTGACGGTCGTCACGGCTTTCGGGTCCACGCCGCAGGCCTTCAGGATCTGGATGGCACGGCCGGAAAAGCCGCACATGGGAAAGCTGGCGTTGCCCTTCATGAACAGGACGATGTCGCTGTTCTGGACCAGGCTGTCGATGCGTTGTTGCGTGTCGCTCATGGGTGTGTCCTCACTATGGGCCGGTATCCCGGCGATCTGCGTCAATTATCCGTGTTCAGGCCATTGCCCGCCCGAGCAGCGCTCAATGCCCGCCAGGTCCCTGCGGCTGGCGACCTGAACAAAGCCGTGCGCCGCCAGCAGGCCGCGCACGGCCTGCGCCTGGTCATGGCCGTGCTCCAGCAGCAGCCAGCCGCCGGGCTCCAGGCAGCCAGGTGCCTGCCGGATGATCTCGCGGATGTCGGCCAGCCCGTCGGGGCCCGACGCCAGCGCCTGCGGCGGTTCGTGTCGCAGGGCCGCCAGGTGGGGGTCCGTGGCGGCGATGTAAGGCGGGTTGGAGACGATCAGGTGGTAGTGCGAGGCGTCGCCTTGCAGCCATGAGCCCTGGCGGAAGGTGACAGGCAGGCCCAGGCGCGCCGCGTTGGCCCGGGCCACGGCCAGCGCATCGCTGCTGGCGTCCACTGCTGTAATGCGCGCTTCAGGGCGCCGGCTTTGCAGCGCCAGCGCAATCGCGCCGCTGCCCGTGCCCAGATCGGCCACGGCCTGGGAGCCGTCCATCAGTTCCAGCGCCCACTCCACCAGGGTTTCGGTGTCTGCGCGCGGGTCCAGCACACGGGCGTCCACCTGCAAGGCCAGACCGAAGAATTCCTTGAACCCCGTCAGATAGGCCACCGGCTCGCCGTCGGCACGGCGCCGGCACAGGTCGCCAAACCGCCGGGCGGCCTGATCTGGCAACACGTCGCCGTCGTGCGCCACCAGCCAGGCCCGCCCATGGGTGTCGCGCCCCAGGGCATGCAGCAGCAGCATCTGCGCCTCCAGGCGTGCCAGCCCCGCGGCCGCGGCCGCCTGCAGGGCCTGGGTGATGGTGGGTCCGGCCATGCTCAGCCCGCGGCGAATTCCAGTTCTTCCAACTGCTCGGCCTTGCGCGCCAGCAGCAGCGCGTCAATCACTTCGTCGATCTCGCCTTCCATCACGAACTGCAGCTTGTACAGCGTGAGGTTGATGCGGTGGTCGGTCAGGCGGCCCTGCGGGAAGTTGTAGGTGCGGATGCGGTCGCTGCGGTCGCCGCTGCCGATCAGGCCCTTGCGCAGCGCCGCCTCCTTGGCCGCGCGCTCGCTGCGTTCCTTTTCCTGGATGCGCGCCTGCAGCACCTGCAGCGCCTTGGCCTTGTTGCTGTGCTGGCTGCGTCCGTCCTGGCATTCGGCCACGATGCCGGTGGGCAGGTGCACCACGCGCACGGCCGAATCGGTCTTGTTGATGTGCTGGCCGCCCGCGCCGCTGGCGCGGAAGGTGTCGATGCGCAGATCCGCCGGGTTGAGCTTGACGGCTTCAGCCTCGTCGGGCTCGGGCATCACCGCCACGGTGCAGGCGCTGGTATGGATGCGGCCCTGCGTTTCGGTGGCGGGCACGCGCTGCACGCGGTGGCCGCCGGACTCGAACTTGAGCTTGCCATACACGCCTTCCCCCTCCACGCGCAGCACCACTTCCTTGTAGCCGCCCACCTCGCCCTGGCTGGCGCTCACCACCTCGCAGCGCCAGCCCTGGCGTTCGGCATAGCGGGTATACATGCGCAGCAGGTCGCCGGCGAACAGCGCGGATTCATCGCCGCCCGTGCCCGCGCGGATTTCCAGGAACGCGTTGCGCACATCGTCCGGATCCTTGGGCAGCAGCAGGCGCTGCAATTCATCTTCCAGCGCAGCCAGTTCAGCTTCGGTGGTGGCGATGTCCTCGCGCGCCATGTCCGCCATTTCGGGGTCTTCCAGCATGTCGCGCGCGCCGGCGAGGTCCTTTTCACGCTGCAGGAAGGTGGCATATCGGCCCGCCACCTCGGTCACCTCGGCATGCTCGCGAGTCAGCGCGCGAAAGCGCGCCATGTCGTTCACCACGTCAGGCTGCTGCAGGAAAAAGTCGAGCTCCTGCAGGCGGACGGGGTAGCGCTCGAGTTGCTGGCGGAGGAAGGGTTTCATGAGACGGAGAAAAGGGCTTCGACAGGCTCAGCCCGAACGGTGCCGGGGCGATCAGCTCACCACCCCGTTCGCCCCGAGCTTGTCCAAGGGCAGCGGGGCGAAGCGGTCGCAGCTAACGCTCCTTGCGCAGGAAGAAATGCTGGATCGCCGCGCTCGCGCGTTCGCGTGCCTGGGCGTCGCCGGCGTGCAGCTCGGCCATGGCGCCATGCAGCATCTTTTGCGTGAGGCCGCGCGACAGCGCCTCCAGCACGGCGTCCACGTTCTCGCCCTTGGCCAGCAGTTTGCGCGCCCGTGCCATCTCGGTTGTGCGCCATTCGTCGGCCTGCGCATTGAGCTGCTGGATCAGCGGCACCGCGCCGCGCTGGTCCATCCAGTGCAGGAAGCTCTGCACGCCCGCGTCGATGATGGCCTCGGCCTGCGCGACGGCCGCCTGACGGCTGGCCTGGCCGGTTTGCACCACATGAGCCAGGTCGTCCACGGTGTACAGGTAGATGTCTTCCAGGCCCTTGACCTCGGGCTCGATGTCACGTGGCACGGCCAGGTCCACCATGAACATGGGCCGGTGCTTGCGGCGTTTGAGCGCGCGTTCCACCGCACCCAGGCCAATAATGGGCAGCGTGCTGGCGGTGCAACTGATCACGGCGTCAAACTCATGCAGGCGATCGGGCAGTTCGCTCAGGCGCATGACTTCGCCGCCGAAGCTGGACGCCAGCTTTTCGCCGCGTTCCAGCGTGCGGTTGGCAATCGCAATGGCCTTGGGGTTTTTGGCCGCGAAATGCGTGGTGGCCAGCTCGATCATTTCACCCGCGCCCACGAACAGCACACGGATCTGGCTCAGGTCTTCGAACAGTTGCCCGGCCAGGCGCACGGCCGCCGCGGCCATGCTGATGGAATGCGAGCCGATTTCAGTGGAGGTGCGTACCTCCTTGGCAATGGCAAACGAGCGCTGGAACAGCTGGTTCAGCGTGGTGCCTAGCGCGCCGGCCTCGTTGGCTGCCCGCACGGCGTCTTTCATCTGTCCCAGGATCTGGGGCTCGCCCAGCACCATGGAATCCAGCCCGCTGGCAACGCGAAACGCATGGCGGGCGGCCAGGCCATCCTGCAGGGTATAGGCGTGCGAGCGCAGCAGCGAGGGCGACACGCCGCCCGAATGGGCCAGCCAGTCCAGGGTGTGATCGAGCTCGTGGCGCTCGCCCGCGCAGTAAATCTCGGTGCGGTTGCAGGTGGACAGGATGGCGGCTTCTGGCCCGCGGGCCACCCGAGCGGCCAGTGACTCACGCAGGCCGTTGAGCGTGGGCTCGATCTGGTCGATGGCGAACGCGAACCGCCCGCGCAGGTCCAGCGGCGCGGTGGTGTGGTTGATGCCCAAGGCCCAGACTGCCATGCAGATTTGTCGTTATGTGTCGTGAGTGTGAACCGGATTATAAAATTTGTCGCTGTATCAAGCACTTGCACTGCACCAATCGCCCTGATCGGAAACTCTGATGGGACCGCTGGACCTCCTGCTTCACTTGCTGAATTTCATTGCGCCGGCACTGGTCACCGGGACGGCGCTGGCCCTGTGGGCCCGGTTTGTGCTGCGTGCCAGGACCGCAAAGCTCTCGCTGCAGGCGCAGATTGCTATCAATTCAGTAGCGGGGGTGGCCGTGTTGGTGGCCGGTCTGTGGTATTTCGGGCGCGACGGCAAGATGGCCACCTATGCGGCGCTGGTGGTGGCCTGCGGGCTCAGCCAGTGGCTGGCCGGACGCCACTGGCGATAATCAGCCGCACATGCTGTACCTGATTTCACCCGCCAAGTCCCTGGATTTCGACACCCCCGTGGGCGATGTGCCCCACACCCTGCCGCAGTTCGTGGCGCAATCATCCGCGTTGATTCATGTACTGAAAAAGAAGTCGCCACGCCAGATTGCGTCGCTCATGAACCTGAGTGACGCGCTGGCGGGTCTGAACGTGGCGCGCTACCAGGCGTGGACGCCCGAGTTCACCCCGGTCAATGCGCGCCAGGCGGTGCTGGCATTTGATGGCGATGTGTACGGCGGCCTGGACGCCCGTACCCTGAAGGCCGCCCAGCTGGACTGGGCGCAGCGGCACCTGTGCATCCTCAGCGGCCTGTATGGCGTGCTGCGCCCGCTGGACCTGATGCAGCCCTACCGCCTTGAGATGGGCACGGCGCTGGTCGCGGGCAAGGCGCGCAACCTGTACCAGTTCTGGGGTTCGCAGATTGCCGGCTACCTGAACGAGCGGCTGGCGGCGGACCGCACGCCCGTGGTGGTGAACCTGGCGTCACAGGAGTACTTCAAGTCGGTGGACCGAAAGGCGCTGAAGGCGCGCGTCATCGAATGCGTGTTTGAAGAGTACAAGGCCGGCCAGTACAAGGTCGTCAGCTTTTTCGCCAAGCGCGCGCGTGGTCTCATGGCGCGCTACGCCATTGCCCACAAGGTCGCCACGCCGCGCAAGCTCGAAGGTTTCAACCTGGAAGGCTATGCGTTTGACGCGCAGGCCTCGCAACCCGACCGCTATGTATTCCGGCGCAGGAGCCCAGCATGAGCACCACCAGCACCCAGCAGATCACGCCCGACCTGCGCAAATGGATCATCGAACAGGCTCAGGCCGGCTACACGGCCGAGGTGGTGCTCAAGTCCATGGTGGCGTCGGGCTGGAACGAGGACGTCGCCATCGAGGCGATGGAGTCCACCCTGAAGGGCCATGTGGAAAGCCAGGCCGTGGCCAGCGGCCTGCCGCCCGCCGTGCCCGTGCCCGAGCCCGCGCTGGACGACTCACCGCTGTACCTGGACGCCGGCGACCGCCAGGTGTGCGTGCTGCAGGCAATGTTCAACCCGCGCGTGGTGGTGTTTGGCGGCCTGCTGTCGGATGACGAATGCGACGCGCTGATTGAGGCCGCGCGGCCGCGCCTGGCGCGCTCGCTGACGGTGGCCACCAAGACCGGCGGCGAGGAGCTCAACGCCGACCGCACCAGCAACGGCATGTTCTTCCAGCGCGGCGAGAACGAGGTGGTCCGGCGCGTGGAAGAGCGCATCGCCCGGCTGGTGAACTGGCCGGTGGAAAACGGCGAGGGCCTGCAGGTGCTGCATTACCGCCCGGGCGCGGAGTACAAGCCCCACTATGACTACTTCGACCCCAACGAGCCCGGCACGCCCACCATCCTCAAGCGTGGCGGCCAGCGCGTGGCCACGCTGGTGATCTACCTGGGCGAGCCGGCCAGGGGCGGCGGCACCACCTTCCCCGACGTGCACCTGGAAGTCGCGCCTAAGCGCGGCAACGCGGTGTTCTTCAGCTACGAGCGCGCGCACCCCAGCACCAGGACGCTGCATGGCGGCGCGCCGGTGATGGAAGGCGAGAAATGGATCGCCACCAAATGGCTGCGCGAACGGCGGTTTGAATGAAAGTCCGCGCCAACGGCATCGACATCGAGGTCGAGGACAGCGGCGCGGACGGCTCGCAGGCTGGCCGTCCCGCCGTGCTGCTCATCATGGGGCTGGGCATGCAGCTGATTGCCTGGCCGCCTGCGCTGGTGCAGGCGCTGGTGGACGCGGGCTTTCGCGTGATCCGCCACGACAACCGCGACATCGGCCTGAGCCAGCACTTTGACCACCTGGGCGCGCCCAATGTGCTTTGGGAGTCCGTCAAGCTGCGCCTGGGCCTGGGCGTGCGCGCGCCCTACAGCCTGCATGACATGGCACAGGACGCCCTGGGCGTGCTGGATGCGCTGGACGTGCCGCGGGCCCACGTGGTGGGCGTGAGCATGGGCGGCATGATTGCCCAGCGGGTGGCGCTGGCGGCGCCGGCGCGCTGCCTGAGCCTCACCAGCATTATGAGCACCAGCGGCGCGCGCGGCCTGCCCGAACCCAGGCCCCATGTGGTGCGGGCTCTGCTGGGCCGACCGGCAGGTCCCGGCATGCCGGCGGTCGTGGACCACTACGTCAAGCTGTTCCGCGTGATTGGCAGCCCCGGCTACCCGCTGGACGAGGCGCAGATGCGCGAGCGCATCCTGGCCGGCCTGCAGCGCAGCTACCACCCCGTGGGCACGGTGCGACAGCTGGTGGCCGTGGCGGCGGATACCGGCCGGCGCGCCGCCGAGCTGGGCCGCATCAGCGCGCCCACCCTGGTGCTGCATGGCAAGGACGACCCCCTGGTGCCGTATCCCTGCGGCGTGGACACCGCGCGGCGCATTCCGGGCGCGCGCCTGGTCGGCATCGGTGGCATGGGCCACGACCTGGCGCCCGGCGTGGTGGACCGCCTGCTGGAGCCCCTGGTACCCCACCTGCAGGCGGCCTGAGCTGCATGCCCTGATCTATCCATGACCTTTGCCAACACCCCCGAGGGCTCGCAGCTGGGCAAGCCCTCCGCCTACATTGACCAGTACGACGCATCGCTGCTGTTCCCGATCCCGCGCGCGGCCAAACGCGAGGAGATCGGCCTGACGGGGCAGCTGCCGTTCTTCGGTGCCGATATCTGGACGGCCTACGAGCTGAGCTGGCTCACGCCGCGCGGCAAGCCGCAAGTCGCGCTGGCGCACATCACCGTGCCGTGCGAGACGCCCCACATCATCGAAAGCAAGTCGTTCAAGCTGTACCTGAACAGCTACAACAACACCCGCTTCGGCGGTGCCGACGAGGTGCGCGAGCGCCTGCGCACCGACATCTCGCAGGCCGCATGGCGCGGCACCACGCCCATGTCGTCGGTGGGGGTGAAGCTCGTGCTGCCCGAGCAGTTTGACCGCGAGCCCGTGCATGAGCTGGACGGCCTGAGCCTGGACCGGCTGGACCTCGAGTGCACGCACTACAGCCCCGCCCCCGAACTTCTGACCGCGGCCTTTGACGAGCAGCCCGTGACGGAGGTGCTCACCAGCAACCTGCTCAAAAGCAACTGCCTGGTGACGGGCCAGCCCGATTGGGGCAGCCTTCGCATTGCCTACAGCGGCCCGCAGATCGACCAGGGTGCGTTGTTGCGCTACATCGTGAGCTTTCGCAACCACAACGAGTTCCACGAACAGTGCGTGGAACGCATTTTTGCGGACATCCGCGCGCGCTGCCGGCCCACCCAGCTGTCCGTGTATGCGCGCTATACCCGCCGCGGCGGGCTGGACATCAACCCCTACCGCACGAGCCATCCACAGGCGTTGCCGCCCAACGTGCGCACGGCCCGTCAGTAGTGGTGCGCAGGGTGTCAAAAGACATAGGCATTCCGATAGCCGGCCGCTATCATCGCCCGGCCAAATGACAAATCTGACCGCCTTCGAGAGCCCCGGCGAGAACCCGCCTGGAGTCACCCTGGACAACTGCGACCGTGAGCCCATCCACATTCCGGGGCGCATCCAGTCGCACGGGGTGCTGGTGGCATTCGACACCCGCGGCGTGGTGACGCACCTGAGCGTCAATGCCCAGGCGCTGCTGGGCGCTGCCGCCCCACGCATGGGCCAGGCGCTGGCCGAGACCCTGTTTGCCGCCGACCCGGCGATGCACGCGGCGGTGCAGCAGTGCTTCGAGGCCGATGGCGTGCACGTGCAGCAAGTCGCGCTGGAAACCGTGATCGGCGAGCGCACCTTCGAGCTGGTCGGACACCGCCTGGGCGGGCGCGTCACGATGGAGCTGGAGCTGTGCCTGGCGCCCGGGAAGTCCTTCGCCGACCATGCCTTCCAGGGCCACAGGGCGCTGAACCGCCTGCGCGGGCAGCGCGGCATCAGTGAACTGCTGGAGGCGGCCGTCCAGGAGGTGCGCACGATCACCGGCTTTGACCGCGTGATGGCCTACCGCTTCCGCCTTGACGGCAGTGGCGACATCATGGCCGAGGCGCGCCGCGACGACCTGGAGCCCTTCCTGGGCCGGCGCTACCCGGCCAGCGACATCCCGGCCCAGGCGCGCAGGCTGTACACCATCAACACGCTGCGCAACATTGCCGACGTGGGCAGCGTTACCGTACCGGTGCAGGCGGCGCCCGGTCAGGATGAGCCGCTGGACATGAGCCACTGCGTGCTGCGCGGCGTGTCGCCGGTGCACATTGAATACCTGACCAACATGGGCGTGGCCGCGTCCATGAGCATCTCCATCGTGATCCACGGCGAACTGTGGGGCATGCTGGCCTGCCACCACATGACACCGCGGCATGTGCCGTACAGCGTGCGCTCGGCCTGCGACGTGCTGGCGCAGATTCTGGGCGCCCATGTGCAGGGGCTGGAGGCGCGCCTGCGCTCGCAGCGCATCGACGCGGCGGCAACACTGCGCGCCCGCGCCGTTGAAAGCGTGCTGCTGGCCGACGACGGCATCTTTGCGCTCATGCCCCTGGCTGCGCAGATGTGCGAGGTGCTGGACGCCCATGGCGTGGCGTTCGCGGAAAACGCCAAGCTGGCCACCTGGGGTGAGGTGCCTGTTGAATCCCTGCAGGGGCTGGTGGCGTGGCTCAACGAGCTGCAGCGCACGCAGCGCCAGCCGCTGGTGGCGATGCACGAGCTGTCGTCGCTGCCCGCGGCGCTGCGCCTGCGCCTGGGCAACTGCTGCGGCGTGCTGGCCATGCGCTTTGACGAGCTGTCCCAGGGCTGGGTGCTGTTCGTGCGCAAGGAGCAGCTGGAAACCATCGCCTGGGGCGGCCGCCCCGTCAAGGAATACGTGAGCGGCCCGCTGGGCCCGCGCCTGACCCCGCGCGGATCGTTTGATGTGTGGAAGGAGACCGTGCGCGGCCAGTCCGAGCCCTGGAGCGCGGTGGACCTGGAGATCGCCCAGAGCCTGATGGCCGAGCTGCTGCGCGTGAGCGCGGGGCGCCATGCCGAGCTGGGCCACACGCGCAACCATCTGCTGTCCATGCTGCAGGACGAGTTCAGCGATCCGCAGGAGCGCACGCTGTCAGGCACCAACGGCAGCGGGCGCAACCGCATGCGCCGCCTGGTCAGCCAGGTGCTGGATGCATCGCGCCTGCAGGCGGGCACGCCCCTGGGCCTGCAGCGCACCCCGCTGGACCTGGCCCAGGTGGTGGCTGGTGCCATTGACCAGGCCCGCGCCGCGTTCGCGGACACGCGCTTCATCCGGGAGCTGCCGCGCCAGGTGCCGCTGCACGGCGACGCGGCGCGCCTGCACCAGGTGGTGGCCTCCTTGCTGGACTACGCCTGCGTGCAGGGCGAAGCAGGCGAGGCGATCCTGGTGCAGCTGCGCATGGAGGCGGGCCATGCGGTGCTGGAGGTGAGCCACACCGGAGCGGACATCACCGGCGACATCATGGCCTCCATGCTCAACCCGTTTCGCCCGCGCGGGTCGGGCCACTCGGCGATCAAGGACGAGCTGGGCCTGAGCCTGTACATCGCCGGCGGCATCGCGCGCGAGCACGGCGGCGAACTGGCGTTCACCTATGCCGAGCCCTACGTGCTGGCTTCGCTGACGCTGGCGCTCAAGCCGGATCAGTGAACGACTGCAGCGGCGCCAGGGCGGGGAACTGCGCGGCGCGCTTTGCCTTCATGGCGGCGATGGCTTCGCGCACATGGGCGTTGCTCCAGATCGCACCCTGCACCCAGCCCATCTGGCGCAGCGAATCCTCCACCGTATGGTCGCGTGCGTAGTGGATCACCTGTTTGGTACCCCAGATGGCCACGGGCGGCTTGGCGGCGATTTCCTTCGCGCATTGCATCGCCGCGGCCAGCATGGCCTCGGGCGTGTCAAACACTTCATTCACCAGGCCATAGGCCAGGGCCTTTTGCGCGCCCAGGCGTCGCCCGGTGTAGGCCAGCTCCTTGACCACGCCCATGGGCAGCAGACGGGGCAGGCGCTGCAGCGTGCCCACATCGGCCACCATGCCGATGTTGATTTCCTGGATGCAGAAGAACGCGTCGGCCGTGGCATAGCGCAGGCAGCAGGCCGTGACCATGTCCACCGCACCGCCGATGCAACCGCCCTGAATGGCGGCGATGACCGGGATGCGCAGCGACTCCAGTTTCGTGAAGGTGGCCTGCATGTCGGTCAGCAGGTCGTAGATCGCGGCGCGGCCTTCGGCGCTCTGGTCGTCCATGGCAATGGCGCCACCGAAGGTGTCCAGCGACATGCCCGCGCTGAAATGCCTGCCGGTGGAGGACATCACCAGCGCGCGGGCCTGGCCCTGGCGGTGCAGTTGCGTCAGCACCTCGTCCAGCTCGCGCCAGAACGTGGGGTGCATGGTGTTCAGCTCGTCGGGGCGGTTCAGCACCAGATGGGCGATGTGGTCTTGTACGGTGAATTCAAAGCACTGCATGGCGGTTGCCTCCTGTGGCCGCCACTGTAAGTCGCGGCATCGCGCCGCGAAAAGCAACTGCGCGACAAGCCCCGTGCTTCAGCGCGCCGCCACCCAGTCGCAGCGCAGGCGGCAGGCGCGGTGCGCGCGCAGGCGCCAGGCCACATAGCTGCCGGGCAGCAGCATGCCCAGCAGGCACAGCGGCATGGCCCAGAGCTGGCCGAACGCGAGCGTGGGCAGCCAGCCGACCCAGCCCATGAGCCACAGCGTCAGCACGCCGTCCCACAGGTGGTATTCCACGGGGTGGTCCGCGCGGTGCGCGACGTGCCATTGCTTGATGCGCTGCAGTTCATTCAGGGTCATGGCGGCAACCTCCGGGCGTGTGCCGTCAATGTAAGCTTCGGGTAAGCATCCGTCAAACGACCGGCATCAGGGAAAACACCGGCAGCAATGTCAGCCAAATGACAGTCTCGGGTCGCACAGTGGCAGCCACCAAGGACAGTCGTTGAGGAGACAACTTCATGGACCCAGCCAGCCTGCCGCGCAGCAGCGCGAACGACCTGCCAGGAAGCTTCCGCCTGACGCCTCGTGGCCGGCTGCGTGCCGGTGCTCCGGCCCATTCGGCCGCACACGGCGCGCTGTCGGCCCATCTGCACGACCTTCTGCAGATGTGCAGCGCAGACATCGGGTTTGAGCAGTTGCGCCAGTTCATGCCGCCGCGCACGCTGCGCGAATCGCTGGAAACCCTGATGGCCCTGGGTTTGCTCGAAGGTGTGGAGCAGGGCGCGGCCCAGCTCGCGGCGGCCTGAGCGCCGGGTGCAGGGCTACCAGAGCTTGGCGCAGTTGCCGCTGTAGACGACCGCGCCGGGCGCCGTGGGCGCGGCGTCGGTCTCTGCCGTGATCACCAGTTTTTGCACCTTGGCCAGAAGCTGTTCGGAGGTGCCGGGCAGCTGCGATGTGGCCGAGCCCGTCAGAGGCACCGGTCCCAGCACAAACGCGGGCCCCTGGGCCGGCACGGCCCACAGCACGAGCCGGCCTTGCGCCGGTGGCGTGATGGGGCCGATCACCTTGACCGTCATGGCCGTGCCATGGCGCAGCGAGCTGACCAGCAGCTTGCCGTTGCCCTGCGCATCGGTCAGCAGGCCCACATAGCTTTGCGGCAGCCGCTGGCCGGTGAGCATGGCCGCGCGGTCCGCGGTGATGAACAGGCCCGGCAACGCCACGAACAACACGCTGGCGGCCAGCAGGCCCGCGGCCAGGCCACCCAGGCTGAAGCCCGCGGGTTTGAGCCAGCCCAGCGGGCCAGGGCGTGCGGCGGCGGCGGCAACAGACAGGGGGCGTGTGCGCGCGTCGATGGTGGCCCAAACACGGGGCGGCGCAGGCCGTGGCGGCACCGTTTGCCCCAACGCGCCCAGGCGGGCTTCCCATTCGGCGACGGCCAGTTGCAGGTCGGCGCGCCCCTGCAGCAGCCGTGCAAACCGGCGGCGTGCGCCGCCCGCCAGCGTGCCCAGCACATAGGTGGAGGCCAGGTGCTCCACCAGGCGCGCATCGGTGTACCTCATGCTGTCACCCCACGCGTGGCCAGGCAGGTCTTGAGCTTGTCCAGTCCGCGGCGGATCCAGGCCTTGACCGAGCCCAGTGGGGCGCCCATCTGCTGCGCCACCTCGCTGTGCGACAGCCCCTGGTAGTAGGCCAGCGCCAGGCTCTGGCGGTGGCTGCCGTCCAGCGCGCCCAGGCAGGCCTCGATGTGCAGGGCGCGCGTGGCCTCGCCCAGCAGGTCCAGCGCGCTGGGGGCGCTGGCGCCGGTGGCGTCGTCCAGCGCGTCGTCGCCGGGCAGTTCCGATTCGGCGCGGCGCGTGCGCTGGCGCAGCGCGTCCAGCGCCTTGTTGCGCACGATCGCCATCAGCCAGGTCATGGGCTGCACCGGCTGCCCGTTGACCTCGCTGCGGTAGCTGCCCGCGTTTTTCCAGATGCTCACAAAGGCCTCTTGCAGCACATCCTCGGCCGCCTGTTCACGCCCCAACATACGAAGGGCCAGGCCAAACAGATGCGCCTGGGTGCGTGAATAGACCTGCGCAAAGCAGGCGTGGTCACCCTGCGCGGTGCGCGCGATCAGCTGTTGCAGGGTGAGGCTGTCCAGGCTCATGGCCGCGAGTATAGGGACTCGCGGCAGCCGGGCCTACACCCTTCGGCGGCGAGGCACCACCTGGAGCTGAACCGTGGCGCGGGCCGGGCTGGCCCCTACCGTCACCGCCTGCAGCGGCAGGTCAATCAGCTGGTCGGCATGCCACACGCGCACCTGGGCGGCGCCGTCGGGCACGTCGTCAAACACGGCCTGGCCTTCGGGCGTGGTGCGCTGCGCCCAGGGCGAATCGCTCACGTACACATGGCCGCGCATGGAGCCGTGGATGTGGCAGCCCAGCAGCACGGCGCCGGCCTTGTCCAGGGTCACATCGGCGGTCTTGCCCGCCTTGCCATCAGCCTTGCCGTCCAGGCGCAGCTCAAAGCCGCCGCCCGTGTTCGAAAACTGCGCCAGCCCCGCGGCGGAGCCGCGCACGTGGTGCTCCCACGGGTCGTTGTTGATGAAGGTCACTTTGGCGCCCACGGGCACCAGCGTCACCGCCGGAATGAAACGCATCTTGTCCTGGTTGACGGTGGCCGCCATGGGCAGGGGTGTTTTGGGGGTGCCCCTGGCCGCCGTGATGACCACCACCACCGCGTCCTGCACCGGCTTGCCTTCCTTGTCCAGCACGGTGACGGACACCACGCCGGCGCTGGCGCCCGTTGCCATGGCACAGGCCATGAAGAATGTTGCAAGCCGCATGGTGATCATTTCTCCGTGATGGTGTCGCGGTGCATCGGCGCCAGCTTCGCCAGCAGCTGGTTCTGCGCGCGGAACGGAATGCCCTGCGCGTCCATGGACAGCTGCAGCACTTCCACCAGCGCATTGAAGTCGGACTTCTTGATGTCCAGGTTGGCATGGGCCGATTTCATGTCGGCGCCCTTGTACACGCAGGGCCCGCCCATGACCTGGCAGAACTGGTCCACCAGCTGCTCTTTCACGCGCTGCTGGTTGGACGGCTTGAAGTGCGGCCCGGTGCGCGGGTCGGCCAGCAGGCGAACCATGAAGTCGTCCATCAGCTTGACCAGGCCCGGCTTTTCGCCAAAGGTCTTGTACAGGCCGTCGTTGGGCGCGGTCTGGGCCATGGCGGCGCCGCAGAACGCCAGCGTCAATGCGATCAGTGTCTTTTTCATTTCGGTTCCTAAGGGGGTGAGCGTCAGAAGGCCACTTGCGCCGACAGGTAGGCGCCTTTTTGCTTGCGGTTGCCGGTCACGCCGGGCACCACGCGGCCCAGGTCCACATAGGCCAGGGTCAGCGACAGGTTCTTGTTGGGCGCCCAGGCAATGAAGATGTCCTTCCAGTTGTCTTCGCGCAGTGCATCGCCCAGGCCGGCCGCGCGGCCCAGCGATTCGAGGTTGTTGGGCTTGAAGCGGTACTCGGCGCCAATCGCCACGTTTTTGCTCAACAGGTACGCCACGGAAAACTCGGGCTGCAGGCTGTAGCTGTCGCGCCCCGGGGCGGCGGAGCCAAAGCCCAGCAGGCCGTTCTGGTTGGCCTTGGTGGCACGCAGCGTGCCATTGACCAGGATGCCCTGCGCCAGGAACAGCTTGGTCGCGCTCACGTACACGTCCACGCCGCTGGTCTTGGTACCGAGGAAGTTGAACACCGAGCCCAGCGAGCCGGGGCGCGTGTGCTTGTATTCCAGGCCCACGGCGATCTGCGGCATCAGTGTGTCGCTGTCCAGCACGGCGTCGCCCGCCACGCGGACCTTCACGCCCACGATGTCCATCTTGATGTGCTGGCCCGGCGTGACGCCAAACGGCGCAATGCCGTTCAGGGCGATGGCGGGCGAGGCATTGAAGTCCTGGCGCGCGACCGACAGCTCGATGCGGTCCTTGAAGCCCAGCGCCGCGCCGTAGGTGGTCAGACCGTAGTCCTGCGTGCTGGCGCGGCTGATGTGGGCCGACGCGCCGATCTCGCCTTCGGTCGCATTGGTGCCGATCACCGCCCAGGGCGTGAGCCCGCCGCCTGCGGCGCCGTCAATCGAGCTGACGCCGCCGGTCAGCAGCAGTTTGCCGGTATCGGCCTGGGCCAGGCCGCAGGCCAGGCCTGCCAGGGCCAGAGCCAGGGCACTCTTTGCATGTTTCATGGGGACTCCGTGTGGGAAGGTTGTTGGTATGCCCAGCCCTTACGCGCTCGCGTTACAACCGGATTCAAGGTTTGCGATATCCGACAGAATCCGTATGCGATTGAAACTGACGCCGCCGCCATGCCGTAGTAGTGCAATGACAAGATACAAGGCAGGGTTGGCAGGTGCTCTGGTGGTGGCGTTTGCATGCGCCGCAGTGAATCAGGCGGCGGCTCAGGTCCCGGCGCCAGCCCGGGTCTGGGTCACGCCTGCCGCGGGCGATGCCGCCCGCGGGCGGGTGCTGTACGCGGCCCAATGCGCCAGTTGCCATGCCGTCGATGCGCACAAGACCGGCCCGGCCCACCGCGGTGTGATGGGCCGCCGGGTGGGCAGCGCGCCGGGCTACCGATATTCGCAGGAGCTGGCGGCGTCGCGCCTGCGCTGGACGGCGCAGACGCTCAATGCCTGGCTGGCCGACCCCGAGGATCTGGTGCCGGGCCAGCGCATGGGCGTGCAGGTGGACGATGCGCGGGACCGCGCGGACCTGATCGCCTGGCTGGCCACGTTGAAATGAGCAGGCCACCGGGACGCGCCCGGCGGCAGTTCACGTGGGCTTGACGCCCGTTTCCCTGACGACCTGGCCCCAATGGCTGGTTTCCTCGGCGATGTAGCGCTCAAACTCGGCCGGGCTGCTGGCGACCACCAGGTTGACCTGTTCTTCGTGGCTGCGCAGCACGTCGGGGTGGCGCAACGCGGCGGCAATCTGCCGGTGCAATGCGTCCAGCACGGGCGCGGTGACGCCGCGCGTGGTCAGCACGCCTTGCCAGGTGTCGAACACCATGTCGGCGTAGCCCAGCTCGCGGAAGGTGGGCACCTGCGGCATCTGCGGCATGCGCGCGGCGCTGCTGAGCGCCAGCGGCACGGCCGTGCCGGCCTGGATGTGTTCCCACACAGCCGACGGTGTTTCATACAGCAGCGGCACGTGGCCGCCGATGAAGTCCTGCACGGCGGGGGCCGTGCCTTTGTACGGCACATGGGCAATGTCCAGGCCCGAGCGTCGCTTGTAGATCTCGCCAATCATGTGGCCGATGGTGCCGTTGCCGGTGGAGGCGTAGGCCAGCCGGGCGCCGCCGCGTACCTGCGCCTGCAATCCGGCCAGCGTGGACACGCCCAGCCTGCGGTGCGCCATCAGCACCGAAACCGAGCGCGAGAACTGCGTCACGGGCTGCAGGTCGCGCAGCACGTTGTACGGCTGCTGCGGGAACATGTGCGGGTTGATCGCCAGCGAGCCAATGGTGCCCAGCAGCAGCGTGTGGCCGTCCGCCGGTGCCTTGGCCACCAGGTCCGAACCGATCATGCCGCTGGCACCGGCGCGGTTGTCCACCACCACGTCCCAGCCCGCATCCAGCTGCAGCCGCTGCGCAACCTGGCGCGCGCGCAGGTCCGACGTGCCGCCCGCCGGAAACGGCACCACGAAGCGGATGGGTCGTCCCGGCTGGGGGAAGTTGGCCTGCGCCCGCGCCGCCTGCGGCAGCACCGAGGCGGCTGTGGCAAAGGGCAGGCTGGCCAGGGTGCCCAGCAGGCGGCGGCGGGTGGTCATGTCGGTTGCTCCAGCGGAGGGGTTGTTTGTGTGAAGAATTTAGCAAAGTTCTTACATGCTGGCCATACGCCGTTTGGCGCTAGCATGGCTTGCATGCAACGCTTCACCATCTCGCTGGACGACGAACTGGCGCAGCGCTTTGATGCGCTGATTGCGTCACGCGGCTATGACAACCGCTCGGAAGCCGTGCGCGACCTGATCCGCGAGCAACTGGGCGCGCAGGCGCTGGCGGCTGACCAGGCGCCCTGGTGCGTGGCCAACGTGAGCTACGTGTATGACCACCACGACCGCCCCGTGACCGAGCGCGTGCTGGCGCTGCAGCATGACCACCACGATCTGGTCGTGAGCAGCCTGCACACCCACCTGGATCATCATCACTGCATGGAAACCGTGGTGTTGCGCGGCGCCAGCGCGGCGGTGCGCGAATTCGCCGCGCAGCTGGTGGCCGTGCGCGGCGTGCGCCATGGTCAGGTTCATCTGGTGGCGCTGGCCGAGGCGCACGAAAGCCACCGGCATGGCAAGCCGGGCCAAACGCCGCACCGTCACTTTCACCCCGTGGACTGAACCGGCCCTAGAACAGCTCGCCGGTCAGGGGTGATGCGGGATCGGGCTGCGTTCGCGCCTGCAATGCCTGCGCATCATCCGCGCGCACCAGCGTGCCCACCCGAACGCCCAGCAGCCGGAACCTGCGCGAAAGGTCCACGCGCTTGAGGCACAGGCCCGCTGCTTGACGGATGGTCCTGGCGTCTGCCGTGTAGTCGGGCAAGGTCTGGTCGCGCGTCACGCTCTTGAAGTCGCCATAGCGCAGCTTCACCCCGATGGTCTTGCCGACGTAACCCTTGCGCCGCAGGTCACCGGCCACGCGCTCACACAGCTCGGTGAAGATCGCGCCCAGCTCGGCCCGGTCGCGCACGGCGTGAAGGTCGCGCTCGAAGGTGGTCTCGCGGCTCATGGACACCGGCTCGCTTTCAGTCTGCACCGGCCTGTCGTCACGGCCCCAGGCGGCGTCGTGCATCCAGGCGCCGTAGCTCTTGCCGAAGTTGTCGATCAGCCATTCGCGCGGCTGCGCCGCAATGTCGCCAATGGTATGCAGGTGCAGCTTGTGCAGTTTGACCTCGGCCTTGGGGCCGATGCCGTTGATCTTGCGCACCGGCAGGGGCCAGACCCGGGTCTGCACATCGGCCTCGTAGATGACCGAGATGCCATTGGGCTTGTTGAACTCGCTGGCCATCTTGGCCAGCAGCTTGTTGGGTGCCACGCCGACCGAGCAGGTCAGGCCCGTGGCCTCGAAGATGCTCTTCTGGATCAGCCGGGCCAGCACACGGCCGCCTTCGCGCTGGCCACCGGGCACGTCGGTGAAATCGATGTACACCTCGTCCACGCCGCGGTCCTGCATGACGGGCGCAATCTCGGTGATGATGGACTTGAACTGGCGCGAGTATTTGCGCACCTCCTCGAAATCCACCGGCAGCAGGATCGCATGGGGCGCCAGCTTGGCCGCCTTCATGAGGCCCATGGCCGAGCCCACGCCAAACTGGCGCGCCGCGTAGGTGGCGGTGGTGATCACGCCGCGCCCGGTGTAGTCCTTGAGCAGCGGGAACGCCGCCACCGGAATTTCATGCGTGGGCAGGTCGGCGTATTGCTCGCGCAGCGCCTCGTCCAGCCGCCTGCGCCCGCCGCCAATCACCACCGGAAGCCCCTTGAGCTGGGGGAAGCGCAGCAGCTCCACCGACGCGTAGAACGCATCCATGTCCAGGTGGGCGATACGGCGCAGGGGCGCGCCAGTGGCTGGGTCGGGGGTCACAGTGCCTGCAGGATGGCGATGAACCCCGGCAGGTCCTGGCCGTGCTCCTTGCGGATCGCGCTGGGCGCCAGCTGCAGGACCTCAAAGCCATGCGTGGCCGCCAGACGGCGGATGTAGCCGGCGGACTGTGCATACCGGCGCGTGGCCTGCAGCACGAAGTCCGCGCCTTCGCAGGACTCGACCGAAAAGCCGAACAGGCCGCCCGCGGGCATGCGCGCGCGCACGCCGGCAAACACCGGGTCCAGATCGCCGATGTAGATGAACACGTCGGTGGAGATGACCAGGCCGAACAGGCTGTCGCCGCCCCGGAGGTACTGCGTGACGTCCTGGCAGGCCAGCGTGGTGTACAGGCCGCGCTTGCGTGCCGCGTCCAGCATGCCGGGTGACAGGTCCACCCCCGTCAGGCTGCGCGCCACCGGCGCCAGCAGCGGCGCGCACAGCCCGGTGCCGCAGCCCAGGTCCAGCACATCGTGCGGACCCGGTTGCGGCAGCTGCGCCACCAGCGGCAGCAGCGCGTCGCACAGCCGTTCGTGCGCCTGGTATTGCAGCTTGCCCACCAGGTGCTCGTCGAACTTGTCGGCATAGCCGTCAAACAGGCTCACGATGTAGTCGGGCGGCGCCACGGGCGGCGCCGCTTCCTGGCCCATGGCCGCCAGGGCAAACAGGCCGGCCTGGGCATCGCCGCCACAACGGATGGCTTCGCGGTAGGACGCGGCGGCCTCTTCCAGGCGGCCCATTTCGCGCAGCGCATGGCCACGGTTGAGCAGCGCCTCATGAAAGCCGGGCTTCATGCGCAGGGCCTCGTCGTAGTTCTCCAGCGCCTCGGCGTACTGGCCCATCTGCCCCAGCACATTGGCGCGGCCGTTCAGCGCCTCGAAATAGCCCGGGCGCAGCGCCAGCGCGCGGTCCAGGCTGGCCACGCAGTCGTGTGGCGCGCGGCGCAGCGCCTGCAGGGCAAACGCGCGGTGCATCAGGGCTTCGGGGTAATTGGGCCGCAGCTGCAGCGCCTGCTCGTAAAGCGCCAGCGCCTCTTCGTAGCGGCGCTCCAGCTGCAGCGCGGAACCCAGGTTGAACAGCGCCTCGGGGTATGCCGGCAGGCACTGCAGGGCCTGCTCGAAACTGGCCCGCGCTTCGTCGGCGCGGTCTTGCAGCATCAGGCTGGCACCGCGGTTGTTCCAGGCCTCGGCATGGCGGGGCTGGTGCTGCAGCACCCATTCAAAGGCCTCCAGCGCCTGCGCATGGCGGCCCAGCGCATGCAGCGCCTGGCCGCGGCAGTGCATGGCATCGGCCAGCGCGGGGTTCAGCACCAGCGCCTGCTCAAACGCCGCCAGCGCTTCCTCATGGCGGCCGGCCAGGCGCAGCGCCATGCCCCTTGTGAGGTGGGCGCGCGCGTGGCCGGGCGCCAGCGCCAGCGCCTGGTCACAGCGCGCAATGGCCTTGTCATGCAGGCCCAGGTTCACCAGCACCCAGCCCAGGTTGGCCAGGGCATCGGTGTCATTGGCCTGCAGCGCCAGCGCGCTTTCAATCAGGCGCCGCGCCAGGAACCAGTTGCCCTGCTGGCTGACGATCACGCCCAGCAGGTGGGGCACGTGCAGGTAGGTGGGCTGCGCCGCCATGATCTGCTCGTACAGCGCCTGGGCCTGCGCCAGCCGGCCGGCCTGCTGGTGTTCTATGGCCTGCGCAAAGGCGGCGTCGGCTTCGGTCTTGTTCATGCGCCAGCATGGTACAGCGGCGCGGGTGCCGGGCTGTCAGTTGCTCGCGCAGTTGATGCGGGTCAACGCGCATGCGCCGTCGCGTGGCTAGCATGGGCTACATGCCAGTTTCTTTCCCCCGCGCATGGCCCGGCTCCGGGCCCGAACCGGTGGCGCGCATCCTGTATGCCAGCCAGTCGCGCATCAGCGGGCCCGTGTACGCGCAGATGGAGCGCATCCGCGCCTGCGCGGTGCGCCACAACGAGCCGCTGGGCGTGCACACCGCGCTGGCCCACCAGTCGGGCTGGTTCCTGCAATGGAAGGAAGGACCCGCGGCCGCGGTGCGCCAGATCATGGAGCGCGTGCTGCAGGACCCGCGCCACCACGGCTGCCGCATCATGCACCGCAGCACGGGGCCGCGCCTGCTGCCGGGCGTTTGGTCCATGAGCATCGTGCAATGCAACGACAGCGCGGCGGAGTTCGGGGCCCGCGTGGACCAGGTGGACGCGGTGCGCCTGCAGGGGCTGCAATACGCGCCGGCTGCCGCGTGGCGCATGCTGTCCACGCCGCTGCGCCACCCCTGCGCGGACCGGCAGGACACGCCGGGCGTGTTCCGCCGGGTGATGGTGTGCAGCGCGGGCGGTGAGGAGTCCTTTGCGCTGGTGCAGCACCTGGCCTGGCAGCACCGCCAGGAGGTGGTGCGCCGGCGCTTCGCGGGGCCGCAGCAGCTGGACGTGGGCAGCAACTACACCGACCTGCCCGACGGCCAGGGCGCCGTGCGGGTGATTGCGATGGCGCGCAACGGCCTGAACCTGGGCCTTACGCGGGCCTTGCTGGCGGACTACCCGCTGGTGGTGCTGTGGTGCAGCGGCAGCGACGAGCGCGATGCGCAGCTGATGCAGCGGCTGGTACAGGCCTGCGCCGGCGCGCCCACGCCGCCAGTGCTGATGGGCCTGGGGGCCAGCCCCGGCGCCCACCGCGCCATGTTCCAGCTGGCGCGCCACGCCGGCATGATCTACCTGGACGCCGCGCCGGTGCAGGGCCCGGAGGCCGCCTGGGACGTCATCATCGGCCAGCTGCGCTTGATGCGCAGCCCCGCCAACAGCCTGTGGCGCCAGTCTGACTTCAGCGCCGCGGCCTGAACGTGACCGCGACCGTCAGCCGTGGGCGGTGGGGTAGCTGCCCGGCAGCAAAATGCCGCTGTCCACGGTGCCGATCTTCGTGTGGCCGCAAAACGCCATCGACAGATCCAGCTCCTTGTGGATGATCTGCAGCGCTTTGCTCACGCCTTCTTCGCCCATGGCGCCCAGCCCGTACAGGAAGGCGCGGCCAATGTAGGTGCCCCTGGCGCCCAGCGCCACGGCCTTGAGCACGTCCTGGCCGCTGCGCACGCCGCCGTCCATGTGCACCTCGATCTGGCGGCCCACGGCGTCCACGATGGCGGGCAGGGCGCGGATGCTCGATTCAGCGCCGTCCAGCTGCCGCCCGCCGTGGTTGGATACGATCAGCGCGTCGGCGCCCGACTGCACCGCCAGGTGGGCGTCCTCCACGTCCTGGATGCCCTTGAGGATCAGCTTGCCTCCCCAGCGCTTCTTGATCCATTCCACGTCGCCCCAGTTGAGCGCCGGGTCAAACTGCTTGGCCGTCCATTCGGCCAGCGAGCCCATGTTTTCCACCCCCGACACATGGCCCACGATGTTGCCAAACTGGCGGCGCTGCGTGCCCAGCATGCCCATGCACCAGCGCGGCTTGGTCGCCATGTTGATGAGGTTGGCGATGGTCAGTTTGGGCGGCGCGCTCAGGCCGTTCTTCAGGTCCTTGTGGCGCTGGCCCAGGATCTGCAGGTCCAGCGTCAGCACCAGGGCCGAGCAGTTCGCGGCCTTGGCCCGGTCGATCAGGCGTTCAATGAAGCCGCGGTCTTTCATGACGTACAGCTGGAACCAGAACGGGTGGTTGTCCGTGCCCCTGGCCACGTCTTCAATCGAGCAGATGCTCATGGTGGACAGCGTGAACGGGATGCCGAACTTCTTCGCGGCCCGCGCCGCCAGGATTTCGCCGTCGGCATGCTGCATGCCCGTGAGGCCGGTGGGCGCAATGGCTACCGGCATGGCCACGTCCTGGCCGATCATGCGCGTGGCCGTGCTGCGGTTTTCCATGTTGACCGCCACGCGCTGGCGGAACTTGATCTTCTGGAAATCGCTTTCGTTGGCGCGGTAGGTGCCTTCGGTCCAGCTGCCGGAATCGGCGTAGTCGTAGAACATGCGCGGCACGCGCTTTTGCGCCAGCACGCGCAGGTCTTCAATGTTGGTAATGACGCTCACGGGTTTGTCTCCTCGGGTTGCCCAGATGCTAGCGGCATTGGCCCTGGTGCAGGATGAAGAAAATTTGATGCGTCCGGGCGCGGCTGAAAATTTGCGCAACAAGATCAGGCCATCTGAAACTGCATCGGGGACGGCAACGGCATTCATGCCGTGGTGACCATGGTGTCGCCCATCCAGCAGGGGCGCGAGGCGGCGCGCCAGATCATTGGCGCGGACCGGTTTCTGGAAGTGCATGTGGCCACGCCCCTGAGCGCATGCCAGGCGCGCGACCCCAAGGGCCTGTACAAGCGCGCCAGGGACGGGCAGGCTTTTGCGTTGACCGGCGTGCAGGCTGCCTATGAGGCACCGGTCAGCCCGCAACTGGTGCTGGACACCAGCGAGCTGGCACTGGCCCGGGCTGTGCAGGAGCTGCTGTCCTTGGCACAATAGTCCGGCCAGCCCGTGCGCTGGTTCAGGGAGCCCGTTTGACCCCATATGCAATGCCCGAGCCCTGGGCCCTGCGCGACGTTTGCGCCGCAGACCAGGATTTTCTGGATGAGCTGTATTTTTCCAGCCGCGAAGACCTGCACCAGGCCTTGGCGGACACCCGCATGCTCAGGCAACTGGTGGCCGTGCAGCACCAGGTGCAGCAGGCGGGCATCCGGCGCGACTATCCGCGGGCGGAGCATCTTGTTTTGCTTTGCCGGGGGCAGCCCGTCGGGCGCGTGGTGCTGGACATCGGACCCGCGGACATCCGGCTGGTGGATATGGCGGTGGCGCCGTCGGCGAGACGCTCCGGCGCAGCCCGCGCCGTGGTGCGGGCCGTGCAGGCCCGGGCTGCCGCCGCGGGGCTGGGCGTGAGCCTGGCGGTCGCTGCATCCAACGCAGCGGCCCGCGCGCTGTACCAGGGTGCCGGGTTCCAGGTCAGCAGCCGGGATCTGGTCTTTGAGCAGATGGCATGGCAGTCAACCGGGGCTTGCCCATGACGCCCACGCGTTACCTGCGCCTGCCCCTGTCTTTTGATGCAGCGCGCCTGCAACACGATTTGCGCGGCATTGAAGACTCCCCCTGGATCAGCCACTTCAACACCGGTGCGTATGACAAGGGCTGGGCGTGCATCCCGCTGCGCTCGGTGGGCGGCCGCCTGGACCACATCATGCCGCTGGACGGTGCGCCGTTCAGCGACACCGTGCTGCTGGCGCGCTGCCCTTATGTGCGCCAGGTGCTGGATGCCTTTGAGTGTGAAAAAACCTCGGTTCGCTTCATGGCGCTGGAGCCCGGCGGTGTCATCAAGGAGCACCGCGACGCCGGTGCGTCGCTGGACGACGGCGTCACGCGGCTGCACATCCCGGTGCTGACCTCGCCACAGGTGCTGTTTCGCATTGATGGCGAAGAGGTGCATTTTTCGGCCGGGCACACCTGGTACCTCAACGCCAGCTGCCTGCACGGCGTGGACAACCGCGGCGCGCTGCCGCGTGTTCACCTCATGCTCGATTGCGTGACCAACCCCTGGCTGGAGCGGATGTTTGTGGCCGCCGGCGGTGTGCTGCGCGAGCCGCCGCCGTATGGCGACCCGGCCATCCATGACGGCAACGTGCTGGACGTGGTGGCCGGCTTGCAGGCCGGCGGCAGTCCGGCCGCTGCCGGCCTGGCCGCGCGGCTGAAGGCGATTCATGCACAACGACAGATCGCTGGTCCGCGGCACTGAGGTCCGTTACGAGGACCTTGGCTCAATGGCCGGCTGGTACCCCGTGGCGCTGGGTGAGTCCACCGGCACGGTGTGGTGGCGCGACATGGGGGCGCAGCGGTTTGTGCAGCCGTTCTTTCATGACAGCCTGGTCGCCCAGCCCCCGGGAGAGCGGCGTCTGTGCCAGACGCCCCTGGACGCGCTGGCCACGGTGCATGACACGGTGGCGCCCACGGCCTTCATCTTTCACGTGTCGCGCTGCGGCTCCACGCTGCTGACCCAGATGCTGGCCACGCTGGCGCAGAACATCGTGATGTCGGAGCCGCCGGTGCTGGACGCGTTCTTTCGCCTGCACCACCGCAGCCCGCGCCGCAGCGGCGGGCTTGCGACCCTGCGCGGGCTGGTTGCGGCGCTGGGCCAGCGCCGCAGCGCGCAGGAGCGCCACTTTTTCGTCAAGCTGGACAGCTGGCACACCCCGTGGATGGCGCTGCTGCGCCAGGCTTATCCCGCAACGCCTGTCGTCTTCATGGACCGTGCGCCGCACGAGGTGCTGGCATCCCACCGCCGCCACCGCGGCCCGCAGATGGTGCCGGGGCTGATGGACCTCTCGGCGTTGCAGGTGAGCAACGCGGGCCTGGCGCCCGGCGACCTGGACGGCTACGCCGCGCGCGTGCTGGATGCGATACGGACGGCCGCCCTGGCGTCGATGGACGCGGTGCAGCCCATCGTTGTGCACTACAGTGACTTGCCGCAGGCGGTGTGGACCGGGCTGTTGCCCGCGCTGTCAGTGACGTATGCGCAGCACGACATGGACCGGTTGCAGGCGCGGGCGGCTTACCATTCCAAGCACACGCTGGATGTATTCACCGGGGACGATCAGGCAAACAGCACTTCGTAGCGCAGCTGCAGCTGGGTCAGCGCCTGCGGCGAACCCACCATCACGGGGGTCAGGGCCCACAGCTGGCGCCCCAGCACCGGGTGGTCAAACGTGTAGGTGTCCTGCGCGAGCTGGGGCGACTCGGGGCCCGCGAACAGCAATGACATGGGCGTGCGGAACTGCTCGTGATGGGCGCGCCGCGGAAGCTCGCGCGCATCATCGAGCAGCAGCTTGATCATTCCCGCGTGGGTATGCACCACAAAAAGGCTGCCCACGTGCGGGGCAACCTGGTTGAGAGACAGACTCATGCGTAACGTCAGTTGCGCGCCGGGAAGATGCCTTCCATGGCAATGATGTAGTTCAGGCCAAGGTACGGCTGCATGATGGACGTGAGAGCCTGGGTCTGCACCGGCGCGACCAGCGGATGGCCACCGCCGGTATTGGCGCCTACCGAGACGGTGCCGTTGCCGCTGACGGTGGTGCTGAGGCCGGCCAGGTTGACCGGCGCGGTGGGTGCGGTCCCGGTGGGTTGATAGATCGCGGCCGCAGGCGGGGACCCGCTGGTAGTACCGCCCAGGTAGCCGTTGTCCTGGGGAATGAAGCCGCCGCCCGTGGAGGCAGTGCTGGCTTGCAGCGTGGTGCTGGCGGTCAGCCCGGTGAGGCTCAGCGTGGCGGGGTGCGTGTGGGCCGGCAGGTTGGCGCTGGTCAGCGAGATGGACACGGCGCCGTTGGCAATGATGGTCACGTTGTTGACGCCGGCCCGTTCGCCCTGGGCGATGGGTGTCAGGCCCGGGCCGTTGCCCTGGGAGCCTACCGCCACCCGCCCGCGCAGGTCGGGGATGCCGAAGGTGGTTTGGCCATCACCGCCGTACATCGTGCCCAGCAAGGCAAACATCGCGGAATTCTGCTGGATGGGTACTGTCTGCCCGTTGCAGAAGACCCAGCCGCGTGGCGCGTAGTTGAAGCCTACGGCCATGATGGTGCCCATGAATGCATCCATTGTGTGCTCCCTGAAATAGCAAGTTGTGGAGCCGCGATGCTAGGCCCGGCTTTGTGCAAAGTCAATGGCGCAAACAGGGAATTAATTGCCAACGCCATGTATGCAAAAAAGTTCAGGATGCGGATCGAAAACCCGTGTCCATGCGTCTTCCGGACGGGCGCCAAAGCCGGTAGACTGCGCCGATTACACAAGGGAGGATTTGTGCAGAAAAACCGCTTGCCGGACTACCATTTCATCTCGGGGCTTCCGCGCTCGGGCTCCACGTTGCTGGCAGCCATTCTTCGCCAGAACCCGCGCTTTCATGCGGGCATGACCAGCCCGGTCGGCGCGCTGTTCGCGGGCATGCTCCAGCAGTTTGCGGCGGGCACCGAATTCGGCTCCACCATCACGCAGGACCAGCGCCGCCGCCTGGTGCGCGGCATTTTTGACGCCTACTACGCCGACCAGGCCGGCAAATCAGTCATCTTTGACACCAACCGCATGTGGTCGGCCAAGATGCCCGCGCTCATGGACCTGTTTCCGGGCGCCAAGGTGATTGCCTGTGTGCGCAACGTGGCCTGGATCATGGACAGCCTGGAGCGGCGCTACCGCGCCAACCCCTACGAGCTGACGCGGCTTTTCAACGACGAGACCGAGCGCAATACCGTCTACAGCCGCGTGGATACGCTGGCCCAGCGCAACCGGCTGGTGGGCTACCCCTGGGCCGCGCTGAAGGAAGCGTTTTTTGGCGAGCACGCGCAGTCGCTGTTGATCGTGGATTACGACCTGCTGGCCCGGGCACCCGACAAGGTGATCGCGCTGATCTACCAGTTTCTGGGGGAGGCGCCCTTTGCCCACGATTTCAGCAACGTGCAGTACGACGCACCCGAATTCGACGCACCCCTGGGTGTGCATGGGCTGCACAAAGTCCGCCCCGAAGTCAGGATTGAAGAGCGCACCACCATTTTGCCGCCCGACCTGTTCGAACAGTACGCGGCGCTGTCGTTCTGGAAGAACAACGCGACCAGCCGCAGCAATGTCATCACCGCGCAACCCATTGCCTCGAAGGAAACGCCATGAACACCATGAATGACAGCCAGGGCGCGACGGGGCAGCCGGTTACCGCGGTCCTGTTCGTTGACAGTCGCGTGCCGGACGCGCAGGCCATCATTGCGGCAGCGCAGCCGGGCGTGAAAATCGTGGTGCTGGAGGCCGGGCGCGACGGCGTACGGCAGATGGCAGAGGCGCTGCAGGGGCTGCATGACCTGGCCAGCGTGAGCGTGGTTTCCCACGGCGACGATGGCTTGCTGCTTTTGGGCGACGGGCCATTGTTTGCGGGCAACCTTGATGCGCATGCCGCTGACCTGCAGGCCATCGGGCAGGCGCTGGCCCAGGACGCCGACTTGTTGCTGTATGGCTGCGACGTGGGCGCGGGCGACAAGGGGGCTGCTTTCCTGGCCGCGCTGGCGCAGCTGACCGGTGCCGATGTGGCGGCCTCTTTGGACGCCACCGGCACGGCCGGGCGTGGCGGCGACTGGAACCTGGAGATATCTACCGGCAGCATTGAGGCGGTTCCCGTGCTCAAGGCAGATGACCTGGTGGACTACAGCTACCTTCTGCACACCGCCAGCGTGAGCAACATCACGCAGCTCAAGGATGCCATCACGGCGGGCCAGAACGATGGTTCAGCCGACACCATCACCCTGACCAGCAACATCACGTTTGGCTCCGCTGCCGACGCGGTCACCATCAACGTGACGGACGGCCAGACCCTGTCCATCGTGGGCGGCGGCTTTACCCTGAGCGGCGGCAACTACGCACGGGTGCTGGACATCCAGGGCGGCAGTGTCGCCATCAGCAACCTGACGATCACGAACGGAAAGATCAGTGGCAACGGGGGCAACGCCGGGGCCGGTGGTGCTGCCGGCGCGGGGGGGGATGCGTTGGGCGCCGGTATCAGGAATGCAGGCACTCTGACGATCACCAGCAGCACGATCACTGCCAACAAGGCATCAGGCGGAGGCGGTGGCGGCGCGAACACCGGGTTCAACTACGCGGGCGGCGGCGGCGGCGGCGGCGGGTTTAGTCCCGGGCCTGGCGGAGCCGGCGGCAACGGCAGTCCTGGCGGCGCCTACGCCGCGGGCAGTGCAGCTTCGGGCATTACGGGGGGCAAAGGGGGCGGAGGATCTGCAGGCACGGCGGGCAAAGGTGGCAGCGCGACGGGCGGTGCAGGCTCAACCTACTCAGGCAGTGGCTATACGACGGGCGGAAGTGGCGCAACCGCAAGCAATGGCTCGATTTCAATCGGTGGGGGTGGCGGGGGAACAGGCACCAAGGGAACGGGCGGTGCCGGCGGCAATGCGGCGGGTGGCATCTACAACACGGGCACCATCACGATCACCAACAGCAGCATCACCAACAACATCGCCGCCGGCGGCGGCGGTGGCGGGGGTGGCTCCACCTATTTTTCCAACACTGGCAATGGTGGCGCTGGTGGTTTCGGCATTGGCGGCATCTGGAACAAGGGGGGCATTGTCAACCTTGATTCCACAACCAATACCTCCCTGAGCACGGGCAACGTGGGCGCCGCGGGTACCGGCGGATCAGCCACGGGCGGCAGCAACACGGCTGGTGCGAATGGCACCGCTGTGTCGACGCTCACCACGACCAATGGCGGGACCCAGAACACGAACTATGCGCCACCGCCGACCGTGACCTCGGTCAGTTCCAGCACGGTCAACGGCTCTTACAAGGCAGGTGACACGGTCAGCATCCAGGTCAACTTCAGCGACAACGTGACGGTGACTGGCACGCCCAGGCTGACGCTGGAAACCGGCACAACCGACCGGACGGTGGATTACACCGGCGGCACCGGTACCAGCACACTGACCTTCACCTACACGGTGCAGGCCGGGGATACGTCGACCGATCTGGAATACCACAGCACCACGGCTCTGGCGCTGAACGGTGGCACGATCAAGAATTCCGGCGGAACCGACGCCATTTTGACGCTGGCGGCGCTTGGCGCGGCGGGCTCGCTGGGCAACAACAAAGCCATCGTCATCGACACGACAGCCCCTACGGTGGCCAGCGTCAACAGCAGCACAGCCAACGGCACGTACAAGGCGGGCGACACGGTCAGCCTCCAGGTCAACTTCAGCGAAGCGGTCACGGTCACGGGCACGCCGCAGCTGACGCTGGAAACCGGGGGTGTGGACCAGGTGGTCAACTACGCCAGTGGCAGCGGCACCAGCACGCTGACCTTCACCTA
>JBFWUB010000012.1:0-134674 GCA_050247515.1 Ramlibacter sp. | reverse complement strand
AACGAAAGGAGAAACGATAACGTCGACGTTAGACTTATCCACAACCGAGTAGCCCGGCTACTCCACCAAGGGTGGGGTCAAAATTAGATGAAAAACCGGGGTCAGGATTCAGTGGAAATCAACAGGCATAGCCTGCGTCCACCGCGGCGCGGCTGGCGCCCAGGGCGGCGCCCAGCTTGTCGGCCAGCGGCGTCATCACTTCGTTGAACTTCTCGGCGCTGCCCAGGGCCCGGCCGCCCGACACAATGATCTTTGCGGCCGTCAGCTCGGGGCGCTCGCTCTTGGCGATCTCGTTGCCTTCAAACGTGCTCTTGCCGCTGTCAGCCGCTGCGCCTGCCGTTTCCACTGCGGCGCTGCCGCCCGTGGCCGCAGCCGGGTCAAAGCCCGTGGTGCGCACGGTGATGACCTTGGTTGCGTCGGTGGCCTGCACGGTGGCGATGGCGTTGCCGGCGTAGATGGGGCGCTCAAAGGTGTCGGCACCCAGCACCTTGGTGATGTCGCTGACCTGGCCCACGTCGAGCTTGGCCGCGACGCGCGGGGCCACGTTCTTGCCGCTGGCCGTGGCCGGGAACACGATGTGGCTGTAATTGGCCGCAATGGCCAATACCTGCGCAGCCACGTTCTCGGCCAGTCCGTGGCCCAGGTGGGCGCCGTCGGCGTGGATCACCTTGGCTACGCCGGCGATCTGCGCGGCGGCGGCGGCGGCCGCACCGGCGTTGTGGCCGGCCACCAGCACGTGCACGTCACCCCCGCAGGCAACGGCGGCGGTCACGGTGTTCAGGGTGGCGCCCTTGATGGACGCGTTGTCGTGTTCAGCAATAACGAGTGCTGCCATTTAGATCACCTTCGCTTCAGTTTTCAGCTTGGCCACCAGGGTGGCGACGTCGGGCACCTTGATGCCGGCCTTGCGGCCTGCGGGCTCGCTGACCTTCAGGGTCTTGATGCGCGGGGCCACGTCCACGCCCAGGTCCTCGGGCTTGACGGTGTCCATCTGCTTTTTCTTGGCCTTCATGATGTTGGGCAGCGTCACATAGCGCGGCTCGTTCAGGCGCAGGTCGGTGGTGATCACCGCCGGCAGGCTCAAGGAGAGGGTCTCCAGGCCGCCGTCCACTTCGCGGGTGACTTTGACTTTGCCGTCGGCGACCTCGACCTTGGACGCAAACGTGGCTTGCGGCAGGTCGGCCAGCGCCGCCAGCATCTGGCCGGTCTGGTTGCAGTCGTCGTCAATGGCCTGTTTGCCCAGGATGATGAGGCCGGGCTGTTCCTTGTCCACCAGGGCCTTGAGCAGCTTGGCCACGGCCAGGGGCTGCAGCTCTTCGGTCGTTTCAACGAGGATGGCGCGGTCGGCGCCGATGGCCATGGCCGTGCGCAGCGTTTCCTGGCACTGCGTGACGCCGCAGGACACGGCGATGACTTCCGTGGCGATGCCCTTTTCTTTCAGGCGCACGGCTTCTTCCACCGCGATTTCGTCAAACGGGTTCATGCTCATCTTCACATTGGCAATGTCCACCCCGCTGCCGTCCGATTTCACTCGGACTTTCACGTTGTAGTCCACCACGCGCTTGACGGCGACAATCACTTTCATAAAAAAGAATCCTCAAGAGACAGGTTACAAATAGCTACGGGCGCGGGCGAGCACCGGGGCATCGACCATCGCACCTTCAAACTGGAAAGCCCCGGCGCCCTGTGCGCTGGCAGCCGCCAACACGCGTTGTGCCCATTCGACCTGCGAAACGGTGGGGCCCAGGGCGGCGTTCACGGCCCCCACCTGTTCCGGGTGGATGCACAGCTTGCCCGTGAATCCAAAGCGTCGGCTTCTTTGCGCATCGTGTGCCAGTTGTGCTGGGTCCTTGAGTTGCGTGGTGACCCCGTCAACCGGACCTGGCAGGCCAGCCTGGCGCGAGGCGCAGACGAAATCAAACCGCACGGCATCCAGTTCACGCTCGTCCGGGCCGCATTGCATGCCCAGATCGACCTGGAAATCAAGATGCCCGAACACAAGGCGCGCCACGCCGGGCGCGCGGGTGATCAGGTCCAGTGCAGCAAACCCCATGGCGGATTCCACCAGCGGGAACAAGGCCGTACCGGCACATTGCTGCGCCAGCGCACCCAGTTGTGCGACCGACTCGGTCTTGGCCAACATCACGCCGCCCAGGCCTTGGCTTGAAATTTGACGCAGCAGCAGTGCATCCTGTGCGTGCCAGGGCGTGGCCGTCGCGTTGATGCGAATGGCAATGCGCGCGCGCACGGCTTCGTCCAGCTGTAGCCACAGCGCGCCCAGCTCGGCACGGGCCGATTCCTTGGCGGCGGGTGCCACCGCGTCCTCCAGATCCAGGATGACCATATGCGCACCGCTGGCCAGCGCTTTGTCCAGGCGCGGCAACCGGTCGGCCGGCAGGAAGAGGAAGGTGCGTGCGTGTGTGGCGATATGATTCATAAATAAACCGACAAGACGGATTATTATAAAGATCCGAACCATGTATGGAGGAGCCATGAAGGTCTTGATTGTTTTTGCCCATCCCGAGCCGCTCTCGTTTGGCCGTGCGCTGCTGGACCGTTCGGTGCAAACACTGTCCGGGTGCGGTCACGAGGTGGTGGTGTCCGACCTGTATGCCATGGGATTCAACCCCGTGGCCACGGGCGACGATTTCACGCAGCGCCGGTTCCCCGACGCGCTGCAATACGACCGTGAACAGAAGCTCTCGTCGCAACGCCACACCTTCACGCCCGACATCCAGGTCGAGATCGACAAGGTGCTGGCCTGCGACCTGCTGATCCTGCAGTTTCCACTGTGGTGGTTCTCGGTGCCGGCGATCATGAAGGGCTGGATTGACCGTGTTTTTGCCAACGGCACCATGTACGGCAGTGGTGGCATGCGCTTTGACAACGGCGGCCTCAAGGGCCGCAAGGCCATGCTGGCGTTTACCACGGGTTGTTTCCCTGAAATGATGGAGCCCGGTGGCTTATTGGGCCAGCGTGACATCATTCTTTGGCATTTGCAGTACGGAACTTTTGGCTACAGCGGCCTGCAGGTCCTGCAACCATTCGTAGGCTGGTCCATCCAGTACACCGACGATGCAAAGCGCAAGGTTTACCTTGATGAGTATGAGGCGCGGCTGCGCGCCATCGAGCATGAAGACACCATGCCTGTACACGCATTGGCCGAGTTCGGCCCCGACTGGCGCCTCAAGCCCGGCATCGAGCCCCGCACTGCCGGGCATCGCCGGGCGCCCACCCAAGGTTGATCATGATTCACACCCCCTGGAACGAACTCGATATCCATCACCTCGTAGCGCTGGACGCTGTGGCGCCTGGCCTGTGGCGCACGCGTCATGGTGACTCCAATCTCAACCAGCGGTCGTACGGCGGTCAGTTGCTGGGGCAGGCCATGATGGCCGGCTTGATGGATGTGCCCGATGGACGTGAAGCGACCATGATGCAGTTCCTGTTTCTGCAAGGCGCCATGCCGCAGGAGTGTGTGCAGCTGCAGGTCACACCCCTGCAGGAGGGCAAACGCTTCAGTTCGCGAAACGTGCGCGGCAGCCAGGCCAACGGCAGGCTTGTGCTGGACGCGCAGGTCAGCAGCGCGGTCCCCATGGAGTCGCCCACCCATGACACCCCAAGCACGGCGCCAGCGGGCGAGCGACCCGAGGACCTGGCCACACTGGACGACGTCAATCCGCTGCTGATGCGCGGCGTGCGCAGGCTGGGGGGCTACTCGGAAGACCGCAAACCCAGCATTGAATTCCGGATTCCCGAGCCGGAGCGTCAACTGGCGCCGGCGACGATGGATGGCCGCTTCAGGTTCTGGATGCGCGCGACCCAGGCGCTCCCGGATGAACCACGTATCCATGCTGCAGCGTTTGCCTACCTGTCGGACTGGTGGCTGAACTTCAGCTCGCTGGGTTTGCACCTGCGCGGCCTGGGCGAGCGGCGGCTGTACATCGCCAGCCTCAACCATGCAATCTGGCTGCACAGGCCTGTGCGGGCTGACCAGTGGCTGCATGTTGACAGCACCAGCCCCGCGAGCGCAGCCGGGCGGGGCCTGTCCATAGGCGCGGTGCACGATGTGCAAGGCCGCTCGCTGGCCACCATCACACAGGATTGCCTGATGGCCTATGCGGGCTAAACCTGCTCTTGCGGCAAATGCACCACAACGCCGTCCAGTGCAGCAGTCATCCTGATCTGGCAGCACAGGCGGCTGTTGTCACGCAACTCTGGTACGCCTTCCAGCATGAACACCTCGGTTTCCGAGCGCGCTGGCAGCTGGGCAGCCCAGGGCTGATCGATATAGCCGTGGCAGGTGGCGCAGCTGCACGAGCCGCCGCAGTCGCCCAGGATGCCGGGCACGGCGTTGTCCAGTGCGACCTGCATCAGGCTCTTGTTGAGCGGCGCCTCAACCGGGTAGGTGGCGCCGGCGTGGTCAATGAATACGACGGTTGGCATGGGATGTTCTTTCCTCTGTAAATGGGTCCGAACAAGTTATTGACATAGTCCGTCCCGTCGGTCTATTATTGCATCAACTATCCGCTCCAACAACCCTTTTGGGAGTCAGCTTTTGGAACACTGCGCCACCATACCTATCGTGCCTGCGGCGTCCGCGCCCCCGCCGGCCTGGGACCATCTGGTTCGGGCCAATCAGGTGCACGGCTCGCTCTACACCGACCCCGCCATCTACCAGGAAGAGCTCAAGAACATCTGGTTTCGAACCTGGGTGTATGTGGGCCACGAGAGTGAAATCCCCAATCCCAATGACTTCGTGATGAAGTCCATCGGCCCCGAGCCGGTGCTCATGACGCGCGACAAGTCGGGCGAAATCCACCTGTTGCACAACCGCTGCCCGCACCGCGGCAACCGCGTGTGCATGACCGAGCAGGGCAATGCTCGCTCGTTCACCTGCCCCTACCACGGCTGGACCTTTGCCAACGACGGCGACCTCAAGGGTTATCCGTTCCCGTCGGGTTACGAAGGTGTGGACCGCCGCGAACTCGGCTTGGGCCGGGTGGCGCGCGTGGGCAACTACCGTGGCTTCATCTTCGGCTCGATGGCAGAGCAGGGGCCAACACTGGAGCAGCACCTGGGCGCGGCGATGCGTTCGATCGATGCGCTGTGCGAGACCTCCCCCGAAGGTGAGGTCCAGATCACAGCTGGCTTTCTTAAACACAAGGTCAAGGCCAACTGGAAGTTCCTGGTGGAAAACGAAACCGACGGCTACCACCCGTCGTTCGTCCACGCGTCCATCTTCGAGGTGGCGCAAAGCGGCATTGGCACCCTGTACAGCGCCGAGTCAACCGCCGTATCGCGGGACTTTGGCAACGGACATACCGAGAACGACCTGCGTCCCGAATTCCGCAAGCGCGACGTGCCCATGTCGTGGTTTGGCACCACGGCCGACAAGCTGCCTGACTACGTGTCAAAAATGAACGCGGCATACGGGGACGAAAAGGCCCGCACCATCATGATCGACGGCACGCCGCACATCATGATCTTTCCGAACCTGTTCATTGCCGAAATCCAGATCTTTGTGATTCAGCCGCTGTCGGTGAACGAAACTGTCCAGCACGTGACGGCGCTGCAGTTCAAGGGTGCGCCGGATCTGAACCGCCGCCTGCGCCAGCAGACCATGGGCTCCGTGGGACCGGCCGGCTTCCTGCTGGCCGATGACGCCGAAATGTACGAGCGCACGCAGATGGGCGTGCAGATGCGCAACCCCGAATGGCTGTACCTGGGGCGTGGCAAGCATCGCGAGCGGCGCGACGAGGACGGTTTCCTGATCGGCGACAACACGGACGAAGTGCCCAGCCGCGGTATCTGGCGCCACTACAAATCGTTGATGGAGGCTGCGTAATGGCGATGACCCCGGAACAACGGGCAACGCTCGAAGAGGTCACCCAGTTCATCTACCGTGAGGCGCGGCTGCAGGACGAAAATGCCTACGACGCTTGGGAAAGCCTGTGGACCGATGACGGTGTCTACTGGGTCCCTGCCAATGGCGACGACATAGACCCCGAGCAGCAGATGTCCATCATCTACGACAACCGCTCACGCATCGCACTGCGAATCCGCCAGTACCACACCGGCAAACGCTTCAGTCAGACGCCGCAGTCGCGCCTTCGCCGCCTGGTCTCCAACGTGGAGATCCTTAGCGACAACGGCGCCGAATTGAAGGTTGCCGCCAATGCGATGGTGTTCGAGTCGCAGACGCGTGGGGACCAGATCTGGGCGTCGCGCAACGAATACACCTTGCGCCGCGAAGGTGAGAGCCTGCGCATGGCCTTCAAGAAGGTGATGCTGGTCAACAACCACACGGCCCTGTACTCCATGGCCTTCCTGATCTGAGGCGCATGCTATGACCCCTGCTTCCCCTTCTGTTCTGGTGGCCGACGGCCCGGTGCTGCTCGAACTGCACGCCGATGGCGTGGCCCACATCCGGCTGAACCGTCCCGAATCGGCCAACGGGCTGAACATTGAACTGCTCAAGGCGCTGCACGAGGTGGTCATACAGGTGCATGGCGATGGCCGTGTGCGCGCCGTCCTGATAACCGGCGAAGGCAAAAATTTCTGCGCCGGTGGCGACGTGCACACCTTCCTTTCCAAGGGAGAGGATCTGCCGCACTACATCCGCGTGGCAACGTCGTATCTGCAATTGGTGGCTGCGGGACTGCTTCGCCTGAACCCGCCGGTGGTGACGGCCGTGCATGGCTTCGCAGCGGGCGGCGGCGGCATGGGTCTGGTGTGTTCGTCCGACTTTGTGGTCGCCGGCGCATCCGCCAAGTTCCTGGCTGGTGCCACACGCGTGGCCATGGTGCCAGATGCGGGCGTCTCGGTCACGCTCACGCAGCTGGTGGGCCTGCGCCGCGCCACCGAAATCCTCATGCTTAACCCTGTGATCACGGCGCCCGAGGCCAAGGAGATGGGGCTCATCACCCGCGTGGTGCCCGACGCCACCCTCAACGAAGATGCGCTGGCGCTGGCGAGCCAGCTGGCCGCTGGCGCACCCGCCGCGCTTGCCAACACCAAGCGCCTGCTGTGGAGCGGCATCGGCCAGGGCGTCGAGACCGTGATGCATGAGGAAAACAGCACGCAAGCCATGCTCAGCGGCATGGCTGATGCCCGCGAAGGCTTGTCGGCCGTGATCGAAAAGCGCGCGCCGCGCTTCACGGGGCGCTGATGCCCGCCGCCAACGCAACCCCGCTGGCGGGGCGTCGGGCACTGGTCACCGGCGGTGCAAGTGGCATCGGCGCAGCCATTGCCCGCCGGCTGGGGGCAGATGGTGCAGCCGTGGTCATCGCCGACCTGCAAGGTGACGCTGCAGCGCGCCTTGCGGGTGAGATCGACGCGACGGGTGTGCAGTTGGACGTGACGGATTTTGACCGTGTCCATGCCATCGTGCGCGAAAGCGGCCCGTTTGACATCCTGGTCAACAGCGCGGGCGTGGACCAGCATGCCTTCTTCACGCAAACCTCACCCGACGACTGGCGCCGGCTGCTGGCCGTGAACCTGGAGTCTGTGCTCAACACCACCCATGCGGTGCTGCCTGCCATGCAGCAGGGCGGCTACGGGCGCATCATCAATGTGGCGTCCGAAGCGGGCCGCCTGGGCTCGCGTGGCGGCTCCGTATACGCAGCTGCCAAGGGCGGCGTGATTGCCTTTACCCGGTCCATCGCCCGAGAGAACGGCCGCAAGGGCATCACGGCCAATGTGGTGGCGCCTGGTCCGATCGACACGCCGCTGCTGCGCAAAGCGGTGACACAGGCCGGCGACAAGATCATGGCCGCCATGACGGATGCCACGTTGGCGGGCCGTCTGGGTACCCCCGATGAAGTGGCGGCTGCAGTGGCGTTTCTGGCAAGCGACGCAGCAGGTTTTGTGACGGGCGAGGTGCTGGGTGTGTCCGGTGGCATGGGGTGCGGCGCATGAGCGACTCCGCTGTGAACCCCGCTGTTGAAGCCGTCATTACGCGTGTTCGTCAGACCTACGGCCGCTGGCGGCGCGACACCCCGGTGGCGCAGATGCGCGCCGACTGGGACGCGCTTTTCAGCGCGCAAGGCGATGCGCGGATGGACGCGGTCGATGCGGGCGGCGTGCCATGCCAATGGGTCGCCGCCACCGGCGCACGCGAAGACCGCGTCATCGTCTACTTCCACGGCGGCGGGTTCCAGGTGGGCTCGCTTGCTTCGCACAGCGAACTCATGGCCTGCATCAGCGCTGCGGCCGGCGCTCGCGTGCTGGGCGTGGGCTACCGGCTGGCGCCAGAGCACCGCTATCCGGCGGCGCTGGACGACGCCTTGACCGTCTGGCAATGGCTGCGTACGCAGGGTGTGCTTTCGTCACAGGTGGCGCTGGCGGGCGATTCGGCCGGCGGCGGCTTGGCGCTTTCGTTGCTGCTGGCGCTGCAGGCGCGCGGCGAGCCGTTGCCTGCCGCATTCTGGGGCCTGTCCGCCTGGACCGACCTGAGCGCATCGGGCGCCAGCTACCAGACCCGTGCCGCGCTCGACCCGATCCACCAGCAACCCATGATCGTGGCGATGGCGCGCAATTACCTCGGCCGCGACGCCGACGCGAAAGACCCGAAGGTGTCGCCCTTGTTTGCCACGCCAGCGCAACTGGGCGCGCTGCCGCCCCTGCTGCTGCAAGTCGGCGAGCGTGAGACCGTGGTCAGCGATTCAGAGGACTTCGTGCGCAAGGCCCGATCCGCTGGCGCGCAGGCCGAGCTGCAGGTATGGCCCGGCATGATCCACGTTTTCCAGCAGTTTCCCGCTGAGCTGCCCGAGGCGCGCAATGCGCTGGCGGCGGGCGGCCAGTTCATTGCGGCGCAACTTGACGCCGCGTCCAACCGAAAGACATCCACATGATCGGAATCACCGGCTTCGGCGGCTATCTGCCGCGCCTGCGTCTGTCGCGCCAGGCGGTGGCGCAGGCCAATGCCTGGTATGCGCCCAACTTTGCAGGCCGCAAGGGCACACGCGCCATGGCCAACTGGGACGAAGACGCCATCACCATGGCGGTGGCCGCTGCACGCGATTGCCTGGGCCCGGGCGAAGACCGCGGGCATGTGCGCGCGGTCTTCCTTGCGTCTGACACCTTGCCGTTTGCCGAACGCATGAACGCGGGTATTGCAGCCGGTGCGCTGGCGCTGGATGACGACATTGACGCGCTGGACATGGGCGGCTCTCAACGCGCAGCGCTGTCGGCGGTGGTTCAGGCCGTCGCACGGGTGCGGGCCGGCGCGGGGAACGTCCTGGTGCTGGCCGCCGACGAGCGCAAGACCCGCGCGGCCAGCCAGCAGGAGCTTGACTACGGCGACGCCGCTGCAGCGCTGTTGATCGGGCGGGAAAAGGTGCTGGCCGAGTTCCTGGGCGCTGGTACCTTGTCAGTTGATTTTGTGGACCACTTCCGCGCTACCGGCGAGGAGGTCGACTATCACTGGGAAGAGCGCTGGGTGCGTGACGAGGGTATCAGCAAGCTGATGCCGCGTGCAGTGGCTGCGGCGCTGCAGCAGGCCGGTGTGAGCGCCGCGCAGGTGGATCACTTCATCTTCCCATCCAGCTTCGCCAAGATGGACGTACAACTGGCCAAATCATGTGGCATCCGCGGCGAAGCGGTGGTGGATGCGCTACTGGACCAGGTGGGCGACAGCGGCTTGCCCCATGGCCTGTTGTTGCTGTCGCATGTGCTGGAGCGAGCCCAGCCAGGCCAGGTGATTGTGGTGGCTCAATTTGGAAGCGGTGCCCAGGCGCTGGTGTTCCGTGTCACTGATGCCATCGGATCTTTCCGGCCGGCACGCGGTGTAGGTCAGTGGCTCGCACGTGGTGCGATTGAGAGCAACTACACCAAATTCCTGGCTTTTAAGGGCCAGCTGCAGCTGGAGCGCGGCATGCGCGGCGAGCAGGACAAAAAGACGGCTCTATCTACTGCATGGCGACACCGCACGGCCCTGATGGGGCTGGTGGCTGGCCGCTGCGAGGTGACGGGCAGCGTGCACTTCCCACCGTCGCGCCTGTCGTATGACCAGGGCAAGCCACTGCAGGACACGCAAAAGCCGCACAAGCTGGCCGACCGGCCCGCAAAAATCCTGTCGTGGTCGGCCGAGTACCTGTCGTACCACCCGGCGCCGCCCCACCACTATGGCCAGATCGACTTTGAAGGCGGCGGCCGCATCCTGATGGACTTCACCGATCTGGATGTTGGCGAGGTCGATTCCGGCACCGCCATGGAGATGGTTTTTCGCGTCAAGGACACGGACGAGCGCCGCGGATTCACCCGCTACTTCTGGAAAGCCACGCCGGTGCGTGCGGCTTCCGCCAACCCCTGAAAGGAACCGCAATGGCCACGGGCATCAAGGACAAGGTCGCCATCCTCGGGATGGGCTGCAGCAAATTTGGCGAACGCTGGGACGCCAGCCCCGAAGACCTCATGCTGGAGGCGTACAACGAAGCCATGGCGGACGCCGGCATCACACCGGAGCAGCTTGGTGCGGCCTGGTATTCCACCCACATGGATGACGTAGGTACAGGGCGTGGCGGCACTCCCATGAGCATTGCGCTGCGCTTGCCCAACATCGGTGTCACCCGGGTAGAGAACTTCTGCGCTGGTGGCTCCGAGGCCATTCGCGCTGCTGTCTACGCGGTGGCCGCTGGTGCCTGTGATATCGCCTTGGCGTTGGGCGTTGAGAAGCTCAAGGACACAGGCTACGGCGGCCTGCCGATGGCGCAAGTCGGAACATACATCCCCCAGTGGTACCCCAATGCTGTGGCACCGGCCAATTTTGCACAACTGGCCAGTGCGTACCGCACAAAGCACGGCATCGATGCCGCGTTGCTCAAGCGCGCCATCTCGCATGTCTCTATCAAAAGCCACGCCAATGGCGCCAAGAACCCCAAGGCCCACTTGCAAAAGCCGATTACAGAAGAGCAGTGCATGAAGGCGCCAACCATTGCAGCGCCTTTGGGGCTGTTTGACTGCTGCGGAGTGTCAGATGGTGCCGCCGCGGTTGTTGTCACCACCCCGGAGATTGCGCGCGCTCTAGGGAAAACCGACCTCGTGACATTCAAGGCATTGCAGCTCGCCGTGTCCAATGGCTGGGAACTTCAGTCCAGCCAATGGGATGGTAGCTATGTGCACACCGCGCGCATTGCCGCAAAAAAGGCCTACCAGGAAGCCGGTATTCGCGATCCGCGCAAAGAGCTCAGCATGACCGAGGTGCACGACTGCTTTTCAATCACCGAATTGGTCACCATGGAAGACTTGGGCCTGTCTGGCGAAGGCCAGGCGGTGCGCGATGTGCTGGATGGAGTGTTTGATGCCGACGGCGAAGTTCCGTGCCAGATCGATGGGGGTCTCAAGTGTTTTGGTCACCCCGTTGGCGCCAGCGGGATCCGCATGTTGTACGAAATCTACTTGCAGCTTCAAGGCCGTGCTGGCCCGCGCCAGCTGGCAGATCCCAAGACGGGTCTGATCCACAACCTGGGCGGCCAGCCGTCGCAGAACGTGTGTTCAATTTCAATCGTGGGCCTGGAAGGGGTTTGACCATGAGCGAACAGTCAGTGCTGATTGACCAACCCTCGACGCTGGTTACCCGACTTCTCATCAACAGACCCTCCAAGCGAAATGCCATTGACTTCGATGTAAGGGATCAATTGACCCGTCATTTACAGCGGATTCTGAATGACGGTTCAACGCGCTCTCTCGTCATTGGCGGCGTTGGCGGCGTATTTTCGGCCGGCGGCGACGTACCCAGCATGCATGGGCTGGATGAAGAGGGCGCGCGCGCAAGGATGCAACATATTCATGAGTTGTGCCGCATGCTCGCCGACGCGCGCTTTCCGGTTGTCAGCGCAATGGAAGGCATCGCAGCGGGGGCTGTGGTCGGCCTTGCGCTGCTTGGAGACCATATCGTTGGTGGGCCCGGCACCCGTGCCCTGTTTCCGTTTCTTCGCCTAGGTCTGGTCCCCGACTGGGGGCAACTGCTGACGCTACCGCGCAGAGTGGGAATAGGGAATGCCCGCCGGATACTAACCAGCGGAGCAGCCATTGAGGGTGAGGAGGCCTTGCGGATCGGGTTGATCGACGAATTGGTTCCCGACGCCGAAGTTATGGATGCGGCCGTACGCAAGGCCTCGGAACTGGCTCGCCTGCCCCAGGATGCATTCAGTCGAATGAAGCAAAGACTCAACAATGTCTCCGGTTCACTTGCTGAGGAGCTTGCCAGAGAAGAATCAGACCAGACTGTGTGCCTGCTAGGCGACGATTTTGAAGAAGGCTACGCTGCGTTTCGCGAAAAGCGAAAGCCTGACTTTGTTCGTGCAGGGGGTGGCCTGTGACGGATGAACTCGAGACCGTGCCCGTGCCCGTGCTTGTGCATCGGGACGGGGCTGTGGGTGTCGTGACACTGAACCGACCCGAAAAACGGAATGCGCTCGACCTTTCCATGCGGGCCGCGATTGCAAATGCTGTCAGTGTGCTTGATCGCGACAGTGATGTTGGCTGTATCGTGATCACCGGCAGCGAGTCTGTCTTCGCTGCCGGCGCCGACCTCAATCTGCTGGTAGACAAGGGCGCACAAGATGTAGCCGACATTGACCTTGGCAGCTACTGGGCGCCTGTTGCGAACTGTCGCAAGCCCGTTGTTGCGGCCGTGAGTGGTTTTGCGCTGGGCGCAGGGTGCGAACTTGCGCTGATGTGCGACTTCATCGTTGCCGATGAAACCGCCCGTTTCGGACAGCCAGAATTAGCAGTGGGCATCATGCCGGGCGCGGGCGGAACCCAACGGCTGGTGCGCAGTCTGGGTAAGCAGGTCGCCAGCATGATGCTGCTAACTGGTGAACAGCTAACCGGAGCGCGGGCTTTCCAGCTCGGCTTGGTGGCTGAGATGGCTGACCCAGGGCAGACACTCACGCGTGCACTGGCACTTGCGGCCAAGGCTGCACGCATGCCGCCCAAGGCTGTGGCCGCCACGCGGCGCGTGCTTCGACAGGGAGCCGACTTGCCGCTGGACGCCGCGCTGGCGCTGGAGAGCCGCGAGTTCCTGCTGCTATTTGACACCGCCGACAAGACCGAAGGCATGCGTGCCTTCCTGGACAAACGCAAGCCGCAATTCAAGGGTTCCTAGGATGACCGACAAGATCACCATCGGCGTAGTAGGCGCCGGCACCATGGGGCGTGGCATTGCGCAGCTGTACGCGCAGGCGGGCCACCCCGTGCGCATCTACGACGCACAGCCCGGCGCGGCTGGCGCGGCCGTGGCGTACGTGGTGGGCATGCTCCAGCGCAACGTGGACAAGGGCCGGCTGGCGGTGGATGCGTTCGAGCGCATCCGCGCCGGCATCAGCGCCGCGCCGGATCTGGGCGCGCTGGCCGGCTGCGCCGTCGTGGTCGAGGCCATCGTGGAGGACCTGGGCGTCAAGCGCGATCTGTTCCGCGCCCTCGAAGGCATCCTCGGAGAAGACGCTGTACTTGCAACCAACACTTCGTCGCTGACGGTGTCCGAGATCGCGGCGGGTTGTGCCCGTCCGGAACGCGTGGCGGGCCTGCATTTTTTCAACCCGGTTCCGCTGATGAAAGTGGCCGAAGTCATCGCCGCCGTGCGCACCGCACCGGCCACGGTGCAACTCCTCAAGGACATCACCGAAGGCACAGGCCACCGCGCGGTGGTCACCGCTGACCAGCCCGGTTTTCTGGTCAACCACGCAGGCCGAGGCCTGTACACCGAAGGCCTGCGGGTGGTCGAGGAACAGGTGGCCACCCCGGCCGATGTGGACGACGTACTGCGCGACGCCATGGGCTTTCGCATGGGCCCGTTCGAGCTGCTGGACCTGACCGGTCTGGATGTTTCGTCGCGGGTGATGGCGTCGATCTACGAACAGTTCCACCAGGAGCCGCGTTTTCGCCCGTCGTCACTGGTGCCGCCGCGTGTGGCCGCTGGCCTGTTCGGGCGTAAGAGCGGGGAGGGTTGGTACCGCTACGTCGACAGCAAGCCGCAGCGCCCGCCAGCGCGCGCCGTGCCGGCGCTTGCGGCAGGGCAAAGCGTGTGGGTGGATCAGCATGCGCAGCAGGCCGATGTGCTGAAGGCGCTGGCCGTGCGTGCCGGCCTGGCGGTCATGAACCGCGGCTGCGACGCCGACCTTTGCATTGTGCAACCCTGGGGCATGGACGCCACCAGCACGGCGCTGTCGCTCGGGCTGGACCCGGCGCGCACCGTGGCAGTGGATCCCGTCACGCCGCTGGAGCTGCGCCGCACGCTGATGCTCACCACCGTCACGGCGCCTGGCGCGCGTGACCTGGCACATGCGCTGCTGTCCAGCGATGGTGTCGCGGTCACGGTGATCAACGACTCTTGCGGCTTCATCGCGCAGCGCGTCATGGCCACCATCGTCAACATTGCGGCCAACATCGTGCAGCGCGGCATTGCCAGCGTGGCCGACTTGGAAGACTCGGTGAAGCTGGGCCTGGGGTACCCGCACGGCCCGCTGGCATGGGGCGACCGCATCGGCCCGGCCCGCATCCTGGCGATCCTGCGCGCGCAGCAGGACGCCACCGGCGACCCACGCTACCGCGCCAGCCCCTGGCTCGCGCGCCGCGTGGCGTTGGGGTTGCCGCTGCTCACGCCGGAGGCACAGCGGTGAACGCCGCACCGGCGGCGCCGGTCATCGACGTGGCGCACCTGCGGGGCTGGGTGGGCCGCGAGCAGGTCATGACGCAGGCCATCGACCCGTTTCCCGCGCGCGCGCTGGCGGGTCTGCTGGACCGCTCCACCGCACCCGGTGAGGGCGACGCCCTGCCGCTGCCTTGGCACTGGCTTTATTTCCTGGATGCGCCTGCACGCGCGGCTATCGGTGCAGACGGCCACCCGCTGCGTGGCGGCTTCCTGCCGCCCGTGCCGCTGCCGCGGCGCATGTGGGCCGCGGGGCGCCTGCAGGTGCATGCGCCGCTGCTGATCGGGCGCACGGCGCAAAAGGTGTCCACTGTTCGCAGCGTCGACCTGAAAGAAGGCAAGACCGGACCGCTGGTGTTCGTGACCGTTGACCATGTGGTAAGCCAGGACGGAAACACCTGCATTGCCGAGGAGCAAAACATCGTCTACCGCGACGCGCCCACCGCACCCGCGCCGTTGCCGCCGGGCGAGCGCGCGCCCGCCGCGCCCCCTTGGGAGCATGCGCTGGTGCCCGACCCGGCGCTGCTGTTCCGGTTTTCGGCGCTCACCTACAACGGCCACCGCATCCATTACGACCGTGACTACGCCACGCAGGTGGAGTTCTACCCCGCGCTCGTGGTACACGGCCCGCTGCTGGCCACTCTGCTTCTGGATCTGGTGCAGCGCGAGCGTCCCGGTGCGGCGATCAACGGATTTTCATTTCGCGCAATGCGCCCGTCTTTTGATGGGCAGGCGCTGCGCGTGTGCGGCACACCCATAGCCGCAGGCGCAGAACTCTGGACGAGCGACGCCGAAGGCTTTACCGGCATGAAGGCCTCGGCGGCATTTGCCTGAGGCTCCCCAAAAAACGACCAAACCCAGGAGATCATTTTATGAATGCAAACACTGCCCGCTACGACGCGGTGGTCATCGGCGCCGGCGCCGGCGGCATGAGCGCAGCGGCACGCCTGACGGCCGCCGGCAAGAAGGTGCTGCTGGTGGAGCGGCTGAACCGCCTGGGCGGGCGCGCTTCCAGCGAAATCATTGACGGCCACATCGTGAACATCGGCGCCATTGCGATCGAGCGCGGCGGCATCTTCGAGGAAACCTTCGACATGCTGGGTGTGCCGCTGGACATCCGCGAGCCGAACCCGGCGACCGTGTTCTACATCGACGGCAAGGTCATCAACGTGGCCAAGGGGGGCTGGGGGATGCTGTTGGGCACCTTTACCAAGCAGGCCGCCAAGATCGGTGCGAAGTTTGCCGATGCACGCGCCGGCGACCTGCCCGAGGCCAAGCTGACCACCCGCCAGTGGCTGGAGCAATACACCACCAATGAAACCGTGCACGCGATCTTTCGCAACCTGTGCGCGGCGATCTTCGCAGCCAACGCAGACGAGCTGCCCGCTCGCGCCTTCCTGGTGTACTTTGCGCAAAAGGGCGCATTCAAGCGCTTTGGCCTTTGCCCACGGGGTACTGTGGGCCTTTGGGATGACCTGGGCGCCGGCATCCGCGCGCGCGGCGGCGACATCTGGCTGGAAGCCCCGGTGGTGGGAATGCACTGCGAGGACGGGCGCGTCACGGCGCTGGACATCCAGCACGGCGGGGTAACGAAGCGGGTGCAGACCGGTGTCGTGATCAGCAACATTGGCCCCACGGCCACGGCACTGCTGCCCGGCGCCGAGGCCTTTGGCGCCGACTACATTGCGCGCGCCCAATCGACGCCGCAGCCGGCGGCCAACATCGTCATCAATTTCGCCACCCGTGAACGCCTGCTGGACGTGCCGGGCCTGATCACCTTTGGCAAGACGCGCCGCCTGTGCAACATGGGTGAACTCACCGCCACCTGCCCGGAGCTGGCGCCCGCAGGCTGGTACCAGTACGTTGCCTACGCCGTGCCGCGCCCAGCCATCGGCGACTTTGACGACAAGGTGGAAATCGAGGAGTCGCTGGCCGACCTGCGCGACATCTTCCCTGGTTTCAAGGACGCCAAGATGCTGTCGGTGCGCGTGATGCGCGGTGAATGGCCAGCCCAGCGCTCGTGCGCGGGCTACGACATGCCGCAGGACACGCCGCTGGCCAATCTGTGGCATGTGGGTGACGCCGTCAAGGACTACGGCGACGGCGGCACCCAGGCTTGTGCCTACACCGGGCGCGAGGCCGCGAAAAAGGCGCTGGCTGCGCTGGCCGGCGTAACTGCCTGAACCAGGATCATCCGCATGGACGACACGATCAAGCAGCAGCTGCACGCGGCCCGCGAGGTGCTCGCGGCGCTGCGCCCTGTATTCGACGCCGGCGTGGCCGCACTCGCGCAGGCCTGTGCCAGCCAGGGCCGGCTGGTCAGCCGCCTGCTCGATGAAAAGCAGGTGGCCAGCTTCGAGCTGGCCTGGGCCGGTGCCGAGCTGCTGGCGGCTGAAACCAGCGTGGCGGCAGTGACGCCTGGCTCGCCCGTGCTGCAGGCGCAGCTGGCGCTGGTCTTCACGGTGGACGCCGTCATCTCGGTGATCGACCGGCTGGAGACGGTGTGCGCCGAGGCCGGCCTGGACGCCGTCGCGCTGCGCGGGGTGCGTGACAGTGCAGCGTGGATCACCTTGCGGCGCGAAGCCGGCGGTGCCCCCGCGCTGGAGGCCACCGGTCGTGCCGTGGCACAAGGCGATGACGATGTGGGTGCGCCTGTGCTGGACGGGCAGCATGCACAGGCCCAGGACGCCTTCCGGCGTTTCGCCGCCGAAGTGGTGGCGCCGCAGGCCGAGGCCATCCACCGGCATGACCTCACGGTGCCGGAGTCGCTGTTGCAGCCCATGCGCGAGATGGGGGTGTTTGGCCTGGCGATTCCCGAGAAGTTCGGCGGCAGCGGCCCTGATGAGTACGACGACACCCTGCTGATGGTGGTGGTGACCGAGGCCCTGTCCGAGGCGTCGCTGGCCGCGGCCGGCAGCCTGATCACCCGCCCCGAAATCCTGAGCCGCGCCCTCATGTCTGGTGGCACCGAGGCGCAAAAGGCGCACTGGCTGCCCCGGCTGGCCGCAGGCGACCCGCTGTGTGCGATTGCCATCACCGAGCCCGACTATGGCTCCGACGTGGCCGCGCTGGGCCTCAAGGGCACGCAGGTGCCCGGCGGCTGGGTGCTCAACGGCGCCAAGACCTGGTGCACCTTTGCCGGCAAGGCGGGCGTGTTGATGGTGGTCACGCGCACAAACCCCGACCGTGCGCTGGGCCACAAGGGCCTGAGCCTGCTGCTGGTTGAAAAGCCTTCGTACGACACCCACGAGTTCACGTACCAGCAAGACGGTGGTGGCAAGCTCACAGGCCGGGCCATCCCGACCATCGGCTACCGCGGCATGCATTCATTTGACCTGGCGTTCGAGGACTTTTTTGTGCCCGATGCCAATGTGATTGGTGGCGAGGCGGGCCTCGGCAAGGGCTTTTACTTCACCATGGCCGGCATGGTGGGTGGTCGCATGCAGACTGCCGCGCGCGCCTGCGGCGTGATGCGCGCCGCATTGCGTGCAGCCATCCGCTACACCGGCGACCGCCAGGTATTCGGTGCACCGCTGGGCGGGTTTGCACTTACGCAGGCCAAGCTGGCACGCATGGCCGCGCGCCTGGCCGCTTGCCGGTGGCTGGCCTACACCGTGGCGGGCATTGTGGATACCGGCAATGGCCGCATGGAGGCCAGCCTGGTCAAGCTGCTGGCCTGCCGTTCAGCCGAACTCGTCACCCGCGAGGCGCTGCAGCTACACGGCGGCATGGGGTATGCCGAGGAAACGGCCGTAAGCCGCTACTTTGTGGATGCGCGCGTGTTGTCCATCTTCGAGGGCGCGGAAGAAACGCTGGCGCTCAAGGTGATTGCACGCAGCCTGATGGAACGTGCCCTGGGACTGCAGGGCGCAGGGGAATAACATGAGTGATGCGATCCTGGCGGGCATGCGCGTGGTGGAGGCCGCGGCATTCGTGGCGGCGCCGCTGGGCGGCATGACTTTGGCGCAGATGGGTGCCGATGTGATCCGCATCGACACTTTGGGCGGCGGGCTCGACTACAAGCGGTGGCCGGTGACGCACGATGACGTCAGCCTCTTCTGGTGCGGCCTGAACAAGTCCAAACGGTCCGTGACGCTGGACCTGGGCCAACCCGAAGGCCGCGAAATCGCCATGGCGCTTATCACGGCACCGGGTGAAGACGCCGGCATTTTGCTGACCAACTTTCCGGCGCGCGGCTGGCTTGACCACGAAAAGCTCAAGGAGAAGCGCGAGGACCTGATCCAGCTCACCGTGCAGGGCGACCGGCACGGCGGCTCGGCGGTGGACTACACCATCAATTCACGCGTGGGCATCCCGTACATCACGGGCGATGAGCGTGGAGCGGTCCATCAGGAAGCGGTCAACCACGTGCTGCCCGCCTGGGACCTCATCACGGGCCAGATGGCGGCAGTCGGCCTGCTGGCCGCCGAACGCCACCGGCTGAAAACTGGCCGGGGCCAGCATGTGAGGCTGCCGCTCGAAGATGTGGCACTCGCCGTCGTGAGCCACCTGGGCCTCATCGCCGAGGCCCAGCTCGGTCACCAGCGCGAGCGCCACGGCAACGAGCTGTTCGGCGCATTTGGCCGCGACTTCAAGACAGCAGACGGCGAACGCGTGATCATCGTGGGCCTGACCTTGAAGCAATGGCAGGCGATTTGCGACGCCATGGGATTGAACGAGGCGGTGAGGGCCTTGGGCGAACAGCTGGACCTGAACCTCAACCTGGAAGGCCACCGCTTCAAGGCCCGCAAGGAACTCGGCGTGCTGGTGGAGGGCTGGATGGCCCGCCACAGCTATGCGCATGCCGCAGCCGCGCTGACGAAGCACGGCGCCTGCTGGGGCAAGTACCAGACCCTTACTCAGCTGGTGACGCAGGACGAAGCCTGCTCGCCGGCTAACCCGTTGTTCAGGACGATCGATCAGCCGGGGGTGGGGAAGTACTTGGCGGCGGGTCTGCCTTTGAACTTCTCGGGTATGCAGCGCCTGCCGGCGGGTGCTGCGCCCATGCTGGGGCAGCACACTGGTGAGGTGCTGTCACAACTGCTGGGCGTGACGCAAGCGCAGTATGGACGCCTGTGTGACCGGGGCGTGGTTGCCTGGTAGTTGCATCAGAATACCCGGTTCAACCCAGTACCGGAACACGATGGCCCGATCGCTTGCCAGCAACCACGACGACAAACGCCAGAAGATCCTCGAAGAGGCAGCCACGCTGTTTGCCAGCGCCAGCTTCGAAAGCGCCCGGCTGCAAGACATCGCGGCGGCGTGCAATGTGTCCAAGTCTGCGCTGTACCACTACTTCCCCAGCAAGGAAGTGCTGTTGCATGTGATCATCAGCGAGCACATTTCCACCGCAGTGGGTGAGCTGGAGGAGATTGCGCACGGGCCGGGAACGCCGAAGGAGCGGCTGTCTCAACTGGTACGCGCCATGGTCAAACGTGCCGCCGAGCATCGCCACGAGCACATGGTGCTGACCAACGACCTCAAGTTCCTGCCGCCACTGCAGCAGCAGGAGATCAAGCTGGCGCAAGCGCGGGCGCTGGACTTTGTGGTGGAGCTGCTCAGCGAGATCAATCCGAACCTCATGCGGCGACGGCGCGAGCGCGCGTCGTACGCGCTGTTCCTGTATGGCTCGATGATTTCCACAGCCAGCTGGTACCGCAAGGAGGGCGGCATGACGCCGCATGAGCTGGCAGACCGGCTGACCGAGCTGTTCCTCAACGGATTTGAAGGCGGCGATCACCCGCCGGCCTACCGCTGACCGGGCGCCGATGCGAGTCTGCCGGTGGGTTGCCTTGATCCCCTCTGCGTAAAACCGTCTTATGAGTCGGTTATGTTTCCGGGAATGAGTACGTCCGGGGTTCGATTTTCCGGGTAATTACTGGGGAAATCCCTAGGAATTTTCATTCCGGGGCTATTTATTAAACCGTCCCGACGGACTATTATAGGGCTTGCCAACCCTGGTCGTTCCCGCGTCAATCCAACCTAGGAGACAAGCATGCGTCTTTCCATTTCAAGGCTCACAACAGCCATCGCTTTAGTCAGTGCCTTCGCGGCCAGCGCGCCCGCGTTGGCTCAGACCACCACGGTGAAATACTCGAACTGGCTGCCCGCGGGCCAGGCGATGCGCGTGGAAGTGATCGAGCCCTGGATTGCCGAAGTCGAGAAGATCACGCAGGGCCGCGTGAAGATCGACACCTTGCCCAAGGTGGTGGGCACCGTGCCCGCCCAGTTCGACGTGGCCCGCGACGGGCAGGCCGACCTGGTGGTGTTCATCCCCGGCTACACCCCCAACCGATTTGACATCCTGGAGGTGGCGCAGCTGCCCTTCATGGGCGACGACCCGGAGCGGCTCGCACCGGTGGTGGACCGCTTCTACCGCAAGAACCTCGCCTCCTACAACGAATTGAAGGGCGTGCACCCGCTGTCTGTCTATGTGGTGTCGCCGGGCCAGCTGTTCAACCGCGTACGTCCCATCAAGACCCTGGCGGACATCAAGGGTCTGAAGATCCGCAGCCCGCAGGCCAGCTCGACCCAGGCCCTGACGCTGATGGGCGGCGTGCCGGTGTCCAAGCCGGTGAGCGAAACCTACGAGCTGCTGTCTTCCGGTGTGCTTGACGGTACTTTCATGCCGCCGGAATCGATCCCGGCGTTCAAGCTGACGGACCTGGTGCCTCACGCCACGATCGTTCCCGGCGCGATCTACAACACCATTCTGGTCCTGGGCATCAACGAGGACAAATGGAAGTCGATCAGCCAGGCGGACCGCGACGCGATCACCAAAATTTCCGGTGATGCCTTCGCACGCAACATTGGCCGCGCGTATGCCAAGGGTGACAAGGCCGCGTTTGACACCATCCGCAAAGCCGGCCGCACGGTAGAGGTGCTGTCCGAGCCTGTGGTGGCCGAAATGAAGAAGGTCTTGCAGCCGATAGAGAGGGACTGGATCGAGAAGGCCCGCAAGAAGGGCGTGGCTGACCCGCAAAAGCTGATTGACCAGTTGCGGGCTGACTTCGCTGCAGCCAAGTAAAGCGGCATGGCACGCAAGGCACAAGCCATGGCCGTGCGCGCGCTGGAAGGCGCGGGTGTGGCTGCGCTGTTCATCCTGATGGTGATGGTCTTCATTGACGTGGTCGGGCGCAACCTGCTCAACCGGCCCCTGCCCTGGGGGACGGAATTGCTGGAGGTGGTGCTGGCGGTGCTGATCTTTGCGCTGTACCCGGTGCTGGCCTTGCGCTCCAGCCACATCACGGTGGACCTGGTGCCGGTGCCACGAGCGCTGCGGCTGTCCCAGCGCGTACTGTCGGGGGGCGTGGGTGCTGTGCTGTTCGGGGTCATCGCCTTTTGTACCGCGCGCCAGGCGATCCGCTCGGCCGGCTATGGCGACGCCTCGGCTCTACTGCACATCCCCACGGCCTGGGTGCTATGGGGCATGTGCGCGCTGTCGGCGGCCACCGTTCTGGGCTTTGTGGTCGCGGTGATCAGGCCACCGGCGCAGGGCACGGTGGTGCACGGCACGAACGTGGATTGATTCATGACCGCTACCCTTCTCGGATTCTTCATCGCCTTCGCACTGATCCTGGTGCAGGTGCCCATTGCCACCGCGCTCGGGCTGGTGGGTTTTGGCGGCGTTATCCTGATCAGCGGTTGGACGCCCGCCCTCAGCATGGTGGCCAACATCACGCGTGACTCCACGCTGGTCTATACGCTGATTGTGTTGCCCCTGTTCGTGCTGATGGGCAACCTGGTGGCGGGGGCGGGCATCTCCGGCGACCTGTTCCGGGCAGCGCAGGCCATCATCGGACGGCGTCGCGGAGGCTTGGCCATGGCCACCGTGGCGGCCTGTGGCGGCTTCGGCGCCATCTGTGGCTCCAGCGTTGCCACGGCGGCCACGATGGGCAAGGTGGCTATCCCGGCGATGCGCAAGCTGGGTTACGGTGATTCACTTTCCTCCGCCGCTGTGGCCGCAGGTGGCACGCTCGGCATATTGATCCCGCCGTCCATCATCATGGTGGTGTATGGCGTGGCGACCCAGACGCACATCGGCATGCTGTTCGCCGCGGGCATCGTGCCCGGCCTCATCGCCATCGTGGGCTACATGGCGGCGGTGAAGTACAGCGTGTGGCGCAACCCCGCCGTGGCGCCGCTGGCCGACGAGGCGGAAAAAATGGACACGTCCGCGCTGCTGCGCTCGCTGTGGCCGGTGCTGGTGATCTTTGGCGTGGTGATGGGCGGCATCTACGGCGGCTTCTTCACGTCGATCGAGGCGTCCGGTATTGGCGCAGTGTCGGCGCTGCTGTTCGCACTGTCGCGCCACAGCCTGAAGCTGGCAGACATCTATGACATCTTTGCGGACACGGCGCGTACGTCGGCCATGATGTTCGGCATCATCCTGGGCGCGGCGTTGTTTGGAGAATTCGTCAACATCACCGGAGTGCACGAGGGGTTGTTGAAAGTGGTGCAGGGCAGTGGCCTGCCCAATCTCGGCATCGTCCTGCTGATGATCCTGGTCTACCTGGTGCTGGGCTGCGTTCTCGAAAGCCTGTCCATGATCCTGCTGACCGTGCCTATCTTCTTTCCCATCATCAAGGCCATGGGCTACGACCCCGTCTGGTTCGGCATCCTGATCGTGGTGGTGGTGGAGATCGGCCTGATCACGCCGCCCATCGGCGTCAACCTGTTTGTCATCCGCTCGGTCATGCCCGACATCCAGATGATGACGGTCATCCGGGGCGTCATTCCCTTCATCGTGGTTGACCTTGCGCGTGTGCTGCTGATTGCGGCCGTGCCGGCGCTCTCGTTGTGGTTGCCGCAGCTGATGTTCAAGGCGGCCAGTGGATGATTGTGAACCAATGACCGATATGTCGATTCCCCCGTTGGCGCTGGACCTTGCGCCTGAAAACCTGGGGCCGCGACTGGAGGCCTTTTTGCAGGCGCAATGGCAAAGCCAGGTTCAGTTGTCGGGCTGGCGCCGCTTTCCTGCGGGCTTTTCGTGGGTGACGCTGGGTTGCACGGCTGCGCTGCAGCACGCCGGTGGCGCGCGCACGCTGGACCTGATCCTGCGCATTGGCGACCCCCGCGGCCTGCTGGCACCATACCAGGCGCAGCCCGAATACCTGGTGCTGGCTGCATTGCAGGAAGTGCCCGGCCTGCCCGTTCCCCGGGTCCATGCGTACAGCGACGACGCCGCCATCATCGGTGCGCCGTTCCTGATAACCGGGCGCGTTGCGGGTGACACGCCCATGCCCTGGAAGGGCAACGCCGAGCAGCGTGACGCCGCGCACAACGAGTCGCTGTCGCGCGAATTCACCGATGCCATGGCGGCGCTGCACCAGGTGGACTGGCGCGCCACGCCGCTGGGGCAGCTGTGGGGCGTGGCGCGGCCGGAATCGGTGGCCCGCGACCAGGTACGCCACTGGGCGCGCCACGTGGGCATGCTGGATGCGCCGCGCGCGCCGGTGCCGCCCCAGATGCACCATGCCATGCGCTGGCTGGACCGAGAAGCCCCGGTGGCCGAGCGGGTCACCATCGTTCACGGGGACTTCCGCGTGGGCAACTTCCTGCAGGAACACGGCCACATCACCGCCATCCTCGACTGGGAGCTGGTGCATGCCGGTGACCCGCTGGAAGACATAGCCTGGGCTGGCCTGCGCGTTTTTGCGGCGGGCAGCCCCCGCATCGGTGGCCTGATTGACCGCGAAACCTTCAATCGGCGCTACGCACAACGCGCGGGCGTTACATTGCGCCCGGACGTGATCCGCTACTACGAGGTGCTGGGCCTGTTCAAGAGCGCCGCCATGCTCATGGGCGCAACCCAGCGCGTGGCGTTGGGGCGGGCGCGTGATGTGCGAATGGCTTCCATGGGCTTTCAGCTGGCGTCCACCCTGCTGGAGCTCAACCGCCTGATCACGGTGGCTGTTGAATGAACATTGCCTTGTCCCAACTGGTCCAGGCGCTGCGTCGAACGCTGGATGACAATGTGCGGCCCGAGCTGCACACCGACCATGCGCGCGGCCAGCTGGCGGCCGTCCAGGACATCCTGGGCAAGCTCGAGACCATGGCCGTGTGGTCGCCCGATGCCGTGGCGCAGCAGACCGCGGTGCTGCTGCAGGCCTGCGCGGACTTCAGGGCGGCAGTGGCGCGCGCGGGTGCGGATCTGTGCTTGCCCGAAACGCCGCCTGCCAGCGGGGATGACGACGCACTGCAAGGCGCCCAAGCGCAACTGATGCAGTTGACCGACTGGCTCTTTGACGCCGGCGCTACGCTGGCCCGGCCGCTTCAGGCCGAGCTGGACGCCATCCTGCGCCAGGCCATGCGCGAGCAGCTCATCATCCAGCGCAAGCTGATACCGCTGACCGATTTTGGCGCCATGACCTCCGCCGCCAGGCCCTGAACCCGCCTGCCCACGAAAGAACACCATGCTGACACCCCAAGACGACCTGCTGGGTCACCAGACCCCCGGCACCTTCGCCCAGGCGGGCAACGGCGACCCGCGCTTTACCGAGCGCTACTGGTACACCGCACACCCTGTGGATGGCACACCGCTACTGATCGACATCGGGCTGGGCTATTACCCCAACCGGGGCGTGATGGACTGCTTTGCGGGTGTGACGGTCGGTCGCCAGCAGCACAACTTCCGCGCCTCTCGCCGGCTGGGCAACAACCCGCTGGAAACGGCGGTGGGGCCGCTGCGCCTGCAGATGGTGCAGGGCCTGCAGCAGCACCGGCTGACGCTGGACGACAATGCTTCAGGCATTTCGTTTGACCTGGTGTTTGAAGCGAGCTTTCCGGCCGCGCAGGAAAAGCAGAGCTTTCGCGAGCGCAAGGGCGTGGTGGAAGAAGACCTGGCGCGCGTGGCGCAGCTGGGCCGCTACAGCGGCTGGCTGGTGATCAACGGCCAGCACCATGAGCTCACGCCCGCCACCTGGTGGGGCCAGCGCGACCGGTCGTGGGGCATCCGTTCGGAAATGCGCACCGACTTTGCCAACCCACCTATGCAGCAGCACACCAACTTCTTCTGGACCTGGTCCATGTTCCAGTGCGAAACGGTGGGTGTGTCGATCTTCATGAAGGAACGTGAAGCCGGCAAACCGTATTACCTGTCGGGTGCCGAGTTCGTCCGCCAGCCCGATGGCAGCGTGCGAAAGCGCGAGGCTGTGTCGGCCAGCCATGGCATCACCTGGGCTGACGATCCGCTGGGCCAGAGCATGGCCAGCGCCACGCTGCAACTGGACTTTGAAGAAGGCCCGCCGCGCGTGCTGTCGCTGCAGGCGCTGCCCACGCGCTATTACCTCAAAGGCGGCCTGTACGGCGGCTTTGGCGGCTGGAACCATGGGGACGACCGCGGGCCCTATGGCGAAGGCCATGACGTTTGGAACCTTGACGACGCCCTCACGCGGGAGCGTGCCCGCACGCTGTCGGACCATGTGGTGCGTGTCACCACCGAGGGGCAAACCGGCATCGGCATCAGCGAATACGGCGTAGCACAGGGCTATGCGCAGTACCCGGCGCCGCAGCGCTTTCCCGCCCTCTGATGGCTGCAGGACAATGGCCATGATGCAACTGACCCAAGCCCTGACCCGCGCGGTGCAGACGCGCCACCGCTTCACAGCCACCATTTACAACGGCCGCAAGCGCCGCTGGGGCGAGATCGGCGAACGGGTGCCGCGGCTGGCCGCCGGGCTGCGCGCACTCGGCCTGCAGCCGGGGGACCGCCTGGCCGTGTTGGCGCTGAACAGCGACAACTACGTTGAGCTGTTTTTTGCGGCAGCCTGGGCCCGCCTAGTGCTGGTGCCGCTGAACACGCGCTGGGCCGTGCCCGAGAACGTCTACAGCCTGACCGATGCGCAATGCGCAGCCCTTGTGGTGGACGACAACTTTAGCGCGCAGGTACCGCAGCTGCTGGCGGGCCACACCATGCCACATGTGGTGCACATGGGCGACGAGGCCACACCGGCGGGCATGCATGCCTGGGAAGCCATGATCGCCGGCCACGCCCCCATGGTCGACGACTGCGGGCGTAATGACGAGCTGTGCGGCATCTACTACACCGGCGGCACCACCGGTAACCCCAAGGGGGTGATGCTGTCGCACACCAACTTCATGGCCGCGTCTGTCAACTGGATTGCCACGCTTCATTTCAGCGACCAGACGGTCTACATGCACTCCGCCGGGTTGTTCCATCTGGCCGGTGCGTCCCCGGCGTTTGCGCTTACGCTGGCCGGCGGCACGCATGTGTGCCTGCCCAAGTTCGACGCGATGCTGGCGTTCGAAGCCATCCAGACGCACAGGATCAACTACGTGCTGTTCGTGCCCACCATGATCAACATGATGTTGAACCATCCGGATTTCGACCGGTACGACCTGACCAGTGTGCGTTACTGCGAATATGGTGCATCCCCCATGCCCGACGCCGTGCTGGCGGCGGCGATTGCAAAGCTGCCGTCGTGGGAGTTCATCCAGGGCTACGGCATGACTGAAACGGCCGCGCTGACGGTCAGCCTGCCCTGGCGCTTTCATTTCGACGGCGACCATGGCAAGGCCAAGCGGGCAGCGGCGGGCCGGGCGTCCTACGGCGTTGATCTCAAGATCGTGGACCTGGACGGCAACGAGGTACCGCGCGGCACGCCCGGCGAGATCGCCGTTCGTGGCGCACAGGTCATGCTGGGCTACTGGAACAAGCCCGAAGCTACGGCCGCGGCCATCCGTAACGGCTGGATGCACACCGGCGACGGTGCCTGGATGGACGAGGACGGCTTCGTCTACATCGTTGACCGCGTGAAGGACATGATCATCAGCGGCGGCGAGAACATCTATTCGAAGGAGGTCGAGAACGCCGTGCATGCCCACCCGTCAGTGCGGGAATGCGCAGTGATCGGTGTGCCCGACGAGAAATGGGGCGAGGCCGTGCTGGCTGTGGTGACGCTCAAGGACGGCAAGACGGTGACCGCAGACGAGATCATCGCCCACTGCCGTGAGCATATTGCCAATTACAAGTGCCCGCGCCGGGTGGAGTTCCGCGATGCGCTGCCGCTGTCGGGGGCAGGCAAGATCATGAAGAACGTGTTGCGCGACCCTTACTGGAAGGGCAAGCAGCGTTCGGTCAACTGAGGCCGGGCGGCTGCGCCTTGAAGCCGTTGACGAACAGGTCGGCGATGCGCCGGGCCAGCTCCCCCGGTGTGATCGGGCCCGAGCGCCGGTACCACGAAAACGTCCAGATCATCATGCCGAACAGCAGCAGGGCGTAGGGCTTTTGCATGGGCTCCTGCGCCATCAATCCGGGGTTGATCTCACGCAGCAGGGACTCCATCAGCTCGGTCATCTCCACTTCCATCCGGCGGATCTCGTCCAGCTGCGGCTTGGGGAGGTACTTGATGTCGTTCATCAGCATCAGGTGCTCGTTGCGCGAGCGCGCCGCGCCTTGAACGAAGCTGTCCACAAATTGCTCGAAACGCTGTTCCGCCGGCAGCGGCTGCGCCACGATGCGCATGAGATCCTGCGCCTGGCGCGTGATGTGTTCATGCACGATGGCGTAGAGCAGATCTTCCTTGCTGGGAAAGTAGTGGTACAGGTGTGACTTGGACGTGCCGCAGGCTTTCGCCACGTCCATCATCGTGGCCACATCAAACCCCTTGCGGGCGATCAAGGCCGCCGCCTTGTCAAGAATGACCTGCTTTTTGTCTTCGTAATCATCGGCGCGTGCACGCGTCATCGTCCTGCTCCAGTGTTCTCCCTGGCCGCCCCAGGCGGGGCCGGCCACCTTGCACATCCGGTCCAATGGATTTATAGTTAGACCGACGTGTCGGACTATAAAGCAAGACCGAATGAACCAAATTAGGGTAAGCATGGAGACACAACACTGCGGACTGCTCATTGTGGGCGCCGGGCATGCCGGCGGTGAACTGGCCATCGCTGCCCGCCAGGGCGGCTGGGCCGGTCGCATCGTCCTGCTGGGCGACGAAACCGGTGTGCCGTACCAGCGGCCACCGTTGTCCAAGGCCTACTTGATGGGCAAGGCGGATGTGGAGTCGCTGGCGCTGCGGCCGGCCGCAGCCTATGAGGCGGCACGCGTGGAGCGTGTGCAGGGCGTGCGCGTGGTGGCCATCGACCGCAACGCGCACAAAGTAACCCTGGCCGACGGCAGCACCCTCGCATACGAAAAGCTCGCCTGGTGCACCGGCGGGCGGCCCCGGCCGCTGGTGTGTGAGGGTATTGACCCGGCTCACCCGCCAGCCAACTTGTTCACCCTGCGTGCCCTGGCGGATGCCGACGCGATGCGAGAGGAGTTGCGCCCCGGTGCGCGTGTTGTGGTGGTGGGTGGGGGCTATGTGGGGCTGGAGGTCGCCGCCTCCGCGCGCGGGCAGGGCGCCGACGTGACGGTGCTGGAAGCGCAGCCGCGGGTGCTGGCCCGTGTGGCCGGGCCCGAGGTATCCCGGTTTTACGAAGACGTGCACCGTGAAGCCGGTGTGACCGTGTTCACCGGCACAGGCATTGGGCGCGTGGAGTGTGAGGGCGGCCGCATCGTCGCCGTGGTGTGCAGCACGGGCCAGCGCCTTGCAGTCGACATGGTGGTGGCAGGCATTGGCATGCTGCCAAACATCGAGGCAGCGCGCGCCGCGGGTCTGGCCGACGAAGGCGGAATCCTGGTGGATGACCTGGCGCGCACGGCCGACCCCGACATCGTGGCCGCTGGCGACTGCACGCTGCAGCAGCATGCGCTGTACGGTCACAAGCTGCGCCTTGAATCCGTTCCCAATGCGCTGGAGCAGGCGCGCGCAGCCGCATCGTGGTTGTGTGACAAGCCCAAGCCGAACAGGTCGGTGCCCTGGTTCTGGTCCGACCAGTACGAGCTCAAGCTGCAGATGGCTGGCTTGTCGCAGGGCTACGACCGATGCGTGCTGCGCGGCAGCGTTGCGGCGCGCAGCTTTTGCGCGTTTTACCTGCAGGGCGACCGCGTGCTGGCGGTGGACGCGGTGAACCGCCCCGGCGACTTCATGCTGGTGCGCCGGGCGCTGGCCCAGCCGCTGCGAGTTGATGCCGATCGCCTGGCTGACGAAACCATCGCGCTGAAGGACCTGCTGGCCGCCCCGGCCGCCATTACGGGTAAGCCCTAGGTGGCAGTGCTCCCTACCTTTGTTCAATAATTCGCTCAATCTAAAGACCGACGCGACGGACTAATTATTCAAGACGATGACTGCACCACCTGATGCCAATCCCGCTGCACCGCCTGCTCTGGCCGTGCACAACATCCAGATCGTGTATGGCGGCGCCATCGAAGCCGTGCGCGACGTTTCGCTGGAGGTACGTCCCGGCCAGATCGTGGCGCTGCTGGGCTCCAATGGTGCCGGCAAGTCCAGCGTACTCAAGGCGATCTCGGGCGTGCTCGATGCCGAGGACGGCGAAATCGAAAAGGGCTCGATCCACCTGTTCGGCGAGGCGGTTGAACGCGCCCCCGCGCCGCTGATCGTCAAGCGCGGCATGGTGCAGGTGCCTGAAGGCCGCCGCCTGTTTGCGTCGCTCACCGTGGACGAAAACCTCATCGTGGGCGCCCACCTGCAGGGCCCGTCGCGCCTGGCCGAGGCGCGTGACTACGTGTACGAGCTGTTCCCGCGTCTGGCCGACCGGCGCAAGCAGATCGCTGGCTACCTGTCCGGGGGTGAGCAGCAAATGGTGGCCATCGGCCGTGCGCTGATGAGCCAGCCAAAGGTGCTGGCTCTGGACGAGCCGTCGCTGGGTCTGGCGCCGTTGATCGTCACCGAAATCTTCAACACCATCCGGCGCCTGCGTGAATCCTCGGGCCTGACCATCCTGCTGGTCGAGCAGAACGCCAGCCGCGCGCTGGCGATAGCTGACTACGCCTACATCCTTGAAAACGGCCGCGTGGTGCTGGACGGCACCAGCGAGCAACTGCGTCGCAACCAGGACGTGCGCGAGTTCTATCTCGGACTGTCGTCACAAGCCGGGCGCACCCACATGAAAGACGTGAAACACTACAAGCGCCGCAAGAGGTGGCTGTCATGAGCGCCAACCTGCAACCCGTGCTGGAGGTCCGCCAGGTTTCCAAGCGATTTGGTGGGGTCAAGGCCGTCAACGACGTGAGCCTGAAGGTCATGCCCGGCGAGATTGTCAGCCTGATCGGCCCCAACGGCGCAGGCAAGACAACCACATTCAATCTGATCAGCGGCGTGTTGCCACCCAGTGAGGGCCAGATCCTGTTCCAGGGCAAGGACGTCGCAGGCCTGAAGTCGTCGGATTTTGCGGGCCTGGGCATTGGCCGCACCTTCCAGAACCTGGCGCTTTTCCGCCATGGCACGGTGGTAGAGAACCTGCTGGTGGGTCGGCACATCCACTTTCGCTACTCGGTGCTGGAGTCGCTGTTGTACTTCGGACGCCCACGCCGCGAAGAAATAGCCGCACGCGAAAAGGTGGAGCAGATCATCGAATTCCTGGAGATCGAGGAGCTGCGCGACAAGACGGTTTCGCAACTGGCGTACGGCCAGCAAAAACGCGTGGAGCTGGGGCGTGCGCTGGCGTGCGAACCCAAGCTCTTGCTGCTGGATGAAATTGTTGCGGGCATGAACCGCGAAGAAAAAGAAGACATTGCCCGGTTCATTCTGGACATCCGGGACGAATTCGGGATTGCCGTGCTGATGATCGAACACGATATGCAGGTAGTGATGGACTTGTCCGACCGCGTCTATGTGCTGGACTTTGGCTCGTTGATCGCGCAGGGAACGCCGGCTGAGGTGGCCGATAACCCGCTGGTGCTCAAGGCCTATCTCGGCGAGGAGGCGGCCCATGCTTGATCACGACAAACTGATCCGTGGCGAGGCTACCTTGCCCGGCCTGCTGCGTCAGCGTGCAGCCGAGCGCGGCGACCAGGTGGCGTTGCGCGAAAAGATCCACGGCATCTGGCGCGCTCGCACCTGGGCCGACTACTACCGCGATGCACGGCGCGCGGCGTTCGGGCTGGCCAAGCTGGGCTTGAAGCAGGGCGACCGGATCATCATCGCGGGCGAAGACGTGCCCGAGTGGTTCTATGCCGACCTGGGCGCGCAGATGATCGGCGTGCAGGTGGTGGGCATCTACCCGACCAACCCCTGGCCGGAGGTGCAGTACATCGCCGGTCACTGCCAGGCCAAACTGGCCGTCACCGGGGACCAGGAGCAGACCGACAAGGTGCTGGACGCCATGGCCAACGGCAACGGCCTGCCCCATCTGCAGCACATCTTCTGCGTGGACATGAAGGGGCTGCGCCGCTACGAGCCCGGGCGCCCGCACGCTTTTGACCACCTGCTGGCGTTGGGTGACCAATACCTGCAGGACAACCCGACCGCCGACCGCTGGCTGGACGCGCTGATCGACCAGCTGGTGCCCGACGACGTGAACATCCTCGTCTATACGTCTGGCACCACCGGGCCACCGAAAGGGGCCATGCTCACGCACCGAAACTTCGTCTATGGTGCCTACGCCTACATGGTGGCGCGCCAGATGGCGGACAAGAAGTTCGAATCGGTGTGCTACCTGCCACTGTGCCATGTGGCAGAGCGCACCTATTCAACGGTGCAGCACCTGATCTCGGGGGGGTGTGTGAACTTTGCCGAGTCCATTGATACGGTGGCCACCAACATCCGCGAGATTGCGCCCACGTTCTTCCTGGGGGTGCCGCGGATCTGGGAGAAGCTGCAGCAGGGCTTTGAGTTCCGAATGAAGGACAGCGGCCGCCTGCAACGCTGGCTGTACCGTGTGGGTATGAAGCGTGGGCGCGTGCTGTCAGACCGACGCGCGGAGCAAGGCCAACTGGCGACCCTGGGCGATCGCCTTGAATTTACCCTGTGGTATGCGCTGCTGTTTCGTAACATGCAGCGCCACATGGGGCTGAACCGTACCCACACACGCATGTGCGGCGGTGCCTCCGTGTCACCAGAGACATTGAGGTTCTTTGACATCATCGGCCTGCCCGTGGGGCAAGGCTACGGCCTGACCGAAGCCGGCGGCCTGTGCTTTGTGCAGGTACCGGGCCGGCCGTTGATTTCGGGCAGTTGCGGCCCGGCGATGGAGGGTGTGGAATGGAAGCTCGGGGATGATGGCGAAGTCATCGTGCGTTCACCAGGCGTCTTCAAGGGCTACCTGTTTGACGACAAGGGCACCAGCGACATCCTGTCGCCCGATGGCTGGCTGGCCACGGGGGACATCGTGGAAAAGCGCGGCCAGGACGAACTGGCCGTGGTGGACCGCAAGAAGGCCATCATCATCACCAGCGGCGGCAAGAACATTGCCCCATCCGAGATCGAAAACGCACTGAAAGACAGCCCCTTTGTGCGCGAGGCGATCGTGGTGGGCGAGGGCAAGAAGTTCCTGGGCGGCCTGATCCAGATCGACTTTGACAGCGTGGGGCGCTGGGCCGGCGAACGGGACCTGCAGTACACCACCTTCAAGTCGCTCACGCAGATGGCCGAGGTGCTGGAGCTGATCCAGGGCGTGGTGGACGAGGTCAACTCGAAATTCGCCCGGGTCGAGAACATCCGCAAGTTCGTTCTGCTGGAAAAGGAGCTGGACCACGACGACGGCGAACTGACGGCCACGCAGAAGGTGCGCCGCGGACTCATCAACAAGAAGTTCGCGCGCGAACTCGAGCAGATCTACGGGGCAGGGGCATGAGCTACTTCATTGAACTGGTGGTCTCCGGCCTGGCGGTCGGTGCGATCTATGGGCTGGTCGCGATGGGGTTCGCGGTCATCTACAAGGCCACGGGCATCGTCAATTTCGCGCAGGGCGAGATGGGGATGCTCACGGCCTACACCACATGGTCGCTGGCGACCACGATGGGCACGGGCGGTATCGCCACGGTGTTTGTCGCCGTGGTGGTGGGCGCCGCGCTGGGCCTGGTCTGCGAGCGCCTCATCATGCGGCCGATGCTGGGCGAGCCAGTGCTGTCGGTGGTGCTGGTGACTGTTGGCCTGGCGGTCGTGCTGCGCTCGATCGTCACCATCATCTGGGGCGCGTCGCCGCACAAGTTCGAGGTAGCCGGCGCCGACACCATCCTCAACATCGCGGGTATCGGGATCCGTGTCAGCCAGGTGGGCGTCATCCTGGCATTGGTGTTGGCCGTGGCGGGCTTCTGGTTCTTTCTGAGCCACAGCCGCTTTGGCGTGGCCATGCGTGCAGTGGCCGCCGATGAGAAAACGGCGCGGCTGATGGGGGTCTCCACAGCCCGCGTGCAGGCCGTGGCCTGGGCGTCGGCTTCGGGCCTGGCGGGTCTGGCCGGTGCGTTGTTCGCCGTCATTTACGGCCTGACCCCGACCGTTTTCGAACTGGGCCTGAAGGCCTTTCCGGCCACGGTGCTGGGCGGCTTCGACTCCGTGCTGGGCTCGGGCTTCAGCGGTTTGATCATCGGCGTTTTCGAGAACCTGGTGGGGGGCTACCTGCCCAGCACGCTCAAGGAGATCTCGGGCTTCGTTCTGATCTTGGTGGTGTTGATGGTGCGGCCCTTCGGGCTGTTCGGCGAAAAACGAATCGAAAGAGTCTGATGCGAAGCGGATATTTCAAACAACGGTACAGCGAGCTGCTCGTCCTGACGGACTCGCCGGCGGTCAAGGTATGGACGGCGGTGCTGCTCGTGGCGCTGGTGCTTGCGCCCGCGCTGATGAGCAGCTTCCTGCTGTCTTACATGACCATCATCCTGTTTACCCTGGTGGGTGTGCTGGGCCTGACGGTCCTGACGGGCTTCACCGGGCTGATCTCGCTGGGCCACGTGGGCTTCCTGATGCTGGGCGCCTATGCCTATGCGATCGGCGTGACACGCCTGGGCCTTCCGCCCGAGCTGGCGCTGCTGATGTCTGCAGTGGTTCCGGCGGTCTTTGGACTGGTGGTAGGTATCCCTTCGCTGCGGTTGCACGGGCTGTACCTTGCAATCACTACATTGGCGTTCAGCCATATCGTGAGCGCTTCCATCCTCGCAGGTGGCAAGTTCACGGGCGCAGGCCGCGGCATCACGATAGCGCGGCCAACAATGCTGGGCATCGACCTGTCAAGTGACCGGGCGTTTTACTGGTTCTGCCTGGCGATGTGCATGCTGGCGGTCCTTGTCACGCTGAACTTCCGGCGCTCCTACATCGGCCGGGCGCTGGTGGCCATCCGGGACAACGACATCGCTGCGCGCACCATGGGCATCAACCTGGTTCGCTTCAAGCTGCTGGCGTTCCTGGTGAGTGCCGCGTTGACCGGTGTGGCCGGCGCGATGATGGGCATGTACCTGAGCATCGTCAGTGTCGAAAGCTTTCCGTTCCTGCTGTCCATCGAAGCGCTGGCAATCATCATCGTCGGCGGGCTCGGCTCGGTGCTGGGTGCGGTACTGGGCACTGTTTTTATCGTGACGCTGCCTGAAGTGTTCAGTGCACTGGTGTCTGTGCTGGGCGGCCGCCTGCAGGACCTGATGACCACCAGCGCGCACGAAATCAAGAGCGTGCTGTACGGCCTGGCGATCATCGGCTTTCTGCGCTTTGACCCGCGCGGATTGCGCGGCATCTGGCACGACCTGCGGCACGCGTGGGTGTTGTGGCCATTGCGCTACTGAACCCCCGAAAACTTTCACGACTTTTAACGATGGCAGTTGCCATCACCACAAGGAGCTAGCATGAACCGGAGACTTTCCAAACTCGCCCTGGTCAGCCTGTTGACCGTCTGCGCCTTCGGGCGCGCCGCCGCGCAGCAAGGTGTTACAGACACCGAAATCCTCATTGGCGACATCCTGCCGCTGACTGGCCCGCCGGCCTTGCTGGGCGTGGCCCACAACCTGGGTGTGAAGGCTGCTGTGGCCGAAGTCAATGCTGCGGGCGGCATCAACGGCCGCAAGGTGCGCCTGATCTCTGAAGATGACGGCTATGTGCCGTCACGCACTGTGCAAGGTGTGCGCAAGCTCATCACCAGTGACAAGATCTTCGCGTTCACTTCCATCTCGGGCACGGCCCAGGCGGAGGCAGCCATGCCGATCATCAAGCAGGCAGGTATTCCCGCCATGGCGCCGATCACGACCTACGAGGGCCTGTACAAGCCGGCCATCAAGAACGTCTTCGCCGTCGGCTATGACATGGCGAATGCCGTGGAAGAACTTGTGTCGATGATGGCGGACCGCTACCCGGGCAAGAAGTGGGCACTGATCTCGCAGGATGACGACTACGGCGAGAACGTTCGCACCGGCTTCGAGCGTGCGGCCAAGGCCAAGAAGCTCCAGATCGCCTCGACGCAGATCTACAAGAAAGGCCAGGCTGATTTTTCCTCTGAAATCCTGAAGGTCAAGCAGGCAGGTGCCGAAGTGCTGCTGGCAGGCGGCGTGCTCGGCGAGAACGTTGCCATGACCAAGGAGCTGGAGCGCATCGGGCACAAGATTCCCGTGGGCGTGACCTATGTGTCCCGCGTGCCCGCAAGCGTCAAGCTCATGGGTTCGGCCGGTGAGAATGTCTACACCGTTGACTACGTCTATCTTGAGAGTTCGCCGCAGGGCAAGGCCTTCACGGACAAGCTGGGCAAGTACCTGGCCGCTGACGAGATGCCGAAGGTCAACCGCTACAGCTACACCGGCTATGCCGCAACGCGCGCCCTGTTCGAAGCCATGGGCAAGTGCGGCAAGGCACTGACATGGGACTGCGCAAACAATGAGTTGGCCAAAGTGACCAACCTTGACACCGGCGTGATGACGCCCGTGACGTTCAGCGCGACAAACCATCTCGCCGCGCCCAAGCTGTTCCTGCTCAAGGCCGATCCGGCAGCAGTGACCTACAAGGCCGTGCAGTAACTACGACTTCTCGGCCAGAAAGCCCTTCAGGAACAGGCGCGACATGCGGTCGCACAGTTCCTGGGGTTTCATGGTGCCGCCGGTGCGGTACCACATGTCGGTCCAGTTCAGCATGCCTATCAGCATCATGGTGTAGGGCTTGTACACATGGGCAGGCAGCCCGGGGTTCAGTTGTTGCAACAGCTCGGACACCCGTTCTGTCAGCTTGCGCTGCAGCTCGATCAGTGGTGTCTGTTTGGGCTTGGGCAGGTACTTGACGTCCTGCATTGCAATCATGTGGCGCCGGCGCGACTGGGCTGATTTCTGGGTGTAGGTCTCCACCATCACCAGCAGCCTGTCGCGTGGTGATCCGGTCCCGGCAATTGCCTCCTCCACGCTTTGCACCACGCGCTCCAGGTGCTCCATCAGCATGGCAAAAAGCAGGTCGTCCTTGGTGGGGAAGTAGTGGTACAGCATCGACTTCGTCGCGCCGCAGGCCTGGGCTACGTCCTGCATCTTGGCCGAGGGGTAGCCTTCCTTGGCAAACAGCGCAGCGGCGCAGTCCATGATGGCCTGGCTTTTGGCTTCGTAGTCGTCCGAACGTACACGGGGCATGGCTTCTCCTGTCGCTGGCGAGTGTATCAATGCCCTTGCAGGGACCTGGCGACGCGCATAGAATTAATAAACCGACGCGCCGGACTATATTTAAAACCAGCTGTCGTGCCTTGAGCCACATCAACCCACCGCTATCCATGACCGAATTCGAATTCAGCGAACCCGACATCCTGGGCGAAGACCTGCGCATGGTGCGCCAGCAGGTGCGCCGCTTCGTCAACGAAAAGATCATCCCCAACGGCGACGCCTGGGAGGCTTCGGGCGAGATCCCGCGCGAGGTCTTCCGTGAACTGGGCGAGATGGGCTTTCTGGGCATGCGCCACCCGGTGGAGTACGGTGGGGGCGGCTTGGGTGCGATGTCGTCCGTGGTGCTGGGCGAGGAGCTCGCGCGCTCCAGCTTCGGTGGCGTAGCGTCGGCGCTGACCGTGCACAGCGACATGTCCATATCGCACATCGCCCACCGCGGCACCCATGAACAAAAGCAGAAGTACCTGCCCGACGCCTGTGCGGGTGCCAGGGTGGGGGCGGTGTGTGTGACGGAGCCGCATGCCGGCTCCGACGTGGCGGGCCTCAAAACCCGGGCTGTGAAAACCGCCGGCGGCTGGGTGATCAACGGATCCAAGACCTTCATCACCAACGGTGTGTATGGCGATATCTACATCATCGCTGCCCGCACCGACCCCGAAGCCAAGGGCAGCCGCGGCATTTCGTTGTTCATCGTCGAAAAGGGCAACCCCGGACTGAAGATCGCGCGCAAGTTTGAAAAGCACGGCTGGCGCTCGTCGGATACGGCCGAGCTGTTCCTGGACGACCTGAGGGTGCCGCATGACGCCTTGCTGGGCGAGGAGGGCAAGGGCTTTTACTACATCATGAGCACGTTCCAGAACGAGCGTCTGGTGGTGGGTGCGCTGGTGTCCGGTGCCAGCGCCAAGGCCATCGAGCTGACGGTGGACTACATGCGAAACCGCCAGGCCTTCGGCAAATCGCTGTGGGACCAGGCCGTGGTGCGCAACAAGGTGGCGTGGATTGCAGCCAAGGCGGCCGCGGTACGCGCGCTGACCTACCAGTGCGCCCAGATGATTGACGAGGGCAAGGACACGGTGCGCGAGGTTTCCATGCTCAAGGCCTTTGGTGCCGAGACGCTGCAGGAAGTGGTGCATACCTGCCTGCAGCTGCACGGCGGCACCGGCTACATCATCGGCACGCCGGTGGAGCGCATGGCGCGTGACTCACGTATCCTGACCATCGGCGGCGGTGCCACCGAGGTGATGCTGGAAGAAGTTGCCAAGCGGATGTAAGGCCCAAAGCGTGTACAACAAGGAATTCACCCCGTATGGCTGGCCCGAACCCGGGCCGCTGTACCTGGCAGCGACGCCTTTCATGGACTTCGACCAGCCTGAGGTGGTGCAGTTTGTCAACGACGCCACGGCCGGTGCAGCCACCCAGCGGGACAAGGCGATCCGGCTGTTCCTGGCGGTGCGCGACCAGATACGTTACGAGCCCTACAGCCTGCGTATGACGCCGGAGTGCTTTCGCGCCAGCACGGTGGTGCGCGAGCGCGGATCGTTCTGCATCCCCAAGGCCGTCCTGCTGGCGGCGGGTGCGCGGCTGCTGGGTATCCCGGCGGCGCTGGGCCTGTCAGATGTGGTGAACCACTTCAGCACGCCCAGAATGCAGCAGGTCATGGGCAACCGCGAAGTCTTCATGCACCATGGCTGGGCTGCCATGAACCTGGACGGCCGGTGGGTCAAGGCGGTGCCTGCGTTCAACAAGGAACTGTGCACGCTGATGCGTGTGCCGCCCACCGACTTCGACGGTGAACACGACGCCGTATTGCAGCAGTACAAGGAGGATGGCAGCGTGCACATGGAATACCTGCGCGATCATGGCGTCTGGTCCGACGTGCCCTACCTGCGCATCGACGAGGACTGGCGTGGCTACTATCCGCCCAGCTTGTGGAACCACGGGCGCAGCCGCATCGACGTAGAAGGACTTTGACAGATGCCCGGACCGCTTTCGCACCTCACCGTCATCGAACTGGCCGGTATCGGCCCGGGGCCGTTTGCCTGCATGCTGCTGGCAGACATGGGCGCACGCGTGATCCGCATCGACCGTCCACCAACCCCGGCGCGCGGTGGGCTCGAAGCGCTGATGCGCAACGACAGTGTGGTCGATCGCGGCCGGCAGTCGCTGTCGCTCAACATGAAGGACCCCCGTGCGGTAGACGCCGTGCTGCGGCTGGTGGAAACCGCCGACATCCTGGTCGAGGGCTTTCGCCCCGGCGTGGCCGAGAAACTGGGCCTGGGTCCGGCGCAGTGCCATGCGCGCAACCCGAAGTTGGTCTATGGCCGTATGACGGGCTGGGGCCAGACCGGCCCGCTGGCGCAAACAGCGGGGCATGACATCAACTATGTGTCGCTGTCGGGCGCATTGCACGCCATCGGCACGGCGGCGCAGCCGCTGCCGCCATTGAATCTGGTGGGCGACTACGGCGGCGGCGGCATGCTGCTGGCCATGGGCGTGCTGGCGGCTGTGAACCGTGCGCAACACAGCGGCGAAGGCCAGGTGGTGGACGCCGCCATGACCGATGGCGCGGCGCTGCTGATGGCGGCCCAGTACGGCCTGATGGCCAAGGGCTTCTGGACTGACGCGCGTGAGAGCAATTTCCTGGATGGCGCGGCGCATTTCTACGGTACCTATGCGTGCCTGGACGGCAAGCACGTCTCGGTGGGCGCCATCGAGCCGCAGTTTTACAGCCAGTTGCTGGCGCTGTGCGGCATCAGCGACGCGCATTTCCAGCAACAGTGGGAGCAGGGCGAATGGCCTGCGCTGCGCGAGAAGCTGGCGGCCGTGTTCCGCACGCGCACCCGCGACCAGTGGTGCGAAATACTGGAGGGCACGGACGCCTGCTTCGCACCGGTGCTGTCCATGACCGAAGCCGCCGGTCACCCCCACAATGCCGCCCGCGGCACCTTTGTGAGCCAGGGCGGTGTGGTGCAGCCTGCACCGGCGCCGCGGTTTGACCGCACGCCATCCGACTTGCCGGACCAGGCGCCGCGCACGGGCGAACACACGACTGAACTGCTGGCACGCGCCGGTTTGTCCGCAGGTGAAATCGACGCGCTGATAGCCGCCGGTGTGGCCCATCTGGAGATCGGCGCATGAGCATGGCAACGCCGCCTGCAGCACGTCGACCCTTGCACCTGCGCCGCATCAGCTGCGAAGGCTTTCTACGCGACGACGGACTCATCGATATTGAAGGCCTGCTGATCGACACCAAGCCGGTGCCGTTGCAGCTGGTCAACAAAGCCCTGGCGCCGGGCGACCCGATCCACCAGATGCGCGTGCGCCTGACGATCGACCGGGAGCGCCGCATAGTGGACGCCAACGCCTGGAGCGAACACACCCCCTATCCTGACTGCATGGAAGTCGAAGCCGGCTACCGCAAGCTCATCGGCCTGCGCATCGAGCCCGGCTTCACGCGCGAGGTCAAGCGCCTGTTTCGCGGTACGCTGGGTTGCTCGCACATGACGGAGCTGTTGCCGCCCATGGCCAGCACCGCCTTTCAGGTGATGTGGGCAGACGGGGACTTCGATACGGTGGACGAGAAGGGCAGCCAGCAGCGCACCTCGCCCCTGGGCGGGTGCCACGCGCTGCGGCTGGACGGACACATCGTGCGCACCTACTTCCCCCAGCACCAGAAGGAAGCCGCCTCATGAACCCTGCCTCAGTGCTTTATGAAGTCGTTGACAGCGTGGCGGTGGTCACGCTCAATGAAGGCGAGCGCATGAACCCGCTGTCTGAATCGTTGCAGGCCGGCCTGCTGGACGCGATGGAACGCATTCGTGGAGATACGTCAGTTCGCGCGATGCTGCTGACCGCGCGCGGGCGCGGCTTCTGCGTAGGCGCAGACCTGAAAGACTTCAGCCAGCGCGCGGCCACCCTGCCAGCCGGGCAATCGCTGGGCAGCTACGTGGGCGACATGATGGAAGCCACGGGCAACCCCATTGTGCTGGGCCTGGCCACGATGCCGGTACCGGTGGTGTGCGCGGTCAATGGCGCCGCCGCAGGTGGAGGCTTTGGCATTGCGCTGGCAGGTGATGTCGTCATTGCCGCGCAATCGGCCATTTTCTACCTGCCGTTTGTGCCGGCGCTGGGCATCGTGCCCGACATGGGATCTGTCTGGGCGCTGCAGCGCAGCGTGGGGCGCGCGCGCGCCGCGGCACTGGCGCTGCTGGGCGAAAAGCTGCCGGCAGAAAAGGCCGCGCAGTGGGGAATGATCTGGGCCTGCGTGGCCGACGCGGATTTGCAGGCCGAAGCGCTGCAGATCGCAAAGCGCCTGGCCGCGCTGCCTGCCCACGCCATTGCCGAAACCCGCGCCTTGCTGGACGCGGCCGAGACCAACACCTTGCCCCAACAACTCAGGCTGGAACGTGAGCGCCAGGCGGTGCTGATCGACGGCGACAGTTTTGCCGAAGGCGTGCGTGCGTTCGTCGAACGCCGCAAGCCGGTCTTTCGCGGCCGCTAGCCTGTCGCCAGGCCGCGTTTACATCAGGAACGCCATGGTGGTCAGCGCAGCGTCGTTGTTCACCAGCGCCACCTTCTTGAACACCAGGCGCCACTGGCCGTCCACCTGGCGCAGCAGGTATTCATTGCGGGCGGCCCACATGATCTGGCCGCGCCGGTGCGATTCATACAGCAGCATGTTGGCCGTCACCCGCGTACCGCCGGGCTCGTCGCCCAGCACCTCGATGTTGCCGATCACGCGGCGCAGGCGCGACACGGGCATCTGGCTGTAGCGTTTGCCGGTCAGGAACTGGCGGATGCGCAGGCCGATGCGCGAGCGGTTGTCATAGAGGATGGACATGTCGCGCTCGGGGTCGGTGTCCTCGCCGTTGGCGGGGACCCAGTACACGGCGTCGTCGGTCCACAGGGCCTCCCAGTCCTGGAAGCGGTGCTCGTCCTGCAGACGGGCCTCCAGGTAAAGAAACTGGGTGATCCCGTGGTAGCGCACGAGTTCGTCCAGGCCGGTGGTTATCAGTCGGTCAGCGGCACCCATCACGCGGCCTCCATCAGTGAACGGTAGTGTTGCCACATGCCACGCGAGCACAGGTCGTCGGTGGCGTGACCGATGCGGTAGCCGTGTTCGTCGGTGCGTTCGCGGTGGCTGCCCCGGCCCAGGTACACCCATTCGGGGGTTTTCTCCTGCACGCCGCGGTGCGAGCGTTCGTACATTTCAGCGTCGTCCGCCAGCAGAAAGCCGGCCGGCCCCACCGAGCCCATGGTCTGCTGGCGCAGGCGGCGGTTGAAGTCGGGCGCGCCCTTGAACTGCAGCGCCGTCACATGCTGCACGGTCTCGCCCACAGACAGCGGCTGGATGGCGAACATCTGGATCTCGGCAATGAACAGGTTCGGAAAGATCATGATGTGCGGCGTGCCGTCGATCATGATCTTGCGGGCCTGATCCGCGCCGTAGGCGGCATTCATCTTTTCCACGTAATCGGGCAGCTTCTGCGGTGTGGTGCCAAACCACGACAGCGGCTCGCCGCGCTTGCGAAACTCCGGGCGCAGGTCTACCTCGCTGTGGCCGTTGCCAAAGTAGCGCGTCACGGCTGTGGAGGTGTCGGCGTACAGCGTGCCGATCTGGCTTTCGGCCACGTCGAAAATCGAGGCATGCACAAAGGCCGGGTGGTAGCCATCGGTCTCGTTCTCCATCACGAACTTCCAGTTGGCCATCACCTTGTGCTGCAAAAAGCCCGATGTCACCTCGACCTCACCCTCGGGCGAGTTGCTGCACAGGTTGTCAATCGCCTCTTTGGCGCCGCCCAGGTGTTCCTCCAGCGTGGGGCCCTCGGCCGCCATGGAGCCAAACACAAAGCCGCGGTAAATGCCCACGCGCGCCACCTTGCCCAGGCCCAGTTCCTTGCGTTTGTCCTGCGCGTAGCCGGACGGGAAAGGGTAGCCGCGCAGGCTGCCGTCAATGCCGAAATTCCAGCCGTGGTAGTTGCAGGTAAAGCTTTTCTGGTTGCCGCGGTGCTTTTCGCAGACCTGGTTGCCGCGGTGCGGGCAGCGGTTGTGCAGCAGGTGCACCTGGCCGTCCTTGTCGCGCGTCATCAGCACCGGGTCGGGGCCAATGGACTTCATGATGAAGTCGTGGGGGTTGGGTATTTCGCTCTCGTGGCCCACGTACACCCAGGTGCGCTGCCAGATCTTGCGCAGCTCTTCCTGGTAGATGGCGGGGTCGGTGTAGATCGAGCCGTGCACCTGCTCGGCCTGGATCAGGTGCGCCCAGTCCTGGCGGTGCGCGGGTGGTGAAATGGTTGCCTCAGTCATGCGTATCCCTCGCGGTTGAATTAATACATAGACCGACGTGTCGGTTTATGTATGATCCAGATTTGAGGAATCCATATCCTTGACCTGCGTCAAGAAACGGGCGATACCGCAGGCGGATTTACGCGTCGTCCAGGTCCAGCAGCACATGCCCCATGACCTCGCCGCGCTCCACGATGTCGTGCGCCTGTGCGATTTCGGCCAGCGGCAGGCGCTGCGCGACGGTGTGGCGCAGCCGCTGCGTGCGCAGCAGGGCGTCCAGCTCGGCCAGCGCAGCCGCGCGGTCGGCGGCCGGGATGTCATAGATCATGAAGAACTTCAGCGCAATGCTGCCCTGCATGAGCCACAGCGCGGGCAGCGTGGCCTCGGCGCCCGTGATGCCGTAGATGATGACCTGGCCATGGGCTTTCAGCACGCCGGGGTACTGCGCCGCATTGGCGGTGAGGTTCACCTCGATCACGGTGTCCACCCCTGCGCCGCCGGTGGCCGCGCGCACCTGGGTGGCGAAGTCACCTGCGCGGTAGTCAAACACATGGTCCGCACCGGCGTCGCACGCGTGCTGAGCCTTGGCCGGCGTGCTGGCGCTGGCGATCACCGTGGCGCCACGCGCTTTGGCCATCTGGATGGCATAGTGCCCGACCGATCCCGCGCCGCCCGCAACCAGCACGGTTGAGCCCGGGTGTGGCGCCGCCAGGCGCACCGCCTGCATCGCCGTGAAGGCCGGGATGCCCAGGCAGGCGCCTGCCTCTTCGTCCACGCCGTCGGGCAGTTTCACCGCCTGGGCCGAGGGCAGCGCAATCCACTGCGCTGCCGTGCCAAAGGGGCGCTTCCATTGCCCGTTCCAGATCCACACACGCTCGCCGATGCGTGAGGCGGCCACGCCGTCGCCCACGGCGTCAATCACGCCTGCCCCGTCGCTGTGCGGAATGATCAGCGGCGCCATCAGCTGGCGCCCGCCGCCGCCCTTGCGTGTCTTCCAGTCCGACGGGTTGACGCCCGACCAGCGCAGGCGCACGCGCACCTCACCGGGGCCGGGCTGCGGTGTGGGCTGCTCGCCCACGGTGAATACCTCGGGCGCGGGGCCCTGGCGGGTGTAATAGGCAGCGCGCATGGTTCTTTCTGTTCAGGTCTCAGGCCGCTTGCGGCGGCGGATGCAGTTGCCATACCGGCCCGGCGCGGGTCACCTGGGCCGGCACGTCGTGCCCCACGATGGCGCCCAGGCCGCGTGCCACGCCCAGCAGGCGTTCCAGGTCCACCCCCGTGGCATGCCCCATGACCTGCAGCATGTGGATGGCGTCTTCGCTGGCGATGTTGCCGCTGGCGCCCGGCGCATAGGGGCAGCCGCCCAACCCGCCCAGCGAGCCGTCAAACCGCACGATGCCCGACTGCACGGCGGCCAGCACATTGGCCAACCCCATGCCGCGGGTGTTGTGGAAGTGCAGGGTCAGCTGCAGGCTGGCGGGCAGGGCGGCCTGCAAGGCGTCACACAGGGCTCGCACCTGCACCGGGTGGGCCATGCCGGTGGTGTCGCACACGGTGATGCCGCGCACACCCAGGCCGGCAAACCGCCGGGCCAGGTCCAGCACGGTGGCCGCGGGCACATCGCCTTCCATGGGGCAGCCAAAGGCGGTGGACAGCGATACGTTGATCGCCGCGCGGCCAGCCACCACCTGGGTGACCTCGGACAACGCCGCAAAGCTCTGCGCACGGCTCATGCGCAGGTTGGCCTGGTTGTGCGACTCCGAGCAAGACATCACCAGGTTGAGCTCGTCCGCGCGCGACTCCAGCGCGCGCTCGGCGCCGCGCAGGTTGGGCACCAGCACGGCATATTCCACGCCCGGCACCCGGCGGATTCGCCCCATGACCTCTTCGGCGTCGCGCAGCATGGGAATGGCCTTGGCCGAGGTGAAGGACGTCACCTCAATCTTGGCGTAGCCGCAGCCGCTCAAGGCATCCACCAGCGCCACCTTGGTGTCGGTGGGAATGAAGACCGGCTCCATCTGGAAGCCGTCGCGCGTGACGACCTCGTTGAAGTAAATGCGGTTCATGCGGCAGGCCCGGCGATCACGCCCCGGCGTTTGAGCGCGTCAATCTGAGCGGGTGTCAGGCCGATCTCGCGCAGCACAGCGTCGGTGTCCTGGCCTATGCCCGGCGCGTTGCGGCGGTGGCTGCCGGGGGTCAGCGACAGCTTGGGCACAAAGCCCGGCACAGCCAGGTCGCTGCCGTCGTCCATGCGCACCGTCTGCAGCATGCCGCGCGCCTGGTAGTGCGCATCGGCCGCAATGTCGGCCACCGAGTAAATGCGCCCGGCCGGCACAGAGGCCGCGTCCAGCGCCGCCAGCACGTCGGCCGTGTCGCGCCCTGCCGTCCAGGCGCCAATGGCGGCATCCAGCTCGTCCACGCGGGCCACGCGGCCGGCGTTGTCTGCCAGCGCCGGGTCTTGCCCCAAGTCCGTGCGGTCGATGACCGCCATCAGCCGCTTGAAGATGCTGTCGCCATTGCCCGCGATCAGGGCGTAGCCGCCGTCGCGGCAGCGGTAGGCATTGCTGGGGGCGATGCCGGGCAGCGCGCTGCCAGCGGGTTCGCGCACGGCGCCAAACGCGCTGTACTCGGGCAGCAGGCTTTCCATGCAGTTGAAGACCGCCTCGTAGAGCGCCACGTCGATCACCTGGCCCACGCCCGCGCGGTGGCGGTGGTGCAGCGCCATCAGGATGCCGATCACGCCGTGCAACGACGCTAGTGTGTCGCCAATGCTCACGCCCACACGCACCGGCACGCGGCCGGGCTCGGCTGTCAGGTGGCGCAGGCCGCTCATGGCCTCGGCCACCACGCCAAAGCCAGGGCGGTCGCGGTAGGGGCCGGTCTGGCCGTAGCCGCTGATGCGCAGCATGATCAGGCGCGGGTTCAGCGCCTGCAGTGCGTCCGGCCCCAGGCCCCAGCCTTCCATGGCACCGGGGCGGAAGTTCTCGATCAGCACGTCGGCCTCGGCGGCCAGCTTGCGCACGATGTCTTGCGCCGCCGCGTCGCGCAGGTCCAGCGCCACCGAGCGCTTGTTGCGCGACTGCACCTGCCACCACACCGAGGTGCCGTCTTTGAGCAGACGCCATTTGCGCAGCGGGTCCCCCGCGCCCGGCGGCTCAATCTTGACCACGTCGGCGCCAAAATCAGCGAGCGTTTTGGCAGCAAACGGGCCGGCGATCAGCTGGCCCATCTCCAGCACTTTCAGGCCGGCCAGCGGGCCGGCGGCGGTTGCGTTCATGGTGTCCTGCAGTGGCGGGTGCGGCGCCATCACGCCGGCGTCACGCGCAGCGGCAGCTTGTCCAGCATGCGCATCTGGTTGACGGGGCGGTAGCTGGGCGTGGCCGTGAGTTCAATGGATTTGATGCGCCGTGCCATGGCGCCCAGCAGCGCTTCGGACTCGCCGCGCGCAATCATCTGGCCGATGCAGGCGTGCGCGCCTGTGCCCATGGCCAGGTGGTTGCCTGCCAGTTGCGGGCGGTCCACGTCAAACACATCGGGCTGCTGCCAGTGCCGCGGGTCGCGGTTGGCCGCGCCGATGAACACCCCCAGCTTCATGTCTGCGCCCAGGCGGATGCCCGACAGGTCTGTTGACGCCACGGTGGTGCGGTAGGTGACCTGAAAGGGCGCCTCGTGGCGGATGCCTTCTTCAAATGCTGCCTTCACCTTGGCGGGGTCGGCATGCACACGGGCCCACTGGTCCGGGTTGCGCGCGAGCTGGTGCAGTGCAAAGCCCATGCCGGCGATGGTCGAGTCCGTGCCCCCACCCACAAAGCTGCGCACGATGTTGGAGGCCACTCCGGCGTCGAACTCACCCTTGTCCTCCGCCTGGAACAGCATTTCGGCAATGGAGCCAGGCAGCACGGCGTCGCGGTGCACCGTTTGTTCAAACCATTCCAGGTAGGGCTGGGCCCGCGCCATGGCGGCGTGGTACAGCTCGTTTTTGGGGCCGCTCTGGTTGAAGCGCATCTCGCCGATGGCCAGTGTCTCAATGCGCGGCAGGCGCACACCCACGGCGGCGGGGAAGGCGTCCAGTACAAAGGCCTCCACGCAATGCTCCACGCCGTCAAACTCGCGCAGGTCGATCAGCTTTTGCACCAGTGTCTCGGCTTTCTCCGCAAAGCCTTCCTTGAAACGGCGGATGGCGATGGGCGACAGCACGCGCGTGACGGCCGCGCGCACCTGGGTGTGGTCCGGCGGGTCGACCTCCAGCAGGCGGCTGGGAATGCGGAATTCACCGGGCTTGCGGATGTCCTGGATCCCGATGCCCGCTCCGGTGATGAAGCGTGCATGCTCTGAGAGCACGGTTTTGGCCTCGGCATGCCGGCCGGTGGCGTACACGCCGTGCGGCTTGATCAGCACCACAGGGCCGGCTTCGCGCAGGGCTTCATGGAACGCGTAAGGGTCGCGCAGCACCTCGATCGCGTACGGATCGATGTCCAGCACGGGGGCATCTTGCAGTTCGGCTTGGGCAATGGGGGTCATGCGGGTTCCTTGGAATGCGCAGGCGCCATCTTGAAGCGCGCGCTGGCCCGCGTCTGTCCCCTCGACGGGGACGCTGCGGTCTCAGGCCTGCGGGCCGCCCGTATGCCAGCGCGCCTGCAGGCCCAGGTACCAGCCCAGCAACTCGCGTTCGCTGCCGATCCCCAGGCGGCGGTAGGCGAGCTTGCGAAAGGTCTTGACGGTCTCCGTGCCGACGCCCAGGTCCAGCGCGATGCCGGTGGTGGTCATGCCGTAGAGGATGCGCGCGCACACGTCTGCCTCGCGTGGGGTCAGCGGCGACAGGGCCGCCAGGCATGCCTGCATGTCCGCCACCGAACTGATCACGCCTGACAGGCTGGCGTGCAGCCTGGCGCCACCGGCCAGGTCCGCATGCTTGGCCAGCACCGAGATCAGCATCTGGGCCGACTCGGCCATGCGCTCCAGCCCGCCGGCGGTGAAGCCGCCGCGGCCTTCACGCAGGATGCTCACACTGTAGGCGGCATTGCCGCTGTGCCCGGCGATCACCACGCGATCGCGGATGCGTGGCCAGATGGTCTCGCGCAGGTCTTGGTCCTGGATGTCGCTCAGGTCCATGCGCATCAGCAGCGTCTGGCCGGCCGCCAGCCGGGTCTGGGCGTGCACCATGGCGGGGTCTTTGGCCCAGGTCTGGCGCTGCAGGTAGGCTGAAACGCGGGTGTGGGCGGTGGCGGATCCGTCGTGGCTGCCGGTCACCAGCTCACTGGGCGCATGGGGTCCCAGGCGAAACACGGCGCAGTAGTCGGCGCCAAAGGCTTCTTGAAGGTGGTTCAGCAGCACGGCGCCAAAGCGCTCGGTGCCGGTGGCTTCCAGCACGGCCGCCAACGTGCGCGCCGAGGCCGGGCCTGGCGGGAGCGTGTGCGACGGACGGGCTTGGCGCATGGGGTCTCCTCAGGGTGCGCCGCAATCCGGCGCTTCCCCCTACAGGGGGAATGTAATGTCAGCCAGGGGGTACTAAAGTGGCTTCACGACAACCATTTTGCTGGAGACACATCATGCACAAGCGCCATTTTCTTGCCGCGGCCCTGGCCGTGCTCACCACCACGCTGGCCCCGGCGGCGCTGGCGCAGGCCCGGTTCCCGAGTCAGCCGCTCAGGCTGATCGTGCCGTACCCGGCCGGCGGGGGTACCGATTTTTTTGCCCGCTCCATTGCCCCCGGCATGGGCGAGGCTCTGGGCCAGCAGGTGATCGTGGAAAACCGCCCCGGCGCCAGCGGCATGATCGGTGGCCAGTTTGTGGCCAGACAGGCGCCAGCTGACGGCCACACCATCCTTCTGGGCGACATGACCACCTATGCGGTCAACGCCACGATGTTTGAAAAACAGCAGCAATACGACATCCAGAAAGACCTCGCTCCCGTAACGATGGCGGCCAAGTTTGACTTCCTGCTGGTCACCAACCCGAATGTGGTGCCCGGCACCAGCGTGGCCGATGTGGTGGCGGCCGCCGCCAAAGCGCCCAACGGGCTGAGCTATGCGTCACCCAGCATCGGCACCACCCACCACCTGGCCATGGAGATGTTTGCCCGAGAAGCCAATGCACGACTGGTGGCCATCACCTACAAGGGCGGTGGCCCGGCGGTGCAGGACCTGCTGGGCGGGCAGGTGGGCCTGATGTTCCTGGACCGTGCCACCGCCAAACCGCACCTGGAAAGCGGCAAGCTCAAGCCCATCGCGGCGGCTGGTGCCACACGCATTGCGCTGTACCCCAACGTGCCCACCGTGGCTGAATCGGGCATCAAGGGCTTCAACGTCGAAGGCTGGCAGGGCCTGACCGTGCGTGCCGGTACGCCAGAGCCGGTGATCAAGGCCATCGCCGCGGCCTATGCCAAGGCGGTGGCTGCGCCAGAACTGAAAAAAAAGCTGTCTGACGCCGGCATTGACACCACCACCTCCACGCCCGAGCAGTTTGCCGCCCACATCCAGGCCGAAACCGTGCGCTGGCGCAACGTGATCCGCGACCGCGGCATCAAGGCCGAATAGGGATTGTTCATGGCTACCTTTGAGACACCAGTCCTCATCGTGGGCGGTGGCGGCTTCGGGCTGGCCACCTCGATGTTCCTGTCCAATCTGGGCGTGGCGTCGTTGCTGATCGAGCGGCACGCCACCCCGTCGCCCATGCCCAAGGCGCGCTACCTGAACCAGCGCACCATGGAGATCTTTCGCCAGCAGGGCCTGGCCGACACCATTTATGCCAGGGCGCTGCCCATCCGGCATGTGTCCACCACACGCTGGGTCACCAGCCTGGGTGGCGATGGTCCGCACGACCGCAAGGTGCTTTATGAAATGGAGACCTTTGGCGGTGGCTCGTTAAGCGCGCACTACAAGGCCAACAGCCCGTGCGAAAGCACGATCTACCCCCAGGTGCGGCTGGAGCCGCTGATGCGCGACCACGCCGAAACCCTGGGCCACGGCGAGCTGATGTTCAACTGCGGGCTGGTCTCGTTCGAGCAGGACGACCAGGGCGTGACCGCGCAGGTGGAAGACCGCGGCACCGGCGAAACCCACACCGTGCGCGCGCGCTACCTGGTGGCCGCCGACGGCGGCAAGACGGTGGGGCCCATGGTGGGCGTCAAGCTGGAGGGAACGCCCGAGCTCATCGACATGGTGACGATGTACTTCCGCGCAGATCTGTCCCAGTACCTGGACAACGACGATTCGTTTGCCTACTGGATGGCCGCGCCTGGTGGCGACACCGGCTCCTGGGGCACGGGGGTGCTGGGCAAGCTGGGGCCCACCGGTGACCGGCATTCCGAGGAATGGATGTTCCACTTCAGCTTCAAGTCCGACGACCCGGAGCGCTTCAACGAGGAAAAGCTGATCCCGCGCATGCGCGCGCTCATGAAGATCCCCGACCTGCAGCCGCAGGTGCTGGGCGTGGGCCACTGGATCGTGCAGGGCGTGCTGGCGGACAAATACCGTTTTGGCAATGTCTTTCTGGGTGGCGACGCCGCGCACCGCCATACCCCCACCACCGGCCTGGGCCTAAACTCGGCCATCCAGGACGCGCACAACCTGGCCTGGAAGCTGGCGCTGGTGGTCCATGGCCAGGCCAGCGATGCTTTGCTGGACACCTATGAAAGCGAGCGCCGCCCAGCGGCCGAGCGCAATGTCAACTGGGCGCTGTTCACCTTCTCGAACCACCAGCTCACCGGCGCGGCCATCGGCCTGGTGCCGGGCGACGTGCAGCGCAGCAAAACCAACTTCGAAGCGCTGCTGGCCGACAGTGAGGACGGGCAGGCGCGCCGCCACCGGTTCCGGGAGGTAATGAAGCTGCACAACACCGAGTACCAGGCCAACGACCTGGAAATCGGCGTGCAGTACGAGCACGGTGCGCTGGTGCCCGACGGCACGCCGCTTGCGCGGCGCGACCCCACCGGGCGCCACTACGTGCCCAGCACCCGCCCCGGCGCGCGGCTGCCGCATGCCTGGTTGCAGCGCGGCGGGCAAAACATCTCCACCCACGACCTGGTGCCGCGCGACGGCTTTGTGCTGCTGACCGGCCGTGCCAGCCCCGCCTGGAACGAGGCTGCTGCCCACGCCGCCGCATGCTTCGGTGTGCGCATTGACGTGGTGCCCATCACCGCCGCAGGCGACGTGCAGGACCCCCGGCACGACTGGCGTCGCATCCGAGAGGTGGGAGACGATGGCGCTTTGCTGGTGCGCCCCGATCAAATCATTGCGTGGCGCTGCCTGGAGGGCCTGGCCGATCCCGCGGCGCAACTGCAGGCCGTGATGCAGGTGGTGCTGCGTAAATCGCACGCCGTGGCCTGAGATGCATACGCTGCTTGACGAAACCCACGAGCCCGGCGTCACCAGCTGGGTGGCTGACGCCAACGGCCATTCCGGCTTTTCGATCCAGAACCTGCCGCTGGCACGCATGGCACGCGGTGAACGCGAAAGTGTGGTGACTGCCATTGGCGAGCATGCGCTGGACCTGACCGCGCTGGCCCAAGCCCCCGGCCTGGACGCCGACCTAGCACGTGCGCTGCAACCGGTGGCGGGCGGATCGCTGCAGGCCTTGATGGCCGCCGGGCCACAGGCCAGCCGCGCCTTGCGCCGCGCCGTGTTCGCGCTGCTGCGCACCGGTGTGGACGCCGGCCTGCGCGAGACCGCGGCGGCCTACCTGCTGCCGCGTGCGGGCCTGCCGCTGCTGCTGCCGTGCCGGCCGCCGACCTTCACTGATTTTTATTCGTCCATCCACCACGCGAAGCGCATCGGCGCTCTGGTGCGCCCGGATGCACCGCTGCTGCCCAACTACAAGTACCTGCCGGTGGGCTACCACGGCCGTGCGACCTCTGTGTTCCCAGGCGGCCAGGACTTCCGCCGTCCGCGCGGACAGATCGTGCAGGGCGCTGACCGACAGGTGGTGTACGCGCCCTGCGCGAAGCTGGACTATGAGGCCGAACTGGGGTTTCTGGTGGGTGCACCCAGCGCCGCCGGTAGCACCGTGCCACTGGCGCGGGCACGCGAACACCTGTTTGGCGTGGCCCTGCTCAATGACTGGTCCGCGCGCGACATCCAGTTCTGGGAATACGCGCCGCTGGGGCCGTTCCTGGGCAAGAGCTTTGCCACCACCCTGGGCGTCTGGGTGGTGACGCGTGAAGCGCTGGAGCCGTTCTGGACGGCGCCGCCCTGGGGTAGCGACGCGCAACACACGCTGCTGGCGCACCTGGATGGCCCGGCCGAGCGTGAGCGCGGTGCTCTGAACGTCACGGTGGAGGTTTACATCCGTAGCGAGGCCATGAGCCGGCAGGGTATTGCGCGCCACCGCATATCGGTGAGCAACTGCGCGACCTCGTTCTGGACCGTCGGCCAGTTGATCGCGCACCAGACGTCCAACGGCGCCAGCATCGACGCTGGCGACCTGATCGGCTCGGGCACGCTGTCCGGCCCCACGGACGAGTCGCGGGCCTGCCTGATGGAAGTGACCGAGGGCGGCAAGCGGGCCTTTGCGCTGCCCGGTGGCGAGACCCGCACCTTCGTGGAAGACGGCGATGAGATCACCCTGGCGGGCTGGTGCGAGACACCGGGGCGCGCGCGCATCAGCCTGGGCGAAGCGACGGCGCGGGTACTGCCTGTGTGATGTGAAATAGGGGGACGCGTGGGCTCGACTCGCAAACAACGCGTGTCACTGAGCGAGGTTTAAATCCTGCTGACCATCCTCACGAAGAGCGTTTGCATCGAAACCATCCACCAACTTGATGGCGCGGGCCTGGCTTGGATCGTTGTTTCGCAGCCGTTCGCAATACTTGTAAAGCGTACTGAAATCTTCAGTCAGGATGAAGCTGATGCCTTCGTGACTGGCCTGCGCGATGATTTTCACATCGTCACGCACCACGTGACGTGCGTCGCCCTCATCGCGTTGACCAAGAGCATTCCACAGATCTGCGGCTTTCTGGCCGTGGGGCACATTGAAGTTGAGTATGCGAAAGTTGTTGAGCGGCAAGTCCGTAATGGGCTGTTTGATGCCGAATTCTGCAGCGACGATGGCCGAAAAATACATTGGTATATTGTTCTGCAGCATGTGGCGGTAATACTGCTGCGCCGCCGCGTGATGAGCTCGCTTGGCATTGACCAACGAAATCAGAAAACCGGTGTCCAGCAGCGCCGATGTACTCATCCGTTGCCGCTCCGCAAATCGTCCAGCCAGTTATCCGGTGTATCGCCCCAAGCCTGCGTGCCTTTTTGCACCAGTTTGTTGAACGCGGCCTCGTCCCAACCCGACCTGTCAGCCTCGAAGGACAACAAGTTGAGGTCGCGCAATTCGCCGGTTTTCAGGTTTTCCTTTGCGGACACACGTAGCAGCGCCGGGCGATACAGGCGGTTGCGCTCCTCATCAGCCAGCAGTTGCTGGCTGGCGGCGATGATCAGGACCTTGCCGTCTCGGATACGCACATGGACATTGGCCTTACTTGCCCCACCCCAGTCCACCACCGTGCCTTCGACATATTTTTCTACGCCGACCCAGATGGATTCAATCTGGTTACGGAAGTCGGACCTGGCATCCACGCGCACGGTGAGAGTTTTACCCTTGTCCGCCAAATGGTAGCTGCGCTCAGGATGATTTCGCGCAGCCACTTGCCAGCGTTCAACCACAGCGGCGCGCTTGGGGTCTATCAGCCCCAGCGCCGACGGATTCTGCAATTGGGCGACATCGGCCCACAGGCTGGTGGCGGCCAGCAGGCCGTTGGCCACGAATACCAGTGACCCTTGCTCAATGGAAATGGGTACTTCAGCGGGGTCAATTTCTTTGCTGGAACCGCGCAGAAACTCCGAAACATCGCGTTGAAACTCCCCCAGCAGTGCCAGCGGCACATACTGCGGCCCGACCTCGGCATCGTTGATGCGGTCGCTCAGGGCAAGGCGCAGGGTGTCGGCGGGCTTCATCGGGGAAATTGTAGTGATTTGCCGCCGATGGTGCCGCATAGGACTGCTGGCCTCGCTTCGGAAGCCTCGAAACGAAAAAAGTGAGGGTATCGGAAAGCTAAACGGCGTGCCCTTCGCGAAAGCCCTCCAGCACCGCATCGTCCACTTCGCGCGGCGCCACGGCGTCGCCGATGCGGCGCACCGGCACGCCAAGGGCCTTGAGCTGGTGGTACAGGCTGTCGTCGCTCTGGCGCATCATGCTCAGGATCACCGTGTCGGCTGCCATCACCTCGGGCGCGCCGCCCACGGCGCTGTGCAGTTGCACCTGGCCCGCATCAATGCGCTCGACGAAGGTGGACGTGCGTAGCGCAACGCCAGCGGCCGTCACCCGCGGCATGATCCACGGCCAGTCCAGCGTGGCCTCCAGCTTGCGCCCGGCCATGGCGTCGCAGGTCACCACAGTGACCTGGCGGCCTGTGCCGGCCAGCAGCCGTGCCAGGCCCAGCGGCAGGTAGTCGCCGTTGTCATCCACGATCACTACCCTGGCGCCGCAGGCGGCAGGGTTCGCCAGTGCGGCCAGTGGGTCGATCACTTGAGCGTCGGGCGCTTGCGGGATGGCGCTACGGTCGGGGCGGAAGGTGCTGAAGCCGCTGGTCTGCCAGTGTGCGCCGGTGGCCACAATCACTTCGTCGGCGGCAAACGCGGCCACGTCATCGGCCGTGGCGTGCTTGTTCAGCTCAACCGTTACCTTGCGGCGGCGGATCGAGGCCTCCAGGTCGTCCACCAGGAAATTCCATGAGCTGTAGTCCGGCAATTGGGCGGCCTGGCGCACCTGGCCCCCCAGGCGCGCGCCGCGTTCCCACAGCGTGACGGCATGGCCGCGCAGAGCGGCAGTGTCGGCCGCCTTCAGGCCGGCCGGCCCGCCGCCTATCACCAGCACCCTGCGTGCGCTGGCCACTGGCTGCAACGCCGCAATCCCTACCCGGGCTTCGCGCCCGGTGGCGGGGTTCACGGTACAGCTCATGTTCTGGCCCAGCCGGCGCCAGCAGCCCTGGTTGGCGCCCACGCAGCGGCGGATTTCGTCGCTGCGGCCTTCGCGTGTCTTCTTGACGACCTCAGGATCGGCAATGTGGGCGCGCACCAGCCCCACCATGTCCGACTGGCCGCGCGCCACGATCTGTGCGGCGGTGTGCAGCTCACGTACCGAGCCCTGGATCAACAGCGGAATGCGACCGGCCAGCGCTTTGCGCACCAGCTGTGCGTTGGCGGCCAGCGGCGCGGTCTCGCCACTGGAGGCGGGCGGCACCAGCTTGTGGTTGAAGTGGTAGTCGGTGTGCGACAGACACACGTAGTCAAACAGCATTTCGCGCTCCAGCACCTGCACGATGCGCGTGGTCTCGCCTGGGTGGGTGCCGGCTTCGCCCAGGTATTCGTCCAGGCTCAGCTTGATGCCCACCACAAAGTCTTTGCCGCAGCGCGCGCGCACGGCGTGGCCGATCTCCAGCGCCAGTCGGGCGCGCCGTTCGGTGTCGCCGCCCCAGGCGTCGTCCCGGCGGTTCCACCAGGGCGACAGAAAGTTGGACAGCAGGTAGCCGTGGGAGCCGTGGATCTCCACACCGTCGGCGCCGCCGGCCTGCACGTTGGCGGCGGTGGCGGCAAAGCCTGCGATCACGTCGCGGATGTCCTGCTCTTCCATGGGCTTGGGCATGGCGCGGTGCACCGGTGACGGAATGGCCGAGGGTGCCAGCACGCTGCCCCACAGGTCCAGGCTGTCGGTGCGGCGGCGGCCGCTGGCGCCCATGTGGGTGATCTGAACGAACACCGGCACACCTTCGCCACGGGCGGGCGAGACGAACTTGCGCACCGCATCAGACCAGGCAGGCTCCCACGGCGAGACCCCGGCCGCGGCGCTGGTGGCGTGCACATGAAAGCCGTGGGTGACGATCAGGCCGACGCCGCCGCGCGCGCGCTCCAGCAGGTAGGCGCCGTAAGTGGCCGGGTCATAGGAGGGCTGGTGCGCCGGCAGGTAAATGCGGTTGCGCGCCTGAACGTGGCCGATGCGCACCGGCTCCCACAGGGCGTCCAGCCCGCTCATGAGAAGCACACGCCGCCATTGACATCCAGCACGGCACCGGTGGTGAAGGTGGCGCCCTCGGAGGCCAGGAAGGCGCAGGGCCAGCCGATTTCCTCGGGCTGGCCGAAGCGCTTCATGGGGTAGGAGTCCAGTGCGAACGGCTGGTTGGCCGACACCAGAAGCGGCGTGAAGATGGCGCCGGGTGCCACGCCATTAACCACCACACCACTGGCCGCGGCCTGGCGCGCGTAGTAACGCACCAGCGTGGACAACGCGCCTTTGGAGGCCACATACGCCGGCTCGATGGCCAGCGTGGAGCCGGCATTGCGCGCGCCCATGGAGCTGGTCAGCACGATGCGCCCGCGCTTGCGCGCCATCATGCCCGGCAGCACGGCACGGATCAGGTTGACCGGGCCCTTGACGTTGATGTCCATGGTGCGGGCAAAGAGCTCTTCCCATTCGTCGCCGCCGTCCAGCCAGTCACCCTTGACGTAGTAGCCGCTGCAGTCCACCAGCGCGTCCAGTTCACCGCCAATATTCCGCACCACCGCGTTCACGTCGTCGCGCTTTGTATTGTCCAGCGCAAAGGCGGCCTTGGCGCCGATCTCCTGCGCCAGATCCGTGGGCGCCTTCAGGTCGGCGATGTACAGGTCCGCGCCCAGGGTGGCGCACACGCGGGCCGTGGCACCGCCGATGGCGCCGCCGGCGCCGGTGAGGAAGATGCGCTGGCCGCGCAGGTCAAAGTGGTTCTTGAGGGTCATGGCGTGGCAGGGGGGGGAAAGTGAAGTGGGTTATTGCGGCGCGGCATACGCACCGCTTTCCAGCAGCGCGCGTGAACCGAGATCGGCGCCGTTCCAGCGCGTGAAGTAGCCGGCGGTGGTGCCGCCGTCCACGGACAGCACGGCACCATTGACAAAGCTGGCACCGTCCGACAACAAGAAGAGCGTGGGCCCGGCCTGTTCTTCGGCGCGCGCCAGGCGCGCCATCGGCACACGGTCCAGCATGGCGTGCTGGAGGTGGTCCGGCGGCAGGTTGGCGCGCACCAGCGGTGTGTCCACCACGCCCGGCGCCACGCTGTTCACGCGCACGCCGTGGCGGCCCCATTCAATGGCCAGCGCCCGTGTGAGGCCGATCACACCGTGTTTGGACGCGCTGTAGTGCGCTCGGCCCGCGTGACCGCCCAGTCCATCGACCGATGAGATCGTGACGATCGCGCCGCGCTGGCGCTGCACCATGCGCCGACCCACTGCTTGAACGGAGCGGAACATGCCGCTGAGGTTCACGTCCAGGCAGCGCGTCCACACTTCGTCGTCCATGGTGGCGGCGGCTTGCGGCGGCGAGATGCCGGCGCAGGCCACCATGGCGTCAATGGCACCGAGCCGGGTTTCGATGTCGGCCACCGTGGCTTCGCAGGCTGCCGCGTCGCGCACGTCCAGCGGACAGGCCAGCGCGGGCACGCCCAAGGCGCGCAATTCGGCGGCCACCTGTGTGGCGCGTTCAGCCACGGCATCGGCCACCGCCACATGGGCGCCGCCACGTGCTGCCTCCAGCGCAATGGCCCGGCCAATGCCGGAGCCGCCCCCGGTCACAAACAGCACGCGGCCTTTGAGTCCGTAGTCCATCATGCAGCCTCCGTCACGGCTTGCACGCGCGGCTGCGGTTGGGCGCGCGCGGCGGCCATCTGGTGGGCCGCGATGTAGCCAAAGGTCATGGCCGGGCCGATGCTGGAGCCGCCGCCGGGGTACTGGCCGCGCATCATGGAGTTCATGTCCAGGCCGGCCGCATACAGTCCGGGCACGGGTTGGCCCGCTTCGTCCAGCACCTGGGCGCGGCCGTTGGCCTGCAGTCCACCCACCGTGCTGAGGTCACCGGGGTACAGCGCCAGCGCGTAGTACGGCCCCGGGCCGACAGGCCCTATCGCCGGATTGGGGCCGTGTGTCTGGTCGCCGCGAAAGCGCGAGTGCGCGTCTGCGCCTTTGCCGAAGTCTGGGTCGGTGCCGCTGGCTGCACTGGCGTTGAAGCGCTCAACGGTCTCTTGCAGCGCCACCGGCGCCACGCCGATGCGCCGGGCCAGTTCGTCCAGCGTGGGCGCCTCAATGAGGTAACCGGCGTCCACATACGCGCGTTCGCTGAACGGGGCGGGGCGGGCCAGGCCCATGCCGTACTTGCGCAGGAAATCGCGGTTGGCCACCAGATGCACGCGCGTGAAGCCGCGCTCGTGCATGGTGCGCACAAAGGTCTGGTAGGACGTTCCTTCGTTCACAAAGCGGCGCCCGCTGGGGTCCACCACCATGCAGCCCGGCATGGCGCGGTCGATGAAGATGTGCGGGTATTTCACCACCGTGCCGTCGGCCTTGCGGTACAGCGACACCGGCGTCCATATGCAGTCGCCCGCATGCCGCGGGTCATGCCAGCCGCCCGCTGCCGCACCCATGCGAATACCGTCGCCCACATTGCCTTCGGGCTGCAGCGAATGGTGGTGTTCGGCCATGGGAATGTATTTCGCGCGCATCTTCTGGCTGGCGCCGTAGCCGCCGCTGGCCAGCAGCACACCGCGGCGCGCGCGCACGGTCAGGCGTTTGCCGTCGCGTTGCACCACCACGCCCGTGACAGCGCCGCCAGTGGTGACCAGCTCCAGTGCAGGCGCGTTGTTCCACAGCGTGACGCCGCATTCGATGGCTGAATGGAACAGCCGCGCGGCCAGCGCGTTGCCATTGACCAGCCGGGTGCCACGCCCGTGCAGGACGCGGTCGCGCACAAAGCGCGCCATCATCTTCGTGGTGTGGCGAAAGCCCGCCCAGGTCTTCAGCGTATGGCGCAGCGGGTGGATGTCGGCGCCCTCGACCTGCATGCTGCCAAACAGCATCAGCTGGGGCAGCGGCATGCGCAGGTCAGCCAGGCGCGCACCCAGCCTGCGCCCGTCAAATTCGGGGGTGAGCAGGGTGCGGCATTTCGCCGCACCGGGCATGCCGGACTCGTAGTCGGGCAACGGGAAGGGCTTGAAGCGCACCTCGGAGTTGTCCTCCATGAACCGTAGCATGGCCGCCGCGTTGTCCAGGTAGCTGTTCACGAGGTCGGGCACATGGGCCTCGCCCAGTACGGCTTTCAGGTAGGTCTGCGCGGCCTCGCGGCTGTCGTTCAGGCCGATCTGGCGCATCACGTGGTTGAAGGGGATCCAGGGCGCACCACCTGAGTAGGCCGTGGTGCCGCCAAACAGCGGGGTCTTTTCCAGCACCAGGGCTTTCAGCCCCAGCTTGCGTGCGGTGATGGCGGCCGTGAGGCCGGCCGCGCCGCTGCCGACGATGATGACATCGGTTTCGATCATGGCGTGTGTCCTTGCTTGTTCATCGCGCAGCCGGGCCGGTACGCGTTGGGGCTTCAGGGCACTGTAGGCAGCGGGGCGCGGGGTGTCTGTCCCGTTCAGGGGGACGTGGCTGCGCGGAGTGCGTCTGGACGTCCCCGCGCAGGGGGACTTCCCTGCGGGCGGTCCCCCGCAAGAATCGGGCTCCCATATTCCAACCTGGAGACAATCTTGAAAAAGACGGCCACGCTATTTCGCAGCGCCCTGCTGGGCGCCACGCTGACCGCCCTGCTGGGCACTGCCGGCGCACAGACGGTGCTCAAGGTGTCCAACTGGATCCCGATGCAGCACGCGTACAACACCGATGTCGTGATCCCGTGGGCGGCGCAGATTGACAAGGCCACGCAAGGCCGGGTGAAGCTGGAGATCCTGCCCAAGGTGGTCGGCACGCCCGGCACGCAGTACGAGGTGGCGCGCGATGGCCTGGCCGATATCGTGACCGTGGTGCCGGGCTACAGCCCCGGGCGCTTTGACATCTTCGGCTTGGGCGAACTGCCCATGGCCAGCGCTGACCCGACCGTGGGAGCGCCGGCCTACTACAACTTCTATGAAAAGCACCTGGCTGCGCTGAACCTGTTCAAGGGCACCCATGTGCTGAGCGTGTTCACCACCTCGCCAGGCCAGATCTTCACTTCGAAGAAGCCGGTGGCGACCATGGCCGACCTGTCGGGCATGAAGCTGCGCAGCCCTGTGACCACCACCGTTGAAAGCCTGAAGGCCGTGGGCGCGGTGCCGATGCAAAAGCCCTCCACCGAGCTGTATGAACTGCTGTCTGGCGGCGTGCTGGACGGCACGCTGGCCGGGCCCGACCAGGTCAACGGCATGCGCCTGGGTGAAGTGACCAAGCACCTGACCGTGGTGCCCGGCGGCTTTTACAGCTCCGTCATGGCGGTGATGATCAATGAAGACGCCTGGAAGAAGATCAGCGAGGCCGACCGCAAGGCCATCCAGGCGATCTCGGGCAAGCCCTTTGCCGAGCGCATCGGCGTCGTGTTCTCCAAGAGCGTCGCTGACGGCACGGCAGCCTTCAAGGCCAAGGGCGGCACCGTGACGCAAGCCTCGCCCGCACTGGTGGCCGAGATGAAGAAGGCCTTCGAGCCCATGGAAAAGGCGATGTATGACAAGGCCCGCAAGGCGGGCCTGGCCAATCCCGAAGTGGCGCTGGCCGAGCTGAAGGCCGAGATCGCCAAGAGCGAAGGCAAGAAGTAAGTCATGGCGCAACCTGCAAAGGCTGGCGGGGCGTTGGGGGCAGCCCAGGCCGCCATAGGCGGCGTAGCCTGCGCGGCGCTGTTCGTGATGATGACCGTGGCGGTGGTGGATGTGATCGCGCGCACGGTTTTCAACAAGCCTTTCGGGTCGGCGTCGGAGGTGATCGAGCTGGCGATGGTGGCCACCATCTTCCTGATCTATCCGGCCGTGTCGTACAAGGGCATGCACATCAGCATTGACCTGCTGGACAGCCTGGTGCCCGAGCCGTTGCGCCGGGCCCAGCATGTGCTGTCGGCGCTGCTGGGGGCAGCGGTGTTCGCGGCGGTGGCCTGGCGCATCGGCTACCTGGCCCGCGAGGCCTGGTCCAGCAACGAAGTGACCGGCGTGCTGGGCCTGCCGCTGGCGTATGTGTATGCCTTCATTTGCCTGATGTCCGTGGTGACGGGGCTGACCTTCCTGGGGTTGCTGCCTCAGGCCTTCGCCAAAGGCGAATTCGTGCATCCCAGCCTGCCCATTGACGAGACGCCCGTATGATTCTTCCTGGCCTGTTGGGTTTCCTTGCCGCGCTGGCGCTCATCTTCATCCGCGTGCCCATCGGCATCGCCCTGGCCGTTGTCGGTTTCGGTGGGTTTTTGGTCCTCAAGGGCCTGACGCCGGCGCTCAGCATGATCGCCATTGCGGCCAAGGACAGCAGCATGTCGTATGCGCTGTCGGTCATACCGCTGTTTGTGCTGATGGGCAACCTGATTGCCGCGGCCGGTATCTCGGCGGACCTGTTCCGTGCCGCGCAGATGCTCATGGGCCGCATGCGCGGCGGGCTGGCGTTGGCCACCGTGCTGTCGTGCGGCGGCTTTGCCGCGGTGTGCGGCTCCAGCGTGGCCACGGCCTACACCATGGGCAAGGTCTCGCTGCCATCCATGCGCCGCTTCGGCTATTCAGACAGCCTGGCTACCGCGTCGGTCGCCGCCGGTGGCACGCTGGGCATCATCATTCCGCCCAGCGTGATCATGGTGATCTACGGCATTGCGACCGAAACGCACATCGGCAAGCTGTTCGCCGCCGGGCTGATTCCCGGCATGTTGGGCATCCTGGGCTACTTTGCCGCCATCCGCTGGACGGTATGGCGTGACCCGGCCAGCGCTCCGCTGGCCGACCCGGTCTCGCGCGACGAGCGGCGCGACGCTTACCGACGTGTGTGGCCGGTGCTCCTGCTGTTCGGTGTGGTGCTGGGCGGCATCTACAGCGGTTTGTTCACCGCCACCGAGGCGGCGGGCGTGGGCGCGACCGGTGGCTTCCTGTTTGCGCTGATTCGCGGCAAGCTGGGCTTTGCGCAGTTCTACAAGGTATTCCTGTCCACGCTGGAAACCTCGGCCGTGATGTTTGCCATCGTGCTGGGCGCCAACATCTTTGGCGAGTTCATGAACATGACCGGCCTGGATTCAGCCGTGCTGGCGCTGGTCAAGGGGCACGACCTGCAGCCCATCACGGTGATCTTCATCATCATCGGCATCTACATCGTGCTGGGCGCGCTGATGGAAGAGCTGTCGATGATCCTGCTGACGCTGCCGGTGTTCTTCCCGCTGGTGATGGGGCTGGGCTATGACCCGGTGTGGTTCGGCATCCTGATCGTGGTGCTGTGCCAGGTGGGGCTGATCGCGCCGCCCATCGGCATGAACCTGTTCGTCATCAAGGCGGTGGCGCCTGACGTGTCGCTGGCCACCACCATCAAGGGCATCAGCCCGTTCATCGTGGCCGACGTGGTGCGCGTGGCGCTGCTGGCGCTGTTCCCCGTGGTGACACTGGTGTTGCCCAACCTGTTGTTCAAGTAAGCAGGAGCCCCCACCATGCCCCAGGCAATTTACCTGCACCCCAACGGCGAGCGCACCGCGCTGGACGTCACCAATGGCACCTCCCTGATGTTGGCCGCCACCGGCCACGGCGTGGCCGGCATTGTGGGCGACTGCGGCGGCGTGATGAGCTGCGCAACCTGCCACGTGGTGGTGGACGAGGCCTTTGCCGCGCTGCTGCCGCCGCGCAGCGACACCGAAAACCAGATGCTGGACTACACGGCCATGCCGCGTGAGCCGGACAGCCGTCTGGCCTGCCAGATCGTGATGAGCGATGCCCTGGACGGCATCAGCGTGCGCATCGCCGACCCGCAGCTTTAAGCGCCGCGGCCCAACCTTCAACCTGGAGAGACCGACCCATGCCAACCATCGCACCTGGCCCCCTGAGCCCCGCTGGCGCCAAACCCAACCCGGGCCTCACGCCGCACATGTTGAACCATGCCGCGTGGGTGACGCCCAACGTATCGGCCACCACCGACTTTTACACCCGCATCATGGGCATGGAGCTGGCCAGCACGGTGTTTGACGACCACGTGCCGTCCACCGGCGACAAGATCCCGTACTTTCACATCTTCTTTCGCATGGGTGACGGCTCCACGCTGGCGTTCTTCGAAGCCCCAGGCGTGCCCGCGCCGGCCAAGAGCTCGCATCCGGCCTACGACATCTTCAACCACATTGCATTGCAGGCCAAGGACCGCGACGAGGTGGTGCGCTGGCACGAATGGCTGGTGTCCAACGGCGTGGAGGTGATCGGGCCGACCGACCACAAGGGCATGATCCTGTCGATCTATTTCCATGACCCGGCCGGCATCCGCCTGGAGATCACCACACCGCTGGACCAGCATTGGAACCGCCACACCGACAAGGGCTATGCCGACCTCAAACTGTGGCTGGACTGCAAAGCCAAGGCCACGGCCGAAGGCAAGGATGTTCCGACGGCCCTGATCGAGATGATCAAGGACGTACGCAAGCGTTATGACTGATAGCGCCTCGCCCATGGCGCCCATCTCTCTTACGCCGCTGTTTCGCATCAAGGCCGTCGTCACGGCACCTGCGCAGCTGGTGGGGGCCGTGCCGCACGGCTTCACCCGGCGCGTGATGGTGGTCAGCGGCGGGCATTTCGAAGGTGAGCGCCTGAGTGGCGTGGTGCTGCCCGGCGGCGCCGACGTCGTGTTGGAGCGCCCCGACGGTGGCCTGCACCTGGACGTGCGCCTGGTGCTGCAGACCACCCAGGGCGAGCTGGTGTACATGACCTACAACGGCCGGCGCAACGGGCCCACGCCCGAGATCATGCGCAAAATCGTCAACCGCGAGCAGATCGAGCCCGGCACGGACTACTTTCGCGTGGTGGTGCAGTTTGAAACCGCCGCGCCACGCCTGGCCTGGCTCAATGACAAAGTGGCCATCGGCACCGGCACGCGCGAGCCCGACGGCCCGGTGTACGACGTGTGGGAGGTCGCGTGAACCGTTTTGATGCACGTCCGTCCATCGTCACCGGCGCGGCGTCGGGCATCGGCCGGGCGATAGCACAGCGCCTGCACGACGAGGGCGCGCAGGTGCTGGCCGTCGACATCAACGCCGACCTGCTGGCCACGTTTGCGCCGTCGCCCCGGCTGCACACGTTGCAGGCCGATGTGAACGCGGCGGATGCGCCGCAACGCATTGCCGACGCCTGCATCGCGGCGTTTGGCGGCATCCGCGTGCTGGTGAACAACGCCGGCCTGGGCAACTGCCCACCATTTCACGAGACCAGCGACGCCGACTACGACAAGTGGATCGACATCAACCTGCGCAGCACCTTCCGCATCACGCGCGCCTGCTTTGAATCGTTGCTGGCCAGCCGGGGTGTGGTGTGCAACATCGCCTCCACCTTGGGGCTGACCGGCTACCGGCGAAGTGCTGTTTACTCGCTGGCCAAGGCCGGTGTGATCGGCCTCACGCGCAACCTGGCGGCCGACTACGCGCACCGCGGCATCCGCGTCAACGCGATCGCCCCCGGCGTCATTGCCACGCCACTGACGCATGAACGGCTGAACACGGCGCGGTTCCAGGCTGCCATTGTCGGCACCACCCCGATGGGCCGTCCCGGTCTGCCTGAAGAGGTGGCCGGTGCAGCTGCCTTCCTGTGCAGCGACGACGCGGGCTTTGTCACCGGCCAGGTGCTGGCGGTGGACGGCGGCCAGACATCCAGTACCTACATCAGCGATGCGCTGGTGGACTGCTGGGCGCAAGCCCATCCTGATTCCTGAGAGGACCTTCTGCCATGCGTATTGCCCTGATCACCGGAGGCGCCAGCGGCCTGGGCCTGGCCAGCGCCCGCCGCCTGGCCGAAGACGGCCTGCGTGTGGCCGTCGCCGACCTGAAGGCTGACGCGGCCATCGCCGCCGCCGCACAACTGCCGGGCAGCGGCCACATCGGCTTGGGCCTGGACGTGACCAGCGAAGCCAGCGTGAGCGCCGCCTTCGATGCCGTGTGCAGCCGGCTTGGCCCGGTGTCGGTGCTGGCCTGCTTTGCCGGCATCCTGAGCGCGAGCCCCACGCCCGGCCGCCTGCCCACCACCGGCATCAGCCTGGCCGAATGGGATGCGGTCATGGAGGTGAACGCACGCGGCAGCTTCCTGTGCATCCGCGAGATGCTGCGCCGCGTGAACGGCCAACCCGTGGCGCAGGGCCGCATCATCACGGTGGCATCGCTGGCCGGGCAGATCGGCGGGCTGCAAAGCGGCGCTGCCTACAGCGCCTCCAAGGGCGCGGTGCTGGCGCTTTCCAAGGTGGCCGCACGCGAGGCCGCGCCGCTGGGCATCACCGTCAACACCATCTCGCCGGGGCCGATCGACACGCCCATGCTGCACCAGACCGTGCCGCCCGAACAACAGGGCCAGAAATACCTGGGGACGGCGAATGTGCCGCTGGGGCGCATTGGCCTGCCCGACGAGATTGCGGCGGCCGTGGGCTACCTGGTGTCGCCCGGTGCGGCCTTTGTCACCGGCGCCACGCTGGACGTCAACGGTGGCATGTCCATGCGCTGACACCATGACAGGCTGCCCTTTTCACGCATCGTCGGCCAGCGCCGGCTTCAATCCCTACTACAGCCCCGAGCTGCATGTCGCACTGCAGACGCAACGGCGTGACGAGCCTGTGTTCTGGTGCGAGGAGATCGGCTATTGGGTGCTGACCAAACACGAGGATGTGTACGCCGTGCTGCACGACGGCGTGCGGTTTTCGTCGCAGAACACCACGCGGCCGGTCACGCCGATGCACCCGGACGCAATGAAGATCCTGCAAGACGGCGGCTACGCGCCCACCGGCAGCCATTCCAGCCTGGACGGCGCCACACACCAGCGCATCCGCGGCGTGACCAGCCAGGTGCTGAACCTGCGCGAGTTCATCCGGCTGGAGCCCCACATCCGCCAGCTGGTCGCGCAGGTGCTCGAGCGTATCGACGGCCAGACCGGTGTGGACCTGCTGCGCGACGTCAATTACGAACTGCCAGCGCTGGTGGTGTTCAAGCTGCTGGGCATTCCTGAATCGGATATTCCCGATGTGAAAAAGTGGGCCGGCACCCGCAGCGTGATCGACTTCAGCCCCGCCTCCTACGCGCAGCAGATCGAAGGCGCGAAGAACCTCGTGGCCTACTGGCAGTACTGCAAGGCCATGGTGCAAGACCGGCTGAAGCACCCGCGTGACGACTTCACCAGCCGCATCCTGGCCATCCGCAACGGCGACGACAGCGTGATGACGCTGGCCGAGGCCACCAATCACACCTTTGGCGTGGCCTTTGCCGGCCACGAGACCACCACCAACCAGCTGACCAACACCTTTCGCACGCTGCTGCAGCACCCGGACCAGTGGCAGCGCCTGTGCGCCGACCCGTCGCTGGGTGCCAACACGGTGGAAGAGGGCATGCGGTATGCGGGTGCGGTGATCGGCTGGCGGCGTGTCGCCATGCAGGACGTTGAGTTTCGCAACGTGAAAATTCCGCAGGGCGCCCCCATCATGCTGTCGCTGGCATCGGCCAACCGCGATGAAGAGGTGTTCGAGAACCCGCACCGCTTTGACATCGCGCGCAAGAACGCGCGCCGGCAACTGACCTTTGGCAATGGGGTTCACTTCTGCCTGGGCGCACCACTGGCGCGTCTGGAAATGAAGATCGTGTTCGAGGAATTTGCCAAACGCTTTCCGAAGATGCGCCTGCGTGAGCCGGATGACGCCCGGCACATGCACACCTTTGTTTTTCGCGCCCCTCAGGCGCTGCCCGTGGAACTCCAATGAACACCCATCCCTTTCAGGACAAGACGGCCGTTATCACCGGAGGCGCCAGTGGCGTGGGCCTGGCCCTGGCCCACCAGCTGCTGGGCGTGGGCGCCAATGTGGTCATTGTTGACCGCAACGCCGCCTCGCTGGAGCAGGCGCTGGCGGGCATGGACGGCGCGCGCGCGCTGGGTGTGCAGGCCGACGTGGCCCAGCCTAGTGACGTGCAGCGCTATGCGCACGCAGCGGTGCAGCGTTTTGGCCGCATTGACCTGTTTCACAACAACGCGGCCATCGTCGGGCCGCAGTCGTCGCTGCTGGACTTCGGCATGGACGACTTCGACCGCATCTTTGCAGTGAACGTGCGCGGCATGCTGCTGGGCATGCAGGCTGTGGGCAAGGTGATGCGCTCGCAGGGCAGCGGCGCCATCGTCAATACCTCGTCGGTGTCGGGCCAGCGCAGCAGCCGCCCTGAAGCCGGGCTGGGTGTGTATGGCGCCTCCAAAGCCGCGGTGATCCGCATGACGCAGCAGGCCGCGCTGGAGTTCGCGCCTTGGGGCATCCGCATCAATGTGATCTGCCCGGGGCCCATCGACACGCCGCTGTTGCGCAGCACCTTCCGGGTAGACGGCCGTACCGAAGCGCAGGTAGAGGAGGCGCTCAAGCAGCACTTCATGAACCAGCCGCTCAAGCGTGCCGCCAGCGCCGACGAGGTGGCCAACCTGGTGTTCTGGTTGCTGTCGCCGCAGGCCAGCATCATCACCGGCGGGGTCTACAACGTGGACGGCGGCATGACGGCCTGAACGGCCGGCATCGCGAACTCAGCCCACGAACATGCCGCCGTTCACGTCCAGGATGGCGCCGCTGGTGAATGACGCCATGGGTGTGCACAGCATGGCGATGGGCCAGCCCAGTTCTTCGGGGCGGCCCACGCGCTTCATGGGCAGGATACTGGTGTCGATCTTGAGCGTGGCCGACAGCGGCGTGGCCACGATGCCGGGTGCCACGCCGTTGACCAGCACGTTGTGGCCCACGGCGCGCCGCGACAGCCAGCGCACCAGCGTGTGCACGCCGCCTTTGGAGGCGGCATAGGCGGCGTATTCCTGTGAATCATTGGGCAGGCCGCCGCCGTTGCGCCCGGCGGTCGATCCCACCAGCACCACATAGCCTTCGCGCACGGCGATCATCTGGTCCACGCAGGCGCTGGCCAGCTTCATGGTGGCGCGCACGTTGATGCCCATCACGAAATCAAAGCTTTCCTGTGCGTTCATGCCCGGCTTGCCGGCAAACACACCTGCGGCGCTGGCCAGCGCGAAGTACGGGCCCTGGGCCAGCAGGGTGTGCTGGACAGCATCGTCGGTGAAATCGCCCTGGATACAGCGCGGCGCCGGGACGCCCGCAGCTGTGACCAGCGCGGCGGTTTCATCCAGTGCGCTGCGGTCGGTCAGCACCAGCTGCGCGCCTAAAGTGCCCAGGCAGGTGGCGACCGCCTGGCCGATGCCACTGGCCGCACCCGTGACCAGCACGCGGCGGCCTTCCAGCGACAAGGCGGCAGGCAGCGTGCGCGCCATCACTGGATGCTGACGAAGTTGCCGTCCTTGACCTGCAGCAGCACACCGCCGTAGCTGGGGTTGCGCTTGTCGTCCACGCTCCAGGTGCCGTTGCCCAGCACCATGGGCACCTTGTTCAGCTTGGCCAGCTCGTCGCGGATCTTCTGGCGGTCAGGGCTGGGGCCGGCATTGCGCACGGCCTGGATGGCCACGGTGGCCAGGGCGTAGCCCATGCCCGCCCAGTTGTCGGGCATCGATTTGTATTTGGCCTGGTAGGCCTTCACGAAAGCCTGGTTCTGGGCGGAGGCGCTGTTGGGCGAATAGTCGGACACCACATAGGTGCCTTCCACAGCCTTGCCGCCGGCCTTGATGAAGCCCAGCGAGCCGAAGGTGCTGGGGCCAAAGATCTTGACCTTGGGGTCCAGTCCCGCCTGGCGGATCTGGATGATGAGGTTGGCCGCCACTTCGGCCGGCGCGGCGATGAAGATCGCGTCCGTCTGCATGGCGGCGACCTTGGTGGCCAGCGCCAGGAAGTTGCTTTCGGACGAGACGAACTTTTCGTCGGCAACGATGGTGGCGCCCGCGCCCTTCATGTAGGCCGACAGGGCGTCCTTCTGGCCCACGTAGCCGTCGTTGCTCTGGTCGATGATGGTCACCATGCGTTTGACGCCCTGCTTTTCCACCGCCAGCTTGCCCAGGAAGTTCATGATGTCCACCGGGGTGGCCTGGATCTTGAACGCCCACGGGCCAGTGGCCAGGATGCCGGGCGAGCTGCCGATGGCCAGCATGGGCACCTTCAGTTCATTGGCCACCGGCGCGCCGGCCAGTGCTTCACCGCTGGTGGTGGGCCCCAGGATCAGCATGGCGTTGTCGCGCTTGATGAACTGGTTGACCAGGCTGATGGTCTGGCCTTTTTCGCCGGCAGTGTCACCCTCGAACACCTTGAATTTGTTGCCGCTGGGCAGGCCCGCCGCGTTGGCCTCTTCCAGTGCCAGCTTCATGCCGTTCTGGATGGGCACGCCGCCAAAGGCGTAGGCGCCGGTCATGGCGTTGAACACGCCAACGGGAATCTCCTTGCCCTGGGCAAAGGCGAGCGGTGCGGCCGCGATGAGCGCGGCGGCCAAGAGGGTGTGCCTGCGACGAATAGCCATGTGTGTCTCCTGAATGTGGGGCGATGGGGCCGGCGCATGCCGTGCCGGCTCCCAGTATCAAAAAGGCTTCGTGGCGGGTCAGTCCCCTCGTGCGGGGACCGGCAGGCGCGAGCGCGGTGCTTGTCTCAGGGTTAGTACCCGTGCGTACTCGTCGGTTGCGACGATTCACGGCAAGGTGCTGGATTTTTATCTTTCGTTTTCAATTTTTTATCCAGTAACCCCTGAAAGGAAACCTCATGAAACGACCCCTGCGGCTGCTGGCCGCCTGCACCCTGGCGCTGGGCGCGTCATATGCCTGGGCCCAGACCCAGGGCATCTCGGGCGACGAAATCACCGTGGGCACCATCCTGGATCTGTCGGGGCCGGTGGCCAGCGTGGGCAAGCCCGTGCTGCAGGGCATGCGCATGCGCGCGGACGAGCTCAACGAGATCGGCGGCCTGCACGGCAGGAAGCTGCGCGTGGTAGCCGAAGACGCGGGCTACGACGTGAAGAAGTCCGTGCTGGCTGCGCAGAAGCTGGCCAGTCAGGACCGGGTCTTTGCGGTGCTGGGGCTGCTGGGCACACCGATGAACATCGCGGCCATGCCGGTGCTGTTCGAGCGCAACGTGATCAACTTCTACCCGATGTCGGCCGCGCGCGAAACCTACGACCCGCCGCACCGCTTGAAGGCGGCCTTCCTGCCCGGCAATTTCGACCAGATTCGTGTGGCCGCGGCGCGGCTGGTCAAGGACCAGCGCCTGAAAAAGCCCTGCGCGCTCTACCAGGACGACGACTTCGGTCAGGAGGTGGTGCGCGGCGCGCAAGCCGGCCTGAAGGCCGTGGGTGCCACGCTGGTCGAGCAGGCGTCGTACAAGCGCGGCGCCACGGACCTGTCCTCCCAGGTGGCGCGGCTCAAAGCCGCCGGGTGTGATCTGGTGGTCCTGGGCACGGTGGTGCGCGAAACGGCCGCCGCCATGTCGGAAGCCGCCAAGACCGGGTTCCAACCCGTCTTTGTGTCAACGACGGCGGCGTATTCCAGCGTGCTGCCCCGCCTGGGCGGCAAGGCCGTGGATGGCCTGTACGCCACCATGACCGCGGAAATCCCGTCGCCCGATTCGTCCACGGACCAGTTGCTGCGCTGGTCGGCGCGCTATCGCACGCGCTTCAACGAAGAGCCCAACGAGTACGGCGCCTTTGGGTACCACATCATGGATGCGTTCATCCGCACGGCACAGAAGGCCGGCCCCGGCCTGGGCACCGACAGCTTCCTGAATGCGCTGGAATCTGGCACCGTGCCGCGCGACATGTTCGGCATCATGGAGGCGTCGTTTCGCGCCGACAAGCGCCTGGGCAACCGCTACTCGCGCCTGTCGCGCCTGCAGGACGGCAAGTGGCGCGTGGTGTCTGACTACGTGACCTTCAACGGGCTGAAGGTTCAGTTCGGCAAGGACGGGCGCATGTCGGTGCTGTCCGAGCAGTTTGCGGACTGAACGCCAGACAAAGGGCGGCAGGCGCCATAGGCGGTGGGGCGCAACAGGTAAGCCTCGGCGCTGCCTGTGAGCGGCGCGCCATGGGTTTGCCGCTCGTGCGCGCGTGCGGCCTGCACGGCTGCGTCGCCCGCATGCGCGGCCCAGGCGGCGTTGCGCGTGGCCAGATCGGGCCAGGCCAGCAGGGCCACAGCCCGTGGCAGCTGCTGGCCCGCAACCAGCTCAAACAGGCCCAAAACCTGAGCGCCATGCGCCGTGAGGCAGGCCAGGTCCACCTGCGCGAGCGCGTCGTGCGCCGCAGCACTTGCATGGGCAAGCAGGTCCACCATGCGCAGCTCGTGCAGGGCCGTGTGAACGGGTTCACCAGACGCCGCGGGTCGCCAGGCCGGTGAGGCGCGCAGGATCAGCACGTGTGAACGCTCCAGCATCTGCCCACCGCCGTGCGCGTCTTCGTATTGCTTCCACCACTGCGGGTCTGCATAAAAGCGGCCCCACGCAGCCATGCGCTCGTCCAGGTCGGGCCAGTGCAGGATGTACGCGAGCATCGAAGTCATTGGCCCGGCAAAGCAATCCCAGTAGGCCAGCGGCGCCGGGACGCCCGCGCGCTCGAACAGCGGCGGGACCTCACGCGCAAACTGGTGGTGCATGTCGGGCAGGCGGCGCGGCAGCATCTCGTAAAGGCGCAGTTCCCAGAAACCCTGTGTGTTCATGCCTCCACCCCGAAATTCGCCTGCGGCTCGCAGCCCGGCAGTGCCGTCAGCAGCAGGGCCTGCTCGTCGCCAAACAGGCGCCTGTGCAGCCGTGCCTGCTCCTCATCACGCCGGCGCCAAAAGCGTGGCTCTACGTCCAGCCGGGCCCAGGCCGCCTGCTGCGCCGCGAAATCCGGCCACGCCAGGAAGGTGGCCATGCGCGGGCGGTGTGCGCCCAGCAGCAGATCGAATGCGCCCACCACGTGGCCGCCCATGGCCTGCAGCAGCGGCAGTGTGGACTCGCCCATCACCTGAGCGGCCTCGGCCGTGTGGCCGTTGAGCACGCGCTGGATGCGCAGCTCATACAGCGCGCCAGTGGGCAACGCCAACTCGCGGCGCGCCGCTTTCCAGGCGGGGCTGGCGCCGTAGATCGCCACCTCGTGGCGGTCCAGCGCTGCATCACACGGCAGGTGGGTGCCTGCGGCCACAGTGGGCTCGCGTTCGGCCAGCCGTTGCCAGCGGTGCAGCAGCACGCGCCCGGGCACCGGTGCGCCTGCTGTCACCTGCCATGCGCCCACGCAGGCCGCTGGCCTGGGCACGAAGCCCGGCGAAGTTGTGGCCGCGGCCTCGCCCAGCGCCAGCTCGAAGTACATGGGGCGCTTTCTTCAGGCCACCAGGCGCAGCGGCAGCACGTCCAGCGTGCGCAGCGTGTTCACGGGGCGCCAGCGCGCCGGGCCTGCGGGCTCGATGGCTTTTACACGGCGCAGCAGCGCCCCCAGGATGGACTCGGCTTCCAGCCGCGCGATCATCTGCCCGATGCAAACATGCGCGCCGTGGCCGAAGGCACGGTGCACACCGGTGGTCTGGCGCGTCACGTCAAAGCGGTCGGGGTCTGTCCACTGGCGCGGGTCGCGGTTGGCCGCGCCCATGTGGTAGCCAACCTTGGTGTCGGCGCGCAGCCGCACGCCGCCCAGCTCCACGTCCTGTGTGGTGGCGCGGAACATCACCTGTGCGGGCGATTCAAGCCGCAGCGCTTCTTCAAACGCCGACTTGATCATCCGCGCCGGGTCCTGCTTGACGAGCGCGAACTGGCCGGGGTTTTCCGCCAGCAGTTTGAGCGTCGAACCAATGCCCGCCATGGTGGTGTCCACCCCCGCGCGAAAGAAGCTGCGCACATGCAGCGGCGCCGTGCCGGGGTCGAATTCGCCCGCGTCCTCGGCCTGGTAGATGCGCTCGCCAAATCCGCCGGGCAGCATGTGCTCGCGCTGCAGCACCTGCTGGTACCACTCCATCAGCGGGGCGGTTTTCTCCATCGCGGCCTGCAGCCGTGCGTTGTTGGGGCCCAGCTGGTTGAAGTTGAGCTCGCCGGTCTGCTTGATGCGCTCGGGCGGCACCGCCACGCCCAGCACCTGGGGGAATACGCTGAGCACGAAGGCCTCGGCAATGTCGGCCACGCCGTCGATCTCGCCCTTGGCCAGCGCGGCGTCCGCCACGTCCTGCGCGCGCGCCTCGAAGGCCTCGCGCCAGGTCTTGACGACCAGCGGCGACAGGATCTTCTGCAGCGCCGCGCGCACACGGGTGTGTTCGGGCGGGTCCACCTCGGTGATGGGGCTGCGCGCGCGCCAGGCGCCCGGCTTGCGGATGTCGCTCATGCCCACCCCGCCCGCAGTGGTAAAGCGCGCGTAGTCGCTGGCCACAATGCCCGCTTCAGCATGGCGGCCCACGGCGTAGTAACCGTGCGGCTCGATGAAAACGGCAGGGCCCAGTTCGCGCATGCGTTCAAACAGCGGGTAGGGGTTGGCGAGGTTGTCGTCGGAGAACGGGTCTTCGTTCAGAACGGGGGCGTCAGGGGCGGTCATGGGCGGGTTTCCTTTATTGGCCGTCGGGCAACACGTACACGCTGGCCGAGCGGATGCGCCAGCCATCGGCGGTGCGCGCAAATCGCAGCGTGTATTTGCCGAACATCGAGAATTTACCGGGGCCGTCGCGCCAGTCGGTGATGAGCGCACGGGCATGGCCCAGGGCGTCGTCAGCGCCGGCGCCGGGCTCCACGTAAAAGTCGGTGAACTGGTGGTGCATGCGCTGGCGGAATTTCTTTTGCATCACCTCGGTCATCAGAGCACCCAGCTGCTCGCGGCCGATGGTCTCGGGTGGCAGGCCCGAGCCGCCCATGGAGGCGGGCGGCGAGTTCTCGCGCGTCCAGGTGGCGTCGGGCGTGAACAGGTCAATGAAGGCGGCATCGCCGGCGTCGGCCAGGTGGCCGTAGCGGGCAAACAGGTTGCGGATCTCGAGTTCGTCCTCGACAGGCAGACGGGGAAAGCGCATGGAATGTCTCTTTGATTGGAAGGATGGATTACCAGGACACCATCAGCCGGCGCAGTGCGCGAAACGAGGTGTTGGGTGTGTACGGGAAATCCTGGCCGGGCACCAGGTCCAGGCTAGGGAAGCGGGCGGCCACGCGTTGCAGCATCACCTCCAGCTCCAGGCGCGCCAGGGGTGCGCCCAGGCAGAAGTGGGCACCCGTGCCAAAGGCAACCTGCTGCAGCGCGTTGCGCCGCCCAGGCGTGAAGGCGTAGGGTTCGGGAAACTGCTGCGGGTCGTGGTTGGCCGCAGCAAACATCATGAGGATGCGGCCTCCGGCTGGAATGCGCACGCCGTCCAGCACCACGTCTTCGCGTGCCTGGCGGCGCCAGGCCTGCACCGGCGGGTCCAGGCGTAACGCCTCTTCGATCACGGGGCCTGTAGATTGATCGCCGCGCACGATGGCGCCCCACAAGTCGCGCCGGGGCAGCACCGCCTTGAACAGGTTGGTTGCGGCGCTGGACGTGGTCTCGTGGCCCGCAAACAGAAGGTTGAAGGCGATGGCGCCGATCTCGTGCAGGCTGGCCTTGGCGTCGTCACCAGCGCGCAGGCGGATCAGCTCGCTGATGTAGTCGTCACCCGGCTCGTCCACCTTGCGTTGAACCAGGGCATGGGCATAGCGGTAGTACTCCACCGCGCCGCTGGACAGCTGCACCTGTTCCTCGTCGCTGGGGCGGCCCCAGGTCAGCACCACGCGGCTGGACGCCCATTCCTTGACGCGGGCCACATCTTCGGCCGGTATGCCCAGCAACTGGAACAGCGCCAGCGCCGGGACGTCCCAGGTCAGGCCGGCCACCAGGTCGGCCGGGCGTGGCCCGGTCGCCAGGCGGTCCAGGTAGCTGTCCACCGTGCGTTCGATGAACGGGCGCAGCGCCGCAATGCGCTCGCGCGTCAGCGGCGCGCCGAAGAAGGCGCGGTAGTGCGTGTGGCTGGGCGGATCGTTATTGACCAGCAGCGGTGGCACGTTGAAGCCCGAATCCGCAATGACGGCGCGCGCGTGCGGGCACAGCGGCTTGAGCGGGTCTGACACCAGCAGAGCCGAATAGTGCTGTGTGTCGCGCAGGATGGCCTTGACCGTCTCAAAACGCGTGACCACCCACGAGCCGATGGCCGGCGAGAAGAACACCGGCTCGCTCTCGCGCAGCTGCGCCAGCGTGGCGTACGGGTCCTGCACATACCCGGCTTCAAATGGGTCGAAGCGTACGCTGGCGGCGGTGATCGGGCCTTGCGCCTCGGAAGACGCTTCATTGGAGAGCGGGCGCAATGGGGGCTCCTGATGGACAGTCTGGTGCGTGACCACGGTAGTGCGCAACCCCCGCCCGGTCAGTCCCCCTCGGGCGGGACGTGGGGCAAACCCGTCCCACCTCAAGGGGACATACCGGCATCACGGCTGATCCTATTCTCGGCCCATGCTGATGCAACAACTCCTGAACGGGATCGTCGTCGGCAGTGTGTACGGGCTGTTCGCGCTCGGCTTCACGCTGCTGTTCGGTGTGAACCACATCATGAACATGGCCCACGGTTCGGTGTTCATGTGGGGCGCCTTCGCCGGTCTGTACGCCGTGCTCAAGCTGGACGCACCGATCTACGTGGCGCTGCTGGTGGGCATGCTGGCCGGTGGCGCTGTGTCCGTGCTGCTGGACCTGGTGGCGTTTCGCCCACTGAGACGGCGCGGCGGGCCGGAGTTTTCTGCCATCGTGTCTTCCATCGGCGCGGATCTGGTGCTGCTGTCCATCGCGCAAAAGGTGTCCAACACGGCCATCATGCGTTTCCCGTTCGATGCCTTCCCGGTGATTTTCTTCAGCTTCATGGGCATGCGGGTTCAGCTGCTGCAACTGGTCATCATGGCGCTGGTGGTTGTCATGGTGGTGGGACTGGTGTGGTACCTGTACCGCACCAGCTTTGGCCTGCGCATTCGCTCGGTGGCCTACGCGGAACAGACTTCCCGGCTGCTGGGTATCAACCCCGGGCCGGTGAACATGCAGGTGTTCTTCATCTCCGGGGCGCTCGCCGGCATGGCGGGTGTGTTGATCGGGCTGGTCTTCAACTCCGTGCACTTCGCCATGGGCGAGCCGCTGCTGCTGCGCGCGTTTGTCATCATCATCCTGGGTGGGTTGGGCAGCATCCCCGGTGCGTTGATTGCGGGCATGGCCATCGGCATCGTGCAGACACTGAGCGTGGCCTACATCTCGTCCGGCGTGGCGGAAGCCATCGTTTTCGGGGCGCTGTTTGTGGTGATTGTGCTGCGCCCCACCGGCCTGTTCGGCCAGCCCACGGCAGCCATGCGGGTGCAGCGGGCATGATCAATTTTTTCAACACCTACCAGTCGCTGCTCGATCACATCCTGGTCAACATGCTGCTGGCTGCCAGCCAGTATGTGGTGCTGCGCGCGGGCGTGTTCTCGCTGGGCAGCGCGGGCTTTGCGGCGCTGGGCGCCTACTGCACCGCGCTGCTGACCACCAAGCTGGGCTGGAACCCGTGGTTGTCGGTGGTGGCGGGCATGATGCTGGGCACGTTTGTCAGCGCGCTGCTGGCGCTGCCGCTATCTCGCCTGCGCGGCGTCTTCCAGGCGGTGGCGACGCTGGCGTTTGTGCAGATCGTGTTGTCGGCCACGCAGAACTGGGTGGCATTGACCAATGGCCCCATGGGGGTCAACAGTATTCCGCACGCGGCCAGTACCGTCAGCCTGCTGGCGATTGTGATCGTGGTGGTGGTGTTCCTGGTCATGATGGGTCGCTACAGCTTTGGCCGTGCGCTGGACGTGATCCGCGAGGATGAAACGGTGGCGGTGTCGCTGGGCATTTCGGTGCCGTACTACCACCGCATTGCCTTTGTGCTCTCGGGCGCCCTGGCCGGTTTGTCGGGCGGCCTGCACGCCATCAGCAGCTACAGCATCACGCCGCAGGACTACGGCTTTGGCCTGCTGGTGGCGGCGCTGGCCATGGTGGTGCTGGGCGGGCGCACGACGGTGTGGGGCGCGCTGGTGGGTGCGCTGGTGCTGACGTCGCTGCCCGAGATCTTCCGCGTGTTTGCCGACTACCGTGCTGTGGTGCAGGGCATCCTGCTGATGCTGGTGATCATCTACCTGCCGCGCGGGCTGGCCGATACCGTTATTGCCAACCTGAAAGACCGCCGTCTGCGGCGCAAAGCGCCGCAGACGGCTTCAACCTTGCCTGCCGGGAGCCAGCCATGAGCGCCACCCTGGTCCTGGACAACGTGGCACGCCACTTTGGCGGCGTGCCCGCCGTGGACGGCGTGAGCCTGCAAGTGCCGGCCGGCCAGATCACCGGGCTGATCGGCCCCAACGGCGCGGGCAAGACCACGGTGGTCAACCTGATCACGGGCATCCTGCACCTGACGCACGGCCGTGTGCTGCTGGACGGCCAGGATGTCTCGAAGGCGGAGGCGCCCGAGCTGGCGCGTGCCGGAGTGGCGCGCACCTTCCAGAACATCCGTCTGGTGCCCGATGCCAGCGTGCTGGACAACGTGCTGGCCGGCTTTCACCGTCACGAAAAGACCAGCCTGTGGGCCAACCTCCTGGGCCTGCCGTCGGCTCGTGCCGAAGCCCTGCAAATGCGTGGAGAAGCCATGCAGTTGCTTGCGCGCTTTGGCATGACCGAGCTGGCCGAGCACCGGGCCGGCGGGCTGTCTTACGGTCACCAGCGGCGCATCGAGATGATGCGTGCGCTGGCGACCCGTCCCAAGGTCCTGCTGCTGGACGAACCCGTAGCGGGCATGAACGATGCCGAGGCCGAAAGCCTGGCGCATATCTTTCGCAAGGTAGCCGACGACGGTGTGGCCGTGCTGCTGATCGAGCACAACATGCGCTTTGTGATGTCGTTGTGCTCGCAGCTGTACGTGCTGGCGGCCGGTCGTCTGATTGCCCAGGGCGAGCCCGATGCCGTGGGCCGTGACCCGGTGGTGGTTGAAGCCTACCTGGGCGCGTAAACCGGAACACAACCCATGCTGCAGATCCGACAACTCGACGTTCACTACCGCGGTATCCAGGCGCTGCGCTGTGTGGACTTGACGGTCAACCAGGGCGAAATCTTTGCGCTGATCGGCCCCAACGGCGCCGGCAAGTCCAGCCTGGTGAATGCCATCTCGGGCATCGTACCTGCCGGTGGAGACATCCTTTTTGAAGGCCAGCCGATCGCGCGCATTCCGGCGCACAAGCGCTCGCGTGCCGGCATCATCCAGGTGCCCGAGGGCCGGCGTGTGATCGCGCCGCTCACGGTGGCCGAGAACCTGGAGCTTGGGCGCCAGGCCGCCGGGATCCGCGGCAGCGATGCGACGGAACTGGACCAGGTGCATGCCCTGTTCCCGGTGCTGAAAGAGCGGCGCAACCAGCTGTCGGGCTCTTTGTCGGGCGGGCAGCAGCAGATGCTGGCCATCGGCCGCGCACTGATGGGCCGGCCCAAGGTGCTGCTGCTGGACGAACCCAGCCTGGGCCTGGCGCCAGTCATCGTCAAGGAAGTGTTCCGTGCGCTGCAGCGGCTCAACGCGCAGGGGCTGACCATCCTGCTGGTGGAACAGAACGCCCGGCTGGCACTGGCCACCGCCCGACGCGCGGCTGTGCTGGAGCAGGGGCGTGTGGTGCACCAGGGGGCAGCGGCCGATCTGGCCAGTGATCCGGTGATTGCCGACCACTATTTCGGGCGTGCCGGCGTGATTGCCTGAAACGGCCGCCCTGACGTGACCTGACGCGGCGGTTCAGCCGCCTGCGTGGTAGACCGCGCTGCTCGCGCCGCCGTCTACCGCAAGAATTTGCCCGGTGATGAAACTGGCCTGCGGGCTGCACAAAAACAGCGCGGCCTGTGCCACCTCACCGGGTTGCCCCGCGCGGCCCAGCGGCGTGGGGCCCACCGTGCGCGCATGAAAACGCGGGTCGGCCAGCGCGGCTTCGGTCAATGGTGTGGCAATCACCCCCGGTGCGATGGCATTCACGCGGATGCCGCTGGCTGCGTAGTCGGTGGCGGCGTTGCGTGTCATGCCGACCATGCCGGCCTTGGCGGCTGAATAGGCACCATGGCCCGGGTAGCCACGCAGGCCCAGGGTGGATGTGATGTTGAGGATGTTGCCACCCGTGGCGGCCAGTGCGGCATGCGCATCGCGGCACAGGCGAAAGGCACTGGTCAGATTCAGGGCCAGCCGGCGGTCCCAATCCACATCGCTGGTCTGCGACAGCGGCGTGGGCGGGCCCTTGCCCGCGTTGTTGACCACGATGTCCAGCCGGCCGAAGGCCGCCAGGGCGGCGTCCACCATGGTGCGGGCGGCGCCGTCGGCGGTGACGTCCTGCGCCAGCGTGCGCAGGGCCGGGGATTCAGGCAAGTCCCCCAGCAAGTGGGCTGCGCGGTCCACCGCCAGCACCTGCGCGCCTTCCTGCACAAACAGCAAGGTGATGGCGCGGCCTATGCCCGACGCCGCGCCGGTGACGATGGCCGCCCGGCCTGAAAGCTGTCCCGCCGCCATCAGTGCACCCGGCGCGCCTGCCCGGCCCAGAACGGCTCGCGCAGCACACGTTTGAGCAGCTTGCCCGAGGGGTTGCGGGGCAGGGCTGTCACGAAATCCACACTCTTGGGGCATTTGTAGCCGGCAATCTTGCCGCGCGCGAAGGTGATCACCTCCGCCTCGGTGAGCTGTTGCCCCGGGCGCAGCACCACCATCGCCTTGACCGCCTCGCCCCACTTCGCATCGGGCACACCAATCACGGCGGATTCGGCGATGGCGGGGTGGTCGCCCAGCGCCCGCTCCACCTCGGCGGGGTAGATGTTCTCGCCGCCGGAGATGATCATGTCCTTCAGACGGTCCTGGATGAACAGGTAGCCGTCCACGTCGAAGTAGCCCACGTCGCCCGTGTGGTACCAGCCGCCTTGCAGCGCCTGTGCGGTCGCCTCGGGCCGCATCCAGTAGCCCTTCATGATGCTGGGGCAGCGAATCAGGATTTCGCCCGATTCGCCGGGCAGGGCCGGTTGGCCCTGTAGCGTGACGATGCGCACATCCACGCCCGGCAACACCTGGCCGCAGGAGGTGAGGCGCTCCGGCATGGCCGGGTTGTGGTCGCGTGGCTGCAGCGCGGTGCCCAGCGTGGTGGATTCGGTCATGCCGAACATCTGCAGGAACACCGGGCCCATCACCTGCACCGCGCGGCGCAGCAGTGCGGGCGGAATCGGCGCACCGCCGTAGGTGATGCAGTCCAGGTGCGAGAAATCCGCCTTGGCGCAATCGGGGTGGTCCAGCATGAACTGCATCACCGCGGGCACCAGGCCCAGCTTGGTGACGCGGTGCCGCGCCAGCGCCTGCAGGATCAGCACCGGCTGCGCCTCGCGCAGCAGCACCAGGGTGGCACCCACATAGGGTGCATTCATGCCGTAGCTCACGCCGCCGGCGTGAAACAGCGGCAGTGGCACCACGCACACGTCGTTTTCGGTCCAGCGCCCCAGGTGCCCGGCCGCGGCGTAGGCGAGTGCGGCCAGGGTGTTGTGGTGGGTCAGCTCCGCCCCCTTGGGCAGGCCGGTGGTACCCGAGGTGTACAGCTGCAGCGCCACCTCTTCGCTGTCGGCGGGTTGAAGCGGGTCTGCTGTGCCGCCTGCATCACGCCAGGCGGTGTACTCGGTGCAGCCGGGATGTGGGCCGTCCATCGACACCACGACCTGCAGGCCGGGCACGGCGCTGCGCAGGCCCTCCACCAGTGGCAGGTAGTCCACGCCAACAAAAAGAATATGCGCTTGTGCGTCTTTCAGGATGAAGGCAATTTCCTCCGGGGCCAGCCGCCAGTTCACCGGCACCAGCACCATGCGGGCCTTGGCGGCACCCAGGTACACATCGAAGAAGCGGTCGCAGTTCTTGCCAAGGTAGGCTATGCGGCTTTGCGGTGCCAGCCCGGTGGCCAGCAGCACGTTGGCCACCTGGTTGGTCTGGCGGTCGAAGGCAGCCCAGCTGGTGGTGCGCTCCTCGAACACCAGGGCGGGGTGGTCCGGGCGGCGCGCGGCGTGCACGCGGCACAGGTCGCCCAGCGTCTTGAAGCGCGGGTCGATGGTGGGGATATTGCCGGTCATGAAGTCTTTTCCTGTCGTGTCTCTTGTGTCTCTTATGTCTGTGGGGTCTCGGCCAGTGCCTGCGCGGCTTGTGCGTATTCGCGCGCGAGCCGGTCCACCAGGGTGGCCGCCGGCACCACTTCGTGAATGGCGGCGATGCCCTGGCCGGCGCCCCAGATGTCGCGCCATGCCTTGCTGCCCGTTGCATCGATGGCGCCGCGCGGCAGGCCGGCCAGTTGGTCTGGGTCCAGCCCTTGGGCCCGCACCGATGGCTTGAGGTAGTTGGCATGCACGCCCGAGAACAGGTCGGTGTAGACGATGTCATCGGAACTGCCGTCCACCAGCATCTGGCGGTAGGCCGATGATGCCTGAGCTTCCTCGGTGGCGATGAAGGCCGAGCCAATGTAGGCGAAATCGGCGCCCATGGCGCGGGCGGCCAGAATGCTGCGCCCGGTGGCAATGGCGCCACTGAGCGCCAGCGGCCCGTTGAACCAGGCGCGGATTTCCTGCACCAGCGCGAACGGGCTGCGGGTGCCGGCATGGCCGCCCGCGCCGGCAGCCACGGCGATCAGGCCATCCGCACCTTTGTCGATGGCCTTGCGCGCAAAGCCGTCGGTGATCACGTCGTGCAACACGATGCCGCCCCAGCCGTGCACGGCGTCGTTGATGTCGGTGCGCGCACCCATGGAGGTGATGACGATGGGCACGCGATGCTTTGCCAGCACGGCCAGGTCGGCCTCCAGCCGGGTGTTGCTGCGGTGCGCGATCAGGTTCACCGCCAGTGGCCCGGCGCTCTGACCGGGGTGTGCACGGTCATGGTCGGCCAGCGCTGCCGTGATCTCGCCCAACCATTGGTCCAGCTGTGCGGTGGTGCGCGCGTTCAGCGCCGGGATAGCACCCACAATGCCGGCCTGGCACTGTGCGGCAACCAGCTGCGGCGAGCTGACGATGAACAGCGGTGCGGCGATCACCGGCAGGCGCAGGCGGGCGAGCACGTCGGGCAGGGGCGGGCGGGTCATACGGGTCCTTGATGGATGGGGCCACGCGCGGGCCATGCCGGCAGGCCCTGCGACACGGTGTCAGGGAAAACGGCAGGGCGCTTGGACAGAAAGCTCGCCACGCCTTCGCGCACATCGGCGCTGCGCGCACGCGAGGCCAGCAGTGCGCTTTCCGCCAGGTGGGCTTCTTCAGGGCTGGTGGCCGCCGCCATGCGCCACAGCAGCTGGCGCGTGAGCGCCACCGACACCGGTGCCGTGCCCTCGGCCAGCGACCGTGCATAGGCCAGCGCCGCCGGCAGCACGTCCGCCGACGGGTGCAGCGTGCGCACCAGCCCGGCGGCCAGGGCTTCGTGTGCATCAAAGGTGCGGCCGCTCAGGCACCAGTCCAGCGCGCGGTCCAGGCCCACGATGCGCGGCAGGAACCAGCTGGATGCGCTTTCGGGAACTATGCCGCGCCGCACGAACGGCAACGCAAAACGGGCACCCTCGGCGGCAAAGCGCGCGTCCATGGCCAGTGTCATGGTCACACCCACACCAGCGGCCGAGCCGTTGATGGCGGCGATGACCGGCTTGTGGCAGCGGTGGATGCGCAGCGTGAGAACGCCACCCGCATCGGGCTCGGGCGCGGCGGCCGCAGGCTCGCTGGCCAACCCCTCGCTGGCGAACGGGCTTTCACTGCCCGACAGATCCGCCCCCGCGCAAAACGCACGCCCGGCGCCGGTGACCACGATGGCTCGCACCGCGTCGTCAGCGTCGGCACAGTCGATCAATGCCACCAGCGCATGGATCATGGCCAGCGTCATGGCGTTGAGCTGCGCGGCCCGGTTCAGGGTGATGGTGGCCACCCCGTGGGCCACCTCGTACAGCAGCTCGCTACCGGCGGGGCTGGTGGCCATAGTGCTGCTCATGTGTGCGGCGGGCTCAGGCGCGGTAGTAGCCGCCGCTGGCCGCCAGCGCGCGCAGTGCTTCTGGTACGGCAAAGCGGTCACCATGGCGGCTGGCCATGGTGTCGCAGGCCGCCACAAAACGCGCCGGGCCGACGGTATCGATCTGCCCCAGCACGCCGCCCAGCACGGAAGGGAAGCCCCAGCCCAACAGCGAGCCCACATCGGCGTCGCGCCCGCTCACAATGCCCTCGGCCACGCAGCGCGCGGCCTCCAGCGACTGTGCGTACATCAGGCGGTCACGCACCTCGTCCAGCGTGGGCTGCTCGGCTGCCAGCGGGAAATGCTCGGCCAGGCCGGGCCACAGGCGTTTACCGCCTTCGGCCGGGTAGTCGTAAAAGCCCTGGCCCACCTTGCGGCCCAGGCGGCCCAGCTTGTCCACCATGACTTCCATCACCGCGTCCTGCGGCTGCGCGCGGTAGGCCGAGCCCTGGTCAATGCGGGCCTGCTTGAGCGCCTTGTACAGCAGCTCCACCGAAAACTCGTCAATCAGCGCCAGCGGCGGCATGGGCATGCCGGCCATGCGCCCGGCGTTTTCGATCAGCGCGGGGTTCACGCCTTCGCCCAGCAGCGTCATGGCCTCATAGGGGTACATGCCGAACGCGCGGTTGGCGTAGAAGGCCGGACAGTCATTCACCACGATGGGTGTCTTGCGGATGCGCTTGGCAAAGTCCAGCGCGTGGGCAATGGTGGCCTCGCTGGTCTGTGCGCCCCGGATCACCTCCACCAGCGGCATCTTTTCCACCGGCGAGAAGAAATGCAGGCCCACAAACTGCGCCGGGCGCGAAGACACCGCCGCCAGCCCGGTGATGGGCAGGGTGGAGGTGTTGGAGGCAAACACCGCGTCCGCGGGCATGACCGCCTCGGCGCGGCGCGTGACTTCAGCCTTCACGGCACGGTCTTCAAACACCGCCTCGATCACCATGTCACAACCGGCCAGTTCGGCGTAGTCGGTGGTGACCTTCACGCGGGCCAGCGTGGCGTCGCGTTTGTCTTGTGCCATGCGGCCCTTGGCCACCTGCGCGTCCATGATCTTCGCGCCGTAGGCTTTTCCCTTTTCGGCGGATTCGAGCGTGGTGTCCAGCAGCACCACATCCAGGCCGGCCAGTGCGCTCACGTGTGCCAGGCCCGCGCCCATCATGCCGGCACCCAGCACCGCCACCTTGCTGAACTTGCGCACCGGCACGTCCTTGGCGCGGCCGGCCAGACGGTTGGCCTCGCCCATGTCGTAGAACAGCGTGCGGATCATGTTCTTGGTGGCCTGCGATGTGGCCAGCTGCGCAAACTGGCGCTGCTCGATGCGCAGGCCGGTGTCGATGTCCACCTGGCAGCCGTCGTACACGCAGGCCAGGATGGCCTCGGGCGCCGGGTACAGGCCCTGGGTCTTGGCCAGCAGCGCGCCGCCCGCGGCAAAAAATACCTGAGTGGGCCCCGGGCTTTGCGGTGCGCCGCCCGGGAACCTGAAGTTCTTGCTGTCCCAAGGCTTCACCACCGCCTTGGCACCGTCGGCCAGCAGCCAGGCACGTGCGCGCGCCAGCAACTGGGCGGCGGGCACCACCTCGTCCACGATGCCGGCCTCCAGCGCCTTGGCCGGGTCGGCCTTGCGGCCTTCCAGCAGGTAGGGCAGGGCGGCCTTGATGCCGATCATGCGTGGCAGGCGTTGTGTGCCGCCGGCGCCGGGCAACAGGCCCAGTGTCACTTCGGGCACGCCCAGCTGGATTTTCGGGTCGTCTGCCACGATGCGGCGGTGGCAGGCCAGGCAGATCTCCAGCCCGCCGCCCAGCGCCGTGCCGTTGATGGCGGCCACAAAGGGTTTGCCAGATTTCTCAAGCATGCGCAGCGTCTGGCTGAACGGGCCGCCCGCGGCAAAGGATTCTTCTGCGGTCTTGATGTTGCGGATCAAATCCAGGTCGCCACCGGCAACGAATTCGGGCCGAGACGAGGTAACGATCACGCCCTTGGCCGCCGGGTCGGCGATGGCCTTTTTGACTGCGGCGTCAAAGGCCGCAATCGAGGCGTGGTTGAGCACATTCATGGGCCGGTCGGCCACGTTGATGGTGAGGGTGACGATGCCGTCGGCGTCTGTGGTGTAGTCGATCATTGCAGTTCCTTGGGGCTTGGGCGCTTCAGACGCGTTCGATGACCATGACCGAACCCATGCCGCCACCCACGCACAGCGTGATGAGGCCGGTGGCCAGGTTGCGCCGTTCCAGCTCGTCCAGCACCGTGCCCACCAGCATGGCGCCGGTGGCGCCCAGCGGGTGGCCCATGGCGATGGCGCCGCCATTGACGTTGACCTTGTCGTGCGGCACGCCCAGGTCGTCCATGAAGCGCAGCACCACGGCGGCAAAGGCTTCGTTGCATTCGAACAGGTCGATGTCTTTCGCGTCCATGCCGGCGCGCTGCAGCGCCGCGCGCGCGGCAGGCGCCGGACCGGTCAGCATGATGGTGGGCTCGGTGCCCACGGTGCCAAAGCTGCGCACCCGGGCACGCGGCTTGATCCCCAGGCGCTGGGCCATGCCCGCGCTGCCCAGCAGCACGGCGCCGGCGCCGTCCACAATGCCCGACGAATTGCCGGCGTGGTGCACGTGGTCGATGGCGCCCACCTGCGGGTAGCGCTGCAGCGCCATGGCGTCAAAGCCCATCTTCTCGCCCATGAGGGTGAAGGACGGCTCCAGCTTGCCCAGCGACTCCAGCGTGGTGTCGCCACGCACATGCTCGTCGCGGTCCAGCACGGGCAGGCCATTGACCTCGCGCACGGGCACGATGCTGCGGGCAAAACGGCCTTTGGCCCAGGCTGCGGAGGCGCGCTTCTGGCTTTCCACGGCATAGGCGTCCACGTCGTGGCGGCTGTAGCCATACAGCGTGGCAATCAGGTCGGCCGAAACGCCCTGCGGCACGATGCGGTTGGGAATGGTGATCTGCGGATCGGTCACCCAGGCGCCGCCGCCCACGAACATGGGCACACGCGACATGCTTTCCACACCGCCGCCGATCATCAGCTCGGCCTGGCCGGCCATGATCATGGCCGAGGCGAAATTGCAGGCCTCCAGGCCCGAGCCGCAAAAGCGGTTGATCTGGATGCCCGGCACATGCGAGAAGCCGGGTGCGGCAAAGGTCACGGCCTTGGCAACGTCCGAGGCCTGTTCCAGCGACGGCTCGCCGCAACCCAGGATCACGTCGTTGACCAGCGCCGGGTCAAACCCGTTGCGCTCGTGCAGGGCGGTGAGCAAACCGGCGCCCAGGCGGGCCGGGCCGATTTCGTGGAGGGCGCCGCTGGCGCGGCCCTTGCCGCGCGGCGTGCGCACGGCGTCTAGTACGTAGGCATCAATCATGCCCCGTACTGTGCCGCCGGGGCGTTGCGGCGTCCTCGTCGGGAACGACGATTTAAAGCTTGCGCGAAATCAGCTCGCGCATGATTTCATTGGTGCCACCGTAGATGCGCTGGGCGCGGGCATCCACCCAGGCGCGGGCCACGGGGTAGTCGGCCATGAAGCCGTAGCCGCCGTGCAGCTGTACGCAGGCGTCCATCAAACGCGCCTGCAGCTCGCTGCACCACAGCTTGGCCATGGACGCCGTCTGTGTGTCCAGCTCCCGGCGCAGGCAGGCGGCCATGCAATGGTCCACAAACACGCGGCCGATGGCGATCTCGGTCTTCAGGTCGGCCAGCACAAAGCGGGTGTTCTGGAAATCCACCACGGCCTGGCCGAAGGCGCGGCGGTCCTGCACATAGGCCACGGTCTGCGCGTAAGCGGCCTCGCAGGCCGCCACGGCCGACACAGCCAGCTGCAGCCGTTCCCAGGGAAGCTCTTCCATCATGTGGCCAAACCCCTGGTTGAGCTGGCCCAGGATGGCGGTAGCCGGTACGCGCACCTTGTCAAAGAACAGCTCGCCGGTGTCTTGTGCCTTCAGGCCCACCTTCTTGAGCGGCTTGCCGCGTGTGACGCCCGGCAGTGAAGCGTCCACCAGAAACAGGCTGATGCCGCGGGCACCGGCGGCCGGGTCGGTCTTGGCGACGACGATGACCAGGTCGCACACCGTGGCGTTGGTGATGAAGGTCTTGCTGCCGGAGATGAGGTAATCATCACCATCGCGCACCGCCACGGTCTTGATGGCCTTGACGTCCGAGCCGCCGCTGGGCTCGGTCATGGCCAGTGCGGCAATGGCCTCGCCGCGCACCATGCGCGGCAGCCAGGTGGCTTTTTGCGCTTCACTGGCAAAACGCAGCAAATAGCTGGTGACGATGTCCGAATGCATGGAAAACGCCAGCCCGAAGTTGCCATGCGCGGCGCCTTCCTCCAGCACGATCATCGAGCACAGGATGTCCGCCTGCGCGCCGCCATAAGCTTCGGGCACTGTGGGGCACAGCATGCCGGCGGCGCCCGCGCGGGCAAAGATGGCGCGGTCAAAGGTGCCGTGCTGTTCCCACTCGGCCAGCCGGGGCGCCACCTCGGTTTGCATGAAGCGGCGCGCGGTGGCGCGAAATTGATCGTGTTCGGGGGTGAAAAGCGTGCGTTGCATGGGGGCAGTCTGGCGGCCCCGGGGGTGGTGCGCATCGTCGCAAGCGACGAATCAGAGCGGCGACGCTGAGCCCTGAGATCCCTTGCTGGCCTCTCTCGCCACGCAGAATCCGCCTTCCCATGCTTGCTCCATGCTGCGAAGCAGTTCAGACGGAATGCGCTCGTCCCCCTTGAACCGGGCCAGCACGTGGGACATGGCATCGCCAATCCGTTCCAGGACATGCCCGGGCCTGGACACGCCACACACATCGCGGCCGAACAACATCAGTTCCTGCAGCGTGGGATAGGCCCTGGACGAGTGCTTGCCCGAGAACAGCTTCAAGGCCATGGTCTGGTCTTCCAGATCCGGGCCACCGTCGTACCGCGCGTATTTGTAGATGGACGTTGTCACCACATCAAACATGGGAGCCAGGCGTGCGTCGCTTTCACTGGAATACAGCACACCAAAATTCTTGAGATGCCCGTCGCCATTGCGAACCATCGCGCCGAAGGCCACCTGCTCGAAGAAGCGCTCAAGGTCTTTGGCCCCAAGGTTGATGGCCCTCAGCAAGCTGGCCACCTTCTGGTAGCTGCCGTGGTACTTGCGGTCTGACAGGGTGTCGCGAACCCGAAGGCCCATGAGGGCGGCGACATCTTCAAAGCCCAGACGCTGCCCGTCGGGGGCCAGGTCGAAGCGGTCCAGGATCAGCAACGACCCGTCGTCGGACAGTTCGAAGGGCGCCACCTCGATGCCTGCTTGCGCCGCTGCGCTCAGGCACAAAAATTCGTTGGCCGAGATGCCCGGGTACCGGTCAGCGCCCATCTTGACGATCAGGGTCGGGATAGGCACCGTCGCGCGGTCTGGCAGCATCAGCTTGGGCTGCAGACCCGAGATGCCCATCCCCGTGGACAGGTAGGCGCGGGTGAGCTCCTGGAACAGCTGTGCGCCATTGCGGGCCGATCGAACCTCTGAGCGGCTGATGATGGGGGGCGCAGCGGCGTAATCGAGCCCGGGCACGCGAAAGCCAAGGCGGCCGATGCCCGTGTCACCAATCAGCGCCAGCAGGCGCATGGCGGTGATCTTCTGCTTGGGGAACAACTCACGGATCTGATGGAAGAGGTAGCCCTCCGGCAGGTTCATGTCCATCGGCGGAAACAGCGCGCCGTCTTCAAAATGGATGTCACGCGCGGGCATCAACAGCGATGCCCATGGCTGTGCAGGGTCGTCGGCCAGGTAGTCGAATGTGTAGATCGACGTGTGCGCCAGGCGCGCGGCCGGCCTGCCGGCGATGCTCACGTCAAGCAGCCTGATCCGTTGCGCGCCAGGGTCATTCATCGTCGTCTGCCTCGGCAAACCGCTCGCGCATTTCGGCCAGCGACGGCATGCCCGCCGGCTCCAGGCGGATGCACAGGCCCATCGCCCGCAAGATGTCGAACATTGACTTGACGGTGACGTCTTCCCCACGCTCCAGGCGGTGGATGATGTCCCGGCTGCGCCCGGCCTTGGCGGAGATCGCGGTGGTCTTCAGCTTGTGGGTTTTCCGATAGCACTGCAGGGCGTCGCCAAGGTCGGAAGGCATTCTCAATTTGTCCATGATAAAGGACATAATATTTGGATAACTCAAAAATGTCCACTATTCAGGACATTTGTTCTTCCCAACCTCCTGAGTCACCTTAGTGGCCTGAATATGCCGGAAATGAAGTGGCCTGATTACGGTGGAGGATGACAGCAGGGACGTGTGTGGTCGCAATCGACGAGTTAGGGGTGTGCGTCCATAAGAGCCCGCAGTGACTGTCGCTTCTGTAGCGTCGGTGGGCGACGGCAATGCAGTGATAGCGGAATTGCAACGTTGCCATCAAGAGGTCTGCTTCCGACCCACAGGCGACTTCCACAGACCCGAATTCGTCGCCCCGAAGCTGCCGGTCGGAGTCGGACGCAGGCAAGCAGAGCAGCATGTCTACGCTGTGCATAGACGACAATTACACCTTTGTAGACAGCAGGCTGCGTGCACCATGAGCAGGCCGTAAGTGGCACGGGTGCCGCGTTTGCATTGTTTTCCGGGAGTCACGGGTGGCGAAGACGTTGCGACCTGAGCAAGAAATCTTTGACGAGCTGGCCAGCCTCTGCGCCTCGCCCGGCTACGCGCATGCCATCGCCTATCTCTGCTCCCGCGACAACATGATCCGGTACTCGGGCGAGATGAAGGCCGAGGATATGCAGCACCTCTTCTCGAAGAGCCGGCTGATCCGTACCGAGACATCGACCCTCATCGGGCTGATGCTCAAGAACCCGATTGACTGCACGCTCCCGGCACCCCCGGTCCTTGAAAAGTACATCGAAGCCACGGAAGCTCTGCTGGAGGAGATCCATCACACGATGACGGCGTCGTTTTGGCAGGGCATTGATCCTGCCAAGATCGCCGAACCAGGTGTCAATCCCTTCACCAACGGCGCCGCGCTGCGCGAACCGATTTTCTATGGCGGGGAGTCCGCCTACAGCTTTCAGTACCGTGATTTCTCCCCTGCCAAGTACGCGAATGATGACCCTTGGCTCCTCGCCAACAAGGGCTTCTCAGTACAGGATGCCCGCAATGTCGTCCTTGCCGTGTCGCGATTGCAGGATGAAAAGGCGATCCGAGTCATGCGCGCCATGCACGGAACGCCCCAAGAGACATGGACCTTCCTGCCCGGGAATGCGTTCTCGGTGCAAGAGGTCGCCGACTTCGGGCACATCGATCCGACAATCGTCGATAAGGTCCTATCGGCATTTGCCGTCCCGCCGGGCGCATACAACGAGCAGTTCAAGGCGCTGCACGATTTCAACATTGCCAACGCCAGTCCACTCATCCGCATGCCGGATGGCAACTTCCTGCTCTTCCACATCTACAGCCTCGTGGAAGCGCTGTATGAAGCGCCGTTCTACTGGATGGGTGCTGACAAGGCCTATGTCAGCACCGCCATGCAGAACCGCGGCGTCTTCACCGAGCAGTTTGCGGTCGAGCGTCTGCGGCAGATCTTCGGCGCGGAGAACGTGCTTGCCAACATCGACATCTATGAGTCAAAGGACACCAAGCTCGCTGAAATCGACGTGCTGGTGCTGTTCGGCAATCGTGCCCTGGTCCTGCAGGCCAAATCCAAACGCCTGACGCTTGAGGCCCGGCGCGGTAATGACCTCCAGATCAAAGACGACTTCAAGAAGAGCATTCAGGATTCCAGCGATCAAGCCTATCGCTGCGCGAAGCTGATCGAGGAAGGCAAGTGCACATTCAAAGACGCCGCCGGCAATGCCGTGACGCTACCGACAGGCCTTAAGCGAATCTACGTGATCTGCCTGATCTCAGATCACTACCCGGCCTTGAGCTTCCAGGCCCGACAGTTCCTGAAGTTCGCGGCGACCGACACGATCTCGCCGCCTTTCGTCATGGACGTTTTCGCGCTCGACGCGATGACCGAAATGCTCAGCTCCCCGCTGCATTTCTTGAGCTATGTGGATCGCCGGACCGGGTACACCGACAAGCTGATGGCGTCGCATGAGCTGACGATCTTGTCCTACCACCTCAAGCAGAATCTTTGGGTAGAAGACGAGCATGACATGGTTATGCTGGATGACAACATCTCCGCCGACCTCGATCTGGCGATGTTGGTTCGGCGTGAGGGCATCCCAGGCAAGGGCACCCCTGAAGGCATCTTGACGCGGTTCAGCGCGACGGCCCTGGGGTGCATGGTCAAGGCAATTGAAGCCAGGCCTGATCCCGCAACTATCGACCTTGGCTTCACGCTGCTGACGCTTGGCGAGGACACCGTGCTTGAGGTCAGCGCGGGCATCGATCAGCTTGCCAAACAGGGCATCGCTGATGGCAAGAATCACGATGTCTCCGTGGGGCTAGGCAGTGGTGGCACCGGCCTCACGATTCACTGCAACGACGACCCGATGGAAGTTGCCGGGCCGGCGCTGCAAAGGCACTGTTATGCGCGGAAGTACACCGAGCATGCCCAGACCTGGTTCGGGGTCTGTGTTCGGCCAAGCGATCAGGCACTCCGCTTCGGGCTCAATCTGGACTTTACATGGGAGCAAGACGACGTCATGGATGCGCTGACGAAGAGCATGGGCAAGCCGCGCAACTTGAGGTCCTTGCTCCGCGAAGGCGTTAAGGCGAGAACCAAGGTCGGCCGCAATGACCCCTGCCCTTGCGGAAGCGGCAAGAAGTACAAGAAGTGCTGCCTTGGCCAACCAGCAACCTGATCAAGCCGGCCACCGGGTGTTCTTGAAGTAGCCAAGGTCCGCCTGGATCTGATCGATCTTCGTGTTCTCGGCTGGGTCCCAGTCTGGCATGTGCAGGTAGACGATGTCCGAGGAGTGGCCCTGCTTTCCTGCTTGCGGCCTGTCTGTGGCAATGCCAACGACCGTTCTCACCGATTTGCATCGGCCGCGGACGAGGAGGCAGCGCAGCATCAGTTCGCGAGCTCGATGCTCTCGATCCGTCGAATTGCCGACAGTGAAGACGAATGCGGCCTGGTTGTCCGCGATGACAACTCGTGCCGCAACGTGTTTGGTGGTCGGGTGCAGGAACTCCAGAAAGGCGTCCGCAAGGTTGGCGCGGTGACCGCGGGGTTGCATCGCCATCGCCACGAGTGCCAGCTCGTTTTGGGTGACCTCGTTCCGGAACATGTCGAACATCCCATTCGTGAGGAGGTCTTTGACAAAGTGATCGATCAGCCGGTCCCACGCGTAGGAGGACTCTAGATCCTTGTTCCGTGCAAGGTAGTCTGCATCCTTGATCAAAGCGTCCCAGATGCCTTCCTGGATCAAGGCCAGCGCCGGCTCCCCCGTGTCCGGATCGAGCAGGCCAAAGGCTTCGCCGTGCCGGACATAGAGCGCCAGCAAATCCTCCGCGCCGGAGCCAACGAAGACCGGCTTGGCGCCACGTTCGAAGATGCGCTCGACGGCGGACAGGTAGCGAACGAAGTCCGTGGTCGTCGTGAGTTCGCTGAAGGCGGCCTTCAGGCTGAACTCGTCAAGCAGGTGGACAAATCCGTGACCCAGATCGCCCCACTTCAGGGGAACTTTCCCTCGGCCGCCGAGGGAGACCGTGATTCGATGGAAGCGGCGGTCCGACTTTGGCGCCAGCACAACCTCTCGGCCATCGCTGCGAATCACGCGATCAGCGACGCGAAGCCAACGCTCGGCACCCCATATCTGCTGGACCGACTTGTCGATGGCGGCCTTCTGCCATCGCTCCCAACCCACGGCGTCGCCGGTGTCACGAAACTCGATCTCCTTCACAGAGATGATGATGATGTGGGGGCCGCACACCACCAAGCAGTCACACAGTTCTTTCCCTCCCTTACCGACTGGGTTCGGGTGGGTCCACAGCCTCATGAAGCTGCTAGTGCTCAGGTCGTTGACCAGACGTTCTGAAGGTGTGAGGCCTGCGTTCATGGATCTGACAAATGAAGATTGCCAAGTGGCAACGGGTTCTATGGTGCGGCGTCGCTGGCGGACCGCTCAATTGTCCGGCAATGATTGAGGCTTAGCCGACAAACAGACAGTCATGCACGACTGCTACTGGCCCGAAGTGGACAAGCATCAGCGCCCGTTCGAAGGCTGCTATCAGCCTTAAGCAGACACTTAGCCCGTCTTTGCTTTAACCCTGCTCGTATTGCCAGAAGCGAAGGCCACAAGTCATGCAACCAAAGCGCTCAAAGAGCCCCAATTAGCACCAGGCCAGCGCACTTTCGCCAGGCACCCCTTACCCAATCAACCCCAACCGTCGCGCCGCCGCAATCGCCTCCACCCGGCTGCGGGTGTCCAGCTTGACGTTGATGTTGCGCAGGTGGGTGCGCACGGTGGTCTCCGCCACAAACAGCCGCTCGGCCAGGGCGTCGTTGCTCATGCCTTCGGCGGCCAGGCGCAGCACCTGCAGTTCCTTGCGTGTGAGCAGTTCGTTGGCCGGCTGCGCTTGCGTGCCGCTGGCCGTACCTGCCACTGGCACCACTGGGGCGGGTTCGCGCAGCAGCCGGTCGATGAAGGCCAGTGCTTCGTCGCCGTGGCCGTCTTCGTGCACCAGGTCGGGCTGGGCGCGCAGCTCGCGCAGGATCACCATCAGCAGCGCGCCTTCGTCCTGGAAGGCGCGTACATAACCTTCCACACAGGCCAGCCGCACGGCGCGCGCCAGCATGCGCATGGCCTTGTTGCGCTGGTCGTCGCGGTACAGGGCCTGGGCCAGCAGCAGGCGCAGCGTCAGTGCGCGGCGTTCGCGCTGGGCGCGCTCGGCGGCCTCCAGCTCGGTGCGCAGCGGGCGGATCACCTCGCCGGCATGGCCGGTGCGCACCGACCAGCGCGCCAGGGCTACGTCATACGTCTCCACCTCGTTGGCGCGCATGGTCAGGCGGGCCACGCGCTGCCACAGGGCCTTGTCGCCACAGCGGTCCAGCTCGCTGCGGGCGGGGGCCAGCCGGTCGGCCATCAGCAGCAGGCGCACACGTTCCAGCCGCGCGGTGGCCACCACGCGGGTCAGGCCGTCACGATGGCCGATGTGTTCCAGCTCCACCAGCATTTGCTCGGCGCGTTCGGCGTCGCCGCGGTCGGTGGCAATGCGCGCCATGACCACATGGCCGATGATCAGTTCGTCCGGAATGCCCACGCCGCGGATCAGCGGCAGGTACACCACCAGCAGGCGCTCGGCCTGGTCCAGTTGCCCGGCTTCGTACAGCGCCTGCGCCAGCGGTATGCCGGCCAGCGCGTTGCCGTTGGTGGAGCGGGTGGCGTCCATCGCGCCGGCGCTCACAGCGATGCGCAACCCGGCAATGGCCTTGCGCAGGCGGCCCTGGGTCATGTCCACGGCGGCTTCCGCCGCCTCGGACAGCGCGAAGTTGAAGGGGCTGGCCCGCACCTGCTGGCGCGAACGGGCGGCGTCGGCAAACCGCAGCGCGTCATGAAAGCGCCCGGCAATCAGCGCCAGGTTGGCCATGTTCACTTCCAGAAACCCGCTGACGAAGGCCAGGTCGCGCGGTATTTCCTCCAGCGCAGCGGCTGCCATGGGCAGGGCTTCGTCAATCCGGTCGGTCAGTGACAAAAACAACGGGCGCATGGCCAGGCGGTGGGCGCGCACTTCCGGGTCCGGATCGGCGCGTTCTTCCAGCCGGTCCAGCAGCGTGGCGGCGGCCCGCGGCCCGCGCGCAAAGCACACGGCCCAGGCATGCACCACCTGCAGGATGGGGTAGGCGTCCAGCGCGCCCGATTCCAGCAACGGGTCGAGCCAGCGCGACAGCAGCCGCACGCGGCCTTCTTCCAGCAGCGCCTGGGCATGGGTGCTCAGTGCGGGCAGCGCCCAGGCCAGGTCGCCCGCGGCCAGCGCGTGTTCGATGGCGGGCACCGGGCGGCGGTGTTCGTCGTACCAGCGTGCGGCGGCGCGGTGCAGGCCGGGGATTTCGCCGGCGTGGTGGCGCGCCAGCTCGGTGCGCAGAAACTCGGCAAACATGCCGTGGTAGCGGTACTGGCTGTGGTCGCCCTGCAGCGGAATCATGAACAGGTGGGCCTGCTCCAGCGTGCGCAGCATGTGGGCGCTGTCATGGCTGCCACGCACCGCGTCGCACAGCGATGCATTCAGCTCGTTCAGCAAGCTGGTGCGCAGCAGAAAGCCGCGCACGTCGGCGCTTTGGCGCGCCAGCACGTCCTCCACCAGGTATTCCACCACCGCCGCGTTGGAGCCCGAGAAGCCGGCAATGAAGCGGCTCGCGTCGTCGCGGTTCTCCAGCGAGATGGATGCCAGCCACAGCGCGGCGGCCCAGCCCTCGGTGCTGCGGTGCAGGCGGCGCACGTCGTCGGGTGCCAGCTGCAGGCCGCGGCGCTGGCACAAGAAGGCGTCGGCCTCGGCTTCGCTGAAGCGCAGCTGCGCGGGCTCCACCTCCAGCAGGCGGCCGCGCGCGCGCAACCGGCCCACACCCAGCTCGGGCACGCCGCGCGAGCCCACGATGAGCTGCGCGCCACGCGGCAACTGCTCGATGAGCTCGCTGACGATGCCAATGGCCGCCGGGTTCTGCAGCGCCTCGAAGTCGTCCAGAAACAGCGCGAAAGGCGCCGGGTGCGCGGCCACGCGGTCGATCACCGCAAAGGCCAGCTCGTCGGGGCCGCTGTTGGCATCTTGCGGTGCTCCCAGCCCGGGGATCAGACGCGCCAGCGCAGCTGTCAGCGCCGCCAGGAAGCGCATCACGTCGTTGTCGGCGCGGTCCAGCGTCAGCCAGGCGGCGGCCAGGCCCGTCTGCACAAAGCGCTCATGCACCTGCAGCATGGTGGTGGTCTTGCCAAAGCCGGCCGGCGCGCGCAGCAGCACAAGCTTGGCAGCGCCGGCCGCAAAGATGCGCTCGCACACCTCGGTCCGGGCGATCTCGAACGCGCTGGATTGGGGTGGTGTCAGTTTGGGCTCGAGCGCGGCCGCGCGCGGCACCACCGGGTGGCTCGCGTCTACCCGGGCCGCGTTGGCGGCGGCACGTTCATGCGGCAGGCTGTGCGCGACACCCGGCGGCGGCGCATGCTGGTCTTCAGTGTCCAGCCCGGTGGGCATGGCGTTCCTTCCAGAGGTCATTGGCGGCCCCCGGCGGGCCTGTCAGGCCCGCTGATAGAGGGTGACGACGCAGGCGCCGCCCAGCCCCAGATTGTGCTGCAGTGCCAGGCGTGCGCCCGGCACCTGCCGCGCACCGGCCTGTTCGCGCAGCTGCCACACCAGCTCGGCGCACTGGGCCAGGCCCGTGGCGCCCAGCGGATGGCCTTTGGACAACAGGCCGCCCGAGGGGTTGGTTACCACCCGGCCGCCATAGGTGTTGTCGCCGTCCAGGATGAACTTTTCCGCGCCGCCCTCGGGTGCCAGGCCCAGTGCTTCGTAGGTGATCAGCTCGTTGGCGGTAAAACAGTCGTGCAGTTCCACCACGGGGATGTCGTGCGGGCCTACGCCAGCGTCCTCATAGACCTGGCTGGCCGCGCGTTTGGCCATGTCGTAGCCCACCAGCTTGCGCATGTCCTTTTCGTCAAAGCTGCTGTTGCCGTCGGTGGTCATGGCCTGCGCCGCGATCCACACCCGCATGTCCAGCCCGTGGCGCCGCGCGAAGTCTTCCGAGCACACCACGGCCGCGGCGCCGCCGCAGGTGGGCGGGCAGCATTGCAGCCGCGTCAGCGGGGCAAACACGCCGGGTGATCCCATGACTTCGTCCAGCGTGACCGGGTCGCGAAACAGGGCGTTGGGGTTGTGCGCCGCGTGCTGGCGGGCCTTCACCGAGATGCGGGCGAAGGTTTCGGCGCGCGTGCCGTACAGCTGCATGTGCATGCGCCCGGCGCCGCCAAACAGCTGCGCGGCCACCGGTACGCCCGGGGCGTCGCCCTGGTCGGCATGCATGCTGTCAATCAGCCGCTGCGACGGGTCGGGCCGGTCAGGCCAGTGCGCCACAATGGCGCCGCGCTGCATCTGCTCGAAACCCATGGCCAGCACACATTCGGCAGCGCCACTGGCCACGGCCTGGCGCGCCAGGAACAGGGCGGTGGAGCCGGTGGAGCAGTTGTTGTTGACATTGATGACCGGCACGCCGGTCAGGCCCAGGTGGTAGGCCGCGGCCTGGCCGCTGCACGAGTCGCCGTACACATAGCCAGCGTAGACCTGCTCGACAGACTGGTAGTCCACACGGGCATCGTCCAGCGCCGCCCGGGCGGCGCGCGCGCCCAGCTGGTGATAGGGTTCGCTGGCCCCCGGCTTTGAAAACGGCACCATGCCGACCCCCACCACGTGGACCTTGCGTGTCATGGCGATCCTGCCTTTCCTCGTCGTTTGCCTGTTGTGTTACTTTGTTTCGGCCGCATAGTCGATGACGACCTTCCAGCGCCCGTCCTTCAGCTGCGACACGCGCGAGTTGCGCGATCCGATGTGCTTGGTGGGTGAGAAAGTCAGCTTGGGACTGCCAAAAATGTCGGGCGGAATCGTCAGGGACTCCATGGCTTTCACAAAACTGTCCGTCGTGAGGTTTGCGCCGGCCTTCTGCAGGCCCGCGACGAAGCGGTCAATGGTCATGTAGCCGTAAGCGGCAAAGATGGTGGGGTCGTTGCCAAACTGCGTGCGGTACTTGTTGGCCCAGAAACGCACCGGCTGCGAGGCGTCGTCCGCGTACGGGATCAGCGCAAACATGTCCGCATACAGGCCATCCATCCCCTTGCCCCCCAGTTTGGGAATCAGCTCTGTGTAGGCCGACTGCGTGCCCATCACGTTCGGGCTGTAGCCCAGCTTGCGCATCTCGGCGATGGAGCCCACCGTCTCGCGGATCTGCGTGCCCAGCAGCACAAAATCGCAGCCGGAGTTCTTCAGGCGCAGCACCTGCGAGGTGAAATCTGTCGCGCCACGCTTGTAGGTCGTGCGCTCCTGTATTTCCACGTTGATGGCTTTCAGGCCGGCTTCGCCACCGCGCACGACTTCCAGGCCGAATTCATCGTCCTGGTAGAGCGCGCAGGCCTTGGTGGATTTGGTGGCCTGGTACACCTGCGGCGCGGTGACTTTCAGGCTGTCAAAGTTGGGTGGTGCAAAGCCAAACTTCAGCTTGTGAACCGGCTCGAACATCTCGCGCGCGCTGGACATCGGCATGAAGCTGATGACGTTCTTGTCCAGGATGATGGGCATGGCCGCCACGGCTGCGGCCGTGCCCATCAGGCCCACCATGGCAAAAATCTTCTCCTGGTTGACCAGCTTTTGCGTTGCCAGCACGGTCTTCTTGGGGTCGTAGCCGTTGTCTTCAATCAGCAGCTTGAGCTTGCGGCCATGGATGCCGCCTTGCTCGTTGATCTCGGCCACGCGCAGGCGCGCGCCGTTGGCGTAGTCTTTGCCCCAGGCGGCGATCGGCCCCGACAGGTCGGTGGCCGTGCCGATGATGATCTCGGTCTTGCTCACCCCCTGCTGGGCGATCGCGGGGGCGGCTGCGATTGCCAGGGCCACCGCCGTGGCCAGGATGGAAATGTGTTTCATGGTGTCTCCTTATTGTTTGGGGTAGTCCAGCACAACCTTCCAGCGTCCGTCCACCAGCTGCGACACGCGCGACGCGGTGGAGCCCAGGCGTTTGGTAGCCGAGAAGGTGAGGGTCGGGCTGCCGAAGATGTCCGGCGGGATGGTCATGCTGTCCATGGCCTTCACAAAGCTGTCCACGCTCAGGTTGGGGCCGGCCTTTTGCATGGCGGCGTACAGGCGGTCTGCAATCAGGTAGCCGTACACGGCGTAGACGGTGGGGTCGTTGCCAAACTGGGTCTTCCATTTGTTGGCCCAAAAGCGCACCGGCTGCGAGGCGTCGTCCATGTACGGGAACTGCACAAACATGTCGCCATACAGGCCGTCCATGGCCTTGCCGCCCAGCTTGGGAATCTGGTCTGTATAGACCGTCTGCGGGCCCACGAACACCGGGTTCCAGCCGAGTTTTCGGGCTTCGCCCACGGCGCCTACGGTCTCGCGGATCAGGGTGCCCAGCAGTACAAAGTCGCAGCCGGCGCTTTTCAGGCGAGCGACCTGCGATGAAAAATCGGTGGCGCCGCGCTTGTAGGTGGTTTTTTCAACGAAGTCGGTCTTGATGTCTTTCAGGCCGGCCTCGCCACCGCGGATCACTTCCAGTCCAAAGTCATCGTCCTGGTACAGAGCGCAGGCCTTGGCCGATCTGGTGTGCTGGTACACGCGCGGCACGGTGCTCTTCATGCTGTCGTAGTTGGATGGTGCAAAGCCCCACTTCAGTTTGTGGGCAGGCTCGTACATTTCGCGCGCACTGGACATCGGCATGAAGCTCAGCACGTTCTTGTCCAGCAGAACGGGCATGGCGGCCACGGCAGCGGCGCTGCCCATCAGGCCCATCACGGCAAACACCTTTTCCTGGTTGACCAGCTTTTGCGCGGCCAGCACGGTCTTCTTGGGGTCGTAGCTGTTGTCTTCGGCCAGCAGGCGGATCTTGCGGCCATGGATGCCACCTTGTTCATTGACCTCGTTGGTGCGCAGCTTCATGCCGTTGAGCACGTCCTTGCCCCAGGAGGCGATGGGGCCGGACAAATCCTGCACCGTGCCCACCACGACTTCGGTTTTGCTGATGCCCTGCTGGGCCAGTGCGGGGCTGGCCGCAAGGGCCAGGGCGGCGGCCGCAGCGGCGGCCACGGATAGAGTGCGCTTCATGCTGTTGTCTCCTGGGAGGGGTTGGTTGGGTCTGGCGGGGTTCACTGGTACATCGCCTCGATCTGCGGGGCGTATTTCTGCTGCACAAGCTTGCGCTTGAGCTTCATGGTGGGTGTCAGCTCTTCATCCTCGGCCGACAGCTGGGTCTCCAGCAGGTAGAACTTCTTGATCTGCTCTACCCGGGCAAACTTGGCGTTCACCTTGGCGATCTCGGCCTCGATCAGCTGGCGCACTTGTGGCGCGCGGGTCAGGCTGGTGTAGTTGGAAAAAGGCACGTCGTGGTCCTGCGCGTACTTCTCCACGTTTTCCTGTTCGATCATCACGATGGCGGTGAGGTAGGGGCGGCGGTCGCCAATCACCACCGCGTCCGTCACATAGGGGCTGAACTTGAGCTCGTTTTCCCACTCGCTGGGCGTCACGTTCTTGCCCCCGGCGGTGATGATGATGTCCTTCATGCGGTCGGTGATGCGAAAGAAGCCGTCCGCGTCCACCAGGCCCACGTCGCCTGTATGCAGCCAGCCGTCGGGGCGTACGGTCTCGGCTGTCTTTTCGGGCTGGTTCAGGTAACCCATGAACACGTTGGGCCCGCGCACCAGGATCTCACCGGTGCCGGCATCGATCTTCACTTCGTTGTAGTTGCGCGCCTGGCCGATGGTGCCCAGGTGGATGGCCTGTGGTGTCATGGAAGTGGAGATGCCTGCTGTTTCGGTCTGGCCCCAGCACTCCAGCATGGGGATGCCCAAGGCCAGGTACCAGCGGATCAGGTCGGGTGCAATGGGGGCGGCGCCCGTCACCAGGAAGCGGCAGCGGTGGATGCCGATGAAGCGGCGCACATTGTCCAGCGAAGCGATGCCGGCCAGCCGGTACTTTAGCTTGAGCCACGGGCTGACGGGCTGGCCTGCCTGCACACAGTCCACCACCTGCTGGCCCACACCCAGGGCCCAGGCGTACAGCCATTGCTGAACCGGGCCAGCCTCCTTCACGGCGATGGTCACGGCGGAGTAGAACTTCTCCCACAGGCGCGGCACGCCGCCAAACACGGTGGGTGCGATTTCGCGCACGTTCTCGGGAACGGTGTCGGGGTTTTCCACGAAGTTCATCTTCGTGCCGGTGTACAGCGAGGCGTACAGCCCTGTGACCCGCTCGGCCACATGGCAAAGCGGCAGGAAGCACATGCGCTCGTCGGATCCGTCCTGCGGTAGAAACTCGTTCTGGCCCTTGATCACGGTGATCAGCCCGTGGTGTGAATGCATGGCCCCCTTGGGCTTGCCCGTGGTGCCCGAGGTATAGATCAGGATGGCTAGGTCCGACGGCTTGCGCGCGGCGCAGCGGCGGTCAAATTCACCGGGGTGGGCGGCGTCAAACGACGCGCCGCGCCGGCGCAGATCGTCCAGCGTGATCACCATCGGGTCATTGAAATGCGCCAGGCCGGTCGGGTCGATCAGTACGATGTGGCGCAGCTTCGGCAGGCTGGCGCGCACGGTCAGCGCTTTGTCCAGTTGTTCTTCGTCCTCCACCACCAGCACCACGGTTGCGGAGTCATCGCACAGGTACTGCACCTGTTCGGCGGCGTCGGTGGGGTAGATGCCATTGGATACAGCGCCAGCGCTCAGCACGGCGAGGTCGCACCAGACCCATTCCACGCGGGTGTTGGACAGCACCGAAACGCAGTCGCCGGGGCGTACGTCCAGGGCGGCCAGGCCCATGGCCAGCTCGCGCACGATGGATCCGCACTCGCGCCAGCTCCAGCCGCGCCAGATGCCAAAGTCCTTTTGCCGCATCAGCACGCTGTCGCCGCGCGCGGCCACGCCGTTCCAGAACATGGCGTGGATGGTGTCGCCCGCCACCGTGGCTTGCGCACGGGGGCGGAACGAATCGAGGTTCCAGAGGTTGGGGCTTGTCATGCTGCGTTCACCGCCAGGTTTTCTTTTTCTTCCAGCGCCGCTCACCGCGCACACCGTCTTCCTTCATGCCGAGGTAGAACTCCTTGATGTCGTCCTTCTCGCGCAGGCGCTCGCAGCTGTCTTCCATCACGATGCGGCCGTTTTCCAGCACGTAGCCATGGTCGGCCACGTTCAGCGCCATGTTGGCGTTCTGTTCCACCAGCAGGATGGTGGTGCCGCGTTCGCGGTTGATGCGCACCACGATCTCGAAGATTTCCTTGGTGAGCTTTGGCGACAGACCCAGGCTGGGCTCGTCCAGCAGGATCATTTGCGGACCGGCCAGGATGGCGCGGCTGATCGCCAGCATCTGCTGCTGGCCACCTGACAGCAGGCCGGCGTCTTGCGCCGCGCGTTCGCGCAGGATGGGGAAGTAGCGGTACACGGCCTCGATGTCGGAGGCCACCGCGTCGCGGTCGCGCCGGGTGTAGGCGCCCATCAGCAGGTTATCCTTGACCGACAGCAGAGGGAACACCTCGCGCCCCTCGGGCACATGCGACAGGCCGCGACGCACGATCAGTGCCGGGTCCATGGCCGTGATGTTGTCGCCGCGAAAGTGCACCGTTCCCTTGCGCGGGTCCAGGATGCCTGAGATGGTCTTCAGGATGGTGGTCTTGCCCGCGCCGTTGCTGCCCAGCACCGTGACGATCTGGCCGGACTGCACGCCCAGGCTCACGCCGCGGATGGCCTTGATGGGGCCATAGACACTTTCCACGTTGTTCAGGCTCAGCATCGGTTCGGTGCTCATTCTTGCCCCTCCACCGTTGCCGCAACACGCGGGCGCCGCAGCGAAGCCACGTCTTCCACCGTGCCGAGGTAGGCCTCGATCACCGCCGCGTTGGATTGCACCTCGCCCGGTGTGCCCAGAGCCAAGACCTCGCCCTGGTTCATGGCCAGCACCCGGTCGCTGACCTTGGACACCAGGCCCATGTCGTGTTCCACCATCAGGATGGTGATGCCCAGGTCGCGCTGGATGTCCTGGATCCAGAAGGCCATGTCACCGGTTTCCTCGACGTTCAGGCCCGATGAGGGCTCGTCCAGCAGCAGCAATTTGGGCTCGGTGGCCAGTGCGCGCGCCAGCTCCACCACCTTGCGCACGCCGTACGGCAGGCCCGCCACCAGCTGGTCGCGGTAGTGCTGCAGCTCCAGCAGGTCAATCACTTCTTCCACCTTACGGCGCGTCTGGCGCTCGGAATCGCGCACCGAGGGCAGGAACAACATGTCCGACCACAGGCTGGTGCGCCGGTGCACGTGCCGGCCGATCAGCAGGTTCTGCAGCACGGTGGCGTGCTCGAACAGCTCGATGTTCTGGAAGGTTCGTGCAATGCCCAGCGGCGCGATCTGCGAAGGCGCCACCTCGGCCAGGTTGCGGCCCTCGTAGCTCAGCGTGCCGGCCGTGGGGTTGTAGATGCGGCTGATGAGGTTGAACACCGTTGTTTTGCCGGCGCCGTTGGGGCCGATCAGGGTGAACACCTCGCCACGGCGCACGTCAAAGCTGACCTTGTTGACGGCCAGCACGCCGCCAAAGCGCACGGTCAGGTCACGCGCGGACAGCAGGATGTTGTTGTCGGGAGTGGACGTCATTTCAGGCGGTCCGATTTCTGGAAAGTCTTTTGCCGCTTGAACATGCCGCGGCGGTAGAACGGGTACAGCTGCAGCCAGGTGCGCACCTTCAGCCAGCGGCCATAGATGCCCATGGGCTCCAGCATCACAAAGGCAATCAGGATGGCGCCGTACACCACGCCCTGCAGGCCGGCGGCCTGGCCGATCACCGGCGGCAAAAAGTCCTTACCCAGCGAGATGAGCTGCGGCATGACGATCAGGAAAGCCGCGCCCAGGAAGGCGCCATGCACCGACCCCAGGCCACCCACCACCACCATCAGCAGCAGGTCGATGGACTGCACGATGCTGAACTGTTCGGGCGAGATGAACTGCATCTTGTGGGCATACAGCGCGCCGCCCAGGCCGGCCAACGCGGCCGAGATCGCGAACGACATCGACTTGTAGACCGACAGCGTGATGCCCATGCTCTGCGCGGAAATCTCCGAGTCGCGCATCGCTACAAAGGCGCGGCCGGTGGGCGAGCGCAGCAAGTTCATCACCAGCAGGGTGCTGAGCGTCACGCACACCAGGCACAGCAGATAAAAGCTTTCCGAGCCGTTGATCTTCCAGTCGCCAATGGCCGGGGACACCACCGAGCGGCCGGCATTGCCGCCCGTCACGCTTTCCCAGCGCGCCATGACTTCCTCGACGATGAAGCCAAACGACAGCGTGGCAATGCCCAGGTACAGGCCCTTGACGCGCAGCGCCGGCAGGCCAACCACTACGCCCACGGCGCCGGACAGCGCTACCGCGGTGGCCATCGCCAGCGGGAACGGCCAGCCCAGCGCGGTGAGGTAGGCCTCGGCGTAGGCGCCCACGCCCATGAAGGCAGCGTGGCCGATGGAAAACTGCCCGGTAAAGCCTGCCAGCAGCATCAGGCCCACGCCCACAGTGGCGTAGATGTAGATGAACGTCAGCTGGGCCAGCCAGTACTCGGGCAGCACCCAGGGCGCCGCCAGCGCGGCGAGGCCCAGCAGCCCGTACCAGAAGCGTTGGCCGCTGTGGCGTGACAGGTCGATGTCCTGGTCGTAAGAGGTCTTGAAGATGAATCGCATGGCATCAGACCTTCTTGCGCACACGTTCGCCGAACAGGCCGGTGGGCTTGACGGTCAGCATGATCAGCACCACCACATAGGGCATCACGTCCTTGAAACCCTCAGGCAGGTAAAAGCCCGAGAGCGACTCCACCAGCCCGATGATCACGCCGCCCACAATGGCGCCAGGCAGGCTGCTGAAGCCGCCCACGATGGCGGCGGGGAACGCCTTCAGGCCGATGAAGCCCATGTTGGCGTGCACAAAGGTAAACGGCGCCAGCAGGATGCCGGCCACGGTGGCCACGGCGGCGGCCAGTGCCCAGACCAGGCCGTTCAGGCGTTGCACAGGTATGCCCATGTAATAGGCTGCCAGCTGATTCTGCGACGACGCCTGCATGGCGATGCCGATGCGGGTGAACCGGAACACGGCCCACAGCGCAAGACAAAGGGCGGCCGTGCAGCAGATGATGACCATCTGCTCGGCTGAAAGCACCACGCCACCCGCCTGCAATGTGGCGCCCTTGTATGGCACCGCAAGTGCATGCGTGTCGGTGCCGATGCCCGGCACCATGGTGACGCTGCCGCGTGCGATGTAACCCAGCCCGAAGGTCAGCATGACGATGGAGAACGCGGGCTGGCCCAGCACCGGGCGGATCACCGCGCGTTCAATCGCCAGGCCCACCAGCCCCATGGCGGCCACTGCCAGCAGCGCAGCCCCCCAGAACGGCAGGCCCAGGATGCCCATGCCTGCCAGCGCGAAGAACGCGCCGAGCATCATCAGCTCGCCCTGCGCGAAGTTCACCGTTTCGGTGGCTTTGTATATGAGGACGAAACCCAGCGCGACCAGGCCGTAAACACAGCCCTGCGCGATGCCCGCCACGATGATCTGCAATAGCAGCAACGCCTGTCTCCTGTGGCCGCGGTGCTTTTGCCCGCAGCGGTTTGTTATGGAATGCAATGGCACCAGGCCATCACGAGGGTCAGCTTAAGTTGGCGTTCTGGCAGGGCCAATCGTCGTATCCGACGAATTCGCGCCATCCAGACGTTCCCGCACGCGCTGGTAGGTGCTGTAGCCGGGCTGGTCCACCGCCAGCTTGTCCAGCGTCACGGCCCACAGGTGTTCCAGAAGGTGCGGGTCGTCCCAGGCAATCGCGCCCGTGCTGATCCGGTCACAAAGGGCGTGTTGCAGCCCGTCCAGGTCGGTGCCGGGATGGCCGAGCAACAGTTGCAGCCGCGTGCGCTCTGCGCGGGTGTCCTCGGTGAATTGCGCCAGCTGGCGTTGCACGGTCTTGAGCAGGCTCGCGGCGATGCGCGCGTCGTATGCGGCCCGCTCGTCCAGCCGGGGCAGTGCGGTGTCGCGCAGGAAGCGGATCACGCCTTCGATCAGCTCATGGGGTGAGGGTTGGTCTTGCATGGGGTTCAGTGGCGCGGGGCCAGCAGGTGCAGCAGCTCCAGCTCGGACTCGGACGCCCGCCGGCCGATGGCGGCACGCTCCAGCGCGGGGTCGGCGCCTGTGCTGAAGGCGCGGCCCATGCTGTCGCACGACACGCACCATTTGAAGGCGCCAAACACTTCCCACCAGTGCACGCGGGCAGCGTCCACAGGCTGGCCGGTGACGCTGGTGTAGCCCGCGAACAGCGCCTCGCGCGAGCCCAGGCCGCCGGCGGGCTGGTCGATCTGGCCGTAGCGCCACGCGTTCATGCAGAACAGGCCCAGGTCTTCCATGGGGTCGCCCAGGTGGGCCAGTTCCCAGTCAAGCACGCCGCGCACGCCTTCGGGGCCGACCATGAGGTTGCCGTTGCGAAAGTCTGCATGCACCAGCACCGCCTCGCCCTGCGGCTCAGGCGCATGGTCCAGCAGCCAGCGCAGCGCCCAGGCCAGCACCGGGCGCGCGCAGCCACCGGCGCGCAGCCGTTCGGCCCAGCCCAACGCCTCGTCGCGCGCAAAGGCGGTGCGAAGCGGCGGCAATGCGGCGCGGGGCAAAGCATGGATTCGCGCCATGGTCGCGCCGCACTGCGCCGCCAGCCGCGGCCGCACCGCGTCAAAAGCGGCGTCGCGCAGGATGCGCGGGCCACGGGTTTCTCCGTCCAGGCGCTGCATCACATAGCCTTCGCCCAGGCCGTCTTGCGCAATCAGTTCGCCATGCAGGGCCGGCACCGGCACGCCCCCGGCGGCAGCCAGGCGCAGCAGCGCGGCTTCGGCGGCCATGCCGGCGCTGCCAGATTGCGCCTGTTCGCTCCACAGGCGTGCGATGCGAACGATCAATGGCAGGGCGCCCGCGGGTGTCAGCGCATCAAACGCCCACAGCGACTGGCTGGCGCCGCTGGTGACTTCTCGCACGCCGGCCACGCCGGTGGCGCCGGGGATGCAGCGCAGTGCTAGTGCGTGCAGCCGCGCCGGCATGTCGGGGGTGGCATTGGCCGTCAGGCCCGGTTGGGGATTCATCCGGCCAGCCCCCCGGCGCGACCGCGTTCGGTGATCAGCACGGTTTTGCCTTGCGCCTGGCGGTCGGCCAGCTGGCGCAAGGCCTGCGCCGCCTGCGCCAGCGGCAGCCGCCCGGTGATGGCGGGGCGCAGCCAGCCCTGGCCGACCCAGCCCAGCAACTCCCGCAGCAGGCCGGCATGGCGCTGGGGTTCGCGCTCCATGAAGGCGCCATAGAACACGCCCAGGATGTCGCAGCCCTTGAGCAGCGCCAGATTCAGCGGCGGCTGCGCGATGGTGCCCGACGCAAAGCCGATCACCAGCAGACGGCCACCCCAGGCCATGCTGCGCAGCGCGGCCTCCGTCAGGCTGCCGCCTACCGGGTCATAGGTCACGTCCACACCCCGCCCGCCGGTCAGCTCCTTGACGGTCTGGCGCAGGTCCTGGGCCTGATAGTCAATCACTTCGTCGGCGCCCAGCTGCCTGCACAGCGCCAGCTTTTGCGGCGACGACGCGCAGGCGATCACGCGCGCGCCCAGCATCTTGCCCAGCTGAATGGCGGCGGCGCCGGTGCCGCCTGCTGCGCCCAGCACCAGCAGCGTCTCACCCGGCTGCAGCGCGGCGCGGTCGCCCAGCGCATACCAGGTGGTGCCATAGGTAGCGGCCAGCACAGCTGCCGAGTCCAAGGGCACATCGTCGGGCAGGTGCACCAGCGCGCTGGCCTTGACGGCCACCTCTTCGGCGTAGCCGCCCCAGCCGCACAGGGCCAGCACCCGGTCGCCGGGTGCGAAACCTGTCACGCCGGGGCTAACGCTCTGCACGGTGCCGGCCACCTCGCTGCCCGGAGAGAACGGCAGGGCGGGCTTGAACTGGTACCGGTTTTCAATGATCAGTGTGTCGGGAAAGTTCACGCCGGCGGCATGCACGGCCACCACCACCTCGCCCGGTGCGGGCGCGGGCGGCGGTACATCCTCCAGCACCAGCGTTTCGGGCGGCCCATGGCGGTGGCACAGCACGGCCTGCATGGCAAGTCAGCTCCAGCCCAGACGGTGCGACAGCGGCACGCCGCCCGTCACCACGTCGCAAAACTCCGACATGCCCAGCGTGGTGCGTCCGTCACACTGGTATTCGGTCATGGCTTCGGTGATGCGGGTGAAGCTGCCGGGGTCGGCACCCGCGGCCGGCTTGTGGCGCAGCGGGATCAGTGACCGCACGGCACCCGTCAGGGTGTAGCTGCGCGCATCGGTGTCAAAGCGCACGGTGAAGGCGCGGTGCATGAACTGGCCGTCCCACTCGGTGTCCATCTTCGCGTTGCGCAGCGGCTGCAGCGCGCCGCCGCCCTCGCACACATGGCCGATGATGAAAGGCTCCTGCCCTTCGCGGCCCATGATGGACAGCAGCACCGAGAAGTCGGGGCCGAAGGTCACAGGCAGCCAGCGGTACCAGTAGAAGTTGTGCCAGTGGCGCGGGCCCCAGGATTTGTCGCGGTAGCCGGTGCCGCTGTCCATGGCGTGGCGTACGCCGTCCACCGTGATGTGGCCGCGCACCGTCAGGTGCTGCTCGATGTGGCCGCGAAACACCGCGTGCACCGGGTCCAGCACGATGGGCTGACCGTCCAGGGTGACGATCTCGCCGCCGTGCACGGGCGACGCAGCTTCGAAATCAAGCTCGATCAGCGCCGGGCGTTTGGGGTTGGACTTGAATGCGGCGCCGGGGTTGGCCATGTCCAGCGGATTGCGCATCAGCAGCAGCTCGCCCTCGTAACGCAATGTGTGGCGTTTGAAGGGCTCCACCACGTCAAAGCGCAGCGGCCCGGCATTCATCTCGCGGTTATGGCTGATGGCGGGGCGGCCGTACATGAAGCCCACGCTGCCGTCGCGCAGGTGCACGCAGCAGGTCATCTCTGCATGGCCTTCGTTGACGCGGTTGCCGATGCGCATCCAGGCGCCCATGCCCTGCGCCGCGCTGAAGGCGTTGAAGTACATGCTCTCGTTGTAGTTGCCTGCGGCCTCGGGCTCGTGGGTATAGTCGTCGCTCGGGTCGAGCTTCAGGCGGGTGCCGTCGGGGATGATCATGATTGCGTTTCCCTGGCGCTTTCCTTTTCCCAGACCTGCGCCCATTCGCGCGCGGACAGGATTTCCACCATCGCGCCGTTGGTGGCGCGTGGGCTCAGGATCAGGCGGTCATCGCCGCGCCCGGTGGAGGTGGGGCGGGCGGCAAAGCGCACGCCCTGCGCCTGCAGCTCGCGCGCCACCACGCCGGTGTCCTCGTCCACCATGCACAGGTGCAGCATGCCTTCGCCGTTGTCGCGCAGGCGTTTGGCCACCGGGTTGGTCGTATCGGACTCGTCCAGCACCTGCACCAGTTCCACCATGAAGTGGTCCGGTGTGCCGTCGCGCGACAGGAACACCGAACGCAGTCCCTCGGGCGGGACTTCCATGCGCTTGATTTCGCGGTAGCCAAACAGCTGCGCCCATTGCGCGATGGCGGCCTCCAGGTCGTGCACCAGCACGCCCACGTGGGTGATCTTTTTCATGGCGGGTCTTTCGGGTTGGCCGGGGTGTCAGCGGCCCTGGAACGCGGCGGGCCGGCGCTGCAGGAAAGCCTGCACAGCCTCTTTGTGGTCGTGTGTTTCGGTGGCGTGGATCTGCTGCACGGCTTCGTACTCCAGTAGCTCGGCCAGGCTTTGCGACTGGGCGGCCAGCAGGTTGCGTTTGATACCGGCTTGGGCCAACACCGGGCCGGCGGCGAAGCGTTTCGCCCAGGCCGTTGTTTCGGTTGCCAGCGCGTCGTCGTCCACCAGGCGCGTTGCCAGACCCATGGCCTCGGCGGCACCTGCGTCGAAGATGTCGCCGGTGAGCATCAGCTCACGCGCGCGCGGCTCGCCCACGATGCGCGGCAGCTGCCAGGACACACCGAAGTCGGTGGACAGGCCGATCTTCACGAAGGCCAGACCAAACTTCGCCGAACGCGCGACGATACGGAAGTCACAACACAGCGCCATGCCCAGGCCCGCGCCCATGGCGGCGCCCTGGATGCTGGCAATCGTCACCTTGGGGCAACTGGCAATCGCCAGTGGCACGCGGTGGCCCCAGCGCACCCAGTCCAGCTTTTGCTGCGGGCTGCGCGGGTCGGGGTTCGCCATGGCCTTGACGTCGCCACCAGCGCAAAAGGCTCGGCCAGCTGCGGCCAGCACGATGGCGCCCACGCCCGGGTCGCGGCCAAGCCGGTCCAGTGCCTCCAGCAGCGCGGTGATCATCGGGTCCGACAGTGCATTCAGGCTGTCGGGGCGGTTCAGGGTGAGGGTGGCGATACCGCCCTCGATGTGTTCGATGAGGTCGGCCATCAGGCGGCTTCTTTCGTGGCGGGTTGGAAATACGGACGTTTGCGGCCCTGGGCGTCGGCCTGGAAGGTGACCTGCACGGCCTGGCCGATGCGCACCTCGGTGCTGTCGCAGCCCACGATGTTGGTCAGCATCATCGGGCCCTCGGCCAGCTGCACATAGGCCACCACGTAGGGCGGGTCGGCCCGGTTGGCGACGGAGTAGCTGTACACCACGGCGCGGCCGCTGGCCGGCGTCCAGTGCGTGTCGGCGCTGAAGCAGTGCGGGCAGTGGCTGCGCGGCGTGTAGTGCGCACGGGCGCAGGCCTTGCAGGTCTTCAGCAGCAACTGCCTTTGGTCCACGGCGTCCCAGTAGGTCTGGGTTTCGAAGGTGGGCATGGGGTCAGACCCTTTCGAGGATGAGCGTGGCCGATTCGTGCAACTGGCCCAGCGAGCCGCCGGTGCCGTGCGCCAGCACCAGCGAGCAGTTGGGCACCTGCACGGCGGGGTGGGCTTCGCCGCGCGCCTGGCGCACGGCCTCCAGCACCTTGGTCACGCCGCCACGGTTGCCGGGGTGGTTGCTGCACAGCCCGCCGCCGTCGGTGTTGAACGGCAGGCGGCCTACGCCCGAGATGAGGCCGCCGTCGGCCACAAAACGCCCGCCCGCGCCGCGCTCGCAAAAGCCAAGGTCTTCCAGCTGCATGAGCACGGTGATGGTGAAGCTGTCGTACAGCGATGCGTACTGGATGTCGGAGGCCTTGACGTGCGCTTCTGCAAAGGCCGTGGCGCCCGACACGGCGCCGGCTGAGCTGGCCAGGTCAAAGAAGCCGCCGTTGAGTGTCTTGACGGCCTCACCGGCGCCGCGCACCGTGATCACCGGGCGCTTGAGTTCGCGGGCAATGTCGGGGTGCACCACCACAATGGCGCCGCCGCCGTCGCTGATGACGCAGCAGTCCAGCCGGTGCAGCGGGTCCGCCACCAGCGGTGAATCGAGCACGTCCTGCACTGTCACGAGCTTGCGCAGCATGGCGTGCGGGTTGTGCTGGGCATGGTGAGAAGCCGCCACCTTGATCCAGGCCAGTTGCTCGGACGTGGTGCCGTGGTCGTGCATGTGGCGGCGTGCCACCATGCCGTAGCCTTGCGCCAGGTGACAGCCGTAGGGCATGTCGAATTCGTCGTCGGGTGTCTCCGGGTCCACCGGCATGGCCGGGCCCACACCGGCGGCGCGCGGCCGCCCGCACGAAGTGATGAGCGCCACCCTGCATTTTCCCGCCGCAATCGCCTGGGCCGCGTGGCCCACGTGCAGGATGGGCGCGCTGCCGCCAGATTCGGTGGTGTCGGTGTGGCGCAACTTGAGGCCCAGGTAGTTGGCCAGGGTGAGCGCGCCAAAGCCGGGCACGCCGCCGTCGCAGTAGAACGCGTCGACATCGCCCAGTGTCAGGCCCGCGTCGTCCAGCGCGCCCCGTGCTACCTCGGCGTGCAGCTGCACCAGGCTTTTGTCGCTGGCCAGCCGCGTCGGGTGTTCGTAGATGCCTGCGATGCAGGCCTTGGCGTTGATGCTCATGAGGCCGGATCAGTCGTAGTAAAGGAAGATCGATTCGGCCAGCAGCGCCGGCTTGGACTGGCCCTCGACTTCGATGCTGGTTTCGGTGACGCACTTGCGCCCGCCGGGCACCGGCTCCACGCTTTTGAAGGTGATGCTGGCGCGTACCCGGGCGCCGGCCGGCACCACATTCAGAAAGCGCAGCCGGTCCGAGCCGTAGTTGAGGATGCGCGAGGCGCCCCTGACGTCGTACAGCGGTGGCATCAGCCGGCCCAGCAAGGCCAGCACCAGAAAGCCATGGGCGATGGTTTTGCCGCCGGGCATCTCGCGCGCCGCGCGTTCGGTGTCCACATGGATCCACTGGCTGTCGCCGGTGACTTCGGCGAATGCGTTGATCATGGGCTGGTCCACGGTGAGCCAGTCGCCGGGACCGATGGTGGTGCCCACGAAGTCTTCGAGTTGCGATGGGGGTTCAATGATGAGCATGGGTCTGCGTTGTCTTTCAAGCGGGTGTGGCCTGTGCGGCAGTGATCCTGGCCAGGCGCTGCTGATGGTGGTCGGCATTGCCCAGGAAGGTGTCCAGCATCAGCAGGCGTTTCATCACATGGCCGATGGCCAGCTCGTCCGTCATGCCCATGCCGCCGTGCAGCTGGATGGCCTGGTGGCCGATCCAGCGCCCGGCGCGCCCCATCTGGACCTTGGCCGCCGTGGCGGCGCGGTCGGCTGCGGCGGTATCGCCCGCGGCGCAGACAAAGGCGGCGTGCAGCGCTAGCGAGCGGCTGCACTCCAGCTGCACCTGCATGTCCACCACGCGATGGCGCAGCACCTGGAAATCCGCCAGCGCCTGGCCGAACTGTTTGCGCTGCTGCAGGTACGCCACCGTTTGCGTAACGGCTGACTGCATGGCGCCACAGGCTTCGTTGGCCAGCACGGCCAGCGCCTGGCTCACCACCTGCTGCACGGCGGGCAATGCGCCACCGGGGTCGCCCAGCACGGCCAGGGCGGGCGCGGCGTCGAACTTCACATGCGCGCCGGGGCGCTTGTCGATCATGGGGAAGCGCTGCATGGACACGCCGGGGGCCGCGCGCGGCACCACAAACAGGCCCAGGCCGTCGTCGTCGAAGCGGCCGCCCGCGCTGCGCGCCAGCACGATGAGCCAGTGGGCGTCGGGGGCGTCCCACACGGCGACTTTTTCGCCAGTGATCGTCCAGCCGCTGGCACTGCGTTCGGCGCGGGTCTGCACATCGTTCAGCGCAAAGCGTGAATCCGCCTCGGCCTGCGCAAAGGCGATGCGCAGCTTGCCCTCGCCGATCTGCGGCAGGTATTCGCCTTGTTGCGCGGTGCTGCCGGCGGCCTGGACCAGCCCCGCGCCCAGCACCACGGTGGTTACAAAAGGCTCCAGCACCAGCGCAGCACCAAAGCTTGTCGCCAGCACTGCGGCGTCGGCCACACCACCACCCAGACCACCGTGTGCTGCGGGCAGGGGGGCCGCGAGCCAGCCCATCTGGGCGAATGTGCTCCAGAACGTGGGCGCGCCTGCCCGCTTGCCCAGCGCGGCTTCACGCCACACCGTGTGCGGGTATTCCTTGTCCAGCCAGGTCTGCACGCTGTCCTGCAGGGCGCGCTGGTCTTCATTGAATGCGAGTCTCAAATGCGTTCTCCTGCGGTGTTCAGGTGCCGAAGACCAGCTTGGCGAGGATGTTGCGTTGCGTCTCGCTGGAGCCGGCGTAGATGGTGGCGGCGCGGCGCAGGAAGTAGTCCTCTACCCGGCCCAGTGCGGCGTCGGGTGCGCCCGGCGTCTGGCTGGAGCCGTCACCGGCCGCCTCATACGGCATCACGCCCGGGCCTATGGCGTCCAGTGTGAGCTCGGTCACCAGCTGCATCACCTCGGAGCCGCGCAGCTTCATCATGCTGGCCGCGGCCATGCCGTCGCCCTCGTAGGCGTCGTCCAGCAGCAGGCGCAGGTTGGTCAACTCCAGTGCGTCCAGCTCCACCTGGGCGCCGGCCAGACGCAGTGCAAAGTGCGCGTCTTCGGCCAATGGCCGGCCGTTGCTTTGCAGGGTGGCCGCCAGCTCGCGCAGCAGCACCATGCGCCGTTTGGTGCGGCTGACTTCCGGTGTGGCCGATCGCTCATGGCCCAGCAGGAACTTGGCATAGGTCCAGCCCTTGTTCTCCTCGCCAACGAGGTTGGCGCAGGGCACACGCACGTTGTCCAAAAAGACTTCGTTGAGTGTGTGGCCGCCGTCGATGGAGATGATGGGCCGCACCGTGATGCCCGGCGTCTTCATGTCGATCAGCAGGAACGAGATGCCCCGTTGCTGCTTGGCCTGCGGGTCGGTGCGCACCAGGCAGAACATCCAGTCGGCCTTGTGCGCATCACTCGTCCAGATCTTGCTGCCGTTGACGACATAGTGGTCGCCATCCAGCTCGGCGCGGGTGCGCAGGCCCGCCAGGTCGGAGCCGGCGCCCGGCTCGGAGTAGCCCTGACACCAATGTTCGGTCATGGCCACGATGGACGGCAGGAAACGCTGCTTCTGCGCTTCGGTGCCAAAGGTGTAGATCACCGGCCCCACCATGTTGATGCCGAACATCGACAGCAGGGGTGCATCGGCCAGCGCACATTCGTCCTCGAAGATGAAGCGTTGCACGGGCGTCCAGCCGGTGCCGCCGTAGGCCTTGGGCCATGACGGAGCGCCCCAGCCGTGGCGGTGCAGGATCTGGTGCCAGGCCACCACGTCTTCCTTGGGGAGGTGCGAATGGCTGCGCTGCTGGCGCGCCAGGCGCGGCGGCAGGTGTTCGCGCAGGAAGGCCCGGACCTCCTGGCGAAACGCGCGGTCGGCCGGCGACAGGTAGGCGTCAATCATGGCGCGGCCGTCAGAGCGTGATGCCGACGGTTGCCAGCCGTGCCGGCATCTGGCCCAGCACGCCGGGCGCCGCGGGCGTGGCGGTTGACAGGTCGGTCAGCTGGCCCACGGCTTGCGCGAACATGTCCACGGTGATGGGTTGGCGCGGGTCGAATTGCACACCGGTGGTCTCGAAAAACTGCACGCGGCCAAAACCACCGGCGGCGGCACTGATGATGTGGGCAGTGAAGTCGCAGGCCTCGCTGGCCAGGTAGGCCACGGCCGGGGCCACGTGGGCCGGCTGCATGAGCTGGTCTATCTCGCTGGACACAGCGCCCAGGCCCTGGGTCATGCGGGTGGCGGCGCCGGGGCTCACGGCATTCACCTTGATGTTGGCCTTGGCGCCTTCCACGGCCAGCACATTCATCAGGCCCAGCAGGCCCATCTTGGCCGCGCCGTAGTTGGCCTGGCCGAAGTTGCCGCTGGTGCCGGCCACCGAAGTGGTCATCACGATGCGGCCGTACTTCTGCTCCATCATCAGCGGCCAGGCCGCCTTGGTGCAGTAGGTCGAGCCCAGCAGGTGAACCCGCAGTACCGCCTCGAAATCCTCCAGCGTCATTTTCACGAAGCTCTTGTCGCGCAGGATGCCGGCGTTGTTGATGAGTGCGTCGATGCGCCCGAAGCTCTTGATGGCCGTGTTGATCAGACCCTGCGCGCCCTCGGGTGTGGCCACCGAGTCGTAATTTGCCACCGCCGAGCCGCCGGCCGCGCGGATTTCCTTGACCACCTGGTCCGCCGCGGCGCTGTCGCCGCCAGCGCCGTTGACTGTGCCACCCAGGTCGTTGACCACCACGCTGGCACCTTCGCGTGCCAGCAACAAGGCGTGTTCGCGACCCAGCCCGTTGCCTGCACCGGTGACCACGGCCACTCTGTTCTTCATGCGCATTCCTGTGTCTCCTGTGGGCACAACGCCCTGTTCTCATGCATTCGAAGATCGCGCAAAGCGCTGTTGCGCGAATCGTCGCTTCCGACGAATCTTTGCGATTGCTCAATGAGAAGGCGGGTCCACCACGATGCGCTCGTACAGCGCGCGATGGCCGACAGATGCCGCGCCTGAAAGCAGGCCGCGCTGGCGTTCGAACGCAACAGCGAGCGTGTGCCAGTCGGCGTCTCCCAGGTAGTCCATTGCTACCGGCAGTACGTAGTCTTCTTCCACTTCCATATGACCCAGGTAGTTGTCGGTGTAGGTGCGCGCAAGCAGCTCGAAGGCTTCGCGCCGCATTTCGCCCATGACTTGCCACGCGCTCAAAGCGTGGCCCAGCTCTCGCATCGCTTGCTCTACGCGTGCGTGCTCGGCCTCCAGGCGGTCCAGCACCGGTCGCAATGCCGGGCAGCGTTCGCGAATCAGCGGAAAGAGAAGCTGGTTCTCGTTGGCGTGATGCACATGCGCGGGCACCTCGTCCAGGTAAACCAGCATGGTGCGCAGTTGCTCAAAGTCGGGCTTTGCCGCACTGTGCCGCGCGCGGTCCACCCCACGCTGGAGCGCGCGCAGAACGGCGGCGATGGCCTGGTGTTCTTCAATGATTAACTGGACTGCGACAGGCTGCATGGACTTGACAAGGGCATGCCTGCTATTGACGCACCGCGCAGTGTGCGGGTCAGTCCCCGCATCGGGGGACTCTTGAGCTATGGAGGCTCAGTGAATGGAGGCCGCAGCCTCGCCCGCTGCCACCGGCAGCATGGCGGCATCGAACGCTTCAGCACTCCATCCGGCCCAGCGGGCCAGGTACCAGGTGAGCAGCTCGCGTTCGCTGCCGATGTTCAGGCGCTGGTAGGCGCGTTTGCGGTAGGTCTTGACGGTCTCTTCGCTGACTGACAGGTCCAGCGCGATCCCCACCGATGACAGGCCGTACAGAATGCGCGCGCAGACCTCGGCCTCGCGCCGGGGCAGTGCGCCTTTGGCGACGATGCAGGACTCGATAACGGGCAACTCGGTCAGGGCCTGCGCCACGTTGGGTCTGCCTTTGGACAGCTGCGCATGCTTGCCCAGCAGCGCGACCAGCAAGTCTGCCGATTCACCCAGGCGGCGGATACCTTCGTCGCCGAATGGGGTATGCGGGTCGGCACGCAGCACGCTCAACCCGAAGGCGCCGGCGGCACCGCGCCCGCATAGCAGTACGCGGTCACGCACGTGCGGGTAGACGCGGGGGCGCAAGTCGGTGTAGCCGTGGTCGCTGAAGTCGATGTGGATGAGGGTGGGCGATACGCCCTGGACGCAGCGCTGGGCCTCCGTCATGGCCGGATCGTTTTTCCACAAACCGAGCTTCACGTAGCTTTCGACGCGGTCGCGCGCCGTGTGCTCAGGCTGCACGCAGCAGGCCGCGACTTCCCGCAATTCATCTTGCCCCAGGCGAAACGCCGCGAAGTGATCAGCGCCGCACAGGGCGTGCAGGTAATGCGCAAGCGCCAGACCAAAACCATCGTGCCCGATGGCGTCCACCAGGTGGGAGAGAGAGCCTTGTGCGTTGCCCGGGGCGCTGCGGTCCTGAACCATCACTGTCATCATGTTTTGTCTCCTGTGGGGCGAGAGCGGAAAAGCCGCCGGGCGGCAGTTTGCCCAGACTTCTGAGGCCTGGTGCAAATATCAATAGACGTAATCAGATTACGCCCTGCGTAATCTGATGGCGATCCGTGAATACCCTTATTTAAAACCGACGGGACGGTCTTTTACGGACCCCAGCCCAGACGACGCGAGACCTCTTCGCCGCGGGCGGCGAGCACCTTGGCGTTGCGCCCGCCGGGGCTGGTGTCGATCAGCCCGGCCGAACCCATGACCGTGATCACGCCCGCCACAGCGCCCGCGTGGTCGAAGACCGGAACGGACAGCCCATGCAAACCGGGGTTGAGGTCGCCCTGCACGCGCGCGATGCGGTGATGGCGGATGTCTGCAAACAGGGCCTCGGCGGCCTTGCGCGTCATGCGCTGGGCCGCACCGGTGGGAGAGGCGCCGGGGTGCGGGGCACCGGCCAGTTCGCGCTCCAGAAACGGGCCGGTCACGCTGCGTGACAGGTACGCACCGAACACGCGGCCTGTGGATGAGGTCAGCACGGGCATGACCGAGCCGGGCCGCCCGCTGATGATCAACGCGTCGTTGGTTTCCTCAAACCGCACAAAGGTGGGCCCCGCGCCGCCCCAGACCGCGAGGCCCGCGGTGAAGCCCAGTTCGTCGCGCAGCAGGGCCAGCGCCGGCCCCGCCTCGCGCACCACGTCCAGGTGGCGGATTGCCGCCAGTCCCATGCGAACAGCCAGCGGGCCCAGGCGATAACCCCCGGTGGGCCCGTCGCGCTCCGCCAGGCCGCTGCGGCACAGGCTGACCAGGTACCGGTGCGCCTTGGGCGGCTGCATCTGTGCGCGTTCGGCGACGGTCTTCAAGGCCAGCGGGGCACCCATGTCGACCAGCGCGGACAGTACCCGTACCGTGGTGTCGACCGCCTGGACACCGCCTGCGTCATCGTCTGCGTTGCTGTTGATGTCGCTCATTGCCGCTTCCTGCTTGCCCATGCCTTCATCCTTGGTGGTGCCGGCGGGGAATCTAGCACGCGCGCCCTTTCACCGGGCGCCCGCATCAACCGCGCGCCGAGGCCAGCATGCCCGCGAACCGCGCAACGCGCCGGCCCTGGTGGTGCGCGGCGGCCAGCACCTGCGCGCCCAGCGGTGCGCCGGCCGTGAAGCTGGTGCCGTAGGGGTTGCCGCCCGCTTCTTTGACACTCGGGTCGGTGTAGCCCGGTGGCACGATCACCGAGCCCCAGTGGTAGAACATGTTGTGAAGGGCCAGCAGGGTGGACTCCTGGCCGCCGTGCAGGTTGCCCGCGCCGGTGAATGCGCAGGCGGCCTTGTCCTGCAGCTTGCCGGTGGCCCAAAGCGGGCCCAGCGTGTCGATGAACTGCTTGAGCTGCGCAGCCGGCAGGCCAAAGCGGGTGGGCGAGCCAAATACGTAGCCGTCGGCCCATTCAAGGTCGGCCAGTGTGGCTTCGGGCACGTCTTTTGTGGCGTTCAGGTGCTCGCCCCAGGCAGGCTTGGCGGCAATGGCCTCGGGGCCTGCCAGCTCGTGTACGCGGCGCAGGCGCACCTGCGCGCCTGCGGCCTGTGCGCCTGCCTCTATGGCGCGGGCGATGCCGTAGGTGTTGCCGGTGCTGCTGTAGTAAACGATGGTGATGTTGGCCATAGGTTCAGAGGGTCAGGACGATCTTGCCGAAATGCTGGTTGGCGGCCATGCGCGCCAGCGCGTCTGCGGCCTGCGCGAGCGCATACCGGCTGTCAACGGGCAGGCGCAGCTTGCGTGCTGCTATGGCGTCGCCAAGGTCGGCGAGCATTCGGGCGTTGAGCACCCGGATTTCCTGTGCCGAACGAGTGCGAAAGGTGACACCGGTGTAGCTGATGCGGCGCAGCGCATGCCACTGGAAGTCGAACCCGCCGGCGGCACCGCCCAGGCGGCCCAGGTTGACCACACGCGCGCCGATGGCCGCTGTGCTGAAGGTGCTGGCAAAGTCCTTGCCGGTGATCTGGTCCACGATCACATCGACGCCCTTGCCGCCGGTAGCCGCCAGAATGCGTTCGTGCCAGCCCGGCTGTGATGCATCGACGGCCACATCAGCGCCGAACGCACCAAGTTGCGCGAGCCGCCCGGCATGCGTGCCGGTGCCAAAGACCTGGCGTGCACCGAGCAGTTTGGCAATCTGCAGGCCCATCAAGCCCACACCCGAGCTGGCGCCGTGGATCAGCACGTCGTTGCCTGGCGCCACGCGCCCGTGTGTCACCAGTGCGTCGTGCATGGCCTGCAGGGCCAGGGGCAGCACCGTGGCTTCGTCCCATTCATGAAGGCTGTCGGGGATGCGGCAGGCACGTCCGCCGTCGGTGACCGCGTATTCGGCAAAGGCGCCTGCGCCGGTGCACATGACGCGGTCGCCCGGCTGCCACGGGCCGGCTTCGGCGCCCGCCTGCACCACCTCGCCCGCCCATTCCATGCCGACGACCTTGCCGTCTTTCGCGGCCAGGGCAGCCAGGTCGGCGCGGTTCAGGCTGGCGGCCCTGACGCGCACCAGGATGTCATGGGGGCCGGGTTGCGGCAGAGGCACATCGGCCAGTTGGGCGCCCTGCGGCGCGGCGACAATCGCTTTCATCCGTCCCAGCATAGGCAGCCCGCTGGCAGCCGTCTGCCCCCCTTCAAAGGGACAGACAGCCCCCGGCGGCGCGCCAAAGATAGCGCCATGATCTACGAACTGCGTTTTTATTCCGTGGCCCCGGGCCGCATGGACGACGTGCACGAGCGCTTCGGAACCCACCTGCCCGCGCTGTTCGAGCGCCACGGCGTCAATTGCGTAGGCCGCTGGAGCGCGGTGGCAGGCCCCGATGCGCCGCGGTTTGTGTACCTGCTGGCGTACCGCGACTACGCCCACCGCGAGGCGGTGTGGGCCGGCTTCTACCAGGACGCCGACTGGTGGCGCGTGCGTGCCGACACCAATGCTGGCCACGAGATGGTGGAGCGCCATGACCTGTTCTTCCTCAAGCCCAATGCGGCGTGGGTAGCACCAGCGCAGGGCGATGCACCGGTGGCTGGTCTGCACGAGCTGGTGCAGCAACAGGTGGCTCCGGGGCGCAATGCGGATGCCAACAAATTCCTGGCAGATATCTATCTGCCACTGTTGCGTGAAGCGGGCGCGCAGGTGATGGGCGTATTTGACATGGCAGCAGGCAGCGGCATGCAGAAGATCGTGCTGCTGTACGCCTGGCCCGACGCCGCCGCCTGGCATGCCGGGCGGCGCCGCATCGAGGCCGATGCGGGCCTGCGCAGCGAGCTGGCCCGCCAGCGAAGCGAGGCCGGCACGACCTTCTTTGAGCGCGCAGAGGTCAATCTGCTGGACCCCGCGCCCGGCGCGGTGATTCGCGCCGGGCTGGGCCGCACCGGCGCCTGACGTTCTGTGCGGAACCATGCGCATTGCACTCATTGGCGCGACCGGGCGCATCGGGCGGCTCATTGCGCAAGAGGCCACCGGGCGCGGCCATGCGGTGACCGCGTTGCGCCGCGGCGAGCCCGACATCCTTGACGCAGCCGCACTCGCGCAGGCCGTGCGCCAGCACGACGCGCTTGTCAGTGCCTATCGCCCACCCTCCGACGCGCTGCACCTGTTGGCACAGGTGGCTGCATCGGCAACGCAGGCTGCTCGGCAGGCGGGTGTGCCGCGCGTGCTGACGGTGGGTGGGGCCGGTGTACTGTCGGTGGCGCCGGGCGTGCGCCTGGGCGACACACCAGACTTTGCGGCCGCTCTGGTGCCCCAGGTGGCGGCCCACACCGCCGCCATCGCGGTGCTGCGTGCGTGCACGGATGTGGACTGGACCTGCATGGTGCCGCCCGCGCAGATCGGGGTGGGTGCGCGCACCGGACGCTACCGAACTGCAGTGGACGCACTGGTGCGCCAGGCCGATGGGCGCAGCACGGTTTCATACGGGGACTTCGCCTGCGCCGTGCTGGATGAGCTGGAGTCACCGTGCCATTCGCGCCAGGTGGTTGGCGTGGGAGACTGAGTCAGGCTGCTGCTGCCCGGTGCCTGTGCCGGTGCAGGCTGGCAGCAAAGGCAGCACCCAGCGCCGCCAGGCCCATGCCGCTGGCGGCAAACACCGGTGCATAGCCCGCCTGGTCCACTACCAGGCCGGCCACACTGACGCCACTGGCGATGCCGATGAACAAGGCCGATGCAAACAGGCATACCGCCGTGCCCCGCACCGCGGGTGCCATCTGCGTGGCGTGGGTCTGCATCACGCCGTGCAGCGTGTAAAAACCAAGGCCTGCCAGGGCGGCGCCCGGCATCGCCACCCACCAGTGCGTGCCCAGCGCCAGGGCCAGCCATGCCAGACCCAGGGCGCAGCCGCCGGTGAGCGCCAGGCCGGCTTCGCCCAGGCGCGGTACCAGCCAGCGGGCTGTCAGCGAATAGGAAAGGCCGCCCACGCCGTACAGCGCCACTATCGCGGCGGCACTGGACAGGCCCAACCCGAAGGTGTTGGCCAGATAGGCGGGCAGGAAGGCAATGGCACCGAAGGCCAGCGCGCCTTCAATGGCCACGAACGCGAGCATCGCGCGCGCCCAGGGTACCCCCAGCACCTCGCCGAATGAGTGCAGGTAGCCGCGCGGCGAATACGCCACGCTGCGTGGTTCATGGCGCAGGCTGTGGTCCAGGACGATGGCTGCCCCACCGGCGGCAAACAGCAGCACCAGCAGCACAAACACCGCACGCCAGCCCAGGTGCTCGGTCAGCAGGCCCGAGACCCACTGGCCTGCCATCATGCCGGCCAGCGAGGCCGTGAGGAATTTCGCCAGCACGGCCTGGCGGCCCTCGTAGGCCACGGTGTCGCCCACCCAGGCCAGCGCCAGCGCGATGATGCCCGCCGCCGCCGCGCCCGACAGCACGCGCGCCAGCACCAGCAGTTCCAGCGTCGGGGCGACGAGCGCCAGCAGGTTGCCCGCCAGTGTGGACAGCGCGGCAAAGCCGATCACCCGGCGTTTGCCCCAGCGATCTCCCGCGGGGCCATAGAAGAACTGCAAGATGCCGTAGGCGATGGCGTAGCCGGACACCGTCTGGGCCGCCTGCCCAGTGCTGACGCCAAAATCCTGCACCAGCGCGGGCAGCATCGGGTCGCACACGCGCATCATCGCGGAGCTGCCAAAGAGCACGCTGTACAGGGCGACCAAGGCCGCGGGGTGCACGCCAGCGGTGGGTGCTGGTGCGGGCAAGGGGCTCACGCCTTGGCCGCGTCGGCCTTCTCAAAACCTGGGCGGGGAATCAGTGTGAGCCAGGCCGTGGACAGGCCTCCGTCGACCAGGATGTCCTGGCCGTTCACATAGCCCGAGCGGTCGCTGGCCAGGAACAGCACCACCTCGGCCAGGTCGCGCGGGCCGCTGATGCGCCGCGCGGGCACGATGTCCTCGCGCCGGCGCAGTACCTCGGGGTTCTGGTAGATGCCTTCGGTCAGTGGCGTGCGCACCATGGCCGGACTGACCACGTTGCTGCGGATGCCGTGTTCGCCCAGCTCTACCGCCAACAGCTGCGACAGCATCTTGACGCCCGCCTTGCTCACGCTGTAGGGGCCGCTGTAGGGCTGGGGCACGCGCCCCGAGATCGACGCAATGTGCACGATGCTGCCGCCGCCACCGGCAGCGATCATCTGGCGGCCAAAAGCCTGCGAGCAAAGCAAAAAGCCGCCCACGTTCACCGACATGAGCTGGTTCCAGCGAACCATGTCAATGTCCATCAAGGCGGCGGCGTAGATGGTCGCGGCGTTGTTCACCAGCACGTCGCAGCGGCCTAGCTCGCGCTCCACCTGGCCGGCCGCGTGGTCCACCGAGGCCTTGTCGGCGATGTCGCAAGTGACCGCGATCGCCTGGGCACCGGTTGCGGCGATGCCCTGCGCGGTGGCGACGGCGCCGGGTTCGTCACGGTCCAGTACGGCCACCCTGGCGCCCACCGACGCGAGCTGGCGAGCGATCTCCGCGCCGATGCCGCTGGCCGCGCCGGTGACGACGCAGACCTTGCCTTCGAGTTCGAGCCAGCCGGGGGCGGCTTGTGTGGGGGGTGTCATGTGAGAGCGCTTTCTAGGTTTGGGGGTCGGCGATGCGCACCACGATGCCGGCGAGCGTGTCGTTCATCACAATCTGGCAGGCCAGGCGGCTGTTGGGCTGGCGGCCCGCTGCGGTGTATTCCAGGATCTGGTCTTCGTTGGGCTCCATGTCCGGCAGCAGGCCGCTGAATGCGTCATCGACAAACACATGGCAGGTGGCGCAGCTCATGGCACCGCCGCAGTCGCCGACGATGCCTTCGATGCCGTTGTCGGTAGCGGCGCGCATGAGGTTGGCGCCATGGGCGACGTCCACGGCATGGCGGGCGCCGTCGCTGGAGATGAAGGTGGCCAGGGGCATGAAAAATTCCTCGTGGATGGCACTGGCGCCACTTTCGGCCAGCGCAGCGCGCACGTCAGTCCCCTCATCAGGGGACGGTCGAAAGCGGGGGCCGCGCGCACACTCGGGCGCTAAGCCTTGCAGGATAGCGCCATGACAGACACCGCAGCCACTGACACCGCCGCCACAGCGACCATGGGGCCGCCCGTGGTGCACGACGATCCGTTTTCCGTGGACATCCTGCGCGATCCGTACCCGTTCTTTACCGCGCTGCGCGAGGCGGGCCCGGTCGTGTGGCTGCAAAGCCATGGCATCTACGCCACTGGTCGCCATGCCGAGGTGGCCACGGTGCTGTCGAAGTGGGGCGCCTTCACCAACGAGGGCGGCGCGGGCCTGGCCGACATCCGCCGGCCCGGCAACTGGCGTCCGGCCAGCGTGATCCTGGAAGTGGACCCGCCCGCGCACACCGACGTGCGTGCGGCGCTGCAGAAAATCCTGTCGCCACTGGTGGTGCGCCAGTGGCGCGAGAAGTTCACCCAGGCCGCCGAGGCCATGGCCGATGCGCTGGTGGCCGGCCGTGAATTTGACGGCATGCGTGACGCTGCCGAGGCCTTTGTGCTGCAGGTGTTCCCGCCGGCGGTGGGCATCCGCATTCCGCGCGAAAACGCCCAGGCCATCGGCGACATGAACTTCAACGCCATCGGCCCCAACAACGCACTTACCCAGGCCGCCGTGGCGCGTGCGCAGCCCTACATGCAGTGGTACGAGGACAGCCTCAAGCGCGAGGCGATGTTGAGCGGCGGCTTCGGTGAGCTGATCTATCAGGCCGAGGACGCGGGCGCCCTGCAAAAGGGCTTTGCCGCCAACCTCACACGATCGTTCCTGCGCGGCGGCATGGACACCACCATCAGCGGTATCGGCTCGGCGTTGCTGGCCCTGGCGTGCGATCCGCAGCAATGGGACCTGTTGCGTGCCGACCCCATGCTTGCGCGCAATGCCTTTGAGGAAGCGATTCGCCTGGAGGCACCGGTGCAGGTGATGTTCCGCACCACCCGCGAAGGCGCGCAACTGGGTGGCTTTGCACTGGCGCCGGACACCAAGATCGCCGCGTTCATCGGCGCGGCCAACCGCGACACACGCCAATGGCCTGATGCCGACCGGTTTGACCTGCGTCGCCAGGCGGCCGGCCAGCATCTGGCGTTCGGTCACGGTGCCCATGTGTGCATCGGGCAGATGATCGCGCGGCTGGAGGCGGAATGCCTGCTGGGCGCCCTGGCGCGCCGCGCCCGGCGGCTGGTGTTGGCGGGCCCGCCAGAGTACCGCCCGGTGAACACGCTGCGCACGCTGGACCGCCTGCCGCTGGCGGTGGAGCCGGCATGAAGGCCGTCGCCATTTTCCGCAACGGTGGCCCCGAGGTGCTGGAGCCCATCGACATCGAACTGGCGCCGCCGGCGGCCGGCGAGGTGCGCGTGCGCCACACGGCGATTGGCCTGAACTTCTCCGATATCAATGTGCGCAACGGCGGCTTCTACCTGGGCAGTGGTCCGCAGTTCCCGGTGATTCTGGGCAATGAGGCGGCCGGTGTGGTTGAAAGCACCGGCCCCGGTGTGCGCGACCTGCAGCCCGGCGACCGCGTGGCCTATGCCGGCACCGGAGGCCTGTTTTTTGTGAACACCGGCGCCTATGCCGAGCAGCGCAACATGAAGGCGGAACACCTGGTGCGCGTGCCGCCTGATATTAGCGACGTTCAGGCGGCGGCCCTGCTGCTCAAGGGGCTGACGGCGGCCGTCGTGATCCACCACTGCTACCGGCCTAAGCCGGGCGACGTGGTGCTCATTCATGCGGCGGCCAGCGGCGTGGGCAGCCTGCTGGCGCAGTGGAGCGCGCACCTGGGTGCCACGGTGATTGGCACGGTGGGCTCCCAGGCCAAGGCTGAGTTCGCGAAGGCCCATGGCTGCGCGCACACCATCCTGTACCGCCAGCAGGACTTTGTGCCTGCCGTGAAGCAGCTCGCACCGCAGGGCGTGGCCGCTGTTTTTGATGGTGTGGGCCAGGACACCTTCATCGCGTCGTTTGACTGTCTGCGTCCCTTTGGCGCAGCAGTGAACTACGGCAACGCCTCGGGCCATGTGCCGCCTTTCAACCTGATGCTGCTGGCGCAAAAGGGTTGCCTGGCGCTGCACCGCCCGGGCTTCGGCTTTTATGCCAACACAGCGGCCACGCGACAGGCCGCCTGCGACGAGCTGTTCCAGCTGGTGCGCAGCGGTGCGCTGAAAGTGCAGGTCAACGCCCAGGTGCCGCTGCTGGAAGCCGCGCGCGCACACGCCGATGCCGAGCAGGGCCGCAGCACGGGGTCGGTGCTGCTCATTCCGTAGTCCCCCGGCGGGTGACTGTCGCGCCCTGCGCGGGGCGATAGAGTGAGGCCATGAGCCAAATTCCCCAAGTCCATACCGAGTGGGTGCATCTCCAGTACGAAGAGACCGCCGCATTTACGGAGACCTACGGTTTCTCCGGCAACCAGGGTGCCGTGAACCTGGAGGCCATCCGTTTTCGGCCCGCCGACGGCCGCGACAGCAGCACGCTGATGGTGTTCATGCACCCGGCCTCTACCCTGCAGCTGCTGCCGGTGCCGCGTGCCATGGCCGCCACCGGCGCCCATGTGCTGTGCGCCGGCAGCCGCTACCAGCGCAACGACACCGCGCTGATCATGGAAAAGGTGCTGCTGGACCTGGGGGCCTACATCCGCCATGCCAAAACCGTGTGGGGCTACCGGCATGTGGTGCTGGTGGGCTGGAGCGGTGGTGGCGCGCTGGCCGTGAGCTACCAGGCGCAGGCCGAGAACCCCGCCATCACCCACACGCCCGCCGGCGACCCGGTCAACCTCAAAGGCGCGGGCCTGATCCCGGCCGACGCGGTGATCTACCAGGCCGCGCACCTGTCGCGCGCCCATCTGCTGGCCGAAACACTGGACCCGTCGGTCAAGGACGAACTGAACCCGGACGACCGCGATGTGGAGCTGGACATTTACGACCCGCGCAACCCGAACCAGCCGCCGTATTCGCCCGACTACATCAGCCGCTACCGTGCGGCCCAGCTGGCCCGCATGCGCCGCATCACGGCCTGGGCGAAGCAGACCCTGGCCGAACTGAAGGCACGCAACACCGGCGAGGTGGAGCGCCCCTTCATCGTGCACCGCACGCTGGCCGATCCGCGCTTTCTGGACGCCACGCTGGACCCGAACGACCGCAGGCCGAACTGGTGCTACATGGGCAACCCCGAGACGGTCAACAGCGGCCCGGTGGGTCTGGCGCGGTTCACGACGCTGCGTTCGTGGCTGTCGCAATGGTCGCTGGATGATTCCTGTGGCAACGGCCTGGAATGTGTGAAAACCCTGCGTGCGCCGCTGCTGGTGATAGAGAACACCGCCGACGACGCCGCACCGCCCGCGCACCCACGCATGCTGTTTGACGCCGCCACCACGCGCGACAAGACCTTTTGCCAGGTCAAAGGTGCCACGCACTACTACGCTGGCCAGCCTGAGCTGCTGGCTGAGGCCACGCAGCTCATCCGCGGCTGGCTGGTGGAACGCAAGCTGCTTGAGGCCTGAGGCAGCGATGCACCTGTTCAGCCTGCTTGAGCGCACGGCCCGGCAATGGCCGGACGGTGGCGCTGTGTACCTTGGGCAGACGCGTGTGCTCACCTGGGCCGGATTGCACCGGCGCGCGCTGGCGCTGGCCGGTGCGCTGGCGGCGCAGGTGCCCCAGAGCAGCCGTATTGCCATCGCCAGCGAGAACGCCCCCCAATACCTGGAGCTGATGTTCGGCTCCTGGGCGGGTGGCTGCGCCGTGGTGCCGCTCAACTACAAGCTGCATGCAAAAGAAATGGCGCAGATCGTGCAGGACGCGGATGCGGCCGTGGTGTTTGCATCCCCCGCGCTGGCCCCCGCATTGCAGGCGGCGCTGACCGCGCCATGGTGCGACCGTGTGGTGGAGATCGGCTCTGCCGCTTACGAGGCGATGTTCGAAGGTGAGCCCGCCGCTGCTCCCATCGCCACCGATGCGCAGGCGCTGGCCTGGTTGTTCTACACCAGCGGCACCACCGGGCGCAGCAAGGGCGCCATGCTCTCGCACCGCAACCTGATGGCCATGACGCTGGGCCACCTGGCTGACGTGGAAAGCATTGACGAGCACTGCAGCCAGATCCACGCGGCGCCGATGTCCCACGGCTCAGGCTTGTACACCCCGGCCTATGTGGCGCGCGGCGCGCGCCAGGTGGTGCCGGCTTCTCAAGGGTTTGACCCGGCGGAGTTTTTGCAGCTGTGTGACGCGCACCCGGGCTGCGGCGCCTTCCTGGCGCCCACCATGGTGCAGCGTCTGCGGCTGGCCGTGGAACAGTCGGGCCACCGGCCAAAACATCTGCGCAGCATCGTGTATGGCGGTGGGCCCATGTATGTGCAAGAGCTCAAGAAGTCTCTGGCCGCCCTTGGCCCGGTGTTTGCGCAGATCTACGGGCAGGGCGAATCACCCATGACCATCACCTGGGTCCGCCGTGAGGATCATGCGTCGGGGGACGACGCCATCCTGGGCTCGGTGGGCGTCGCGCGCACCGGTGTGGCCGTGCGTGTGGTGGGTGAGGACGGGCACGATGTGGCCGTGGGTGACATCGGCGAGATCATCGTGCGCGGCGACGTGGTGATGGCCGGCTACTGGAACAACCCGCAGGGCACGGCCGAGGCCTTGCGCGACGGCTGGCTGTACACCGGCGACATGGGATCGCTGGATGCACGCGGCTACCTCACGCTGCGTGACCGCAGCAAGGACGTGGTGATCAGCGGGGGTTCCAACATCTATCCGCGCGAGGTGGAAGAAGCCCTGCTCACCCATGCCGGCATCTCGGAAGTCAGCGTGGTGGGTCAGCCTGACGACGAATGGGGCGAAGTGGTGATTGCGTTCGTGGTGGCCCAGCCGGGTTTCGATGTCACGGCTGCGGCGCTGGACGCCCATTGCCTGGAGCGCATTGCGCGCTTCAAGCGGCCGAAGCGCTACCTGTTCCTGGATGCACTGCCCAAGAACAGCTACGGCAAGGTGCTCAAGCGGCAGTTGCGCGAGCAACTGGCCACCGGGGAGGCGCGCTGAGCGCTGCCGCCACACCAGCCCGCCAGCGGGTGATGGGACCGGCGCTGGTGGTGCTGGTGGTGGTGCTGGGCACGGCGGCGCAGCCGCTGGGAACCGATCTGTATCTGGCCGCGCTGCCGGCCATCCGCAACGAATACGGCGCATCGGTCAGCGTGGTGCAGCTCACGCTGTCGGTACTGGTGTTCAGCTTTGGCCTGAGCCAGTTGTTCTGGGGCCCAGCGTCCGACCGCTTTGGCCGTCGCCCGGTGTTCCTGACCGGGTTTGCGCTGTATGTGGCCGGCGCCCTGATCGGTGCTGTGGCGCCTGACATAGGGGTGCTGATCGCCGCGCGGGTGTTGCAGGGGCTGGGCATCGCCGCCACGATGGTGTGCGCGCGGGCGCTGGTGCGCGACCTGTTCGAGCAGCAGCACGGCACCCACGTGATGACGGTGGCCATGTCGGCGCTGGCCAGCATGACCATGCTGGTGCCGGTGGCCGGTGCCGGCCTGACCGAGGCGCTGGGCTGGCGATCCACATTGCTGGCCATGGCGCTGTTTGGCCTGGGCAGCCTGGTGCTGGTGGCCTGGCGCGTGCCCGAGACGGCGCGCACGCTGCGCCCCGACGCGCTGCGCCTGGAGCCGCTGTTCGCCGTGTACACCCAGATCACCCGACACCCGACCTTCCGCTCTTGGACGCTGCTGAATGCGTTTGGTTATGCGGCCAACTTCGGCTTTTTCTCAAGCTCCGCTTACCTGTTCATTGAAACGTTCGGCGTCTCGCGGGTGGCGTTTGGCCTGGTAATCGGCGGGGCCTCAGTGTCTTACCTGGTGGGCACATTCCTGTGCCGGCGCTGGATCGCGGGCAGCGGCATCGTGGGCACGGTGCGGCGCGCGGGGTGGCTTGCCCTGGCCGCAGCCGCGACCTTCGTGGTGCCCGAGCTTGCGCAGGCCCACACTGCCACTACGCTGACCGGCGCGCTTTGGCTCATGCTGCTGGCCTACGGCATCTACCAGCCTTGTGGCCATGTTGGCATGGCCACGCCGTTTCCGCAGCAGGCTGGTGCCGCCTCGGCGCTGGGTGGGTTCATCTTTGCCGTAGCGGCGTTTGCCAGCGGCACATGGATGGGGCTGATGTTCCACAGCGGCAGCACTACTGTGCTGGCGCTGACCACTGGTTTGCTGTCGGCCTGCAGCGGCTTGACCTGCATCACCCTGTTGCAGCGCTACGGCCAGCCGGCCGTGGTGCCTCCTTCTACAGACTCTCCTTGACAAGGACTTTTATGAAAAACGCCTACATCACCGGCTGGGGTCACACGCCCTTTGGCAAGCTCGACAACTGCGATCTGGAGCAACTGATTCGCGATGCGGTTCAGCCTGCCTTGGACAGTGCCGGACTGGAACCCAAAGATATCGACGGCATCTTTGTCGGCCACTTCAATGCCGGCTTTGTCGGACAGGACTTCACGGCTGCGCTGCCAGCGGTGGCGATGCCGGCGTTTCGCCACACACCGTCCATGCGAACTGAAAACGCCTGCGCGACTGGCTCGGCCGCCATCTGGGCGGCGCTGGACGCCATGGGTGCCGGACGTATGAAACGAACGCTGGTGATCGGCATGGAAAAGATGAACGGCCTGACCACGCCGCAGGTGGCTGCCACACTCATCAAGTGCTCGTATGTCAAGGAAGAAGGCAACGACCCGGCGGGCTTTGCCGGCATTTTTGGGGGCATTGCCACACAGTATTTCGAGCGCTACGGCGATCAGTCCGACGCGCTGGCCGCCATTGCCGCCAAGAACCACAGCAACGGCATGCACAACCCCTATGCGCACATGCGCCGCGATTTCGGCTTTGACTTTTGCCGCCACCCCAGTGACAAAAATCCGTTTGTGTCAGGCCCGCTCAAACGCTCCGACTGCTCGTTGGTGTCCGACGGTGCGGCGGCCCTGGTGTTGTCCACCGAGCCGCTGCCCGGCGCGCGCGTGGCGCCGGTGAAGTGGCGTTCCCGCACACAGGTCAACGACTTCATGCCCATGTCGAGGCGCGACCCGACAAAATTCGAAGGCGCGGCCATGGCCTGGCAGCAGGGGCTGGCCAACGCCAACGCTTCACTGGCCGGTTTGTCGTTTGTCGAAACCCACGATTGCTTCACTATTGCCGAGCTTTTGGAGTACGAGGCCATGGGCCTGGCGCCTCAAGGGCAGGGTGCACGCGTGATCCTGGACGGTGTGACTCGCAAGGACGGCAAGCTGCCGGTCAACCCCTCGGGCGGGCTCAAGTCCAAGGGCCACCCTATCGGTGCCACCGGTGTTTCGCAGCATGTGATGGCGGCGATGCAACTGTCCGGCACGGCGGGTGGCATGCAGGTGCCGGGGGCTGCGCTGGGGGCGGTGTTCAACATGGGCGGCTCGGGCGTAGCGTCCTACCTCAGCATTCTGGAGACGGCTTGAATGGCCACGCGTTTCAAAAGCCGCACTGTGCTGCCGATTGGGATGGTGATGGAGGGCGTCTCGATCTTGTAAGGGATAAGCCATTCCATAGGTCGTCCTTTATGTTGCGCTCTGCCATTTTTTGGCAGCTGCGCAACCCTGGACAGCCCCCTGCGGGGGGACCAGTACTCCAACACGAGTTTGAGCCCATGATGTCCAATTTTTTGCTCCGCAGTCCCTGGGTTGTCCAAGGGACCCTGGAAGTGCATTGCGGAGCAAATTTGAACTTAAGTCATTGATTTTGCTGGCTATGTGGCTGGACTCATAATCCTTTGGTCGTTGGTTCAAGTCCAACACGCCCTACCATTCATGCTGCCTGGTTCTCAGGCCCCGTCGCGCACATTCACAACCATGCGCTCCAGCTGCGCCACCAGCGCGGCCTGCTCGGATTCATCAAACCCCTGGGCCAGCGCCTGCTCAAAGCGCGCGCGGTGCTGTTGCATGCGCCGCTGCATGGCGCGGCCTGCGGGTGTCAGGCGCAGGCGCTGGCTGCGCCCGTCGTCGGGATCGGGTGCGCTGTCAATCAGGCCGCGCTCCAGCAGCGTCCTGACGATGCGCGCGATCTGTGCCTTGTCGCGCCCGGTGTGCTGCGTCATGTCGCGCTGGGTGCTGCCTTCATGGTGCGCCAGGAAGCGCAGGGCGCGCGCCTCCATCGGTGCCAGGCCTTCACCGTCCTCGCGCACGGCGTCGTGCATGCGGCGGTGAAAGATCGACACCAGCAGGTGCAGCTTTTCCAGAATCTCGGTGTTGGCGGACGGCTTCATTGTGTGGGCAAGACCAAGTAGTTGACAGTATCATCCAAATGGGCAAGAATGGTTGTAACTATCAACTATATGCCATGACGACAGACCCCCTTTCCCCGCGCGATCCCCTGGCCGTCCAGCGTGTGCGCAACCCCGTGAAGCTGCGCAGCGTGCAGGTACGCCAGGTGCGGCGCCTGAGCCCGCACCTGGTTCGTATCCGCTTTGCAGGCGATTCGCTGCGCGATTTCGCCAGCGCGTCCTTTGACGACCACATCAAACTCATGCTGCCGCCGGACGCGGCCCAACCGCTGGTATTGCCCGTCGCCGGGCCTGACGGCATGGCGTTGCCGGCTGGCGCCGCACGGCCCGTCATGCGCGACTACACGCCGCGCTGGTTTGACCCGGTGGCCGGCTTGCTGGACATTGAATTTGCCCTGCACGGTGACGGCTTCGCCGCAGCCTGGGCGGCGCAGGCGCAACCCGGGGCGGTGGCGGGCGTGGGCGGGCCGCGTGGCTCGTTCGTGGTGCCCACGGGTTTTGACTGGCACCTGCTGGTGGGTGACGAAACGGCCTTGCCGGCCATCGCCCGCCGGCTGGAGGAACTGCCGGCCGGTACACAGGCGCTGGTGATCGCCGAAACCGCCGACCCGGCAGACCGCCGCGAGTTGCAAAGCGCTGCACGGCTGCAGGTGCAATGGCTGACCGGATCGGTGGATGGCGGCCTGGCCGCGGCTGTGCAGCAGCTGCGCCTGCCCGCGGGCGAAGGTTACGCATGGGCGGCGGGCGAAGCCGCCGCCATGGCGGCCACGCGGCGCATGCTGGTGGACGGGCTGGGCCTGTCCAAAGACCGCGTGCGTGCCGCCGCCTACTGGAAGCGTGGCGCATCGGCGCACCACGAAAACCTGTAGCTGTAAGGGCGCGGCTGATAATCAGCGTGCAACTGCCACCGCACGCCATGACGCCTGAAAACCTGCTACAGCACTATGACAACGCCCAGCTTTGGAGTGCCGCGCCCAGTGACGCCGAGGGCTTTGACGTGGCGCGCGCTTACCAGCATGCGCTGGCGCTGCGTGCGTTGCGCCTGGCACGCGGCGAGCAGCCGCGTGGCTACAAGATCGGCTTTACCAACCGCAACATCTGGCCGGCCTACGGTGTCTTCGCGCCGATCTGGGGCCCGGTATGGGATACCACGCTCAGCCTGTGCGACGGCAAAGGCGTGGTATCGCTGGCCGGCACCTGCCAGCCCCGGCTGGAACCCGAGGCCGTGTTCGGGCTGCGCGCCGTGCCGGCGTCCGACTCGCTGGAGGCACTGTTTGATGCCATCGACTGGGTGGCGCCGGGCTTTGAGATCGTGCAGTCGCACCTGGCCGGCTGGAAGTTCCGCGCGGCCGACACCGTGGCCGACGGCGCGCTGCACGCGCGGCTGCTGGTGGGCGCGCGCGTTCCGGTGCGCGATATCGCCGCGGATGCCCTCGGGCTGGAGCAGGCCCTGGCGTCAGCGGCCGTCACGTTGCACCGGGGCGAACAGCAGGTGGACCAGGGCCGGGGTGCCAATGTGCTGGATGGCCCGCTGCATGCGCTTTCGCATTTCCTCCGGGAGCTGCGGGCCTGCCCTGGCGCCGCGGACTTGCGGGCAGGCGATGTCGTGACCACCGGCACCTGGACGGATGCCTGGCCGGTCGAGGCGGGGCAGGTATGGCAGGCGCGTTTCACCAGCCCGCTTTCGCGATTGGAAGTCCGGTTCAACTAGCGTGCTATAATCTGCGGCTGCGCGGCTGTAGCTCAGCTGGATAGAGTACTTGGCTACGAACCAAGGGGTCGTGGGTTCGAATCCTGCCAGCCGCACCAATAAAATCAAGGACTTACGTCAGAAATGGCGTGAGTCCTTTTTCTTTGCTGCGGGACTTTTGCGGGACTCAGCTTCGTGATCACCGCTGCCCGCCGCCCAGATTTGCCTTGCGCAGGGCATTTTCTGCCTTCAAAGTCTGCAAGCTCTTGTTCCAGCCATTGCTCGGCTGAGTGATCTTCTCCAGTGCGGCGTGCATCTCGATGATCTGTGCCATGGAGTAGTGATCGGTAATGGAGCGGTTGCTGTGCCAAAGAACATCGCTGCGCGTGGAATCCGGTATGGAAGCTTCCCGCAACCGCATGCCGACCGTGTGCCTCAGGTCGTGGACATGGAGATCCGGTAGGCCAGCGCGGGACCGTGCCGCTTGCCAGGCGGTGTTGTTCATCGTCTGTATCGGCCCGAGAGGGTGATGCCGCCATTCCATGACGAAAACGTAAGTCGGATGGCGACCGCGCGCGCGCTCAACGACGGCTTGGGCGACGCTGTTGCAAACCACCAGCTTGGACGCCCGCCGGCCCTTGACGTGTGCGACGGGCGTTTCGAAAACAGAGATACCCAGTTCTGGAACAGGAATTTCCCAATCCCACTGCAGGTTGCACACCACGTCGTCACGGACGGCGGTATTGAGAACAAAGAGCGCCATCTCCCGCAGGTGCGGCGGGAGTTCCCCGAGCAACGCAGCCTGCTCTTGCCAAGTGATCGGGCGAGGCGGGCGTTGGTTGCCCACCAGCGGCAGCATGGTGATCAGCGGAACCGAGGCCAGCCAGGGTTTGTCCGTTTCCTCGTCTCGCCACTTGCGAGCAGCCAGGTTGAGGATGCGCCGGACCGCTGCAAGACTCAGGTTGATGGTCTTGTGGGATGCCCCGGCCTTCAATCGAGCTTGCACAAAAGGCTCGAGCGTCCCGGAGTGCACCTGTTCGAGCTGTAGCTCCCCAATAAACGGCATCAC
>JBFWUB010000011.1:0-148935 GCA_050247515.1 Ramlibacter sp. | reverse complement strand
TGAGTTTCTTCTTGCTGGTTTGCTCGGCTTCTGCAAAGCTGATTTGGCTCATCGGCTGAATTCCTTTGCCCGTATCAACGCACCGCCGCCCAATTCGGTGGACTTGTTCAGACCTTCCCTAGAGCTGAAAGCGCCCTGCGCAGAGCAGAGCAACTGCTCGATGCTCTCTCGCAGGCCTCACTGGATGAGCGGGTCATCGGCGAATGGGGCACAAGCAGCGATCCGATCACGCCGAGCGAAAGTTTTGCGCAACTCAGATTGCAGAGGCGACACGACCTGCAGGAAGCTCGCCGTGGACTTCTGGCGGCGTTTTACAAGGCAGAAGGGATCGATGAAGCTTTCGCCGCGGTGGATCAGGCCCGCAGAAGTTTTCGTGACATTCAGCTTCCTCCCCCGCCCCCGATCGAGGAGCTGGCGCTGTCGGACGCAGCGCCAGCGGCTATCGCGCAGGAAGACTTGCCGCCGCCAGTACCCGTGAACGAGCCACCGGAAAATATTGTTGTGGGTTCGTATCGACTCGAGCTGCCCGAGCCAACCCCTGCACCTGATTGGTCCGAAGCAGGCCGTGGTTTGCCAAGTCCTTTGCAAAAAGATCGCAAAGGTTCTGTGCCGGATGGAGTTTCTGACTCGGGAGCCCGCGCATTCCGGCCCGGTGCAAAATTCCACTACTCCTCACCATCTCGCGTGTCGGGCCGACATCTGACATTTCAACCGTCTCAACCTTTGGCCAAGGACGACCCCAGAGAGCCGCTCGGCTCCACAAAACGGCCAACAGCGTCTTCATCCAATGCGGACGGGAAGCTCGCGGCACGAACTTCGCCTGAAGCGATCGACAGTTTCGCTGCCGACATCGAATGGCATGCGCGATCGAGTGACGCAAGAAGCGCCGTGAAGAGTGCGGAGAGCCTGTTGGAGGGGGTGGATCGACCGATCACTTTTGACGAAAAGTCGGGCGTCGGCTGGGATACCCATGTCAAATTGGTGTCTGCAACCCAAGAGGTCGAGACGAGGAGGCTTGTACTGATGCGGGCGCTCGCAGACGAGTCGTCATCTCCCAAGGCGGCCACGACTATCGAGAGCGCCACAGAACACTTGATCATTGCCAATGGCCTGCTGCGCAGAGCGCTCGAGGCTCGATCGCAGGCGCTTGGTACATGATTTGCTAACTCGTTCCCTTCACCTTCCCCGCCATCCGCTTGATGAAGTGCTCGATGTCGTCCAGGCAGGTGAACACCACCGGCACCACCAGCAGGCTCAGCACGGTGGAGGTGATCAGCCCGCCGATGACCGCGACCGCCATCGGGCTGCGAAAGCTCGGGTCGGCCGCGCCCCAGCCGATGGCGATGGGCAGCATGCCCGCTCCCATGGCAATGGTGGTCATGATGATGGGGCGCGCCCGCTTGTGGCAGGCGTCCAGCAGGGCGTCCCAGCGGGTCATGCCCTGGTCACGTCTTGCCACGATGGCGTACTCCACCAGCAGGATGGAGTTCTTCGTCGCCACGCCCATCAGCATGATCAGGCCGATCAGCGATGGCATGGAAAAGCTCTTTTGCGCGATCAAAAGGCCCACGAAGGCGCCGCCCAGCGCCAGCGGCAGCGCGCACAGGATGGTGACGGGGTGCAGGAAGTCCTTGAACAGCAGCACCAGCACGATGTAGATGCACAGCACGCCGGTCAGCATGGCCAGGCCAAAGCTGGCAAACAGCTCGCCCATCACCTCGGCGTCGCCGATCTCCACCACGCGCACGCCGGCCGGCAGGTTCTTGACGGCCGGCAGCTCCTGAACGGCCGCCGCCACATCGCCCAGCGGCAGGCCCGACAGCTCGATCTCGAAGTTGATGTTGCGCGATCTGTCGTAGCGGTCGATCACCGCCGGCCCGCCGGTCAGCTCCAGCGTGGCCACCTGGCCCAGCATGACCGGCCCGCGCGTGCCGGGCACGGCCAGGCGTTCCAGCACGCTGAGGTCCTTGCGGGCGTCGTCAGCCAGCTTGACCACGATGGGCACCTGGCGCTGCGACAGGTTGAGCTTGGACAGGCTCACGTCGTAGTCGCCCTGCGTGGCAATGCGCAGCGTCTCGCCGATGGCGGCGCTGGTCACGCCCTGGTCGGCGGCGCGGGCAAAGTCGGGCCGCACCGCGATCTCGGGGCGGATCAGGCTGGCGGTGGACGCCACGCTGCCCAGGCCGGGGATGGTGCGCAAGTCTTTTTCGACCGCCACGGCGGCGGCCTGCAGCGCGTTGGGGTCTTCGCCGGTCAGCACCAGCACGTATTTTTCGCCCGAGCCGCCCAGGCCGACCTTGCTGCGCACGCCGGGCAGCGGCTCCAGCGCCGCGCGGATCTTGTTCTCAATGCCCTGCTTGCGGGGCCGGTCGGCGCGCTCGGCCAGCAGGATGGTCAGCGTGGCCTTGCGCACTTCGGCCGCGCCGCTCATGGCAAACGGGTCGCCGCCGGCGCTGCCGCCGCCGATGGTGGTGTACACGCTCTTGACATGCTCCACCCGGGTGATCATCTCGCGCGCCTGCTCGGCGCTGGCCAGCGTTTGCGCCAGCGTGGAGCCCGGCGGCAGCTCCAGGTACACCTGCGTCTGCGAGTTGTCGTCCGGCGGGATGAAGCCCGTGGGCAGCAGCGGGATCAGCGCGATCGAGCCAAAGAAAAACAGCGTGGCCATCACCATGGTGCTCAGGCGGTGCTTCATGCACCAGGTGGCCATGCGCAGGTAGGTCTTCATCCAGCCCGGCTCCTGGTGCGCGGTGACGATGGGCTTGAGGATGTAGGCCGCCATCATGGGCGTCAGCACACGCGCCACCACCAGCGACGCAAACACCGCGAGCGACGCCGTCCAGCCAAACTGCTTGAAGAACTTGCCCGCCACGCCGCTCATGAAGGCCGTGGGCAAGAACACGGCGATCAGCGTGAAGGTGGTGGCAATCACGGCCAGGCCGATTTCGTCGGCGGCTTCCATGGCCGCCTGGTAGGGGCTTTTGCCCATGCGCAGGTGGCGCACGATGTTTTCCACCTCCACGATTGCATCGTCCACCAGGATGCCGATCACCAGCGACAGCGCCAGCAGCGTCACCACGTTGATCGAAAACCCCAGCAGGTACATGCCCACGAACGCGGGGATCACCGACATGGGCAGCGCCACGGCGGACACAAACGTGGCGCGCCAGTCGCGCAGGAACAGCCACACCACCAGCACCGCCAGGATGGCACCCTCGTACAGCAGCTTCAGCGAGCCGTCGTACTCCTCCTTCACCGGCGTCACAAAGTCAAACGCCTGGGTCAGCTCCACATCGGGGTGCTGGGCCTTGAGCTCGTCCAGTGCTTTCACGATGGCGGCGCCCACGGCCACTTCGCTTTCGCCGCGGCTGCGCGCTACCTCAAAGCCCACCACGGGTTTGCCGTTGAGCAGGGCGGCGGCGCGTGGCTCGGCCACGGTGTCGCTCACGGTGGCCACGTCGCTGAGCTTGATGGTGCGCCCGTTCTGGAGGACTAGTTCCAAAGACGCCACTTCCTGCGCCGTGCCCACGGTACCCAGCGTGCGCACGGGTTGTTCGCCCGCGCCCAGGTCGGTACGGCCCCCGGCGCTTTCGGTCTGCACCAGGCGCAGCTGGCGCGAGATGTCGGCGGCGGTGGCGCCCAGCGCCTGCAGCTTCTGCGCGTCCAGCGCCACGCGCACTTCGCGCGTCACGCCGCCCACGCGGTTGACTGCGCCCACGCCCTTCACCGCCAGCAGCTTGCGGGCCACGGTGTTGTCCACGAACCAGCTCAGGGCTTCGTCGTCCATTCTTGCGGAGCGGATTGTGTAAGCCAGCACCGGCTGGCCCGCCAGGTCCATCTTCTGCACGATGGGGTCGCGCAGGTCGGCCGGCAGATCGGCGCGCACGCGCTGCACGGCCGAGCGCACATCGTCCACGGCTTCCTGCACCGGCTTTTCCAGGCGGAACTCCACGGTCAGCGTGACCACGCCGTCCTGCACCTTGGTGTAGATGTGTTTCAAGCCCTGCAGCGTGGCCACCGCGTTCTCCAGCTTGCGGGCCACGTCGTTTTCCAGCTGGCCGGGCGCGGCGCCGGGCAGCGACGCGGTGACGCTGATGGTGGGCAGGTCGATGTCGGGGAAGTTCTGCACCTTCATGGCGTTGAACGACAGCGCACCCGCGAAGGTCAGCAGCACAAACAGCATGACGGCCGGAATCGGGTTCCTGATCGACCAGGACGAGACGTTCATCATTTCGCCACCACCCGCACCAGGTCGCCGTCGTTCAAAAAGCCGCCGCCCGAGGCGACCAGCTTCGCATCGGCCGCCAGCGTGCTGGTGATCTCCACGCGGTCACCGGCCAGCCGGCCGGTCTGTACCTTGAGCTGGGTCACGCGGTTGTCCGGGTTGATGCGGTACACGTAGCTGAAGCCATCGCGCACCACCACGGCGGCCTGTGGCACGGTCAGCGCCGGCGTGGCGCCCAGCTCGAATTCACCGCGCGCAAACATCCCGGCCAGGGCGGGCCCGGCATTGCCGGGCAGCGGTGTCACGTCCACGTACACCAGCGCGTTGCGCGTCTGCGGGTCCACCGTGGGGCCGATCATGCGCACGCGGCCTTCAAGCCGCGCGCCGCTGGCCGCCGTGACCTGCGCCATCGTGCCCCTGGTCACGCGCGCCAGCTCGGCGGACGTGACCTCCGCCCGCCATTCGAGCCGGCCCTTGCGGATCATGCGGAACAGCTCGGTGCCTGCACCCACCACCGCGCCCACCGTGGCCGCGCGGGCCGAGATGATGCCGTCGTCGGGCGCCAGCACGCTGGCCTGGTTCAGGCGCACCTGCTGCACCTGGGCCAGGGCGCGCGCGGCTTCCACGCGGGCCCTGGCTGTCTGCTCGGCCGTCAGGTACTGATTGATCTGCGAGGCGCTCAGGGCGCCGCTGGCCTGCAGGCTGCGGGCGCGCTCGGCGTTACCGGCAGCCTCGGCGGCGGTGGCTTCGGCTTCCATCAGGCTGGCGCGGGCCTGCGCGGCTTCGGCGCGCACGGTGTCGGCCGAGAACGTCGCCAGGACGTCGCCTTTTTTCACGCGGTCACCCACATTCACGCGCACCTCGGTCAGGCGCAGGCCGTTGGCTTCGGCGCCAATGCTGGCTTCCTGCCAGGCCATGAGGTTGCCGTTGGCCGCGAGCTTGACGGCCAGGCGCACCTGCTGGGGCTGCACCGCGGTCACGGTCAGCGCGGGCTTGGGTGCGGCCTTGGCGTCCTTGTCCTGCGCGGCGGAATGGCTGGCCCACAGGCCCACGCCGCCGGCGGTCAGCAGAGCCAGCACGAGCGGGGCGAGGGTGGCGGCGGAAGGTTTGAAGTGCTTCATGGTGTCTTGTCTGTTCAGGGCTTCTGTTCTGGGGGCGTGGGTGGCGTCCAGCCGCCACCGGCCGCGCGGTACAGCGCAATCCAGGCCGCAATGCGTTCGCGCTGCAGGCCGACCAGGGCGGTCTCGGCGGCCAGCGCCGTGCGGCGCGCGTCCTCCAGCTCCACCAGGCTGGCCAGGCCGCCCTTGTAGCGGGCCTCGGTGCCGGTAAAGGACGCGCGATAGCCCTCGGCGGCTACGCGCGCGTCGTCGCTGCGCGAGGCGCTGCTGTCCAGGTAGACCAGCGCCTCTTCCACCTCGCGCACGGCCTGGCGCGCGCGGGCCTGGTACAGCGCCACGGCCTCGGTGTAGCGGGCCTGCGCGGCGTCCACATTGGCGGCGCGGCGGCCACCATCAAACAGCGGCAGGGTCAGCGCCAGCGGGCCTATTGACCACGTCTGGGCATCGCTGCTCACGCCGCCGCTGCGCACGCTGCCTGCCGCCACCGAGCCCGACAGCGTCAGGCGCGGCAGGCGCTGCGCGCGCGTGCTGCCCACCTCGGCGCTGGCGGCGGCCACTTCGCGGCCGGCCTGGTACAGGTCGGGGCGCTGCATCAGGGCCTGGGCCGGAATGCTGGCCACGGTATGCAGGGCGGTTTGCGGAATCACGGTGGGCGCCGCAGCCAGCTTGCTGCGCAGGCCGGGCTCGTCCAGCCCGGTCAGGGCCACCAGCACTTTCAGGTCCACCTCGCACTGGGCGCGCTGCTGCGTGGTGCGGGCCGAGCCCTCGGCGGCGCTGGCGCGCGCCAGCGCGGCGCTGGCCGGGGCGGTGAAGCCGGCTTTGGCGCTCAGGTCGGCCAGGCGCGCGGTCTCGGCGCGGCTGGCGGCGTCGTTTCGGGCCACGGCCAGCTGCTTTTCGCAGGTGCGCAGGCTGTAGTACTGGTTGCCCGTCTCTGCGGCCACTGCCACCCGTGCTTCATGCCACTGCGCCTGCGTGCCTTCCAGCCGGGCCTGGGCGGCATCACCCGCGTAGCGGTTGGCGCCAAAGATATCGATCTCCCACGCGGTCTGCAGGCCCACCTGGGCCGAGCTGGCCGTGGTGCCCGGCAGCTGGGTGTTGCCGCGTTGGGCGGCGGCCTGTGCGTCCAGCGCGGGCAGCAGCGCGGCGCTGGCGGCCACGCGCGTGGCGCGGGCCTGTTCGATGCGCGAGCGGGCCGAGGCAATGGTGGGGCTGACGGCCTGCGCGGCGTCAATCAGCTCCACCAGCAGCGGGTCGTTGAACTGGCGCCACCACTGCGTCAGGGCAGTCAGGTCGCCGTTGTGCGGCAGCGGCGGCAAAGCTTCACCGGCGGGTCTTGGCGCATGCCACTGGGCGGGTGTGGCGGCTTCAGCACGGGCGGAGGGTGTGGGCACGGCACAACCCGACAGGTTGGCGGCCAATGCCGTTGCAAGGCCTGCGGCGAGCAGGGTGCTGTGTGTCTTCATTGGTTCCTTCCCCAAGGGGAGCAAGCCTACCACTGCAGGATGGCGGGAATTGGCGGCAGTTGTAGCTGGGGACGGTTAGCTGGGTATTAGGGTGTTGTTGTTTGCTTTGTTTGCTTTGTTTGCTTTGTTTGCTTTGTTTGCTTTGTTTGCTTTGTTGCCCCGCGGGTTGGCGCTGACGGTGCCCGGCTCCGCGGCTGTCCCCCGGTCCGGGCTGCGCCCGGCCCTCCTCCTTTATGCCGCTGCGCCGGGCACCATCACCACCAACCCGCTACGTACGGGCTTGCAACCGGTGGCGCGCGACCGTGTTGGCAGGATCAGGTGGGTGGGGTGCTCTGCGCAGCGGCATAAAGGAGGAGACGGGCGAAGCCCGGCGGGGGACAGCCGCGGAGCAGAGTACCCCGCACGCATGATCCCGGAAGAAGCGTTTGCGTGAAATACCTAGCCGAACACAGCACCCCACAACGCCAGCACAGCATCCCGCTCAGCCTGAAGCGCAGGCGGGTCCACCTGCGTGGGCGCTTCGTTCAGGCGCGCCTGGTGTTGCACGCGGCGCAGTTCGCGGTAGGCGCTGGCGGCGGCTTCGCCCACGCCCGGGGGCAGCAGGCCGGCGGCTTCGGCGCGTTGCAGCAGCGCGATGTTGCCCACGTTGGGCACCAGCTCAGGGTGGGCGGCGGACTGCGACAGCACCAGGAACTGCACGCAGAACTCCACATCGACCATGCCGCCGTGACTGTGCTTCACGTCAAACCGCTCACCCTTCACCGGATGGGCTGTGCGCACCTTGTCGCGCATGGCCATGATCTCGGCGCGCAGCGCGGCTGTGTCGCGCGCAGCGGTGATGACGGCCTGGCGCACGGCGTCAAAGCGCTCTTGCAGTGTGGGCTCGCCGATCACGAAGCGCGCACGCGTCATGGCCTGGTGTTCCCAGGTCCAGGCGGTATTGCTGCCGCGTTGCTGCTGGTAGTTGGCGTAGGCGTCAAAGGTGGTGATCAGCAGGCCCGAATTGCCGTTGGGCCGCAGGGCCGTGTCGATCTCGAACAGGTCGCCTTCGGCGGTCTTGACCGTCAGCCAGTTGATCAGCTTGCGCACAAAGGCGGCGTAGGCTTCGGGCGCGGCCTCGTCTTCGTCCTCATAAACAAACACGATGTCCAGGTCGCTGCCGTAGCCCAGCTCCTTGCCGCCCAGCTTGCCGTAGCCGATCACGGCAAAGCGCGGCTCTTCGCGGTGGCGGCTTTTCAGGCGCTGCCAGCACCAGCGGGCGGTCACGCGCAGCAGGGTGTCGGCCAGCGCGCTCAGGTCGTCGGCCACCTGCTCCACGGTGATGCGGCCTTCCACGTCGCGCGCCAGCGTGCGGAACACTTCGGCGTGGTGCGCGCGGCGCAGCAGGTTCAGCAGTGCCTCGTCGTCGTCCTCGCCGGTGATTTGCAGCGAGCGGCGGCGCGCTTCCATTTCGCGCTCGAAGTCCGCCGCCACAAAACGCTCGGCCAGCATGGCGTCGCCCGCCAGCTCGTCAATCACGCCCGGGTGCTTGAGCAGGTAGCGCGCCGGCCATTTGGCCGCGCCCAGCATGCGCAGCAGCCGTTCGTGCACGGCGGGGCGCTCCAGCAGCAGGGCCAGGTAGCTTTCGCGGCGCAACAGCGGCTCGATCCAGTCGGCAATGCGCAGGGCCGCGTCTTCGCTGACCTTGCCTTCGCGCAGCCACCGGGCGGTGCGCTGCACCAGCCGGGTGAGGCGGTTGCGCGCGTCCTCGCGCAGCGCCAGCACGCGCGGGTGGGTGCGCCACAACGCCACCCGTTCGCGAAATTTCTCGGGCAATGTTTCCAGCAGCGTGTCCAGGTCGGGCGCACTGGCGTTGCCGTCGCGCGCGGCCTTGGGGCCGCCGCAGTTGCCCTTGGTGCATTCGCGCGCGCCGTTGCCCAGCAACGTGTCAAATTCCTGCGCGACCAGTTCGCGGTGAGTGTCCAGCTCGCTCAGGAAGGCGCAGCAGTCGGCAAAGCCCATGGTGCGGGCGATCCAGCCCAGGTCGTTGTCGCAGCCCGACAGCACATGCGTCTGCTGGTCGTCCAGGTACTGGATGCGGTGCTCCACCCGCCGCAAAAATTCGTACGCGGCCGACAGCGCGTCGGCCGTGGTCTGGGGCATCAGCCCGGCGGCGGCCACGCGCTGCAGCGCAGCCAGCGTGGGCCGCGTGCGCAGCTCGGGGAACTGGCCGCCGCGCACCACCTGCAGCAGCTGCACGGTGAATTCGATTTCGCGGATGCCGCCGCGCGACAGCTTGACGTCGTTGGCCCGCTCGGGCCGCCCCGCGCTGCGCTTGGCCGCGTGGTCGCGGATCTGCCGGTGCAGAACGCGCAGCGCGTCAAACACGCTGTAGTCCAGGTAGCGGCGAAAGACAAACGGCAGCACAGCGCCGCGCAGCGCCTGCGCCGAGCCGCTGTCCACGCAGGCGCGCGGCGCGATGATGCGGCTCTTGAGCCAGGCAAAGCGCTCCCATTCGCGGCCCTGCACCTGGAAATATTCTTCCAGCGCGCCCAGCGACACCACGGGCGGGCCCGAATTGCCGTTGGGCCGCAGCGCCAGGTCCACGCGGAACACGAAGCCGTGTTCGGTGGTGTCGCCCACCAGGCCATGGATGATGCGCACGGCCTTGCCGAAGTACTCCTGGTTGGACACGGCATTGCGGCCCTCGCTGTTGCCCGAGGTGTCGCCGTCGTGGTCGTAGAGGTAGATCAGGTCGATGTCGCTGGAGACATTGAGTTCGCGCGCGCCCAGCTTGCCCATGCCCACCACCCACAGCTCGGCGCGCCGGCCGTCGGGGCCGCGCGGCGCGCCGTGCAGCGCGTCCAGTTCGCCAAAGGCCTGGGTGCAGGCGGCGTCCAGCGCGAATTCGGCCAGCTCGGTGACGGCGCGGGTAACGGTGGCCAGCGGCGCGCCTTCGTCACAGTCCAGCCGGGCCAAACGCTCCATGACCAACTGGCGCAGGATGCGCAGCGCGGTGCCGGTGTCGGGGGCACGATCGCGCACGGCGGCGTAGGCGGCGGCCAGCGTGGCATGCACGGGCGGCCCCTCGGGCAGCAGGGGCAGCCAGTCGGCGTAGCGGCGGCGCAGGCGCTGCACGAAACGCGAATGTGACGACAGCTGCATGGCCGCGGCGTCCCCGGGTGGGGATGGGTCGCCGTTTAACAAAACTTCACTGTTGTGCATCGAACCCAACGAACCGCTGCCGGTCATAATTCCTGACACATCCATCTGTTCAATGAACGACTCGCCGCCTTCCCCATCGCGCCTGCTCAGGACTTACGCCACCCTCGTGCGCTGGATGCTGTGGCTGCTGCTGGCGATGTGGCTGGCCCTGGCCCTGGTGTGGGGCGGCATTCACGGCTGGATTGTGCCGCGAATCGGCGAGTTCCGCCCGGACCTTGAAATCGAGGCCAGTCGCGTCCTGGGGGTACCCGTGCGCATCGGTGGCATCAGCGCGCGCACCGAGGGGCTGGTGCCGTCGTTCGAGCTGAGCAACGTGGTGCTGCTGGACCCGCAGGGACGCGAGGCGCTGCGCCTGCCGCGCGTGGTGGCCGCGCTGTCGCCGCGCTCGCTGTGGAACCTGGGCTTCGAGCAGCTGTATATCGAAAAGCCCGCGCTGGACATCCGCCGCGCCGCCGACGGCAAGCTGTATGTGGCCGGGCTTGATTTTTCGCGCGACAGCGGCAATGACGGGCGCGCGGCCGACTGGTTTTTCAGCCAGACCGAATTCGTGATCCGCGGCGGCACGCTGCGCTGGACGGACGAGCTGCATGGCCGCGCGCCGCTGGCCCTGAGCGATGTGGATTTCGTCTCGCGCAACCGCACGCGGCGCCATGCGCTGCGCCTGGACGCCACGCCGCCGCCCGAGTGGGGTGACCGCTTCAGCCTGCGCGGGCTGTTCCGCCAGCCGCTGCTGTCGCAGCGCGCCGGCCAGTGGCGCGACTGGGACGGCCAGCTGTTCGCCGAGTTTTCGCGGGTGGACGTGGCGCAACTGCGCGGCCACGCCAACCTGGGGCTGGACGTTCAAGCCGGCCGTGGCGCCCTGCGCGCCTGGGCCGATGTCAGCAAGGGCGACATCATCGGCGGCGCCGCCGACGTGGCGCTGCAGGGTGTCAGCGGCACGCTGGGCGAACGGCTGCAGCCGCTTTCCCTGACCACCGTGTCGGGCCGCCTGGCGGGCCGGCGGCTGGCCAACGGCTTCGAGTTCTCGACCCAGAACCTGCAGTTTCGCACCGCCGAAGGCCAGGACTGGCCGGGCGGCAACGTGGCCCTGTCCTGGACCGGTGCCGAGGGCAAGATGCCCGCGCAGGGCGAGCTCAAGGCCGACCGGCTGGACCTGGCCGCGCTCAGCCAGGTGGCCAGCCGTTTGCCGCTGGGCACGGCCACGCATGCCGCGCTGCAGGCGTATGACCCCAGGGGCGTGGTGGAGGCCGTGCAGGCGCGCTGGCAGGGTCCGCTGAATGCTCCGCTGACCTACCAGGCCAAAGGCCGGGCCACGGCGCTGCAGGTGGCGGCGCGCGCCGCCTCGCTGCCGCGTGGCTCCACCGCCACCCACGCACCGCCGGGCACACCGGGCGTGCGGGGTGCATCAGTGGACTTTGACCTCACGCAAACCGGTGGCAAGGCGCGCCTGGCCGTCAAAAAAGGTGCGCTGGAACTGCCCGGCGTGTTCGAGGACCCGGTGGTGGCGCTGGACGAGCTGTCGGCGGATCTGCAGTGGCAGGTCAACGGTGCGCAGCTGTCGGTGTCGGTCAGCAACCTGAAGTTCGCCAACGCGGATGCCGAGGGGCAGGCCCAGGCCAGCTGGCGCACCGCCGATCCGGCCCGTTCCGGGTCGCGGTCGCGCTTTCCCGGCGTGCTGGACCTGCAGGGCACGCTCAGCCGGGCCGAGGGCACGCGGGTGCACCGCTACCTGCCGTTGTTCGTTGGCAAGGACGCGCGCGGCTATGTGCGCGAGGCCGTCGTGCAGGGCAGCGCCTCCGGCGTGAAATTCCGCGTCAAGGGCGACCTGTACGACATGCCCTTCAACGACCCGAAGCTCGGCGAATTCCGCATCTCGGCCAACGTGAAGAACGCGACCTATGCCTTTGTGCCGCGCGCCATCCAGCCACGCGGCGCGCCGCCCTGGCCAGCGCTGACGCAGCTGGCGGGAGAGCTGGTGTTCGAGCGCAGCGGCATGCAGGTCAAGGGCGCGACCGCCCGCCTGGTGGGCGCGGGCGCCCTCGCGCCCGGCCTGCAGGTCACGCGCGCCGAGGCCAACATACCCAACCTTGCGCGCTCCACCACGGTGGTGGTCAGCGCGGACGTGCGCGGGCCGCTGGCAGATTCACTGGCCATCGTCAACGGCTCGCCGCTGGGCGGGCTCATGGGCAACGCGCTGGACAAGGCCACGGCCACCGGCAATGCCGATGTGCGGCTCAACCTGACCCTGCCGGTCAACACCATCGACCGCTCCAGCGTGCGGGGCAGCGTCACGCTGGCGGGCAACGACGTGCAGATCACGCCCGACACGCCGGTGCTGTCGCGCGCGCGCGGCGTCGTGCAGTTCAGCGAGGCCGGCTTCGCGCTCGCGGGCGCGCAGGCGCGCATGCTGGGCGGCGACGTGCGCCTGGAAGGCGCCAGCCGCGTGCTGCCGCCGGGCGCAACCGAGCCGTCTGTTGTGTTCCGCGCGCAGGGCACCTTCAGCGCCGAGGGCCTGCGCCAGGCGCGCGAGCTGGGCTTTTTCTCGCGCCTGGGCCAGTCGATGCAGGGCGCGGCCGCCTACAACGCCACGCTGGCGTTTCGCCGCGGCGTGCCCGAGCTTGCGATCAGCAGCAGCCTGCAGGGCCTGGCGCTGAGCCTGCCGCCGCCGCTGAACAAGGCGGCCGACACCGCCCTGCCCCTGCGTTATGACAACGCCATGCTGCGTGAGTCATACCCGGCGGGCGCGCGTCTGCTGGACCAGATCAGCCTGGACATCGGCCGCGTGGCCTCGGTCAGCTATGTGCGCGACCTGTCGGGCGCCCAGCCGCGCGTGCTGCGTGGGGCCATTGGCGTGGGCCTGGCGCCCGGCGAATCTGCGCCGGCGCCGGAGCAGGGCGTGCTGGCCAACATCAACCTGGGCACGGTGGATATCGACGCTTGGGAGAAGGTGCTGTCCGGCGCCACGGGCAGCCCGCTGGCGGCCGCCGCGGCCGCGCCGGAGGGCGTGGGTGGACAGGCTGCGCCAGGCGCTGCGCCACCGGCGCAGAACTACCTGCCCACCACCATGGCCGTGCGCGCGCGCGAACTGCTGGTGGAAGGCCGCACCCTGCGCAACATCGTGGTGGGCGGTTCGCGTGAAGGCCTGGTGTGGCGCGCCAACGTGGACGCCGACGAACTGAACGGCTATGTGGAATACCGCCAGCCGTCCGGTGCCGGTGCCGGGCGCCTGTATGCCCGATTGGCGCGGCTGAACATCGCCGCCAGCGCCGCCAGCGACGTCGAAAACCTGCTGAAGGAGCAGCCGTCCACCATCCCGGCATTGGACGTGGTGGTGGACGACCTGGAGTTGCGCGGCAAGAAGCTGGGTCGCGTCGAAATCGACGCCGTCAACCGCGGGGGCACAGCCGTGGCGCGCGAGGGCGGCGTGCGCGAGTGGCGGCTGAACAAGCTCAACCTGACGCTGCCCGAGGCCAGCTTCAGCGCCACCGGCAACTGGGCGGCATTGGGCGCCCAGCCCGCGCCCGCGGGCGGCCCGCGCCCCGGGCGCAACCCGGCGGAGGTGCGTCGCACGGTGATGAACTTCCGCCTGGACATTGCCGATTCGGGCCAGCTGCTCACGCGTTTTGGCATGAAAGACGTGATCCGCCGCGGCAAGGGCCGCATGGAAGGGCAGGTAGCCTGGATCGGATCGCCGCTGACCATGGACTACCCCAGCATGAACGGTGCCTTCAACGTCAACATCGAATCGGGCCAGTTCCTCAAGGCCGACCCGGGCCTGGCCAAGCTGCTGGGCGTGCTGAGTCTGCAGGCACTGCCCCGGCGGCTGACGCTGGATTTCCGCGACGTGTTCAGCGAAGGCTTTGCGTTTGACTTCGTGCGCGGCGACGTCACCATCGTGCAGGGCATTGCCGCCACCAACAACCTGCAGATGAAGGGCGTGAACGCCGCCGTGCTGATGGAGGGCAAGGCAGACATCGCGCGCGAGACGCAGGACCTCAAGGTCGTGGTGGTGCCCGAGATCAATGCCGGTACCGCGTCGCTGGTGGCCACGGTGATCAACCCGGTCATCGGCATCGGCAGCTTCCTGGCGCAGCTGGTGCTGCGCAACCCGCTCATCCGCGCGGCCACGCAGGAATTCCATATCGACGGCACCTGGGCCGACCCGCGCGTGACGCGGGTGGACCGCCGCACGGCCGGCGCAGCCGCACCCACCACGCCGTCGGGTACCACCGCCACCCAATGATGCAAAGGGAGCACAAGCCATGAAAGTCGCAGCGTTGCAGATGGTCTCTGGCACCGGCCTGGCGGCCAACCTGGAAGCAGCCCATGCGCTGCTGCGAGAGGCCGCGGCGGCCGGCGCCGAGCTGGCGGTGCTGCCCGAGTATTTCTGCCTGATGGGCCACCAGGACAGCGACAAGATCGCCGCGCGCGAAGCGTATGGCGACGGCGTGGTGCAGCGCTTTCTGGCCGGTGCCGCGCGCGAGCTCGGCCTGTGGGTCGCGGGCGGCACCTTGCCGCTGGTGGCGAGCGACGCGCAGCGCGTGCGCAACACGCACCTGGTGTACTCGCCCGCCGGTGACTGCGTGGCCCGCTACGACAAGATCCACCTGTTCAGGTTCGACAACGGGCGCGAGCAGTACGACGAATCGCGCGTGATCGAAAGCGGCCAGGCGCCCGTGACGTTCGAGCTTGCCTCGCGGGACGGCCACCGCTGGCGCGTGGGCCTGAGCGTGTGCTATGACCTGCGCTTTCCCGAGCTGTACCGCGCGCTGGCGGCCGACTTGCTGCTGGTGCCCAGCGCCTTCACCTGGGTGACGGGCCAGGCCCATTGGGAGCTGCTGCTGCGCGCCCGCGCGGTGGAAAACCTGGCCTACGTGGCCGCGCCCGCGCAGGGTGGCGTGCATGAGAACGGCCGGCGCACCTGGGGCCATTCGATGCTGGTCGAGCCCTGGGGCGGCGTGCTGGCCAGCCGCGACGAGGGCGCTGGCATGGTATGGGCCGAACTCGATGCGGCACGGCTGGCGCAGGTGCGCCAGCAACTGCCCGCGCTGGCGCATCGGGTGCTGTGAAGTGCCAGGCCTGTCATGAGCGCGTTGCCCTTGCCCCGCCCGCCGCGCGCGCGCCTGTCGGCTCGCTGGCGCTGGTCGCTTTGGAGCCTGATGGTGGTGCTGGTGGGGGCGCTGCTGGTCACGCTGGTCTGGCTGGCCGGGCGATACGAGGCCAGCCAGGTCCAAAGCAAGCTGGAGCGTGACACGGCCGACGCCGTCGCTGAAGTGCGTAACGGCCTCACGCGCAACATCCAGACCCTGCAGGCGCTGCATGCGGCCAACCCGGGCGCGCCGGGCTGGCCGGCCGAGGCCATGCAGCTGCTGCGCAGCCACCGCGAATGGATGCGCATTGAATGGCGCGACGCCCGGCTGGCCACGCTGGTGTTCGTGGATACCCCCTACCGCCAGCCGGTGTTTGCGCGGTTGGGCCGCGCCAATGCGAGCTCCGATGTGGCCCAGGCCTGCACCAACGCGCGGCGCATCAGTGCGCCGGCGTACTCGGCCAGTTATTTCGTGCCGCAGATCGACGGCCTGGGCGTGGAAGTGATGGAGCTGTGCATGCCCCAGGTGGTGGCGGGTGAAGTCACGGGCTACCTGGTGGCCACCTATTCGCTGCAGGAAATACTCACCGACATGGTGCCCAAGCCGCTGGCGCGCAGCCAGGATGTGTCATTCACCGAGGCCGACGGCACCCGCCTGGCGCTGCATGGCTCGGCGCGGCGCGGCAGCCGCATCTTCACCGCCCAGCAGCTGGTGGACCTGCCGGGCAACACGCTGGTGCTGCGCATTGACAGCTGGCGCGGCGCGCCCGACCTGTTCCCCAATGTGCTCACGGCGCTGGTCACGGCGATGTCGATTGCGCTGGTGACGGTGCTGGTCATGCTGGGCAAGGACACGCGCCGGCGCCTGCGCGCCGAGAGCGACCTGGCCGAGGCGCTGGCCTTTCGCAAGGCCATGGAGGACTCCCTGGTGACCGGCCTGCGCGCGCGCGACCTGCAGGGACGCATTACCTATGTGAATCCGGCGTTCTGCCAGATGGTGGGCTTCTCGGCCGAAGAGCTGCTGGGCCATGGCGTGCCGGCGCCCTACTGGCCGCCCGAGCTGGCCGACGAATACAACCAGCGCCAGGCGATCCGCCTGGCCGGCCAGCATGCGCCGCCGCGAGAGGGCTTTGAGTCGGTGTTCATGCGCAAGGACGGCTCGCGCTTTCCGGTGCTGATCATCGAGGCGCCGCTGATCAACGCGCATGGCGTGCAGACCGGGTGGATGAGCGCGTTCCTGGATGTGAGCGAACAGCGCCGCGTCGAGGAGCTGTCGCGCGCCAGCCAGGACCGCCTGCAGGCCACCGCGCGGCTGGCCACCGTGGGCGAGATGGCGTCGCTGCTCAGCCACGAGCTGAACCAGCCGCTGGCGGCCATCGCCAGCTACGCCAACGGCTCGATGAACCTGCTGCGTGAGGGCCCGCATGCGATGGCGGACCTGGAGGTGGCCATGCGCCGCATTGCCGAGCAGGCCGAGCGCGCGGGCAAGGTGATCCGCAGCGTGCACGACTTCGTGCGCCGGCGCGACCAGGCGCGCGAAGCCGTGGCGCCGCGCGCGCTGCTGGACGCGGTCATGCCGCTGGTCAGCCTGCAGGCCCGCAAGCTGTATGTGCGCGTGGAAACGCGCCTGCAGGACGGCCTGCCCGCCGTGCTGTGCGACCGCACCATGGTCGAGCAGGTGCTGCTGAACCTCACGCGCAACGCCATGCAGGCCATGGCGGCCGCGGGCACGGCCGACCGCGCGGTGCTGATCCAGGTGCGCCGCGCCGGCACCAGCGAGCACAGCGCCAAGGCGTGGCTGGAGTTTTCCGTGGCCGACCATGGCCCGGGCATACCCGATGAAGTGGCGCAGCAGCTGTTCACGCCGTTTTTCACCACCAAGGCAGAGGGCATGGGGCTGGGCCTGAGCCTGTGCCGCACCGTGGTGGAGCAGCATGGGGGATTCCTCGGATTCGAGCCCAACCAGCCGCGGGGTACGATTTTCAGATTCACCCTGCCCGCCGACAGCGGCCCTGCCTGATGCAACCTGTACTCAATGCCACCGTGTTCATCGTGGACGACGACGCCGGCGTGCGCGATGCGCTGGCCTGGCTGCTGCGCTCGCGCCATTTGCCCAGCGAGGTGTTTGCCAGCGGCGAGGACTTTGACCGTTTCCTGGCTGAAGGCTTTGTGCCGCGCGACCCCTGCTGCCTGCTGCTGGACGTGCGCATGCCCGGCATGAGCGGGCTGGCGCTGTTTGAATCCATCGTGGCGCGCGGCCTGGCCGACAGCCTGCCCGTGATCTTCCTGACCGGCCATGGCGACGTGCCCACGGCGGTGGACGCCGTCAAGCGCGGCGCGTTTGATTTTTGCGAGAAGCCGTTTTCCGACAACGCGCTGGTGGACCGCATCGAGCAGGCCATTGCGCAGTCCGCCCGCACGCTGGACGCGCGCCGCCAGAGCCGCCAGCTGCAAAGCCGCCTGCAGGACCTGACCGAGCGCGAGCGCGACGTGATGCGGCTGGTGGTGGAGGGGCTGCCCAACAAGCTGATCGCGGACCAGCTGGACATCAGCGTGCGGACCGTGGAGGTGCACCGGGCGCGGGTGTTTGACAAGATGGAAGTGAAGTCGGCGGTGGAGCTGGCGAATTTGATGCGCAGTCTCTAGGGCTTTTTTGTTGTTTTGCAGCAGGCGCTGCACCTTTCTTCTCCCCCACTCATCCCCCCCGCCCCTTCTCTGCCCCCGCCGGGGCAGAGAAGGGGAGCCTGGATTTGATCCCTTCGCGCCGGACGCGGGCTACTCAAGTGAAGCTGCGTTGCGTCACGGCGCGCCACAGCGCATGCCTGCGGTTGGGGCTGTGGCTGACCGGCGTGTGCGCCACCGCTGACCGCCACGCGTGCCAGACGAGCAGGCGCAGCCGCTCGCGGGGGGGGCGTGCTGCTATGCAGCCACTGCCCCAACTGGTGGTGCTGGCCGTGGCGCGCAGGGGTGTATCGCAGCCGTTCCCTGTAGCCCGTCGCCGGAGCGCGTTGCTAAATCAGGGCTCCCCCTCTCTGCCCCGGCGGGGGCAGAGAGGGGGCTGGGGGGAGAGTGGGGGAAAACAGAGGTGCAGCCCCGCCACAAAATTCAAAGAAGAAGCTACTTCTTCCCCGAATCCTCTTCAGAAGAGGAAGAAGGCAGCTCCCCCTTCTTCCTGCCAGAAAACATCGTCCACCACACAATACCCACCAGCAGCACCAACGCCAGCAGCGCTTCAAGCAGAATCAGACCCATGAACGGTTTTCCCTGGTTGGTTGCAACGGTGCTGATTGTAGGAACGCTGGCCGGCTGCGGCAGTGCACCGCCTTTGCAGCCCGAGCCCGAGCCCACGCAAGCGCCACCCGCCGCTGCCCCAGCCTTGCCGCCGGATGATGCGGCCCCACTGCCCCCCGCGATCCAGCAGGCCAAAAGCCGTTGGGTGCCCGTGCGCTGGGCCGACCTGCCCGGCTTTGCCGACGACCCGCTGCACGAAGCCTGGAACGCCTGGCTCAAAAGCTGTGAACGCCCGGGCCCGGTGTTCGCGCCACTGTGTGCCGAGGTGCGCCGCCTGAGCATTGCAGGCGATGTCGAGCAGCGTGCCTGGCTGCAGCAGCGGCTGCAGCCCTACCGGGTGGAGCCGCTGGCCGGTGCCATGGCAGCTGCGCATGAAGGATTGCTGACCGGTTACTACGAGCCACTGCTGGAGGCGACGCGCGAGCCCATGGCCAGTCATACCGTGCCGCTGTACCGGCCGCCCGCTACGCTGGCCACGCGCAAGCCCTGGTACACGCGGCAGGAAATGGAAACCTTGCCCGAGGCCCGCGCCGCGCTGCGCGGGCGCGAGATTGCCTACCTGGCCGACCCGCTGGACGCACTGGTGCTGCAGATCCAGGGCTCGGGCCGCGTGCGCATCACCGAGTCGGATGGCTCCCAGCGCCTGGTGCGCCTGGCCTTTGCCGCCAGCAACGACCAGCCCTACCGCAGCGTGGGCGGCTGGTTGCTGCAGCAGGGCCTGATCCGCGATGCGTCGTGGCCCGGCATCAAGGCCTGGACGCGGCAGAACCCGCAGCGCGTGAATGAAATGCTGTGGAGCAACCCGCGCACCGTGTTCTTTCGCGAGGAGCCGCTGAGCGACCTGGACGCCGGCTTCGGCCCGCGCGGCGCGCAGGGCGTGGCGCTGACGCCGGGCCGCTCGATCGCGGTGGACCGTGAAAGCATCCCCTACGGCACGCCGGTGTGGCTGGTCTCCGCCGGGCCGTCCATCAACCTGCAGCGGCTGGTGCTGGCGCAGGACACGGGCAGCGCCATCGTGGGCGCGGTGCGGGCCGACTACTTCGCCGGCTGGGGCCCGCAGGCGGGCGAGCTGGCGGGGCGCCTGAAGCAGCCGCTCAAGCTGTGGGTGTTGTGGCCCAGATGATGGAGGAGGTGACGCCGATGAAGCCCCCATTTTTTCTGGTTATGGCCATAGCTGCGGCAATGGGAGGCTGCGCGGGCACCGTGACCACCCCCGCCGTCCCCGTCTACCACTGCGAACACGGGATCACCTTCACCGTGCGGTTCATCGACGACACCGCCATCCTGGACGGCGCGCGCGGGCGCGACGTGCTGTACCGCGACGCGGGGGGCACCTCGCCCACGCATGTGTTCTACAGCAACCCGCGCATGAAAGCCGAGTTTGGCCTGGGCGCCACGGGCCGCGAGGCCATCGTGCGCTACCCGCTGCTGCCGCTGGCCGCGCGCTGCGCGCGCGACTGATCCACCCTTTCACAAATCCGTCATGGCAGTGCCATGGGGGTGTCATGCGCGCTGCCTAGCCTTGCGGGCTGAGTTTCAACACCGTCCCCGAAAGGCACCCCCGATGAACGCGATGACAAAGCCCGAGCAGCAGGCTGTGCAAGGCCATGACAGCGAAGACTTCAACACCAGCAACAACCCCTCGATCACCGACGTGATCGAGGCGCGGCTGAGCCGCCGCAGCCTGTTCAAGGCCGGCTTTGGCACCGCCGGCACGGCCGTGCTGGGCAGCGTGGCGCTCACGGCCTGTGGCGGCGGCAGCGACGCCGCGCCGCTGCCCGCGGCGCCGGTGGACACCAGCATCAAGCTGAGCTTCCCGGCCGTGGCCAAGAGCACGGCCGACGTGGTGAGCGTGGCCAGCGGCTACACGGCTACCGTGATTTACGGCCTGGGCGATCCGCTGACCGCCGCCACGCCCGACTTCAAGAACGACGGCAGCGACACCGACTACGACAACCGCGCGGGCGACCACCATGACGGCATGGAATATTTCGGCCTGAACGCCGCCGGCACCGCCCGCGACGTCAACGGCTCAGACCGCGGGCTGCTCGCCATGAACCACGAGGCCCTGACCGACCAGTTCCTGCACGTGGCTGGCGTCACCGCCAACCCGCGCCCTGCCGCCGAGGCAGACAAGGAAATTCCCGCCCATGGCGTGTCGATCGTCGAAGTGCGCAAGGTGTCCGGCAAATTCGCCTACGACAAGGCCTCCAGCTTCAACCGCCGCATCACCCCGCTGACGCCCATGCAGGTCAACGGCGTGGCGCGCGGCAATGCGCTGATGAAGACGAAATTCTCCACCTCCGGCAACGACTGCCGCGGCACCATCAACAACTGCGGCACGGGCTACACGCCCTGGGGCACCTTCCTGACCGGCGAGGAAAACTGGGCCGGGTATTTCACCCGCAGCGCAACGGATGACGCCGCGCGCGGCGGCGCCACGGCGAAGAGCGTGGTGTCGCTCAACCGCAATGGCCGCGCCCAGGGTGCCGCCAGCCGCCACGGCTGGGAGACCGCCGGCACGGCTGACAACTACGCACGCTGGAACATCAGCCAGACGGGCACATCCGCCGACGGCACCGACGACTACCGCAACGAACTCAACACCTTCGGCTACATCGTCGAAATCGACCCCTACGACAAGACCCAGGCCATCCGCAAGCGCACCTCGCTGGGCCGCTTCGCGCACGAAAGCGCGGCATTCGGCAAGCCGGCGGCCGGCAAGCCTTTGGCGGTGTACCAGGGCGACGACTCGCGCGGCGAATACATCTACAAGTTCGTGTCCACGGCCAACTGGGACGCCGCCGACGCGAGCCCGGCCAACCGCATCACCACGGGCGACAAGTACCTGGACAGCGGCAAGCTCTACGTGGCGAAGTTCAACGCCGACGGCACGGGCCAGTGGATCGAGCTGAGCATGGCCACCGCCGCCGTTGCCAACTACACCACCTACCGCTTTGCCGACAACGGCGACGTGGCGATCAACGCGCGCCTGGCCGGCGACGCCGTGGGCGCCACCAAGATGGACCGCCCCGAGTGGTGCGCGGTGCACCCCACCACCGGCGAGATCTACTACGCGCTGACCAACAACAGCAATCGCAAGGTCGAGCCGTCGGGTTCGTCCCAGCAACTGGTGGACGCTGCCAACCCGCGCGCCTACACCGACGCGCCCACGGCCGCGACCGCCCCCGGCAACATCAACGGCCACATCATCCGCATGAAGGAAGCCGGCGGCGAGAACGCCGCCACGACCTTCACCTGGGACGTGTACCTGTTTGGCGCGCAGTCGGACGCCAGCCTGACGCAGGTGAACCTGTCGGCCCTGACGGCCGATCAGGACTTCTCCAGCCCTGATGGCCTGTGGTTCAGCCCCAAGACCGGCCTGTGCTTCATCCAGACCGATGACGGCGCCTACACCGACGCCACCAACTGCATGATGCTGGTGGGCGTGCCCGGCCAGGTGGGCGACGGCGCCACCACCACGCTGAGCTATACCAAGGCCGACGGCAGCAAGCTGGACGTGGCCACGCGCGTGGGCGCCAAGCCCGCGGCCGACAAGCTGCGCCGCTTCCTGGTCGGTCCCAAGGACTGCGAGATCACCGGCATCACCGAAACGCCGGACGGCAAGACGGTGTTCGTGAACATCCAGCATCCGGGCGAGACCATCACCAAGGCCAACGTGGCTGATCCCACGAAATACCTGAGCCACTGGCCCGGCAACGCCGGCTACGGCGCGGGTGGCGCCAATGCCCGTCCGCGCTCGGCCACCATCGTGATCACAAAGAACGACGGCGGCCTGATTGGCGCCTGATTGATCGAAGAACCAGAAGTCTGAGCTCCCGGTTCAACCGGTTGCCCGGTCCCTCATGGGGGCCGGGCATTTTTGCTTTGAGGCCGGTCAGTACCGGCGCGGCCGGCGCCGCCAGGCCAGCGCGGCGGCGGCCAGCGCCAGCCAGGCCAGGCTGGTGTCGCCGCCGCGGCGCTGCGGCGGGCCTGCGGAGCAGCCGCCGCCCGACTCGGGCGGCACGGCGGCGGGTGAAGGGGTCGTGGGGGCGCCGCTGGCCGATGCACCCTGGACCGCAAGCGACTGCGGGTTGCCGCCGTCCCCCCGCACCTGCAGCGTGGCGCGGGCCAGCGGCAACTGGCTGGCGGTGTAGGCCACCACCATACTGCAGGCGGTGCCGGCCTGCAGCACCGCGCCGGTGTCGCATCCGGACTCGCGCCGGAACTGGCTGGCCTGCGGCCCCACGAACGTGGCCTGCCCCAGCACCACGGGCATCACGCCCGTGTTGTCCAGCACCAGGGTCTGGCGTTGCACGCTGTCGGGCGCGCCGGCGCCAAAGGCGGCGGACGCCGCGTCGCCGCGCCAGAGCAGCTGGCCGATCGGGCCGCTGGTGCCGTAGCCCAACGCACCGATCCACTGGGTCTGCGAGGGTGTTTGCACCTGCAGCGCCGCGCGGTGCAGGCCGGTGGCCGGGGGTGTCAGCATGGCGCGGATGTCGCAGCCCGATTGCGCGGGCAGCAGGGCCGGGCAGTTGTGGGTCACGGCCAGCGCGGGGCTGGACGCGGTGATGCCGGTGACCGGCAGGGCGGCCGTGGCCGACGGGTTTTCCAGCCGCATCGTCTGGCTCGAAGCGCTCTCGCCTGACGGGGCCATGCCAAATTCCAGCGTGAGGGGCCACAGGCGCAGCGCCGACGCCGCGTCGTTCAGGCGCGTCACCGAGCCCAGAAAGGCGGTGAGGTCCGCGATCTCGCCGTCCGACAGCCGCGAGCGCAGGAAGCCCATGGCGCTCACTGTGTTGAGCACGCGCGTCAGCGCGGCCGGGTTGTCCGCGGCGCGCAGGATGTTGTTGTGGTTCTGGCCCGGATCGGGGCCGTGGCAGGACACACAGCTGCGGGTGTCCGACGGCAGGCGCATGTACAGCAGAGCGCCGTTGGCCGCGTCCTGTGCGGCCACACCGCCCGCCGCGGCGGCCGCCAGGGCCGCCAGAAACCATTGCGCGCGCAGGCGCGGATACCGGGGCATGGGCAACTCCTTCGCAAACCGCCGGCAACCAGTGTTGCGGGGCGGCTTGAAGGTTTTGTGACAGCTGGCGGGCTGTCTAGTCACCGGAAACGCTGACGGGCCGCCTGAAGTCGCCAACTACGGCCCAGCTACTGTACGTACAGCCTTCATTTCAGTAAGCTCTCGCAGCGACATGGGTGCGCAAGTGGAAGTATGGTTCCCTCACTAACCACCGAGTGAAATTGACTTGAACGGCACGCTGTACGCTTTAACCGCGAAAGAAAGTCAACAACGGTTTGCACAACGACGGTTATGTAACTTTTAGCCCTAACAGCTTGTCAGGAGCCACCATGAAACACTTGGCCGTTTTTGTCACTGCGCTGCACGCCCTAACTGGCTGTATGGCAACCGCGCCTCAGGCGCCAGTCAACCCTCCTCCTTCAGCTTCCGTTGTTGAAAGCCAGGGCGTCCTGCTCCGGAAGGAAATTTCTGGTTCCTGGATAAGCATTACCACTGGGCTCAGCAGCGATTTCCACCTGAAGGACGTCAAAGTCCTGGGTGGTTCCTTTGTTGCCGAGTTTTACTTCGGATCTGCAAGGGCGCTCAGCTGCTCCCTGAAGGAGAAGGTGACAGGTGCCTACGACGGCGCAAAGCTCGAGTTCGAGCTTATCGACGTCGGCTGCCAAAAGCCCTTTTACAACCGTGTGGTTTTTGACGTGAAGGACGGAAAGGGTGCCTACTTCGGACGTCGTGGCCAGCAGTTCGGGTGGTTTGTCCCCACCAAGATCGAGTAGCGACTACTCGATAGACCCTTGGAAAGCCCTAGACGCGCTTATGCGTGTCAAAGGCGGTTCGCACAACAACAGTTATGTAAATTCAGTTTATGCGCGTCGCGCAAGGAGGCTGCAATGAATTTTCACTCTTTCCCGAAGGTCGCGGCATTCACCTTCGCCTCCCTTCTCTCCGCATTGTCTGCTTCTGCTCAGGTTGAGGCGCTGCACGGCAAAACGTTGACTGTACAAGGTCAGAGCGTCGCTTCGGTGCTGCTCACCTTTAATGCTGACGGCAGCTTCATCCAGTGCTCGCCCGGTTTCGCATGCGAAGTGCTCGGGGAATACAAGGCGTCCGCTGGTGGGAATATCACGGTTGTCTACAAAAACCTCTTCTTTAATCGCCAGACCTTGGTGAGAGAAGTAGTGACTAGGGAGGGCGTGATTAGCGAGAAAACCTTATTCGGCAGAAGTGTTCTGAAGGTCGAAGAGGGAGCAATGGTCGCTCTCGCAGGTGATCAGATGAAGGATCGCTTGATCGGCAGGACCACCTGAGTCAACCCCGATGGCGGGCAGTATGTCTTTCCGATTGACCCGGACGGCACCTTTGAAGAGTGCGTCCGGGGCCAGTGCGACACTGGAATGTGGAAAATCGAAGACAAGTTCTGGGTTGCCAGACACTCCAAGTGGTTGGCGCCGAGCCGGTACCCCGACGGATACGTGCGTTTTCCTTTGGTAAGAATACCGGGACACAGGTATCAATTTGCTGGACTTGAGATGAAGAAGTAATCCTTCTTTTGAATGTTTGACCTGCCCTCTCAGGGGGTTTTTATAAAGTCAACGACGGTTCACACAACGGCGATTGTGTAAATCTATATTTGGAGTAAGCCGTGCACATTACCGCTTCTGCTGCTATCGTGGGCTTCTCGTTGTTACTCGCATCGTGTGCCACGACGGTGACCTCGCCAAATTCAGCAAAAGTCGAAGGGAATAGCCCGATCATCAACCCTCGCGCAATCACTGACACCGAAAAGGCGGAAGTGGTTCAGAGGGGGGAGATGTTGTACAAGGAGATCTCTGGCTTCTGGATGGGCGCCGCTACAGGCCAGCTCAGCGACTTCGCGCTCACTACGGTTCGCTTGAAGGGTGACGTCTTTGTGGCGCACTTCTTTGTGAAGTCTACAGGAAGGCTCGACTGCTCCATCGACAGACAAGTGTTTGGTGTCTTCGACAGAAGCAACCAGACGCTTGAGTTCGTGATGGAGGGAGATATCGCCTGTATCCAGAATTTTCTCTACCGGGCAAGGTTCTACTTACCTGAAAAGAAAGGTGAATATCTGACAGGGAGGAAAAAATTGCTGGGCGGTGCTTTCATTGTCAAGAATGTGCAATGAACACGCAGCGCTACAAGTTGCGCCGCTCCATCGTCGTCACTTCCAACCGCGTCGTCCAGGACTGGGGAAAGTATCTGGGAGACACGACAATGGCCACCACCATCCTGGACCGACTGATGCACCGCTGCGCGATGCTGGAGTTCGAGGGTAAGAGCTATCGACTCAAGGAGGCCGTCACTCGCATTGCCGTCACAGTTGATCCGTCATAATTCGTTCGTCTTGCCTGGAGCAGTTTGGGGTAGCCTTCAGGGCTTGGTAGCAAGGATCTTTAGGATTCGGTTATGAAAGTACGTGATTTGAGGGCTTCTCATGCATCCTTTTAGGATTGTGTTCACCTACCTTCTCCTCATCTCATCTTTTGCCGCGCATGCGGAGTTCACTCTCCTGACTGAGGGTGAGTATGACGGGCACGAAGAAGAAGAGATTGTCACCAAAGTTCCTTGGCGCAGCTTCTTATCGACACGAGACGTTGAGATTTCCGGAACGCTTCGCTACCCCAAACTCAAAGATGGTGCCGAGTTAAGAAAATTTCCCGTAATCGTCTATAACCACGGCGGTCACACCAAGCGGAAAGAAGGCAACTCGAGAACCTCACAAGAGCTAATGGTCTCTCTTTTGGTCCGTAAGGGGTTTGCCGTACTAACGCCTGCCCGTAAAGGGTTCGCAAATAGTGGCGTTAGGAGAAATACTCTTGAAGCGGATGTCACGGAACCTATCAGCTGCGACGCGAGTGAATCGGAGCAAGGATTGAAATCGGCCATTACTGATGTCAGTGCTTTTTTAGCAGCCATAGCAAAAAACGACAAGCTGGATGCCCGCCGGATTGTGATGTCTGGTCATTCACGTGGAGGATTTCTGTCTTTAGCTTATGCCGCAGCACATCCCGGGTCAGTAATGGGGGTTGTGAGTTTTGTTCCGGGCTGGCATAGCGAAACATGCCCAACTTCGTACAACTACATCAAACTATCAGAATTTGCGAGCAGGATTAGCTCTCCGACATATATCTTCTACGCAAACAGAGATTGGTTCTACAACGAAAGTCATGTCAAAAACTTTGTGCAGATGTTTTCAAGCAACAAAGAAGTAGCAGCTATTGTGGTGGAGGGCGGCCATGATGTGCCCAGAGGTGAGATCGGCCTGTGGGAGTCGTCGCTGGAGGCGATATTCAAGGGGAAGCAGCGATAAAGCAGCCAAAGTAAGAGCGTCTGCCCCGCTTTTTTGCTTGGGCGCATCTTGTCGGAAAAAAATCTGCAGAATTTGGGTTATGCAATCCCTAGATTTCAGAGTCTTTTTGCAGTTGCGGGGCGGCTTGAAGGTTTTGTGACAGCCCCGTGATTCAGCTGCGCGCGGGCGGCCCCAAATGCGCCAGCGGCAGGTTGCTGCTGGCCTTGACCTCGCCCAGAGAGAAACTGGTGTGCAGGTCCTTCACATTGGGCAGGTTGATCAGCACCTGCCGCGCAAACTGCGAAAAGCTGTCCAGGTCGCGGCTGACCACCTGCAGCTCGAACGTGCCCGCGCCGCTGATGTAGTGGCACGACACGATCTCGGGAATCTTGCGGATGGCTTCCTCCATCTCGCGCGTCAGTTCGCCGGTGTTGCGGTTGGCGTCCAGCCGCACAAAGGCCAGCACGCCCAGGCCGATCTTGTGGCGGTCGATCTCGGCGCGGTAGCCCTTGATGAAGCCGGACTCCTCCAGCGCGCGCACGCGGCGCCAGCACGGCGCAGCCGACAGGCCCACGCGCTGGGCCAGCTCGGCGTTGGTCAACCGGGCGTCGGCCTGCAGTTCAGACAGGATGGCGATGTCAAACTTGTCGAGCGTTTCCATGGAGCGCTATTTTGAGAAAGATTCTTTCTCAAATCAATATAAATCGGGCATAGAACGCAAAGACATATCTGGGCTGCGGGCATACACTTTGCATGCTGTTAGAGGCTGCGCCCTACCCGGGTGCGCCGAGCCCTCTGCCCACAAGGCAGGCCCCCCACGAACCGGAGACCCACAACAATGAACGCCCCACTGCCCGAGCACATCCGCAAAGCGCTGGAGACCGTCACCCTCGACGACAAATATTCGCTGGACTACGGCCGCGCCTTCATGAGCGGCGTGCAGGCGTTGGTGAAGCTGCCCATGCTGCAGCGCCTGCGTGACGCCCAGCAGGGAAAGAACACCGCCGGGTTCATCAGCGGCTACCGTGGCTCGCCATTGGGGGGCTACGACCAGGCGCTGTGGAAGGCCAGCAAATACCTCAAGGCGCAGAACATCGTGTTCCAGCCGGGCGTCAATGAAGAGCTGGCGGCCACCGCACTGTGGGGCACGCAGCAGCTGGGCTTTTCGCCGGCGGGCACCAACAAATTCGACGGGGTGTTCGGCATCTGGTACGGCAAGGGCCCGGGCGTGGACCGTTGCTCGGACGTGTTCAAGCATGCCAACATGGCGGGCACCACGCCCTGGGGCGGCGTGATTGCGGTGGCCGGTGACGACCATGTGTCCAAGAGCTCCACCGCCGCCCACCAGAGCGACCACATCTTCAAGGCCTGCGGCCTGCCGGTGTTCTTCCCGGCCACGGTGCAGGAGATCCTGGACCTGGGCATCCACGCCTTTGCCATGAGCCGCTTCTCGGGCGTGTGGGCCGGGATGAAGACCATCCAGGAGATCGTGGAGTCCAGCGCCACGGCCATGATCGACCCCGAGCGCGTCGACATCAGGATCCCGACCGATTTCCAGATGCCGCCGGGCGGCGTGCACATCCGCTGGCCCGACCATGCGCTGGAGCAGGAAGCCCGCCTGTTTGACTACAAATGGTATGCCGCGCTGGCCTACATCCGCGCCAACCGGCTGAACTACAACGTCATTGAAGGCCCGAACGACCGCTTCGGCATCATCGCCAGCGGCAAGGCCTACAACGACACGCGCCAGGCCCTGCTGGACCTGGGGCTGGACGACGACACCTGTCGGCGCCTTGGCATCCGCCTGCACAAGGTGGGAGTGGTGTGGCCGCTGGAGGCGCAGGGCACGCGCGAATTTGCCACCGGCCTGCGCGAGATCCTGGTGGTGGAGGAAAAGCGCCAGGTCATTGAATACCAGGTCAAGGAAGAGCTGTACAACTGGCGCCCCGACGTGCGGCCCAACGTGCTGGGCAAGTTCAACGAGGTCGAAGGCGACTATTCCGGTGGCGAATGGTCCATGCCCAACCCGACCGACAACAAGCTGCTGCGCGCCAATGCCGACCTGTCGCCCGCGATCATCGCGCGCGCGATTGCGCAGCGCTTGAAGAAGCTGGGCCTGGACGGCGATATGGCCGCGCGCATTGACGCGCAGCTGGCCATCCTGCAGGCCAAGGAGACGGCGATGAGCGTCGTCGAGGTCAAGGCCGACCGCCAGCCCTGGTTCTGCTCGGGCTGCCCGCACAACACATCCACCAAGGTGCCCGAGGGCTCGCGTGCCATGGCCGGCATCGGCTGCCACTTCATGGCCACCTGGATGGACCGCAGCACGGTTGGCTTCACGCAGATGGGCGGCGAGGGCGTGCCGTGGACGGGCCAGCAGCCGTTCACCACCGACCAGCACATTTTTGCCAACCTGGGTGACGGCACCTACTTCCACAGCGGGCTGCTGGCGGTGCGCCAGAGCATCGCCGCGGGCGTGAACATCACCTACAAGATCCTCTACAACGACGCGGTGGCCATGACCGGCGGCCAGCAGGTGGGTGAGCGGCCTGAAGGCCATTCGGTCGTCCAGATTGCGCAGAGCATGCGCGCCGAGGGCGCCGTCAAGATCACCATCGTGACCGACGAGCCCGAGAAATACGACGCCGTCCAGGGCCTGCCATCGGGCATTGCCATCCAGCACCGCGATACGCTGGACGCGGTGCAGCGTGAATTCCGTGAGATCAAGGGCACCACGGTCATCATCTACGACCAGACCTGCGCGACCGAAAAGCGCCGCCGCCGCAAGCGCGGCAGCATGGTGGACCCGGCCAGGCGCGTGGTCATCAACGAGCTGGTCTGCGAGGGCTGCGGGGACTGCGGCGTGCAGTCCAACTGCCTGAGCGTGGAGCCGCTGGAGACCGAATTCGGCCGCAAGCGCACCATCAACCAGAGCACCTGCAACAAGGACATGAGCTGCCTGAAGGGCTTTTGCCCCAGCTTTGTGACGGTGGAAGGCGGGCAGCTGAAGAAGAAGGCCAGGGACAAGGCGGCGTCGCCCTTTGCTTTGGGCGAGCTGCCGCAGCCGCAGCTGCCTGCGATCCACGGCGCCTATGGCATCGTGGTCGCGGGCGTGGGCGGCACCGGCGTCATCACCATCGGCCAGCTGCTGGGCGTGGCCGGGCACCTGGAGGGCAAGGGCATCGTGACGCAGGACGCGGGCGGTCTGGCGCAAAAGGGCGGCGCGACCTGGAGCCATGTGCTGATCGGCCACCACGCCGACGACATCCGCACCACCCGGGTGAGCATGGCGGGCGCGGACCTGATCATCGGCTGCGACCCTATCGTCGCCGCGGGCAAGGAAACCGTGCTGCGCATGCGCACCGGGCGCACCCACGTGGCACTCAATTCGCACAGCACGCCCACGGCCGCCTTTGTGCGCGACGCCGGCTGGCAAAACCCGGCGGACGCCTGCGTGGCCGAGGTCGTCAAGGCTGTCGGGCTGGAGGGCGTGGGCACGTTTGACGCCGACGCGGCCGCCACGCGCCTGATGGGCGACAGCATCTATACCAACCCGCTGATGCTGGGCTACGCCTGGCAAAAAGGCTGGATCCCGCTGGGCCATGAATCACTGATGCGGGCGATCGAGCTGAACGCCGTGGCGGTGGAGCAGAACAAGACCGCCTTTGAATGGGGCCGCCGCGCCGCGCACGACTGGGCGTCGGTGGAAAAGCTGCTGTCCCCTGCGCAGGTCATTGAATTCAAGAAGCGCGAGACACTGGAAACCCTGGTAGCACGCCGTGTGGAATTCCTGACCGCCTACCAGAACGAGGCCTACGCCGACACCTACAAGGCGTTCATCGACAAGGTCCGCGTGGCCGAGCTGCCGCTGGGCAAGACCGTGCTGGCCGAGGCGGTCGCGCGCAACCTGTTCAAGCTGATGGCCTACAAGGACGAGTACGAAGTCGCCCGCCTGCACACCGACCGTGCCTTCCTGGACCGGGTCAACGGAATGTTCGAGGGTGACTTCAAGCTGAACTACCACCTGGCGCCGCCCATCATTGCCAAAAAGAATGAGCGCGGCGAACTGCAAAAGCGCAAGTTCGGCCCGGCCATGCTCACGGCGTTCCGGGTGCTGGCGCGCCTGAAAGGCCTGCGCGGCACGGCGCTCGACATCTTTGGCCGCACCGAAGAGCGCCGGACCGAGCGAGCCCTGATCGGCGAGTACCGCAACAGCGTGGAGCAAACGCTCACATCGCTTGATGCGGGCAATCATGGGCTCGCCCTGGAGATTGCCCGCCTTCCGGAGCAGATCAAGGGCTTTGGCCATGTCAAGGAGCGCAATCTTGCGGCGGTGCGCAACCGCTGGGCCGGGCTGATGCAGCAATGGCATGACCCGCAGGGCGCGCGCGTGGCCGCCTGAACAACCCCCGGCCCATGGCCGGGTTACATGTCTTTACGCGTGAGGCCCGCTTACAATTGCAGGCTCCCCGCCAAACGGGCACCATCGCGTGCCCGTTTGTTTGCGGGTTTTTTGTACTGATCCTCTACGTTGGAGCTGTCGTGTTCATTTCTTCCGCTTTTGCCCAAACCGCGCCTGCAGCCGCTGCAGGCGGCGGCATGCAGTCGTCCCTGATGAGCATGCTGCCCCTGGTGCTGATGTTTGTGGTGCTGTATTTCGTGATGATCCGGCCGCAGATGAAGCGCCAGAAAGAGCATCGCGCCATGATCGACGCGCTGGCCAAGGGTGATGAAGTCGCCACGGCGGGCGGCATGCTGGGCAAGGTCACCAAGCTGGGTGACATCTACATCGGCATCGAAGTGGCCGAAGGCGTGGAAGTCCAGCTGCAGCGCAGCGCAGTGGTGCAGGTGCTGCCCAAAGGCACCATCAAATAAACGAACAGCGCAGCCACAAGATGAACCGATATCCGGTGTGGAAGTACGCGATCATCGTGATCGCGTTGCTGGTGGGCGCCATCTACACGCTGCCCAATTTCTTTGGCGAGGCGCCGGCCGTCCAGGTCTCGGCCGGCAAGGCCACGGTCAAGGTGGACAGCACCACGCAGGTGCGGGTGGAAGAGGCGCTCAAAGCCGCCGGCATTGCGGCCGAAGCCATCACCTTCGACGGCAACTCCATCAAGGCGCGCTTTGATTCCACCGACGTCCAGCTCAAGGCCAAGGACGCGCTGCAAAAGGCGCTGATCCCGGACTCCTCCGACCCGTCGTACGTGGTCGCGCTGAACCTGCTGTCACGCTCGCCGGCCTGGCTGTCGGCACTGCGCGCGGGGCCCATGTACCTCGGTCTGGACCTGCGCGGCGGCGTGCATTTCATGCTGCAGGTGGACATGCAGGCCGCACTGACCAAGCGCGCCGAGTCCTTCGCGGGGGATATCCGCTCCAGCCTGCGGGAAAAGAACATTCGCCACGCGGGCATCTCGCGTAACGGCCAGGCCGTGGAAGTGCGGTTTCGGGATTCACAGACGCTGGAGGCGGCACGGCGCCTGATTGCAGACAGCTTTGCAGACCTGCAGACCGTGGACGCGCCTGAGGGCGTTGAATACAAGCTGACGGCCACGATCAGGCCCGAGGCCGCGCGGCGCATCCAGGACCAGGCCCTCAAGCAGAACATCGTGACGCTGCACAACCGGATCAACGAGCTGGGCGTGGCCGAGCCGGTGATCCAGCAGCAGGGCCTGGACCGCATCGTGGTTCAGCTGCCCGGCGTGCAGGACACCGCCAAGGCCAAGGACATCCTGGGCCGTACCGCCACGCTGGAGATGCGCCTGGTGGACGAAAGCGCCGAAGCCCGTGCTGCCGAGCTGGGCACCGGCCCGGTGCCTTTCGGTGCCGAGCGCTTCCTGGAGCGTGATGGCCGCGCCGTTATCGTCAAGAAACAGGTCATCCTGACGGGTGAAAGCCTGACAGACGCCCAGCCGGGCTTTGACTCGCAGAGCCAGCAACCCAAGGTGGACCTGACCGTGGACGCCAAGGGCGGGCGCATCATGCGCGACACCAGCCGCGAAAACGTCAAGAAGCGCATGGCCATCCTGCTGTTTGAAAAAGGCAGGGGCGAAGTGCTGACGGCGCCCGTGATCCAGAGCGAACTGGGCAACCGGTTCCAGATTTCCGGCTCTATGACGGTGAACGAAGCCGCCGACCTGGCGCTGCTGCTGCGCGCCGGCTCGCTGGCCGCGCCCATGGAGATCATCGAGGAACGCACCATCGGCCCGACGCTGGGCGCGGAGAACATCGCCAAGGGCTTCCAGAGCGTGGCCTGGGGCTTTGCAGTGATCGTGGCCTTCATGGCGATCTACTACATGGTGTTCGGGCTGATCTCCGGCATTGCGCTGGCGGTCAACTTGCTGCTGCTGGTTTCCATCCTGTCCATGTTGCAGGCCACCTTGACGCTGCCGGGCATGGCCGCCATGGCGCTGGCATTGGGCATGGCCATCGACTCCAACGTGCTGATCAATGAGCGGGTGCGCGAGGAGCTGCGCAACGGCGCCTCGCCGCAGGCGGCCATCAATACCGGTTATGACCGCGCCTGGGCGACGATTTTTGACTCCAACATCACCACGCTGATTGCCGGCGTGGCGCTGCTGGCCTTTGGTTCCGGCCCGGTGCGCGGCTTTGCCGTGGTGCATTGCATCGGCATCGTGACGTCCATGTTCTCCGCCGTGTTCTTTTCGCGTGGCCTGGTCAACTTCTGGTACGGACGCCAGAAGAAGCTCAAGAGCGTATCCATTGGTACCGTCTGGCGCCCCGCGTCCGATGGCGCTATAACCAAGACCAAGTGAGGCCAGACGCGCATGGAGTTCTTCAAAATCCGCCGTGATATCCCGTTCATGAAGAACGCGTTGATCTTCAACGTGATTTCCTTCCTGACATTTGCCGCGGCCGTATTCTTCCTGATCACGCGCGGGCTGCACCTGTCGGTGGAATTCACCGGTGGCACCCTGATGGAGGTCAGCTATTCGCAGCCCGCCGAGCTGGAGAATGTGCGGGGCACGGTGGCCAGCCTGGGCTACACCGACGTGCAGGTGCAGAACTTCGGCACATCGCGTGACGTGTTGATCCGCCTGCCCGCCCAAAAAGGCGTCAGCTCAGCGCAACAAAGCGACAAGGTGCTTGCCGCGCTGAAGGAATCCAGCCCGGACGTGACGCTGCGACGCAACGAATTCGTCGGGCCGCAGGTCGGTGACGAACTGGCCTCAGACGGTCTGAAAGCCCTGGGCATGGTGGTCGTGGGCATCATGATCTATCTGGCGTTCCGCTTCGAATGGAAATTCGCCGTGGCAGCGATCATCGCCAACCTGCACGACGTGGTGATCATCCTGGGGTTTTTTGCGTTCTTCCAGTGGGAGTTTTCACTCGCCGTGCTGGCGGCGGTACTGGCCGTGCTGGGCTATTCGGTCAACGAATCCGTTGTGATTTTTGACCGTATCCGTGAAAACTTCCGCCGCTACCGCAAGATGAACACGACGGAAATCATTGACAACGCGATCACGTCGACCATCAGCCGTACCATCATCACGCACGGCTCAACCCAGATCATGGTCCTGTCAATGCTGCTGTTCGGCGGCCCTACCCTTTACTACTTCGCGCTGGCGCTGACCATCGGCATCTGCTTTGGCATTTATTCATCGGTGTTCGTCGCCGCCGCCATAGCCATGTGGCTGGGCATCAAGCGCGAAGACATGGTCAAGGGCGGCGCCGTCAGGAAAGACGGCGGCGACCCCAACGACCCCAACGCCGGCGCCGTGGTCTGAACGTCGAGACTTCCCATGTCTTCCGGCCCCCTGCCCACCCCTGACAGCAACGCGCTGGGCCGCAAGGCGCGGGAGGTCTTCATTTCGCAGGCCGAAGGCGTCATGGGGCCGATGGCCGAGGCGTTGCGCGCCAAGCTGATTGAACTGGTGGACCAGAGCGCCAGCACCAAGGAGATGCAGGACCGGCGCGACGCCATGCTCGAATTCGAGCGCCTGCACAAGGCCTGGACCGAAGGCACGCCCAAGGCCTGGCGCCGCGCGCTGGTGCCGCCCACCGCCACGGCCCGGGTGCGGCTGGAGGCGGTCAGTCTGGAGCTGATCGGCGATGACGTGGTCGAAAAGAAGATCCTGTCGTCGCGCCTGGCCCTCTCGGTCCTGGACAAGGTCACCTGGGAACTCAACGACTTGCGCCTGCGCATGCAGCATCTCGAAGGCGGCGAGGACCTGCAGTCCTATGACATCCTTCGTCCCGAAGTCAGCGCCCAGCTGCTGGTGGAGCAATGGGTGGCCGCGGGCCTGGCCCGCGAAACCTGGAGTCTGGTCAAGGACCTGATCCAGCAGCACATGGTGGAGCGGCTTGTCGCAGCCTACAGCCACACCAATGAATTCCTGATCAACAACGGCGTACTGCCTGATATCGACCTGTCCCAGCGCGTGCGCCGCACTTCTGCTCCCGCGCAGGGTTCGGGCAGGCGCCCCGGGGGCGCGCAACCGCAGGGCCAGCAACCGGCTGCGGCCGAAGCCCATGACGGTGCACAGGGCCATACCGGGCAGGGCGGCGGCTACGGCAACCAGGGCGGGGGTGCCTCGGGTTTTGCCGGCAGCGGACCGGGGGGCGGCTATGCCGGCGGCGCCGGAGGTTCAGGCTACACCGGCGGCGGCTACGGTGGTGGTTTTGGCGGTGGCGGTCCGGCGGGCGCCGGGGGCTTCGGCAACTCTGCCGGTGGCGGCGGGTACGGCGGTGGTTCTGGCGGCGGCCAGGGTGGCGGGTACAGCGGCGGCTATGGCGGTGGGCCGGCGGGCGGACCGCCCGCTGGCGCCCAGGCCGGCCCACAGGGATATGGCGGCGGCTATGGTCCGTCCGGCCAGGGTGGCATGCCGCCCGGCAGCGCCGGCGCCCACGAAGAAACCCGCATGTTGACCAGCTCACCCCCGCTGGCCCGCGCCCGGGCGCGGGCTTCGGGTGTGATTGGCCAGCTCAAGCGGCTGCTGACCGACCGCGTGGCCGGCTTTGACATGAGCCATGTCACGCGGCCATCTCCCGCGCTGGCCGAGGCGCTGTCACAGCAAGGCTCCACCGAGGTCGCCGCCGCCGGCACGGCTCACGAAGTGATGGTGTTCGACGACGCCGGTGTGGAACAGGTTGCGACAGCCTTGCGCCAGCGCACGGGCGAGCTCAAGAAAAAGGCCGCTACCTCGGGCGAAAAAGCCACGATTGAAATCGTGGCGCTGATGTTCCAGAGCATTCTGGCCGAAGAGCGCATCCCCCCCGCGGTTCGGGTCTGGTTTGCCCGTTTGCAGATGCCCGTGCTGCGCGTAGCGCTGTCCGAGCCTGAATTCTTCGGCACCTTGCAGCACCCGGCGCGCCAGCTGATTGACCGCATGGGTTCGTGCGTGATGGGCTTTGATGCCAGCGGCACCAGCGGCAGCGCGCTGGAGGCCGAGATCAAGCGCGTGGTCCAGGTGATCGAGCAATACCCTGAAACCGGCCGGCGCGTGTTCCAGCTTGTGTATGACGAGTTCCAGCGCTTCCTGTCCAAGTACCTGACCGAAAACGGCGCCACGCAGCGCCTGGTCAGCGTGGCGCAGCAGGTCGAGCAGAAGGAAACCATGTCGGTGCAGTACACGATCGAGATGCGCAACATGCTGCAGGACATCCCGGTGCGTGACGAGATTCGCGAATTCCTGTTCAAGGTCTGGGCCGATGTGCTGGCCGTGGCGGCCGTGAAGAACGGCCCCCAGCATGAAGACACGATCGCCCTGAAAAAATCCGCCTCCGATCTGGTCTGGGCGGCCAGCGCCAAGCCGAACCGCAATGACCGCGCGCGCGTGATCCAGGACCTGCCCAACCTGTTGCTGCGCCTGCGCCAAGGCATGACGCTCATGGGTGTGCAAGGCTCGGCGCAGGAAGCCCACATCAAGGTCATTGGCGACACGCTGGCCGACGCCTTCCTGTCCAAAACCGAGGCCATTCCGCAAGCCCGCATCGAGGCCATGGCCAAGCGCCTGGCCAACCTGGAAGACTTTGTCTCCGATGACCAGGCTGGTGACCTGCCGCTGGACGCCGAGAGCATCGAACTCATGCTGGGCATTGACGCCTCGGCCATCGAGGTCGTGGCCGACGGAGGATCCAAGCCCAGTGCCGGCATGCTCGCCTGGGCCCAGGAGCTGCAGCCCGGCACCTGGTTCACGCTGGACCACAACGGCAAGACCAATCAGGTGCAGTACGCCTGGTGCAGCGAACGCAAGCAGCTGCACCTGTTCGCGTCGACGGACGGGCGCAGTTACCTCATCCAGGTGCGGCGCCTGGCCGCTTACCTGCAGGCGGGTCTGCTGGTGCCGGCCGAGGACGAAGCGCTCACGGTACGGGCCACGCGTGACGCGCTGGCCAAGCTGGACGCCAATCCTGAGCGCCTGCTCGAATCCTGAGCCAGAGCCTGTCCAAATGAAAAGCCGCCCTGGGGCGGCTTTTCATTTCATGGCCCCTCAGAGGCTCTTGCGCTTAGTTGTAGGTGTACGTGATCGAGTAAGCCAGATTGAGCACGCCCGACAGCGACGCATCGATTCTGCCGACGTTACCCGAGAAACTGCAGCGGGTAATCGTCAGAGTGCCGCCAGTGCCGCCGAGGGACTTGAACGTCGGGTCATTTGCCAGGGCGCCACAGAACTCGGTCTCGGTGCTTGGCGCCGGCACGTTGCCAACGTTCACCGTTGTGTTGTTGTTGATGCTGGGAATCGAGACGCTGATCACCAGATTTTTGGTTGTACCTGTACCTGTACCTGTACCTGTGCCGGTACCGGTACCGGGGGTAGTGCCGGTGCCTGTTCCCGTGCCTGTTCCGGTTCCGGTGCCCGTGCCCGTGCCCGTGGAGGTGCTGCCCAGTGTGAAGCTCACCGAACTGCCGTTGGCCGTGGCATAGGCGGTGTTGAATGCCGTCTGGATGGTGGCAGGTGCGCTGAAGCTGATGAAGCTGGACAGTGTGTTGCCGTTGGCCACGTACTGCGACACGGCCTTGAGGATCTGGCCGTAAGCGTTCGCCGTGCCGGTGACGGTGGGCACTGTGGTGGCAATGTTGGTGCTGCCCAGCTGAAACTGGCTGGCTACCGTGGTGGCGGCCGTGCCGAAGCTGGCGCTGCTCACTCCGCCGGTACCGGCCTTGGACAGGCTGTAGGCCACGGAGGTCAGGGGCGTCACGACACCAACGGCCGCCGTGCCCTGGGCGTTCAGCACCAGCTGCAGCGGATCGCTGAGCGTCTTGGTGGTGCCGGTGGCTTCGTCGGTGTAGGTGCCGCCGGATGCTTCAATCACAACGTCGCCGACGTAGTCGACTTCCATGGTGTACGCGCCCGCGCTGTTGGTGCTCACGCACTTGATCTGGTCGCCCTTGCCTGTAGCCACGGCCTTGTAGGCGCAGACCTGTGCGCCGTTGACCGGCCCTTTGACCACGGAGCCCGAAATCGGGGTGACGGCACTGCCGCCGCCGCCGCAGGCGGCCAGCAGGCCGGCTGCGCCCAGCGCGGCCGAGGTCAGTGCAAGGGGGAAGCGGGAAAGCTGACGCATGGGGTACTCCGGAGGTGAAACAGGGGGACGGCCAAAGGGTAACCATCCGTTGCTTGGGGGCCTATCCCGCGTTTGAGGGGGTGCCGTGTAAAGACACCCGGCAGGCCTGCCAGGTCAGTGCGCGACGCGGGACTCCACGTCGTCGCAGAGTTCGTCCAGCACCAGCGAATCAGGTTCTTCGCCGAAGCTCCAGTACACCATCAGCACGATGATCTTCAGGTCGTCCAGCGAGATCGGGTCGCCCGGGGCGGCCATGGCGCGGTCGATGACGATTTCACGCATGTGGGCGGGCAGCACGCCCGCGCTTTCGAGAAAACTCACAAAGCTCAATGCCCCGGCGCCCAGGTGGTCCTGTTCGGCCACCGAGTAAATGCGCATGCTGTGGGGGGATTGACGCGGCGCCTGGAGCGCCTGCGTGATCTCGGGGTCCAGCTGGGTGCTTTGCGCCGCGATGTTCAGGCCGTCCAGCCAACGCAGCGCTTGCTGGATTTCGTCGGCTTCAAACCCGACAGCACTCAGTTTGCGCCCCAGCTGTTGCAACTCAGGGCACGCATCGCCTCGCCAGTAATTTTCGTAGACGAACACCAGCACTTCAAACATGGGTCCAATCTAGCACAGAAACCCGCGCGCAAGGCAAGCAGTTTCAGGCAGCCGCGCTGCGCTGGAACAGGCCGCCAGGCAGCCGCGCCACCTGGCCTTCCAGCTCCAGTTCCAGCAATTGCGCCTGCAGCGTGGCGGCGTCCATGCCCGTGCGCGCTACCAGGGCGTCGAGGCCCACCGGGTCAAAGCCGAGCACGCGCAGCAGCGTCGCGTGGCGAGCAGGGCCAGCCGGCGCGGCTGCGGATGGAGGAGCAGGTTCCGACGACGCTGCCTCGGGCTCACCCGGGCGCAGCTCTTCCAGCACGTCCTGCGCAGACTCCACCAGCTTGGCCCCCTGCTTGAGCAACAGGTGGCAGCCGCGTGACTGCGGCGAATGGATGGACCCGGGAATTGCAAACACGTCCTTGCCTTGCTCCACGGCCATGCGGGCCGTGATGAGCGAGCCCGACTGCAGCGCGGCCTCCACCACCAGGGTGCCCGCGCCCAGGCCCGCGATGATGCGGTTGCGCCGGGGGAAGTTGGGCGCGAGCGGGGGCGTGCCCAGCGGATATTCGCTGACGATCACGCCCTGCCGTGCAATGGCGTGGGCCAGCGCGAGGTGGCGCTTGGGGTACACGCGGTCCAGTCCCGTGCCGACCACGGCGATGGTGGCCAGCTGGCCCGCGGCCGCGCCTTCCAGGGCGCCCCGGTGGGCGGCGCCATCGACACCCAGCGCCATGCCCGATACCACGGTCAACCCGGCGCCAGCCAAGGCCCTGGCAAACTGCTGCGCATTGGCTTCGCCTTGGGGTGTCGGGTTGCGGCTGCCCACAATGGCCACGCAGCGCGACAGCGCGCCTGTGTCCAGCGCCTGCCCCATCATGTACAGCAGCAGCGGCGGGTCTTCGGTGGCCAGCAGGGGGGCCGGGTAGGTTGGGTCACCCAGGGTGACGATGCGGCGCTGACCGGCTTCGTCCTGACCTTGCAGCCAGGCCCAGGTGGTGTCCAGCAAAGGCGCCAGCCCTTCAGGCTCGGTCAGCAACTTCGCGGCCTGCGCAGCGCTCACGACTTGTTCCAGCGCGGCGGGCGGCTGCGAAAAAATGGTTTGGGGCAGGCCAAATGCCGCCAGCAGGCGGCGTGCGCCCTCATTGCCCACGCCTTCGCAAAGGGTCAGCCGCAGCCAGGCGGCCAGTTCATCGCGGTCCACGGGACAACAGGGGTGTCGTGGAGTCAGCGCGGATTGACCACGCGGTCACCGACCTTCACGCCGTCGGTGATTTCCAGGATCAGCGCGTACGACAGCTTGTCGAACGGGCGGAACACCATCAGCAGGCCGTTGCGCTCGTCGGGCAGCTTGATGACGGTGGGCTTGCCGTCGGTGCGGTCCACCACGCCCTGGCCGTCCTTGAGGATGGCCAGCACGTGGCCGGACTCAATGCCGTCAGCCGTGCCTTTGTTGATGACCACGATCTGGTTCTGGGCCGCATTGGCCACTGCGGATCCGTACATGGACACCACGGCACCGTCCACTCGGGTTTCGGGCGCGCGGGGCACATAGCTCACCAGCTGGCGCGGCGGTTCGGGCAGCAACCGGTCGCCGGTGCGCATTTCCTCCTTGGACGCCACGATGTCGATGGTTGCGGGCACGGGCACCGGTTCCGTCTTGCCGTCGCGGGTGGGGACGTCGCGCATGGATTCGCCACGCACCAGCGTGGCCTTGCCCACGTACTGCGCCTCGTAGCCCAGCACGGCGCGTGTCACCGGATCGCGCAGCGCGGTGGCGTTGCGGAACACGCGGAAATCGCGTGGCTTGTCGCGGGCCTCGACCAGGGGCGACTGCGCCGTGCCGCGCGCATAGGCGCGGTCGCCGCGGCTGACCAGCACGCGGCCTTCCTGGGTGGCCACGATGCGTGGGGCGCTTTCCAGCACACCCTGGTTGACAATGACGGGCTCGGCCAGGAAGGGCTCGATCAGGTTGGTCTGCAGCGTTGGGATGGAGGTGTCGGCCAGGGTTTCGTAGCGGGTACGCGGAGAGACGCGCACGGTTTGCGTGGGGGCCTCGCCCTCGGCACCCTGACCGGCGCCCATGCGCAGCCGCGCACGGCCATTGCTTTTGTCCAGGAACAGCTGCTGGCCGGGGTAGATGCGGTGCGGGTTGCGCACTTCCTGAAGGTTCATGCCCCACAGCTCGGGCCAGCGCCAGGGGCTTTTGAGGAACAGGCCGGAAATGGCCCAGAGCGTGTCGCCGCTCTTGACGGTGTAGTTGTCAGGCGCGTTGGGCGCCAGCTCGCTCAGCGGCACGCCGGCCTGGGCGACCTGCTCGGCCGTGGCCTTCTGGCCGGGCGTGATGGGAAAGTTCTGCGCGTGGGCGCTGATGCCGCACAGCGCGGCTGCCAGGGCTGCCGCGGCGGTCATGCCGCGCAAGGTGCCGCCGCCCGCAAAGGTTTGCGCCATCATCTGCTGTTGTGTCCTGTTGTGCTGCATTGCCTTGGCCCCTGGGCTGGCCTGGTGCCGCTGGATGCGCGGTTGACGGCCAAAAGTCTTCATAAATCACTGGCGATTTTGCGCTCAAGCCCTTGATTGGGCAACGATTATGGGATTCTGTGTCAGCCGGGAAACCCAAAAGTGGCGAAAATAGCGACATTGACCGCGAGATTTCATGGCACTCCTCCCCATTCTTTGTTACCCGGACCCCAAACTGCATACCGTGGCCCGCCCTGTCCAGGCCGTGGACGGGCGCATCCAGGCGCTGATCGCCGACATGCTGGAGACCATGTATGACGCCAATGGCATCGGTCTGGCGGCCACCCAGGTGAACGTGCACGAGCGCCTGATCGTCATTGACGTGTCCGAGCAGCGCAACGAACCCATGGTGCTCATCAACCCCGAAATCACCTGGGCCAGCCCCGAAAAGCAGGTCAACGACGAAGGCTGCCTGTCGGTGCCGGGCATCTACGACGGCGTCGAGCGGGCGTCGGCCATCAAGGTCACGGCGCTGGACGGCAACGGCCAGCCGCGCACCCTTGAGGCCGAAGGCCTGCTGGCCGTTTGCATCCAGCATGAGATGGACCACCTGATGGGCAAGGTGTTTGTGGAGTATCTGTCGCCCCTCAAACGCAACCGCATCAAGACCAAGATGCTGAAAAAAAGATGACCCCCCGAAGCGCCTTCGGCGCCTCCCCCCAGGGGGGGCGCCACCAGCGGCCCGGCAAAGCCGGCTCCGCGGTGGCACTGGTACTGGCCTGCTGCGCGGCCCTGGTGGGGTGTGCGGGGGGTGTTGTCACTTCGTTCAACGTTCCGCCTGGCACATCACGGGCTGACGTCATCACCCGTTTGGGCCAGCCCACGCGCAGCGTGGCGCTGCCTTCTGGGGAACGGCTGCAGTATTCGCTGCAGCCCATGGGGCAGTACGCGACGATGGTGGATCTGGACAGCGCCGGGCGGGTGGTGTCGGCACGGCAGGTGCTGACGCCGGTGGAGTTTGCGCGAATCGTGGACGGGCAGTGGACGCGCGCCGATGTGGAGCGTGAATTTGGCCCGCCCGCGCGCGTGGACCGGGTGTACAGCTGGTCCGGGGACGTGATGACGTACCGCTGGAACGATGGCAGCGACATGTTCTTCTTTGTGTATCTGGATGCCCGCCAGGTCGTGCAGCGCACGCAGCAGGCCATGGAATTCGTCAACGCGCCGGACCGGGAATAAGCAACGTGCGAGTGATTTTTGCGGGCACGCCCGAATTTGCCCGCGTGGCATTGCAGCATTTGCATGCCGCCGGCTTCACCATCCCCCTGGTACTGAGTCAGCCCGACCGGCCCGCCGGGCGCGGCATGAAGCTGCAGGCGTCAGCGGTCAAGCAGTTTGCGCTGGAGCAGCACATCCCCGTGGCCCAGCCCCGCAGCCTGCGGCTGGACGGCAAATACCCGGAAGATGCGGCGGCTGCGCGCACCGCCATTGAGGCTGCGCAGGCCGACGTGATGGTGGTGGCTGCGTATGGGCTGATCCTGCCACAGTGGGTGCTGGACACGCCCCGGCTGGGGTGTCTGAACATCCATGCGTCGGTGTTGCCGCGCTGGCGCGGCGCGGCGCCGATCCACCGCGCGATCGAAGCAGGCGACGCGCAGACCGGCGTGACCATCATGCAGATGGACGCAGGCCTGGACACCGGCGACATGCTGCTGGTGGAAAAGCTGCCCATTGGGCCGGATGACACCACGGGCACCCTGCACGACCGGCTGGCGGTCCTGGGCGGGCGGCTCATTGTGGAGGCGCTGGAGCTGGCCGCCTGCGGCGCCATGCCGCCGGTCAAACAGCCCGCCGAAGGGGTGACCTATGCCCACAAGATTGAAAAGGCCGAGGCACGCGTGGACTGGGCCGAGCCTGCGGCCGTCATCGGGCGGCGCATTCGCGCGTTCGACCCTTTTCCGGGCGCTTTCACCGAGCTGGAGGGCGAAACCTTCAAGCTGTGGCGCCATGAGGTGCTGGCCGCGCCCACCGGCCAGCGCGAACCCGCCGGGACTGTGCTGTCGGCAGATGGCACCGGCATTGTCGTGGCGTGTGGCGACGGCGTGCTGAAGCTCACCGAGCTGCAGCGCGCGGGTGGCAAGCGGCTGGCCGTGGCGGATTTCCTGCGTGGCTTTGACATCAAGCCTGGCATGGCCTTTCACTGAGCGGGCCCATGTTCTTCCTGCGGTCCCATTACACCCACCCCGAGCTTCGCGCCGGCGCACGCGACATGTGGCCGCAGGCACCCGGCATCGCGGCCTGGGGGCTGATGACCGGCGTGGCCATGGTCAAGTCCGGCATGAGCGTGCTGGAATCATTGGCGATGGCGCTGTTTGTGTTTGCCGGCAGCTCGCAGCTGGCGTCCATCCCGCTCATCGTGGCGGGTGCACCGGTCTGGGTGATATTGGCCACCGGGTTTTGCGTGAACCTGCGCTTTGTGGTGTTCAGCCTGCACCTGCGGCCCTACCTCATGCACCTGCCGCTGTGGCAGCGCCTGACGCACGGCTACCTGACGGCCGACCTGAGTTACGTGCTGTTCACCCAGCGCTTTGCCAAGCCCGCGCAGGACCCTGCGTTGCGCCAGGCGCAAGGGGCCTACCTGGCCGGCAACTGCTGCGTGAACTGGTGCAGCTGGGTCGGCGCCAGCGTGGTCGGCGTGGCGCTGGCCAACTTCATTCCCACCAGCTGGGGGCTGGGCTTTGCCGGCATCCTGTGCCTGGTGGGCATTTTGTGTTCGCTGGCCAGCACGCGCATGCGCGTCGTGTCCGCAGCCGTGGCAGGCGCCGCTGCTGTAGTGGCGTACGCACTGCCGCTCAAGCTCAACATCGTGGTGGCTATTGCGGTGGCCGTGATCTTGTGTCTCACGCTTGAAAAGCCGCAGCCGCCTGCGTCCGTGCCGGGGGCAACAGCATGACCGACTGGTGGACCATGGGGGTCATCGCGGGCCTGAGCTGTGTGACGGTCGTCGCGCGCAGCTTCTTCTTCATCTCCAGCAAACCCTGGAGCTTGCCGCACTGGGCGCAGCGGGGCCTGCAGTATGCGCCCATCGCGGCGCTGTCGGCGGTGGTGGTGCCCGAAGTCGTCATGTCCCAGGGGCAACTGGTGGCCACGTGGCAGGACGCGCGGCTGTTCGCCGCCGCGGCCGGTGCCGCAGCCTATTACTGGCGCCGCGACGTGCTGGTGACCATCGTGGCGGGCATGCTGGTGTATCTGCCGCTGCACATCGGCCTGGGCTGGTAATTCCGGCGAAGGTGGGGCCTTCTAAAATGGCAGGCTTTGCCATTCATAGACCTGCACCATGAACGTCCTGCGCTTTTCCGATCTGTGTTCCCAGGGCAAGGCCCGGGGCCAACGCGTTTTCATCCGGGCTGACCTGAACGTGCCGCAGGATGACAGCGGCGCGATCACCGAAGACACGCGCATCCGTGCGTCGGTGCCCTGCATCCAGATGGCACTGGATGCCGGCGCGGCCGTGATGGTCACCTCCCACCTTGGCCGCCCGACCGAGGGCGAGTTCAAGCCCGAAGACTCCCTGGCCCCCGTGGCCCGGCGACTGGGCGAGCTGCTGGGCCGCGAGGTGCCGCTGGTGGCCAACTGGGTCGATGGCGTGACGGTGGCCCCCGGCCAGGTAGTGCTGCTGGAGAACTGCCGCGTCAACAAGGGCGAGAAGAAGAACGCCCCCGAACTCGCGCAGAAGCTGGCCGCGCTGTGCGACATCTTTGTGCACGACGCCTTTGGCACGGCCCACCGCGCCGAGGGCACGACCTACGGTATCGCCCAGTACGCCGGGGTGGCCTGTGCCGGCCCGTTGCTGGCGGCCGAGATTGACGCCATCACCCAGGCGCTGGCCCAGCCCAAACGCCCGCTGGTGGCCATCGTGGCCGGCTCCAAGGTCAGCACCAAGTTGTCCATCCTGGAGGCGCTGGCCAAAAACGTGGACCAGCTCATCGTGGGCGGCGGCATTGCCAACACCTTCATGCTGGCTGCCGGGTTGAAGATCGGCAAGTCGCTGGCTGAGGCTGACCTGGTGGGCGAGGCACGCAAGGTGATTGACGCCATGAAGGCGCGCGGCGCCGACGTGCCCATCCCCACCGATGTGGTCACGGCCAAAACCTTCGCGGCCGACGCGCCCGCCGCGGTCAAGGCTGCCACCGACGTGGCGGATGACGACCTCATCCTGGACATCGGCCCGCAGACGGCCGCGAAGCTGGCCGCGCAACTGAAGGCTGCCGGCACCATTGTGTGGAACGGCCCGGTGGGGGTGTTTGAATTCCCGGCGTTTGAAAACGGCACCAAGGTCATTGCCCACGCGATTGCTGAATCCAGCGCCTTCAGCATCGCCGGCGGCGGCGACACGCTGGCCGCCATTGCCAGGTACGGCATTGAAAAGGACGTGGGCTACATCTCCACCGGCGGCGGCGCCTTCCTGGAGGTGCTGGAAGGCAAGACGCTGCCCGCGTTCGAGATCCTGCAAAAGCGCGCCGCCGGCTGAGCGCGGCGGCGGCTCAGGCGGGCAGGGGCTGCGGCGCGCTGGTGGCGCGGCCTGTGTAGTCCGTCCAGCAGCGGCGCGAGAAGTCATACAGCTTGCAGCGGCGCGCGGTGTCGAAATACCAGCGCCACGAGAACCGCTGGACGACGATGCGCCCGGGCAGCATGTCTTCCAGCAGTTTCTGCGCGTTCTTCAGCCGGTACAGCGGGATGCCCATGTCTACATGGTGGGCGGTGTGCTCCATGATGTGGTGCACCAGCGCACCGATGCGCAGCGGGAAGGTCAGGTGCACGGTGGTGGACACAAACGGCTGGGCTTTTGCCCAGGCCGCCTTGTCGTCATGCCAGCCGACCTTGACATGCGTGTGGTGCACATAGACCACGAAACCGATCATGGCGCACCAGAACATGAAGGGCACGGCCATACCGGTGGCCAGCACCAGCATCACGGATTGCCCCGTGGCCGTGGCCAGCGCCGCCAGCGTGCCGGCCCACAGCAACGCGAAGGCCGATACCAGCAGCCCGTCCAGTACAAACACGTTGCGCCGCGCGCCCATGTAGGCGCGGCTGGGGAAATACATGCGCCGCCACCAGATCTCAATCAGGTAATAAAGGCCCGGCGCCCAGCCGCTGCGGTAGATGCGCTGCATCAGGCGCTGGCGCGGCGTCAGCGCGGCGTATTCGGCCGCCGACAGCGGCGCCCAGACGAAATCGGTGCCCTTGAGGTTGGTGTAACCGTGGTGCACCAGGTTGTGCCCGATATCCCACAGGCTGTAGGGGGTGAGCGAGGGCAGGAACGCGATGCGCCCCAGCCAGCGGTTCAGGCCGCGGTGGGGCGTGAGGCTCTGATGGCAGGCATCGTGGCCGATGATGAAAAGCCGCCCGATGACGAAGCCCGCGGCCAGGCCGCACAACAGCTTGAGCCACCAGGCTTGCAGCGCGACAGTGCCCGCCAGCGCGGCGGTAAGCAGGGCGTAGTCCAAGGCGAGCAGCACCAGGGCGCGGCCCGTGGTGCGGGCGGACAGAGGCGCCAGCCACTGCCTGAGGATTTTGCGGTGCGGCAGCGGGGTGTGGACGGGAATGGGTGCAAGAGGGGCGGACATGGAAGGTACGTTGGGGCCGCGTGGACCCGCAGATTCATCAATGACGGCACAGTCTAGGGGCGGACTGCACGGCAAGTCCTGACCAGGATCAAGGACCGCTCAAGCAGCGCGAGGTCGGGCGGGGTGTCCTAAAATTCCGTGCAATTTATGCACACCCTCCTTCATGTGGGCTGCGGTCCCAAGCGCAAGAGTGAGACCACAGCTGGATTCAATACGCCGAACTGGCATGAAATCAGACTGGATATTGACGCCAGCGTGCGGCCGGACGTCATAGGGACCATGACTGACATGGCGGCAGTGCCGCCTGCCAGTGTCGATGCGATTTTCAGCAGCCACAACATCGAGCACCTGTACCCGCACGAGGTACCGCTTGCGCTGGCAGAATTTTGCCGTGTGCTTAACGATGACGGCTTTGCGGTCATTACCTGCCCCGACCTGCAAAGCGTATGCGAACTGGTCGCCCAGGACAAACTCACCGATGATGCATACACATCGCCGGCCGGGCCGGTTGCGCCCATAGACATCCTGTATGGTCATCGTCCCTATCTTGCGATGGGAAATCTGTTCATGGCCCATCGCTGTGGCTTCACGCAACGAGTACTGGACGCTACCCTGCGTGCGAGCGGTTTTCAGACGGTTGCTACGCTGCGGCGCGGGCGGCCCCCATTTTTTGACCTTTGGGCGGTTGCGAGCAAGTCGGCCTGCTCTGAGGTGCAGATGCGTGAACTCGCAGCCTTGCATCTGCCCGGCTGAGCCGGCAGCAGGCTGCGCTACCGTTGGTAACCTGCATGTAACCAGTTTCGTGCCAGAATCCGAAACTTAGTTACAAGAAAGCAGTTCCTTCAATGTCCGCAGACAAGCACCAGCGTCCGCGTCGCGCCACAAAAATTGTTGCCACCCTGGGCCCCGCGTCGAGTGATCCGGCCCTGCTGGAGCAGATGATCCGGGCCGGCGTCAATGTGGTGCGGCTCAATTTCAGCCACGGCAAGGCGCAGGACCACATTGACCGCGCCACGCTGGTGCGTGCCGCCGCCCAGCGGGCCGGGCGCGAGGTGGCCATCATGGCCGACCTGCAGGGCCCCAAGATCCGCGTGGGCAAGTTCGCCGAGGGCAAGGTCATGCTGGAGCCGGGCATGAAGTTCGTGCTGGATGCGTCACGCGCCGAGCCAGGCGACATCAAGGGCGTGGGCCTGGATTACAAGGAGCTGCCGCGCGACGTGAAGCCCGGCGACGTACTGCTGCTCAACGACGGCCTGATCGTGCTGACCGTGGATGCCGTGAAGGGCGAGCAGGTGCGCACAACCGTCAAGCTGGGCGGCGAGCTGTCCAACAACAAGGGCATCAACAAGCAGGGCGGCGGCCTGACGGCGCCCGCGCTGACCGCCAAGGACATGGAGGACATCCGCACTGCGATGAGTTTCCAGGCCGACTATGTGGCAGTGAGCTTTCCGAAGAATTCGACCGACATGGAGATGGCGCGCCAGCTGTGCAACGTGGCCGCCGCCGAATACCGCCACAAGCCGGGCCTGATCGCCAAGATCGAGCGGGCCGAGGCCATCCCCAACCTGGAATCCATCCTCAAGGCCAGCGACGGCATCATGGTCGCGCGCGGCGATCTGGCGGTGGAAGTAGGCAACGCGGCCGTGCCCGCGCTGCAAAAGCGCATGATCCGCCTGGCCCGCGAGTTTGACAAAGTAGTGATCACCGCGACCCAGATGATGGAGTCCATGATCACCAACCCGGTCCCCACGCGCGCGGAAGTCAGTGACGTGGCCAACGCCGTGCTGGACGGCACCGACGCCGTCATGCTGTCGGCCGAAACCGCCGCCGGCAAGTACCCGCTGGAGACCATCATCGAGATGGCCAACATCTGCTCCGAAGCCGAAAAGGCCGAGGACGTGAAGCTGGACGCGGACTTCACCGGCATGACCTTCAACCGCATCGACCAGTCGATTGCCATGGGCGCGCTGTTCACCGCGCACCACCTGGGCTGCAAGGCCATCGTGGCGCTGACCGATTCAGGCTCCACCCCGCTGTGGATGAGCCGCCACCGCATCCACATCCCCATCTATGCGCTCACGCCCAAGCTGGCCACGCAACGCAAGATGGCGCTGTTTCGCAACGTACGCCCGCTGCTGATGGACCAGAGCGCCGAGCGCGACACCGCGCTGGACCAGGCCGAAAGCCACCTCAAGAAGCGCGGCATCGTGTCCAGCGGCGACGTGTACGCCATCACCTGTGGCGAGCCCATGGGCGCGCCCGGGGGCACCAACATGCTGAAGATCTGCCGCGCCAGCTGAAGTACGCCAGGGCGGCGCATTCCGACACGGGCTTGCGCCGGCGTCCCACGGCGGATTGAATCCACGCACGCGCGGTGACCGTATGCTTTGCATATGACCTCACCGCAACCCCCCGATGGAATCCGCATGGCCCGACGCACCGGCCTTCTGGCGGCCATCGCCGCCCTGGTGTCCGGCTGCTCGGCCACGGCAGCGCTGAATGCACTGGTGCCCGCCAACACATATGAAGGCCGTGAAGGCGTGCCGTTTGGCGCCGGCCCGCGCCAGCGGCTGGACGTGTACCGCCCCTTGCCCGGCCAGGCCGGGGCACCCCCTATCGTCGTGTTTTTCTATGGGGGCAACTGGGAATCCGGCGAGCGGGAGAACTACCGCTTCGTGGGCGAATTCCTGGCCGCCAGCGGCGCCATCGCGCTGATACCTGATTACCGGCTGTACCCGCAGGTGCGTTACCCGGACTTCCTGAAGGATTGCGCCGCAGCCGTCGCCTGGGCCTTTGCCAATGCGAAGGCGCTGGGTGGTGACCCGTCACGTATCTACGTCATGGGCCACAGTGCCGGCGCCTACAACGCCGCCATGATGGCACTGGACCCGCGCTGGCTGGGCGCACAGCGCGAGCGGCTGGCCGGCTTTGTCGGTATTGCCGGCCCCTATGACTTCCTGCCGATTGAAAACCCCGCCACCCGGCGCGCGTTCAACTGGCCCGACACCCCGCGTGATTCGCAACCCGTGGAGTACGTGTCGTTCAAGGCGCCGCGCACCCTGCTGATTGCCGCGAACAAGGACAAGCTGGTGGACCCGGTGCGCAACACCCTGGGGCTGGCGCGGCGGCTGAAAGCTGCCGGGGTCGACACGGCGGTGCGCCTGCTGGACGGCGCGAGCCATGTGACGGTGCTGGCCTCGGTGGCCGCGCCGCTGAAATTCCTGTCCCCGGTGCGCCAGGAGCTGCGGGCCTTTCTGGGCCTGTCTGACGCGCCGGCGAAGTAAAATCCGGGCAGTTACCAACCCGTTACCAACACTTCCCTGGGGATATCACATGGCACTCGTCTCGATGCGCGAGCTGCTGGACCATGCCGCCGAAAACGGCTATGGCATTCCGGCATTCAACGTCAACAACCTCGAACAGGTCCAGGCCGTGATGGAAGCGGCCAAGGAAACGGGCGCACCCGTGATCCTGCAGGCCAGCGCCGGCGCGCGCAAGTACGCGGGCGAGCCGTTCATCAAGCACCTGATCCTGGCCGCCGTCGAGGCCTATCCCCAAATTCCGCTGGTCATGCACCAGGACCATGGCACCACGCCCCAGGTCTGCCAGGGCGCCATCAACCTGGGCTTTGGCTCGGTCATGATGGACGGCTCGCTGCGCGAGGACGGCAAAACCCCTGCCGACTTCGCCTACAACGTGGAGGTGACGCGTCAGGTGGTGGACATGGCCCACAAGGTGGGCGTGACGGTGGAAGGCGAGCTGGGTTGCCTGGGCAACCTGGAAACCGGCGAAGCGGGTGAGGAAGACGGCATCGGCGCCGAGGGCAAGCTGGACCACAGCCAGATGCTGACCGACCCCGAGGAAGCTGCCCAGTTCGTCAAGGCCACGCAGCTGGACGCGCTGGCCATCGCCATCGGCACCAGCCATGGGGCCTACAAGTTCAGCCGCCCGCCTACCGGCGACATCCTGGCGATCAACCGCGTCAAGGAAATCCACAAGCGCATCCCCAACACGCACCTGGTCATGCACGGCTCGTCCTCCGTGCCGCAGGAGCTGCTGGCCATCATCAACCAGTACGGCGGCAAGATGAAGCAGACCTACGGGGTGCCGGTGTCCGAGATCCAGGAGGCCATCAAGCACGGCGTACGCAAGATCAACATCGACACCGACATCCGCCTGGCCATGACCGGCGCGGTGCGCAAGTTCCTGGCCGAAAACCCCGACAAGTTCGACGCGCGCGAATGGCTCAAGCCCGCGCGCGAAGCCGCCAAGCAGGTCTGCAAGGCCCGTTACCTGGAATTCGGCTGCGAAGGCCAGGCCGGCAAGATCAAGGGCGAGAGCCTGCAGGTCGTGGCCGCCAAGTACAGCAAGGGTGAACTGGCCCAGGTCGTGACCTGATTCAACGGCCCAGGTGTCTGCAAAGCCGCCGCGCAGGCGGCTTTTTGTTGGGCTGGCATAATCGCTATACACATACAAGGTGTATGAAATGAACACGCGAACCAACATTGTTCTGGACGACAAGCTTGTGGCCAAAGCCATGAAGCTTGCAGGCGTCAAAACCAAGAAGGCGGCCGTTGAGGCGGCGCTCAAGGCTTACGTTCGCAAGCCGGACTATTCCGGTCTGCTCGCGCTGGCCGGCAGCGGCGTGATCGCTGACGACTATGATCCCAAAGAGGCGTTCAGCCATCCCCGTTCTGGCAATCCGCTGATCGCCGCGCAGCCCCTTGCCCCCTATGCCGTGCAAGAGGTTGCCACGCCCGCCAAAAGTACGACCAAGGCGACTGGCCGCAAGCCCCGCTGACCGAGCCCACCGATGATTGCCGACTCCTCTGCGTGGATAGAGATGCTGCGCGCCACGGGCTCGCGGGCCGACACGCGCCTGCGCCAGACGCTCCTGAGCGGGGCGCACCTGTTGATGCCTTTCACGGTGTATCAGGAGGTGCTGCAAGGCGCTTCGCACCCCCGTGATTTCATGCGTCTTCAGGCTCAACTGGACAACGTGCCCCGCTTTGAGCCCGAGGATGCGCACGAAACCGCCCGCCAGGCGGCCCTGCTTTATGCGCGATGCCGCTGGAGCGGTCACACGCCACGCAGCCCCAATGATTGCCTCATCGCCGCCTGCGCCATCGAAGCGGGCGAGCCCCTGTTGCACGCCGACCGCGACTTTGAACGGATCGCGGCCATTGATCCCCGACTCCAATTGGCATGACCCCCATGACTACCGCGCTGCACACCTCCGCCCTCACATCCCTGCCCCTGCTGGCCCGCGGCAAGGTCCGCGACAACTACGCCGTCGGCGACGACCGCATCCTCATGGTCGCCAGCGACCGCATCAGCGCGTTTGACGTGATCATGGGCGAGCCTATTCCGGGCAAGGGCGAACTGCTCACACAGATGGCGCTGTTCTGGTTTGCGCGCCTGGGTCACCTGTGCCCCAACCACCTGACGGGCGACGCGCCCGAAAGCGTGGTGTCCGCAGCCGAGGCCGGGCAGATCAAGGGCCGCGCAATGCTGGTCAAGCGCCTCAAGCCCATTCCGGTGGAAGCCGTGGTGCGTGGCTACCTGGCCGGCAGCGGCTGGAAGGAATACCAGGAAACGCGCTCGGTCTGCGGGGTGCCGCTGCCCGAGGGGCTGAAAAACGCCAGCAAACTGCCCGAGCCGATCTACACCCCCGCCGCCAAGGCCGAGATGGGCGAGCACGACGAAAACATCACCTTTGAGAAAACGGTGGAGATCGTCGGCCCCGAGCTGGCCGCACGCATCCGCGACATCAGCATCGCGATCTACAAGGCCGCCAGCGAATTCGCCGCCACCAAGGGCATCATCATTGCCGACACGAAATTCGAGTTCGGGCTGGACCGTGATGGCACCCTGGTGCTGATGGACGAGGTGCTCACGCCCGACTCGTCGCGTTACTGGCCCGCCGACACCTGGGCGCAGAGCCTTGCCGAAGGCCGCAACCCACCCAGCTATGACAAGCAGTTCCTGCGCGACTGGCTGGACCAGGCCCAGGTCAACGGCAAGCCCTGGGGCAAGACGCCGCCCGCGCCGCGCCTTCCGCGCGAGGTGGTGGAGCAGACGGCAGCCAAGTACCGCGAGGCCATGCAGCGCCTGACGGCCTGAACGCAGGCCCCACACCGGCCACCTCGCATCCCCCGAACTGACGATGCGCGGCGGCGCCCGCTGCCGCTAGCATGGGGGCCTTGCCCAGCACCACCACAGGAGACCTCATGTTGATCGGCCTGGCTTCCTGCATGCGCCTGTCGTCCTGCGAAATCCAGGACGGCAAACGCATCCAGCCCGTGTGGGACACATTGCGGGCACGCGCGCCGCAGGGGCTGGACGGCCTGCTGCTGGCGGGTGATCAGGTCTATAGCGGCTACGGTATGTGGGACGCATGGCGCAAGCCCCAGCTCAAGATGTCCGCGCAGAAGTTCCTGTCGCTCATGTACAGCGAATACCTTGGCCAGTACGAGGTGCCGCAGTTCCAGGCGCTGCTGGCCACGCTGCCCAGGGAAGACGGCCAGCGCCGCGTGGGCATGGTCTGGGACGACCACGACTTCGGCTACAACAATTCATTCGGCACCGACCCGCGCTTTTCGGTGGAGAAGCGGCGCATCACGCGGTACCTGTTCGAGATGTTCCGCACCGCGCTGCGCGGCTTTGAGCCGGGCAAGCCCTACCCCGCCGAGCCCACGCTGGCGCAGGCCACGGCCGACACCAGCGAGCGTGGCGTGGACGAAGTGCTGTCGTGGCCGGGCGTGCGGGTCTTCCTGCCCGACCAGCGCATGCATGCCCACAGCTCGAAGGCGGATGCGCCCCGGTGGATGCAGCGCCCGGCGGACTGGGCGCAGGTGGTGGCAGGCCTGCAGGCCCACACCGCTGGCTGGTCGGTGCTGGTCAGCGGACGGCCCTACAGCGTCAAACAGCAGCTGCGCGAAGACTACTGGCAGATGTACGAAGAGGCGGCTGAGCTCAAGGCCGTGGCCGCGCAGCTGGGCAACGTCATCATGGTCTGCGGTGACCTGCACCGCAATGTCGATCCGATCCGGCACCCCGGCTTGCTGGAGGTCATCACGTCGGGCGCGGCGCAGGATGGCGACGAGAACTTCGGGCTGCTGGACCTGCAGGGGTCGCAGGCCACTGTGCGCCTGTATGAAAAGGGCCGCGCGGACCCGCGGTACCAGGCCAGCGTCACGCGCGTTGGCCTGGCAGCGGGCGGCTGAGCCCGGCCCACCCGCCGCTCAGCTCAGCACCACGCTGGACAGCCGGCGCCGGTAGGTGGCCACCACCGGGTCGTCGGGCGGGATCTGGCCTTCGGCTACCTTGGGCTTGGGCGGCTCGATCACGTCCAGGATGGCGATGTAGGTCTTGCGCGCCAGCTCGTCGCTCCAGGCTTTGTCGCGCATCAGGATCTCCAGCAGCTCGTCCATGGCGGCGGTCCATTGCTGGGCCGCCATCAGGCACTGCGCCTTGCCAAAGCGGGCTTCAAAGTCGCGCTTGCTGGCGGCAATGCGTGCGTCAAACGCGGCGCCGCCATCGGGCTGCGCATGCGCGAAATCGATCGCGTTTTGCCAGCGCTGCAGTGAATCAAAGCGGCGCACGGTGCCCGTCTTGGCGATCACCGGCGCAAACGCCACCTTGGCGTCGTCGCTGCGGCCCAGCTGCAGCAGCAGCTTCACGTAGTCAAAGCGCGCGTCGTCGTTGGCCGGGTCGGTGGCCACGGCATGCTGCAGCTTTTCCAGGGCGGCATCGGTGTCGCCTTCGGCCAGGGCGTCCAGGGCCTCTTCCTCGGCGGCCTCGGCTTCCAGTTCTTCGGCCGCGGGCACGTGCTTGTCCAGGAACTCCTTGATCTTGCCTTCGGGCAGCGCGCCCATGAAGCCGTCCACCGGCTGGCCGCCCTTGAGCAGGATGCAGGTGGGAATGCTGCGGATGCCAAATGCGCCCGCCAGCTGCTGCTCCTGGTCGGAGTCGATCTTCACCAGCTTGAAGCGCCCGGCGTAGTCGGTCTCCAGCTTTTCCAGCAGTGGCCCGATGACCTTGCAGGGGCCGCACCAGGGCGCCCAGAAGTCCACCAGAACGGGTGTTTCCATCGAGGCGGCGATGACCTCGGACTCGAAATTTTCAATGGTGACGTCGATCATGGCGGGCAGTTCAGGTCCAAAACGTAAAATTCAATCTTTAGGAGCCAGCCAATGACCCCCCTCATCGGTGTCGTCATGGGGTCCAGTTCAGACTGGGACACCATGCAGCACGCAGTCCAGATTCTCCAGGAATTCGGTATCGCCCACGAGGCCCGGGTTGTTTCGGCCCATCGCATGCCGGACGACATGTTTGCCTATGCGCAGGAGGCGGCCGGCCGGGGGCTCAAGGCCATCATCGCGGGCGCCGGGGGCGCGGCCCACCTGCCGGGCATGCTGGCGGCCAAAACCACGGTGCCCGTGCTGGGCGTGCCGGTGGCCAGCAGGCACCTGCAGGGCGTGGATTCATTGCACAGCATCGTTCAGATGCCCAAGGGCATCCCGGTGGCCACCTTTGCCATCGGCAATGCCGGGGCGGCCAATGCGGCGCTGTTTGCGGTGGCGCTGCTGGCCAATGAAGATGCGGCGCTGCGTGGCCAGCTGGAAGCATTTCGCACCCAGCAGACCGAAGCAGCCCGCGCGATGACGCTGCCGCCCGCATGAGCCACATTATTCTTCCGGGGGCGACGCTCGGCGTCATGGGCGGCGGCCAGCTGGGGCGCATGTTTGCCCACGCCGCGCAGCAAATGGGCTATTTCACCGCCGTGCTGGATGCCGACCCGACCAGCCCGGCAGGCCTTGTCAGCCACCACCATGTGCAAACCGGCTACGAAGACGCCGCCGGCCTGGCCGAGCTGGCCCGCCTGAGCGCCGCCGTCACTACCGAATTTGAGAACGTTCCCGCGCAATCCCTGCGCGCCCTGGCCGCCACGCGCCCTGTGGCGCCCGGTGGTGACGCCGTGGCCGTGGCCCAGGACCGCGCGGCTGAGAAGGCGCACTTCACCCGCTGCGGCGTGGCGTGTGCACCTTACGCCGTGATTGAAACTGCCGCGCAACTGGCAGCCGTGGGCGACCACCTGCTGCCCGGCATCGTCAAGACCACCCGCATGGGGTACGACGGCAAGGGCCAGATCCGCGTGACATCGCGCGAAGAACTGGCCGCCGCCTGGCAGCAGCTCAAGCAGGTGCCCTGCGTGCTGGAAAAGATGCTGCCGCTGGCCACCGAGATCTCCGTCATCGTGGCGCGGGGCCGCGACGGGCAGATGGTGAACCTGCCGCCCCAGCTGAACCTGCACCGCGACGGCATCCTGGCCGTGACCGAGGTGCACGCGCAGGCCATGCCGGCGCCGCGCCAGGCGCAGGCTGTTGATTCAACCCGCTCCATTGCCCAGGGCCTGGACTACACCGGTGTGCTGTGTGTGGAGTACTTTGTGCTGGCCGACGGCTCGCTGGTGGTCAATGAAATGGCGCCACGCCCGCACAACAGCGGCCACTACAGCATGGACGCCTGCGACGTGTCGCAGTTCGAGCTGCAGGTTCGCGCCATGACCGGCCTGCCGCTGGTGCAGCCGCGCCAGCACAGCGCGGCCATCATGCTCAACCTGCTGGGCGACCTGTGGTTTCGCCACGGCGATGCGGCGCAGACGCCGCCCTGGGCCCAGGTGCTGGCCCTGCCGGGCACCCACTTGCACCTGTACGGCAAAACCGAGGCACGGCGGGGCCGCAAGATGGGCCATCTGAACGTGACCGGCGCCGACGCAGCCACCGTGCGCGCCACGGCGCTGCAGGCGGCCGCGCTGCTGGGCATCGAGGCGTTTTGATGATCCTGAACGGTCAGGATGCGGGCGCGGTAACCCAGGCTGCGGCGGTGCTGGCAGCCGGTGGGCTGGTGGCCTTCCCGACCGAAACGGTGTACGGCCTGGGCGCGGATGCGTCCAGTGACGCGGCGGTGGCCGGCATCTTCGCCGCCAAAGGCCGCCCCAGTGACCATCCGTTGATCGTGCACGTGGCCGGCGCGGCCGAAGTGGCCCACTTCGCGCGGGACGTACCTGTATTTGCCCAGGCGCTGATGCGCTCGTTCTGGCCCGGCCCGCTGACGCTGATCGTGCCGCGCCGTGCCGGCGTGGCCGCGGCATCGGCTGGCGGGCAGGACACCATCGGCCTGCGTTGCCCCTCCCATCCGGTGGCGCTGGCGCTGCTTGCGGCCTGCGCCGCTGCCACACCACCGGTGCATGGCCTGTCCGGGCCCAGTGCCAACCGGTTTGGGCGTGTGAGCCCCACCACGGCCGCCCATGTGCAGGCCGAATTCGGCGACAGCCTGCTGGTGCTGGACGGCGGCCCCTGCGACGTGGGCATTGAATCCACCATCATCGACTGCACGCGCGGCGTGCCGGTGCTGCTGCGCCCCGGTGCGATCACCCGTGACCAGGTGGCTGCCGCCTGCGGTCAGCCGGTGCGCTCGCAACAGGAACTGGACGCCGGGCTGCCCGCCGCGCCGCGCGCCTCGGGCACGCTGGAGGCGCACTATGCGCCCACGGCCCGGGTGCGGCTGATGGACGCCGCGGCGCTGCAGACGGCGCTGGACCTGCTGGGCGCCGATGGCGCGGGTATCGCCGTCTGGTCACGCGCCGTGGTGCATTCGCGCTCCGGGCGCATCGTGCGCCGGCGCATGCCCGATGACGCGGCCGCCGCCGCGCAGCAGCTGTTTGCGGTGCTGCGCGACTTCGACGCGGCCGGGGTGTCACTCATCTGGGTGGAAACGCCCCCGGATACACCTGAATGGGAAGGCGTGCGCGACCGCCTGCAGCGCGCCGCCGCGGCCTGACGACCGCACTCGTTAAACTACCCCGCAGTACTTTGGAGATCTCAATGGCTAGTAAATGGATGCGCCGCGCACTCCTGGCTTTCGCTTGCGCGTCGGCCGCCCTCGTTGCGGCCTGTGGCTCAAGCACGACCGAATCGGCGCTGGTGCCGTCGCGCTTTGTCGTTTTTGGCGACGGTTTCAGCGACCTCGGTGAAGCCGGTAGCCGCTACACGGTCAACGACGGCAGTGCAAACGTCTGGTCACAGTACATGGTCAACTTGTTTGGCCAGAATATCACCACGGCTTCGGCCGGGGGGCTGTCGTATGCGCGCGGGAACGCACGCGTGACACTCAAGCCGGACGCAGCTGGCCGCACGGCGACCCTGACTGTCACGGAGCAGGTGGACCGCTTCCTGGCAACCAACACGATCGGCGCCAACGATGTGCTGGTTGTCGGTGGTGGCGTAAGCGATCTCATTGCGCAGATGGCAGCAGTGAGCGCCGGCACCCAGACCGGCGCGCAGATGGTGGCGAATGCGCGTCAGGCCGGGCGTGAGCTGGGCATGCAGGTGCGCCGCCTGGTGACGGCGGGGGCGCGTTACGTTGTTGTGACCGGGACATACAACCTGGCCAAAACCCCCTGGGCTTCAGCCATTGGGCAAGGCGACCTGCTTCTTGAGTCCTCTACCCGCTTCAACGAAGAGTTGCTGGTCTCGATTGTTGATCTGGGATCCAACGTCCTGTACGTGGACGCGGCATTGCACTACAACCTGATCACCGCATCCCCGGCAAGCTACAACCTGACTGACTCGATTGGCGTGGTTTGTACTTCGGTCGATGCAGGCGCCGGTATCGGAACCGGCAACGGGCAGATCAATTCCGCGCTGTGCAATCCGAACACCATCGTGGCCGGCGTGGACTACAACCAGTATGTGTTTGCTGATCGCGTCTACCCCACGCCGCAGGCCCATCGTCTGTTTGGCGAATACGCCTACAACCGGGTGCGCGCCCGCTGGTAAGCGCACAGGCCACGAAAAAGGCGCCCGCAGGCGCCTTTTTTTGTGGCCGGACGCCCCGGCTTACTTGACCGTGTCGAAAACCGCGCGTGCCTGCGCATGGCAGAACGGCGGGACATAGGTGCCATGGTAGTTGCTGTAGTAGCTGGCAAACGTGGCTGACGTGGGGTCTGTCGGGGCGGCACCATTCACGCCGAAGGTTGCCTGAACGAAGGCGTCCACGTCCACGGTCGTCACATTGGTCAGGTTGCGGCTTGCAAAGTCGGCCTTGGCCACGTTCATGTGCACGGCGGGCGGCACGGTCGGGTCGCCCGCGCCGGCACACAGCAGCGTGCGCGACTTCGGGCTCCAGCCCAGCAGGTCGTTCTTCTTCGCGGCCAGGTACAGCGGGCTGTTGACGTTGGTCTGCGCATCGGTGAGGAACGCGCTCTGGAACACTGCGTCACGCGCCTGGGTGGGCGTCTCGCCGGCGGCGCCCGGCAGCGCGCCGGTGGTGACCAGCGTGGTGTAGGTCAGCGTGGGATTGGGCAGCAGGGTTTCGATGTAGTTCGAGTACGGCAGCTTGAACGCCTGCGTGACGTTGGTGTAGATGCCGCCATACACCTTCTGCCAGGCCGTCACCAGGTAGGGCACGAAGAACTGCACGCCCGCGATGGCCGTGGGAATCTGCAGCGAGCCCGACAGGTTGTACGGCCCCGACAGGTGGGCGCCGGCCACGACGCTGATCTCGCCGGGCAGGTCGCGCTCGATCGCGCGGTGCGCCGCCATGGACGCGTGGCCGCCTTGCGAATAGCCGGTGAGCATCACCTTGCCCGACAGGCCAATGCCCTGCAGCGCCGCCACGTTGCGCGCGGCGCGGATGGCGTCAATGACCGACGTGGCCTCGGAGTCCGCGTGCAGGTAGGGGTGGTACGAATAGGTGGACTTGGCGAAACCCAGGTAGTCGGTGGCCACCACGGCATAGCCCTGGGCGGCATACATGGCGCTGAGCAGCGCGGTTTCGCTGTCGGCCGGGTTGGCCAGCGTGCGGGGCTTTTGCACGTCCGTACCTTTGGCATAGGCCACCAGCGGGAACGGCCCCAGGCAGGCGGCGCCCGTGGGCACCAGCAGCGCGCCGGAGGCATTGGCAGCCTCGCCGTTGACGCCCACGGTGGCGTAGTTAATGGCCATCACGCGCACGTCGCATTTGGCCTTGCCGGCGAGGGCTTGCAAGCCGCCGGCAGCGGTTGCGGCGTCCAGCTGGGCAGCACTCAATGTGGCCACTGTCTGCGGAGTCTCCTTGATCGCGCCGCGGGTGTTGTCGTCGCCGCCGCCGCCGCAGGCTGCCAGCAGGGATGCTGCCGCCACGGCGGTCAGTGCGTGAAGTCGTTTCATGTTGTCTCCTGGTTGAAAAAAGAACGAGCGTTCGTTTTTGACTTCAACATGCTAAATCGCTCCGCCAGCACGCGGTAACGGGTTAGTACGGAGGGTGTTCGCGGCGCCGTCACGAAGGCGACGCGACCACGTCAGCGAAAGCGCAGCTTCATGACCAGGATGGCCACGGCCAGCGCCAGCGTGACGGCATTGGCGGCCACGATGGGCCAGGCGCCCAGCAGCAAGCCATACACCAGCCACAGCGCGACGCCGGTGGTGAACACGCTGTACATGCCCAGCGAAATGCCGCTCACGTCGCGCGTGCGAAAGGTCAGCCAGGCCTGCGGCACAAAGCTGCAGGTGGTCAGGATGGCGGCCAGGTAGCCGATGAGTTCGCTCGAAGGCATGGTGAACGGATCAGGTGCTACTGGTCGCGTGAGGTCCATTCGAGCAGGGCGTCGATCGCGGGCCGCACGGCGTTGGCGTTGGGGTGGTTTGCCAGGGCTACCAGCACGTAGCGGCGGCCGCTGGCGCCCAGCACATAGCCTGCCACGCCGGCCACGTCGCGCAGGCTGCCGGTCTTCAGGTGGGCGGTGGCGCCGCGCGCGCGGCTGCGCCGCATGGTGCCGTCCACGCCCGTGATGGGCAGTGACGACATCAGCTCGGGCATCACCGGTGACGCCCAGGCGGCCTGCAGCATGCGCGCCAGCGCCTGCGCGGTGATGCGCGATTCGCGCGACAGGCCCGAGCCGTTGTCCATCACGGGCAGGTCCGTCGCGCCAAAGCGCGCGGTCCACCACTGGCGCAGCAACTCGCGCGAGCCGTCGGCGGTGCCCGTGCCTTTTTGCTGCAGGCTCAGCGTCAGGAACAGTTGCTGCGCCATCACGTTGTTGCTGTACTTGTTGATGTCGCGGATCACCTCGGCCAGCGTGGGCGACAGCAGCTCGAAGCTGGGTGCCAGCCCGGAGGGCGTGCGCCCTTCGCGCACCTGGCCCGACAGCTTGCCGCCCAGCGACGCCCACATGCCCGCCACCGCGCGCATGCCGTAGCTGCGCGGCGCGGCATAGGCCACGGGCCAGTTGCGCTCGCCGCAGGCAGCCGGGTAGTTGCCCGCAAGACGGATGCGCAGCGGATCGCTGAAATCGGCCTTCAGCGCGCCACGCCAGTCCGCGCAATCCGTCAGCGCCAGCGGCACGCTTGCGGGCACCTGCACGCCAGCCAGCGGCGGCTCCAGGTGCAGTTGCGCCGTGCCGGCTGTGCGGTCGGGCACAAAGGTCATGACCACCGACTTGTAGTTGATGAGCAGCGCGTCGGGTGATGCGTTGTAGGGGCGCAGGGGCTCGCCGTCAAAGGCGCCCGGGTCCTGCTCGGGCACGTCAAAAGCACCGCGGTCCAGCACAATGTCGCCCGCGATCTGCTGGATGCCCAGGCCCTGCACGCGGCGCAGCAGCAGCCACAGCCTCTCGGCCACCAGCTTGGGGTCGCCCAGACCGCGGATGTAAAGGTTGCCGTACAGCGTGCCGTCGCGCACCGCGCCTTCCAGGTACACAGGCGTGGCCCAGGTGAAGGCCGGGCCCAGCAGCTCCAGCCCGGCGAAGGTCGTGACCAGCTTCATGACCGACGCCGGGTTCACCGGCACGCCCGTGCGGTGGGCCAGGCGGGGTACCGCGCGGCCGTCCACGTCGGCCACCAGCAGCGTGACCGCGTCGCGCGGGATCTTGGCGCGGGCCAGGGCTGCATCCACTTCAGGGGGCAGTGCCTGGGCCAGGGCCTGGCCAGCCAGCAGGGTCAGGCCGAGCAGGGCAGCCAGCGCGCGGGGGATTGTCATCGGCCGATTATCAAGCGGCTCGATAATCGACGCATGAAGGTCCTTGCGTTCGACACCAGCACTGAAGCCCTGTCCATCGCCGTGGGGCACTGGCACGGCGGCCAGGTGCAGGTGCGGCAGCACACCGGCCCCGGCGGTGCACAGGCGTCCGCCACGCTGATTCCGCAGGCCATGGCGCTGCTGGGTCAGGCCGGAATGGCGCTGCATGAACTTGACGCCGTGGCTTATGGCGCGGGCCCGGGTTCGTTCACCGGCCTGCGTACCGCCTGCGCGGTAGCGCAGGGGTTGGCGTTTGGCGCGGGTGTGCCGGTGCTGCCGGTGGACACCCTGCTGGCCGTGGCCGAAGAGGCCCGCCACACCCAGGGCGCCACCCGGGTGCAGGCCGTGCTGGACGCGCGCATGGACGAGGTCTACACCGCCGCCTGGTCGCACGACGGCACGCAGTGGCAGGCGCATGGCGGCGCCGCGCTGTCAGCGCCGCAGGACGTGCCCGTGCAGCCGGGCTGGACGCTCGCGGGCAATGCCTTCGCCGCCTATGGCGGGCGGCTGAGCGCCGCCGTGGCGCGGGTTGACGCGCTGCCCACGGCCACGGCCATGCTGCGCCTGGCGCCCGCGCTGCTGGCGGCGGGGCAAGCCGTGCCAGCGGCGCAGGCGTTGCCCCGCTACATTCGCGATAAAGTCGCCAAAACCACGGGCGAGCGCGCGGCCGAACGCGCGGCGCGCGCCGTGACACCACAACCATGAGCGCCGTATTCAAGTCCGTTGAAGCGCAGTTCGAGCCGATGACCGAGGCGAGGCTGGACGAGGTGCTGGCCATCGAGCAGCGCGCGTATGCGCAGCCGTGGTCACGCGGCAACTTCACCGACTCGCTGCGTTCGGGCTACCAGGCGCAGCTGCTGGTGGCCGACGGCACCATCCTGGGTTACTTCGTGGCCATGAAGGGCGTGGACGAGGTGCATTTGCTGAACATCACCGTGGCACCTGCCAACCAGGCCCAGGGCTGGGGCCGGGTGTTGCTGGACGCACTGGCCATCTGGTCGCGCGGCCAGGGGGCGCAATGGCTGTGGCTGGAGGTACGCGTGAGCAACGCCCGCGCGCTGCAGATCTACGAACGCCATGGCTACCGGCGCGTGGGCGAGCGCCGGGGTTACTACCCGGCGGCCAGCGGCCAGCGCGAAGACGCTGTCGTCATGAGCTTCAAGCTATGAGCCTGGGCCTGGACGAACGCCAGCGGGCCATGCTGGCGGAGATGGGGGTGCAGCTGTTCCAGCCGCTGCCCTTGCCTGCCTTGACCGCAGCCACGGCGGGCGCGGTGGCTGCAACGGCTGTGGCCCGATCCGGCCCGCCCGCGGGGGCGCCGCCTGGCCGGCCCGCCGCAGGCCCGCCCGCTGCCGTGGTGGATCCGGTGGCGCCGGCAGACATGGCCCCGCGCTTGCGCCCGGCGGGCGTGGCGCAGATGGACTGGCCCGCGCTGCGGGAGGCCGTCGCTGGTTGCCAGGCGTGCAAACTGTGCAACCACCGGCGCAATACCGTGTTCGGCGTGGGTGACCCGCAGGCCGACTGGCTGATCGTTGGCGAGGCGCCCGGCGAAAACGAAGACATCCAGGGCGAGCCCTTTGTGGGCCAGGCCGGCAAGCTGCTGGACAACATGCTGCGCGCGCTGCAGATGGACAGACGTAACAATGTGTTCATCGCCAACGTGCTCAAATGTCGCCCGCCCGGCAACCGCAACCCGCAGCCCGAGGAAGTCGCGCAATGCGAGCCCTTCTTGCGCCGCCAGGTGGAGCTGCTGCAGCCGAGGATCATTCTGGCCATGGGCCGTTTTGCAGTGCAGTCGCTGCTGCAGACAACCGAGCCCATCGGCAAGCTGCGCGGGCGGGCCCACAGCTACCACGGCGTGCCCGTGGTGGTGACCTACCACCCCGCGTACCTGCTGCGCAACCTGCCCGACAAGGCCAAAGCCTGGGCCGACCTTTGTCTGGCCGCTGCGTTGAAACGCCAGGGTTGAAGGGGGTTGGACGTCACCCGCCGCGGGTGTGAAATTGTTTTGTGATTTATGACGCACAACGGGCTTTGCCGTGCACTGGCCTCCCCCAATTGGCGGGGGTGCGCTGTTGCCGCTGAGCAAGCCCTGTGCTACTGTCGAAAGCAACCCTTCTCATGACAAAGGGGCTGCGCTGCAGCCCCACGCAAAGGCAGCATCTGCAGCTGCCTTGCAGGAGTTCCGACCCATGCGCGATCGTTCCGTTCCATCCCGTCCCTTGGCGACCAGCCCGGCCGTGGCCGGGTATCGCCCTGCCGGGGTCGCGCTGGCCATTACCGGGGCATTCGCCGGGGCGTTTGGCGGGGCCTTTGTCGGCCCGGTCCACGCGCAGTCAACCGGCCTGCAGGCCATCCATGGCACAGCCAGCATGGCCACGCAGGGCAACAAAACCATCATCACCACCCAGAACGGCGCGGGCACCAGCCACAGCGCGCTGAACTGGCAAAGCTTCGGCGTGGCGCCGGGCACGGTCACCCAGTTCAACCAGCCCAGCGCGGCCAGCACCTCCATCAACCGCGTGCTGGGCAACAACCCCAGCGCCATCTTCGGCACGCTCAGCTCCAACGGCAAGCTGGTGCTGGTCAACCCCGCGGGCATTGCCGTGGGCGCCGGCGCGGTGGTGGACACGGCGGGCTTTACCGCGTCCACCCTGCGCATGAGCGACGCCGACGCGCTGGCCGGGCGCATGCGCTTTGGCGACGGCGGCATCGCGGGCGGTCTGGCCGTGGGCGGGCAGATCGTGGCGCGCGGTGGCGACGTGGTGCTGATCGCGCCGAACGTTGAAACAAGCCAGGGCGCGCTGATCCAGAGCCCGGGCGGCGCGACCGTGCTGGCCGCCGGGCAGAAGGTCGAAGTCACGGGCCGCGGCCTGGAAGGCATCCACCTGCAGGTGCAGGCGCCGCAGGACAGCGCCGTGAACCTGGGCCACATCACCGGCGACGCGGTCGGCATTTTTGCGGGCACGCTCAGGCACAGCGGCCTGATCAGCGCGACGCAGGCCAGCGCGGACGGCGGCAAGGTTGTGCTGCGCGGCCAGGACGCAGCAGACATCAGCGGCAGCATCGCGGCCCGGCGCGGCAGCCTGGGCGGGCAAGTCCACGCGACGGCCAACAAGGTCAAGCTCAAGAGCGGGGCAGTCATCGATGCCAGCGGGGCTGCAGGCGGCGGCGAGGTGCTGATCGGCGGTGGCTGGCAGGGCAAGGATGCGCGCGTGGGCAACGCGGTCGACACAGTGGCCGAGACCGGCAGCACGATCAAGGCCGACGCCACGGACATCGGCAACGGCGGGACCGTGGTGCTGTGGAGCGACCAGACCACCCGTACGGGCGCGGCCATCAGCGCGCGTGGCGGCGCGCAGGGCGGTGACGGGGGCAACGTGGAAACGTCGGGCAAGGGGCGCCTGGTGTTCCGCAGCACGGTGGATGTGTCCGCGCCCAAGGGCCGGGCGGGCAGCGTGTTGCTGGACCCCCGGGACATCATCATTGCCAATGGGGCGGGCGGTGCCAACGACCTGGAAGTAACGGCGGACAACGTTGTCAATGCCGGGGACATCGACACGGTCACCGACATCACGATTTCCGAACAGGCGCTGGAGGGCCTGGGCGGCGACATCACGTTACAGGCCACGCGCGACGTGATCGTCCAGGACCTGGCTGACGATCTGCTCAACCTGAACCTGCTCACGGCCGGCAGCACTTTTACCGTGACGGCGGGCGAACGCATTGTGACCAATGCGGACCCAGACCGCATTCAGACCAATGGCGGCGCCGTTACTTTCACCACCACCAACGGTCAGATCAACATCGGCGGCATCCACTCCAAGGGCGGCGCTGTATCGCTGACGGCTGGCGGCGCGGGCGGCAGCATGACCGTGCGCGAAATCACTACCACCCCCACAGGCGGCTTTGGTGGAGGCGTCACCTTGATTTCAGGCGCCGCGATGACGCTGGGCGGGGCGGGCGACATCGACGCGCGTGGTCCCGGTGGGCGCGGTGACGTGTCGCTGTCGTCTTCGGCCGGCGCCATCAGGCTGCAAAGCGGCAACACCGTGTGGGCCAACCACCTGCGCATGAACGCAGTCGGTGGGATCACCAACAATGCCATCGGCGCCATGACCATTGACCTGACCGGCAGCGTTAACGCGGGCAACACGGGCAGCGGTCACATCAGGCTCAGCCATACCGGCACCAGCGGCATCACCATCGACGACTTGAGTCTGGTGGGTTACGGGATCCGCAACACGGCAACCGGCGGCGTGGTATCCCTGCAATCCACGCAGAGCCTGGTCACCGTGCAGTCCAAGATCCAGGCCAATGCATCAGACATTGAGCTGATTGCCGACAAGATGGCGGTCAACGCACAGCTCGATTCGGGCGGCGTTGCGTCCGGAACGGTAACGCTCAAGCCATTCAATAACGCAACGGCACTAGCGCTTGGCGCTATCGGCGATGCCACGGCCAACACGCTGGAGCTGTCGCCGGCCGAGTTGGCACAGGCTTCCACGGGCATATTGAAACTGGGCTCGTCAGGCCATACGCTGGGCATCCAGATCAAGGACAACATCACCATGGGTGGTGCGGGCCAGGTCAGCATGATCAACAACGGCAGCATCTCTGCCGACGCCGGCAAGACGGTCACCACCGACAAGCTCAACCTGCACAGTTACGCGGGCTCGGTGTCATTGGCCGAGGCCAACGCGGTCAACACCGTGGCCGGCAAGGCGGGGTCAGGCCAGACCTTCTCATTCAAGTCCGCCGGCGCACTGACGGTGGGCACGGTGGACATCAATTCCGGCGTTGAAGTCACCAACGGCGTAATCAGCGTCGAATCGCCCGGGCTGCTGACCGTGGGCCAGAACGTGACGGGTGGCACGGGCACCATCACGCTGCAGGGCGCAGGCGTCACGCTGGGCTCGGCCCGGACCGTCAATGCACAGAACGTCATCCTGGAGGGCACCACGGGCGCGGTGAACACGGGCGCCGGTACCGTCACGGCGAACAACAACGTTTTCATCAACAGCGGCACCGCCGTGACGCTGGGCAGTACGACGGCCGGATCGAACCTCACCATCTCTGGCGTGTCAGGCGTCATCAACCAGGAAAACGGCACCACGCTGGACACCGGCGGCGTGCTCACGGCCGTCACAACCGGGGGTGGGATCGCACTGGGCAACGCGACCAACGTCATCGCCACGCTGGGAAGCGTGTCCTCACCGTCTGGTGGCGTCACGATTGTGGACAGCGCTGGCGGCCTGTTCATCAGCAATGCTGTCTCGGCCGGTACCGGCGCCTTGGACATCCGCACGGCGGGCGGTGGCATCTCCACCACCTCCACCAGCGCCATGAGCGGCAACGGCATCACGCTCAAGGCGGCGGGCGCCAGCAGCGACATCAGCCTGGCAGCCAGCCTGAATGCGGGCGCGGGTGCGCTGCTGCTGGAGGCCGGGCTGGACGTGGCGTTTGCCGCCACCGGCAGCATGGGTGTGAGCGCGGGCAGCGCCACCATCACCCATGGTGCCACCGGCGCCCTGAAGGTCAGCGGCGGCGGCCAGCACACGCTGAACGTGGACCTGGATGTGACCGACCTGCAGGTGTTCTCAGGCTCGCTGATCCTCACCAAAACGCTGAACAACCAGGGCTCAACCAAGATCCAGGGCGGCACGGGCGAGATCAAATTGAGCGGTGTAGGTGCGGCGTTCGTCAACCACACCGGCAAGACACTGGACATCCAGAACGACATGGGGATTTCGGGGGACGGCACGGCCCAGTCGGTGCAGAACTCCGGGTTGATCAAGAAATCGTCCGGCACCGGCACCAGTGCAATCGCCGGCGCCAACCTGTCTTTTACCAACGCAGCAGGCGCCCAGATCATTGTGGACAGCGGCACGCTGAGCTTCGGGCCCGGTGTGTTCACCCAGAACTCCGGCCGCCTGACCATTGCCAGCGGCAAGACGCTGTCCATCGGCAATGCGCTGACCAACAACGCGGGCGGCCTGATTGAAGGCAGCGGCACGGTCAACCTGGGCGGTGCGACCCTGACCAACAACGGCAGCATCAAGCCCGGTGGTGCCAGCACCGTGGGCTCGCTGAGCGTCTCGGGCGGTTTCAACGGCGGCACCGGCACGCTGGAGCTGGACCTGCTGAACAGCTCCAGCCACGACCAGTTGCTGGTGTCCGGCAGCGTGTCGGTGGCCAGCCCCGGCATCGTGCTGAGCCCGGTGGCGATGTCTGGCGCCAGCTGGGCCGTTGGCGACACCTTCAACGTGATCCAGCGCACCGTCTCGGGCGGCTCCGCCAGCGGGGCCCTGACGGCGCCCACCGGCTTTACCGCGTCGGTGGTGAACACGCCGGCACCGGCGCCGGCAGTGGCGCTGGTGGCGTCGGCGGCAGTGCCGGCTCCCGCGCCCGCGCCCGCGCCAACACCGGCTCCGGCACCTACGCCGCCAGCGCCTCCTCCGCCCGCGCCCCCGCCGCCAACGCCGCCTGCACCCCCGCCCCCTGCGCCCCCGGCGGCGCCCGCACCGGCGCCGACGCAGCCGTCCGCGCCTGCGCCTGCCGATCCCCCGACGCCTGCGCCGCCGCCCGTGTCGGATTCGCCGGCTGCGCAACGACTGGTTGAAATACTGCCAAGCCTGACGACCGGCGAGGCGCGCGACATCGTGAACAATACGGGCAGTGTGCTGTCCACCTTTGTCACCAAACTGATCGACGAAGAATCCCGTCAGGACGAAGAAAAGAAAAAGAAAAACAAGGATGCCGATGGCATTGCCCTGACCGGCGAGCAGTGCACAAAGTCGTAGGGAGAAGGGCGTGCTGGATTGCCGTGCCGATCGCCGGTGGTTTGCCACGATAGAGAATTGGTTCCGGACCGAAGAAGGGGAACACCCATGTCCCTGCATGCAATGAACCCAAAACCCACACCGGCGCATGCCTGTGTGGCACCCAGCCCGGCCGTGGCGGGGCATCGCCCGCTGGCCCTGGCCCTGGCCCTGGCGGCCTGCTTTGCAGCGGCGCCCCTGCGCGCGCAACCCGCCGGCGCCCAGGCCATCCACGGCGCGGCCGCGCTGTCGCGCAACGGCGCGAACCTGACGGTCACCACGCAAAACGGCGCCGGTACGGCCCACAGCGCCATCAACTGGCAGAGCTTCAACGTGCCGGGCGGCAGCACCACGCACTTCGCCCAGCCCAACGCCGCCAGCACATCCATCAACCGCGTGCTGGGCAACAACCCCAGCGCCATCTTCGGCACGCTCAGCTCCAACGGCAAGCTGGTGCTGGTCAACCCCGCGGGCATTGCCGTGGGCGCCGGCGCGGTGGTGGACACCGCGGGCTTTACCGCGTCCACCCTGCGCATGAGCGACGCCGACGCGCTGGCCGGGCGCATGCGTTTTGGCCAGGACGGCCTGGGCGGCGGCGGCCTGTCGGTTCAGGGCCGGGTGGTGGCGCGTGGCGGTGATGTGGTGCTGATCGCGCCGCAGATCGACACCGGCGCGCAGGCGGTCGTGCAGGCTTCGGGCGGCGACACCCTGCTGGTGGCCGGGCAGAAGGTCGCGCTCACGGGCCGCGGCCTGGAGGGCATCCAGCTGGAGCTGCAGGCGCCGGCTGACCGGGCCCTGAACCTGGGGCAGCTCAAGGGCGATTCAGTCGCCGTGTTTGCCAGCCAGTTGCGTCACAGCGGCCTGATTCAGGCTCAATCGGCTGTCGTGCAAGGCGGCAAGGTCGTGTTGCGCGGGCAGGTCAGCGCCGATGTGGGCGGCAGCGTCACTGCGCAGCGCAATGGCGGCAGCCAGGGCGGCGCGATCCACGTTACAGGCGCGCAGACCACCTTGCATGCCACGGCCGTGCTGGATGCCAGCGGTGCGGCCGGCGGCGGCGAGGTGCTGGTAGGCGGGGGCTGGCAAGGCAAGGGCCCGCTGGCCAACGCGCAGAGCACCACGGCGCTGGCGGGCAGCGTGGTCCGCGCTGATGCCACAGCGCAGGGCGACGGCGGCACCGTGGTGTTGTGGAGCGACGGCACCACGCGCACGGCCGCACACATCAGCGCTCGCGGCGGCCCGCAGGGCGGCAACGGCGGGCGGGTCGAGACATCGGGCAAGACCCTGGTGCGCCGGGGCATGCCGGATGTGAGCGCACCCCAGGGCCGGGCCGGCGCCTGGCTGCTGGACCCGGACTACATCCTCATTACCCAGGGTACGGAAGAAACACCCGCACTGGGCGACGGCAGCATCCTGGCGGGCGACCCGGGCGGCGTGACCGAGGTGTTCACCAACGAGCTGGAGTCCTTCAATGGCGACATCACGCTGGAGGCCAACCACGCGATCGTGGCGGGCGGCGAATACAACTATGACCTGTCGGTGCATGGCAACCTGACCCTGCGCACGCTCAACACCACCGAGCCGCCAGCCACGCCGCCGGCACCCTTTACCAATGCGTCGCGCGGCATCGACCTGTCGCGGATCAACGAACTCAGCGTGGCCAACTACGACGGCGCGCCGCGCCAGATCACCATCAACGCCGGCACGCCGGGCGCAGCCGTGAGCGGCGTGTCTCTCAAGCTCAATGACGTGTATACCGCGTCCGGCTCCTACAGCGGCGGCCAGGGCGGCGGCGGCGTGACGCTGCGCTCGGCGGGTGATCTGTGGGTAGGCGACATCCGGACCAACCATTTCGGCACCCTGGCCGGTTCGGGTGGCAATGTCACCATCGAAGGCAAATATGGGCATGTGCGCGTGGGCTCCATCAGCACCACCGTGTGGGACGATGCCTATGGCGCCAACACCGCCATGAAGGCCGGCGACGTGACCATCCATGGCAAGACCGTCAACCTCACGGGCAGCATCCGCGCCGACGGCGTCGTCAGCCGCTCGTATGGCTCCACGCCGGGCAATATCACGGTCCAGTCCGGCTGGAACTGCGCCGTGGACTGCGTGGGCGTGGATACGCTGGTGATCGGCGAAATGCCCGAGGAGTCCGCAAGCGCACAGCTGCCCATGGACTACTCCGTGCTGACCATCAGCGCGCGCTCTGGCCATGCCACGGTCAGTGGCGAGCCCGGCACGGGTGGCACCATCACGCTGGAAGCGCTCAATGGCAACATCCATGTCACCGACGCGCAGCAGGTGGACATCCGGGCCGACGGCCAGCCCAACGACGTGTATGGCCACGAAATCCTGACCAGCGGCGGCGGCGGCACGGTGCGCGTCAAGTCGTTGCAAGGCGCCATCCATGGCTACTCGCTGGCTATCGACGTGTCGGGTGGTGATGCGGGTGACGCCAACGGTGACGGCATCCCGGCCGGGCGGCGCGGTGGCGACGGCGGCACGGCCGAGCTCAGCGCCGCCACCGGCATCACCCTGACCGACGCGCTGACCATCTATGCGGATGGCAGCCACGGTGGCAACCTCAACACGTTGCCGCTGGCGCCGGAGCCGCCGGCACCGGCCCCGCCCGCGGTGCATGCCGGGGCCGGCGGCAACGGTGGCAGCATCACGCTCAGCACCGGCAGCGGCAACCTGCTTGCTGCCACAAGCTACACGGCGCTGAGCGCCAACGGCGGCAGCGGCGGCGGCAAAGGCGAGTACCTGGAGCTGAGCGAAGGCCAGGCCACGCTGGGCGCCGGCGGGCAAGGCGGCAGCATCACGGTCAAGGCGCCGTCGCTGGCGTTTTACGGTGGTGGCAGCCGCAGCTTCTCGGCCAATGGTGGCGTGGCGGGTGAGGACCTGAGCAGCGCCGGCACCGACGGTGTGGGTGGCGCGGGCGGTCAGATACACCTTGAGGCCTCGTCGGCCACGGGCAAGATCTATTTCGGCTATGCGGGCCACCAGGTCAGCGCCATCGGCCGCAACCCGGACCAGCCCACCAGCGGCACGGTGCACCTGCGCGCGGGCGACCGCGGCGTGGTCATCAGCGGCAGCTCGTCGCTGAGCGCCGGCACGCTGCACCTGGATTCACCGGTGGACCATGCCAACAAGCTGGGCGACGTCAGCATCACCGGCGACCATGACGTGCGCTCGGTGTTCGGCCCCATCACCAACCCCGCGGCCTACCGCGGCGAATCGGTCGGCGCGGGCCCGGCCCGGCTTACGCTTGAGAGCACGGCCGACACGCTGCGCCTGGGTGGCGGCAATTCGCAGGCGCTGACGGTGGCGGGCAATATCTCCATCACCATGACGCTGGCGGGAGGACGGGAAGAGAGGGGCACACTGGTGATTGCCGACACGGTGCAATCGCAAAACGGCCAGATCTACCTGAACACCGACAGCCTGCGCCTGGCCAGCGGCGCCTCGCATGAAAAGCTGGTGGCAACCAGTGCCACCACCGGCGCGGTGCATATCGAAACCGGCAAGCGAATCCACTTCAGCCCCCAGACGCACGCGAGCGATCCGGACAGCCCCGATGACCTGATCCTCAACAGCGACGAACTCGCCCGCATCGACGCACCTGTGCTGCGCGTGGAAAACTACCTCTACGAAACCCCCTCGGGCAGTGCCTCCGTGGTGTTCGGTGCCAGCCCCGCCGCGCCCGCACCGGCCCACGCGGCCGGCCCGGCCCCCGCGCCGGTGGACCGCGTGATGTTCAACGGCGCTGGCGTGCTGGCGCCTGGCAAAACGGTGTCCATCAAGACCAACCTGAAGGTCGCGCAGACCGAACCTTTCTCGGTGGACCGCATGCACATTTCGGCCGGCGTGGCTGACCTGCCGCTGGCCAACCTGATCGGTGCCGATGCGGCCGGCGGGCGCGGCTGGTTCTCGGCCGACCTGGGCGGCCTGGGCCCGGACCTGTACGACGGCGAGCAGGCCCGCCTGACGCTGCGCACGGCCTCCGCCGGCACGCTGGAGCTGTCGCCGCAGGACATCGGTTCGGGCGGCTTCAACAGTGCCAGCCGTGGCGTGTACGCCGTCTCCAGCCTGTCGGGTGGCGAGGGCGGTGTGGTGCCCCTGGTGCAGATATCGGCCGTGGACGACGGTGGCGTGCACCGCGGCAACATCGAGATCGGCCTGCCCGGCGTGGAGTCCGGCAAGATCGAACTCAAGGCAAACAACATCTACAACCAGGGCGTCTCCGGCCCGGCGGCGCAGGGCGGCGTGCTGCGCACCGTGAGCGCGGGCGGCAGCAACACCGTGCCGGGCGGGCAGGACTCCATCCTGCTGGACGCCGCCAGTGACATCGGGCGCAACGAACCCAATGGCTTCATCAACCTCGTGCCGGTGTCCATCGACGGCGCGACCAAGGTGCATGCCCATGCGGGCGTGGGCGGCGCCACGCCTGCCGCGCAGATGGCGCTGCATTTCCCGGTCGAGATATCCCACGTCCCCACCAGCCTGCTGGACCTGAGCGTGGACGGCGCGGTGGGCGAAGCGCATGTGAGCTCGGCCAACAACATCACCGTGGACAGCGACTTTGCCCCCGCCCTGGGCGCGGTCGGCCTGTATGCCGGCCAGCAGAACACGGAGCACCCGCAACCCGGCAGCATCATCGCGGTGGACGACAACCGCCTGCTTGGCGGGCCCACCACCGCCAGCGTGCGCATGGAAGCCGGCAATATCACGCTGCGCGCCGGTTCGCTGGTGCAGGCGATCAACCAGGTGGACATCGAGGCCCTGGGCACGACCGAAGGCACGGGCAACATCGAGCTGGCCGGCACCGCGCGCGTGGTCAGCGGCGACAAGCTGGCCCTGCATGCCGAAGGCTCCATCCTGGGCAACACCCACACCGACAGCCTGGCCACCCAGATCGAGGCACCCAAGGTGTTCCTGGGCGCGCGCAAGAACCTGTACGCCCATGTGGACGCAGCCGAGATCGTGGCCGGTGATGGCCCAGCGAACCTCACGGGCGATGGTGACCTGGTGGACCTGGTGCTGACCGGCACGCAGGCCACCACCCTGCGCGGCGTGGGTAACGGTGACGGCGCGATCCACATCTGGGCGCCGTTCACCAGCCTGCTGCGCGTGAGCGGCAACCTGCCCGCCGAGATGGACGGCGGCGGCCCCGGCACCGGCGGCGTCGTCGGCAAGAGCGTGTACATCAGCTCCGGCGGCGACCTGCATGTGGGCCACCGCGTGAAGGCGACCGACGCGGGCGGCACGGGTATCGAAATGTCCGCTGGCGACGTGATCAAGATCGGCCATCTGGACGATTACCTGGACGACGTGCACGTGATGTCACAGGGCGACATCAGCCTGTCGGCCCAGAGCATCTATATCCGCCATACCGCCGGCACGCCCACGGGAACGCCCCGCGCAACGCCAGCGCCGCCAGGCCTGCCCACGGTGTATGTGCGGGCCGAGGGCTCGCTGTATGCCACGGCTTCCAGTGACGAGACTTTCGAGGTCAACGCCACCAACACGGGCGGCGTGGGCACCGGTGCGGGTGGAAACATGTCCATCAACAGCCCGACCATCCTGTTCGTGGGCGGCAACGGCCCCAACCAGTTCGCGCTGGCGACCAGCCCGAACGTGAACTTCAATGGCACCACGCCGGTGTTTACGCCGGGCACGGGGCTGAACGCCTTCGCACAGTCGGGCGCGGCGCCGCCGCCGTTTGCCTCTCCCCCGCCGCCGGCAGGTTCGCCATCCACGCCGGCACCCACACCGGCACCCACGCCGGCACCTACGCCGGCACCTACGCCGGCACCTACGCCGGCACCTACGCCGGCACCTACGCCGGCACCCGCGCCGACGCCTACGCCGGCACCCACGCCGGCGGCCGCGCCGGCGGTCGAGCGCATCGTGGAGGTTCTTCGCAACGACACCACCGTCACGCGCGCGGAGGTGCAGGCCATCGTCAACGAGGTGGACAACACGGTGACGAAGTTCGTGGCGCTGCTGATCAAGGAAGAGGCCAAACAGGCCGAAGACAAGCGCAAGGAAGAAGACAAGAAGGAGTCGATCGCGGTGATCGACTCCGAGCAGTGCAAGCAGTGAGCTAGAAGCGCGGCAGGTCGGGGTGGGCGATCTGCCCGCCGCGCACCAGCATCCTGCCGTATTCGGCGCAGCGGTTCAGCGTGGGGATCACCTTGCCGGGGTTCAGCAGACCCTGCGCGTCGAACGCGCGCTTGACGCCGAACATCTGCTCGTTCTCCTCGGCGCTGAACTGCACGCACATGCTGTTGAGCTTCTCCACGCCCACGCCATGCTCGCCGGTCACGGTGCCGCCCATGGCCACGCTGGTCTCCAGGATGTCGGCGCCAAACTGCTCGCAGCGGTGCAGCTGGTCGGGATCGTTGGCATCGAACAGGATCAGCGGATGCAGGTTGCCGTCGCCCGCATGGAACACATTGGCGCAGCGCAGCTGGTATTTGCGCTCCATCTGCTGGATGGCCAGCAGGATGTCGGCCAGCCGCTTGCGCGGGATGGTCGAGTCCATGCACATGTAGTCGGGGCTGATGCGGCCTGACGCGGGGAATGCGTTCTTGCGCCCGCTCCAGAAGCGCAGGCGCTCGGCCTCGTCGCGGCTGACCGCAATGGCCGTCGCACCGGCGTTGCGCAGCACCGCGCTCATGCGGCCGATTTCCTCTTCCACCTCTTCGGGCGTGCCGTCGCTCTCGCACAGCAAGATGGCCTCGGCGCTCAGGTCGTAGCCCGCGTGCACAAAGTCTTCCACCGCCGCCGTCATGGGCTTGTCCATCATCTCCAGCCCGGCCGGGATGATGCCCGCCGCAATCACCGAGGCCACCGCGTCCCCGGCCTTGCGGATGTCATCGAAGCTGGCCATGATGCAGCGCGCCAGCATGGGCTTGGGCACGAGCTTGACGGTCACCTCGGTGGTAACGGCCAGCATGCCCTCGCTGCCCACAATCACCGGCAGCAGATCCAGCCCCGGCGCGTCCAGCGCGTCGCCGCCGAACTCCACCGGCTCGCCCTCGATGGTGAAGCCGCGCACCTTCAGCACGTTGTGCAGCGTCAGGCCGTATTTCAGGCAGTGCACGCCGCCGGAATTTTCGGCCACGTTGCCGCCGATGGTGCAGGCGATCTGGCTGGAGGGGTCGGGCGCGTAGTACAGGCCCAGGGGGGCTGCCGCCTCGCTGATGGCCAGGTTGCGCACGCCGCACTGCACGACAGCCGTGCGGCTGTATTTGTCGAGGTTCAGGATCCTGTTGAACTTGGCCAGCGACAGCGTGACACCCAGGGCGTGCGGCATCGCGCCGCCCGACAGGCCCGTGCCCGCGCCGCGCGCCACCACCGGCACGCCCAGCGCATGGCAGGCGCGCAGCACGGCCTGCACCTGGTCGGTGGTCTCGGGCAACGCGACCACCAGCGGGCGCTGGCGGTAGGCGGTGAGGCCATCGCATTCATACGGCACGGTGTCTTCGTTGTGCCACAGCAGCGCGTGGACGGGCAGCACGGCAGACAGGGCGCGCACCACGGCGGCCTGGCGTTCGGTGCGCTGCAAGAGATTGGCGTCCAGCGGGGCATTCATGGCTTGCACTGTAGGCCAAGCCGGCCGCGAAGGGAATGAAGAATTTTTCAGTGCTCCGTGAATTCCCGGCACTGACGGCGTATTCAGGCCAGGCTCTTCCTGAGCCAGTCGGCAAACGCCGCGCATTCCCAGCGTTCCATCGTGCCCGTGCGCCAGCACAGGTAGTGGGCATGAGGGCTGGGCACGTTGCGGGTAGAGATGCGCTCCAGAGACCCGTTGTCCAGCCAGGGGTGGCCCAGCTTCAGGCGCACCAGTGCAATGCCCAGGCCCTGGGCTGCCGCGTCGCACATCAGGCCGATGTCGTTGAAGCTGGAGCCTTCGGCCGGTTCGCCCGCATCCACCCCGTGCGCCAGGAACCAGGTGCGCCAGGGCTCCAGCGGGCTCTTGATGAGCTTGGCCGCCAGCAGCTCGTCCACCGTGTCAAACGGGCCGTGCTCGCGGATGTAGGCGGGTGATGCCAGCGGCGTGACCTCATCAGTCATGAGGCAGGTGTGTTCCACGTCGGCATAGCGGCCGGTGCCAAAGCGCACCATCAAGTCGGCGTCCTCGGCCACCACGTCCAGCAGCGGAATGCTGACCTGCAGCGTCAGGTCAATCTCGGGGTAGGCCTCGATGAAGCCGCGCAGCCGCGGCATGAGGATGGAGCGCGAAAAGGTCGGCGTGACCGCCACGCGCAGCTTGCGTTTGGTGGTGGCCGTGTCCTGGCCCGGAAAACGCTCCAGGCTGGCCAGCCCCTCGCGCACATGGGCCAGGTATTCGCTGCCCTCGGTGGTCAGTGAAAAATCGGCCCGCCCGAAGAGGCGCGTGCCCAGGATCTGTTCCAGCTGCTTGACGCGGTGGCTCACCGCGCTGGGCGTCACATTCAGCTCGTCCGCCGTCTGCGTCACGCTGCGCAGCCGCGCCAGCGCCTCGAAGGTCAGCAGGCACTGGATGGGCGGGATGCGGGCGGTCATAGCGGGGATGCTCTTACAAGGACACCGTGGAACCGGCTTTGCCGGGCCACTGGTGGCGCCCCCCTTGGGGGGAGGCGCCGCAGGCGCTTCGGGGGGTCATTTGAATATGACCGTCTTGTGCCCATTCAGCAGCACCCGGTGCTCGCTGTGCCACTTCACGGCGCGCGCCAGCACCTGGCTCTCGGTGTCGCGGCCCATGGCGGTCAGGTCTTCCACCGTCTTGCTGTGGTCGGTGCGGGCCACGTCCTGCTCGATGATCGGGCCTTCGTCCAGGTCGGCCGTCACATAGTGGGCCGTGGCGCCGATCAGCTTCACGCCGCGGTCATGCGCCTGGTAATAGGGCTTGGCGCCCTTGAAGCTGGGCAAAAAGCTGTGGTGGATGTTGATGGCGCGCCCGGCCAGCTTGCGGCACAGGTCGTCGCTCAGGATCTGCATGTAGCGCGCCAGCACCACCAGCTCGGCGCCTTCAGCCTCGATGATCTCGAACTGCTTGGCCTCGGCCTGCGCCTTGTTGTCCCGGCTCACCGCGATGTGATGGAACGGCACGTTGTAGCTGGCCGCCAGCTGGTAGAACTCGCGGTGGTTGCTGATGATGGCGCGGATGTCCACCGGCAGCAGGCCGCTCTTCCAGCGGAACAGCAGGTCGTTCAGGCAGTGGCCTTCCTTGCTGACCAGGATGACGGTCTTCATGGGCTGTGTGGTGGCGTGCAGCTTCCAGTCCATCTGCAGCGGCTCGGCAAAGAACCTGAGCTGCGCCTTCAGGTCGTCAAAGGTGTGCTGGTCGCAGGCGAACTGCACCCGCATGAAGAACAGGCCGGTGTCGTGGTCGTTGTACTGCGCGGCTTCTTCGATGTTGCCGCCGCGCTCCAGCAAAAAGCCCGAGACGGCATGCACGATGCCGCGGCGGTCCGGGCATGACAGGGTGAGGATGTAGGCGTGGCTCATGGAACGTATTGCAGAAGGGCTGTGGATTGTCGCAGTCACTGCAAGACATTACTGAGTACAAAAATATTAATATCGCTAATGTGCCTCATAAATTACTAATATAGTATTCCTTACTGCGAGACTTTTGCAATTAAAATTAATACTATGGTTCGTCAAATTCAATTGACGACTTGCTTTCAACCAGTGGAGGAATTCTCATGAAGCAACCCAGTGCCCAGCAGGGCTTCACATTGATCGAACTGATGATCGTCGTGGCGATCATTGGCATCCTGGCGTCGGTGGCGCTGCCCGCGTACCGCGACTACACCCTGCGTGCCAAGGTGTCGGAGCTGATGCTGGCCGCGAGCAGCGCGCGGACCTGCATTTCCGAGGCGACTCAGATCGGCGGCGGCGACATCCCGGCCAACGTCAAGGCCAACTGCGCGCCCGCTGCGACGGGAAAAATCAAAACAGCCGCCGTCAGCGAGGAAGGTGTGGTGACCATCACAGCCGATAAAGATACGCTCGGGGCTGACGTCACTATCACGCTGACGCCCACAGTGGACGCTGCCAGCGGCGTCCTGACGTGGAAATGCACGGGTAACCCCCTCAATCTGGCGCCGAGTTCGTGCCGCGACACCGTGGCAGCGGCTGATCCGCCTGCCGAAGACTGAAACGCTCCAATGGAAAGGGCCCGCAGGGCCCTTTCTTGTTTGATGGGGAGTGCGCTTCATGCATGCACATGGTGCAACGTGACTGCGTGAGTGTCAGAATCATCGTTTGTTTTTGACTCCGGAGTTGCCCCATGGCCTACAACGACTTCAACATGGACAGCCACTGGCTGCCCTTTACGCCCAACCGCCACTTCAGGAAAAACCCGCGTGTGTTCGTGGCCGCCGACGGCATGGAGTTCACCACCCACGACGGCAAGAAGGTGATCGATGGCATCTCCAGCCTGTGGTGCGTGGGCGCGGGCCACAACCGCAAGCCCATCAACGAAGCCATCAAGCGCCAGCTGGACACGCTGGACTACGCGACCGCCTTCCAGGCCAGCAACGACCAGGCCTTCAAGGCCGCCGAGATGATTGCCGCCATGGCGCCGGGCGACCTGAACAAGGTGCTGTTCTGCAACTCCGGCTCCGAGGCCGCCGACACCTCATTGAAGGTGGCGCTGGCCTACCACCGCGCGCGCGGCGAAGGGCACCGCAACATCTTCATCGGCCGCGAAAAGGGCTACCACGGCGTGGGCTTTGGTGGCATGAGCGTGGGCGGCATCCCGGCCAACCGCAAGGTGTTCGGCACCTCGCTGTTGCCGCGGGTGGACCACATGCGTTTCATCCACGACCCGGTGAACCATGCCTACATCCACCACCAGGAGCCGGTGTGGCAGGAAGACATCCTGCTGGAGCTGGAAAACCGCATCCTGCCGCTGCACGATCCCAGCAACGTGGCGGCCATCATCGTGGAGCCGGTGGCCGGCAGCGCGGGCTGGTACCTGCCGCCGCAGGGCTACCTCAAGCGCCTGCGCGAGATCTGCGACAAGCACGGCATCCTGCTGATTTTTGACGAGGTGATCACCGGCTTTGGCCGCATGGGCACGAACTTCGGCGCCGACTTTTACGGCGTGGTGCCCGACATGCTGAACTTCGCCAAGGCGGTAACCAACGGCGTCATCCCGCTGGGCGGCGTGATCTGCCGCGACAAGCTGTACGACGCCATGATGAAGACCGAGGCGCCCGAGCACATCATCGAGTTCTTCCACGGCTACACCTATTCCGGCCATCCGGTGGCCTGCGCTGGCGCGATTGCCACGCTCAACCTCTTCAAGCAGGAAAATCTTTTCGAGCGCGCGGGCCAGATGGGCAAGGTGCTGGGTGATGCGTTCCACAGCACCTTCAAGGGCCTGCCCAATGTGGTGGGCATCCGCAGCATGGGCCTGGCCGCCGCGGTGGAACTGGCGCCGCTGCCGGGGCTGCCGGGCAAGCGGGCGTATGAAATCTTTCTGGAATGCTTTGCCAACGGCGCGCTGGTGCGCCCGGCCGGGGACGTGCTGGTGATAGCGCCGCCCTACATCGTGGAGAAGGAGCACATCGACCGGCTGGTGAACACGCTTGCGGATGCGATCCGCAAGCATGCGTAGGGCGGGGCTTTCCCCTTACTTCGGCAGCACCACGCTGTCGATCACGTGGATCACGCCGTTGTCGGCCACGATGTCGGTCTTGACGACATTGGCGTTGTCCACCTTCACGCCGCCGGCGGTGGCTACCGTCAGCTCGCCGCCCTGTACGGTCTTGACCTTGCCGGCCTTCACGTCGGCGGCCATGACCTTGCCCGGCACCACGTGGTAGGTCAGCACGGCGGTGAGCTTGGCCTTGTCCTTGAGCAGGGCGTCCAGGTCGGCCTTGGGGATCTTGGCAAAGGCCTCATCGGTGGGGGCGAACACCGTGAACGGGCCCTTGCCCTTGAGCGTGTCCACCAGGCCGGCGGCCTGCAGCGCCGTGGCCAGGGTCTTGAATGAGCCGGCCTTGACGGCGGTGTCCACGATGTCGGCGGCCCAGGCGGGCGACAGGGCGGCGGCGGACAGGGCCAGGGCAATCATCTGCTTTTTCATGGTTCAACTCCTTGATTCAAAAGGCCACTGGCAGAACTGCCGCCAGCGGGCGCCGTGAATGCAACGCAAAGCAAATATACTTTACGGTTTATTAAAATACTGATCAGTATTTTTAATGACCGTATAGTCTTGTTGGGTGAAAGGTTTTGCGCCAGCTCACGGCCGGCTAATCCTGCGCCCGCAAACTCGCCCGATGCCACCGACTCACCCACCCCACCGACGACATCTCCTGCTCGCCTGCGCACTTGCTGCCGCCGCAGTGCTCGCGGCCTGTGCCCAGGCGGGCTCTGCCAGCCCTGCACCGCCGGGCGCTGTTGCCGGGCGCGAAGCGGTGCTGGCGGCAGCCCTGCCCATGCCTGCGCCCAGCCAGTACGAGGCGCACTATCTGCAATGGCAGGACGCGGCGCGCGAGCGCACGGTGCCGGCCAAGCTGTACCTGCCTGCGCGAGCGCAGGGGCCAGTGCCGCTGGTGGTGTTCTCGCACGGCATCGGTGGCTCGCGCGAGGGCTACACCTACCTGGGCAAATACTGGGCCGCCAACGGCTATGCCTCGCTGCACCTGCAGCACACCGGCAGCGACCGCAACCTGTGGGCCGGCAACCCGCTGGCGCTGGTGACGCGCCTGCAGGGCGCGGCCCAGGAGGCCGAGGCCATGAACCGCGCGCGCGACGTGTCTTTTGCGCTGGACCAGTTGCTGGCGGGCGAGCTGGCCGGGCGCATCGACCCACTGCGCATTGCGGCAGCTGGGCATTCGTATGGCGCCAATACCACCTTGCTGGCCGCCGGAGCGCAGGTGGTGCGCGAGGGCCGCGCCATGGGTTTTGCCGATGCCCGCATCCGCGCCGCGGTGGTCATCTCGGCGCCGCCGTTTTACGGCGAAGCCGACCCGCAGGCCATCCTGTCGCATGTGCGCGTGCCCACGCTGCACATCACGTCCACGGCGGACGACATCCGCATTCCCGGCTATTACTCGGGCGTGGAGGACCGCGCTGCGGTGTACGCGTCCACCGGCAGCGCCCGCAAGGCGCTGGCGGTGTTCAAGGACGGCTCGCACAGCATGTTCACCGACCGGCTGGGCACGGGCGGTGCGCAGTGGAACCCGCAGGTCAAGGCCGCCACGCGCGAGCTGGCGCTGGACTTTTTGCGTTCGGTGTTTGACGGCCAGCCTGGCGGGTTTGAGCCGTCCGTGCAGCGCCACCAGGCACTGCTGCAGCGCTTTGAGCACCGTTACTGAGGCGAAGGCCGGGGTGCGAACTGCTTGCGCAAGCCCGCGCAGTAGTCGGTGGGCGGCAGCGCCGGCGTAGGCAGCGCCAGGTCTGCGTGGGCTGCATCGGCACTGGCGCCGCCGGCCTGCAGCAGCAGCACCCTGGCCGTCATGCCGGGGGCCAGATGCACCGGCACACCGCGGTCGCGCAGCACATGGCCGCCGCCGGCCACCAGCACCACGGTCTTGCCGGGCAGGCGCGCGCGCTCCAGCGCGTGCGCCATGCGGATGTCGCGCGCAATCTGGATGCGCGTCATGGGGGCGATCTGGCTTTCGGGCAGCAGCCCGCAGTGGCCGTCGCGAATGGCCTGCTGCTGCGCGGCCAGTGCGGCCGGCGGCAGCCGTGCATCCAGCCGCACATCGGCCATGGCCTCGCGCATGCGATCACGCGGCAGGTTGGCGCCCAGCACCGGCACGCCCGCGCGAACGGCGGCCATCACCACCGGGCCGTAGGCGCGCCAGGGCCATGCGGCATCGTTCCAGCGCAGCGCGGCCTGTACCTCGGCCTCGTCGGCCCGGCGTGGCAGGTGGGCGGTGGAGGCGCCGGCGTCCGCCATTTCCAGCGCCACGGCGGCCAGCAGGCCGCGCGCGGCCAACGTGTCGATCAGTTCGTGTTCAAGCCGCTGGTGGTCCGGCGCATCGTGCTGCTCACCGACGAGCAGCAGGTCCGCGGGCAGCAGCGCGGACAGCGGCGCCTGCACGCCGGTGTGCTCGCGCGGGCCGGCACAGCTGGCCAGAAACAGCAGGGCAATGGCGGCGATTCGACAGCGCATGACGGGATACTACGGGACTTCCCATGACCCCTGCGTTCGCCCTTCGCGTTGCCCTCACCCTGCTGCTGGCCCTGGCCGCCGCCTGGCTGTGCGTGTGGCTGCGCACACCCATTCCCTGGATGATCGGCCCGCTGCTGGCCACCGCCGTGGCGTCCATCCTGGGTGCGCCCACGCGCAGCTGGGGGCCGCTGCGTAACGCGGGCCAGTGGACGATTGGCGCCGCGCTCGGCCTGTACTTCACGCCGCAGGTGATGGCGCTGGTGGGCAGCCTGTGGTGGGCTATCCTGCTGGGCATCGTGTGGGCCCTGGCGCTGGGTGGCGCTTTTGGCGCCTGGCTGCACCGCGGCCATGCGCGGGGGTTTGGCGGCACACCGCGCCAGCAGCGCGCCACCAGTTACTTTGCCGGTGCGATTGGCGGTGCGTCCGAGATGACGCTGCTGGCTGAGCGCGAGGGCGCCCGCACCGACCTGGTGGCCGCGGCGCACAGCCTGCGCCTGCTGATCGTGGTGCTGGTCATTCCGTTCGCCTTCACCTTCAGCGGGCTGCAGGGCATAGACCTCACGCCGCCGGGCCCGCGCCAGGCGCAGTGGCCGGGCTTTGCATGGTTGCTGGCGGCCACGGGCGCGGGGGGCTGGGTGATGCTGCGCCTGGGCCGCGCCAACCCGTGGTTCATGGGGGCGCTGCTGGTGTCCATGGGCTTGACCATGGCGGGTGTGCACCTGTCGGCCATTGCGCAATGGCTGGTCAACGCGGCCCAGCTGGTCATTGGCGTCAGCCTGGGCGTGCGCTTCAGCGCGGACTTCCTGCGCACGGCGCCGCGCTGGCTGGCGGCCGTGGGCCTGGGCACGCAGGCCATGGTGGGGGTGTGCGCCGCATTCGCCTGGGCGCTGGCCTGGGCCACCGGGCTGCACCCGGCCACGCTGATCCTGGGCACCTCGCCCGGCGGCATTGCCGAGATGGCGATCACGGCCAAGGTGCTGCAGCTGGGCGTGCCGGTGGTGACGGCGTTTCAGGTGTGCCGGCTGGTGGCGGTGCTGGTGCTGGTGGAGCCGGTGTTTGTGAGGCTTTATGGCCGCACGCCGGGCGTCAGTGCATGACCAGCGGGTTCTGGGCCAGCTCGGCGTAGCCGCCCAGCGTGGTTTCGACCTCTTCCTGCGAAGGGGTATTGAGTTGCCAGGCATTGATCTGGCGCTGGAACAGTTCCGCCCAGGAACCGTCCAGGTAGACCTCCTTGTTGGTGCGTTTGTCCACAATCTCAAAGCCGTGACGGGCCAGGGCCGGCGAGCCGGCAACTTGCTCGCCTGAGGGCGTTTCGTTGGCCAGCATGTGGACCACCACAAACGATTCAGAGTCGTAAAGCATTTGCATCGCGTTTCCTTGGCGCAGCGGTGCTGCCATGGGCTGTACGTAGCAACGTTCGAGCCAGTTTCAAGGCCTGCCGGGCGCGCCCGTTTCGCAGGGTCTGGCTTTCAGGATAGGCGCCGGCGCATCTAGAGCTTGTCAGCCCCATCCCACAGCAGGTCCACAAAATCCCCGCCTGGCTGCGTCAGCCGCACGCGCACGGGCAGGTAGTCCATGTCGGGGCCCACCCACAGTTCTACCTTCTGGTCGTGTTCATGGCGGGGCGCGCGTTCCAGCTTGATGGCGGCCACCGCGCGGTTGCGTATTTGCAGTTCCTGCGGGCCCTCGATGCTGAAACTCCAGGTCTCGGCTTCACGCACCCCCGCCGTCTGCACGTCCACGCGGGTGCCTGGCGGGTAGCGCGCCGGGTCGGCGGCCAGCATGGCGCCCAGTTGCAGCAGCACACTCAGCCGGTCCTGGGCGCCGGCTTGCAGCACGGCATCGGGCGCGTTGTTGCTGAAGCTGATGACCCCCTTGTCGCGCACGAAATGCGCCGCCTGCTCGGTGCGCGACAGGTCGCCAAAGCGCGTGGGCGCCAGGCCGTCGGCGCTCAGGCGCCCGGTGCTGACCTGTTCGCGCGAACCCAGCAAGGCATCGATCTTCAGCCGCGCCTCGTACTGGGTGCCGTCATGGCTCCAGGCCAGGTGGGCGGCCGCGCTGTATGGAATGCCCTTGGCTTCGCCCTTGACGGCGTAGCGGGCAATGATGGAGCTGGGCACCTGGAACGCGGATGCCACGGTCTGCACCGGGCCGGCGGGCGGCGCCGGGGCCGGGGCCGTCTGCGCGGGTGGCGCGGTCGGCTCGGCCTGCGCAGGCGCGGCCTCCGCTGCAGGCGGGGTGGCCGGCGGTGGCTCGGCCAGGGGCGCTGGCGGTGCGGGCGGCGTGGCGGGCGCGGGTGCGGGTGCGGGTGCGGCTGCCACGGGCGGCGTGGCCGCAACGGCTGCGGGCGGCGGGGTCACAGGGGCTGCCGCAGTGGGAGGCGGCGCAGGCTGCGCCTCAATCACCCGGGTGATCAGCGGCTGGGTGCGCCAGGGGCTGGACAGCGACAACGCGCCCGGTCGCCCCTGCAGCAGCAACAGGTGTACCGCCAGCACCGCCACGGCCAGCGCCACCAGCGGCCGCACCGGCGCACCGGCGGGGGCGGGGCGCAGCACCGTGTCCATGTCCTTCAGCCTGCGTAGCCCAGGTCGGCCGACAGCTGCGCCGCCGCCGCCGCCAGCGGGCGGTGCACGGCGCCATCCCAGGCGGCGTCAAAGGTCGCGACCGAGCCCAGCGTCACGATGCCCAGCACGATGTGCCCGTCGGAATCAAACACCGGTGCGCAAAACCCCACGATGCCGGGCAGCAAGGTGTCCACCACCCGCGCGGCGCCGCGTGCACGCACCTCGTCCAGCATGGTCTTCACCTCGGCCATGGTCGCCGGCACATCGGTGCGGCCGGCCTTTTGCGCGCGGGCCATCTCGTCGCGCAGCATGGGGGCAATGGCGTCGCGCGACACATAGGCGGCAAAGCAGCGCCCTGTGGCAGACGACAGCAGCGGCATCACGTCGCCCAGGCGCAGGTTGACAGTGACGGCCTGGGGGGATTCCTCCCAGTGCACCACGGTCGGGCCGTGGTTGCCCCACACCGCCAGCGCAATGGTGTGGCCGATTTCTTCCATCAGCGCGCCCACGCGCTCGCGCGCGAGCTTCACCGCGTCCAGCCGCGACAGCGACGCCAGCCCGAGCTTGAGGGCGGCAGGCCCCAGGTCGTAGCGCGTGGTGCCGGCGTCCTGCACCACCAGCGCCAGCCGCTGGAAGCTCACCAGGTAGCGGTGCGCCTTGGCCGCGCTCATGCCGGCGGCGGCGGCCAGGTCGCGCAGCATCAGCGGGCCGGCCGACTGGCCCAGCACCTCCAGCAGCGCAAAACCAACCTCGACCGACTGGATGCCCGCGCGTTCCTTCATGATCTTTCCGGCTTCCTGTACAATTTCGATTAGGTAAACTCGTTTAACAATGCGTAATGTCTTGGAGACTGTAGCGCATTCAACCGCCGGGGACAAACACCATGAAACTCGCCACCTACAAGGACGGCTCGCGCGACGGCCAGCTGGTCGTTGTATCCCGTGACCTGAGCACGGCGCATTATGCGACCGGCATTGCGCAAACCCTGCAGCAGGTGCTGGACGACTGGGGCTTTCTGAGCCCGCAGCTGCAGGACCTGTACGTCACGCTGAACCAGGGCAAGGCCCGCCATGCGTTCCCGTTCGATGCGGCCATGTGCATGGCGCCGCTGCCGCGCGCCTACCAGTGGGCCGACGGCTCGGCCTACATCAACCATGTGGAACTGGTGCGCGCCGCGCGCAACAGCGAAGTGCCCGAAAGCTTTTACACCGACCCGCTGATGTACCAGGGCGGCAGCGACGACTTCATCGGCCCGACCGACGACGTGGTGGTGCCCAGCGAAGACTACGGCATCGACTTTGAAGCCGAGATCGCGGTGATCACCGGCGACGTGCCCATGTGCGTCACGCCCGAGCAGGCGCTGGACGGCATCCGCCTGGTGATGATCGCCAACGACGTTTCCCTGCGCAACCTGATCCCGGCCGAGCTGGCCAAGGGCTTTGGCTTCTTCCAGAGCAAGCCAGCCACCGCCTTCGGCCCCGTGGCCGTGACGCTGGACGAGCTGGGCGACGCCTGGGACGCCGGCCGCGTGAACCTCACGCTGCAAAGCACCTGGAACGGCCGCAAGGTCGGCATGTGCGAAGCCGGCCCGGAGATGACCTTCCACTTCGGCCAGCTCATCGCCCACATCGGCAAGACGCGCAACGTGCGCGCGGGCAGCATCATCGGCTCGGGCACGGTCAGCAACAAGGGCGTGACCGACGCCAACGGCAAGACCGACTGGCCCAAGGGCTACAGCTGCATCGCCGAAAAGCGCGCGATCGAAACCATCCAGGACGGCAAGCCGTCCACCGCCTTCATGAAGTACGGCGACACCATCCGCATTGAGATGAAGGGCAAGGACGGGCAGAGCATTTTTGGGGCGATTGACCAGAAAATCGCGGCGTCCCAAGGCTGATGGATGACGGGGCGCGTACCATCGCCCCATGCCCATCCAGCGACACCTTGTTGCATCCGAAGGCGCCGCGCGGCTGGAGCGCGTGGCGGCAGCCCCGCACGGCGCGCGCTGGGGCGAGCCCCACGAAGCGCAGCAGTGGCGCTGCATCCTGCCCGGCGCGGGCCAGGTGCATTGGCGCAGCGGCGACGAACTTCTGTTTGTGGACGCCCTGACGGCCTTTCGCATGCGGCCTGGCGACCTGTACCAGCTGCGCCATGAAGCGGGCCGTGAACACGACGTCTATTGCAGCGGTGAGCAGGACGCCGCGCCCGGCCTGGCGCGCGCCTGGCTGGTGGGGCCGCGCGAACTGCTGCTGCTCAAGCGTGCCACGCGCGCCGTCCAGCGCGGGCGCATGACGGTGACGGACGCGGGCCGCGCCGTGCAGCAGGCCCTGGGGCGCAGCCGTCCGTTGCCGGCCAGCCTGTCGCTGGCCACGCGGGCACGGCAGGCCCTGGCCCGCCATGGCGTGGGACTGTCGGTGCAGGAGCTGGCCGAAGAGGTACGCAGCTCGCCCTTTCACCTGATGCGCCAGTTCCGCCGCGAGCTGGGCACGTCGGCCCACCAGTACCGGCTGCACCTGCGCATTGCCGCCGCGCTGCAACGGCTGCACGACGGTGACCGCGACATCGCGGGCGTGGCGCACGACCTGGGCTTTTGCAGCCAGAGCCACCTCGGCGATGTGATGCAGCGCGTGGCGGGCTGCACACCCGGCCAGGCGCGCGCCGCCCTGGCCTGAGCAGGATCCTGATAGATCGCGGCGTGGCCACGCGCCACACTGCGCGCATGTTGAATCCGCTGATCACCGGCACCGGGGCCGCCATCGCCGCGGCGTTGCTGGGCGTGGGCTGGCAGCTGCTGACCCGCCACGGCGTTACCACCACACTGGGCCCGCTGGACCTGGCCTGGCTGCGCTACGGCATTCCTGCGCTGGTGCTGTTGCCGCTGGTGTGGCGGGTGGGCCTGCGCCCGCGCGGCGTACCCGGCTGGCGGCTGGCCGTGCTGGTCGCGGGCGGCGGCCTCCCGTTTGGCCTGCTGGTGGTCGGCGGGGCGCAGTTCGCGCCGGCCGCCCACATGGGCGTTTTCATGGCCGGCACCATTCCGGTGTTCACGGCGGTGGCGTGCCGCGTGCTGCTGGGCGAGCTCGTGCCGCCGGCGCGCTGGTGCGGCCTGGCGCTGATCTGCATCGGCGTGGGTTGGCTGGGTGCATCCGCATGGAGCCAGGGCTTGTCCACCTGGTGCGGCGATCTGCTGTTCATCCTGGCGGCGCTGGCCTGGACGGCCTACACCCTGGCGTTTCGCGGCTGCGGGCTGTCGCCGTGGCAGGCGGCGGCCGTCATCAATGCGTGGTCATGCCTGGGGTTGCTGGTGCTGCTGCCGTTGGCCTGGGTCCACAGCGGCGCGCCGCGCCTGTTCACCGCGCCCTGGCAGGACGTGGCGGCGCAGGCGCTGGGCCAGGGCGTGCTGGCGGGGCTCATGGGCATCATTGCGTACATGGCGGCGGTGGCGCGGCTGGGCAGCGCGCGCGCCGCGCTGTCGTCGGCGCTGGTGCCGCCGCTCACCGCGCTGGGCGCCGCCTGGCTGCTGGGCGAGCCGGCGGGCGCGCAGACCTGGGCGGCGGTGGCGCACGTGGCGGCGGGCATTGTGCTGGCCAGCGGTGCCGTGCGGTGGCCGGGGCGCTGAGCTACAGCCGCAGCCACGGTGTGCCGCTTTCGCGCGCCTGTGTTTCGGCCAGCGTGTCCAGGAACTCCGAGCACCACCAGTGCACGTCGTGGCGGCGGATGGTGGCCATCAGCGCCTGGTGGCGGTTGCGCCGCTCGTCCAGTGGCATCTGCAGCGCCAGCTGGATGGCGTTGGCCGTGGCCTCGGTGTCGTAGGGGTTGACCAGCAGAGCTTCCTTGAGCTGTTCGGCCGCGCCGGCAAAGCGCGACAGCACCAGCACGCCGGGGTCGGCCGGGTCCTGCGCCACCACGAATTCCTTGGCCACCAGGTTCATGCCGTCGCGCAGCGGCGTGACCAGCGCCACCCGCCCCGCGCGGTACAGGCCGGGCAGCTTCTTGCGCGCCACCGTGCGGTGCATGTAGCGCACCGGCATCCAGTCCAGCTCGCCAAAATCGCCGTTGATCGAACCGCACAGGCTTTCCAGCTCGCGCAGGATGTCACCATAGGCGTTGACCATCTCGCGGCTGGGCGACGCGATCTGGATCAACGTGGCGCTGTTGTTGTTCTCTGGGTAGCGTTGCAGCAGCTCGCGGAACGTGCGCAGGCGCTGGGGCAGACCCTTGGAATAGTCCAGCCGGTCCACGCCCACCAGCAGCTTGCGGCGTGAATACTCGTCGCACATTCGCTCGTACATGTCGCGCCCCTCGGGCGCTGCGGTCAGGCCGGCAAATTCCTCCACGTCAATGCCGATGGGAAATGCGCCCGCCGTCAGCGTGCGGCTGAAGGCACGCCAGCAGCCCTGGCCGAGGTCCTCGGCATGCGCTTCGGCCTGGATGTAGCGCGTGAAGTGCGTGAGATCGGCTTCGCTCTGGAAGCCCACCAGGTCATACGCAAACAGCGCGCGCATGAGCCAGTCGTGCGCCGGTATGGCCGCCAGGATCAGCGGCGGCGGCAGCGGAATGTGCAGGAAGAAGCCGATGCGGTGGCGGCAACCCATGGCGCGCAGCTCGGCCGCCAGCGGGATCAGGTGGTAGTCGTGGATCCAGATCACGTCATCGGGCTTGAGCAGCGGCATCAGCCGCCGCGCAAACAGCTGGTTCACGCGCCGGTAGCCCGCGATGAAGCCTGCGTCAAAGTTGGCCAGGTCCAGCCGGTAGTGAAACACCGGCCACAACACCCCGTTGGAATAGCCCAGGTAATAGGCGTCATGGTCTTCGCGGCTCAGGTCCACGGTGGCCAGCGTCACCGGGCCGGCCTGCTGGCGGTGCAGCTCGCCCTCGCCCGGGGCGCTGCCTTCGGCGGTCTCAATGATCTTGCCGCTCCAGCCAAACCACAGGCCGCCGGACTTGTTCAGCACCTCGGCCAGCGCCACGGCCAGGCCGCCGGCGGCGGTCTTGCGCGGGTCGGCCACGCGGTTGGAGACGACGACCAGCCTGGTCATATGACGCTGTCCCACGGCGCCGACAGGCGAACGGCCGCGTTGATGATGCCAACCATCGAATACGTCTGCGGGAAGTTGCCCCACATCTCGCCGGTGGCTGGGTGCGTGTCTTCCGACAGCAGCCCCAGTGGGTTGCGTGCGGCCAGCATGGTCTCGAAGATCTCGCGCGCCTGCGCCTTGCGGCCGATGCGCGCCAGCGCGTCGATGCGCCAGAAGGTGCAGATGTTGAACGCCGTCTCGGGCTTGCCGAAGTCGTCCGGCGCCTCATAGCGGCGCATGTACGGCCCGTCGCACAGCGACTTTTCCAGCGCGTCCACCGTGGCCAGGAAGCGCGCGTCGTGCGGGTCGATGAAGCCCACCTCGGCCATCAGCAGCGCGCTGGCGTCCAGGTCGCGCCCGCCGAAGCTTTCGGCAAAGGCCTGGCGCTCGTCGCTCCAGGCCTCGCGAAGGATGCGCTCGCGGATCACATCGGCGCGCTCGCGCCAGTAGCGGATGCGCTCGGGCAGGTGCAGCGCCGCCGCAACTTTGGACAACCGGTCACAGGCGGCCCAGCTCATGAGCGCGGACGAGGTGTGCACCCGCGCGCGCGTGCGCAGCTCCCACATGCCGGCGTCGGGCTGGTCATACACCCGAAATGCCTGCTCGCCCACGGCCTGCAGGTGTTCAAATTCGGCCGCGCCCGCGCGGCGGAACAGCCGCTGGTCATGAAAGGCCTGGGCCGCGCCCAGCACGATGTTGCCGTACACGTCGTGCTGGAAATGCTCCTGTGCCTGGTTGCCCACGCGCACCGGCCCCATGCCGCGGTAGCCCGGCAGATGGCCCAGGATGGCCTCGGGCAATTGTTCTTCCTGCCCGATGCCGTACAGCGGCTGGATGTGCGCGCCGCGCGAGCGCACCACCACGTTGGTCAGCCAGCGCAGGTAGTCTTCCATGGTGCCCACCTCCGACAGGCTGTTGAGCGCGCGCACCACAAAGAACGCATCGCGCAGCCAGCAGTAGCGGTAGTCCCAGTTGCGTCCGCTGCCGGGCGCCTCGGGGATGCTGGTGGTCATGGCCGCCACGATGGCACCGGTGTCCTCGAAAAGCGACAGCTTGAGCGTGATGGCCGCGCGGATCACCGCGTCCTGCCACTCCAGCGGGATCGCCAGGCGCCGCGTCCAGATGTGCCAGTAGCTGGCGGTTTCCTTCTCGAACAGATGGGCCGTGTCCTCAATGCCGCCCGTCAGGGTTTCGTCCGGCCCCAGGATGAAGTTCATCTGCCGGTCCGCCACAAAGTACGTGCCGTCCAGCACGTAGTTCAGTGGCGCGTCGCTGGTCAGGCGCAGCGTCGTGCCCGCGCCCACAAAGCGCACGTGGTGGCCGCCCTGCGTCACCGTGGGCACCTGGCGGCCCCAGTCAAAACGGGGGCGCAGCTTCACACGCAGGCGCGGCGTGCCGGACAGCACCTTGACGCGGCGCACCAGGGTCAACGGACGGAACATGCGCGCGTGGCTGAAAAACCGCGGCGCGAAATCCACCACCTCCACGCCGTGGCCGTCGGTATCGAAAAGGCGGGTCTTCAGGATGGCGGTGTTGGGCTCGTAGCGCTGTTCGCTGCGGGCAAAGTTTTCGATTTCGAATGCCCAGACACTGCCCGTGGGGCCTTCGTCCAGCAGCGCATTGAACACCGGGTCGCCGTCAAAGCGCGGCAGGCAGCACCACACCATGCGTGCCTGGGGGTCGATCAGCGCGCTGTAGGCGCAGTTGCCGATCATTCCCAGGTTGAGGCTGTTTTTCATTGCTTGATGTCCGTCCATGTGCCTGGCCTTCCCTTGTGTTTCAGTGCAATGGCTTGCGCCAGTTCGTCGCGCAGCACCGCGGGGCTTTCCACGCGGTGCCAGGCGGCGCTTGGACCCCCGCCCACCTTGACGCCCATGCCGCCCCTGCGCTGCACCACGGTAAAGCCCACTTCGTCGGTGAAGTCGTCGCCCATGAATACGGGCTGGCGGCCAGCAAAGGGCTCTTCGTGCATGAAGGCGTCAATCGCCAGGCCCTTGCTGGCGCCGCCGGGCTTGGCCTCCACCACCATCTTGCCGCGCATCAGCGTCAGGCCTGGGGACGCTTCGACCGCAGTGCGCATCGTCCTCACGCACAGCTCTGCCAGTTCGGGCGCCTGGCGGTAGTGAAGCGCCAGCGAGCCGCGCTTGAGTTCCATGCGCAGGGCCGGGTGCTGTTCAAGCAGCGCCTGGGCGGCGTGCTGTACCTCGTCCAGTGCATAGGTGGTCTGCAGGCTCAGTGTGCCGTCGCCCGCACGGCGCTCGGCACCGTGCACGCCCGCCATGGGCAGGCGCAGGGGCGCCAGAAATTCGTCCAGCTGTTCCATGGGGCGGCCCGAAATCACGGCCACCGCGCCACCCAGGTAGGCATGCAGCCCGCGCAGCGTGTCGATCAGGGTGGGCGGAACGACCACGTCTTCGGGCTTGTCCGCCAGGTCGACCAGCGTCCCGTCAAAGTCGAGAAACAGGGCACAAGACGGGCAAAGCAGGTCGGCAACATCCATCGGCCCTACCTTACCCCAGCCCGGGCGGCCATCACAAGGCTTCTGTGCCGTTGCCGGCTGTAGGAAAGCGCCTACACCGTCACGGGATCAGGTGGCGTACAGCCCGTCCAGTGACGCAAAGCCCTTGATTTCAAGCGGGTTGCCGAACGGGTCGCAAAAGAACATCGTCCATTGCTCGCCGGGCTCGCCCTGGTAGCGCACCTGGGGGTGCAGCACGAATTCGGTGCCCGCGTCGGTCAGCCGCCGGGCCATGGCCTGCCAGTCAGGCAGCGTGAGCACCAGGCCGAAATGCGGCATGGGCACCAGCACATTGCCCACATGACCGGTGCGCTCGGTCTTGAACGGGGTGCCCAGATGCAGCGAGATCTGGTGGTCGTAAAAATCAAAGTCCACCCAGGTGTTGGTGCTGCGGCCTTCGCGGCAGCCCAGCACGCCGCCATAGAAGCGGCGCGCCTCATCAAGGTCGGTGACGTTGAAGGCAAAGTGAAACAGCGATCGCATCCGTGCGAGGATAGCAGCGACGCTGCCCGCGTTCAGGCCAGGCTGGGGTCCGCCGCCATGTTGTCGTGGCGCTTGAAATACTGGCGCGCCATGGCCACCAGCTGGGCGTCGCTCGGGTGGTCTGCAGGCACGTTGTCCACAACGACATTGGCCACCAGCGGCAGGTGGCTGGTGCACCAGGTGAGGAATTCGGTGCGTGTGCTGCCGGGGCCGACCAGCAGCACCTCATGCGTGCCGGCCAGCGCGGCGGCAATGCCGGGGAAGTAGTTGGGGTCGGCACTGTCCTTGCCCTGGTGCTTGTGGTGGCTGCGTGATTTGATGCGCTGGGCTTGCACATGTTCGCGGTCGAACATCAGCACATGGGCTTCGGAGCTGTCGAGCCAGACAACGGCGTGAAAAGTGGACATGGATGTTTCCTTCATTTGGGTTCGGACCATCATGCGTGCGAATGGCGCCGGCAGGTTTGATGAGCGTCAACTGCGCGCCGTGGACAATCAGAGTCAGAGACAAACACCCTGCCGGAGACAACCCCATGGACTATTCACGCTACAAGACCTTCAATCTCACGCGCCGCGGCCCCGATGACTCGGTGCTGGACATCCAGATGAAAGCCGATGGCCCCGGCGGCAACGGCAAGCTGCCCACCGCCGGCCACGACGGCCACTGGGAGCTGTGCGAGATCTGGCGCGACGTGAGCGCGGATGATTCAGTGCGCTGCGCCGTGCTGCGCGGCGACGGCCTGGGCTTCTCGGGCGGCGGCGACCTGGCTCTGGTGCAGGACATGGCCAGCGACTTTGCCGTGCGCACCCGCGTGTGGAAGGAAGCGCGCGACCTGGTCTACAACGTCATCAACTGCGACAAGCCCATTGTCAGTGCCATGCACGGCCCGGCGGTGGGCGCGGGGCTGGTGGCGGGGCTGCTGGCCGACATCTCCATCGCCGCGAAGAGCGCGAAGATCGTGGACGGGCACACCCGTCTGGGCGTGGCCGCCGGCGACCATGCGGCGATCGTCTGGCCGCTCTTGTGCGGCATGGCCAAGGCCAAGTACTACCTGATGCTGTGCGAGCCGGTCAGCGGCGAGGAGGCCGAGCGCATTGGCCTGGTGTCGCTGGCGGTCGAAGACGGGCAGTTGCTGGACAAAGCCTATGAGGTTGCCGACAAGCTGGCGTCAGGCAGCCAGACCGCCATCCGCTGGACCAAGTACAGCCTGAACAACTGGCTGCGCCAGGCCGGCCCGGCGTTTGACACCTCGCTGGCGCTGGAATTCATGGGCTTTGGCGGGCCGGATGTGCATGAAGGCGTGGCCAGCCTGCGCGAGCGGCGCGCGCCGAAGTTTTAACGCTTTTGCTTTTGGGTCCGCGGGTTGGCGCTGACGGTGCCCGGCTCCGCGAATGTCCTCCGAACTGGCTTCGCCGGTTCGGAGGACATTCGCGGAGCAGAGTACCCCACACGCCTTTTCCAGAGGAAGCGCAGGTCCGAGCGTTTCATGCACCCAACATACCTGCTGCGATAATCGAGCCTCATGCACGCTCTTCGCTCCGCCCACACCCTTGCCCGCCTGGTGCTGGTGTGGTTTGTGCTGTCGCTGGGCGTGGCGGTGGCTTCGCCCCTGGTCAACCCGCAGGCCATGGAGCTGATCTGCTCGGGCTCGGGCGCGATCAAGGTCATGGTCAAGACCGATGACGGCGTGAAAGAGCAGTCGCGCCACATGCTGGACTGCCCGCTGTGCGCCGCCACCGGCTCGCCGCCGCCGGCGGCACGCACCACGGCGCAGCCGGTGCAACCCCTGTCCTACGTGCTGCGGCCCATCGCCGCCGCCCACATCGCGTGGCTCACGGCCGCGCCGCTGCCCGCGCGCGGGCCGCCAGCCTTCTCCTGAAACCCCACTGAACAGTGCCTGACCCGGCAAGCCGGGGCGGGTGCCTTGTGTGTGCTTTTTTTTCAGGAGTTTCCCCTTGCGCAAGAACCGCATTGCCCTGGCCGTGGCCATGGCGTTCCCTTTCAGCCCGTTTGCATTCGCCCAGACCGCCGATTCACCCAGCCGCGAGCTGGGTGTGGTGACCATCACCAGCGGCCAGCCGACCTCGCTGCCCACGCAGATTCCCACCACGATCGAGGGCGTCACGCGCGAGCAGATCGAGCATTCGATCAATGCCACCGACAGTGAAGACGCGCTCAAATACCTGCCCAGCCTGCTGGTGCGCAAGCGCTACATCGGCGACTACAACCATGCCGTGCTGTCCACCCGCGCGTCCGGCACGGGCAATCCGGCGCGCTCCATGGTGTTTGCCGACGGCATCCTGCTGAGCAACTACCTGGGCAACGGCCCCACCAACGCGCCGCGCTGGATGCTGGTGACGCCCGAAGAGATTGAACGCGTGGACGTGCTCTACGGCCCGTTTTCCGCCGCCTACGCCGGCAACTCGGTGGGTGCGGTGGTGGACTATGTGACGCGCATGCCCACGAAGTTTGAAGCCCATGGCAAGGTGGGCATCGCCCACCAGCCGTTTGACCTGTATGGCACGAACGAGCGCTACACCGGCAAGCAGGCCAGCGCCTCGGTGGGCAACAAGCAGGGAGACTGGTCCTGGTTTGCCAACTTCAGCCGCAATGACAGCGAAGGCCAGCCGCTGACCTTTCCGACCCGGCTGGTGTCCGCCGGCACGGTGGGTGCCGCCGGCACACCGGTGACGGGCGCCGTGCCGGGCAAGAACCGCAGCAACCAGGACTGGTACCTGCTCGGCTCCGCCACGCAGTACGCCACCACGCAAGACCACATCAAGGCCAAGCTGGCGTATGACATCACGCCCACGCTGCGCGCGGCCTACACCTTTGGCTGGTGGCACAACACCTCCGAGGGGCGCCCGGCCAGCTACCTGCGTGATGCGGCGGGCAACGCCGTGTACAGCGGCACCGTCAACATCAACGGCCGGTCGTTTGCGCTGACGCCCACCGACTACAACGTGTCCAACGAAGACCTCACGCATTTCATGCATGGCCTGTCGGTCAAGAGCAACACGAAGGGCGTGTTTGACTGGGAGCTGGCCGCCAGCCTGTACGACTACCACCAGGACACGCTGCGCGCCGCCACCACGGCGCTGCCGGCAGCCCTGAATGGCGGCGCGGGCCGCATCGTGGACTCGGCCGGTACCGGCTGGAACACCCTTGCGCTGAAGGGCACCTGGCGGCCGCAGGGCATTCAGGGCGCCCACATCGTGGACTTTGGCATCCAGCGCGACAGCTACAAGCTGCGCAGCATTGAAAACGCCACCACCAACTGGATCAACGGCAGCGCCGGCGCGCGCAACCAGGCCTTCAAGGGTGACGCACAGCTGGTGGGCCTGTGGGCCCAGGACACCTGGAAGATCGCCCCGAAATGGAAGGCCGTGCTCGGCGCGCGGGTGGAAAACTGGTCAGCCTCCAACGGCCAGACGGCCAACGCCACCACTACCGTCAACCATGTGAACCGCAGCGAAAACTTTGTCTCGCCCAAGGCCGCCATCGCGTTCCAGGCCAGCGACCAATGGGTGTTGAAGGCGTCCACCGGCCGGGCCGTGCGCATGCCCACGGTGAGCGAGCTGTACCAGGGTGGCATCAGCGGCGCAGGCACGCTCATCAACAACGACCCCAACCTCAAGCCGGAAAAGTCGTGGACGACCGAGCTCACGGCCGAGCGGGACCTGGGCAACGGGCTGCTTCGTCTGACGGCCTTCTTTGAACAGACCAAGGACGCGCTGTATTCGCAGACCAACGTCACGGTCACGCCCAACGTCACCAACATCCAGAACGTGGACAGGATCCGTACCAAGGGGCTGGAGGTGTCGTACCAGGCGGCCAACGTGTTCCTGCGCGGGCTGGAGCTGGGCAGCAGCCTGACCTGGACTGACTCGAAGATCACCAAGAACGACAAGTTCCCGGCCAGCGTGGGCAAGTGGCAGCCCCGCATCCCCGAGTGGCGCGCCACCGCCGTGGCCACTTACCGGCCAGACGACAAGTGGTCGTACACGCTGGGCGCGCGCTACAGCGGCAAGCAGTTCGGCACGCTGGACAACTCCGATCCGAACGGCTTTGCCTACCAGGGCTCGAGCCGCTACTTCACCACCGACGTGCGGGTGCGTTACCAGATCTCCAGGCAGGTCAGCGCGGCCGTGGGCATCGACAACCTGAACAACTACCAGTTCTGGAATTTCCACCCCTACCCGCAGCGCACCTGGATGGCGGAACTGAAGATTGACCTTTGAGAGAAAGCACACCATGACATTCAAACGCCTTGCATTCACCCTGCTGCTGGCTGGCGCCACGCAGATGACCCACGCCCACGTGGTGCTGGAATACCAGGTCGCGCCCGCGGGCAAAAGCTACAAGGCCACCTTCAAGGTCGGCCATGGCTGCGGCGCCTCGCCCACGCGGCAGATCGCAGTGGACATCCCCGCGGGGGTGCGCGGCGCCCGGCCCATGCCCAAGCCGGGCTGGGCACTGGAGGTGCAGCGCGCGAAACTGGCCACGCCCTACACCAGCCATGGCCGCACCATCACCGAGGACGTGGTGCGCATCACCTGGACGGCGAAGACCAAAGACGACTACCTGCCCAACGCCCACTACGACGAATTTGCACTGGTGGGCCAGCTGCCCGAGAAGGACGGCGCCATGTACTGGCCGGTGAGCCAGGTGTGCGAGGAAGGCCGCAACGACTGGACCGAAATCCCCAAGCCGGGCCAGAAACTGTCGGACCTTAAAAGCCCGGCTGCGCTGCTGGACATCCTGCCCGGCGCGGGCGCATCCGGCCACAATCATTAACCCCTGCAAGGAAACACCATGAACAAGTTCATCCAAACCACCGCCCTGCTGGCCGCCCTGGTTGCCGGCAACGCCATCGCCCAGACCGCTGCCGTCAAGGTCGAAGGTGCCTGGGCCCGCGCCAGCGTGCCGGGCCAGATGGGCACCGGCGCCTTCATGAAGCTCACCGCCAGGGACGGCGCGAAGCTGGTGGGCGCGGCATCGCCCGCCGCCGGCGTGACCGAGGTGCATGAAATGAAGATGGAAGGCGACGTGATGAAGATGCGCGCCATCCCCGCGCTGGACCTGCCCGCGGGCAAGCCGGTGGAGCTCAAGCCCGGCGGCTACCACATCATGCTGCTGGACCTGAAGGCGCCGCTGGCCAAGGACACTGTGGTGCCCCTGACGCTGACCTTCAAGGATGCCAAGGGCGCCGAAAGCAGGCTGGAGCTGAAGGTGCCGGTGGCCGCGCGCGCGCCGGGCAACCCGGGTGCCGCTGCCATGATGGACGGGCATAAACACTGAGCGAACGGCCTGTGCCCGGGCCGGGCGTTGGGGTAAGCTGTGCGGACATCCACCCTGCGGAGCGGCCATGAGCGACAACACCAACTTCGGCTTCGGCAAATTCGTGCCCGGTTTCGACTTCCTGCAAAACCTGGCCAAGGGCGCCTCGCAGACCATTCCCCAGATGCCCAACCTGGCCAACTGGGTGGCGCCCACGCTCAATGTAGAAGAGCTGGACAAGCGGCTGGAGGAACTCAAGGCCGTGCACTTCTGGCTCGACCAGAACTCCAAGGCCCTGGGCGCCACCATCCAGGCGCTGGAGGTGCAGAAGATGACGCTGGCCACCCTGAAGGGCATGAACTTCAACATGGGCGACGTGGCCAACGCGCTCAAGCTCAAGGCGGCTGACACGGTGGTGACCGGCGTGCAAAAAGCCGCCGAAACCGCCGCCACCGCCGCCGGCACGGTGTCGGGCGTGGCGGGCGCCGCGCGGCGCAAGGCGACCGGCAAAGCAGTTGGCAAATCCGCCAGCAAGGCCGACCCTGCCGGCATGGTGGACCCGCTGCAGTGGTGGGGGTCGCTGACGCAGCAGTTCCAGCAGATCGCCGCCAGTGCCATGAAAGACGCGGCCAAACAGACCGCCATGGACACCACCAAAAACATGGCCACCGGCCTGGCCAAAGAGGCTTTCAAGGCCGCCTCGGGCGTGGCGACCGGCGTGGCTTCCGGCGTCAAAAAGGCCGGCGCCCCAAAGCCCGCCGCCCGCAAGACCACCCGCCGTAGCCGCTGACACGCCACGGGCCATGAAGCTGTTTCCCTGCGGCCATGCCACCCATCCGCAATGGCCCATGGCCGCCGGGCTGGTGCTGGCCCAGCTCAAGGCGCAGATGGCGCTGCGCGACTACGCCAGCGCGCCCACGCTGGGCCTGCTGTACATCACCGACCACTACGCCGCGCAGGCCCGGGACATCCTGGAGCACCTGAGCGCAGAGCTGCCCGAGGTGACCGACTGGGCCGGCACCGTGGGCGTGGGCATCGCAGCCAACAATGTGGAGTACTTTGACGAGCCCGCGCTCACGGTCATGCTGTGCGAGCTGCCGGCTGACCAGTACCGCGTGTTCTCGGGCGTGGCCCCGTTGGGCACCGGCCCGGGCATGGGCTTTGAGCCGCACACCGCGCTGATCCATGCCGACGCCCGCACCCCTGACGTGACGGAACTGATCGACGAGCTGGCGCAGCGAACGACCACCGGTTACCTGTTTGGCGGGCTGGCGTCCAGCCGCGGCGAAGCGGTGCAGTTTGCCGTGGGCGGCAACGGCAACATCAAGGGCCAGGGTGCGGCCAGCGGCGTGTTCAGCGGCGGCCTGTCGGGCGTGGCGTTTGGCGACGGCGTCACGCTGGTGTCGCGCGTGACCCAGGGCTGCCTGCCGGTGGCGCCGGTGCACGAGGTGACGGCGGCCGAGGGCAATGTGATCACCCGGCTGGACGGCGAGCCGGCGCTGGACGTGCTGTTGCGCGACCTGGCCATCACGCTGGACGAGCCGCAGGCGGCCATGGCGGCGGTGCGCGCCACGCTGGTGGGCCTGACGCAGCCGGCGGACCTGCAGCGCGGCGACATGGTGTCGCGCACCGGCAATTTCGGCGTGGACACACTGGTGCGCCACATCATCGGGCTGGACCCGTCGCGCCGCGGCATCGCGGTGGCCAGCCAGGTCAGCCCCTGCATGCGCATGGCGTTCTGCCAGCGCAATGCACAGGCCGCGCGGGCCGACCTGATGCGCATCTGCGCGGAAATCCGCGAAGAGCTGGAACCCGAGGAGATGAGCCTGCCCGTGGCGGCGGCCCTGGCCGCGCCCGAGGCGCAGGCCGCGCCCAATCCGGCGCGGCGCATCGCGGGCGCGGTGTACGTGAGCTGCGCCGGGCGCGGCGGCCCGCACTTTGGCGGGCCCAGCGCTGAAATGCAGATCGTGCGGCGCGCCCTGGGCGACGTGCCGCTGGTGGGGTTTTTTGCGGGCGGCGAGATTGCCCGCCACCACCTGTACGGCTACACGGGTGTGCTGACCGTGTTCACCGGCGGTGCGGCTGCATGAAATTGCCCGGCATCTGGCAAGGCATGGGCTGGGCCCTGGCCAGCACGCCCGGCGGTGCCACGCGGCTGCGCCTGGCCGCACGCATGGCCTGGGCGCTGGTGCGCTACCCCGGTGCGCTGCGCCGCTGGATGGCCATGGTGTGGGAACTGCAGGCGCGGGGCCTGGTGAGCGATCTGCCCGCTGAATTTTTGCGCGCCGTGCGGCCCTATGTGCACCGCGGCCAGACGGTGCAGGACCGCGTGGTGCAGCTGACCGACCATGCCGACTGGCTGGAGGGCGCCCTGCAGCCTGTCGCCTTGCGCCAGCTGGCCGCCGGCCAGCCGGTGATGCTGGCCGACCTGAGCGCCCCGCGGGGCTATGAATTCATGCGGCTGCAACTGCAGCGCGCGCCAGCCCACAGCCCCGAGGGGGAGTTGCTGCTCACGCTCACGCTGCAGCGCGCTGCCGAGGTGCATGTGACGCAGCCGGTGGACGTGGCGGCGGTGGCGTTCAGCTGCTTTCGCGTGCAGGGCAAACGCTGCCTGGCCATTGGCGGCGTGCGCGGCCAGCGCCACCCGGTGCTGCGCCTGAGCCCCCAGGAAATCACCCAGGCGCTGAGCGGCTGGAAGGCGCCGGTGCTGATGCTGCGCGTGATGCAGGAGCTGGCGCAGTTCTGGGAACTGCACCTGATCGGGCTGGACCCTGCGTACCACGCGCTGTACGCCTGGCATTACGCCGCCAGCCCGCGCCACCGCGACATGGCGGCGCGCATCGCCGGCAGCCACAACATGCTGTGGAAGCACTTTGACGCGCAGCGCGGTCCGCACGGCTGGATGGTGCTGCCCCCGCATTCCGACGACCGGCTGGCCGCCACGGCGCTGTCTCCTGAAAAGCGCGCGCGGCAGATCCAGCGGGCCGACTACTGGATCCGCACCGGCAACCTGCTGCGCACCGAATTTCGCAACGTGCTGCTGCGCCCCGACCCGCGCGCCGAGCTGGCCCGCCAGACCGAGAGCCAGACCATCCAGGGCATGTTCAGCGGCTATGACGACAGCCGCCACGGCGAGCCGTCAAGCGTGCTGGATTCTGTGCCCAGCAGCGTGTTCTGATTTACCCGCAAAAGCAAAATCCACTTCGGGAGCGAGCCCCGTCACGATCCGCGCGATCGACTTGCCCGAGCCGCAGGCATGCGTCCAGCCCAGCGTGCCGTGGCCCGTGTTCAAGTAGAGGTTGGGCAGCTTGCTCTGGCCGATGATGGGCACGTTGCTCGGCGTGGCCGGACGCAGGCCGCTCCAGAACTGCGCCTGCGTGGTGTCGCCCGCACCGGGGAACAGCTGTTCCACCCGTCGCACGATGGCCTCGCAGCGCACGCGGTTCAGGTCACGGTCGTAGCCGTTCAGCTCGGCCGTGCCGGCAATGCGCAGGCGGTCACCCTGCGCGCCCGTCAGGCGCGAGAACACCAGCTTGAACTCGTCATCGGTCAGGCTGACCTGGTGCGCCATGGCCGCGTCTTTCACCGGCATGGTCACCGAATAGCCCTTGGCCGGGTAGATGGGCAGGCGCAGGCCCAGCGGTGCGGCCAGCAGCGGGCTGAACGCGCCCATGGCCAGCACATAGGCGTCGGCCTTCAGGCGCTGGTAGCGGCCCTCGGCGTCGGTCAGCTCCACATGGTCGATCTGCCCGGCCACTTCGCGCAGTGCGGTGATGTGGTGGCCCATCAGGAACTTCACGCCCGCGGCTTCGCAGCGTTGCGCCAGGCCGCGCGCAAACGCGTTGGCGTCGCCGGATTCATCTTCCGCGGTGTAGGTGGCGCCGGCCAGCTGGGGCCGGATGTGGCGCAGCGCGGGCTCCAGCCGTACGGCCTCGTCGGCGCTCACCACCTGGCGCTCGCAGCCCAGGGCGCGCATCTGTGCGGCGGGCTCCAGCGCGGCGTCGAACTCTTTCGCGCTGGTATAGAAGTGCAGGATGCCCTGGGTGCGCTGGCTGTACTGCAGGCCGGCGTCGCGGCGCAGCTGCTGCAGCACGGCCCGGCTGTAGGTGCCCAGGTTCACGATCTGGCGGATGTTGTGGCGCGTGCGCGCCGGTGTGCATTCACGCAGGAACTGCAGGCCCCACAGCCACTGGCGTGCGTCGGCGCGCAGGCGGAACAGCAGCGGCGCATCTTCCTGGCCCAGCCACTGCAGCAGCTTGAGCGGCGCGCCCGGGTTGGCCCAGGGCTCGGCATGGCTCACCGAGATTTGCCCGCCGTTGGCAAAGCTGGTCTCGGCGCCGGGCGTGGCCTGGCGGTCAATGACGGTCACGTCGTGGCCGAGTTGCTGGAGGAAATACGCGGAAGAAACGCCGAGCAGGCCGGCGCCGAGAACGATTACTCGCATGGGAGAACACCTTGTGTGTGGTGCCGCTCCCCCTGTCCTTGGTACCTGAGAGATTCACCGCGCGGTACCTTCCGTGCGGCTTGCTCCTTCGGTGAGCCCCGTGGGGGCTGCTCTCCAGACGGCTTTTCAGTGCATGCAGTACGACAACCTGAGCGTGTATGGGAGTTTGCGCCTTCGGTGGGGTGGCTGGTGCCGCCCGCTCTCCTGCATGGGGGCATTCTACGGGCCGGGTGGGTGTCAGGCGCGGACCAGGTCTTTCAATAAGCGGTTGTTGCCGCTCATGAGCGCCGCGCCTGCGAACGGGTTGCCGGGGAACAGCGCGGCCAGCTGGGCATCGTCCACACCCTGGGTGCCGCGCAGCACCACCGACAGCACGGCGCGAAAGTCATTGAGCACCGGCAGGTCGCGCCCCTCGTTCAGCTGGCCCGGCGCCAGCCCCTCCCAGCCGCCGTGCCAGCGCCCGCCGGCAATGCGGTTGCCGATCAGCACCATGGCGTTGCCGTGGCCGTGGTCGGTGCCGCGGCTGCCGTTTTCGGCGGCGGTGCGGCCGAATTCGCTGACCACGGCGATCACATCGCCTGCTTGCGAGAACTCCGCGCGCAGCGCCACCAGCGCCTGCGCGAGGTTGCCCAGGTTGTTGGCCAGCGTGCCGGTCACGCCGCCCTGGTTGGCATGCGTGTCCCAGCCGCCGGCGGACAGAAAGCCCACGCGCAGGGACCGGTCCTGGCGCATCAGCGTGGCCAGGTGCCGCACGTCCAGCCGCAGGCCCGCCACATTGCCCGCGCCGTTGTCGGCGGTCCTGTCCGCGCCCGGCATGTCGCCAGCCGCCATCATGGTGGCCTGTTCCAGCGTGCGGGCCGTGTCCATGCGACTGCCCGCGCCCTGCTGGAATGCGCCGCCCAGTGTGTCGGAGCCGGCGTACAGGTCCATCAGCGCCTGGCGCGCGCGGTCGTTGGCCAGCACGCCGGTGCGCGTGGCGGCCTGGCCGCGCGCCACCAGCTTCACGGGCGCTGCGCCGCGCAGGATTTCGGGGTTGGCCTCGCCCACGCCCAGCGCGCGCGGCGAGGCGCTGGCGCCGGCCAGCGTGTTGAGCCAGCCCGTGCCTGCGCTGTTCTTGCCGGGCTGGCCGATTTCCCAGTAGTGCTGCGCCTCAAAATGCGAACGCACGGCGAGCGGCAGGCCACTGGCCGGTACAAAGGCCAGCACGCCTTGCTGCCACAGCGGCCACAGTGGCGCAAGCGCCGGGTGCAGCGCAAAGGTGTTGTCCAGCTTGATGGCGGTTTGCGCCGTGCCGTCGGGCGCCGGGATGGCAATGGTGCGGCGCAGCTGGGTGTAGTGCGCATCGGCATACGGCACAAAGGCCGACAGGCCGTCATACGCGCCCCGCAGAAACACCACGACCAGCCGGCCCGCTGGCGTGTCTTGCGCGGCTGCCATCCGGGGTGCCGCGCCCCCCAGCAGCGCGGCCCAGGACAGGGCCAGCACGCGGCGGCGGCTCAGGGGGGTGGGTGTGTCCATAGTTACCTTGCTACTTGTACATGTAGTCGGGGCTGGCCAGCGCCAGCCCGGCCTGCAGGCGCGGCGGCTCCTGCGCAATGCGCGCGCGGGTGGCGGGCGCGAGCCAGGCGGTGAGGGTGGCAGCGTCGTCCACGCGCCGGCCCACGGCAAACGCAAAGTCGGCCCGGCGCGACAGCGCCTCGGGCGACAGCCAGGTGGCGGCATCGGTCTTGTAGCCGTCGGGCGTCTGCCAGCCATGCAGCGGCTGGCCGGCACTGGCCAGAAAGCCCAGCGCCTGGTTCAGTTCGCGTTCGTTTTGCACGCCGCCCGTGGCGGCCAGCACCGAGCAGGTGTAGTCCAGCGGGGTTTTGAAGAGCCGGTTGCCGTTGTCCCAGGTTTCGGGCGATTCGATCAGCACGCGCATCACCGCCGCGATGTCGCCTTGCGTGGCCGTGTAGCGTTGCGCCAGGCGCTGCACCAGCGCGGGCGGCGGCTGGTCGGCCACAAACCATTGCGCCAGCCGCAGGCTGATGCGCTGCGCCGTGGCCGGGTGGCGCGCCAGCAGACGGATGGCGGCTTCGCCCTCCTGCACACCGGCGGCCTCAAAGCGCTGGCCCAACAGCGTCTTGGCGCCGCCGTCATGCAGGCGCGGCGCAAAGCGAAAGCCGCTGTCGCTACGCGGGTCCACCGTCCAGCCCGTGAGGATGCGGGCCAGCTCACGCACGTCCGTCTGGGTGTAGCCGCCATTGACGCCCAGCGTGTGCAGCTCCAGCAGCTCGCGCGCGTAGTTTTCATTCAGGCCGCGCCCGCCGGGTGCGCCCTCGGCCACGCTCTGCGCCTGGTCCAGGTACAGCAGCATGGCGGGGTGGCGGGCGCTGGCCAGCAGCAGGTCTTCAAACCGGCCCAGCGCGTGGGGGCGGATGGCGTTGACGGCGTAGTGGCCGGTGAAGGGCCGCACGGCGCCCTTGCCCACAAACACATTGAGGTGGTTGAACCAGAACTCGGTCATGCGCGCGAGCAGCGGGTTTTCCACATCGGTGCGGCTGCAGGCGGCCAGCCGCCAGGCCGCCGCCTGGCGCGCGACGTCGCGGCTGAAATAGGTGCGGGCGGCCGGCGGCGGGGCGGCGTCTGCCTCGGCACGCACCTGGCGCTGTGCCGCGCGCTCCTCCCGAAACTGCGCATACAGCCGCGTCAGCGGCGCATTGAAGCCGGCCAGTTCGGCGGGGATGGTTGCCGGTGCGCGCGCGGCGGCAGCAGCCAGGTCCAGCTGCTGCAGGGCCCAGGCCGGGCCCGCGGCAGTTAGGGCAGACGGTGACGGCCCGTAGCCAAAGCGCGACATCGCACGCCAGGCCGCAGGGCCGGACGGCGCGTCGGCGCCAGCGGGCAGGGCCGCTGCCAGCGCGGCGCACAGGGCTAGGGCGTGGGGCAGGTTTTTCATGGCAGCGCCCACACTAACGCAGGCCGGCCGCCTTGCGAAGACAGCTTTACCGGGCTTTACCTGCTTTGCCGGCGGTTCACCGCCGCAGCGTCGCGAATGCTTCGAATTCCCAGCTGCGCATGGCCAGCAGCAGGGTGTAGCCCTCGCGGTCTTTCTCGGCCAGCTTCTGGTCGGCCTGGTGCTGCTGGGCAAAGTCCTGCGCCACGCGCTGCATGCGCTCCAGAAAGCTGGGTGCCAGCGCCCGGCTGACCGAGCCGTGCACCAGCAAAACGCCTTCGCCCGCACCGTCGAACCCGCCCGAGAAGTAGTCCAGCAGCGCGTTGTCGCGAAAGTAGTTCATCACCGGCCCGTGCGGCCGCCAGCGGAAGGTCTTGGCCAGCTTCAGCCGGTAGCGGTTCAGCGGGCGCAGCTCGATGATGCCGATGCGGTCCAGCTGCGCCAGGTACTTGATGCATTCGGCCTCGCTCAGCCGGTAGGCGGTGGTGATCTGCTCCAGCGTCCACTGGCTCAGCACGCAGATGGCGCACAGCAACAGTTTCTTGTCGGCCACCACGGCCTTTTCCTGCTCTTGTGTCAGCTCGGCCAGAAGCGGCTGCGCATCGGCCACGCGGCGGGCCAGCTCGGCAAAGTCCAGCTTGAGCGCGCGGCAGATCGCGTCGATGCGCGACAGCGGCATGTCGCCCCTGGCCAGCATGCGCTTGACGCTGCTCTCGGCCATGCCCAGTGCGCGGGCCAGGTCGGCGTAGGTCATCTGGGCGGCCTTGAGTTCTTTTTTCAGTGTCAGGACGAGGTCGGCGGTGGTGCTCATGGCGGGTATCAAAAATAGATACTTTTAATGTTGGTGAATTGCACTGTATTGAAAATTGCTGCTTTCGGGAAGTGCCACGGCCACACTTCGCCGCACTTAACCGGAGCAACCCGTGAAACTCAAGACACCCCGACCCGAACTCCTCCTGATTGCCGCGTGCCTTGCGCTGGTGCTGCTGGCCCTGCTGGGCCCGGCCATTGCACAGCCTCACGATCACCACCACTTCGCCGACCAGCGCACGCTGTGGGGCATCCCCTGCGCGTGGGATGTGCTGAGCAACCTGCCGTTTGCGGTGCTGGGCTTGGTGGGCCTGGGCTGGATCGTCGCCAGGCCCACGCCTGATCGCATCCAGCGGGCCTGCGCCGCGCTGTTCTTTGGCGGGCTGGTGGTGACCGCCGCCTGCTCGGCCTGGTACCACCTGCGGCCTGAAGATGCCGGCCTGGTCATTGACCGCCTGGGCATGGTGTTCGCGTTTGCGGGCCTGCTGGGGCTGGCAGTGGCGGACCGCATCAGCGGCCGCGCCGGCCTGGCCCTGGCCGCGACGGTGCTGGTGCTGGGGCCGCTGAGCGTGCAGGCCTGGGCTGCGTCGGGCAACGTGCTGGCCTGGTGCGTACTGCAGTTTGGCGGCATGGCGCTGATGCTGTGGCTGGCCACGCTGCGGCCGCTGGCGGGTGCGCTCGGCCTGCGCCTGGGCGCCATCCTCCTGATCTATTCCGCCGCCAAGGCGCTGGAGCTGGCCGACCATGCGGTGTTTGACCTGACGGGCCAATTCGTGTCCGGCCACACGCTCAAGCACATCGTGGCCAGCCTGGCCGCGCTGCCGGTGATTGCCGCGCTCAGAAGCGCAATGAAATCCGGGCAGAATCCCGCAGCACAGCAGAAAACCAAAGTTGCACCGGCGCGCCGCCTGGGCAACGCATAACGCCCGCAGAGGAGATCCGCATGACCACCGACAGCCACCCCAACCAGTTTGCCCTGCTCAAGCAGCGCCGCTTCGCGCCGTTCTTCTGGACGCAGTTTTCCGGCGCGGCCAATGACAACCTGTTCAAGTTTGCGTTCACCGTCATGGTGACCTACCAGCTGCAGATCGGGTGGCTGCCACCAGCCATGGCGGGCCTGGTGATCGGCGCGCTGTTCATCCTTCCCTTCCTGCTGTTCAGCGCCACCAGCGGCCAGCTGGCCGACAAGTACGACAAGCGCACGCTGATCATCTTTGTGAAGCGGCTGGAGATCGTCATCATGGCGCTGGCGGCCTGGGGCTTTTTCAGCGCCAACATCCCCATCCTGCTGGGCTGCACCTTCTTGATGGGGCTGCATTCCACGCTGTTCGGCCCGGTCAAGTTTGCCTATCTGCCGCACCACCTGAGCGAGCGCGAGCTGACCGGCGGCAATGGCATGGTGGAGATGGGAACGTTTGTCGCCATCCTGCTGGGCAACGTGGCCGGCGGCCTGATCATTGCCGTGCCCGAGATCGGCGCGCACCATGTGGGCTTTGCCTGTGTGGGCGCGGCCGTGCTGGGCCGCGTGGTGTCGCACTGGATCCCTGCATCGCCGGCCACCGACCCCAGCCTCACCATCAACTGGAACCCGTTCACCGAGACCGTGCGCAACCTCAGGCTGGCGCACCAGAACGTGGTGGTGTTCCGTTCGCTGCTGGGCATCAGCTGGATGTGGTTTTTTGGCGCGGTGTTCTTGAGCCAGTTTCCGAGCTTTGCCAAGGAGGTCCTGCACGGCAACGAGCAAGTGGCGTCGCTGCTGCTGGTGGTGTTTTCCATCGGCATCGGCACGGGCTCGCTGTTGTGTGAGGTGATGAGCCGCCGCCATGTGGAAATTGGCCTGGTGCCGCTGGGCGCCATCGGCATGAGCGTGTTTGCAATCGACCTGTACTTTGCGTCGCGCGGCCTGGCGGCGCCCCAGGCCACGTTCACGCTGGCGCAGTTCGTCGCCGTGCCGGGCCACTGGCGCGTGATGGCCGACCTGGCGCTGCTGAGCCTGTTTGCCGGCCTGTACAGCGTGCCCATGTATGCGCTGATCCAGCTGCGCGCGCAGCCCACGCACCGCGCCCGCATCATCGCGGCCAACAACATCCTGAACGCGCTGTTCATGATCGCCAGCAGCGTGATCGCCGGCGTGCTGCTCAAGATGGGCATGACCATCCCGCAGATCTTCTTGCTGGTGGGGCTGGCCAATGCGGTGGTGACGTTCTACATCTTCATGCTGGTGCCTGAATACCTGCTGCGCTTTGTGGCCTGGGTTGCGTCACGGCTGGTCTACCGCTTCAAGGTACAGGGCGACGAGAACATTCCCGTGGAGGGCGCGGCCATCATCGTGTGCAACCACGTGAGCTTTGTCGACGCCGTGCTGCTGATGGCCGCCAGCCCCCGGCCCATCCATTTCGTGATGGACCACCGCATCTTCAAGCTGCCGGTGCTGGGCGCCATGTTCAGGCTGGCCAAGGCCATCCCGGTGGCGCCGCAAAAAGATGACCCGGCTGTGTACGAGGCTGCGTTCGAATGCGCCGCGCAGGTGCTGCGCGATGGCGACCTGCTGGCGATCTTCCCCGAAGGCGGCATCACCAGGGACGGCCAGCTGCAACCGTTCAAAGCCGGCATTCTGAAAATCCTGGAGCGCGCCAAAGCCGATGGCGTAACCGCCCCCGTGATCCCGATGGCGCTGACCAACCTGTGGGGCAGCTACTTCAGCCGGGTGGAGCAGGTCAAAGGCGAGCAGGTGGCGATGGTGCGCCCGTTTCGCCGTGGAGTGTTCAGCCGGGTAGGGCTGAATGTGGGGAAAGCGGATTCGTCCACCTCGATCGACCCCAGCGAACTGCAAGCCAGAGTTGCGAAACTGCTGGCCGCCGGGTAAATTCCGGGCGGCTTTCATACGAAATATTTAAAAGAGGGGTTGCTCATGCCAAGTCAGACCGCGTCGATCACCACAACGGCCAGCGACGCCGGGTTCCAGCTCACACCGCCGGAGGTGATTACCCCCGTGGCCGAACAAGCCGCCCGTACAGCGGTCCCCATGTCGCCGGAACTCAAAACGGCGGTGGAGGACCAGGTGGATCGTTTCATGGAAGGGCTGCTGACTGAAGACGTGCAAAGCGAGGCGTTCAAGGCTCGCCTGGACAGCGCCTTTGCGCTGGGCCGCGAAGAAGTGTCGGCAGCCTCAAGCCTGATGCAGGGCCGGCTGCTGCAGCGCAACTTTGCGGGGGTGGAAGACAGCACCGCTTTCAAGGCCATCCAGGACATGCGCGGCCATCTGGATGAGCTCAACCCCGGCAAGCAGGGCGACCTGTTCCAGCCGCGCAAGCTGCTGGGCTTCATTCCCTATGGCAACAATCTGCAAAGCTACTTTCGCAAGTATCAGAGCGCGTCGGGTCAACTGCAAAAAAGCATGCAGCAGCTCTATGCGGCGCGCGACGACATGCAGCGCGACGTTGTGGACCTGGAGGCCACGCGCACCAAACTGTGGGACGCGATGCAAAAGCTGAACGGGGCGATCCATTTCGCCGAAACGCTGGACGCCCGGCTGCACGCCAGGGTGGAGGCTCTCAAGGCCACCGATGCGGTTCGCGCCAAGGCGCTGGAGCAGGAGGTGCTGTTCTATGCACGCCAGAACCTGCAGGACATGCTGACCCAGCAGGCGGTGTGCACCAACGGCTATCTGGCGCTGGACGTGCTCAAGAAGACCGGCCGCGAAATGATGAATGGCTGCAACCGCGTGGCCACCACCGGAATGAGCGCGCTGGCCGTGGCCCAGACCGTGGCGCGTGCCACCGGCAACCAGATCGCCACCATGGAGATGCTGCAGGGCGTCAACACCACCATCGAGGGCCTGATTGCCGAGACTGGCCGCCAGCTCAACACCCATGTGGACAAGACCACGCAGTTTGCGCAGAACCCGATGATCGGCATCGAGAAGCTCAAGGAAATGTTCGACCAGACCTTCAAGGCCATGGACGCGATGGACACCTTTCGCAGCAAGGCCATCGACGTGATGGGGCAGAACAACGCCATCATCAAGGAACAGATCGCCAAGGCCGACCAGTATGTGGACCGTGTGCGCCAGCAGCAGGCGCGTGAAGCCACGCGGCTGGCAAGCAGCGGCCCCGTAGCGCTTTGAGCCGACACCCGTTCGAACCTCGCAGAGCGAGCGGCGGCGCTACTCGCTCAAATGGCGCCAGAGCTGGTCAAAGCAGCCCTGAAACTGCCGTACCAGCGCGGGGTCGTTGCATACCACAAGGTTTTCTTCGTTGTGGTCGCAGGCGCTGCGCGTCCAGTTGTAGCTGCCGTTGAGCAGCCAGCGGCCGTCCACGATTACAAACTTGTGGTGCATATGGGCGTCGGTGCGGTCCACCACCGTGGGCACACCGGTCGCGCGCAACCTGGCGGCATCGCTGCCGGCGTCAAACTCCTTGGCGTTGTCGGTGATGAAGCGCAGGGCGACACCGCGTGCATGGGCTGCCAGTATTTCCCGCGTGATTCGATCATCCGAGACGGTAAATACGCACAGGTCAATGGATTTTCGGGCGTCGCGCAGATGGCGAATGATGGTGTTGAGGCAGTCTTCTCCTGGGCTGAAGCAGGCTTGCGACCGTACCGAAAGCGCCGGCGCGCGCGCGACGTCCAGTGCACGCACCACTGATTCGAGCCATCGCAACACCGCCGCAGGCTCGTTGCCCGCCAGCCTGGCGCGCGCCAGCCGGAAGGCTTCATTGCGCAGTTGCCTGAAGCCCTCCTCGGGTGGCTGGGCCTGACGCAGGGCAGTGACCAGGCTGTGCTTCTCGGCGTCAGACAGGCGCAGGTCGGCCAGCGAGGTGTCCAGCTGGCCCAGCAGGTGCTGAAGCGCATTGACCATCTCAGTGGTCCTTTTTCCCGCGCTCTGGCGGCGGCGCGGAACGGGGTTTCGGCTGCCCGGCAATCAGCCGCTCGATCTGCTCGCGAACAGACCGGTCCAGGTCCAGCCGCTTCTCGGTGGCGGCAATCAGCGGCATGATGACCTTGCGGTAGGTCACCGCCAGCTGCAGGACAGCGTCCGCCATCTGCCGACCTTCGCTGGGTCCTTGTTCTGATGCCGGCCTGAGCTGCTCCACCGCCCGGCTCACGTCCAGCAGCGCATGGGTGATGCGCGTGGTGCCATCGGCGTCTTCGCCGCCGGCCTTGCGCTGGCGCAAATATTCGTCGCAGACGGTTTGCCATCGCAGCGCCTCTTCGGTAGTGGCGGTGCCCATCAGCTGGGCCAGCTTGAGCAGGTTTTCCTGGGCACCCGAGGTCAGCGTCTGCGCTTCGCCCCGGTAATGGTCGCGCAGCAGGGCATCAAGTTCTTCGTCCGTCATCAAGGCGGTGAGCTTGCCCGCGAGCTTGCCCATGTTGCGGTAGCTGCCTTGCAGCTTGAACGGTGGCTCGGTGCGGTAGCTGTCGCGCTGGGCGGCTGAGTCGATGTAGGCCAGGTTCACGCGCAGCAACAGGTCGCGCGCCTTGAACATGCGCTGCAGCAGCGCCTTCAGTTCTTCCAGTTCCGTGCTGCTGTACGCATGCTGGAACTCGCTGCCGGCGATCTCCTCGCCCTGGGTCAGGCGCACCAGCAACTGCACATCGCGCGGGTCGCGTGACGCCAGCGGCGCCAGGGCCGGGTTGCCCGACAGGCTGTTTTCGATATACGACAGCGCGAACAGCGCTTCGCGGCCCGACAGCACATCGCCCAGGTTGTAGATGTCCGCGCGGTTGGCCAGCATGTCCGGGATCTTGAACACGTCGCCCGATTCGGTGTAAGGGTTGCCCGCCATGGCAATGGCAAACCGCTTGCCGCGCAGATCGTAGCTGCGCGCCTGGCCCTGCCACAGGCCTTCGATGCGGCGCGTGCCGTCGGCCAGGCCAATGAACTTCTGCAGGAACTCGGGGCAGGTGTGCTGGATGTCGTCCAGGTACAGCATCACGTTGCTGCCCATGGCCAGGCCCAGGTTGAGTTTTTCCAGTTCCTGGCGGGCCGCGCTGTTGGTGGCCTGGGCCGGGTCCAGCGCGGTCACGTCATGGCCCAGCGCGGGGCAATTGATGCGTACGAAAACCAGGCCCAGCCGGTCGGCCACGTATTCCAGCAGCGTTGTCTTGCCATACCCGGGTGGCGAGATCAGCAGCAGCAAGCCCATGCGGTCAGTGCGGCTGCTGTCGCCGCTGGTGCCAATCTGCTTGGCCAGGTTGTCGCCAATCAGTGGCAGATAGACCTCGTCAATCAGGCGGTTGCGCACGAACGTGGACAGCGGCTTGGCCTGAAACTGGTTCAGCCGCAGCCGGGCCTTTTCGGTGGTGAGCAGTTCGTGGTGCAGGCGTTGCAGGGCCTGAAAGCCGGGCAGCACCCTTTCCTTGTGAAAGCTGAAGCGGCGCCAGAAGTCGTTCAGGTTCAATGCCAGGTTGCCCTGGACGATGCGCGGGTGCTCTGATCGCAGGCCCGCGGCTGCCGCGTCCAGGCTGACATTGATGCGCTGGCGTTTGACGGGCACTGCCAGCAAGCCGGCAGCGTCATCCACCCAGGCCTGCGCCGGGGCGTCGTGCGCCTGCGCATAGGCCATCACCCAGCTGCGTGCCAGACGCCAGCGCTCCAGCGGGCTTGAAGCGTCCAGGTCCGCCTGCCATGCGCCCAGGCGACCCGCGCGTTCGACCTCGCGCAGAAAGCCGGCGGCCAGGTCTTCGCCTGCGCCGCTGATGCACCACACCTGCGCGCCGCTTTCGTTGGCGACTTCGCGCACCAGGTAGGCCGCCGCGCGCGCGCACAGGGCCGCCAGTTGCTCGCCGCGCTCTGTGCCCGTGGCCGTGTCGGGCAACTCGAACGGGAAGGCTTTGGCAAATGCGTTCAGTGCCGTGGCGGTTTCGGCCTGCAGCCGCGCCAGGCTGTCACGCGCGCCAAACAGTTGCTGCACCTGCATGGCCGCGCGTGCGCGCCGCTGCAAGGCCTCGCGCTCGGCGCCAAACCGGCCATCCTGCCAGTACAGCAGCGCCAGCGCGCGCTCGGTGGGGCTCCAGGCCAGCAAGCCGGCCTGGTCCTGCATGCGGGCCAACGCACTGAAGATGTGCACGGCGTCTTCGTCGTGCACGCCCTTTTCGTAGCCTTCCTGGTAGCGCTGCGCGGCAAACAGCCGTGCCTGGGCCAGCAAGGCGGCGTGGCCATCGGGGCCCTGCATCACCAGGCGCAAGGCGTCGGTCCACGACAGCGGGCCCTGCCCGTGCAAGGCAGCCTCCAGCCAGCAGCCCGCCAGATATTCGGCACGGGCCAGTTCCTGGGTTTCCGAGGGCAGGGCCTGGTGCCAATAAGCCTTCAGCGCGTCCAGCCGCGCGTCGGTGACCGGGGCGAAATAGTCGGTCCCCGTCAGATGAAAAGCCAGCCCGTCACTCTGGGGCACCAGCGTCAGATCCAGCGCCTGGCGGCTGATGGTGAAGGCATGTTTGCCCAGCCGCAGCGTGTTGCCGCCGTCAGACACCAGGTCGCGCTGGTCACGCACGGCGCGCAGGGCCTGGTCGCGGCAGGTTTTGAGCCTTGTTTCGAGGTCGTCGGCGGCCACCTGCGCGCCCAGCGCACGCAGGTCGGCTACCAGCTTGCGCAGCTTGGCGATCAGCATGTCGGCGGCAAAGTAGCTGTGCACCTCCTGCAGGCTGCCAAGCTGTGCCACGCGCCGCTGCGTGCCGTCCAGAATCCGGCCCGCAGCGTCCGTCAGGCCCTGCACGCGTTGCTGACGCGCCTGGGTCAGGCTTTGCTTGCGGGCTGTCAGGGCTTCATAGACGGCTTCACGCTTGGCGGTGATGTCGGGCAGGAAGTGGTCGTGCTCGGCAAACCGGCCTTCCAGCTCTTCGAGTTGGGCGAGCAGGCGTGTCAGGGCTTCGTCGCATTTTTCGGGCGAATCGGCGAAGTCCAGCGCGTTTTCCACGGCTTGCCCGAACAGCTTGAACTGCGCGCCGAATTCGGCGGTGGCTTCGTGCGAGCCCAGTGCCTTGCGGCGGCTGCGCGCATCGGCGCGCAGGCGGTTGATGTCGGTGTACAGCGCAGAGATGCGATCCAGGATGGCCGTGCGCGTCACGGCGTCACCCCCGGGCAGGCCACCCAGTTGCTCGGTCAGCAGGTCCAGGCCCGCGGCGGTCTCGTCCAGCCCCTGCAAGATGACCTGCAGGCCCTGCGTGGTGGTGGTTTGGGGCAGCTCCGCAGTCAGCGACACCAGATTCTGCCGGTGGCTGCTGAAGGCCTGCTCATCGGCCAGGAACTGCATCGCGCGTTCGCCCACGCGCTGCTGTTCGGCCACCAGCTCCGCGCGCAGGGCCTCGATGCGCGGCAGGTCCGTGTAGCGCAGCTCTTTAAGGGTTTCCAGGTCACCCTGGCGTTCGCGCAACTTGCCCAGGGCCTGCATGAAGTCTTCGGGCTTGCGCCACAGCGTGCTGGCAATCTCGACCAGCAGGGCCTTGAGCCGGGTTTGCGCTTCGTCCAGGGCGCGCGCGGTTTCGCGACGGATCAGGTCCACCTTTTCAAATTCGGCCAGGGTGGCGCGTGCGGCATCGCTGATGGCGCGCAAATCCTGCGCGAGCATCTGCGCGTCAGGCTCTGCCAGCCAGAAATAGGCGTCCGAAACCCGGGTGCACTGGCGAATCAGGTCCTCGTAGGCGGTCTTTGTCGGGGTCTGCTCGCGCACGGCGCGCGCAATGCCCATCAGGTCGGAGACGCCGCGCACCAGCTCCGCATTGCCAATGCGCCCCAGGAAGCCCTTGCCCGTTGCGGCAGCGCTGGCATGGTCGTCGCTGACAAACGGCGTTTGCCACAGCTGCATCGGGTGCACCCGCGTCGGCTCGCCCTGGCTGGCCTGAAAGACCAGGGCTCGACCGTCGGGATGCAGCGCGTAGCCGTTGGCGATGATGGGCGCCGCCAGCGCCTTGTCGATCAGGTTGTAGGCAAACAGCGCATAGTGGCCGCTGCCCGGCTGGTAAAAGACATACAGCACGTCCTCGCCATTGGGCGAGCGCAGCATGCGCTTGAAGCGCAGGTTGCCGGTGACTTCGCCGGGAAGTTCAAAGTGCTTGAATTCGCCCGACTGCAGGTAGTAGCCCCCGGGGAAGATGATGCCGTGGTCCTCGGGCAACTGCACGCACGACACGCCGATGGCGTCGATGCGTACCACCTGCTGGGTACGCTGGTTGAACACCAGGTAGCGCGTGACCGGCTCGCGGTAGGGGCGTACGCGCAGCAGGATGAGCAGGCCCAGCCGGGCATAGGAAACCTCGGCATCGGTCAGCGACTGATTGCGGTCGTCCACCGGCTCGTTGTAGATGCCCAGGCCGGTTTCGGTGTTGTTCTCGATCTTGACTGTGAGGTCTCCACCCACGGCTTCCACGAATACCGTGTCCAGGATGTTGATGTGCGGGTACTTGCCGCCCACGTGGTCCTCGCGCGTGGTGGGCGTCCATTCAAAGTCATGGGTGGGGGGCAGGGCGATGTCGCGTTCGCCGCGGTTGTCCAGGTACTGGGCATGGCCGTCGGGGGTGAGCTGCCAGCGGAATACGCGCAGGTCATGCAACTGCTGGCCGATCTGGAAGGCCGCCAGCAGCTTGCCCTGCGTCACGCGCAGCTGCAGCAGCTGGGCCTGCTTGTAATAGGCGTACAGCTCCTTGAAGTCCGAGACGAAGCGCGGGTCTTCCAGAAAGCTGCCTGCCAGCGGCACGCTTTGCAGCTCATCGCCCCCTTCGTGCGCCGCCAGCCGGTACAGCGCAAACACATCGCCGACCGAGGTTTCCTTGCGCAGGCCGATGAAGACGTTGAAGCCAAACAGCAACTGGCCGCCGATGCGCACGATGTCGCGGGCCACGCAGTTGTTGTCGGTGCGCGCACGGGTACGCAGCACCAGCGCCTGTTCGGATTTGCCGAACTCGGCCACGCGGGCCGCGTTGAGCGTTTGCGCCTTCTGGTGCAGCGCGTCGCCTTGCGCGAACAGGCGCTTGCGCAGCAGATCGTAGCTGCCGCTGTCGGCAACCAGGCTGGCGGTGCTGTCGGCCGCGCCGTTGTCGGGGTCCGTCATGCGTGCAGCCGGCTCAGTCGGCCTTGCGGCCATCCTTGCCGACCTTGGCCAGCAGCGACGCCAGCGTCAGGTCCTTCAGCTCACCCGACGATGCACCCAGCGCGCCAACGAGGCGGTTCACGTCATCGACCATGTTGCGCTCACCGGACAAATGATCCTTCAGCCCCACCTTGAGCGTGTCGCTTTTGCCAATGGCCGCGTCAATGCCCTTGCCCACGGCCAGGGCGTTGACGAAGCGGTCAAAGTACGCGCCGTCGCCGCCCACCATTTCGATCTTGGCGTTGCCCAACGCCTTGCCCAGCACTTCGGCCTGCTCCCTGGCAATCGCCATCTGGGCGTCGATGCCCTTCATGTTCTCGACATGCAGCTTTTCCAGCCGCATGCGGAATTCCTCGTGGTCGCGGGTTTCAGTGCTCATCGCGCTCATGGCCTCGAACTTCTCGCGCAGGCCCTTGGCCTCGGCCGAGAAGCGGGCCTGCACGGTCTGGGCCTCGGCCTCGCCCACCTTGATGGTGGCGTCGGCGTCCGCGGTGCGCACATGCACTTCGGCCAGGCCCAGCTTGGCCTTGCCTTGCGCCTCGGCCTCCAGCTTGGCCTTCAGGCCCGAGGCCTCGGCCTGGGCGCGCGCTTCGATCACCTGGGCCTCGGCCAGGCCCTGCTTCTGGTTGGCGTCAGCCGTGACCAGCATGACCCGGGCGGCGGCCAGGCCCGGCGCGGCCGCCAGGGCTTCCTTGCCCTCGGCTTCGCGTTTTTGGGATTCAGCGGATTTTTCCGCGACCTTCAGCCGCGCGTCGGCCAGGGTCATTTCCTCGGCGGCCTTGTGGCGGGCGCGGCGCTCCTGCGCTTCGGCGCCTTTCACCTCGGTCACCATCTTCTCCTCGGCCTGGCCCTCGGCCAGGATGATGGTGGACTTCTTGGTGCGCTCGGCCTCGGCCACCACTCGCAGTTCCTTGATGGCTTCTTCCTGTTCGGCCACGGTGCGCTCCACCACGATGCGCTCGCGGATCACGTCGGCAATGGCCTTCTTCTGCACTTCAAGCGCCCGTTCCTTGTCGATCTTCTGCAGCGCCACTTCCTTCTCGCGGTCTACCACTTCCAGGTCGCGCGCACGGGTGACTTTTTCCTCCTCGATCGCGACCGCACGCTTGCGGTTGTTTTCCGCCACTTCCTTTTCGCGCTGGGTATTTTCGCTCTGTACCGCCACCAGTTGCTCGCCTTGCAGCCGCGCCAGTTCAGATTTGGCTTTTTCCTCGGCCTGGATCTTGGCCGTCTCGGCCTCCTCGCGAGCGCGCACGGTGGCCACCTCGCGGTTCTGGCGGGCCTGGGCGTCGGCGGCCTGGCGTTCCAGTTCCAGCATGGCTTCCTGCGTTTCCACGTTCTTCTTCTTGATCTGCATTTCCTCGTTGCGACGCAGCTCGTTGGTGCGCACGTTTTCCACCGCCGTCAGTTCGGTGATTTTCTTGATGCCTTGCGCGTCAAGGATGTTGCTGCCGTCCAGCTTGGCCAGCGGCGTCTGTTCCAGGTAGTCGATGGCGGCGTCTTCCAGCACGTAGCCCGACAGGTCGTCGCCGATCTGGCGGATGATTTCGTCGCGGAAGTTGTCACGGGCCTGGTACAGGTCCACGAACTCCATCGACTTGCCCACCGTCTTTAGCGCTTCGGAGAATTTGGCGGAGAACAGGTCTTCCAGGATTTCATGGTCCGATGCGCGGGCGCAGCCAATGCCTTGCGCTACCTTGAGCACGTCCTCCGCGGTCTTGTTGACGCGCACGAAGAACTTCACCTTGATATCGGCGCGGATGTTGTCGCGGCAGATCAGCCCCTCTTTGCCAGAGCGGTCGATCTCGATCGTCTTGACCGAGATGTCCATCAGCTCCGCCTTGTGAATGACCGGGTACACCATGCAGCCGGTGAAGGTGACCGTGGGCTCGGCCCGCATGGTGTTGACGATCAGGGCGTGCCCCTGCTCTATCTTGCGATAGAACTTCGCGAACATCAGGAACAGGCTGAGGATGAAAACCGCGATGGCGGCGGCCGAGATGAGGATGGGCTCCATGAAGACTCCCTGGGGTGAAATGAAAACTGTCAAAGGTAATGGATGAGCCGGCCAGGTTCAGGACTCGGCCTCGATGCGGTAGCGCGCGGATTTGTCTTCGTAGGCGACGATGCGCGCGGTGGCGCCGCGCGTGAGGGTGTTGGGCGTGGGCGCCCAGACCCGGATGTTCAGGTTGGAGCCGCGTTGTGCAACTTCGGCGCGGCCCAGCTTCTCGTCCACGGTTTGCGTGAGGACCTTGCAGCTTTGGCCCACGAGCGATGCGTTGTGGATGGCCGTATGCGTGACGAACAGGCCGCGCATGGGCCGCACCAGGCGCGCGGCCACCGGCACTGACAGCGACGCGCTGGCCAGCGCCAGCACGGCGCCGCCTGCGTACGCGAGCGCCGTGTCCGGCAACAAGGGCAGCAGCCACATGCCGCCCAGGCAGCTGAGCGTCCAGCTCACCAGCACCAGCAGGCTGATGACAATCGAAAACGGCACGCCATGCAGGCCGAATGCCACCACATACCCGGCGAGCGTGCCCAGGTCGGGATCCGCGGTGGCGTCAACGCCGCCAGATTCAAAATCCACCGCGCCGAGCAACGCCAACAACCAATAGAACAACACAACAACCAGCAATGTTGTGAAAACCGCAGTGGGAAAAGCGGTAACCGCATCCAGGAAACTGCCCATTTCTCCTCCGTGCGGACGTTTACTTTTGTGTCCGCTTGATCGCGATATTAGCCCAGAGTGTTTACCGGTCTGCGCCAAGCCTTGGAATACAGAAAGCGCTGTTGGCGTAGCGGCGGGTCGGCGGCGCTTCGGTCCAGGGGGACGTCGGACCGAAGCAGAGACTTGTTGGAATCAGGCGTGATTGGCGTTATGGCAAAGGGCCCTGAAATGAGTTGTCTGATGCACCGAACTTTTGGTGCAAAAAGCGAGAGTGGTTGACAAAAGCCTCCGCGTTCTGGGATGCAAGGTCGTCGGTCAGTTGCCGGACCTTTGCGCTCAGTTCGTCCAGGGTGGTGTGCAAAGTATCTTCTGCGGTCCGGCCGTTGTCGAGCAGCCGGGATTGAGCAAAGCGCTGCGGGATCGCCGAGTAGTTTCGCAGCGCGTCCGGCAGATAGCGAAGAATGATGTGGCGTGCGTGAAAGCTCTCTTCAATCGAGAGAGTTGCCCTGCTGAGCTCCCATTGCTCCAGCAGGGCTTTTAATTGGTCGCACAGAGCCAGGGCACGGGCTTGCAGGCCTGCAGGCAGACGGTTGTCCGGGTTGGCGTTGACCAGATTGCGCACCGCCTGCAGGGCGTGGTCCATCACCTTGTACGGATCGCCCTCGTCTTTGAATTCCAGGGCAGCCCATGGCTGCGTTGACAGGCGTGGGAAACCGACCCACATTCCCGCGACGGCAAAGCCAACGCAATACCCCAGCGGCGTCAGCAACCAGACCCATCCTGGATCAGGGCCCAGCATTGGCAGCATGAGCGCCAATGTGGCTGAGCCGATGCCTGCCCAATTGGCGCGTGAGTTGAGAAAGTGCGCAATGCGGTTCATGGGGGCGACCCGGAAATGCTGGGCGTTGTCGTCGATGCACACCAGAAGTCTGGGTTATATCGCAGTTACGACACATGCTCACTTCAAGTCGTACCAAACCCCACGCCCGCTCCCGTGCAGGTTCAGCTGCCCATTCGCCACCAGATTGCGAAAGTGCTGCTTGAGCGTATTGCGGCTCGCCCCCGTCAGCTTGATGGCCTCGCCAATGGTGATGCGCCCGTGCTCGCGCGCAAACTCCACGATCTGCAGCGACAGCTCGGGCAGGGTGGCCAGCACGATCTTTTCTCGATCCACTTTCTTTTGCAGCCGGCGCACCTGCTCGGCCAGTGAGCGCAGGAAGAACTGCAGCCACGGTTGCCAGTCAGGCGCATCGGTGCGGATGGTTCCTTGCGTTTGCCGCAGGGCCAGGTAGTAGCTTTCCTTGTTGAGCTCGATCACGCTTTCCAGCGAGCTGTAGGGCACATAGGCATAGCCCGCCTGCAGCAGCAGCAAGGTGGTCAGCACACGGCTCAGGCGGCCGTTGCCGTCCTGGAACGGGTGAATCTCCAGAAACACCACGACAAAGATCGCCACGATCAGCAGCGGATGCAACTGCGCCTTGACGCGTTCGTCGTTGACCCAGGTGATCAGTTCCGTCATCAGACGGGGCGTGTCAAACGGCGTGGCCGTCTCAAACACGATGCCGATCTGCACGCCGTTTTCATCAAAGGCGGCCACGCTGTTGGCGTTGGTCTTGTACTGCCCGCGGTGCCAGGTGTCTTTGTCACTGTGGCGCAGCAGCGTTTGGTGCAACTGCTTGATGTGGTTTTCATTGAAAGGGATGTCGGACCAGGCGCTGAACACCAGGTCCATCAGCTCGGCGTAACCGGCCACTTCCTGTTCATCGCGCGTGTCAAAGGTCTGGATCGCCAGGTTGGACAGCAGTTGCTCTACCTCGCGGTCCGTCAGTTTGCTGCCTTCAATGCGCGTGGACGAGCCGATGCTTTCAATGGTGGCGACCCTGCGCAAGGCCGTCAGCCGGTCTGGTGCCAGGGAGCCGAGTGCGCGCCATGCGCCTTTGAACTCGTCGATGTGGGCGATGAGGTTCAGGACGTCTGGTGTGATCTGCAGGGTGTGCAGCTGGAACATCCGCCAATATTACACCCAATAACACCCATTTAATCTTGAGTTATGTTGGTCTTCTTTTTGGGTGTTATTGGGTGCAATTATGGAATGGGTATCGATTTATAAGACTCAGAGTTCCTCATTAAAAGCATGGAGCATTCAAACGCCCCTAATTTGAATCCACCCGCCCAAACTCCGCCGCATGTTCAACCACCTCCAAGAGGACAACATGCAAACCCTGATTCAACGCGACTCCAAGGCCTGGCAACTGCAGGTGTGGGTGTCTTTTGCCATTGCCGCTTTTCTGTGCGGCGTGGGGCTGGCGTACCTGCCGGGCAAGGACCTGGACCGCGCATTCATGGTGATGGGGTATTTCTTTTGCCTGTCGGCCGCATTCGTGCTGGCCAAGTTTGTGCGCGACACCGAAAAGGCCCGCGCCGAGCGCCGCCCGGCCGACACGCCCATGTTCAAGTTTGTGGTGTGGACCGCGTTCTTTCTGGCCATGGGCCTCACGGGCTGGGGCCTGATGCGTATGGAGATCAACGACACCTACAAGGCCTTCCTGGGCGTGAGCTGGCTGTATCTCATCACCTGCACGTTCACGCTGGCCAAGACGCTGCGTGACCGCCACGAGGCCGACCTGATGGACGCCCGCCTGCAAGGCCGCGCTGCCCGCGCCGCGACGGCTGACGCTGAATAACCCGACCCCTTCAAGGAATAAACCATGAAAAAGCAATTGATCGCCGTGGTGCTGGCTGCCAGTGCCCTGTGTGCCACCCCCGTGCGGGCCCAAAGCGAAGCGTCCGTGGCGCTGTCCATGCTGCCTGTGGCCTCTGTGGTGGGCGTGGCATCAGTGGCCGCGGCCGGTGTGGGTGCTGTCAGCGCAGCGCCGCTGGTGCTGAGCGCGGCGGGCGCGGTGTTCACCGTCAAGGTGGTGGAGGTGTCGGCCCGTGGCACGGTCTATGTGCTGGAGCGGGCGTCCGACGGCGCGCGCTTCAGTGTGGAAGTGGCCGCTGGCGGGGTGGCTGCGGCGTCGCTGGTGGCGGGCACGGTGGTCACGGCCAGCGTGATCGGCGCCGGCATTGTGCTCAGTGCGGCGGGTGAGGCCATTGCCTTCATCCCCAACGCCATCGGCCGTGCGTTGCTGCACAACGAACGCCTGACCTACTGAGGGCGGTGTGATGAAAACCCCGTTGAAAGCCTTTGGCATGACGCTTGCGGTCGTCGCTGCGCTGCTCACCACGCCCGCAGCCCAGGCCGGGCGCAACTGCGACGCGAAGAAGCCCACGGTCCAGACCATCACCCGCGGCCTCACGCTGGCCGAGCGCACCCTGCATGCGCTGGACGCCAGTGGCGCGCAGGTGGTGGTACTGGCCCGCGCGGGGCAAGACCTGGGCAGGTACGGCGTGCGCTACTCGCACCTGAGCTTTGCCTACAAGGCGCCCGAGGGCTGGCGCGTGCTGCACAAGCTCAACCAGTGCGGCACGGCCGACGGCGCGCTGTACCGCCAGGGCCTGGGTGAATTTTTCCTGGACGACCTGTGGCGCTACGAGGCGGCCTGGGTGGTGCCGTCGCCAGACGTTCAGGCCAGACTGATGACGCTGCTGCGCGACGAACGCCGTGCCGTCAGCCTGCACCACAAGCCGTACAGCATCGTGAGCTACGCCTGGGGCCGGCAGTACCAGCAGTCCAACCAGTGGGCGATCGAGACCCTGGCCGCGGCCATGGAGCCCGGCGTGCAAACGCGTGACGCGGCCCAGGCCTGGCTGATGTTCAAGGGCTACCAGCCCACCACCCTCAAGCTGGGGCCGCTCACGCGGCTGGGCGGGCGTGTGGGCTCGGCCAATGTGGCGTTTGACGACCACCCGGCCGACAAGCGCTTCAGCGACCGCATCGAGACCGTCACGGTGGACTCGGTGTTTGCCTGGCTGCAGCGCGCCGGGCTGGCTGGTGCGCCTGTTACGCTGTATTGATGTGAACGGAGGTGGCCATGAGCAAAGCACTGCGCCTGTCTGAAAAATGGTTTCGCCGCGGCCTGTGGCTGGTGGCCTTTGTGTTTGCCGGCTTCCTCATCGGGCTGGGCGGCACGGTGGTGGGCGACCTGCCCAAGGTCGAACAGCGGCTGGAGGTGGATGACTTCCTGGACCGTGCCGCCGCCCACAAGCTGCGAAGCGACATCCAGGCCGCCCAGCGTGCCAGCGAAGCTGCCCAGGCCGCGCTGGAGCAGGCGCGGCTGAAGCTGCAGGTGGCGCGAAGTGATTCCAACACCGCGCGTGAGACCTTCAACAACTGGCTGGCCACCCGCAGCGCCACCCAGCGCGCCGAGCAGGACCCGGAGCTGATCGCCCGCACCCGCGCGCTGGACGGCCTGAAGCAGGCCGAGCGCAGCGCGCAGGCGGCCGTGGAACAACAGCAGCAGGCCGCGCTGGATGCACGCCAGGGCGAAACCCGCGCCCGCCGCGAGCTGACCGTGCTGGAAAGCGGCGCACGTGAACGCCTGGACGCTGAACAGCGCAAGGTCGAGCTGCGCGTGTTCCTGTATCGGCTGGCGCTGACGCTGCCGCTGCTGGTGGCCGCGGGCTGGCTGTTTGCCAGAAAGCGCAAGAGCACCTACTGGCCGTTTGTGTGGGGCTTCATCCTCTTTGCGGTGTTTGCGTTCTTTGTCGAGCTGGTGCCCTACCTGCCCAGCTACGGCGGCTATGTGCGCTACATCGTGGGCATCATCGCGACGGTGCTGGTAGGCCGCTACGCCATCGTGGCGCTCAACCGCTACCTGGAAAAGCAGAAGCTGGCCGAGCAGCTGCCCGACGCCCAGCGGCGCGAAGAGCTGAGCTACGACACCGCGCTGGCACGCCTGTCAAAGGGGGTGTGCCCGGGCTGCGAGCGCCCGGTGGACCTCAAGAACGAAACCATCGACTTCTGCCCCCACTGCGGCATCGGCCTGCACGACCACTGTGGTGTCTGCAACACGCGCAAGAGCGCATTTGCGAAGTTTTGCCATGCCTGCGGCGCGGGGGCGGGCGCTACACCCCGCGCGCGCGGTCTGTCTTGAACCGCTTGGCAAACCCCGAAAAATCCCCCGCGTCCAGCGCGTCGCGCACTTCCTGCATCAGGTTCAGGTAGTAATGCAGGTTGTGGATGGTGGTGAGCATGGGGCCCAGCATTTCGCCGCAGCGGTCCAGGTGGTGCAGGTAGGCCCGTGAGAAGTTCTTGCAGGTGTAGCAGCTGCAGGTCTCGTCCAGCGGCCGCTCGTCGCTCTTGTGGCGGGCGTTGCGGATCTTCAGGTCGCCAAAGCGCGTGAACAGGTGCCCGTTGCGCGCGTTGCGCGTGGGCATCACGCAGTCAAACATGTCCACGCCCTGGGCCACGCCTTCCACCAGGTCCTCCGGCGTGCCCACGCCCATCAGGTAGCGCGGCTTGTTCGCCGGAAGGCGGTGCGGCGTGTGCGCCATGATGCGCAGCATCTCGTCCTTGGGCTCGCCCACGCTCACGCCGCCCACGGCATAACCGGGGAAGTCCATCGCCACCAGCTGGTCCAGCGATTCCTGGCGCAGGTTTTCAAACATGCCGCCCTGCACGATGCCAAACAGCGCGTTGGGGTTCTCCAGCCGCGCAAATTCGGCCTTGCAGCGTTGCGCCCACCGCAGGCTGAGCTCCATGGAGGAGCGTGCTTCGCGCTCGGTGGTGATGTGGCCCTTCACGTCGTAGGGCGTGCACTCGTCAAACTGCATGACGATGTCGCTGTTCAGCGTGGTCTGGATCTGCATGCTGATCTCGGGCGTGAGGAACAGCCGGTCGCCATTGACGGGGCTGGCGAACTTGACGCCTTCTTCCGAAATCTTGCGCATCTCGCCCAGACTCCACACCTGGAAGCCGCCGCTGTCGGTCAGGATGGGCTTGTGCCAGTTCTCGAACCGGTGCAGACCCCCAAACTGCGCCATCACGTCCAGGCCCGGGCGCATCCACAAGTGAAAGGTGTTACCCAGGATGATCTGGGCGCCCATGTCGTGCAGGCTTTGGGGCATCACGCCCTTGACGGTGCCATACGTGCCCACCGGCATGAAGATGGGCGTTTGCACCACGCCGTGGTTCAGCGTGAGCGTGCCGCGCCGTGCGTGGCCTTCGGTCTTGTGCAGGTCGAACTTGAGCATGGCCGGGATTGTCCCAGATGGTCCTGCAGGCCCCGGATGACGTGCAAAACTTCACGGTGGGATGCCATCGCGGCTATTCCCCTTCGGTTTCTCGGCTTATTCGGTGAATCCACTTTCAAATGCAATGCGTACATATAGTTACACGAGCAAAGGGTGGTGCCAGAGCGGCCGGCATGAGCCGCAACCCGGAACTTCAGGACCTCAGACATGGAACGCAGACAGTTACTGGCCGCTACCGCGGCCCTCGCAGCTTGGGGCGGCGCCACCGCGCAGCCCGCACAGGCTGCCGGCTCCCGCCGGGCCAATGCGGGCATCACGGTCGAGGCCGTCCAGATGCCCGCCTGGACCACGCGTGACGGCAAGCGCCGCCCCTTGAGCCCCGGCGACACGGTCAGCACGGCGCAAGAGGTGGAAACCGCCGCCAATGCCGGCCTGGTGCTGCGCATGGCCGAAGGCAGCATCGTGCGCCTGGGCGAAAAGACGCGTCTGGGCGTGCAGCGCCTGGAGGTCAATGACGCCGACGGCCGTATCGCGGTGCGCTCGCAACTCAAGCTGTTTGACGGCTTCTTCCGCTTTGCCACCTCGGCCGTGGCCAAGGTCGCGGGCCAGCGCGAGATCGACGTGAGCCTGCGCACGGCCACCATCGGCATTCGCGGCACGGACTTCTGGAGCATGACCGACGCCGAGCATGACGCGGCCTGTCTGTTTGAGGGCAACGTGGCTCTGGCCACGCGCGACCAGGGCGCACTGGTGCTGGACAAGCCCACGGCCTTCTGGGCGCGGTTTTTCAACCAGCCGGTCAAGCCGGTGGGCAATGCCACGCCCGACGAGTTGGCCAAGTTCCTGAAATCCACCGAGCTGTCACCCGGCAAGGGCGTGGCCGTGGTGGGAGGGCGCTGGCGCGTCGTGGCGGCTGCCGCCGGCAGCGACGCCACGGCGCAGGCCCTGGCCACGCGCCTGCGCGAGGCCGGCTACCCCGCCCAGGTGCGCGCCAGGGACGTGGCTGGCAAGAAGGTGCACGAAGTGCGCATCAACGGTTTTGCCACGCGCGCCGATGCGGCTGCCATCCTGGACCGCATCGCCACGGTGGACGGTGTGCGCGGCCGTGTGGCGCTCAGCGCCTGAGGCTGCGATGCGCGCGCTGCGCTGGCCTCAATCGTTCGCCGTCAAGAGCTTTGCCATCGCCTTTGTGGCGACGCATATTCCGCTGATCGGCCTGATGGCCCTGCTGGTGCTGCGCCCCGGCGAGCTGGCGCCCGCGGGCATCCTGGCCGCGGCGCTGGTCGCCACGGTGGTAGCCGCCGTGCTGGTGATCGCGCTGCTGTGGCGGTTGTTGCGCCCCTTGCGCCAGGCCGCCGACGGGCTGCGCGATTTCATGCTGCACGGCCACCCGCTGCGGCTGGACGCGGCCTCTGGCGACGAAGTGGGCCGCCTGGTCCAGGTGCTGGTGCTGGCGCTGGCGCATCTGGACCGCTCGCGCGCCCCGCTGCTGCATGCGGGTGCGCTGGCGCTGGAGCGCAAGGCTGCCGCCGCGCCCGCCGCCGCAGGCGCGCAGGTCATGGTGCTGCTGGAGGTGGACCAGTGGAGGGCGCTGGACGAAGGCGCCCGGTTGGACCAGATGCAGGGTGTGCAGGCCGCGATGAACCGCGCGCTCGCCGCGCTGCTGCGCCGCAATGAATACATGCTGCCCTGGGGCCGTGGCCGTTTCCTGCTGGTGCTGGACTGCGTGGGCGCCGATGCGGCCGAGCGCCTGCAGCCGCTGTGTGAAGGCTTGCGGGTGGAGGCGTTGCCCGGCTTGCTGACCTGCAGCGCCGCGCTGGAGCCGCGCGCCACCCATTCGGCGGCCTGGCCCGCCACCTTGCAGCGCCTGGAACACAAACTGTTTGCGCTGCGGCTGGACGGCCGCACCGCGCACGTGGCCTGACGACCCTCAGGCCCTGCGGTCCAGCAGCATGGCGTCGCCGTAGCTGAAGAACCGGTAGCGCTGCGCAATCGCGTGTCGGTACAGCGCCATCACATGGCCGTGACCGGCCAGCGCGCTCACCAGCATCATCAGCGTGCTTTTGGGCAGATGGAAGTTGGTGATCAGCCGGTCCACCACCTTCCACTCGAACCCCGGCGTGATGAAGATGGCCGTGTCGCCCGCCGGCTGGCCGGTGGCGGCCCATGATTCGAGCGTGCGCACGGTGGTGGTGCCCACGGCCACCACGCGCCCGCCGCGCTGGCGACAGGCCGCGATGGCGTCCATGGTGGCCAGCGGCACGGCGTAGCGTTCGCTGTGCATGCGGTGCTCGGCAATGGTCTCGGTCTTCACGGGCTGGAAGGTGCCCGCGCCCACATGCAGCGTCACGCTGGCGCGCCGCACGCCGCGCGCGTCCAGGGCGGCCAGCAGGGCTTCGTCGAAGTGCAGCGCGGCCGTGGGCGCGGCCACCGCGCCGGGGTGGCGGGCAAACACCGTCTGGTAGCGCTGCGCGTCGTCGGCGGAGTCGGTGTGGGTGATGTACGGCGGCAGCGGCACATGGCCGTGCTGCTCCATCAGCAGGTAGGGGTCGGCGCTGAGCGCGTAGCGAAACAGCGCGCCGTTTTCATCAGGGCAGCGACCCAGCAGTGTGGCGGTAAAGCCGCCCGTCATCCGCAGCGCGGTGCCCACCGGTGGCTTTTTGCTGACCTTCACGTGCGCCACGACTTCGTTGCCTTGCAGCACCCGCTCAATCAGCAGCTCGACCTTGCCACCTGTGGGCTTTTCACCATACAGACGGGCCTTGACGACCTTGGTGTCGTTGAACACCAGCAGGTCGCCAGGCGCCAGCAGGCCCGGCAGGTCACGGAATGTGCGGTCCACCGGCTGTGCGCCGGTGCCGTCCAGCAGGCGCGATGCGCTGCGCTCGGCGGCGGGGTGCTGGGCAATCAGCTCATCGGGAAGGGCGAAGTCGAAATCGCCGAGGGTGAAGGTTTGCATGCTGCTTGAGGACCGTGCCGATCCGTGCCAAGAGGTTGGGACAGTGCAGAATTGTCCCATGACCGACAGGAAGGAGATGACCGCGCCGCAGAAGGCCCTGATGAAGATGGGCCTGGCGCGCGACATCGACCTGGCCCTGCACCTGCCGCTGCGCTACGAGGACGAAACCCGGATTGTCAGATTGCGTGACGCGCGCGAGGGCGACAACGCGCAGATCGAGGCGACCGTCACCGTGTGCGAGGTGACCTACCGCCCGCGCCGCCAGCTGCTGGTTACCGTGGACGATGGGTCGGACACCTGCGTGCTGCGCTTTTTCAACTTCTACCCGTCGCAGCAAAAGGCGCTGGCCGTGGGCACGCGCGTGCGGGTGCGCGGGGAGCTCAAGGGCGGCTTTCTGGGCTGGACCATGATGCATCCGTCGTTCCGTGCGGCGGGTGGTGAGCTGCCCACGGCGCTCACGCCGGTGTATTCCACCGTCGCCGGGTTGCCGCAGGCCTACCTGCGCAAGGTGGTGCTCAGCGGCCTGGCGCGCGCTGACCTGTCGGACACGTTTGCGCCCGAGATTGCCAGCCAGCTCGGCCGCCACAAGCCCTGGCTGCTGCGCGAGGCGCTGCAGTTCCTGCACCAGCCCACGCCCGATGTGCCGCTGGCCACGCTGGAAGACCGCAGCCACCCGGCCTGGCAGCGGCTGAAGGCCGAGGAGCTGCTGGCGCAACAGCTGTCGCAGCTGCAAAGCAAGCGCGAGCGCGACCGCCTGAAAGCGCCGCCGCTGGGCGCCACGCCGGGCGGCCTGCATGAGCAGCTGCTGGCCGTGCTGCCGTTCGCATTGACGGCGGCGCAGCGGCGCGTCGGCGAAGAAATCGCGCGCGACCTGTTGCGTGCCGTGCCCATGCACCGGCTGCTGCAGGGCGATGTGGGCTCGGGCAAGACGGTGGTGGCGGCGCTGGCCGCAGCCATTGCGATTGACGCGGGCTGGCAATGCGCGCTGATGGCGCCCACCGAGATCCTGGCCGAGCAGCACTTTCGCAAGCTCATCGGCTGGCTGGAGCCGTTGCTGGCGCCGCGTGGCCTGCGCGTGGCCTGGCTCACCGGCAGTCAGAAAAAAAAGGAGCGCACCGCCATGACCGCGCTGGTGCAAAGCGGCGGGGCCGCGCTGGTGGTGGGCACGCACGCCGTGATCCAGGAGCAGGTTGAGTTCAGGAACCTGGCGCTGGCCATCATTGACGAGCAGCACCGCTTTGGCGTGGCGCAGCGCCTGGCCCTGCGCAGCAAGATGCGTGAGGAAGGGCAGGAGCCGCATCTGCTGATGATGAGTGCCACGCCCATCCCGCGCACGCTGGCCATGAGCTACTACGCCGACCTGGACGTGTCCACCATCGACGAACTGCCGCCCGGGCGCACGCCGGTGGTAACCAAGGTCATTTCTGATCAGCGGCGCGACGAGATCATCGAACGCATCCGCGCTCAGGTGGCCGAAGGCCGGCAGGTTTACTGGGTCTGCCCGCTGATTGAGGAGAGCGAAGCGCTGGACCTGACCAACGCCACCGCCACGCATGAATCACTCAGCGCCGCCTTGCCGGGCGTGATGGTCGGCCTGCTGCATTCACGCATGCCGCAGGCCGAGAAAAAAGCTGTGATGTCCCTGTTTACCGGCGGGCAGATTGGCCTGCTGGTGAGCACCACGGTGATCGAGGTCGGCGTGGATGTGCCCAATGCATCGCTGATGGTCATCGAGCATGCCGAGCGCTTCGGCCTGAGCCAGCTGCACCAGCTGCGCGGTCGCGTGGGCCGCGGCGCGGCAGCGTCGGCCTGCGTGCTGCTGTATTCCACGGGTGATGGCCCGCGCCTGGGCGAGACGGCGCGCGCGCGCCTGAAGGCCATGGCCGAGACCAACGACGGTTTCGAGATCGCCCGGCGCGACCTGGAAATCCGCGGGCCCGGTGAATTCCTGGGCGCGCGCCAGTCGGGCGCGCCGCTGCTGCGCTTTGCAGACCTGGCTGCCGACACCGAGCTGCTGGAATGGGCGCGCCACGCGGCGCCGCTGATGCTGGACCGCCACCCGGAAAAAGCCCGGCAACACACCGAGCGCTGGTTGGGTGGAAAATCCGAGTACTTGAAAGCGTAACGGCATGACCCTCACCGAACTCAAATACATCGTCGCGGTCGCGCGTGAAAAGCATTTCGGCAAGGCGGCCGAGGCCTGCTTTGTGTCGCAACCCACGCTGTCGGTGGCGATCAAGAAGCTCGAAGACGAACTGGAAGTCAAGCTGTTCGAGCGCAGCGCCAACGAGGTTACCGTCACGCCGCTCGGGGAAGAAATCGTGCGCCAGGCGCAAAGCGTGCTGGAGCAGGCTGCCAACATCAAGGAAATCGCCCGGCGCGGCAAGGACCCGCTGGCCGGCCCGCTGAAGCTGGGCATCATCTACACCATCGGCCCCTACCTGCTGCCCGACCTGGTGCGCCAGGCCATTGCACGCACGCCGCAGATGCCGCTGATGCTGCAGGAGAACTTCACCGTCAAGCTGCTGGAAATGCTGCGCACCGGCGAGATTGACTGCGCCATCATGGCCGAGCCCTTCCCCGACACCGGCCTGGCCACGGCCGCGCTGTATGACGAGCCCTTCATGGTGGCGCTGCCCAGCAACCACCCGCTGGCGGCGCGTACCCAGGTGAATGCCGACGAGCTCAAGCAGGAAACCATGCTGCTGCTGGGCAATGGCCACTGCTTTCGCGACCATGTGCTGGAGGTCTGCCCCGAGTTCGCGCGCTTTTCCAGCGACGCCGAGGGCATCCGCAAGAGCTTTGAAGGCTCGTCGCTGGAGACCATCAAGCACATGGTGGCCGCCGGCATGGGCGTGACGCTGGTGCCGCGCCTGTCCGTGCCCAGGGAGGCGCTGGACACCCGCAAGCGCAAGAAGGACGAAGATGCATTCGTGAAGTACCTGCCGTTTGAAGGCGAGCCGCCCATGCGCCGCGTGGTGCTGGCCTGGCGGCGCAGCTTCACGCGCTACGAGGCCATCGCCGCGCTGCGCAACGCCATTTATGCCTGTGAGCTGCCCGGGGTGAAGCGCTTGTCCTGAGGGTGATCTGAATGTTGGAGGGGATTTGATGAAGACCGCGCAAGCCGGCATCCTGCAGCGGGTACCGACGCAGGGCCGCTACCTGTTTTTCTCGCTGGCCCAGCCGGTGGCGGCCGGGGCGGCATTGCAACGCCTGGCGGCGCTGGCTGACGGGGATGCCGTGGTTACGGGGCTGGGCCTGGCCACCGTGAAGGCGGTGGGGGGCAGCGTGGCCGGCCTGCGCGACATGCCGGATCTGTCGCGCCCCGGCGTGCATGTGCCGTCCGTGCCCGTGGCGCTGTGGTGCTGGCTGCGCGGTGAAGACCATGGCGATCTGGTCAACCTCAGCCGCAAGCTGGAAAGGGCGCTGGCCCCGGCCTTCCACCTGGACCGTGCGCTGGAGGCCTTTCGCCATGGCAAGGGCCCCAACGGTCATGGCCGCGACCTGACCGGCTACGAGGACGGTACCGAAAACCCCGAAGGCGATGCGGCACTGGCGGCGGGCCTGGCACCCGGCGGTGACAGCTTCGTGGCGGTGCAGCAGTGGGTGCATGACTTTGACGCTTTCGACGCCATGTCCACGCAGGCGCAGGACAACGCCGTGGGCCGCCGCCGCAGCGACAACGAGGAACTGGACGACGCACCCGAGTCGGCCCACGTCAAGCGCACCGCGCAGGAGAGCTTCGAGCCCGAAGCCTTCGTGGTGCGCCGGTCCATGCCCTGGGTGATGAACAACAAGGCGGGGCTGATGTTCGTGGCGTTTGGCCATTCGTTTGACGCGTTCGAGGCGCAGATGCGGCGCATGGCCGGGCATGACGACGGCATCGTGGACGCGATGTTTGGCATGTCGCAGCCGGTCAATGGCGCTTACCTGTGGTGTCCGCCCGTCCAGGGCGGCCGGCTGGACCTGCGGCAGATCGGCCTGTGAGCACCAGCCTGCGCGAGCGCTGGGGTCTCTGGCTGGACCTGATCCGCTGGAACCGCCCGGCCGGCTGGCTGCTGCTGCTGTGGCCCTGCCTGAGCGCGCTGTGGATCGCCGCCCACGGCTGGCCGGGCTGGCACCTGCTGGCGGTGTTCGTGCTGGGCACCATCCTCATGCGCAGCGCGGGCTGCTGCGTGAACGACGTGGCCGACCGCGACTTTGACAGACACGTCAAGCGCACCGCGCAGCGCCCGGTCACGGCCGGCAAGGTGTCGGTGAAAGAGGCGCTGGTGCTCGGCGCGGTGCTGGCCCTGCTGGCGTTCGGGCTGGTGCTGACCACCAATGCGGTGACCATTGCCTGGTCGTTCGCGGCGCTGGTCGTGGCCATCATCTACCCGTATGCCAAACGCTTTGTGTCCATGCCGCAGGCGGTGCTGGGCGTGGCGTTCAGCTTTGGCATTCCCATGGCATTTGCGGCCACCCAGTCGCGCGTGCCGGCCCTGGCCTGGGTGTTGCTGGCGGGCAACCTGTTCTGGGTGCTGGCCTACGACACCGAATACGCCATGGTCGACCGAGACGACGACCTGAAGATCGGGATGAAGACATCGGCCATCACGCTGGGCGCGTGGGACGTGCCGGCCATCATGGTGTTCTATGCCGTGTACCTGGGCGTGTGGACCTGGGCGTACCAGGGGGCGGCGCCCGGCCCCGCGTTCTATCTGGGCATTGCCGTTGCCGCCGCGCAGGCGCTCTGGCATTGGTCCTTGATCCGCGGCCGCACGCGGGACGGCTGCTTCAAGGCCTTCCGGCTGAACCACTGGGTGGGGTTCAGTGTGTTTGCCGGCATCGCGCTGGACAGCGCCCTGCGCTGACCAGGCGTGGGGGCCTCTCAGGCGCCGAACTCGTCGCCCAGTTCTTTGGCGCGCTGCCGTGCGGCGTGCAGGGCCTTGATGAACAGCGCGTTGACGCCGTCATGCTGCATGGACGTGATGGCCGCGTAGGTAGTGCCGCCCTTGGACGTGACGCGCTGGCGCAGCACCTCGGGCGCTTCGTCGGATGCGCGGGCCAGCTCGGACGCACCCACAAACGTGCCCACCGCCAGGCGATGCGCCTGCTCGCGCGACAAGCCCATTTCCATGCCGGCCGCCGTCATGGCCTCCAGGAAGAAAAACACATAGGCTGGCCCGGAGCCTGACAGCGCCGTCACGGCGTCCAGCTGCTCTTCGGCATCCACCCACAGCGATTCGCCGGTGGTGGCGATCACGCGCTCGACCATGGCTTTGTCGTCGTCGGACACGGCGGGGCGCGGGTACAGCGCCGTCATGCCCTTGCCCACCAGCGCGGGGGTGTTGGGCATGGAGCGCACGATGCGCTCGCTGCCCAGCCACTGTGCAATGCTGTCACTGCGAATGCCCGCCGCCACGCTCAGGTGCAGCGCAGCGGCGGCGTGGGCGCGCACCGGTGCAGCCGCGTCCCTGAAGGTCTGTGGCTTGACGGCCCACACGACCAGGCCGCAGCGCGCCAGCGCCGCGCCGGCCTCGGGCTGGGCCGTGACGCTGAACTGCGTTTGCAGCCGGGTGCGGGCTTCTTCCCACGGTTCCACCACCTCGATCTGGGTGGGCGCCAGGCCCTGGCGGATCAGCCCGCCGATGATGGCGCTGGCCATGTTGCCGCCGCCGATGAAGGCGATGGCGTTGTTGTCTGTGTTCATGCTGTTTCCATGTATTCAAAGGCCACGAACTGTGTGACCTGTGCGGGGTTGAAATTGTCGTCACTCAGGCATACCAGTGTGCGGTTGCCGTTGGGCAGAGCCGGGCCCCAGGCCATGGCTTCGGTGTTGTCCAGCCTGGACAGGCCCAGCTGGGCAAAGTCGGCCACCAGCCGCTTGGCCATGGGACGGAACTCACCGGCCACCAGCCGCGCCGCATCCAGCGTATTGCTGCCGTCGCGGGTGTCCACTTCATACAGCCGCAGCGAATTGCCCACGCCCGCCATGTAGGCGCGCTCCAGCACGAGCATGCGGTGGGCGTCGATCATCAGCACCTCGCTCACGCCGTTGTCGGCAAAGGTGCCCGGTACCAGCGGCGCGCGGGGAATGGCGTCGGGCAGGTAGGCGCGTTGCCGCAGTGCGCGGCCGCTGGCCACGTCCAGCTGCGTGAAACGGCAGGGCCCGCCCGGCTGGCCCACGCGGGGCACGGGGCCGTCTTGTTGCAGCGCGGCTTCCATCGCGGCCCAGGCGGTGGCGCCGTCGGGCGTGAGCGCCAGGCCCTCCAGCGTCAGGTTGTCACGCGGGCCGGTGCTGGCTGCAGCGCGCATGTGCAGGTGATCGGGCAGGCTGAGTTCGCGCAGGTGCCGGCCATCCAGAGTGACCTCGCGCACAAACGGGTCCAACCCCAGCCTGGCGTCGCCTTCGCTGGTCCACAGCAGCGTGCGGCTGCGCGGAAGCAGGCGCAGGGCTTCGGGGTCGGCGACGTCGCCACCCTGGCGGCGGCTGGGGTAGGGCAGGCCGTTGCCCTGGCGCAGTGTCACGACATCCACCAGTTCAGGCGCGCCCAGGCGCTGGCCGTCCAGCGGCAGGCGCAGGGTGTAAAAGCGCGCGGGTGCCAGGTCGGAGCGGTCGTCGCACAGCGCGTACCACAGGCCGCTGGCCGGGTCGAAGTCCAGCCCCGACAGGCCGCCGACTGTCGTGCCCCTGAAAGCCAGCCGGTGGGGCAGTGTGGCCTCGCCGATCAGGCGCAGACGGGCAGGCTGGGTGGGCGCACGCACGTGCGCACAGGCCGCCAGGGCCGCGGCGGCCATGCCAGACAGCAGGCGGCGGCGTGTGAAGCAGGAGGTATTCATGGTGGTTTCCAGTCTATGGCCTGAAACAGGCATGCGTTACGCTCATCGCCCATGAAATATGTTCTTGCACTGGACCAGGGCACGACCAGTTCGCGCGCCATTGTGTTCGACCGGGCCGGGCAGGCCGTGGCGATGGCGCAGCAGGAGTTTCGCCAGATCTTCCCCCAGCCCGGCTGGGTGGAGCACGACGCGAACGAGATCTGGGCGTCCCTGCGTGCCGTGGCGCTTGCGGCGTTGAACCAGCTGGGGGGGGCCGGCGCGGGCGAACTGGCCATAGGCATCACCAACCAGCGCGAAACCACGGTGCTGTGGGATCGCGCCACCGGCCAGCCCGTGGCCAACGCGATCGTCTGGCAAGACCGGCGCACGGCCGCACGCTGCGATGAATTGCGCCGCCAGGGCAAGGCGGCGCTGATCCAGAAAAAGACCGGGCTCGTGATCGACGCCTACTTTTCCGCCACCAAACTGCAGTGGCTGCTGGACAACGTGCCCGGCGCGCGTGCGCGCGCCGACCGCGGTGAGCTGGCCTTTGGCACCGTTGACAGCTGGCTCATCTGGAACCTCACCGGCGGCAAGGTACATGCCACGGATACCAGCAACGCGTCGCGCACCCTGCTGTTCAATCTGCACACGCTGCAGTGGGACGATGAACTGCTGCGCCTGTTCAACATCCCGCGCAGCCTGCTGCCGCAGGTGGTGCCGTCCAGTGGCGTGCTGGGCCGGACTGACCCGACGCTCTTCGGCACGGCCATCCCCATCGCCGGCGTGGCGGGCGACCAGCAGGCCGCCACTTTCGGCCAGGCCTGCTTTGCGCCCGGCATGGCCAAGAACACCTATGGCACGGGCTGCTTCATGCTCATGAACACCGGCACGGCAGCCGTGCCCAGCCGCAACAAGCTCCTGACCACCGTGGGCTGGCAGGGGCCGCCGGGGCCGGACCGTACCGCCTATTGCCTTGAGGGCGGGGTCTTCATGGCCGGTGCCACGATCCAGTGGCTGCGCGACGGTCTGCAGATGATCCAGTCGGCTCCCGAGGTGGAGGCGTTGGCGGGCCTGGTGCCCGACACGGGCGACGTTTACCTGGTGCCCGCCTTTGCCGGTCTGGGCGCGCCCGACTGGGACGGCTATGCGCGCGGCACCTTGCTGGGCATGACGCGCGGCACCACCCGCGCGCACATTGCGCGCGCCGCGCTGGAGGCCATCGCTCTGCAAGTGGCCGATGTGTTCGATGCGATGGCGCGCGACAGCGGCATTGCACTGAAGGAGCTGCGCGTGGACGGGGGCGCCTGCAGCAACAACCTGCTGATGCAGATGCAGGCCGACTTCCTGGGCGTGCCGGTGGTGCGCCCGCGCGTGACTGAGACGACTGCTCTGGGGGCGGCCTATCTGGCGGGCCTGGCCACCGGGCTGTGGCGCAGTGCCGGCGAAATCTCGGCCCAGTGGCAGGTGGACCGCCGGTTTGAGCCCGGGCTGTCCGGGCCGCTGCGCCAATCCAAGCTGGCGCGCTGGCGCAAGGCGGTTGGGCGCTCTAAAGCCTGGGCCGACAATTGACCGCATGACCCTGGCTTTACCCCTGCCTACCCGGCGCGAAGAACTCATGGCGCGCCTGCATGAACCCCGCACCTGGGACCTGGCCATCATCGGTGGCGGCGCTACCGGCCTGGGTGTGGCGCTGGACGCGGCCGCGCGCGGCTTCAGTGTCGTACTGGTGGAGTCGCATGACTTTGCCAAGGGCACCTCGTCGCGCGCCACCAAGCTCGTGCACGGCGGCGTGCGCTACCTGGCCCAGGGCAACATTGCGCTGGTCCGCGAGGCCTTGCACGAGCGCACCACGCTGCTGCACAACGCACCGCACCTGGCCCAGCCGCTGCCTTTTGTGATGCCGTCCTACAAGCTCTGGGAAACCCCGTTTTACGGCCTGGGCCTCAAGATGTATGACGCGCTGGCCGGCAAGGCAGGCCTGGGACCCACCGAATTCCTCAGCCGCGACCAGACGCTGCGCCTGTTGCCCACCGCGCGGCCCGATGGGCTCAAAGGCGGCGTCAAGTACTGGGATGGCCAGTTTGATGACGCCCGCCTGGCGCTCGCGCTGGCCCGTACCGCGGCCACCCGGGGCGCGCTGCTGGTGAATTACTGCGCCGCCACGGGGCTGCTGCACGACGCCGGCAAAGTGGTCGGCCTGACCTGCGAGGACCGTGAAACCGGTCAGACCTTCCGGATTCAGGCGCGGTGCGTGGTCAATGCGGCCGGGGTCTGGGTGGATGAATTCCGCGAGAAAGACGGCGAAGCCCTGGGTCGGCCGGCCCAACCGATGGTGGCGCCCAGCCAGGGCGTGCACCTCGTGGTGGACCGCAATTTCCTGCCTGGCGACCATGCGCTGATGGTGCCCAAGACGGCTGACGGGCGGGTTTTGTTTGGGGTGCCGTGGTTGGGCAAAGTCATCCTGGGCACCACGGACACCCCCCGGGGCGACCTGGCGCGCGAGCCCGACGCGTTTGCCGAGGAGGTGCAGTTCATCCTCGGGGAATCGGCGCGCTATTTGAGGCGAGCACCCACTCGCGCAGATGTCAAAAGCATCTGGGTCGGCCTGCGCCCGCTGGTCAAGCCGCCGGACGACGATGGCGCGAACACCAAGGGGTTGAGCCGCGAACACACCGTACTGGCCAGCCGCAGCGGGCTCATCACCGTGACAGGCGGAAAATGGACGACCTACCGTGCCATGGCTGAGGATGTACTGGAAAAATGCTTTGAACAATCCCTGCTGAAAAGGGTTGAGGCGGGAGTGACCACCAACTTGCAGTTGGTGGGTGCTGCTGGCGTGGATGCCAGCCGACCGCGCATGTGCGATGCGCAGGGCGGTCATTCTTACGGGGGTGAGCGCGCAGCCGTTGAGGCGCTGCCAGGCGCCGACCATGCGCTGGGCGGGGGGTTGACCGAGGCCATGGTCCGGTTCGCGGCGCGCCATGAATACGCGCGGACCGTGGAAGACGTGCTGGCGCGGCGCAGTCGGCTGCTGTTTCTTGACGCCCGGCTGGCGGCGAACATGGCCGGACCAGTGGCGGCCATCCTGGCCGATGAAACGGGGCATGAGGCAGCAAGCGCCTCTTTCGAGGCGCTGGCGCGGCGCTATCTGCAACTCCCCCAATAGCGTGCGTTGACAGATCCCGGTTGGCTTGCCATAATCGTGGGCTGCGCTTGAAAAGCGTAGTGGGGGTTTTATGAAAACTTCCATTTCTGCCCAGCGAAAGCGTCTTGAGTGGTTCAAGGCGTGGCCGACGGGCCCAAGACTGACCGGCGGTCGTTGAGGCGCTTCAAGGCGCGGCAAAGACCCTTGGTACAAGTTGGGAATATTTGAAATGATCCAGACTGAATCCCGGCTCGAAGTCGCCGACAACACCGGTGCAAAGTCCGTGCTTTGCATCAAGGTGCTCGGCGGTTCCAAGCGTCGCTACGCAAGCGTTGGCGACATCATCAAGGTGAGTATCAAGGAAGCTGCTCCGCGCGGTCGCGTCAAGAAAGGCGAGGTCTACAGCGCGGTGGTGGTTCGTACCGCCAAGGGCATCCGCCGTGGCGATGGCTCGCTGGTCAAGTTTGACGGCAACGCCGCCGTGCTGCTCAATGCCAAGCTGGAGCCCATTGGTACCCGCATCTTCGGCCCGGTCACGCGCGAGCTGCGTACCGAGCGCTTCATGAAGATCGTGTCGCTGGCCCCTGAAGTTCTCTAAGGACGCGTCTCATGAACAAAATTCGCAAAGGCGACGAAGTCATCGTGCTCGCGGGCCGTGACAAGGGCAAGCGCGGCACCGTCACGCTGCGCAAGGATGATTCTCACCTGGTGGTTGAGGGTATCAACCTGGTGAAGAAGCACACCAAGCCCAACCCCCTCAAGGGCACCACGGGCGGCATTATTGAAAAAGCCATGCCGATCCATCAGTCCAACGTGGCGATCTACAACGCCGCCACGGGTAAGGCCGATCGCGTGGGCATCAAGGTTGCTGGCGACAAGCGCGTTCGCGTTTTCAAGTCCAGCGGTGAAGAAATCAAGGCGGCATGACCATGGCACGACTGCAACAACACTATCGCGACAAGGTGGTCCCCGAGTTGACCGCCAAGTTTGGCTACAAGTCGCCCATGCAGGTTCCTCGCCTGACCAAGATCACCTTGAACATGGGTGTTTCGGAGGCGGTTGCCGACAAGAAGGTCATGGACAACGCCGTGGGTGACCTCACCAAGATTGCTGGCCAAAAGCCGGTGGTTACCAAGGCCAAGAAGGCCATCGCCGGCTTCAAGATCCGCGAAGGCCAGGCCATCGGCACGATGGTGACGCTGCGTGGCATCAAGATGTATGAATTCCTGGACCGTTTCGTCACCGTAGCTCTGCCGCGCGTGCGCGACTTCCGTGGCATCTCTGGCCGCGCCTTCGACGGCCGCGGCAACTACAACATCGGCGTGAAAGAGCAGATCATCTTTCCCGAGATCGAGTACGACAAGGTTGACGCCCTGCGCGGCCTCAACATCAGCATCACGACCACGGCCAAGACCGACGAAGAGTGCAAGGCACTGCTCGCCGGCTTCCGTTTCCCCTTCAAGAATTGAGGTGACCAGTGGCAAAAATGGCATTGATTGAGCGCGAGCTCAAGCGCGACAAGCTGGTTGCAAAGTACGCAAAGAAGCACGCGGAACTCAAGGCAATCGCTCGAGACCCCAAGAAGAGCGAGGAAGAGCGTGCCGCGGCCCGCCTGTCGCTGCAAAAGCTTCCGCGCAACGCGAACCCCACGCGCCAGCGCAACCGTTGCGAAATCACCGGCCGTCCGCGCGGCACGTTCCGCCAGTTCGGTCTGGCACGCGCAAAGATCCGTGAAATGGCCTTCTCCGGGGATATCCCGGGTGTGGTCAAGGCCAGCTGGTAAGCCGGGCAGGAGAGATTAAACATGAGCATGAGTGATCCCATCGCCGACCTGCTGACCCGCATCCGCAATGCCCAGATGGTGGCCAAGCCCACCGTCTCGGTGCCCTCTTCCAAGGTGAAGGTGGCCATTGCGCAGGTCCTCAAGGATGAAGGCTACATCGACGGCTTCCAGGTCAAGACCGAGGCCGGCAAATCCGAGCTTGAAATTGCCCTCAAGTACTACGCCGGGCGTCCGGTTATCGAGCGCATCGAGCGTGTGAGCCGCCCCGGCCTGCGCGTGTACAAGGGTGTTGGTGCCATTCCCCAGGTCATGAACGGCCTTGGCGTGGCCATCGTCACCACGCCCAAGGGCGTGATGACCGACCGCAAGGCGCGTGCTACCGGTGTCGGTGGCGAAGTGCTGTGCTACGTGGCCTAAAGGGAAGGAAAAGAAAATGTCCCGAGTAGGAAAAATGCCCGTCACCGTCCCCGCAGGCGTTGACGTGTCCATCAAGCAGGACCAGATCAGCGTCAAGGGTACTGGCGGCACGTTGTCGCTTACCCAGAACGCCCTGGTCAGGATCGAGTCCAAGGATGGCAAGTTGAGCTTTGTGCCAGCCAACGACTCGCGTGAAGCCAATGCCATGAGCGGCACCATGCGCCAGCTCGTAAACAACATGGTGACCGGTGTGACCAAGGGCTTCGAGAAGAAGCTGAGCCTGGTCGGCGTGGGCTACAAGGCCCAGGCCCAGGGTGCCAAGCTGAACCTGACGGTTGGCTATTCGCACCCTGTCAACAAGGACATGCCTGCCGGCATCACGGTGGCAACCCCGACCCCGACCGAAGTCGTGATCAAGGGCGCCGACCGCCAGCGCGTGGGCCAGGTGGCCGCAGAGATTCGTGCAATTCGCCCGCCCGAGCCCTACAAGGGCAAGGGCATCCGCTATGCGGATGAGAAGATCACGATCAAAGAGACCAAGAAGAAGTAAGGAGCTGCAGCATGTTGACCAAAAAAGAGCAGCGTCTTCGCCGGGCCCGTCAGACCCGCATCCGCATCGCCACGCAAGGCGTTGCACGCCTGACGGTAAACCGTACCAATCTGCACATTTACGCCAGCGTGATCTCCGGCGATGGTGCCAAGGTGCTGGCCAGCGCCTCCACGGCGGAGGCCGACGTGCGCAAGTCGCTTGGCGGTTCGGGCAAGGGCGGCAACACCGCCGCAGCCCAGGCCATCGGCAAGCGCATCGCCGAAAAGGCGAAGGCTGCAGGCGTCGAGAGGGTGGCATTTGATCGTGCGGGTTTTGCGTACCACGGCCGCGTCAAGGCGCTGGCCGATGCTGCACGCGAAGCCGGCCTCCAGTTCTAACGGACACGGATACAGACATGGCAAAAGTTCAAGCTAAGACGCAAGGTGACGGTCCGGAAGACGGCCTGCGCGAGAAAATGATCGCGGTCAACCGCGTGACCAAGGTGGTCAAGGGTGGCCGTATCCTCGGTTTCGCAGCGCTGACCGTGGTGGGCGATGGTGATGGCAAGGTTGGCATGGGCAAGGGCAAGTCCAAGGAAGTGCCCGCCGCCGTGCAAAAGGCCATGGAAGAGGCTCGCCGCAACATGACCAAGGTGTCCCTGCGCAACGGAACGATCCATCACAACGTGACCGGTCACCACGGTGCCGCCACGGTCATGATGGCGCCGGCTCCCAAGGGTACCGGCATCATCGCTGGTGGTCCGATGCGCGCCGTGTTTGAGGTCATGGGCATCACCGATATCGTGGCCAAGAGCCATGGTTCGTCCAATCCCTACAACATGGTCCGCGCCACGTTCGACGCGCTGAAGAACTCCACGACCCCCTCGGAAGTGGCGTCCAAGCGCGGCAAGAGCGTTGAAGAGATCTTCGCGTAACCGGAAAGCCATCCAATGACTACGCAACAAACTGTCAAGATCAAGCTGGTCCGCAGCCCGATCGGCACCAAGGAATCGCATCGCGCCACCGTTCGCGGCCTGGGCCTGCGCAAGCTCAACAGCGTGAGCGAGCTGCAGGACACGCCCGCCGTGCGCGGCATGATCAACAAGATCAGCTATCTGGTCCAAGTGCTCTAAAGGTTTCAAGATGGAACTCAACACAATCAAGCCCGCAGCGGGTGCCAAGCATGCCAAGCGCCGTGTCGGCCGTGGCATCGGCTCCGGCCTGGGCAAGACCGCAGGCCGTGGCCACAAGGGTCAAAAGTCCCGCTCGGGCGGCTACCACAAGGTCGGCTTTGAAGGCGGTCAGATGCCGCTGCAGCGTCGTCTGCCCAAGCGCGGATTCAAGTCGCATCTGCTGAAGTTCAACGCCGAAGTCACCCTGGCTGATCTGGATCAGCTGGGTGCCGCCGAAGTGGATGTCCTCACGCTCAAGCAGGCTGGCCTGGTGGGTGAGCTGGCCAAGGTCGTCAAGGTCATCAAGACCGGCGAGCTGACCAAGGCTGTCAAGCTCACGGGTATTGGTGCGACCGCGGGTGCCAAGGCTGCCATCGAGGCGGCTGGCGGCAGCCTGGCCTGATCCGATTCATTCGAAAGAAAGCAGCAGTGGCTACCAGCGCAGCTCAAATCGCAAAAACCGGAAAATTCGGCGACCTGCGTCGCCGTCTGGTGTTCTTGCTGCTCGCGCTCGTCGTGTACCGCGTGGGCGCGCACATTCCGGTTCCCGGGATTGATCCGGCCCAGCTGCAGCAGCTTTTCAAGGGGCAGCAAGGCGGCATCCTGAGCCTGTTCAACATGTTCTCGGGCGGTGCGCTGTCACGGTTCACCGTATTCGCGCTGGGGATCATGCCGTACATCTCGGCATCGATCATCATGCAATTGCTGACCTATGTTCTGCCGACGTTCGAGCAGCTCAAAAAAGAAGGTGAAAGCGGGCGTCGCAAGATCACGCAGTACACCCGCTACGGAACGCTGGGCTTGGCCATCTTCCAGTCGCTGGGTATTGCCGTCGCACTGGAAAGTTCGGCGGGTCTGGTGCTCAACCCGGGTTTCGGCTTCCGCATGACCGCCGTCGTCAGCCTGACCGCCGGGACGATGTTCCTGATGTGGCTTGGCGAGCAGATCACCGAGCGTGGTCTGGGTAACGGCATCTCGATCCTGATTTTTGCCGGCATTGCCGCGGGCTTGCCCAGCGCTGTAGGTGGCTTGCTGGAGCTGGTTCGTACCGGCGCCATGAGCATCCTGGCGGCTGTATTCATCGTGGCGCTGGTTATTCTGGTGACCTACTTTGTGGTGTTCGTGGAGCGGGGTCAGCGCAAGATCCTGGTCAATTACGCGCGTCGGCAGGTGGGCAACAAGGTGTATGGCGGCCAATCGTCGCACCTGCCGCTGAAGCTGAACATGGCTGGCGTAATTCCTCCGATCTTCGCATCGTCCATCATTCTGCTGCCCGCCACGGTGGTGAGCTGGTTCAGCACGGGCGACGCCATGCGCTGGCTCAAGGACATCGCCGGGATGTTGACCCCGGGGCAGCCGATCTATGTGATGCTGTACGCCAGCGCCATTGTGTTTTTCTGCTTCTTCTACACGGCCCTGGTATTCAACAGCCGCGAGACAGCAGACAACCTCAAGAAGAGCGGCGCGTTCATTCCCGGCATTCGACCGGGTGACCAGACGGCGCGCTACATTGACAAGATTCTGGTGCGCTTGACGCTGGCAGGTGCCGTGTACATCACGTTTGTGTGCCTGCTGCCCGAGTTTCTGATTCTGAAATATAACGTGCCGTTCTATTTTGGCGGTACGTCGTTGCTGATCATCGTGGTTGTGACCATGGACTTCATGGCCCAGGTCCAGAACTACATGATGTCGCAGCAGTACGAATCATTGTTGAAGAAAGCCAATTTCAAGACATCCCTGGGCGGCTGAAGCAGATGTCGAAAGACGATGTCATCCAGATGCAGGGTGAGGTTGTTGAGAACCTGCCGAACGCGACGTTCCGGGTGAGACTGGAAAACGGGCACATGGTGCTCGGACATATTTCGGGAAAGATGCGGATGCATTACATCCGCATCCTCCCTGGTGACAAGGTCACCGTTGAGTTGACGCCCTACGACTTGTCGCGGGCGAGGATTGTGTTTCGGGCTAAGTAATTTTTTTGGCCAGTTTGAGTTTTAGGAGAACGACATGAGAGTTTCGGCTTCGGTCAAGAAAATCTGCCGCAACTGCAAAATCATCCGCCGCAAGGGCGTTGTGCGCGTGATCTGCACGGATCCGCGTCACAAGCAGCGCCAGGGCTGATCGCAAGAGTTATAGAGGACGAACATGGCACGTATCGCTGGCATCAACATTCCGCCGCATCAGCATGCAGAAATCGGCTTGACCGCCATTTTTGGCATCGGTCGCACCCGCGCTCGCAAGATCTGCGAAGCCACAGGCATTCCTTACGCCAAGAAGGTCAAGGACCTGACCGACGGGGATCTGGAAAAAATCCGCGACCAGATTGCGAACATCACGATCGAGGGTGACCTGCGTCGTGAGACGACCATGAACATCAAGCGTTTGATGGACATTGGTTGCTACCGTGGTTTCCGCCATCGCCGTGGCCTGCCCATGCGCGGCCAGCGTACGCGCACCAACGCCCGCACCCGCAAGGGCCCGCGCAAGGCCGCTCAGGCCCTCAAGAAATAATCGGGAAAGAGATAAGTCATGGCAAAAGCTCCCGCCAATAACGCCGCACAACGCGTGCGCAAGAAGGTTCGCAAGAACGTGTCCGACGGTGTCGCTCACGTTCACGCCTCCTTCAACAACACCATCATCACGATCACCGACCGCCAGGGCAACGCCCTGTCGTGGGCTTCGTCCGGCGGACAAGGCTTCAAGGGGTCGCGCAAATCCACCCCCTTCGCCGCGCAGGTCGCGTCCGAAGTGGCTGGTCGCGCCGCCATTGAGCAGGGCATCAAGAACCTTGACGTTGAAATCAAGGGCCCCGGTCCTGGTCGTGAGTCCTCGGTGCGCGCCCTGGCCGCGCTGGGCATCCGCATCAACTCCATCGCTGATGTGACGCCGGTTCCGCACAACGGATGCCGCCCGCAAAAGCGCCGCCGTATTTAAGTTTTCAACCAAGCCCACCGCCAGCGCCCCCGGGCTGCTGGCTCCCATGGCAACAGGCCGTGGCAGATGATCTAAAGGAAGCAACGTGGCACGTTACCTCGGCCCCAAGGCCAAACTCTCCCGCCGTGAAGGCACTGACCTGTTCCTGAAGAGCGCGCGTCGCTCCATCGCGGACAAGGCCAAATTCGACTCCAAGCCCGGTCAACACGGCCGTACCTCGGGTCAGCGCACGTCCGATTTCGGTCTGCAACTGCGTGAAAAGCAGAAGGTCAAGCGCATGTACGGCGTGCTCGAGAAGCAGTTCCGCCGCTATTTCGCTGAAGCCGACCGCCGCAAGGGCAACACCGGCGCCAACCTGCTGTTCATTCTTGAGTCACGCCTGGACAACGTTGTCTATCGCATGGGTTTTGGTTCTACCCGCGCCGAAGCCCGCCAGCTGGTGTCGCACAAGGCCATCACCGTGAACGGCAAGCCCGTCAACATTCCGTCGTATCTGGTGAAGACCGGTGATGTCGTGGCTGTGCGCGACAAGTCCAAGACGCAAAGCCGCGTGGTTGAGGCTCTGCAGCTGGCCCAGCAAGTCGGCATTCCGGCCTGGGTGGAAGTCAATGCCGACAAGGCCGAAGGTACCTTCAAGAAGGTGCCCGACCGCGACGAGTTCGCTGCTGACATCAACGAATCGCTGATCGTCGAACTGTATTCGCGTTAATGCTTCCTGAAGAAGAAGCGTGCGAGATGGCCGGGCCATCTCGCCATTGAGTTTTCTGTTCCCTGCGTGTGGGGCACCGTGCGCAGGGCACTTCACCAGCCTTACCGGTGTAACGAGCCGGGGGTATTGAGAGGAAGTCTGAATGCAAACCAACTTGCTGAAACCCAAAGCCATCAATGTGGAACACCTTGGCGCCGACCGTGCCAAAGTGACCCTGGAGCCGTTCGAGCGGGGCTACGGCCACACGCTGGGCAACGCCCTGCGCCGTGTGCTGCTGTCGTCCATGGTGGGTTATGCAGCAACTGAAGTCACCATCGCTGGTGTCCTGCACGAGTACTCGTCGATCGACGGCGTGCAGGAAGACGTGGTCAGCATCCTGCTGAACCTCAAGGGCGTGGTGTTCAAGCTGCATAACCGCGACGAAGTTACGCTGAGTCTGCGCAAGGACGGCGAAGGTATCGTCACTGCCGCCGACATCCAGACGCCGCACGACGTCGAGATCATCAATCCCGGCCATGTGATCGCCCACCTGTCGCAAGGTGGCAAGATTGACATGCAGATCAAGGTCGAAAAGGGCCGCGGCTACGTGCCTGGCACCATGCGCCGTTACGGTGATGAGCCGACCAAGTCGATTGGCCGCATCGTGCTGGACGCATCGTTCTCGCCGGTCAAGCGCGTGAGCTACACCGTCGAAAGCGCCCGCGTCGAGCAGCGTACTGACCTGGACAAGCTGGTTGTCGAGATCGAGACCAACGGCGCCATCACCGCCGAGGACGCGGTCCGCGCTTCGGCCAAGATTCTGGTCGAACAACTGGCCGTATTTGCGCAGCTTGAAGGCAGCGAACTGGCTGCTTTCGATGCGCCGGTGCAGCGCAACAACCAGCAATTCGACCCGATCCTGCTGCGTCCGGTGGACGAACTTGAGCTCACGGTGCGTTCGGCCAACTGCCTGAAGGCTGAAAACATCTATTACATCGGTGACCTGATCCAGCGCACCGAAAACGAGCTGCTCAAAACCCCGAACCTGGGTCGCAAGTCGCTCAATGAAATCAAGGAAGTCCTCGCCTCGCGTGGCCTCACGCTGGGCATGAAGCTGGAAAGCTGGCCGCCCGCCGGCCTGGACAAGCGTTGATTTTGATGTGAAAACAGGGCTGCGGTTGCAGTTCTGAACCCGGGGTACCTGATACGGCCACGGAATTAATAAAGCAAAGGAAACCATCATGCGTCACGGCCACGGCCTTCGTAAACTCAACCGCACCAGCGAGCACCGCCTCGCCATGCTGCGCAACATGATGAACTCGCTCATCGAGCATGAAGTCATCAAGACCACGGTCCCCAAGGCGAAAGAGCTTCGCCGCGTGGTCGAACCCATGATCACGCTGGCCAAGGAGCCCACGCTGGCCAACAAGCGCCTGGCCTTTGACCGCCTGCGCAGCCGCGATAGCGTGACCAAGCTGTTCGCCGATCTGGGCCCGCGATTCAAAACCCGCCCGGGCGGCTACACGCGCATCCTGAAAATGGGTTTCCGCGTCGGCGACAACGCGCCCATGGCGCTGGTCGAACTGGTCGATCGCCCTGAGGTTGCAGAAGCTGCCCCAGAGCAGGCAGGCCAAGAATAAGCTATAATCCCATCTTGCCGCGCGATGGAGCAGCCTGGTAGCTCGTTGGGCTCATAACCCAAAGGTCGCAAGTTCAAATCTTGCTCGCGCAACCAACATTCCAGCGGTCTACGCTGAAAGCAAACGCCCACTACACAGTGGGCGTTTTTGTTTTGTGCCCATGCTGTGCCCAGTTTGTGCCCATGCTGTGCCCATACATTCAGGATGTTTATAAGTAGTGACCATTGGGCATCCTCACTCTACTTGGTCAGTTGCGACTGGCATGTATTCTTGTGAAGATCTGGCGGTGATAGTCATTGCGGAATGGCGCAGCAGTGAATACGATCCACCAGACTGCAACCTAAGCCTGTAGCGCTAAACGCTCGGCCGCGTCAGAACGACCAGCATGAACCGCGACCAACTCAAAAAACTCGAAAAAGATCTCTGGGCCGCTGCCGACAAACTGCGCGCCAACTCCGACCTCAAGGCCAGCGAGTACAGCACCCCGGTGCTGGGGTTGATCTTTTTGAAGTTTGCGGACAACAAGTACCGGCAGCAAGAAAACGCGATCTACGCCGAGTTTGAAAAGCTCCAAGGCACGCGCATGGAGCGCTCCATTCAAGACATTGCTATCGAACGCTGCGGTTTCTACCTGGCGCCGCATGCGCGCTATGAATACCTGCTGACGCTGCCCGAAAAAGACGACGTGGCCAAGGCGGTTCGAGAGGCCATGTCCAGCATTGAGGTGACCAAGCCCGAGCTGCTGGGTTCGCTGCCGCAAGTGGAATACGACCGCTTCAACCGCAGCGACAAAGGTGAAGTCAACGAGGCCCAGCTGTTGATTTCCGAGCAAATCTGACCCCTTTGAGCTGAGTTTTTTCATCGAAATTTGACCCCTTGAATAAAGTCCCCTGCTTAACTTTTGAGCAGGGGGATCAAGGAGTGATCAAAGTGGGAAC
>JBFWUB010000010.1:0-156508 GCA_050247515.1 Ramlibacter sp. | reverse complement strand
AGTACGTCCCGAATCACGCGCAACCAGGTCCAGCGCACTCTCGCATGCCGGTTGATGACCAACTCATCGCAAGAACGGCCCGAAAGCTCTCGACTCGGCAGAGTCACGAAATATTCGGGCTAGGCCTTTTCCAGCTGCGCGCGGGCCTTGTCGATCCACAGCTGCAGGTTGTCCAGCAGCCCGCTCTGGCTGAACGAGCAGCTTTCCTCGCTGAACAGCGCGCTGGATTCCAGCCGGTCCAGCAGGTCATTCAGCACCTCGCTGTAACGCTCTGGCAAGCCAAGCTGTTCAGTCTGGCCGCGCACCTGCGTGCTGAAGGCCTGCACGCCGGTGCGCCCGGTGCGCAGCGCGTCCAGCGCGGCCTGCATGGCATCCAGCGCCGCCTGCATGCTCATTTCCCGTGCGCGCGGGGCAGCGGCATGCCGCGCTTTTGCATCACGTCGCGCAGGCGGTCGGGGTAGTCGGTGATGAGGCCGTCCACGCCCCAGCCGATCAGGCGCTCCATGTCGGCGGGGTTGTTGATCGTCCAGGGCACGACCTTCAGGCCCAGGCCCTGCGCTTCTTTCACCAGCGCCTCGGTCACCGCGCCGCCGTTGGGCGACCACACGGCGCCGCCGGCGGCCTTGACCATCTTTGGAACGCTGCCGTGTTCGGCGATCTTGAAGCCGGCCGTCCACACGCCGTCACGGATGTTGTCGGTGTTGGCCGTCTGGATGCTCAGGTACACCGTGGGGATGGCGGGCTCAAAGCCCTGCACGATCTGCAGCGTGCGCCAGTCAAAGCTCTGGATGGTCACGCGCTTTTGCATGCCGGCCTCGCGGATCACATTGAGCAGCGCGCGGGTCATCTGCTCGGGGTTGACGGTCTCATCCGGTTGGGTGGGGTTGATCTTGGTTTCGATGTTGAACCGCACGTCGTGGATGCCGCGCTCCTTCACAAAAGCAAACAGCGATGCCAGCGTGGGCATGCGCGTGCCGTCACGCGGCACCTGGGTGCTGAAGGTTTTGGCATACGGCGTGTCGGGGTTGATGCGGCCCACGTCATAGGCCTGCAGCTGCGCCAGCGTCAGCGATTTGACCGTAGGCCCCTTGCCTGCCAGCCAGCGGCCGGTGGCGTCGCGGGTGATGGCAGGGTTCAGCGCCGGGTCGTGCCCCACCACCACCACGCCGTCGGCCGTCACGCCCACGTCCAGCTCCAGCGTGTTCACGCCGATGTTCAGCGCGCGCTCAAACGCGGGCAGGGTGTTTTCAGGCGCCAGGCCGCGCGCGCCGCGGTGGCCCTGCGCGTCAAACGCCGGCGCCGCAGGCATCAATGTGCCGCAGCCGGCCATTGCCAGCAGGCTAAAAGTACACAGCAGGATGCGCAGGCGATGGGGTGTGGTGAAGGTCATGCGCGCATTGTGCCGTGGCTGTGTGAAACAGGGTGGCTGCCTTAGGATGTCACGCATGCGCATTGAACTGGACCACACCATCGTGCCCGCCGCCGACCGGCGGGCGTCCGCCGAATTGCTGGCCACCTTGCTGGGCGTGCCCTGGTCGGAAACGGGCGTGGGCCCCTTTTGCCCGGTGTACGTCAGCGACAGCCTGACGCTGGACTTTGACCAGGCCGACGGCCCCTTTGCGGTGCAGCATTACTGCTTTCGCGTGAGCGATGCAGACTTTGACGCCATCCTCGGGCGCATCCAGGCGCGCGGCCTGGATTACCGCAGCCTGCCGCACGGCCCGGTGGACAGGCAGGTGAACACGCAGCACGGCGGGCGCATCGTCTACTGGGGCCAGCCCGACGGGCATGTGTGGGAAATGCTGACGGTCAGCTATGCGCGCCAGCGCTGACGTTGGACACCAACCCACAACATCCCTTCAAGATTCGGTGGGTTGACTGACGGTACGCTTTAGCGTACGCTTTGAGCCTTCTTGGAGGAAGCCATGACCCATCTTGTAACCGCAAGCGAAGCGCGCGCCGGCTTGTACCGGCTGATTGACGAAACTGCCGCGTCTCACCAGCCTATCTGGATATCGGGCAAGCGCAGCAGCGCTGTGCTGGTGTCGGCCGACGACTGGCAAGCCATTCAGGAAACGCTTTACCTGCTCTCTATCCCCGGCATGCGCGAATCCATCCAGAAGGGACGTGCCGAGCCCTTGAGCAAGAGTGCCAAGGAGCCCGGTTGGTGAAGTGGGCTGTCGTTTACGCGAAGCACGCGCAAAAGGACGCCAAAAAACTTGCAGCGGCCGGTCTGAAAGACAAGGCGCTTGAACTGCTGGCGATCCTCGCCGCCGACCCATTCCAGAACCCGCCTGCGTACGAAAAGCTGGTGGGCGATCTGGACGGCACATATTCCAGGCGCATCAACATCCAGCATCGGCTGGTCTATGAAGTCTTCAAGAAAGAACGCACGGTGCGCGTGTTGCGAATGTGGTCGCACTACGAGTGAGTCGCCATTGCGCAGTGTCTTAGTGCAGCGACGACAGAAACTGCCTGAGCTCCGGCGTCTGCGGGTTGCCAAACAGGTCTTCGGGCGGCCCCATCTCGTGCACGCGGCCCTGGTGCATGAAGATCACGCGGTCGCTGACCTTGCGGGCAAAGTTCATCTCGTGCGTGACCATCAGCAGCGTCATGCCTTCTTCGGCCAGGGTTTCCACCACGCGCAGCACTTCGCCCACCAGTTCCGGGTCCAGCGCGCTGGTGACTTCGTCGCACAGCAGCACGGCGGGCTCCATGGCCAGCGCACGGGCGATGGCCACGCGCTGCTGCTGGCCGCCTGACAGCTGGTCGGGCGTGGCGTCAAACTTTTCGGCCAGGCCCACGCGGTCCAGAAGCTTGCGCGCCTGCGCTTCGGCCTTGTTCGGGTCGGTCTTCTTGACCAGCGAAGGCGCCAGCATGATGTTCTTGCCGACCGTCAGGTGCGGAAACAGGTTGAAGCTTTGAAAGATCATGCCCACGCGCTGGCGCAGCTCGCGCATGGCCGTGGGGTTGTCGTGCAGCAGCTTCTTGCCGTCCACCGACAGCGCGCCGTCCTGGAATTCTTCCAGCCCGTTGATGCAGCGCAGCAGCGTGCTCTTGCCCGAGCCGCTCTTGCCGATGATGGCGATGACCTCGCCCTTGGCGACCTTCAGGTCAATGCCCTTGAGCACTTCGTTGGCGCCATACGATTTGCGCAGGGCGGTGATTTCAACAATGGGGGCGGCGCTCATCGCATTTTCCTTTCCAGTTTCTTGGCGTACAGGCTGATCGGAAAGCACAGCGCAAAGTACAGCAGGGCCACGCAGCTGTAGACCACGAACGGTTTGAAGGTGGCGTTGGTGATCATGGTGCCGGCCTTGGTCAGCTCGATGAAGCCGATGACGGACGCGAGCGCCGTGCCCTTGATCACCTGCACCAGAAAGCCGACGGTCGGCGGGATGGCGATGCGCGTGGCCTGGGGCAGCACCACGTAGCGCAGCTGTTCGGTGAAGCTCAGCGCCAGGCTTTGCGCGGCCTCCCATTGGCCCTTGGGTATGGCCGCCACGCAGCCGCGCCAGATTTCGGTCAGAAAGGCGCTGGTGTACAGCGTGAGCGCCACCGACGCCGCCACCCAGGCCGATGTCTTGATGCCAAACAGTGCAATGCCGAAGTACGCGAGGAACAGCTGCATGAGCAGCGGCGTGCCCTGGAACAGCTGCACATAGCCACCCACCAGCCGGTCCGCCCAGGGCGATTTGCCCAGGCGTACCACCAGCAGTGCCAGGCCCACCAGCCCGCCGCCGATGAAGGCGATGAGCGACAGCACCACCGTCCAGCGCGCGGCCAGCAGCAGGTTGCGAAAGATGTCCCAGATGGAGAAGTCAACCATGGTTCACTTTCCAAACAGGAAGCGGGGGCCGGCCCAGTTCAGCAGCTTGCGCAGCGCGATGGACAGCACCAGGTAGATCGCGGTGGCGACGATGAACGCCTCGAACGCGCGGAAGTTGCGGCTCTGGATCAGGTTGGCGGCGTAGCTCAACTCCTGCGTCGATATCTGCCCGCACACGGCCGAGCCCAGCATCACGATGATGATCTGGCTGACCAGCGACGGCCACACCTTCTTGAGCGCCGGCGGCAGTACCACCCGCATGAAGGTTTGCGCGCGCGTGAGCGCCAGGCTCATGGCGGCCTCGATCTGGCCCCTGGGTGTGGCCTCGATTCCGGCGCGGATGATTTCCGCCGCATACGCCCCCAGGTTGATCACCATGGCGATGATGGACGCGGCCTCGGGTGACAGCTTCACGCCCGCGGCCGGCAGGCCAAAGAACACGAAGAACAGCTGCACGATGAACGGCGTGTTGCGGATCAGCTCCACATAGGTACCGGCCACCCATTTCAGCCAGGTGGCGCCATGCACCCGCGCCCAGGCGCAGGCAATGCCCAAAGCGACGCCGATCACGGCCGAGATGGCCGTGAGCCCCACCGTCCATGCCACGCCCTTGACCAGCAAGGGCCACTGGGCCAAGACGGCGCCGAAGTCGAGTGTGATCATCGTGCGCTGCCGGCTGGTTTAGTTCGGCAGATCGCCTGCGGGCCTTCCGAGCCACTTCATGGCCATCTTGTCGATGTCGCCGTTCTTCTTGCCCTCCGCAATGATTTCGTTGACTTTCAGGCGCAGCTTGTCCTCGCCCTTGGCCACGCCGATGAAGTTGGGGCTGTCCTTGAGCAGCAGCTTGTATTCGGTGCCCAGCTGCGGGTTCTTGCCCATCATGTTGCCGGCCACCGACGCACCGGTGGCGATCAGCTGCGTCTGGCCCGACACAAAGGCCGACACGGTGGCGTTGTTGTCTTCAAAGCGCTTGATGTCCGTGCCGGCCGGCGCCAGCTTGGTCAGCTCCTGGTCTTCAATGGCGCCGCGCGTCACGCCGATGCTCTTGCCCGCGAGGTCGGCAAAGCTCTTGATGGGCAACGCCTTGGCGGCAAACACGGCCTGGAAGAACGGCGAATAGGCGGCGGTGAAGTCGATCACCTTTTCACGCTCGGCATTTTTGCCCAGGGTGGAGATCACCAGCTCGGCCTTTTTGGTCTGCAGGTAGGGAATGCGGTTGGCGCTGGTCACGGGCGCCAGCTCGATGGCCACGCCCAGCTTGGCCGCAATGTAGTTGGCCATGTCGATGTCCAGGCCCTGGGGTTTCAGGTCCGTGCCCACAAAGCCGTAGGGCGGGAAGTCGGTCGGGATGGCGATGGTGATTTTCTTCGCCTTCATCACGTCGTCCAGCGCGGTCTGCGCCTGCGCGCCGGTGGCGGCCAGCAGGGCGGCCGTGGCCAGGCCCAGGGTGAGGTTGCGTTTGCTGATGTTCATAACAGGGCTCCTAGGTAGGTGGAAGGGTCGTCGGGGGTGTTGGGGGTGGCCTTCTTGCGACGCCCGGCGCCCACCGGCTTGCGCAAACTTGTACGCAAGTCTTGTGCCGCACCGGCTTCGCTCACGGGCGCCAGCGCATCGCGCAGCCGGGCCAGCGGGTCGGCGGCGGCGGGCAGGCGCAGGTGGGCCTGCACGGTGCCGATGTGCTCGGCCATCAGCGCCTCGGCGCGGGCCAGGTCGCCTTGTTCCAGTGCGGCGACGATCTGTACATGGTCTTCGCACGACTGCGCGGCGTCGTGCGAGCTCTGGTACAGCATGGCAATCAGCGTGGTGCGCGCGGTGAAGTCGCGCAGCGTGTCGGCCAGCAGGCTGTTGCCCAGGCATTCGGCCAGGCACACATGAAAGTCGCCCAGCAGGTAGCTGCGCGCGCCCACGTCGTTGCCTTTGACGGCCGCTTTCTCCCGCGCCAGATGCGCCTTGAGCTGCTTGATGGCGGCCTTGTCCACCGTTTTGGTGGTGCGGATCAGGCCGGACTCGATCACCCGGCGGGCTTCGAATGCCTCGCGTGCTTCGTCCTGCGACGGCTCGATGACGTACCAGCCGCGCCGGGCGCTGACGGTGACGATGCCGCGAGCCGCCAGCCGCGTGAGCGCCTCGCGCACGATGGTGCGGCTGCAGTCAAACAGCATGGCCAGTTGCTGCTCGCCCAGGCGTGCACCGGGCGCGAGCTTCTGGGCCATCACGGCTTCAATGATGCGGTCGCTGATTTCTGATGAGGATGTTGCTGCCACGCTGTTGCGTAGCAGTTACCGTGCCATCTTGTATGCAACGGGCGTGCACCAATTTTGTGAGCGCGATGTGGTGCGCCAGGTCGTCGCGCACCAAAAGGAGGGCCTTGACGTCAGCCGATCGCCAACCGGACCGGTTTCCCAACCCGGCTCAACATCTCCACCAGCGTGTCGATGGTGAACTTCGCAGTCTTCTTGTTCACCACATCAGAAACACGTGGACGCGACACCATGAGAATCTCCGCGGCTTCGGCCTGCTTCAGGTGATGCTCGGCAATCCAATCGGCCAGCTCAGTCATCAGCTGCTCCTTGAGCAGGCGCGTGTCATTGATCTGCTTGCGCGAAGCCGCTTGCAGCCGGGCGGCCTCCGCCGGCGGGAACCCCAGTTCGAGGAACAGGTTCGCGCCAGGCTTCGTGACGTGGCGAATTTCAGTGTCAATCTTCATGGTTTGATCCTTCTCGCATTGACCACGGCGCGATAACGCGCGGCGGCGATGTCCTTGTCTTGCTTGCTGGTCGCTTGTGTCTTCTTCTGAAAGCAGTGCAGGACGTACACGGCTTCCTCGAACTTGGCGACGTACATCACCCGAAAGATGCCGCCGGCGTCCCGAATACGGATCTCCCGCGTTCCCGCCCCTACGTCATCGAACGGCTTCCAGTCGTCAGGCTCCAGGCCTGCCTGGACCTTGCTCAACTGGAATCCGGCATCCCGGCGTGGCTCGTCGGGGAATCCGACCAGGTCTTTGTAGGCGGACCCAACCCAACGGAGTTCCCTGTCGCGCAGTGCTTTTTCTTGCTCCACTTTCCCCCTCCCGCATTAACTCCGTATAAAATTTTATACCGAATTGCGTAGCGCGAGAAGTCAGCAGGCGCGTGCAGTGCCGACTTTGGGGAGTCATTGCGGGCCGGGCCCGCAATCGCAGAGGGTTATGAGTTACTGCCCGCGCAGCTTCGCGTCCAGTGTGATTTCGGGCACACCCGCCAGCGCCTTGAACTGGGCTTCGTCGATGTGTGCGATGGTGTCGATAGCGCTGCTCCGGGGTTTATGGGGTGGGTGGAGACTCATTTCATGCACCACCACGCCATACACATGCCCGGCCAGGTGCTTGGGGTAGTGCAAGCCCTTTTGCTCCATGCGCTTGGCCAGCGCAGCCTTCTTGCCCTGCGTACTGGTCGGGTCGGGGTTGCCGCCGTCGGCACAGGCCATGCAGTGGTTGACCTGGCCGTTGGCACCCGGTTGCCGCAGCGTCAGACTGCGCGCCGACCGTTGCGCGGCGCGGTCCTGTCTGCTGCGTCCGTGCGCGGCGCGTCGCACACGTGACGAAGCCGGGGCTTTCCCCGTACCGCGCGCAGGCCCGGCGCAGTACCCTTGCGCCCACCATGACCCGCCCCCATCACAAGTTCTGGCCCAAGCGCCTGCCCCACAGCATCAACCCGCCCGCCATGCCCCTGTGGGACAACCTCGCCATCAGCGCGCGGCGTTATCCGCACAAGCCGGCCATCATCTTCTTTGGCCGCGAATTCCGCTACGCAGATCTGGCCCGCATGACCGAGCGGCTGGCCGCGCGCCTGTACGCGCTGGGCGTGCGCAAGGGCGACCGCGTGATCCTGAACATGCAGAACTGCCCTCAGCTGGTGATTGCGCACTTCGCCATCCTGCGGGCCAATGCGGTGGTGGTGCCGGTGAACCCGATGAACCGGGCCGAAGAGCTCAAGCACTACATCACCGACCCGGACGCGAAGGTGGCCATCACCACCGGCGACCTGGCGCCCGAGCTGGTCAAGGCCAGCGACGCACTGCCCGCGGCCGACCGGCTGGCCCACCTCATCGTCACGCAGTTCACCGACTGCATGCCTGACGGCGTGCCGACGGACATGCCCGAGGCGTGGCACAACTGGCTGCTCACGCGCCACCCGCTGCCCGCGCTGGCCGGCGGCCAGGTGCATGCCTGGGCCGACGCGCTGGCCACCGACGCCCCGGCGCCCGAGCCCGCCGTGGGCCCCACCGACCTGGCCATCCTGCCCTACACCAGCGGCACCACCGGCCTGCCCAAGGGCTGCATGCACACGCACGGCAGCATCATGCACAACGCCGTGGCCAGCAGTGCCTGGGGCAATGCCACGGCCGAGAACGTGACGCTGATGGTGGTGCCCATGTTCCACATCACCGGCATGGTCAGCCTGATGCATTCCAACATCTACACCGGCAGCACGCTGGTGATGATGCCGCGCTGGGACCGCGACCTGGCCGGGCGGCTGATCTCGCGCCACCGCGTGACGACCTGGACGAACATCCCCACCATGGTGATCGACCTGCTGGGCAGCCCGCAGTTTGACCAGTACGACCTGTCCAGCCTGGTGTACATCGGCGGCGGTGGCGCTGCCATGCCGCAGGCCGTGGCCCAGCGCCTGCTGGACAGCTATGGCCTGCGCTACGTGGAAGGCTATGGCCTGACCGAAACCGCCGCGCCCAGCCACAGCAACCCGCCCGACAACCCCAAGCAGCAGTGCCTGGGCATCCCGTTCATGAGCTGCGACGCGCGCGTGGTGGACCCGGAAACCCTGCAGGAAATGCCCGTGGGCGAGCAGGGCGAAATCATCATGCACGGGCCCATGATCTTTCAGGGCTACTGGAAGCGGCCCGACGCCACGGCGGCGGCGTTCATTGAGTTTGAAGGCAAGCGCTTCTTCCGCTCGGGCGACCTGGGGCGGGTGGACGACGACGGCTATTTCTTCATCACCGACCGGCTCAAGCGCATGATCAACGCCAGCGGCTTCAAGGTGTGGCCGGCCGAGGTGGAGGCGCTGATGTTCCGCCACCCCGCCATCCAGGAGGCCTGCATCATCTCCACACGCGACAGCTACCGCGGTGAAAGCGTCAAGGCCGTGGTGGTGCTGCGCCAAAGCCACAGGGGCCAGGTGAAAGAAGAAGACATCGTGGCCTGGTGCCGCGAGAATATGGCTGTGTACAAGGTGCCGCGCATCGTGCAGTTTGTGGACGCCCTGCCCAAGAGCGGCAGCGGCAAGGTGATGTGGCGCACCCTGCAGGAAGCTGAACAGACAGGCTGATCACCACCCCAAGAGGCTGAACCATGGCGGACGTACCGGGCACAGACTGGCAGGAAACCATCGCCCCTGACGAGGCACAACGGTACGAAGACGCCGCCCGGCGCTTTGCCGCCATCCAGCAGCGCAAATCACAAAAATTTGGCAGCGGCCGCACGCTGCACCGCAAGCAGCTCACAGCCGCCATCGGCACGCTGGAGGTGCTGGAAAGCCTGCCGGCCTGGGCGGCGCAGGGCCTGTTCAGCGAGCCGCACGACTATGAGGTGTGGGTGCGCCTGTCCAACGGCGGTTTTGACAAGGCCAAAGATGCCATGCCCGACATACGCGGCTTTGCGTTCCGCGTGCTGGGCGTGCAGGGCGATTCGGCGCTGGGCAACGGCCCCGCCCGCAGTCAGGACTTCACCCTCATCAATCAGGAGGCCTTTGCCTTCAAGGGCAGCGCCGAGTTCGTGGACTTTGCCGAGGCGGCATCTTTTGGCAATGGCGCGCTGCTGAAATACATCTTCAAACGCTACGGCGTGTTTGGCGCACCGGTGCAGCTGGCCAGAATGATCAAGATCGCGGGCAAGCCCTTCAGCGGCTTTGCCACCGAGCCCATGTTCAGCAGCGCGCCCATGGCCAACGGCCCCTACGCCGCCCGCGTGCGCCTGGTGCCGGCCGAGGCCAATGGCAAGCCCGAGCCCGGCGCCAACAAGGACTGGAACGCCGACTTCAGCGCCCGCCTGGCCAAGGGTGCCCTGCACTGGGACTTGCAGCTGCAGCCCTGGGTGAATGAAACCACCACGCCGATAGAAGACGCATCGGTCAACTGGCCCACCCGCTACGTGACCGTGGCCCGCCTGATGCTGCCGCGCCAGGACACCGCCGGCGTGGACGGCCAGGCCCTGGCCCACCGCGTGGAAGCCACCGTGATCGACCCCTGGCAGGCCCTGGCTGCGCACCGCCCGCTGGGCGACGTGCAGCGGGCACGCAAGGCGGTTTACTTCGCCAGCCAGAAGGGGCGGGGGGCGGTTTAGCCCTTCAAGTACTGCCCCGACGTCACCCCCATCGACACATAAATGCTGGTCACGGCTTCCATGCCGATGTCCGCCGGCTCTACCCACTCAGGCGGCACATACAGCAACCCACCGCCGACAGGAACAGGGGCAGTGGGCACCAGCACCCCCATGTACGGCTGGCCGTTCAGCATGACCGGCTGGGGGGTGGACAGCAGGCCCAGCACCACCGTGCCCTGTTCCTTGCCCTTTCCGCCAAAGTACAGCCAAACGGGGCTCATGGATTTGAGGCCGTCGTCGCCCTTGCGGGCAAACAGCTGCACCAGCTTCTGGATCACGTCATACACCGTGCGCACCACGGGAATACGCTGCACCAGCGCATTCACCAGCCGCGCCGCGCCGCGCTGGAAGCCCGCTTCCACCAGCAGGCCAAACACATACACGCAGGCCATGAGCAAAAACGCGCCCAGCAGGTAACCCACGGCCTCGGACGTGGTGACGCTCAGGCCGATGAAGGTCAGCAACTGGCCAAAGGCGCTCTCGGGCCCCAGCCAGCCGGCCAGGAAACGCAGCGTCCAGCCCAGGATGAACAGCGTGGCCGCCAGCGGCAGCAGGGCGAGCACGCCGGTAAGGAAGGTACGAAGAACGTGTTGCAGGCCAGGTTTCATGCCCGGGAGCTTAGCGCGTGCGCCGGGATCGCGGCACAATGCCCCAGGCCAATCGTCATACCAATAGAGGAGACACCCTTGAAGATCACGACCGTCGAGCCCTTCATCCTGCATGTGCCGGTGACCGGCAGCCAGATTGCCGACAGCACACATTCCATCACCCACTGGGGCGTGGTGGGCGTGAAGATAGGCACCAGCAACGGGCTGGAGGGCTATGGCTTTACCGGCACCCATGCGCACCTGCCCAGCGACCAGCTGATCACCCGCTGCATCGAAACCTGCCACGCGCCGCTGCTGATGGGCGAAGACGCACACGACGTCAACCGCCTGTGGCTCAAGCTGGCGCGCAACCCCGCGCTGCAATGGGTGGGGCGCGCCGGCATCACCACGCTGTCGCACGCGGCCATTGACGTGGCGCTGTGGGACCTGAAAGCCAAGGCCGCGGGCATGCCGCTGTGGAAGCTGCTGGGCGGCCAGGTAAGGGACAAGGTCCGTGCGTACAACACCGACATCGGCTGGCTCAGCATTGCGGATGACAAGCTGGTGGAAGGCGCCAAGCGCGCGGTGGCCGACGGCTTTACCGGCATCAAGATCAAGGTGGGCAGCACGGTAGAGCGCGACCTGCGCCGCCTGGAGGCTGTGCGCAAAGCCATAGGCCCCGACGTGACGCTGGCCATCGACGGCAACGGTAAGTGGGACCTGCCCACCTGCCTGCGCTTTTGCCGCGGCGCGGAGCCGTTTGATGTGTACTGGTTTGAAGAACCGCTGTGGTACGACGACGTGAAGGGCCACGCCGAGCTGGCACGCGCCACGCGCATCCCCACCGCACTGGGCGAGCAGCTGTACACGCAGGACGCGTTCAGCGAATTTTTCCACCAGAACGCCATCCACTGGGTGCAGCCCGACGTGACCCGCATGGCCGGCCTGACCGAAGTGCTGCGCGTGTGCGAAACCGCGCACAGCTACCGGCTGCCCGTGGCCCCGCACGCGGGCGACATGAGCCAGGTGCATGTGCACCTGAGCTACGCCCACCCGGCGGTGCAGGTGCTGGAATACATCCCCTGGATCAAGGACTGCTTCACCGAACCAGCCCAGGTGGTAGATGGGTACTTCAAGCTGCCGCAGGAGCCCGGGGCGGGTACGACGCCGACGAAGGCGGCTTGGGACAAGTTCCAGAAACCGGCGCGTTGAACGAAATGCCCGATACGCAAGCCATCGACAACCGCCTGACCGAGCTGGAAATCAAGGCCAGCTTTACTGAAGACCTGGTGGAGCAACTGAACCAGGTGGTGATCCGCCAGCAGCAACAGATTGACCTGCTTGTGCGTGAGTTGACGGACCTGAAACAACAGCAGCGCGACAGCGGCAGTGGGGAATTTCGCGGGTTGCGGGACGAGCGGCCGCCGCCCTATTGAGCGGAATGTACGGACTCGTTCTTTGCTGCGCCCCAACAAATCCATCGCCATCAGTCATCTTGACGCTGAACCGGGCAATCAGAATGTGCCCTTTGACGACACAAGCTATGGCGAGCTACAAGTGCACAGGGAGGGCAGCTATGAAATTTCTATCGGCACGAAGCGCAGTGACGCTTCTCATTGCAACACTATTGGCCGGATGCAGCAGGACGGTCACATGGCAGGAAGAGGTGCCGTTGAATACGGGTGAGACGATCTGGGTTACGCGCGAAGTGACTTACAAGCTTCAGGGGGCGAGCGGCAATCCGCTGGACATGGGTTACAGGCCAGACTGGACGGAGGAATTGGCCTTCGACTGGCAGGGTCGGCATTACCGCTACGTGGGAGATGCCAGCTTGATGCTTCTGGCGATTTCTCCGGCAGCCAAGCGCCCCGTGCTGGTTGCAAAGGCAGCAGACAAGCAATGGAACTGGCAAAACAACTATCGCTGCACGACCCCGTTCTACGTTCAATTCGTGCCCGACGCCAGCGGTCGCGTGTGGTCATGGCCGCCTAGTATCGAACCTTGGCTGTACGGGATGCCATACAACTTGATGGCGAAGCGCGCGGACCTTGGTGAGTTCAAAACACGCTATACGTCCAGTGATCGCGCGCGCATGGACCGAACGATGTCGATTCAGAATCCATCGAGTGTCCGAGTGGATCCTGCCTACATGTTCGATGGGTGCAAAAAATAGGTCTTTTACGCCGACAGCGCTACCGACGCCAGGTTGAACCGCGCCGACACAGCTGCATCCGCCAGAAACTGCCCCACCTGCCGTCGCGCCACCTTCATGCTGCGGTAGGCGCCTTCGGCGGACGCCAGCGGCGCGTCGGCCACGTCGTCGTCCGTCAGGTTCACCGGCTGCGCCAGCACCCAGTCCAGCCCGCTGGCGCGCACGGCTTCTTCCTGCCGCTCGGTGTCGGCTATCTGTGGCTTGAGCAGCAGGCTGAACATCAGCTTGTAGATGAAGGGCAGCTTGCCGCGCGTGGCACCGGCGCCAAAGGTGGTCTGCGCCACCAGCCGGCGCACGCCGTGGCGGCGCATGGCGTCGATCACATGGCGGGTGCCCTGGGAGCGCACATTCATCGCCGTGCCGGCGCTGCCGCGCAGGCGCACGCGCACGGGGTTCTCGCTGATGCCTAAAGTGACCACCACGGCGTCGTGGCCCGGCATGGCGCTGTCGATGTCAGCGGGGTTCATGGCGTCGCCGGCCCGCAGCGTGAGTTGGCCCTGGGTCTGCAGGTGCGCCAGCGCCTCGGGGCGGCGGGCAAAGGCGGTGACTTCACAGCCGCGCGCCAGCAGGCTTTGCACCGCGGCCACGCCCGAGCCACCGGTGGCGCCAATCACCAATACTTTCTTCATGCTTCACTCCTTGGGTTGATGAAAAGACAGTGCGTGCAGTTTCCTGGTGCTTCGGCCATTCAACAATGGCTGTGAGTCGGGTTTGAATGACCGATCGTCCAGACTGGCTGGACCCATGGCGGTGGATGCGGCACAGTCGAGCCCATGGATACCACCGGACTTTCAAGCTTTGCGGACCCGCTGGGCGAAGCCTTGCACTACCTGCGCATGGATGGCGTCTTCTATTGCCATTCAGAGTTGACTGCACCCTGGGGCGCACGCATGCCGGCGCTGGCGGACTGCCTGATGTTCCACATGGTCACCAGCGGCCGCTGCTGGCTTGAGCTTGATGGCGCAGGCAGCCGCTGGTTGCACCCGGGCGACTTTGCCCTTGTGTCTTGCTTGCCGCAGGGCCGCACGCACAACCTGCTGCACGAGCCCGGTGCCGATGCGCCCGACCTGTTCAGCCTGCCGCGCCAGATGGTGAGCGAGCGTTATGAGGTGCTGCGCCACGGCGGCGGCGGCGCGCCCACACGGCTGGTCTGCGGCGCCGTTCGGTTTGACCACCCCGCCGCGCGCCAGCTGGTGGCGCTGCTGCCGCCGGTGATCGCGATCGAAGCGGGTGAAGTCCCGCATGACGAAGGCTGCCAGACCATGCTGCGCTTCATGGCCGACGAGGCCCGCACCCTGCGCCCAGGTGGCGAGGCCGTGATCACCCGGCTGGCTGACATTGTGGTGATCCAGGCCATACGCCACTGGGTGCAGCACGACCCGGCCGCGCAGACCGGCTGGCTGGGCGCGCTGCAAGACCGGCGCATCGGCCGCGCCATCTCGCTCATGCACCGCAGCCCGGCGCAGGTCTGGACGGTGGAGTCATTGGCGCAGGCGTCCGCCATGTCGCGCTCGGCCTTTGCGCAGCGCTTTGCCGCACTGGTGGGCCAGGGCGCGCTGCAGTACCTGACGCAGTGGCGCATGACGCTGGCCCAGGCCTGGCTGGCGCAGGGCAGCACCATTGCCGACGTGGCGGCACGCACCGGGTACCAGTCGGAGTCGGCATTCAGCCGCGCGTTCAAACGCTCGGTGGGGGTGGCGCCGGGGGCTGTGGCACGGGCAGGGCGGCCGGCCCTGTAGGCGATACCCCTCCCTGTCAAGGTTGACAGGGGTTGCAGCACGCACGGCCTCCTGCCTGTGCACACTGGGCCCCGGCGCCCGGGACAAGGTGTGCCTGGCGCCACCACCGTCAACAAATCAGGAGGATCCCCATGAGTCTGCACCTTTGCCGCCGCATGCTTGCATCGGCGTTTTTCATTGCCACCACGGCCTTGCTGCCGGGCCTGGCCAGCGCGCAGGGCGCGCCCAAAGCCCCCCATTTCTTCTGCGGCGGCTCGCCGCCGCAGCCCATCGTGCTGGCGCCCGTGGTCAAGCTGACCAACGGCGAGTTCACCGACCAGGGCGCGGACTGCGCCATGTGGCAGACGTTCTTCTATTTGAACTGGCCGGCCCAGGCCGGTGTGCGCGGTGTGCCCAACAAGTCGGCCCTGTTCGGCGCGCCCGGCCCCACGGTGTGGGAGACCTGGAAACTGTCCGGGCAGGTGTTCCTGCCCAACGGTGCCAAGCCCACGCCGTGGGCCGCGGGCTTCAAGAATGCCGCCCTGCCCGGCGACGTGGCCGCCAAGGTGGCCGCGGGCCAGATGCGGCTGCTCACCCGCAAGTCCAAGGTGTCGCCCGATGTGGCCACGCTGCATGCCGCCGCGCCGGGCGCGGGCGCCGTGCCGCTGAACGCCGTCCGCCAGGCCGACGGCAACATCCTGTACGACCAGCAGCGCAACCCGGTGTATTACGACGTGGCCATGAACCAGGTGCAGTTTGACTACATCGTCAAGAACGGCCTGTACAACGCCGACACGCAGGCGTCGTATGCCAGCAAGACGAACATTGTGCTGCCCCTGGGCTCGATCGAGGTCAAGAGTGCCTGGAAGGTGCTCACGCCCGCCGAGGCAGCGTCTGGGCGCTTTCACACATCGCCGGGCTACATTCCCGCGTCGTCAGGTGGCGCGGGCAAGACGGCCACGGTCGGCCTGGTGGGCATGCATGTGTTTGCCAGCGGCGGCACGCAGACCGTGGGCCTGTGGGCGACCTTTTACCAGATCGACAACGCGCCCGTGACCGGCACCACGCCCACGGGCACGTACAGCTTCTATGCAGTGGGCAGCAGCACGCCCATCAACTCCACCAGCACCAACCCGACGCAGGTGATGCAGATGATCCCCGACACACCGCTGGCCGCCTCGGTGAGCAAGCAGGCGCAGGGCATCATCGTGCAGGGCAATCCCAAGGCGCCCTGGCAGTACTACCGCATGATTGACACGCAGTGGTCGCGCACGGTGCTGAACTTCACTACCCCGGTGCCCAGCAGCGTGCCGCTGGCCACGGGCTCACCCAGCACCGCCACGCTGATCAGCCCGGTGCTGGAAACCTACATGCAAACGCGTGGCACCAGCTGCCTGGGCTGCCATTCGTATGCCGGCACGGCCAAGAGCAACAACACGGCGGCGGGCTTCAGCTTCCTGTTTGGCAACGCCAAGTCGCCTAAAAAGCCCTGACCGCGCAAGCCTGGGTGTTCAGCTGCCCCGCGCACCTTCGCGCGGGGCAGCCGGCGTGATGCCCGTCACCACCCGCGCATAACGCGCAAAGCTCCAGTACGCCCAGGCCCAATCCAGCAGCACCACCAGCCGGTTGCGAAAGCCGATCAGGAAGTAGACGTGGGCAAACAGCCAGAACAGCCAGGCAAAGTAACCTGAAAACCGCACCGGCCCCAGCGGCGATGTCAGGTCCACCACGGCCGAGTTGCGCCCGATGGTGGCCAGGTTGCCGTAGTCGGCGTAACGAAACGGCTGGCCCGGCTGGCCCATCAGCCGGCGCAGGATATTGGCCGCCGCCGTGCGGCCCATCTGCTTGGCGCCGGGCGACACGCCGGGCACCGGCACGGGTGTGCGCCCGGGCGCATGGCTGTGGGCGGATGCCAGGTCGCCGATGACGCTGATCTCGGGGTGGCCGGGCAGCGTCAGGTCGGGCTGCACCAGCACGCGGCCGGCGCGGTCGGTCTGTGCGCCGGTGGCCTGGGCCAGCTGGGCGCCCAGCGGCGACGCGGCCACGCCCGCGGCCCACACGATGCAGCGGCTGGGGATGGCGTAGGCGTCAGCCTCGGCCTGCACCGTGAGCCCTGCCGCGTCAATCGCGGTCACGCGTGCATTCAGCCGCACGTCCACGCCCAGGCGGGCCAGTTGTTCGCGGGCGCGCTCGCTCAAGGGCTCGGGCATGGCCTGCAGCACGCGCGGCCCGCCTTCGAGCAGGATGATTTTGGCGCTGGCCGGGTCAATGTGGCGGAATTCACCGGGCAGGGTGTGACGGGCAATCTCGGCCAGCGTGCCGGCCATTTCCACGCCGGTGGGCCCGCCGCCCACCACCACAAAATTCAGCCAGGCGGCACGGCGCTGCGCGTCGGGTTCTTTCTCGGCGGCTTCAAAGGCCAGCAGGATGCGCCGGCGAATCTCGAACGCATCGTCCAGCGTCTTCAGGCCCGGCGCATGCGCGGCCCATTCGTCGCGGCCAAAGTAGCTGTGGGTGGCACCGGCAGCCACGATCAGGTGGTCGTAGGGGAGCGTGGTGCCGCCTTGCAGATGGACCTGGCGCGCGGCGGGGGCGATGTGGGTGACTTCGCCCAGCAGCGTGGTCAGGTTGGGCTGGCGGCGAAACAGGTGGCGTATGGGCGCGGCAATGGCCGGTGCCGACAGGCCGGCGGTGGCCACCTGGTACAGCAGGGGCTGGAACAGGTGGTGGTTGGTTTTGTCCACCAGGGTCACATCCACCGCGGCACCGCGCAGGGCCCGGGCGGCTTCCAGGCCGCCAAAGCCGCAGCCGATGATCACGATGCGGGGGCGGGCCTGCGGGGCCCTGTCGTCGATCGCTGCAGTCATGGCCGCATTATGCGGCGATTGCTGCGCTGCAGCAGGCGCGTGGCGGTGGCGTGTGGGCTACTTCAGCGCGCGGGCAATAACGCCCAGCAACTCGGCCAGCGGCGCGGATTTGGACACGCCCCAGTGGCCGCCAAAGCTGTCGTCCAGCAGGTCGGTGCCGCCCGGCTCCAGCAAGGAGGTGAGGTACACGATGGGGATGGCGCCGGTTTCGGGGTCTTCCGACAGCGCGTTGGCCACTTCGTCGCCGGTCATGCCCGGCATGTTGATGTCGCACAGGATCACATGGGGCCGGGCTTCGCGTGCCAGCGCCAGCGCGTCCCGGGGCTCGTTGGTGCTGACCAGGTCAAAGTGGGGCGCGAGCTGCGCGCGCAGGATGGCCGTGGCGACGGTGTCATCGTCCACGATCATGATCCGGCCTTTGGCTGTGTCTTCAGAAATCATGGCCTCATGTTAGGGTAGCGGCCCCTGTTGTGATCAAAGGAAAAAGCCATGTTTGAGACCGCTATTGCGGGCAGCCTGCCCAAGCCCGCCTGGCTGGCCGAAACGCAAAAGCTCTGGCCGCAATGGAAGGCTCAGGGCGACGAGCTGCGCCAGGCCAAGGCTGACGCCACGCTGCTGTGGATCAAGGCGCAGGAAGACGCGGGCCTGGACGTGGTGGGCGACGGCGAGCAGGCGCGCCAGCATTTCGTGCACGGCTTTCTGGAGCAGGTGGACGGCATCGACTTCGCCAACAAGGTCAAGATGGGCATCCGCAACAACCGCTACGACGCCATGGTGCCGCAGGTGGTGGCGCCGCTGACGCTCAAGGGCCGCGTGCATGCGTTCGAGGCGCAGCTGGCCCGCGCCCACACCAAAAAGAAGCTCAAGTTCACGCTGCCCGGCCCCATGACGATTGTCGATACCGTGGCCGACCGCTTCTACGGCGACCGGGTGAAGATGGCGTTTGCCTTTGCCGAGCTGTTGAACCAGGAGGCCCTGGCGCTGCAGGCCGACGGCGTGGACATCATCCAGTTTGACGAACCGGCGTTCAACGTCTACATGAAAGAGGCGGCTGACTGGGGCGTGAAGGCGCTGGAGCGCGCCGCGCAGGGCCTGACCTGCACGACGGCCGTGCACATCTGTTACGGCTACGGCATCCAGGCCAATGTGGACTGGAAGGCCACGCTGGGCGATCAGTGGCGCCAGTACGAGCAGGTGTTCCCGGCGCTGGCCCAAAGCAGCATCCAGCAGGTGAGCCTGGAGTGCTACCACTCGCACGTGCCGCCCGAGCTGATGAAGCTGCTGGAGGGCAAGGACGTGATGGTGGGCGTGATCGACGTGGCCAGCGATGTAATCGAGACGCCCGAGCAGGTGGCCGACACGATTGGCACCGCGCTGCAGTTCGTGCCCAGGCACCGCCTGATCCCCTGCACCAACTGCGGCCTGGCGCCGATGAGCCGCGAGGTGGCGCTGGCCAAGCTCAAGGCGCTGGCCGACGGCGCGGCGCTGGCGCGCCAGCGCTACGGCGGTTAAGCCGGCACGTCAGCCCTTGGGCAGCGGCGCCAGGCCCTTGAGGTACAGGTGCAACGCGCGCAGGTCGGTCTCGCTCATCTCGCGCAGCGATTCAAACGGCATGACCTTCACCGTCGCGCCGTCCGGGCGCTTGCCGGTGCGGAACATCCTGATCATGCTGTCGGCGTCCGGGTACAGCGGCATCACGCTGCCGGCGCCTGGCGTCAGGTTGGCCGCGGCCGGCCAGTCGGGCGGGCCGCCGGGGATCCTGCCGCCGGCCAGTTTGGCGCCATGGCAGCCGATGCACATGTTGGCCACGTAGGCGCCGTGGGCCAGCGTCACGCCCTCGGGCACGGGCTGCGGCGGCGGCAACGAATGGTCGATCTTCGCGGCGGCGTCCTTGATCAGGCCAAAGCCGTACAGCGCCCGCACGGGCAGGGGCAGGTCCACCACCGCGCCCTGGCCCGCCACCGGCGGCAAGGTGGTGACGTACGCCACCAGCGCGGCCAGGTCCTCGTTGGTAAAGCGGTTGTAGTCTTCACTGGGCATGACCATCAGCGCGCGGCCCTGGGGGCTCACGCCGTGGCGGATGGCGCGTACCCAGTCCAGCGGCTGGTAGGCCGCCACCACGCTGCCCGCGCCGGTGGTGATGTTGGGGCCGGCGATGCGCAGGCTGCCGTCGTCCACAAAAGTGCGGCCCGCGCCATTGGCGCCGTGGCAGTCCACGCAGCCGCGTGATGCATACAGGTATTTGCCGCGATCCAGCGCCTGCGCGTCGGTGCGCATGGGCACCGGCTGCACCTTCACGTCCACCGTTCGCTGCATTTTCTGCCGGGCCAGCTGCAGGCCCGCAAGGACCGCCGCGGCGGCCAGCACCACCACCGCCGCCAGCACCCATGCGGCGGCCTTGAGCCATTGACGTTTGCGATTCATCGTGATCCCTCTTTCGTTGCGCCGCCGCCTTCTTGCCGGGCGGGGCGCAGCAGTGTAGTCTGGCCGCATGAGCGAACACAACCACCCGCACGACCACCCCCATGACCACCCGCACGATCACGCCGCCTGGAAGCACGACGGCGTGCGCGTGATCCCCGGCAACCAGCTGGACGGCAACGTGCCGTCCACGCCCGGCATGGACCGCAAGGCGGCGATCAACTTCGCCCGCGTGGGCGCGCAAAAGCTCTGGGCCGGCACCGTCACCATCCACCCCGACGCCAAGACCGGCGCGCACCACCACGGGCCGCTGGAGAGCGTGATCTATGTGGTGCGCGGCCGCGCGCGCATGCGCTGGGGCGAGCGGCTGGAGTTCACCGCCGAGGCGGGGCCGGGGGACTTCATTTACGTGCCGCCCTATGTGCCGCACCAGGAGATCAACGCCAGCCCGACCGAGACGCTGGAATGCGTGCTGTGCCGCAGCGACGGCCAGGCCGTGGCCGTGAACCTGGACATCGAGCCGGTTGAAAAGCCTGAATCGGTGCTGTGGGTGGACCCCACGCACCCTGCCGGCGGCGTGTAGCGCCAGGGGTGTCGGCGATACGCCTACACACGCTTCTCACATCAGACTACACCGCGTATCCAGGCGTGACGCCACCATTGGGGGTACATGAACAGGAGAACCCTCATGGACTCGAACCAGAACATCATGCACGACAACCTGCCCCAGCCCGGCCAGCAACCCGGCTTGGGCGACAGGCTGCGCCACAGCAAGGCGCTGATCCCCACGGTGGCCGTGCTGGCCGTGACCTCGCTGGCGCTGGCCGCCACACTGGTCAGCAACCGCATCGGCGCGCAGGACGGCGTCAAGGACGGGCAGCCCCCGGTGGCTGCCGTCACGCAAAAGGCGCCCGTGCGCCAGGCGCAGGTCACCCAGCCCAACCATGTTGCGCCTGTCCGCGCGGCCGTGGCCCAGGCCTGCGCCAACTGCGGGGTGGTTGAATCCGCCGTGGCGGTGCAGCGCCAGGGTCAGGTCAACGGCATCGGCAACACCGGCATCGGCGTGGGCGCCGTGGCGGGGGGGCTGGTCGGCGGCCTGCTGGGCAACCAGGTCGGTGGCGGCAGCGGCAAGACGGCGGCCACGGTGCTGGGCGCCGCGGGCGGCGCCTATGCCGGCCACGCGATTGAAAAGAACTCGAAGAAAGTCACTGTCTACCAGATGCGCATCCGCATGAACGACGGCACCATCCGCACCGTGGAGCAGGGCAGCGCCATTGCCGCCGGTTCGCGCGTGGTGGTGGACGGCAACACGGTGCGCATGGCCTCATGAGCCAGGCGCGGCGGGCTGCTGCAAGGCGGGCTGCAGTGCGGCAATCATGTCGCGCAGCGCACGGCGTGACAGCTTGCCCGGCGCCCGCGGATTGACGGCGGGCACCCGCACGACCCGAAACGTCACCCAGGCGTAGTCATTGCACAGCTGCGCCAGTGCCTGTACCACCTGGTCCTGCTGGCGCGCGGCTTCGCCGCACAGCGCCACCCACACTTCATCAATGCCGGCCTCGCCCGGCAACGCACACACCGCCAGTTCGTGCGCGGGCACGCCCGGCAGGCTCAGGCGTGCTTCGATCTCTTCCGGCGACACCTTGAGACCGCCCAGGTTCATCACCTCGCTCTCGCGGCCCGTCACGCGCAGCTGGCCGGGCCGGGGCATCACGCCCACGTCGCCGGGGTAAAACCAGCCTTGGTAAAAGTGCGCGGCATTGGCGTGCGGTGCGTCCAGGTAGCTCTGCGCCATGCCGGGCGCCCGAACGCGGATGCGGCCGGTATGCCCGGCGGGCAGCTCGTTGTGCTGGCCATCCACCACCTGCACCTGCACGCCGGGCCACAGCGTGCCGGCCGCGTCTTCGGCCGCGCTCTGCCCGGTGGCGATCAGGCCGGCTTCGTTGCTGGCATAGAAATCTTCAACCGACGTGGCCAGGCGGGCCAGCGCCTGGCCGCGCAGTGCCGGGCTGACCGCGGCGCCGCCGCACAGCAGGCGCAGCTCGGCGGGCCTGGCAAAGCCCGAAGGCAGCTCAAACAGCCACTGGGCCAGCATGCCCGGCAGGCAGGTTGCGTGGGTGACGCCGTGGCGTGCCAGGCTTTGCCATGCCCGGGCGCCGGGCGCAAATACCAGCACCGCGCCGGCCTGCACGCAGGCGGCTGCCTGGTAGCAGGCCGTGGCCGCCGCGGGTTGCAGCGTCAGCAGGTAGCGCGACCGGCTGTCCAGGTCCAGCAGCCGCGCCCAGTTGCGCACCCGCTGCGCCACATCGGCTCGGCTGAGCAACAGGCGCAGGCTGGCGCCGGTGGTTCCTGAGGTGCGCGCCACGCGCGCCGGCGCATCTGGGTTGTGTGCCAGCGCGGGCAGGGCCGGCAGATCGAGCCGGCCCAGCAGCTGGTCCAGCCAGCCCTGGTCGATCAGCTGGTGGCCGCAGGCCATGGGCGGGGGCCGAAAAGTACTGAGAAGCAAGCCCGCGCGCTGGTGCAGCGTGGCCCAGTCTTCACGGCGCGGGTCCAGTACCGCATCGCTCACCGCGCCCAGGCGTTCGCAGGCCAGCACCAGCAGCCAGTGCACGTAGCCGTGTTCGCAGGCCAGCGCGACGCGCGAGCCTTCCACCACGCCCGGATCGTGCAGCGCGGCGGCCATGCAGTCCAGCTCGCGGCGCAGTTGCGCGCGGCTGATCAGCCGGTCTTCGTCAATCACGGCCAGCGCGTCGGGGTTCTGCTGCGCCAGGTGGTCGATGGTGTCGGGGGTGGTGCGGGTGATGGTCGGCATCATGGGCAACATCTTGCACAGGATGCCGACCAAGGCAAGAACGGCTTGTGCCGCCGGGTTCAGGCGTCGGCCACCTTGAGCACCAGCTTGCCGAAGTTCGCGCCCGAGAACAGCTTGAGCAGGGCTTCGGGGAAGTTGTCCAGGCCTTCGACGATGTCTTCCTTGCTCTTCATGCGCCCGTCTTTCAGGTAGCCGGCCATTTCGGCCACGGCCAGGGGGTAGCGGTCGGCGTAGTCAAACACCACGATGCCTTCCATGCGGGCGCGGTTGACCAGCAGGCTCAGGTAGTTCTTGGGACCCTGCACCGGCGTGGTGTTGTTGTACTGGCTGATGGCGCCGCAGATGATGATGCGCGCGCCGCGGCCGATGCGGGCCAGCACGTCGTCCAGGATCTCGCCGCCCACGTTGTCAAAGTAGATGTCCACGCCTTTGGGGCAATGCTCTTTCAGCGCGGCCTTGACGTTGCCGGCCTTGTAGTCGATGCAGGCGTCAAAGCCCAGCTCGTTGACCACCCAGTCGCATTTGGCGCGGCCGCCGGCGATGCCCACCACGCGGCAGCCCTTGATGCGCGCCAGCTGGCCCACGGTCTGGCCCACGGCGCCGGCGGCGCCGGACACCACCACGGTCTCGCCCGGTTTGGGCATGCCCACGTCCATCAGGCCAAAGTAACCTGTCATGCCCGGCATGCCCAGCACATTGAGCCACTGGGTCATGCTGCCCGCGCGCAGGTCTATCTTGAACATGCCGGCGCGCTTGACCTGGTCGCCGGCAATCAGGCAGTACTCCTGAACGCCCAGGCCGGCCGACACGGTGTCGCCCACGGCGAACTGCGGGTTCCTTGACGCCACCACCTGGCCGATGCCACCGGCGCGCATCACCTCGCCAATGCCCACGGGCGCGATATAGCTCTTGCCTTCGTTCATCCAGCCGCGCATGGCCGGGTCCAATGACAATGCCAATGTCTTGACCAGCACGCCGCCGTCAGCGGGTTCGGCCACGGGTTCGGTGGTGAAGTTCCAGCATTCACGCCCAGGCGTGCCCACGGGGCGCTGGGCCAGGCGGACCTGGTGGTTGGCAAGGTTGGCGGTGGTGGTCATGGGGTGTCTCCTGAAGCCCGCGATGTTAGCCACCCGCGCCGGTGGCCCCGGTAGCGCAAGTGACAGCAAACCTGTCAGCAGGCGCGGTTGTCTGACAACCCAAAAGCCGTCGTGCGTGCTGTAATGAATTTCAACGCACCGCAACCCATGCTGTCCGCCAGAGGAGTGCTTCTTCCATGCCCATCAACCCGCCCAAGACCGCCGCTTCATTGCCACCACATGGCGAGGCACATGGGACTGCGCTGGCCGGCCGCTTTGACGAAGTCCGCGCCCGCACACTGGCCCTGGCCGCACCTTTGTCGGCTGAAGACCAGTGCGTGCAGTCCATGCCCGACGCCAGTCCGGTCAAGTGGCACCTGGCCCACACCACCTGGTTCTTTGAAGCTGTGGTACTGGTGCCGCACCTGGCAGGCTACCGCCCGTTCAATGAGCGGTTTTTCTACCTGTTCAACTCCTACTACGAGGCGCTGGGCCCGCGCCACGCGCGCCCCCAGCGCGGGCTGCTCACGCGTCCGTCGCTGGCTGAGGTGCATGCCTACCGTGCCCATGTGGACGCCGCCATGCGCGACTTTCTGGCCACCAGCCGGGGCGAGGTGGCAGCGGCTGCCGCGCCACTGGTGACCCTGGGGCTGAACCATGAGCAGCAGCACCAGGAACTGATCCTGACCGACATGCTGCACGCGCTGTGGTGCAACCCGCTGTTGCCGGCCTATGACCCGCCGGCCGCGCCCGCACTGCGGCTGGCGGCGGCTGCCCCGGCGCAGGGCTGGGTGGCGGTGCCCGGCGGCACGGTGGCCGTGGGGCATGACGGCGACGGCTTCTCGTTTGACAACGAAACCCCGCGCCATGCGGTGCTGCTGCAGCCTTTTGAGATCGCCGACCGGCTGGTGACCTGCGGTGACTACGCGCGGTTCATGGCCGACGGCGGCTACGAGCGAGCGGCGCTGTGGTTGTCCGATGGCTGGGCCGCGGTGCAGGCGCAGGGCTGGAAGGCGCCCGCATACTGGCTGGCGCCCGGCGACGCGCGCGCGCCGGCGGCGCACTGGCAGGTATTCGGCCTGCAGGGCGTCCGGCCGCTGGTCGACAGCGAACCGGTCAGCCAGCTGAGCTTCTACGAAGCCGCGGCGTATGCGCAGTGGGCTGGCGCGCGCCTGCCCACCGAATTTGAATGGGAGGCCGCGGCCGCCCTGCCGGGCGTGACGCAACTGACCGGTCATGCATGGCAATGGACGCGTTCGTCCTATGACCCGTACCCAGGCTTTCGTCCGATGGCGGGCGCCGTGGCCGAGTACAACGGCAAGTTCATGGTGGGGCAGCTGGTGCTGCGCGGCGGCAGCCGCGCCACGCCGGCAGGTCACACACGGCCCAGCTACCGCAACTTCTTCCCGCCGGGCGCGCGCTGGCAGTTCTCGGGCCTGCGCCTGGCCAGGGATGCTGCATGATGCAGGCACCGCAACACCGAGGGCGCCCATGAAAGCAACCTGGAAAGACACCGTCATCGCCGAGAGCGACGACACCGTGGTGGTCGAAGGCAACCACTATTTCCCCGAGTCTTCGCTCAAGCGCGAGTACATCACCTTCAGCAACCACAAGACCACCTGCGCCTGGAAGGGGCAGGCCAGCTACTACTCCCTGATCGTGGACGGCGAACTGAATCCCGATGCCGTCTGGTATTACGCCGATCCCAAGCCCGACGCCGACATGGTGCGCGGGCGAGTGGCGTTCTGGAAGGGCGTCAAGGTAGCGTAGCTTCAGCGGTCTGGCGAGTCGGCATTCGCACGGTACCGCTTGCCGGGTCGTAGCCCACGCGGCGCACATGCAGCGCCAGGGCCGCGTCCATGCTCTGCGCATGCTGGGGGAACCACAGCGCCAGCTCCGACGCCATCTGGCGCACCAGCGCCAGATCGCCGCCCTGGCCACGGCGCGAGCCTTCGCGCATGACCTGCAGCACCACGCGGTGCTGCGTGGTGTGGCAATGCGTGGCTGAAAAGCCGGTGTCGGCCATCCAGCGGTCCTCGCGGTCGAAATGGTCCTGGGTGTGTCCGATCAGGGCATCCCACGCGGCCATGAGCTGGTCGTCGCCTGCCCGCGCCGCGCAGGCCAGCAGGTCCACGAATTCGCGGTGGGTGTCGTCCATCAGCGGCAGGTCCAGCGACAGGGCGTCGCTCCATTGCAGTGTGTGCATGTCAGCTCCGGGTTCCGGCACCAGTGTGGGCGCGCCGCAGCGCCGCCGCCTTGATCTGGCGCAGCTTTTTGCGCGCTGGCGCTCAGTTATGCTTGAAAAAATGAGTTCCCCTTCGTTTCTTCCGCCGGTCTGCGCGCCCGGCGACGCCACGGCTTTGCTGCAATCGCAGGGCTTTGCGGTGCTCAGCCCCCAGGGCGTGTGCGAACTGGCCGGCTGCAGCCCGGATGAGCTGTTGGCCATGACGCCCGGCTGGGACGGCATGCCGCACGACGCCTACCTCAAGGACGGCGGGCGCTACCGGCGACGGCGCCATTCCTGCTTTGTCGTGGACGGCGACACCGTGCAGCCCGTGCCGCACCGTGCCCACTGGCAGCCTGTGGAATACAACGCGCTGCATGGCGGCATGGAGCGCTGGTTCGAGCCCATGGCGGCAGCGGATGTGGCGCGGCCCGCCTGGGCCCGGCTGCTGGGCTGGCTGGGCCGCGTGAGCTCGGCGCTCAAGGGGCCGCAGCCGTGGTACGTGGAAGCGCACCAGTTCCGCATCGACACCACCGACGGCATCGGCCGGCCCACGCCCGAGGGCGCGCACCGCGACGGCGTGGACCTGGTGGCGGTGTTTCTCGTGGGGCGCACCGGCATCAAGGGGGGCGAGACGCGTGTGTTCGAGGCCGATGGCCCCAATGGCCAGCGCTTCACGCTGACCGAGCCCTGGTCCGTGCTGCTGCTGGACGACGCGCGCGTGATCCATGAATCCACCCCCATCCAGCCCATCGCGCAAGGGGGCCACCGCGATACGCTGGTGGTGACCTGCCGCTCGGGCGGATTTCAGGGGGCCGTCCTACAGACAGGGGCACCAGCGCAGGCATAGATTGGATGTGTACTCTGCAAAGCGAGGCACATCATGTTCAGTCACATCCTTGTCCCCGTGGATGGCTCGGGGACCGCGCTGTTTGCCGTGGACAAGGCCGCTGCCCTGGCCCGCGCGTTTGGCAGCCGCGTCACGGTCATCAACGTCATTGACTGCTACCCCTTCGTGGGCGTGGGCGCGGACTACGCGCTGGGCCAGACGGAGTACATGGGCGCCGCCACGGCCAGCGCCAACCAGGCACTGGCGGCCGCCACCAGCGCATTGACCGCGGCAGGCCTGCCGTGCGAGCAGAAGGTGATCGAGGGCCATGTCGTGCACGAGGGCATCCTGCAGGCGGCGGCGTCCGCCGGCGCGGACCTGATCGTCATGGGCTCGCATGGGCGCCACGGCATTGAAAAGCTGCTGCTGGGCAGCGTGACGCAGCGCGTGCTGTCGCACACCACGCTGCCGGTGCTGGTGGTGCGGGGACAAGGAAGCTCTGAACAAGTCCGCGCCGCGCGCGACGGGACTTTGGCGGGATGAGCCGCAAGGCGCCGGACCCAAGGCAAGCCTGGACGGCTTGCCTGGTCCGGCAACGCTGCGGATCGCCCGCCAAAGCCCGTCCCCGAAGGGGCTCGGCCCAAAACGCGCGTCTTGCCCACCAAGTTCCTTGCCCGTGCCGATGGGCACGGGCGGCGAAACGTTGGCGGGCAATCCATCCCGTTTTGGACTCGAGCGCGCATGGCGGGGACTTGTTCAGAGCTTCCCTGGCTGTCATCCGCCTGCCATGTGCGGGCTGTAGCCTCAGGAAGTTTGAATCCTGAAAGGCCCTGCCCGTGACTGAACACGACGACGAACTGCTGGCGCGCATCCACCGCGACCTGCTGGACAGCTATGACGAAGAGCTGGAGATGGAGCGCGAGGACAGCACGGCTGAAGAACTGGCCGCCGGGCGCGACACGGCCGGGCACCGCGAGCAGCGCCGCCACTATTTCCGCGAGCTGTTTCGCCTGCAGGGCGAGCTGGTCAAGCTGCAGGACTGGGTGGTGCAGACCGGCCACAAGGTGGTGATCGTGTTTGAGGGCCGCGACGGGGCGGGCAAGGGCGGCGTGATCAAGCGCATCACCCAGCGGCTGAACCCGCGCGTGGCCCGCGTGGCCGCGCTGCCCGCGCCCAACGACCGCGAACGCACGCAGTGGTACTTCCAGCGCTACGTGTCGCACCTGCCGGCCGCGGGCGAGATGGTGCTGTTTGACCGCAGCTGGTACAACCGCGCGGGCGTTGAGCGCGTCATGGGCTTTTGCACTGACGAGCAGTACGAGGAGTTTTTCCGCAGCGTGCCCGAGTTCGAGAAAATGCTTGTGCGCTCGGGCATCCAGCTCATCAAGTACTGGTTCTCGATCTCGGACGAGGAGCAGCATTCGCGCTTTCTGGGCCGCATCCAGGACCCGCTCAAGCAGTGGAAGCTGAGCCCCATGGACCTGGAGTCACGCCGGCGCTGGGAGGAATACACCCGCGCCAAGGAAATCATGCTGGAGCGCACCCACACGCCCGACGCGCCCTGGTGGGTGGTGCAGGCCGATGACAAGAAAAAAGCCCGGCTGAACTGCATCCACCACCTGCTGGGCCAGATGCCCTACAGCGAGACGGAGCGCCCGGCCGTGGTGCTGCCCGCGCGGGTGCGCCACGATGACTACGCGCGACAGCCCGTGCCCCCGGAAATCATCGTGCCGGAGGTTTACTGATCCCGCACATCGGCCACAGGGTTCGCGCCGAAATCCGGCCGGTTCAGGTAGCCCAGTACCCTGGCCGCCGCGTCCTGCGGCGAGCTGAGCTGGCCTTTTTCCTTCATGCCGATGAAGTTGCCGATGTCGGGAAAGGCCGCGCTGTCGGCGCTGCGCAGCTGGACCTGCATGTCAGTGTCGATCACGCCGGGCGCCAGTGAACAGACCCGGGCGCCGTTCGGTACCAGGGCCTCTTCCAGTGCCACGCTGCGCGTGAAATGGTCCATGCCAGCCTTGGCCGCGCAGTAGGCAGCCTGCGAGGCCATGGCCCGGCGGCCCAGGCCCGATGAAATATTGAGCACCTTGCGCGGCACCGGCCAGGCGGCCGTGGCGCGCAGGAAGGCGCCGGTCAGCAGCATCGGGGCTTCCAGGTCCACGCGCATGGCACGGGCCAGGTCGCTGGCGGCGATGTCGCCCACGGGCGCGATGGCCGGGATCAGCCCGGCGTTGTTGATCAGCGTGGCCAAAGCCGGCGCGGCTTGCGCGGCCAGCCATTCGGCCAGCCGCGCGGCGACAGGCGCGGGGTCGGCCAGGTCCACGGCCCATTGTTCGCACGAGGCAGATGCCAGCGCGCGGTTGGCGTTGCGCGACAGGCACAGCAGGCGGTGGCCGGCAGCCAGCAGCTGCTGCGCCATCGCCAGGCCCATGCCGCGCGAGGCGCCGGTGAGGATGGTGAGGTGTTGTTGCGTCATCCCGCAATGATGACCGGAAAATTCGCCGTCAGGCCCTCAGGGCCTTTCGCAAACGGCACCGTGACCGCCGCCCGGTCCTGGGCGTTCATGCGCCGCCAGATGAAATCGCGCTCGTTGCCGGGGTCGCCCGCCACGTACAGCTGGGTGGTCAGCAGCTCGCGCTGGCCCAGGCGGACTTTCACGTGGATGTGCGGGGTCCGCCCTGCATAAGCCACCGGGCGGATGGTGCGGAAACGGTAGCGGCCATCGGCACCCACCACCACCTTGCCAAAGCCCTGGAACGCCTTGTCGGCCCGGTCGCCGTCGCCCGGGTGGTGGTAATGCCCGGCCTCGTCGCACTGCCAGATCTCCACCTGGGCGCCGGCCACCGGCTTGCCCTGCAGGTCGCTCACGCTGCCGTCCAGCCACACGGGCTGGCCGCGGGCGTAGCTCAGTGTGCCGTTGCGCAGCAGGTCGGCGTCGCTGTCCCTGGGCAACTGCACGGGGTAGAAGGGCCCCTCGGTCTGTGAAGGCGTGGCGCGGCGTGCGGCCGGCGCCTGCGCGCGTGCGCCGGTCCAGACGGCGGGCAGGGCGACCAGCGCTGCCGCAACGGTGCGGCGGGACAGGGCTGGCGAGGCGGTGGCTTCAGGCATGGCGTGTCTCCGGTGGGGCTGCAGGTCAGAGGCCGGTACGTGGTGTGGAGTTCCTCAGAACGGGACAGGGCTTTGCAGCGACAGCGGCGCGAGGGTGGCCGGGTGGGGCAAGGTGATGGCCGTGGCATGCAGCAGCAGGCGTGCGGCCATGGCCTGCACCGGCGGCGGCGCGTACAGGGCGTCGCCCAGGATGGGGTGGCCGATCGCCTGCAGGTGCAGGCGCAGCTGGTGGGAGCGGCCCGTCACGGGCTCCAGCTCCAGCCGCGTGGTACCTGCTGCGCTGTCGTGCGCCAGGGCGCGCCAGCGCGTCAGGCTGGGTTTGCCGTGCACAGGGTCCACCTTGCTCAGGGGGCGGTTGGGCCAGTCGGGCATCAGCGGCAGGTCGATGGTGGACCAGGCGCCATCAGGTAATCCCTGCAGGCGGCCGTGCACAACGGCGACGTAACGCTTGTGCACCTCGCGCGCGGCAAACGCCATGCTCAGGCGGCGCTGTACCTCCGGCCCGCGCGCCAGCACGCACAGGCCCGAGGTGCCCATGTCCAGCCGGTGCACGATGAGCGCGTCGGGGTAGCGCTGCTGCACGCGGGCCGACAGGCAGTCGCGCCCGGCCTCGCCGCGCCCGGGCACGCACAGCAGACCGGCGGGCTTGTCAGCCACCAGCAGCTGGTCGTCCACATGCACAAGGGTCGCCCCCGATAATTCCGCCATGACCGCGCTTCAGTCCATTCCGGTGTCGTTGCAGACCATCCTGCTGCTGGTGGCCTCCAACATTTTCATGACCTTTGCCTGGTACGGCCACCTGAAGAACCAGGCGACCGCGCCCTGGTACATCGCGGCGCTGGTCAGCTGGGGCATTGCACTGTTTGAGTACCTGCTGCAGGTGCCGGCCAACCGCATCGGTTTCCAGCAGGCCGGCTTTACCGTCGGCCAGCTCAAGATCATGCAGGAAGTGATCACGCTGGCGGTGTTCGTGCCGTTTGCCATGTACTACCTCAAGGAGCCGTTCAAGCTGGACTACCTCTGGGCGGCGCTGTGCATGGTGGGGGCGGTGTACTTCATCTTCCGCGGCGCGTGAGCGGGGGCAGGGACGGGGCGGGGCGCCGGTTAAACTCGCAGGCTGTCACAAAAAAGTCACATATCTGACACATCCCCAGGAGCGAAGCGATGCTGTTTGGCAAGCTGATGCCGCGCGAAGGCAATTTTTTTGAACTGTTCAACCAGCACGCGGACCGCATCGTCGAGGCGGCGCGGGCGTTCTCGCAACTGGTGGCCAACTACAACGACCCGCATCTGCGCGAGCAGTACAACCGCGATGTTGACAACGCCGAACGCGCAGCCGACCGCGTGACGCATGACGTCAACAAGATGCTGCACAAGACGTTCATCACACCGATCGACCGCGACCTGATCCACAAACTGATCAACACCATGGACGACGTGGCCGACCTCATCCAGGACTCCGCGGAGACCATGGCGCTGTACGACGTGCGCCACATGACGGACGAGATCAGCCGCCTGACCGACCTGAGTGTCAAGTGCTGCGAGCGCCTGAAAGACGCAGTCAAGCTGCTGGACAGGATTGCCGACCCCGCCACGGCGGAAGCCGCTCTCAAGACCTGCGAGGAAATTGACCGGCTTGAGTCCGATGCCGACCGCGTCATGCGCAGCGCCATGAGCAAGCTGTTTCGCGAGGAGCCGGACGTGCGCGAGGTCATCAAGCTCAAGGCGATCTACGAACTGCTGGAAACCATCACCGACAAGTGCGAGGACGTGGCCAACGTGATCGAGGGCATCGTCCTCGAGAACTCCTGATCCGCACGGAATACCCGGCATGGAAACGGTACAAGTGGCCCTGTGGGTCGTCGTCCTTCTGGTGGCGCTGGCGCTGGCCTTTGACTTCATGAACGGTTTTCACGACGCGGCAAACTCCATTGCCACGGTCGTGTCCACGGGGGTGCTCAAGCCGGCGCATGCCGTGCTGTTCGCGGCATTCTTCAACTTCATCGCCATTTTCGTATTCCATCTCAGCGTGGCGGCCACGGTGGGCAAGGGCATTGTGCAGCCAGGCGTGGTGGATACGCACGTCGTTTTCGGTGCGCTGGTGGGCGCGATCACCTGGAACGTGCTGACTTGGTATTACGGCATACCGAGCAGTTCGTCGCACGCGCTGATCGGCGGCATCGTGGGTGCGGTGATCGCCAAGGCGGGATCGGGTGCGCTGCTGTCGGCCGGCATCATGAAGACGGTGGCCTTCATCTTCGTGTCGCCCATGCTGGGCTTCCTGCTTGGCTCGCTGATGATGCTGGCGGTGGCCTGGGTGTTCCGCCGGACCGCGCCTTCGCGGGTGGACTCCTGGTTTCGCCGCCTGCAGCTGGTCTCGGCCGGGGCCTACAGCCTGGGCCACGGCGGCAATGACGCGCAAAAGACCATTGGCATCATCTGGATGTTGCTGATTGCCACCGGCTACACGGCGGCTGGCGACAAGGCGCCGCCAGGCTGGGTCATCATCAGCTGCTACGTGGCCATCGCGGCGGGCACCATGTTTGGCGGCTGGCGCATCGTCAAGACCATGGGCCAGAAGATCACCAAGCTCAAGCCCGTGGGCGGCTTCTGCGCGGAAACCGGCGGCGCCATCACGCTGTTCCTGGCCACGGCCATGGGCATTCCGGTATCCACCACCCACACCATCACCGGCGCCATCGTCGGGGTGGGCTCGGCCCGCCGGGCATCGGCGGTGCGCTGGGGGGTGGCCGGCAACATCGTGTGGGCCTGGATTTTCACCATTCCCGCGTCGGCTTTCGTGGCGGCGGTGGCCTACTGGGTCAGCCTGCAGCTTTTCTGACCGGGGTGTCTGACCCGGGTATTCACTGGCTGATCTTGCGGCCTTCTTCCACCTGGTATTCAAAGTACCGCTGGAAACTGAAGACGATGCTGGACATCAGTACCGTGGTGCCTATCAGCAGTGACGCCACCACCGCGCCAATCGTCAGCCAGCCGGTGCGTCCAGGCGGCGCGTCGGGTGCCGCCCGCGGATTGAAGCGCGCGTTCCATTTCTCGGGCGTCATCAGGCCATAGATGATGGCCGTGAGCGCGCAGCCAGCCATGGTGAAGCCCAGCAAGGGAATCAGCACCCAGCTGGCCTGGTCGTCCAGGCCGTACTGCTGAACCCGCTGGATGCCGTACAGGCCCAGCGCTGATGGAATGGGCAGCGCCCAGCCCCACATGTCACCCAGGCCATGCAGGTAAAAGCGGTGAAGGCCCAACGGGCCACCCACAAAGGCGAGCCAGGCCGCCATGGTCTTGTTTTTCATGCGCCCTCTGCGGGGGTGGTGTCACCCTCGCCCAGAAATTTTTCCATCAACACCACGTCCAGCCATTTGCCGAATTTCCAGCCGCAGGACTTGAGCACGCCGACCTGGTTGAACCCCAGCGCGCGGTGGACGCCCACCGAGCCCGCGTTGCCTGAATCGCCGATGACGGCGATCAGCTTGCGCACGCCGGCGGCCTCGGCGTGGCGGGCGACTTCGGCCAGCAACTGGCGGCCCACGCCCTGGCCGGTGGCGCTGGCAGCCAGGTAGATCGAGTCCTCGGCCGAAAAACGGTAAGCAGGCCGGGGCTTGAACCATTGGCAATAGGCGTAGCCCAGGATGCGCCCGCCGTCCTCCGCTACCAGCCAGGGCAGGCCTTTGCCCAGCACATCGGCGCGGCGCGCGGCCATTTCGGACTCGGTGGGCGGCGTGGTCTCGAAGGTGCCGGTGCCGTGCAGCACATGGTGGGCATAGATCGCGGTGATGTCGGGCACGTCATCGTCACGGCTTGGGCGGATGTTGGGCATAAAAAATGAAGTTGATATAATGGAAGGCTTTTCAGCGTGTCGCTGGCCGGGTGGCCATGTCGCGTGTCTCAAACGCTGAGAGATTACCGGAAGCAATTCCAGACCACCCAAAGGATAAATCATGGTCGTCATTCGACTCTCCCGTGGCGGCGCCAAGGCCCGTCCGTTCTTCAATATCGTCGTGGCCGACAAGCGCGTGCGCCGTGACGGCCGCTTCATCGAGCGGATCGGTTTTTACAACCCGATCGCCAAGGGCAGCGAGGAAAGCATCCGCATCGCCCAAGACCGCCTGACCTACTGGAAGGGCGTTGGCGCCCAGGCATCCCCCACCGTGGAGCGCCTGATCAAGCAGGCCGCCGCAAAGGCAGCCTGATCAAATGTCCCGGGCTCAGCCGCCGCTGGGCCGCCCCAAGGCGGCTGCGGCCCCCACGGGGGGCAGCGCAGTACACGCGGTGACAAGCGTGGGGGCGCTTGATTCTGCCGAACTCCCGGCGGATGCAATCGAAGTCGGGCGCATTGCCGATGCCTGGGGCATCAAGGGCTGGTTCAAGGTCCTGCCCCACAGCGCCTCACCCGAGGCGCTTTTTTCTTCCAAGCGCTGGTACCTGCAGCCGTCCGAGCGTGGTGCCAAAACGTTCTCCGGCACGCTGCTGCTGCGCGTGCGCGAGGCCAGGGACCACTCCGACACCGTCGTTGCCTGCGCGGAAGACATTCCCGACCGCTCCGCCGCCGAGGCGCTCAAAGGCGCGCGCGTGTTCGTGCCGCGCTCCAGCTTTCCCACAGCGGGTACCGACGAGTATTACTGGGTGGATCTGATGGGCCTGGACGTGGTCAACCGTGAAGGCGCGGCGCTGGGCCGGGTGACCGATCTGATGGCCACCGGTCCGCAGACCGTGCTGGTACTGGCTTTCGAGGTGGACGGCAAGCCCCAGGAGCGCCTGATCCCGTTTGTGTCGGCCTATGTGGATGGGGTGGACCTGGCGGCGCGGCGCATCACGGTGGACTGGCAGCCCGATTACTGAGCGGAGCGCACACGCCATGCGCTTTGACGTCATCACCCTGTTTCCCGAGCTGTTTGGCCCGTTTCTGGAGGCGGGCGTCACACGCCGTGCCTACGAGTCTCGCCAGGTGGACGTGCGCCTGTGGGCACTGCGCGCTTTTGCCGACGGCAATTACCGCCGGGTGGACGACCGACCTTTTGGTGGCGGCCCGGGCATGGTGATGATGGCCGCGCCGCTGGCGCGCTGCCTGCAGGCCATCCGGACCGACCGCGCCGATTCGGCGCCCGTGGTGCTGTTTTCGCCGGTGGGGTCGCGCCTGGATCACGCGGCGGTGGCGCGGTGGTCCACCAGCGCCGGTGCTGTGCTGGTGTGCGGGCGCTACGAAGGGATCGATCAGCGCTTCATCGACACCCATGTGGATGTGCAGGTCAGCCTGGGCGACTTTGTTCTGTCGGGCGGTGAAATTGCCGCCATGGCGCTGCTGGATGCGGTGGCCCGCCTGCAACCCGGCGTGCTGAATGACGAAGGCAGCCACCAGCTTGACAGCTTTAACCCGGCGTTGGATGGCCTGCTCGATTGCCCCCATTACACCCGGCCCGAAACCTGGGATGGCCAGCCGGTGCCGGCGGCGCTGCTGTCGGGTCACCACGCGCAAATCGAGCGCTGGCGCCGCGATCGGCGGCTTGAAATCACGGCCCGGCACCGCCCGGACCTGATTTCCGCCGCTCGCTCGGCCGGGCTCTTGAGCGCCGCCGACGAGGCCTTGCTGGCGAAACCAGCTGAAAATTGTTTATAATCAAAGGCTTTTCGATCCTCTGTCCGGCCGCCCACCGCAGCGTATTCACCCTACGCAATGCACGGGCCCCTAGCGTAGCGCGGGCAAGATCCCTGAGGTAAACCATGAATCTGATCCAGACCCTTGAGCAGGAAGAAATCGCCCGGCTCGGCAAGAAAATCCCCGAATTCGCCCCCGGCGACACCGTTGTAGTGAGCGTCAACGTGGTGGAAGGCAACCGCAAGCGTGTGCAGGCCTATGAAGGCGTCGTGATTGCCAAGCGCAACCGCGGCCTGAACAGCGGCTTCACCGTGCGCAAGATCTCCAGCGGCGAAGGCGTTGAGCGTACCTTCCAGACCTACAGCCCCCTGATTGCCGGCATTGAAGTCAAGCGCCGCGGCGATGTGCGCCGCGCCAAGCTGTACTACCTGCGTGAGCGCAGCGGCAAGTCGGCCCGCATCAAGGAGAAGCTGCCGAGCAAGTCCGCCGCTGCCCAGTAAGCAGCCCGCCTTGCCCGAAGCCGCCGCCAGCCAAGTGCTCGTGGCGGCTTTTTCATTCCCGCCCTCCCATGCCCATTGACCCGGTCCCTGCCGATACCCCCTTGTCGCGCCTGCCCAACTTCGATCCACGCACGGTCGAGGTGACGCGCATCGACGCACACCTGCCGGCGGTGGCGCGCGATGCCCTGGAGCCTGAGGCGATCCGCCAGCGCTTTGTGCAACCGCCGCGCTGGGAACCCGAGTTCTGGCTGGAGCGCAAGTTTGCCGACCGCAAGCCCACCCATGCCGCAGTGCTGGTGCCTATCGTCATGCGCGATCGGCCCACGATGCTGCTGACCGAACGTGCCACGCACCTGTCCACGCACTCAGGGCAGGTGGCCTTTCCCGGCGGCAAATCGGATGAAACCGACAAGGACGCCGCGCATACCGCGTTGCGCGAGGCCCAGGAGGAGGTCGGCCTGGATGAGCGCTTCGTCGAAGTGGTGGGCACGTTGCCGACCTACACCACCGGCACCCAGTTCATCGTGACGCCCGTGGTGGCGCTGGTGCAGCCCGGGCATTTGCTGACGCCGAATGCCTTCGAGGTGGCTGACGTGTTCGAGGTGCCGCTGGATTTCCTGATGAACCCGGCGCACCACCGCCACCACGCGTTCGAGTTTGCCGGTGTGCGGCGCGAATGGCTGTCCATGCCTTACATGGATGGCAGCACCGAGCGCTTCATCTGGGGCGCTACCGCAGGCATGCTGCGCAACTTCTACCGTTTCCTCGCGGCCTGATGTCTCGCGCAATGGCCTTCGCGCGATAGCCCGGCGCTATCATTGCGCCATGAGCTTTTTCGCCATCCTGTTCGCGCTGTTGCTGGAGCAGGTTCGACCGCTGGCGCGTCACAATGCCATCCACGCCGCGTTGCGTGGCTGGGCACGGCAGGTCAGCCGCAACTTTGACGCTGGCAAAACACATCACGGCTGGGTAGCATGGACGTTGGCGGTCATGGTCCCGTCGCTGGTCACGTTGGGCATCTACTGGCTTCTGGTCTGGACGGTGGGCTGGCCATTTGCCGTGCTGTGGAGCATTGCCATCCTGTATGTGACGTTGGGCTTTCGCCAGTTCAGCCACCACTTCACGGAAATCCGTGACGCACTGGACGCAGGCGATGAGTCCCGTGCGCGCGAGCTGTTGGCCCAGTGGCAGCAGGTTGACGCCAGTGAGCTGCCGCGCAGCGAGATCGTGCGGCACGTCATCGAGTATTCCGTGCTGGCCGCCCACCGCCATGTGTTCGGGGTGCTGGGCTGGTTTTCGGTGTTGGCCGCGTTGGGCCTGGGCCCGGCGGGCGCGGTGTTGTACCGTATGAGCGAGTTCGTGGGCCGCTACTGGACGTACCGCAGCAAGGTGCGCCAGCAGCCGGCCAGCGCGGCGCTGCAAGGCGCCGCGGCCCGCGCCTGGCGTGCGATTGACTGGCTGCCCGCGCGTGCCACGGCGCTCGGGTTTGCGGTGGTGGGCAGCTTTGAGGAAGCCATTGACAGCTGGCGCAACTATTCTCAGCGGTTTCCCGATGACAACGACGGTGTGGTGCTGGCCGCCACATCAGGCGCCATCAACGTGCGCCTGGGCGGCGAGGCGCTGAAGACCGTGTTCGCGCCCAACAGCTCCGGTACATTCCAGGCGGCCGGTGTCAGCGAGCCGCCTGCCGGCGTGGAGGCCACCCCCGGCCGCGAGCCCGAGCCGGGGCACTTGCGCAGTGTCGTGGGTCTGGTCTGGCGCTCTGTGGTGCTGTGGATGGTGCTGCTGGCCCTGCTGACGCTGGCGCGGTTGCTCGGCTGATGGGTGCTGACGCCTTCTTCAGCCCTGTGGTGGCTGGGCTGACGCCCTATGTGCCTGGTGAGCAGCCGCGCATTGCCAACCTGATCAAGCTGAACACCAACGAAAATCCCTACCCGCCGTCCGAGCGCGTGGTGCGGGCCATTGCCACCGCGGCCGGGCAGGGCCTGCAGTTGTACCCCGACCCGGAGTCCACCGCGCTGCGCCATGCCGTGGCACGGCATCATGGCATTGACGCGTCGCAGGTGTTTGTGGGCAACGGTTCGGACGAAGTGCTGGCGCATGCATTCTTTGCGTTCTTCCAGCAAGGCAAGCCTCTGCTGATGCCGGATGTGAGCTACAGCTTCTACGCGGTGTACTGCCGGCTCTATGGCATTGCGGCGCGGACGGTGCCGCTGGACATCACCATGCAGATTGACGTGCAAGGCTATGCCGCGACCGATGCTGGCGGTGTCGTCATTGCCAATCCCAACGCACCGACGGGCCGGGCGCTGGCGTTGGGAGCCGTGGAGGAACTGCTGCAAAGCCAGCCCGGCTGCGTGGTTTTGGTGGACGAGGCCTATGTGGATTTCGGCGCTGAAAGTGCCATCGCTCTGGTGGGGCACTATGCCAACCTGCTGGTGGTGCACACGCTGTCAAAAAGCCGTTCGCTGGCCGGCCTGCGCGTGGGGCTGGCCTTTGGCCAGCGGCCGCTTGTCGATGCGCTGGAGCGCGTCAAGAACAGCTTCAATTCCTATCCGCTGGATCGTCTGGCCCAGGCGGGTGCCGTTGCAGCCTATGAAGACGCAGTGCACTTTGAACAGACGCGCAGTGCCGTCATCCGTGCGCGCGAGGCCCTGGTGGCGCAGCTGCAGGGTCTGGGGTTTCAGGTCCTGCCGTCGTCGGCCAACTTCGTGCTGGCTCGCCACCCGGCGCACGACGCGGCCACGCTGGCTGCGCGGCTGCGCGAGCAGGGCATCCTGGTACGCCATTTCAGGCTGCCGCGCATCGAGCAGTACCTGCGTATCAGCATCGGCACGCCGGCGCAGTGCGACGCACTGGCACAGGCACTGGCCGGGCTGGTTCAGTAGCGTTTGGGCTGTGACAGCTCGGCGAACAGTTCGCTATAGATTTTGTAGCGGCGTGCGCTGACTTCCGTGGGGCCGGGTTCCGGCTTGACCTGTGCCATGACACCGCAGCCCGGCTCATGCAGGTGGGTGCAGTTGTAGAACCTGCAGTTCTCGATGTGCACGCGCAGGTCCGGCATGCAGGTGGCCAGGTTCATCGGGTCGATATGGTTCAGGCCGAACTCCTGGAACCCGGGTGAGTCGATCAACGCCGTGGTGCGTGCCTCGTCCACCCAATACCAGGTGGTACTGGTCGTGGTGTGCCTGCCCGAATTCAGGGCCTGCGAAATCTCGTTGGTCTCGGCCAGTGCGCCGGGCACCAGCAGGTTGATCAGCGTGCTCTTGCCGGCGCCTGAGGGGCCGAGTACCAGGGTGGTCTTGCCCTGCAGGTGCTTGAGCAAATGCTCGCGATCCACATCGCCCGACAGGCGCAGGCAAAGCGGCAGCACGCCGTAGTGCATGTGCTGGTAGGGCAGCAGGCGGCTCCAGGCACGCTCGAACGGTTCCACCAGATCGCTCTTGTTCAGCGCGATGATGGGGCGGATGCGCTCTGCCTCGGCGGCAATCAGCGCGCGCGCCAGCTGGCTTTCGGAAAACTCGGGTTCGGCGGCGATCAGGATCAGCACCTGGTCCAGGTTGGCGGCGAATGATTTGGTTCGGATCTCGTCCTGGCGGTAAAACAGGTTGCGCCGTTCCTCGATCTTCTCAATCGTGCCTTCGTCCTGAGATGGCAGCCACAGCACGCGGTCGCCCACGACGACCTGGCTCTTCTTGCCGCGCGGGTGGCAGATGACGCGCTGGCCCTCGGGTGTTTCCACCAGGCAATGGCGGCCGAAGCTGCCGACGACCAGGCCCTTGTCCAGCGCTGCAGCGTGGGCCAATGTGCTTCAGCCCAGCAGCGCGTCAATGCGTGACGCGCAGTCAAAATCGGTTTCGGAAATGCCGCCCACGTCGTGCGTGTTGAAGCGCACCACACAGCGGTTGTAGTGCACCGAAAGGTCAGGGTGATGATCCTGCGCATTGGCTATGAAGGCCAGCGCATTCACAAACGAAATCGTCTCGTGGTAGTTGGCGAAGTTGTAGGTCTTCTGGATGGCTACGTCGGCGCCGTCACCGGTCAGTGCCCAGCCGGGTGCCGCGGCCAGCCGCGTGACAATCTCCGTGGGCGTCAGTGCGCGGCGTGTTCGGGTGGACCAGTCCACCTTGCTCAGCATGCTGGTCATGCGGTCATCCTTGCAAGCCGCTCGGAGGCTGGCGGGTGGGAGTAATAGAACTTCACGAATACCGGGTCGGGTGTGAGCGTGGACGCGTTGTCCTCGTACAGCTTGAGCAGCGCGCTGCTCAGGTCCTGCCCGCTGGTCTGCATGACGGCGTAGGCGTCGGCTTCAAACTCGTGCTTGCGCGACAGCTGCGCGAACAGCGGCGAGATGAAGAACGTGAACACCGGCACGGCCAGCAGGAACAGCAGCAGCGCCAGCGCATCATTGGGTGCGCCCATGTTCGGACGCACGCCAAGGCCGGTGTAGAACCAGGCTTGCGTGGACAGCCAGCCCAGCAGCGCAAACCCGGCCAGGCTCAGTGCAAACAGGCTCACGATGCGCTTGATGATGTGCTTGTGCTTGAAATGGCCCAGCTCGTGCGCCAGCACGGCGTCTACCTCGCCGGGTGACAGCTTGGCCAGCAGCGTGTCGTAAAACACCACGCGTTTGGCGGCGCCAAAGCCGGTGAAATAGGCATTGGCATGGGCGCTGCGCTTGCTGCCGTCCATGACGAACAGGCCCTTGGCCGCGAAGCCGCAGCGCTGCATGAGCGCGGTGACGCGGGCCTTCAGCGTCTCGTCTTCCAGCGGCTGGAACTTGTTGAACAGCGGCGCAATGAAAGTCGGGTAGATCAGCAACAGCAGCAGGTTGAACCCCATCCACACGCCCCAGGCCCACAACCACCAGGTGCTGCCTGCCGCGCCCATGAGCCACAGGATCAGCCAGGCCACGGGCAGGCCAATGAGGATGCCCACGGCAGTGGACTTGAGCATGTCGGCCAGCCACAGGCGCCAGGTCATCTTGTTGAAGCCGAAGCGCTCTTCGATCACAAAAGTCTGGTACAGCGTGAACGGCAGGTCAATCAGGCCGCCGATCAGCATGAAAGCGCCGAGCAGCGCCAGCTGCTGCACCATGCCGCCGCCCAGCCAGGTCAGCAGCGCCTGGTTCAGCACATGCAGGCCGCCCAGCAGCGTCCAGCCCAGCAACACGGCGGCGCCAAACGCCAGCTCCAGCAGGCCAAAGCGCGCCTTGACGACGGTGTAGTCGGCTGCCTTCTGGTGGGCGGCCAGGCTCACGGCACTGGCGAACGGCGCCGGCACGCTGGCGCGGTGCGTGGCCACATGCCGGATCTGGCGCGACGTCAGCCAGAATTTCACCAGCAGCCCGGCGACGAGCGCGGCGGCAAACCACAGGGTCAGGAGGGAAGAGGGGTCCATAGCCTTCCAGTTTAGGCCATCGGCGACAATCGCAGGCATGTCCGACGCCACACCTACCCTGACCAAATCCGACCAGAACCTCATCTGGCTTGACTGCGAAATGACCGGGCTTGACCCCGAAACTGACCGTCTCATTGAAATTGCCGTCATCGTGACAGGCGCCAACCTGGAGCCCCGCATCGAAGGGCCCGTGCTCGTGATCCACCAGAGCGACGAGCAGCTGGACCGCATGGACGCCTGGAACAAGGGCACCCATGGGCGCAGCGGTTTGATCGACAAGGTCAAGGCCTCCACCGTGACCGAGGCGCAGGCCGAGCAGCAGATCCTGGATTTTCTGGCGAAATACAGCCCGAAAAATGTGGCGCCCCTGTGCGGCAACACCATCAGCCAGGACCGCCGCTTCCTGGTGAAGTACATGCCCAAGCTGGAGGCGTTCTTCCACTACCGCAACCTGGACGTCAGCACCCTGAAGGAGCTGGCCAAGCGTTGGCGCCCCGAGGTGTACAACGCCTTCAAGAAGCAGCAAAAGCACACAGCCCTGGCCGACGTGCATGAATCGATTGACGAGTTGGCGCACTACCGAGAGCACTTCCTCAAGCTCGGCTGAGTCAAACTGGGTTAGGTGAAAACCCGAATCCATGCCATAATCGCGGGCTGCGCTGCAAACGGCAGTGCATTTTGCGCATCTCCCTTCACACCATGGCTCAACGAATGAGCCGCCCGTGCCAGTCAATCCCATGACAGTTGCCCGGTAGTCGTTTGATGGTTGATGTCTTTTAACCATTGACGACGGCACTCCCGCCCTGGGGGTGTTGGCGTGTGAGTAAACATGACTGACTCTTTTGAAGTGCAGGGCGACTTTTCGCCTGCCGAATCCTTTGTTGAACCCGCTTTCGTCGCTGTCGACAGCGTTGTGGCCGAGACCCCTGTTGAGGTGGTGCCCAACGGCTTCGTGAAGCTGGGCCTGGCCGACGAACTGCTGCGCGCCGTGGCCGACCTGGGCTACACCCAGCCCACGCTGGTGCAGGACAAGGTCATTCCGCTGGCCTTGCCCACGGGTGACAGCGCCACCAAGGCCTACATTGACCTGATGGTCTCCAGCCAGACCGGCAGCGGCAAGACGGCGGCGTTTCTGCTGCCCGTGCTGCACACACTGCTGTCGCAAAAGGCCCAGGCCGAGGCTGAAGAGCGCGCCGCTTTCGAGCGCGCCGTGGCAGAAGCGCAAGCCAGGGGCGAGCCCGCCCCCAAGCGCCCCAAGCGCAAGGACCCGACCAACGCCCGCAACTTCAAGGCCGCCGTTCCCGGCGCCCTGATCGTCTGCCCCACGCGTGAACTGGCCCAGCAGGTGGCGCATGACGCCATCGGCCTGGTGCAACACTGCCGCGGCCTGCGCATCGCCAACATCGTGGGCGGCATGCCATACCAGCTGCAGATCGCCAAGCTGCAGAACGCCGACCTCGTGGTCGCCACGCCGGGCCGCCTGCTGGACCTGCAGCGCTCCATGCAGATCAAGCTGGACAAGGTGCAGTTCCTGGTGGTGGACGAAGCCGACCGCATGCTCGACCTCGGCTTCTCCGACGATCTGGCCGAAATCAACCAGCTGACCATCGAGCGCAAGCAGACCATGATGTTCAGCGCCACCTTCGCGCCGCGCATCCAGCAACTGGCTGCGCGCGTGATGCGCCAGCCGCAAAAAGTCCAGATTGACACGCCGCAGGAAAAGCACGCCAACATCAAGCAGGTGCTGTTCTGGGCCGACAACGCCCAGCACAAGCGCAAGCTGCTGGACCACTGGCTGCGTGACACCACGATCAATCAGGCCATTGTTTTTGCCAGCACGCAGGTTGAATGCGACGGCCTGGCCAACGACCTGCAGCAAGCCGGCTTTGACGCCGTGGCACTGCATGGTGCCCTGAGCCAGGGCCTGCGCAACCGCCGCCTGATGGCGCTGCGCAATGGCCAGGTGCAGGTGCTGGTGGCCACCGACGTGGCCGCGCGCGGCATTGACGTGCCCACCATCACCCACGTTTTCAACTACGGCCTGCCGATGAAGGCGGAGGACTACACGCACCGCATCGGCCGCACCGGCCGCGCCGGGCGCGACGGTCTGGCCGTGACGTTTGCCGAGTTCCGCGACCGCCGCAAGATCTTTGACATCGAGGGCTACAGCAAGCAGACCTTCAAGGCCGAAGTGATCCCCGGCCTGGAGCCGCAGCAGCGCGCCCCGCAAGGTGGCGGCCGCCCGCAGATCGACTACAGCGGCCGCGGCCGCCGTGACAACGGCCCGCGCGAGCGCAACTTTGGCGGCAACCGCAGCGGCGGCTTCGGTGGTGGCTTTGCCCCGCGTGAGGACCGTGGCTTTGACGCGCGCCGCGAAGGTGGCGGGTTCGACCAGCGCCGTGACGGCGCCAGCTACGGCCGCAAGCCCGGCTTTGGCGACGTGGGTGCTTCGCGCTCATTTGAAGGCCGCCCGCCGCGTGACGGCTTTGCCGCGCCGCGGGGTGACTTCGCGCCGCGCAAGCCGGCATTTGCCAAGCCTGCCGGTCCGCGCCCTTACGCGCCGCACGACGCGCGCAAGCGCCCGGCCAAGCCCGCCCGCTAAGCTTGAGACACGGCGCGCCCGATCTCGGGCCAGCGCCGGTGCATGTAGATCCACGCCACCAGACCCACGCCCATCATCAGCAAGGATGAGACGGCCAGGGCGCGCGTGGAATGCATCACCAGTGGCGCAATGATGCCCGCCACGAGGCCGTTGGCCGTCGAGCCGATGACGGCCTGCAGCGACGACGCCAGCCCGCGCCGGTGCGGGTACAGGTCCAGCACCAGCAGCGTTACCACCGGCACCATCAGCGCCCAGCCAAAGCCGAACACGGCGATGGGCAACAGGGCCCATGAAGGGTGGGCGACGAATGCAAAGTTGGCCGCCACGTTGGCCATCGACACCAGCACCATGATCACGAAGCCGTGGCGTATCTGCCGCTTGGGTGCAATGCGCCCGGCCAGCCGGCCGCTGGCCCAGGAGCCGGCCATGATGCCGGCAATGGTGAGCAAAAAGAACCAGAAGAACTGCGTGGGTGTCAGGCCCATATGCGTGCCCAGGAATTCCGGCGCGCACAGCACGTACAGGAACATGCCGTTGAACGGGATGCCGCTGGCCAAAGCCAGCAGCAAAAAGCGCGGGTTGGAGCCCAGCCCCCAGTAGCCCTGCATCAGGTTGCGCACGTTGAACGGCTGGCGCTCGCTCACATGAAGCGTCTCGGGCAGCAGCCTGAAGTTGGCCACCCACAGCATGACGCCCACCGCCGTCAGGAACCAGAAAATGCTGTGCCAGTCGGCATGCACAAACAGCCAGCCGCCAATGATGGGCGCGATGGCCGGCGCCACGCCGAAATAGATAGTGACCTGGCTCATGACCTTTTGCGCCTGCGCCGGTGGAAACATGTCGCGGATGACCGCGCGCGACACCACGATGCCCGCGCCGGTGGACAGCCCCTGCAAGCCCCGAAAGAACACCAGTTGGCCGATGGTCTGCGACAGCGCGCAGCCTGCCGAGGCCAGCGTGAACGCCGCGATGCCCCACAGCACCACAGGCCGGCGCCCGAAGCTGTCGGCCAGCGCGCCGTGGAACAGGTTCATGAACGCAAAACCGAACAGGTAGGCCGACAGCGTCTGCTGCATCTGCACCGGCGTCGCGCCCAGCGAGCGTGCAATCCCCGAGAACGCCGGGATGTAGGTGTCGATGGAAAACGGCCCCAGCATGCCCAGCAAGGCAAGCAGTACGGCCAGGGCCCAACTCGGCGCCCGCCAGAGCCTGTCGGCGTCCGGGTTCATGAAAGAAAAGGAGCGCCCGGCGTCAGGCCTTGACGATGAACCGGGCGTCGCCAGGCGTGCCTTGCCATGCTTCAAAAGCGGCTCTAGTGGCCATCGCATGCATCAGGTCCCACCGGCTGATCGGCCCGCCCAGCGTGAGCTGAGGCACCGTCACCGTGGAATTTTTCTCGGCCTGGCGGGCCACCTCGCAGGCGCGCCAGGCGGCTGCCACGCCATCAGGGCCGCCCAGGACCTGTTCAATCGTGTGCCGGAAGGTCTGTTCCATGGCCTGCCTGTCGGCATCAGCAACATTGGGGAGATCAACCAGCGTAACGGTGTAGCTCATGTGTGTCCTTGGCAAGGATGTGCTGCAAAGCAAATCGGGCACCTTTTTGCAAAGGCACCCGATTTGAATAAGTGGTGGGTCCTGAGTGACTCGAACACTCGACCTACGGATTAAGAGTCCGCTGCTCTACCAACTGAGCTAAGAACCCACTTTTAAACCTGTGCTGTGGTGGAGAGGAGGAGGATCGAACTCCCGACCTTCGCATTGCGAACGCGACGCTCTCCCAGCTGAGCTACCCCCCCACAACAGCCGATATTCTAGCAATATGACCGGTCGGTTGGAGCAGGCGCAATTATGCCTTATTGCATGCCGTTGCGGCTGGCCAGCTCCACGAAAAGCCCGGCATGGTCCAGGTCGGTCAGACCATGCTCGATGCCGTCCGCATAGAGCTGTTCGAAGAGCCGGGTGACCGGTGCGTCAAAGCCGATTTCCTCGGCCGTGGCCAGTGCGTTGCGCAGATCCTTGAGCTGCACCGACATCCGAGCGCGTGGCGCAAAGTCGCGCTCCACCATGCGCTGGCCATGCACCTGCAGGATGCGGCTGTCGGCAAAGCCGCCAGTGATGGCTTCCCTCACCCTGGCCATGTCGGCGCCGCCGCGCGCGCACATCAGCAGTGATTCAGCAACCGCGCCGATGGTGATGCCCACGATCATCTGGTTGGCCAGCTTGGTGAGCTGGCCCGTGCCGTGCGGGCCCACATGCGTGGCGCGCCCGAACACCTGAAACACCGGCTGGGCGCGCGCGAAATCTTCAGGCCGGCCGCCGGCCATGATGACCAGCGTGCCGGCCTCGGCGCCCACGGTGCCACCGGACACCGGCGCATCCAGGTGCGCGATGCCGATGTCCGCCAGACGCGCCGCATGGTCGCGGGCCTCGCGCGGCTTGATGGACGCCATGTCGATCACCAGCGTGCCGGGTTTCATGGCTTGTGCCGCGCCCTGGGCGAAGAGCACGTCTTCCACCACGGCGCCGTTTTCCAGCATGCTCACCACCACGTCGGCGGCGCCAGCGGCCTGCGCGGCACTGTCATGGACGGTGGCGCCAAACGCGGCGACGCGTTCGGCCTTGTCGCGGCTGCGGTTCCACACATGCACCTCGTGGCCCGCCTCGCACAGGCGGCGCGCCATGGGAAAGCCCATGAAGCCGATGCCCAGTACTGAAATCTTCATCACTGCTCCTGCCGTTGTTGGCAGCATGATCGCGCCAATGGCGCGGTGGTTACTGTCAGGCGGCTTTCAGCAGTGGCGCCGCAAACAGGGCCTCCATTTCGCGGCGCACCTTGTAAGCATGTGTACCGGTGTCAATGGCAACGTCGGCCCAGCTCAGCGATTGGCCCTTCTTGACCGGCCGCACGACCTTGATGCCATGCGCCAGGCCCAGGGGCAGGCCGCCCATTTGCATGGAACGCTGCGCGGGCAGCAGCTTGCCCCACACGGTGTAGCCGCCTTCGCCGTCCAGCATGTCGCCGGGCTGCAGGTCGCGTTTGGCAGTCGCCACCACGTCCGCGTTCCAGCCCGTGGCCACGCCAGTCGGTTCGCCGCGCAGCGCCACGCTGGCCACGCTCACACCGACCTCCAGGCCAATCAGGTGCCAGCGCTTGTACAGCGTGAAGTAGCGTCCGCTGGGGTCGGTATGGGCGTTGTATTCCTCAAAGCAGTTCTTGATGTAGTCCGTCTCGGCCTCTACCGTGACCCACACGCCCATGCGGATGTCGTACGGAATCTTGCGCCCGTCGGTTTCCAGTGAAGAGATCACTTCGACCATGCCCTTGCGTTCCAGCACGCCGCCTTCGCTGATGGGGCGGGTGACGTAGGGGATGTCCTCCACGCTGGCCGGTGGGTACAGCAAGCCGTTGGACGGCACGCCCAGGCCGGTGGCATTGGACACTGCCGTGCTTTCGATCGACGGCTTGGAGCCGTCCAGGAAGCTGTTGAACATCTTGGGGTTGAGCCCGCCGCGCGCGGCCTGCTCGGGGGTCAGGCCGTAGTAGCCCCACACGGTATCCGGCGTGGATTCGCTGAAGTGCGGCAGCCACTTGTGGCCGCGCCCGGCCGCCACCACAGGGAACCCGCAGGTGCGCGCCCAGTCCACCAGATCGCAGATCAGCGCGGGCTGGTCGCCAAACGCCAGTGAGTACACGACGCCGGCTGCCGCGGCCTTGCGCGCCAGCAACGGCCCGCAAAACGCATCGGCCTCCACGGTGACGTTGACCACATGTTTGCCGTGGGCGAAGGCCTCCAGGCAATGGTCCACCGCCGCAATGGGGTGGCCGGTGCATTCCACGATCACGTCAATGGCCGGGTGGCGCGCGAGCGCCTGCCAGTCGTCGCTGATGTGGGTATTGCCATCCTTCACGGCGGCGTCCAGAGATGCGGCCTGGGTCTGGGCACTCTTCCATCCGACGCGGGCCAGGTTGGCGCGGGCGCCGTCGGGCGACAGGTCGGCAATGCCTACCAGATGCACGCCCGGCGTGCGCGGGATCTGCGCCAGATACATGGAGCCGAACTTGCCCGCGCCAATCAGGCCGATGCGCACCGGCTTGCCGTCGGCTGCGCGCTGCTGGAGTTTGGTGTGGAGGTTCATGCCGCTTTTTTCATCTCGTCGAACGGCACAGGGGAGGTCTGTAGTGCGCTGGCAGGCAAGCCGTCCTTCCACGGCAGGTCCACCGGGTAGTCCTTCAGCAGGCAATCGTCCGGCAGGCATTCAATCGGCGTGAAGTCGCGGTGGGCGATGTATTCGGGCCGCTTGGGCCGGCGGATGTGGTTGCTCACCGCGCACAGGCTCAGGTACACCGCCACCCGGTGCCAGGGCGACAGGTTGCTGCCCGACGCATGGACCAGACAGCTGTGGAACAGGATCATGGAACCTGCGGGGCCTTTGGGCGACACAATGCCGCCGTTCTTGCCACCGGCGCGCTCCACCAGCTGGCCGATCAGGTCGTTGTCCACCGTCCACAGCGGGTAGCTGGTGGTGGTGAGGTCGTGTCTGGCTTCGACCACGCCCTTCTTGTGGCTGCCGGGAATGAACATCAGCGGGCCGTTGTGCTCGTTCACGTCGTCCAGGAAGATGGCCACGTTCATCGCGCGCTCGGTGGGCATCATGTCGTCATTGAGCCAGGTGCCGTAGTCCTGGTGCCACTGCCACACATCACCTTCAAAGGCGGCCTTGCCGTTGATCTTGAACTGGTGCATGTACAGCTTTTCATTGAACAGGTCCTGCACCGGCTCGATCATGCGCGGGTGGCGCGCCAGCCGTGCGAAAGGTTCGCTGTACATGTGGGCGGCGAAATTGGTGCGCACGGCGTCCTTGCCTTTTTCGCGCACGTTGTAGGCCTCGCGCCGGCTGTACAGCTCGGGCACGGCGTCGGTCAGAGTGCGGGTTTCTTCCGGGGTGAACTGCCCGGGAAAAAACAGGTAGCCCTCGCGGTCAAACTGCTCGATCTGCTGCTGCGTCAATCTCATGGCTTGTCTCCTTGGCTTGATTTGAGTACCTGGGTCAGCCGGGCTGCCAGGTTGCCGCCGGCCTGCTGGCTGTGCTCTTCGATCAGGCGCACGGCGGCGCCTGCGTCGCCCGCGGCAATGGCGCTGGCGATGGCCTCGTGTTCGTCCCAGACGGATTCGCGCTGGCGCTCCTCGCGCAGCACCGCGCCCATCACGCGGCGCAGGTGGCGCCAGTGCTGCAGCGCGCTCTGGCCGATCAGCGGGTTGCCCGACGCGGCGTAGATCGCGTCATGGAATGCCATGTCGGCGTCGATCATGGCCTTGACGTTCTTGCCGCGCGCGGCCTTGCGGCCCTGCTCGATGAGCCGCGGATCCAGCTGGGCGCGCTGCCGCGCGGCCAGCCGTGCCGCCAGCGCATCGAGCGCACCGCGCACCTCATAGACGCCCAGCATCCAGCCCACGTCCAGCGGCGCCACCAGCACGCCGCGGCCCGGCGCGTCATGCACAAAGCCGTCCTTCTTGAGCAGGCGCAACGCCTGCAGCACGGGCTGGCGCGACACGGCCAGCTGCCCGGCGACGTCCTCCTGCGTGATGCGCTGGCCGGGCGCGAGGGAGCCCTCGCTGATGGCGTCCAGCAAGGCGCGATAGACCTGGTCCACCAGATCGGGCGCAGTTTCGAGCTTGAGGAGCTGGGCGGGCATGGGGGTTCGTTAACTCTGTATACAGAATACGATAACCATGCCAATGGCCCCTACGGACTTACCCGCAGGCCGGCTGTGCGAACATTCCGGGCGTCAATTCACCGAAAGCTGCCCATGGCCTCCTACGACCCTGCCTGGCTGGACCGCATGTACAACAACCGTGCCCTGGTGCCGGACCACGCCGCGTACTTCAGCCGCTGGGCCGCCGATTCGGCCGCCGCGCGTGCCACGCAGCCCTGCACACTGGACGTGCCCTACGGCACCGGCCCCAGCGAGACGCTGGACATCTTCCCGGCGGCCCGGGCGGGGGCACCGGTGCTGGTGTTCATCCACGGCGGCTACTGGCGTTCGCTGGACAAGTCCGACCATTCCTTCGTCGCGCCAGCGCTGGTGCGCGATGGCGCCTGTGTGGTCGTGCCCAACTACGCGCTGTGCCCGGCGGTGACGGTGCCGCAGATCGTCATGCAGATGGTGCAGGCGCTGCTGTGGGTGCATGCGCACATTGCCCGTTTTGGTGGCGACCCGGCGCGTATCACCGTGGCCGGCCATTCGGCGGGAGGGCATCTGGCGGCCATGCTGCTGGCCTGCCACTGGCCCGCGCTGGGCGCGGACCTGCCCGTGGGGCTGGTGCGCAATGCGCTGTCGATTTCAGGGCTGTACGACCTGGAGCCCATCCTGCACACGCCATTCCTGCAGCCGTCGTTGCGGCTCACGCGGCAGGACGCCCTGCGCGCCAGCCCCGCCTGCATGCCCGCGCCGCGCGCCGGCGCGCTCTACACCGTGGCCGGTGGCGATGAAAGCGCGGAATTTCTGCGCCACAACGAACTGATCCGCGACGCGTGGGGCAAGCGCACCGTGCCGGTGTGCGAAGCCCTTCCCGGGTTGAACCATTTCAGCGTGCTGGATGCGCTGGCCCAGCCCGGCCACCGGCTGAATACGCTGGCCCTTGAACTGCTGCGCTGATGAAGTCTCTGGCGCGGGCACTGCGAACGTGCGTTGTTGGGGGTGTGCTGCCGGTTCTGCTGGCGGCCTGCGGCGGCGCCGACGAAGCGGCGCCGGCAGTGGCAGCCCCTGACGTCGTGGCCCCCGACGTGGTCGCCCCGGGGCCAGCGATCCCCGTGGTGGTGCCACCCGAAGCACCCGTGCCGGGCAGCTCCGCCGGCTGCAGCGACGCTGACCAGCGCGACAGGCTGCACGCCTACATGCGGGAGCACTACTTCTGGAACCAGCCGCTGCGTTCGCCGCTGGCCACGGCGCCCGACATGAACAGCTACTTTCGCTCCATGCTGAACCTGCCGCTGGACCGATACAGCTATACACAGCAGACCCAGGCGTTCGAGCAGTTTTACACCGAGGGCACGCGCACGGGCTTTGGCTATACCTTGGTGTGGACTGACGCCCTGCGGACGCAATTGCGGGTGCGCAACGTGGAGCCCCGCAGCCCGGTTGCGGCGGCAGGGCTGCGCCGGGGCGACCTGGTGTTGGGCATTGACGGCCTGGGGCCGCGGGCGATTGCACAGGGGGGGTTGCCGGCCGTCACGACGCCGGGCATTGCGCGGCGGTTTGCTGTGGTGGGCGCCGACGGACTGCAGCGTGAATTCACCGCCGTGTCAGCCAACTTCCCGCTGGCGCCCGTCGCCCACGCCAGGGTGATTGACATGCCGTCCGGCCAGGGCACGGTCAAGGTGGCCTACCTGGCGTTTCACGAATTCATCATCGCGGGCGAGAGCGACCTGGACCGCGCCTTCAAGCAGTTCAACGCCGCAGGCGCCACCGAGCTGGTGCTGGACCTGCGCTACAACGGCGGCGGCAGCGTGGTGCTGGCGCGGGGGCTCGCCAGCATGATCGGAGGCCCGCGGCTGGAGGGCAAGACCTTTGCCGACATCCGCTTCAACAGCCGTAATGCCGGTCACGACTTCATCATTCCCTTGACCACCAACATCGGCATCCTGCCGGGGCCGGTGATCAATGACCTGAAACGGCTGTTTGTCATCACCTCGCCGTCCACGGCGTCGGCCAGCGAGCTGGTCATCAACGCGCTGCGGCCGTTCATGCCGGTGGTGCTGGTGGGGGCCACCACGTTTGGCAAGCCGTACGGCTTTCAGCCGCGCACCTTCTGCGGCACGACCTACAGCGCGGTGAATTTCGAGACCCTCAACGCGCTGGGCCAGGGCCGTTACGAGTCGGGCTTTGCCCCGGATTGCCCGGTCCGTGATGACCTGGATCACGAACTGGGCGACGCATCGGAGGCCCGGCTGGCTGCGGCCTTGCACCATGTGCGTTATGGCGCGTGCCCGCAGCCTCCCGCCCACGCAATGGCGCAGCTCGCTGCGTCTGCGCCAGCCGCGCCGGTGGGCGAGGCGGCGTTGCCACAAATGTGGCTGGACTGACCTACATCAGCAGGTGCTCGCCCGCGTTGTCCCCGCCCAGGATCACGTAGTTGACCTTGCGGATGTCCAGCAGCTTCGTGCCGCCGGCGTAGCTGATGGAGGACTGCACGTCTTCTTCCATCTCGCGCAGCGTGTCGGCCAGCTTGCCCTTGATGGGCTCCAGGATGCGTTTGCCTTCCACGTGCTTGTACTCGCCCTTGTTGAAGTCGCTGGCCGAGCCGTAGTACTCCTTGAACAGCTCGCCGTTCACTTCCACCGTCTTGCCGGGGGATTCTTCATGGCCGGCAAACAGCGAGCCGATCATGACCATGGTGGCGCCAAAGCGCACGCTCTTGGCAATGTCGCCATGGCTGCGGATGCCGCCGTCGGCAATGATGGGCCTGGTGGCCACGCGCGCGCACCACTTGAGCGCGCTCAGCTGCCAGCCGCCGGTGCCAAAGCCGGTCTTGAGCTTGGTGATGCAGACCTTGCCCGGGCCCACGCCGACCTTGGTGGCGTCGGCGCCCCAGTTTTCCAGGTCGATCACGGCCTCGGGCGTGGCCACGTTGCCCGCGATGACGAAGGCCTGGGGCAGCTTCTGCTTGAGGTAGCCGATCATGTTCTTCACGCTGTCGGCATGGCCGTGGGCAATGTCGATGGTGATGTACTCGGGCGTGAGGCCCTGGGCCACCAGCTGGTCCACCGTGTCGTAGTCGGGCTTTTTCACGCCCAGCGAGATCGACGCGAACACGCCCTGGGCCTGCATGTCCCTGACGAACTTCACGTTGTCCAGGTCAAAGCGGTGCATGACGTAGAAGTAGCCAGCCTTGGCCATCCAGGCGCAGATGGCTTCGTCCACCACGGTCTTCATGTTGGCCGGCACCACCGGGATGCGGAAGGTGCGCGCGCCCAGCGTTACGCCTGCGTCACATTCGGAGCGGCTTTCCACGCGGCACTTGCGCGGCAGCAGCAATACGTTGTCGTAGTCAAAGATTTCCATGAGAGAACCAGGCTCCTGAAAGCTGTTTGCGGAACAGAGGAGAGCGCTTGGCTTGGCCGGCTTTGCTGCGCATGCGGCAACAAAAAACCGGGACCAAGAAACTTGGGCCCGGTGGCTGATTCTACGGCCTTCAGCGCGCGGCGTCACATACTGATTGCGCTATGCCGTGTATACGGCCCCGGGCATCTTCCACCCAGCCGATGACGCGCAGCCGCTCGGCGCGCGCGCCCTCGGCAATCCACATCGGGCGGCTTTCCAGCAGGCGTGCCGTTGCCCGGCCGGCCTGCCAGGGCACCTGCAGCAGGTTGCGCACCAGGTTGCGCTCCACGGCTGTGCCTTCGGTGCCCACGGGAACCGTCTCCACCAGCGCCAGCCAGGCCGTCCAGGGGCCGCGCGCGGCGGGCTTCATCTCGATCGACGCGCCAATGTAGTCGTTGAACGGCATGCCATGGGCCACGCGCAGCGTGCGTTTGCCAGCGGCGCGCTGCATGGCCTCGTCGGCCTGCGGCGGTGCCTGGCGGCCCAGCGCCTGCAGCCGGGCCAGGCTGTCGCGGGTGGCGGCGGCCGACAGCGGCGCGTCGTCGCCGCGGCTGCCGGGCACGATCCAGTCCAGCGCCACCTCGCCCCGTTGGGTGTTCCGCGCCTGCGGGTCTGACCAGCAGGAGGCGCAGTCGGCGTTGATGAAGCGCTCCAGCAGTGCCACGGGGCGGGGCTGGCCGTCGCTGGAGCATGACGACTGGGCCAGGGTTGCCAGCGGTGTAAGCAGGGCTGCCAGCAGTGCGGTCGGCAACAAGGTCTTTTTCATTCGCGTGAGTTCCTACAATGTCCGGATGTTCCCAGAAGTCGCTGCAACGTCCCCACTCTTACACAATCTCAATCCCGAGCAGCGCGCTGCGGTTGTCCTGCCCAATGAACACGCGCTGATCCTGGCCGGCGCCGGCTCGGGCAAGACCCGGGTGCTGACCACCCGCATCGCCTGGCTGCTGCAAACCGGCGAGGTCTCGCCCGGCGGGCTGCTGGCCGTGACCTTTACCAACAAGGCCGCGAAAGAGATGATGACGCGGCTGTCGGCCATGCTGCCGGTCAATGTGCGCGGCATGTGGATCGGTACCTTCCATGGCCTGTGCAACCGGTTTTTACGGGCCCACAGCAAGCTGGCCAATCTGCCGCAGAGCTTCCAGATCCTGGACACGCAGGACCAGTTGAGCGCCATCAAGCGGCTGATGAAGCAGCACGGCGTGGACGAGGAGCGCTTTCCGGCCAAACAGACGCAATGGTTCATTGCCGGCGCCAAGGAAGACGGCCTGCGCCCCAACATGGTGGAAGCGCGCGACGAGGAAACCCGCCGCAAGGTGGAGATCTACCAGCTCTATGAAGACCAGTGCCAGCGCGAAGGTGTGGTGGACTTTGGCGAGCTGATGCTGCGCAGCTACGAGCTGCTGCGCGACAACGACCCGGTGCGCGAGCATTACCAGCGGCGCTTCCGGCACATCCTGATCGATGAATTCCAGGACACCAACAAGCTGCAGTACGCCTGGATCAAGATGCTGGCGGGGCCGGAGAGTTCAGTGATTGCCGTGGGTGACGACGACCAGAGCATCTACGCCTTTCGCGGCGCGCGCGTGGGCAACATGGCCGACTTTGTGCGCGAGTTCAATGTGCGCCACCAGATCAAGCTGGAGCAGAACTACCGCAGCTACAGCAACATCCTGGATTCCGCCAACCAGCTCATCAGCCACAACAAGACGCGCCTGGGCAAGAACCTGCGCACGGACCAGGGCCCAGGGGAGCCCGTGCGCGTGTACGAGGCCACCAGCGACTTTGCCGAGGCGCAGTGGATGGTCGAGGAAATGCGCCACCTGGTGCGCGACAACGGCACCGAGCCCGGCTTCAAGCGCAGCGAGATCGCCGTGCTGTACCGCAGCAACGCGCAAAGCCGCGTGATTGAAACGGCGCTGTTCAACGCCGCCGTGCCCTACCGTGTGTACGGCGGGCTGAGGTTCTTCGAGCGGGCCGAAATCAAGCACGCGCTGGCCTATCTGCGGCTTTTGGAGAACCCGCACGACGACACCTCGTTCCTGCGCGTGGTCAACTTTCCGCCGCGCGGCATCGGCGCGCGCAGCATCGAGCAGCTGCAGGACGCCGCGCGCGCCGCGGGCTGCTCGCTGCATGACGCGGTGAGCGCCACCACTGGCAAGGCCGGCGCCAACCTGGGTGGCTTTGTGGCCAGGCTGGACGTGCTGCGCGAGCAGACGCAGGCCATGACGCTGCGCGACATCATTGAGCTGGTGCTGCAGCACAGCGGCCTGATCGAACACTACAAGGCCGAGCGTGAAGGCGCCGACCGCGTGGAAAACCTGGAAGAACTGGTCAACGCGGCCGAAAGCTTTGTGATGCAGGAGGGCTTTGGCCGCGACGCGGTGGCGCTGCCGGTGGACGAGCTGGGCCAGCCGTTGTCCCAGTCCCCCCTGTCTCAATCCCCAGTGAGCCAGGGCCTGGACCCGGATGCGCCCGCGCCCGGCTTCGTGGCGCCTGACACCGGCGAAACCCTGAGTCCGCTGGCCGCCTTCCTGACGCATGCCGCACTGGAGGCCGGCGACAACCAGGCGCAGGCCGGGCAGGACGCCATCCAGCTGATGACGGTGCATTCGGCCAAGGGCCTTGAGTTTGACTGCGTGTTCATCACCGGCATGGAGGAGGGCCTGTTCCCCCATGAGAACTCGATGAACGACTACGAGGGCCTGGAAGAAGAGCGCCGCCTGATGTACGTGGCCATCACCCGCGCGCGCAAGCGCCTGTACCTGAGCCATTCGCAGACGCGCATGCTGCATGGCCAGACGCGCTACAACATCAAGAGCCGGTTTTTTGACGAGCTGCCCGAAGCCGCCCTCAAATGGATCACGCCTAAGAACCAGGGCTTTGGCTCGGGCATGGGGTCTGGCGGCGGTGCGTACGGCGCTGGCGGCTACGGTCAGGGCAGCCGTTACGGCGCCGGCAGCTTCGGCCGCGACACCGCGTCATTTGCCAGCCCGCCGGTGCCCGCCCAAAAAGCCGCGCCCTCGCACGGCCTGCGCTCGGGCATGCAGGTGTTCCACAGCAAATTCGGCGAGGGCACGGTGCTGTCGCTTGAAGGCGCGGGCGACGATGCCCGCGCGCAGGTGAACTTCCCGCGCCATGGCGTCAAATGGCTGGCACTCAGTGTCGCCAAGCTGACGCCCGTGACCTGACCGGGAGCACGCGGCCGGTCAGAATGGCAGGCTTCGAGGAATCCCATGCCTGCGACCCCACCCAACGCCAAGGAAGACCGCCACTTTGTGACGGCGCTGGCGCGCGGGCTGGACGTGCTCAGCGCCTTCCGGTCGCGCGACCGCATGCTGGGCAACCAGGAACTCGCGCGGCGCTGCGGCCTGCCCAAATCAACCATCTCGCGGCTGACCTACACACTGGTCAAGCACGGCTACCTGGAGCACACCGAGGACGCCAACGGCGCCCCCGGCTACAAGCTGGGCAGCGCCGTGCTGGCGCTGGGCGGCGCGATGATCGCGCGCATGGACATGCGCGCCCTGGCCCGCCCGCTGATGCAGGACGTGGCCGACCGCAGCGGCGCGCTGGTGGCGCTGGGCCTGCGCGACCGCCTGAGCATGATCTACGTGGAAACCTGCCGCAGCGAGGCGGCCCTGACGCTGAGCCTGAATGTGGGCTCGCGCATCCCCGTGGCCACCACGGCCATGGGCCGGGCCTACCTGGCCGTGTGCAGCGAAGCCGAACGCAACGCGCTGCTGGAGCGCATCCGCGCGCACGATGAATCGGCCTGGCCCCGCGTGCGTGACCGGATCGAGGAATCGCTGGCCGAATACCAGGCGCTGGGCTGCTGCAGCTCGTTTGGCGAATGGCAGCGCGACGTGAATGCCGTGGCCGTGGCGTTTCGCAGCCCCGGCGGCGGGCAGGTCATGTCGATCAACTGCGGCGGCCCGGGCTTCAACCTCACGCGCGGCTTCCTGATGGACGAAGTCCGCCCCCAGATGGTGGCCATTGCCGCGCAGCTGCAGGGCGCTGGCGACCCGGCCTGAGAAATAGAGCCTGCCGCGCTGCATCCACCAGCCGGTTTGCCGCGTTTATCTGACAGGCCCGGCGGCAATTGACGCCGCCAGACATGGCGCAGACACTGTGGCCGGGCCGCATCGACCAACCGACAGACAGAACCTTCAGGAGCTCATGATGAACTGCAGACATTTGCTGGTGGCATTGGCCGCCGCCGCCACCCTGGCCCATGCCGCCGACACTCCGGGCAGCAACCCCAGCGCGCCGCCGCCGCCCACCGCGGCCGAGCGCATGACCGAGGCGCGCAAGGCCATTGAGGCGAAGGACTGGCGCCGCGCCCTGAGCGAGCTGAACGCGGCGGCCCGGGTGGAGCCGCGCAATGCCGACGTGCACAACCTGCTGGGCTACAGCTACCGCAAGCAGGCCACGCCCGACATCACCAAGGCGTTCGAGCACTACTACATTGCGCTGCGGCTGGACCCCAGGCACAAGGGTGCGCACGAATACATCGGCCAGGCCTACCTGATGGAAAAGCGCCCCGAAGAAGCGCAAAAGCACCTGGCCCAGCTGGAGGCGATCTGCGGCAACAAGACCTGCGAGGAATACGTCACCCTGGCCAAGGCCATGGCGGACTACAAGCCGGCGGCGAAATAAGGCTACAGGCGCCGCGCCTCAGCGCGAACGGCGCGGGGTGCCGTGCCTCAGCGCGGCGTGGCAGCCGGGTGCGTCTGCCCCGGCTTTTCTTCCATGTAGCCGCTGCCGTCCTTCACGCCCTTCTTGCCGGCGATCTGCCACGCGGTGCGCTGGTCGACCAGGCGGGCCAGGAACTCAAGCTCCTCGTCCGTGTGGTTGATGGCCTTGGCCGGCGTCAGGAACTTGCCTTCCTTGGGTTCCACTTCTCCCCAGAACGCCTGGTGGTAGTCGGCGCGGCTCACGGCCTTGTCGGGGCCGGCGCCCATGTCCACCGTGCCGTAGCAGTTGCAGAAGTAGCTGCGGTAGCTTTGCGCGGGGAACACCTCGGTGTACACGCCGGTGCCACGGATGCCGGCCGTCAGCGTGGGCGTGACGATCTGGCGGCTGCTGCCGCGGCCCCACACGCTGGCCACGGCGCCGGTGACCATGCGCAGCACGCTGATGGCGTTGAGCGTCGCGCCGCGCTCCACCGTCAGTCGCGAGTTCTGGCGCACCTGGAACGATGAGTTGCCGATGACGAAGATCAGGTTGGAGCCAGGCCCTGTTTCCAGTGAATCGCCGCTCTGGATCACCTGCTGCGGTGAAAGCCGCGCGCCATTGACCAGGGCCTCTCCCTGCAGCTCCACGATGTTGCTGCGCTGCTGGGCCTGGGCGGCGGCAAACCCGCCCATGGACGTCCAGGCGGCGGCGGCCTGCAGGAAGCTGCGGCGGCGAAACCACAGGACTTCGTCTTCGGTGCGGCCTTGCAGGGTGTGCTGGGTCATGGCGTGTCTCCGGTGGTGGTGGGGGCGTCGTCAGCGACGAAGCTGTCGCGGAAGGTGAAGAAAACCGAGGTGAAAAACATCGCGGCCATCAGCAAGGCGGCCGGCACCATGGCCACGCCCACCACTTTCGGGCTGCCGATCAGCGCGGCAAACACGGTGATGATGAGGCCGCCGAACAGGAACACGCCCACCCAGGCCAGCCCGAACAGCGTGAACGCCTTGAAGTTGCGCATGCAGGCCACAAAGCTGAAGAACAGGCTTTTGAGCGGCGGCACACCGTGCCAGTGCACCAGCGCCGGCGCATGCCAGAACAGCAGCGACAGCGGCAGGTACAGCGCCATGGCGGCCCACATCGCGCTCTGGAAGCTGTCGTCCAGCGCCAGCTCGCGCGTGATCTGGCCGCCCACCAGGTACAGCCTGGCGAACTTGCCGCCGTCGAACAGCGCCGACACGCCCATCACCATCAGAAAGCCCAGCGCATACAGGGCGCCCAGCACCAGCATGGCCTGCAGCCGCTGCTGCCCCGCGCGAAAGGCGGTGATCAGGATGGACGGCATGGGGAACTTGCCCCGCGTGGCCTCCTGGGTGGCGGCCATCAGGCCCAGCGTGGCGGCCGGCAGCAGGGCCAGCGCCAGCGCGCTGCCGATCAGCGGCACCATGGTGGCGATCGACATCACGGCCATGAACATGAAGAACAGGCCGGAAAGCGCCAACGGCTGGCGAAAGAAGGTTTGAATGCCGAGCTTGACCCACTGGATACCTGTGCGTGCCGGAACAATGTTGAGTTTCATGCGATATACGTGGGAAGGGTCGGTTTGGAGGCGGCCACCTTACCGCGGCAGTATGGCCCGCCGGCGGTAGCGTGACAAATTTAACAGGCCCCGCCCGCCCGGTGGCTCAGGCCTGCACCGGCTGGGCCACGCGCTGGCGCAGCACGCGCTCGAAGTGCGTGGGGTCGTGCGGCTTGAGCATGGAGGCTTCGCGCGGCAGGTGATAGTCCCACAGGCGGGATATCCAGAAGCGCAGGGCGCCCGCGCGCGCCATGGCCGGCAGCAGGCTGCGCTCGGCGCGTGACAGGGGCCGCGCGGCGGCGTAGGCCTGCAGGAACGCGCTGGCGCGCGGCGCGTGATGGGCGCCGGTGGCCAGGTCAATGCACCAGTCGTTCAGGCACACCGCAATGTCGAACAGCCAGGTGTCCACACCGGCGAAATAGAAGTCAAAAAAGCCGGTCAGCTCGCCGCCGTCAAACATCACGTTGTCACGGAACAGGTCGGCATGGACCGGCCCGCGCGGCAGCGCGGCATAGGCGGCGCTGGCGGCCACATGGTTCTGGTAGGCCAGCTCGGCGCGCAGCAGCGCGGCCTGCGCCGCGTCCAGGTGGGGCAGCACCACCGGCACGGTCTCGTTCCACCAGGGCAGGCCGCGCAGGTTGGGCTGGCTGCGGTTGAAGTCGCGCCCGGCCAGGTGCATGCGCGCCAGCATGGCGCCCACGGCGGCGCAGTGGCCCACGCCGGGGGCCAGCTCGCTCCTGCCGCGCAGGCGGTTCACCACGGCCGCCGGCTTGCCGCACACGGTGTGCAGGATGTCGCCGTCGCGGTTGGCCGCCGGGTCGGGCACGGGGATGCCGCGCTGCGCCAGGTGCTTCATCAGGTGCAGGTAAAACGGCAGCTGTTCAAACGACAGCCGCTCGAACAGCGTAAGCACGTACTCGCCCTCGGAGGTGGTGGCGAAGTAGTTGGTGTTCTCTATGCCGCCCTCGATACCGCGCAGTTCGCGCAGCTCGCCGAGTTTCAGTTCGCCCAGCAGGGCCTGCGCCTGTTCGGCGGTGACTTCAGTGAAAACAGCCATGGAAGGTTTGCGGGGTCAGAATTTCAGGACGTTCCAGACGCGCGTGCCGTCGCGCTGCACCTGGTATTCGGGCACGTCGGCCTTGGGCTGCACGGTGATGCTCTGCGACTCGCCGCCGTAGCGCAGCTCGTCCACGCGGCTGCCGGCGTCCTCGATGCGCACGCGCTCGATGCGCTGGTTGTGCCGCCCCGCGGTCTGCGTGTCGCGCTGCAGCGTGGCAGGGGCGGTGCCCGTGGACGGAGGCTGGGCCTGCACGGCGGCGCAGCCCGCGAGGGCGCAAAGACAGAGGAGGGCTCGCATGGCCGCCATTGTAGGAAATCAGCCGCCGCACCCTGTCACGCTCATGCGCTGCGGGAACAGGCCCTAAACTGTCAGGCCAGCCGCATCCCCCCGACGGCCCACTCTTTTTCCCGCCCCATGTCCGAATCCGTTACGCCCAAAACACTGCTGCTGGTCGATGGCTCCAGCTACCTCTACCGGGCCTTTCATGCCATGCCTGACCTGCGCGCGGTGCCGGGCGACCCCACCAGTGCGGCCACGGGGGCCATCCGGGGCATGATCAACATGATGCAGAAGCTGCGCAAGGACGTCCGGGCCGACTACGCCGCCTGCGTGTTCGACGCGAAGGGGCCGACCTTTCGCGATGCGCTGTACGCCGAATACAAGGCCAACCGCTCGCCCATGCCCGACGACCTGCGCAGCCAGATCCCGCCGATCCATGAGGTGGTGAAGCTGCTGGGCTGGCAGGTGCTGGACGTGCCGGGCGTAGAGGCTGATGACGTGATCGGCACGCTGGCCCACATCGCCGCGCAGCAGGGCATTGAAGTCATCATCTCCAGCGGCGACAAGGACCTGAGCCAGCTGGTGAACGAGCACATCACCGTCATCGACACCATGAACGACCGTCGGCGCGACATGGCCGGTGTGGAGGCTGAGTTCGGCGTTCCGCCGCGGCTGATGCTGGACTACCAGACGCTGGTGGGTGACGCGGTGGACAACGTGCCCGGCGTGCCCAAGGTGGGTCCCAAGACAGCCGTGAAGTGGCTGCTCGAATACGGCTCGCTGGACGCGCTGGTGGCCCGCGCCCATGAGATCAAAGGCGTGGCAGGCGAGAACCTGCGCAACGCGCTGGGCTGGCTGCCCAAGGGGCGCGAGCTGCTGACCATCAGGACCGACTGCGACCTGGCGGGCCATGTGGACGGCTTGCCGGCGCTGGACGCCATTGCGATCGGCGGGCAGGACAGCGAAGCGCTCAAGGCCTTCAGCGAAAAGTACGGTTTCAAGGGCCTGGTGAAGACGCTGGTGGCCCAGGAAGCGCCGCCCGAACTGATGCAAGAGCAGGGGGGCGCGCGCCGCGGCGAAACCGGCGGGCTGTTCGACGAACCCCCGGTGCAGATCAACCGCGAAGCCAACAACCTCCGGTACGACACCATCTTCACCTGGGAGGCGATGGACACCTGGCTGGCCCGGCTGATGGCGGCCGACCTGGCGGCGGTGGACACCGAAACCACCTCGCTGGACGAAATGCGCGCCGAAATCGTGGGCGTGAGCTTCAGCGTGACGCCCGGCGAGGCGGCCTACATCCCGCTGATGCACAACTACCCCGACGCGCCGCAGCAGTTGCCGCGCGACGAGGTGCTGGCCAGGCTGAAACCCTGGCTGGAAGACGGCTCGAAGAAAAAGCTGGGCCAGCATGTCAAGTACGACCGGCATGTGTTTGCCAACCACGGCATTGAAGTGCGGGGCTATGCCCACGACACCATGCTGCAAAGCTATGTGCTGGAAGTGCACAAGCCCCACGGCCTGGCCAGCCTGGCCGAGCGCCACCTGGGCCGCAGCGGCATCAACTATGAAGACCTGTGCGGCAAGGGCGCGCACCAGATTCCGTTCAGCCAGGTGGACATCGCCAAGGCGGCGGAATACTCATGCGAAGACAGCGACCAGACGCTGGACGTGCACCGCGCGCTGTGGCCGCAGCTGCAAAAGGACGACAAGCTGCGCTTCATCTATGAGCTGGAAATGGCCAGCAGCGAAACGCTGTACCGCATCGAGCGCAACGGCGTGCTGATCGACGCGCCCACGCTGGCCGCCCAAAGCCATGAACTGGGCCAGCGCATCATGGCGCTGGAGGCGCAGGCGCACGAGCTGGCGGGGCAGCCGTTCAACCTGGGGTCTCCGAAGCAGATCGGTGAGATCTTCTTCACCAAGCTGGGCTTGCCCGTGGTCAAGAAGACGCCCAGCGGCGCGCCCAGCACCGACGAGGAAGTGCTGGAAAAGCTGGCCGAGGACTACCCCCTGCCGGCGCGCATCCTGGAGCACCGCAGCCTGTCCAAGCTCAAGGGCACCTACACCGACAAGCTTGCGCAGATGGCGCTGCCGCGCACCGGCCGCGTGCACACCCACTATGCGCAGGCCGTGGCGGTCACCGGCCGGCTGTCCAGCAACGACCCCAACCTGCAGAACATCCCGATCCGCACGCCCGAGGGCCGGCGCGTGCGCGAGGCCTTCGTGGCGCCGCCGGGCAGCGTCATTGCCAGCGCCGACTACAGCCAGATCGAGCTGCGCATCATGGCGCACATCAGCGAGGACGAGGCCCTGCTCAAGGCCTTTCATGACGGCATGGACGTGCACCGCGCCACGGCGGCCGAGGTGTTTGGCGTGCCTGTCGACCAGGTGTCCAGCGAGCAGCGCCGCTATGCCAAGGTCATCAATTTCGGGCTGATCTACGGCATGAGCGCCTTCGGCCTGGCGCGCGCGCTGGCCATCGACAACACGGCGGCCAAGAACTACATCGAGCGCTACTTCCAGCGCTTTGCGGGCGTCAAGACCTACATGGACGAAACCCGCCTCATGGCCAAGAGTCAGGGCTATGTGGAAACCGTGTTCGGCCGCCGCCTGTACCTGCCCGAGATCAATTCACCCAACGGCCCGCGCCGCGGCGGCGCCGAGCGCGCGGCCATCAACGCGCCCATGCAGGGCACGGCGGCCGATCTCATCAAGCTCAGCATGAACGCCGTGCAGGCGGTGCTGGACGCCGAGCAGCGCGGCACCCGGATGATCATGCAGGTGCACGACGAACTGGTGTTCGAGGTGCCCGAGGCCGAGGTGGACTGGCTGCGCGCGGAAATCCCGCGCCTGATGGCGGGCGTGGCCCAGCTCAAGGTGCCCTTGCTGGCCGAAGTGGGCGTGGGGCCGAACTGGGATAAAGCGCACTGAGGTTCAGTGCGCCTGGCCCCACTGGGCTATTTCTTCTCCGACCAAAGCTCCCCACCAGTTGCCCAGTCGGATTTCTTGATGTCGTACAGGATCACGTCCACGCTGTCGGGCTTGCTGCCCAGCGCGTCGGCCGCGGCCTGGGTCAGGGCCTTGACGAGGTTTTTTTTCTGCTCGGGCGTGCGGCCTTCAAACATTTCGACACGGATGGTGGGCATGGGGGCTCCTTGGTTGCAACGGCGCTGACTATATCCCCGCAGTAGCCAGAACTTTCCCGACTGCCTAGACTCAGATCCGCATTGCCAACCACCCCACCGGAGAAACCCATGCTGCGTGACGACATCAAGGCCGACTTTGACTCCCTCCTGCCCGGCAAGACCACCGAGGACGGCGCCACCCGCCGCACCGCGCTGAAGGCGGCGCTGGGTGTGGGCTATGCGGCCACGGCCATGCCCATCATGGCGCAGACCGCCATCAAGACCTCGGCGGACGGGCTGACCGCGGGCGAAGTGACCATTGACGTCAATGGTTTCAAGATGGCGGCCTACCGCGCCGCGCCCGCCGGCAAGACCAACCTGCCGGTGGTGCTGGTGATCCAGGAAATCTTTGGTGTTCATGAATACATCGCCGACACCGCCCGCCGCTTTGCCAAGGCCGGCTACCTGGCCATCGCGCCCGAGCTGTTCCAGCGCCAGGGTGATCCCACGTCGTATGGAGAGATTGCCAAGCTGCAGGCCGAAGTCGTCTCCAAGGTACCGGACGCCCAGGTCATGGGCGACCTGGACGCCACCGTCAAATGGGCCGGCGCCAATGGCGGCAATACCGCCAAGGTCGGCATCACCGGCTTTTGCTGGGGTGGGCGCATCACCTGGCTGTACACCGCGCACAGCCCCAACGTGAAAGCCGGCGTGGCCTGGTACGGCCGCCTGGTGGGCAACAGCACGCCCGTCACACCCAGACACCCGGTTGACGTGGCCGCGGCCATGAACGGCCCGGTGCTGGGCCTGTACGGCGAAAAGGACGGCGGTATCCCCCTTGACACCGTTGATAAGATGAAAGCTGCCCTGGCCGCAGGCAATGCGGCGTCCAAGGCGTCGCAGTTTGTGGTGTACCCTGACGCGCCGCATGCCTTCCATGCCGACTACCGCCCCAGCTACCGCCAGGGCCCGGCCGAAGACGGCTGGAAGCGTGCGCTGGAATGGTTCAAGGCCAACGGGGTGGCCTGAACCCACGCCACGCCAGACCCAGGGCCGCGCAAGCGGCCTTTTTTCTTGTGAGTTCTGTTCAACGTCATGACATTGATAGCAATCGTGATCGCCACCCTGGCCGCCGGCATCGGCAGCGTCTGGCTGGCCGCCGGCCTGATGAGCCTGGGGGCCGTGGCCGACGCCGGGCGCACCCCGCAGGGCCGCTTGGGCCCCCAGCACCTGCTGAGCCTGGCCGCGGGCGCGCTGCTGGCCACGGCCTTCATGCATCTGCTGCCCGAAGCCTTTGAGTCGCAGGCCGGCGCCAAGGAGCTGTTTGCCACGCTGCTGGTGGGCGTGGTGTTTTTCTTCCTGCTGGACAAGGCCGAGCTGTGGCACCACGGGCACGAACACCACCATGACCATGGGCACGCGGGCCATGACCACGGCGGCCATGCCAACCACGACCATGCCCAACACCACCATGGCGATGCGCGCGGCAAGGGCGGCGGTGGCTGGGCCGTGCTCACCGGCGACAGCGTGCATTGCTTTGGCGACGGCATCCTGATTGCGTCGGCTTTCATCGCCGACCTGCGCCTGGGGGCCGTGGCGGCGCTGGCGGTGCTGGCGCACGAGGTGCCGCACCATATGGGCGACCTGATCGTGCTGCGCCAGAGCAGCCGCAACCGCAGTGCCGCGCTGGTCAAGGTGTCACTGGCGGGCGCGGTGACCGCGCTGGGCGGTATCGCGGGCTTCTTCCTGGTCGAGCAGCTGTACGACTACCTGCCGTACTTCCTGGTGGTCGCCAGCAGCAGCTTTGTGTATGTGGCGCTGGCCGACCTGATTCCGCAACTGCAAAAGCGCCTGAGCGCGCGCCAGACGGCGGCGCAGATTGCCTGGCTGCTGGTGGGCATTGCCATGGTCACGCTGGTCAGCGGCCTGGCGCATTCGCACTGAGCGCGACGCCTCAGCGCGTGGAATAGCCCAGCACGCGCCAGCGCCCGTCGGTGTCGCGCGCGGTGGTCACGATCTCCTGCAGGTCGGGCTTGTTGGCAAATCGGCTGGCATACACCACGGTCACGTAGTCGCCCGCGGGGCGACCGGGCAGGGCGGTCTTGTAGGCGGTCTCCACCGGCTCGCGTCCGGCCAGGGGCCCCAGCGGCTCGCGTACCTTGGGAATGGCGTCCATCCAGGTGGCAATGGGCACCTGGGTGCGAAACACCTGGCTGGCGCTTTCCCAGGCAGTGCCCCAGTCCCGACGGTCCAGCAGCATGAGCCAGCCCAGCGCGGCAAGCCGGCCGGCGTTCTCCTTCAGGGCGGCTTCATCCGCTGCAGGGGCCTCGGCCGCGGCGGCCGTGGGGGCCGCGGCAGGCGCGGGAGCGGTGACCGGTGGCGCAGCCAGCGCGGGGCGAGCGCTGTTGCTGCCGGGCGGGCGTAGCTGGGCGTGGGCTCCGGTTGCAGCCAATGTGCAGACGATGGCCAACAGGGCGTGGGGGATCAACTGGCGCTGTGTGTTCATGCGCACAGCCTAACATTTGGCATCGAACAGCCTCTGATCCAGCCGGCGGCGCTGTGCGTTGAGCGATTCCATCGTGGCGGCGCTGCCACCCGCGCGCATCTGCTCGCGCAGGGTCGCATCCATCGAACGCAGACCCGGGCAGGCGGCCTTGGGGTCCACCGTGCGCTGACTTGCGCTCATGGTCCGGGGCATGTCCGTCTCCCGTGCCTGTTCGGCCGGCACGGCCAGTGTCTGCACGGGCCGGCTTGCCCTGGGCTGCAGTGCCGCCAGGGCGGCGGCCTTGTCGGCCTCGTGCTGCCTTTCGGCGCGGCATTCGGCTTCGACCGCGGCCCTGATCTCCGGCGCGCTGCCGCGCCGGCTGTAGACCGAGGCGATGACCATGGCCATCTCGTCGCGTGATCCGGTGCGCGCAAGCTCGGCCAGCTGCTTGTCCTGCGTGGCCCCGGCCTCGCGCTTCCAGGCCACTTTTTGCGCTTCCTGTCCCAGCCGGGCACAGACCTGTGCATACGCCGAGCCTGCCGGTGCCGCCGGGGGCTGCGGGGCTGCCACGCTGGCCGCGGGCTTCGCCGATGGTGTTGTCCGAGCGTCGCCTTCACTGTTGGTGCAGGGTTTGTCCTGATAGGCGTTGCCGCAGCGGTACAGCGCATGGGCGGGGCTGGCTGCCAGCAAAGCGAACAGGCTTGCGTACAGCATCTGAGCGATGGCGGATTTCATGAAATTCCTTGGGCAAAAGGGCGCGCCAATGCTAGCGCAGAAGCCAGGCAGGGTACATTGATGCAGGCCGCGCGGCAGCACCATGCCATGGCACCTGGGGCTGCAAGGCTGCATCGACAGTGACGAAGGCAGGGCGAATATGAAGCAACTGACGGGCTACGTGCTGGCCATCGGCGGAGGGCTGCTGATGGCGTGGATGATGGTGGCCGGTGGCAGCTTCACCGCGATCACCGCCATGGGGTGCATAGGCACCAGCGGGCGCGAGGGCTGTGCCCAGATGGGCTGGCTGCTGCTGGCCACGCTGGGCGGCACCCTGCTGGGCTGGCTGCTGTACCGCGCCGGCCGTGCGCTGGTCCGCTCGGCGCGTGCGGCGGCCCCCTCCGGCGGGCGGCCTTAGCCCCTGGCCACCGGGCGCGCCGGGTCGGCGCACCATTCGCTCCAGCTGCCCGCATAGAGCGCGGGTGTGCCCAGACCGGCGATTTCCATGGCGATCACGTTGGGCACGGCGCTCACGCCGCTGCCGCAGTGGTGTACCACGCTGGCCGGGTCGCGGCCGGCCAGCAGCAGCTCGAATTCCTCGCGCAGCTGGGCGGCGGGCTTGAACCGGCCGTCAGGGCCGATGTTGGACTGGAACGGGCGGTTCAGCGCGCCGGGGATGTGCCCTGCCACCGGGTCCAGCGGCTCCACCTCGCCGCGAAAGCGTGGCGCCGCGCGGGCGTCGATGACCGTCTGGGCGCCCTGCAGCCCGGCCAGAACGGTCTGCGTGGTGGCCAGCGCGCGCAGCGGCTCGCCCAGACGGAAGTTGGACTGGAAGTGCGATGGCTCGTCACCGGCGGCTACCGCGCCGCCCGCGGCCTGCCAGGCCTGCAGCCCGCCGTCCAGCACCGCCACCGCGTCATGGCCGGCCCACTTGAGCATCCACCACAGGCGGCCGCAGTAGTTGGCGCCCTGGCGGTCGTACACCACGGCCTGCATCGCATTGTCAAAACCCACGCTGGACAGCCATGCGGCGAATTTCTCGCGGCTGGGCAGCGGGTGGCGCCCGCCTGATGCGGCGTCAGCCGGTGACTGGGGCTTGCCGGTGGCGGCGTCGGGCATCCCTTTGTCGCTCAGGGCGGTGTCCAGGTGCGCGTACACCGCGCCGCTCAGGTGGGCTTCGCGGTATTGCGCCTCGCCGGCGCCAGGGTTCATCAGGTCGAAGCTGCAGTCAAACACCATGAGAGGCGCGCCGCTGGCCTGCAGGGCCTGCAGCTGGGCCGCGGAAATGAGGGTCGTGTACATCCAGGCTCCTTCAATGTTCTTCAGCGGGCGCGTTGGGCGCGGCGCGCGCGCGCAGTATCGTGGCGGCGACACCGCTGGCCACGATCAGCGCCATGCCGGCCCAACCCACGGCGGGAATCGTGTCGCCAAACAGCAGCACGCTGTACAGCGCGCCAAACACAATGCCAGAGTACTGCAAATTGGCCACCACCAGTGTGGCGCCGTGGCTGTAGGCGTGCGTCATGCACAGCTGGCCCAATGAGGCCAGCAGGCCCACGGGAACAAGCCACAGCGCATGCCGCCAGTCCCAGGGCGACATGCCGGTGACCAGCATGGCCCCGCCGCCGGCCACGGCCGAGCCAAGGGCGAAATAGAACACGGTGCGGCTTTCGGGCTCGCCCAGCTTGCCCAGCGCCATCACCTGCATGTAGGCAAACGCGGCCATGAAGCCGGACATCAGCCCGATCAGGCCCGCAAAGATCTGGTTCTGCTCGATCGTTGGCCGCAGCATCAGCACCACGCCGGCAAAGCCCGCCAGCACCGTCAGCACCAGCGGGCCCTGGCGCAACGCGATGGCGGTGCCGTCGCGCGGCTTCCAGGCGATCAGCGTGCCGCCGATCAGGAAGGCGGCCACCCACACGCTGCTCATGTAGTTGAGCGTCATGGCCGTGGCCAGCGGCAGCCAGGCAATGGCGTAGAACCACGCGCCCAGCGAGATCACGCCCACCAGGCTGCGCCAGGCGTGCATGCCGGGGTAGCCGGTGCGCAGGCTCACGCCCTGGCGGCGCGCCAGCAGCCACATGAAGAGCATGCCCAGCAGGCCGCGGTAGAACACCAGTTCGGCGGCATTGAAATAAGCGGACGCGAACTTCACGCACACCGCCATGGTGGCAAAGAACAGCGACCCCAGGACCATCCACAGCGCCTGCATCAGATCTCCAGTGAGTTGGCCAGCCAGGGCTGCGATGCCAGGCGGGCCTGTTCAAAGGCGGCAATGCGCTGACGCTGGGCCAGCGTGGCGCCAATCCAGTCGATGTCCTGCGTCAGCAGCGCCTGTTCGCGCGGGCTCAGGCGCACCGGCAGCGCCAGCCCGGCGCAGCGCAGGCTGCCTTGCACCAGGTCGATGCGGGCGTGGAGCACCTGCGTGGCGGCGGCGGCGAACAGCTGGTCGATGGCCGGGGCCGCCACTGCAATGGCAGCCACGCCGTTGAGCGGGCAGTTCTGGCGGAAGATGTCGCCAAAGCTGGGCGCCACCACCGCGCGAAAGCCGTAGTCCCGCAACGCCCACACGGCATGTTCGCGGCTTGAGCCGCAGCCGAAATTGTCGCGCGCCAGCAGCACGCTGGCGCCGCGAAGCTCGGGGCGGTTGAGCACGAAGTCGGGGTTGGGCCGGCGCGTGGCATGGTCGCTGTCCAGGTCACCCGGGTCCAGGTAGCGCCACAGGTCAAACAGCACCGGGCCAAAACCGGTGCGCGCCGTGCCGCGGCCGTACTGCTTGGGAAAAATGGCGTCGGTGTCGATGTTGGCGCGGTCCAGCGGTACCACCGTGCCGCTGTGCAGCCCATCGGGAAACGCCGCCATCAGGCGCGCGGCGTTCGCATGCCCATGGCGTCGCGGTACCACTCGTGAAAGTGCTGCATGCCGTCCTCCATGGGACTCTGGTAGGGGCCGGTTTCGTTGTCGCCGCGCTGGGCCAGGGCCTTGCGGCCCGCGTCCATGCGCTCGGCGATCTCGTCGTCCTCGACGCAGGTTTCCATGTAGGCGGCCTGCTGCGCCTCAACGAATTCGCGCTCGAACGCGGCGATTTCCTCGGGGTAGTAGAACTCAACCATGTTCATGGTCTTGCCGGGGCTGACCGGGTGCAGCGTGGACACGGTCAGCACGTGCGGGTACCACTCGACCATGATGTGCGGGTAGTAAGTGAGCCAGATCGCGCCGTAGCGCGGCGGCTCGCCGTTGCGGTACTGCAGCAGGGCCTTCTGCCAGCGCTCATACACCGGGCTGCCGGCCTTGCCCAGGCGGTTGGCCACGCCCACCGTCTGCACCGAATACTGGTCCTTGAACTCCCAGCGCAGGTCGTCACAGGTGACGAAGCTGCCCAGCCCCGGATGGAACGGGCCCACGTGGTAGTCCTCCAGATAGACCTCGATGAAGGTCTTCCAGTTGTAGTTGCATTCGTGCATGACCACGCGGTCCAGCACCATGCCGGTGAAGTCCAGCTCGGCGCGCGGGCCCATGCCGGCCAGGTCGGCGGCCACATCGCGGCTGTTTTGCTCGAACAGCAGGCCGTTCCATTCCTGCAGCGGGTAGTTGCGCAGGTTCAGGCAGGGGTCCTGCGGGAAATGCGGCGCGCCCAGCAGGTTGCCCGCGGGCGCGCCCTGGCCCGCGCTGTACGTCCAGCGGTGCAGCGGGCAGACGATGTTGCCGCCCGACGCGGCGTCGCCATGTACCGAGCCGCGACCCTTGAGGATGACGGCCTGGCGGTGGCGGCAGACATTGGACACCAGCTCCACCCCGCCAGGCGTGCGCAGCAGGGCGCGGCCTTCGCCTTCCTGGGGCAGGGCGTAAAAGTCGCCCACCTGGGGCACGGCCAGCTCGTGCCCCACATAGCGGGGCCCGCGCTGGAAGATGACATCCAGCTCGCGCCGGAACAGCGCCTCGTCAAGGTAGCTGGAAACTGGTAGTTGGCTTGAGGCCTGCTGCAGTTGAAGACTTAAATCAGACATGGGTGACCTGACCTAGAGACTCCCCCTATGAAGGGGCAGGGTGCGCGTCGCCCCCAAACAAGGGGTTGGCGCGGGAAAGAACGGGAATTCCGGTGGCGTACCGGAGCAAGAGGGTGCGATTGTACCCCTGCCCCATCGTTCACGGGGGCGATACGCGCCTAAAATCGCCGCTTTGCATCCCACCAGCAGCCCACCCATGCCCAAGGCCAGCGCCCCCCCGAATGACACGCCGGTGCCAGCCAGCTACGAAGCCGCGCTTGAGGAACTCGAGCAGCTCGTCACGCGCATCGAGGGCGGCCAGATGCCGCTGGAGCAACTGCTGTCGGGCTACCAGCGCGGCGCGCAGCTGCTGGCCTTTTGCCGCGAGCGGCTGGAGGCCGTTGAAAGCCAGGTGAAGGTGCTGGACGAAGGAAAGCTCAAGACGTGGACGCAAGAGTGATGGCCCCGGCACAGCCGTTCGAACTTGGCCCCTGGATGGCGCGGCGGCTTGCCCGCGTGGAAGAGGCGCTGGCACAGTGGGTGGTGGCCGATGCGCCGGCCGGGCTGGGCGCATCCATGCGCTATGCGGTGCTGGACGGCGGCAAGCGGCTGCGCCCGCTGCTGGTTCTGGCCGCCAGCGAGGCCGTGGCCGGCAACGCGGAAGCGGCGCTGCGCGCGGCCTGCGCCGCGGAGCTGATCCACGCCTATTCGCTGGTGCACGACGACATGCCCTGCATGGACAACGACGTCCTGCGCCGCGGCAAGCCCACGGTGCATGTGAAGTTTGGCGAGGCTGCCGCGCTGCTGGCGGGCGACGCCCTGCAGGCGCTGGCGTTCGAGCTGCTGGTGCCCGAGGGCGACGCCGTCCCGGCGGCCACGCAGGCCACGCTGTGCCGGCTGCTGGCGCGCGCCGCGGGCAGCGCGGGCATGGCTGGCGGCCAGGCCATCGACCTGGCCAGCGTGGGGCACGCGCTGAGCGAGGACGAACTGCGCGGCATGCACCGGCTCAAGACCGGGGCCTTGCTGCAAGGCAGCGTGATGATGGGCGCGGCCTGTGGCCAGGCGGATGCCATGGCCATCGCAGCGCTGGAGCGCTATGGGGCCGCCATCGGCTTGGCCTTCCAGGTAGTGGATGACATCCTTGACGTGACGGCCGATTCGGCCACACTGGGCAAGACGGCCGGCAAGGACGCCGCCCAGGACAAACCCACCTATGTGTCGCTGCTGGGCCTGGCGCCTTCGCGCGCGTACTCGCAGTCGCTTTACGCGCAGGCCATGGACGCGCTGGATGCCAGCGGCCTGCGGGATACCGGTGCCCTGCGCGCGCTGGCCGACATGGTGGTCAACCGGAACAACTGAAGCCATGACACTGCTATCAACCATCAACGACCCGGCCGACCTGCGCCGGCTGCCGCGTGCCCAGCTGCGCGAGCTGGCCGACGAACTGCGCGCCTTTGTGCTGGACAGCGTTTCGCGCACGGGTGGGCACCTGAGCTCCAACCTGGGCACGGTGGAACTGACCGTTGCGCTGCACTATGTTTTCAACACGCCGCAAGACCGCCTGGTGTGGGACGTGGGCCACCAGACCTATCCGCACAAGATCCTGACCGGGCGGCGCGACCGCATGGGCACGCTGCGCCAGCTGGGCGGGTTGTCGGGCTTTCCGCAGCGCGCCGAAAGCGAATACGACACCTTCGGCACCGCGCATTCGTCCACCAGCATCTCGGCCGCGCTGGGCATGGCCCTGGGCGCGCGCCACAAGGGTGAGGACCGCCACGCCGTGGCCATCATCGGCGACGGCGCCATGAGCGCGGGCATGGCCTTCGAGGCGCTGAACAACGCGGGCGTGGCCGACTGCAACCTGCTGGTGATCCTCAATGACAACGACATGTCCATCAGCCCGCCCGTCGGCGCGCTGAACCGTTACCTGGCCCAGCTGATGAGCGGGCAGTTCTACGCGGCGGCCAAGAATGTGGGCAAAAGTGTGCTCAAGCCCGTGCCGCCGCTGTTCGAGCTGGCCAAGCGCTTCGAGCAGCAGGCCAAGGGCATGGTGGTGCCGGCGACGCTGTTCGAGAAATTCGGCTTCAACTACATCGGCCCGATCGACGGCCATGACCTGGATTCGCTGATCCCCACGCTGGAAAACATCAAGCAGCTGCGCGGCCCGCAGTTCCTGCACGTGGTCACCCGCAAGGGCCAGGGCTACAAACTGGCCGAGGCCGACCCGGTGGCCTACCACGGCCCCGGCAAGTTCGACCCCGCGGTGGGGCTGACCAAGCCGGCCACGCCGCCCAAGCCCACGTTCACCCAGGTCTTTGGCCAGTGGCTGTGCGACATGGCCGCGCAGGACGCGAGGCTGGTGGGCATCACGCCCGCGATGCGGGAGGGTTCGGGCCTGGTGGAGTTTGAAAGGCGCTTTCCCGGGCGGTACTTTGACGTTGGCATTGCCGAGCAGCATGCCGTCACGTTCGCCGCCGGCCTGGCCTGCGAAGGGCTCAAGCCGGTGGTGGCGATCTACTCCACCTTCCTGCAGCGCGGCTACGACCAGCTCATCCACGACGTGGCGCTGCAGAACCTGCCCGTGGTGTTTGCGCTGGACCGCGCGGGCCTGGTGGGCGCGGACGGCGCCACGCACGCCGGCGCCTATGACATCCCGTACCTGCGCTGCATTCCGCAGGTGAGCATTGCCTGCCCCGCGGACGAGAACGAATGCCGTGGCCTGCTGAGCAGCGCGTTTGCGCAAAGCCATCCGGTGGCCGTGCGCTATCCGCGCGGTGCGGGTGTGGGCACGCCCCTGTCGCCGGACCTGACGCCGTTGCCCTTTGGCAAGGGCGAGCTGCGCCGCGAGGGCAAGGGCATTGCGATCCTGGCCTTTGGAACGCTGCTGTACCCGGCGCTGGAGGCCGCGCAGCGGCTGGACGCCACGGTGGTCAACATGCGCTGGGCCAAGCCGCTGGATACGCAGCTGCTGCTGCAGGTGGCCGCGCAGCATGAGGCGCTGGTCACTGTCGAAGAAGGCGCCGTCATGGGCGGCGCCGGCAGCGCCGTGGCCGAGGCCCTGAACGCCGCCGGCGTGACCCGCCCCCTGCTGCATCTGGGCCTGCCTGACGCTTTCATAGAACACGGCGACCCGGCCCGGCTGCTGGCGATGCAGGGGCTGGATGCGGCGGGCATTGAGGCGTCCATCCGCGCGCGCTTCAATCCGCATGACGGGCAGGCACGACCGCCTCTCAAGGTCGTTCAATCCTGAGACTTTGCTGACAGAAGGCTGAGTACCAAAGGCTGCCGGGTATTTCTCAAGGGAAAACCCCCGAAACCTTAAGTGTTGCGCTTCCTAGAATGGCACCTGATTTTGGCTGACAACCTTTAGTTGTCTTCAAATCAAAACTGTCCAAGCCATTCACTGATTCATTCGAGGAGCAATACATGGATCGTCGTTCACTCATCAAAAACGCAGGTATCGCGGGCGTGCTGGCCGCAGGCGTGGCACCCGCCGTGCATGCCCAGGCCGCCATCCGCTGGCGCCTGGCATCCAGCTTCCCCAAGTCGCTGGACACCATCTTCGGTGGTGCCGACACGTTCGCCGCCAAGGTCAAGGCCATGTCGGGTGGCAAGTTTGAAATCTCCACCCATGCCGGTGGCGAGCTGATGCCCGCGTTCGGCGTGGTGGACGGCGTGCAGAACGGCACTGTCGAAATGTGCCACACCGCTCCGTACTATTTCTTCGGCAAGGACGAGTGCTTCGCGCTGGGTTGCGCGATTCCCTTCGGCCTGAACAGCCGCCAGATGACCGCGTGGATGTACGAAGGCAACGGCATGAAGCTCATGCGCGAGTTCTATGCCAAGTACAACATGATCAACTTCCCCGGCGGCAACACCGGAGCCCAGATGGGCGGCTGGTTCCGTAAGGAAGTCAAGTCGGTTGCCGACATCAAGGGCCTGAAGTTCCGCATCGGCGGCTTTGGTGGCAAGGTGCTGGCGCCCCTGGGTGCCGTGCCGCAGAACATTCCCGGCGGCGAGATCTACCAGGCGCTGGAAAAAGGCACGATTGACGCGGCCGAATGGGTGGGCCCGTACGACGACCAGAAGCTGGGCTTCAACAAGGTCGCTCCGTTCTACTACTACCCCGGCTGGTGGGAAGGTGGCCCGCAACTGGACTTCTTCATCAACCAGAAGGCCTTCGACGCCCTGTCCGCAGAGAACAAGGCCATCGTCGAGGCTGCCGCAGCTTTTGCGCACACCGAAATGCAGGCCAAGTACGATGCCCGCAACCCGGTGGCCCTGAAGCAACTCGTGGGCGCCGGCACCAAGCTGCGTCCCTTCCCCAACGACGTGATGGCTGCCGCCTTCAAGTCGGCGATGAGCATCTACGAAGAGCTCAACACCAAGAACGAAAACTGGAAGAAGATCTACGCGGACTACTCCAAGTTCCGCGCCGACCAGAACCTGTGGTTCCGCTTCACCGAAGCCACGTTCGACCGCTTCATGCAGTCGCAGAAGCTGTAAGCAGCCTGCGCTGCTTCCGGTTCAAAAAACCGCGCCTCGGCGCGGTTTTTTTATGGGTCGACGAACCTTCGAGTTAGCGCGACAAGCTGAAAGCGGAACTTCTTAAACGCAAACACCTAAGCGCGTTGCAAGCCAGCTGACAGGTGATGAAGCCGCGCGGCGACGATGATCGCTGCGGCTTTTATAACCCAAGGAGTTTTGCCAATGGATCGTCGCTCACTCATCAAAAACGCCGGCATTGCCGGCGTGCTCGCCGCTGGCGTGGCGCCCGCCGTGCACGCACAGGCCGCCATTCGCTGGCGTATTGCCTCCAGCTTCCCGAAGTCGCTGGACACCATCTACGGGGCCGCCGAAGTGTTCGCCAGCAAGGTCAAGGCCATGTCGGGCGGCAAGTTTGAAATTTCCGTGCATTCGGCCGGCGAGCTGATGCCCGCGTTCGGCGTGGTGGACGGCGTGCAGAACGGCACCGTGGAAGCCGCGCACACCGTGCCTTACTACTTCTTCGGCAAGGACGAGACCTTTGCCATCGGCGCGGCCATTCCCTTCGGCCTGAACAGCCGCCAGATGAGCGCCTGGACCTACGAGGGCAACGGCCTGAAGCTCATGCGCGAGTTCTATGCCAAATACAACATGATCAGCTTCCCCTGCGGCAACACCGGCTCGCAGATGGGCGGCTGGTTCCGCAAGGAAATCAAGTCAGTCGCCGACATCAAGGGCCTGAAGTTCCGCATCGGCGGTTTTGCCGGCAAGGTGCTCGAACGCATGGGCGGCGTGCCCCAGAACATCCCGGGCGGCGAGATCTACCAGGCACTGGAAAAAGGCACGATCGACGCGGCCGAATGGGTGGGCCCGTACGACGACCAGAAGCTGGGCTTCAACAAGGTGGCGCCGTTTTACTATTACCCCGGCTGGTGGGAAGGCGGCCCGCAGGTGGACCTGTTCATCAACCAGAAGGCCTATGACGCGCTGTCGCCCGAGAACAAGGCCATCGTGGAGGCTGCCTCGGCCTTCGCCCACGTGAACATGCAGGCCAAGTACGACGTGAAGAACCCGCCCGCGCTCAAGCAGCTGGTGGGCGCGGGTGCCAAGCTGCGCCCCTTCCCGGCGGACGTGATGGCGGCGTCGTTCAAGACCTCCATGGCGGTGTATGACGAGCTCAGCGCCAAAAACGAGAACTGGAAGAAGGTGTACGCCGACTACTCAAAATTCCGCGCCGAGCAGAACCTGTGGTTCCGCTTCACCGAAGCCACGTTTGACCGGTTCATGCAGTCGCAAAAGCTGTAATCGGGCCAGCACCTGCCCCATGAAAAAGCGGCCCTCGGGCCGCTTTTTCGTGGGGCGGGGCATCCAGCCCCATTGCCTACTTCTTGCCTTCCTTCTTCACGGCGTCCTGCAGGGCCTTGGCAGGGTCTTCTTCGTCCGCAGGCACATCGCCAGCCGGTGCCGCAGGCGGCTCCAGGCCCGAGGGCATGGCCTGCTCGCCGCCCGTGGCGGGCACCTCCATGGTCTGGATCTGCAGCATCCGCATCACGTCGGCCTCATTGACTTTCTTGGCCTGGGTGATGTTGCCCGACACCAGTTGCGGGAACGAGATGACCACGGCCACCATGATGACCTGCAGCACGATGAAGGCGATCGAGCCCTTGTAGATCTGCGTGGTGGTCACGGCCGGAATCGTCTCGCCGGTCACGCGGTCCTTGTAGTCGGAGCGCGCCGCGACACTGCGCAGGTAGAAGAGGGCGAAGCCGAAGGGCGGCGTGAGGAACGAGGTCTGCAGGTTCATCGCGATGATGACGCCGAACCACACCAGGTCAATGCCCATTTTCTCGGCCACCGGCACCAGCAGCGGGATCACGATGAAGGCGATCTCGAAGAAGTCGATGAACATGCCGAGGATGAACACCAGGATGTTCACCACGATCAGGAAGCCCAGCACGCCACCCGGCACCTTGTCAAACAGATGTTCGACCCAGATGTGGCCGTCAGCGGCATTGAACGTGAAGCTGAAGATGGTGGAGCCCACCAGGATGAACAGCACGAAGGTGGCCAGCTTGGCGGTGTTGTCCAGCGCCTGCACCAGCAGGTCCCGGCTCAGGCGGCGCTTGCCAACGGCCAGGATCAGTGCACCCACGGCACCCATGGCGCCGCCTTCGGTAGGGGTGGCCACGCCCAGGAAGATGGTGCCCAGCACCAGGAAGATCAGGATCAGCGGCGGCATCAGCACGAAAGTGACCTGCTCGGCCAGCCGCGACAGCAGGCCCAGCCGGGCCACGCGGTTCACGATGGACAGCGCCAGCGCGGTCAACGAGGCCAGCGTCATCGACATGATCACGATTTCGTCGCCTGCGGCCGGCGTGGTGCGCTGCAGCCATGCCGACATGAGCTGGTTGTGCACCTGCGACCAGATCACGCCCACGGCCGCGGCCACGAGCATCAGCACCAGCAGCGAGCCATGACCGGAACTGCCGTTGGGCTCGCGGTAAATGCGTGCCTCGGGCGGCAGGGCGGGAACGGTCTTGGGGAAGATGATGGAGACGACCACGATGAACAGGATGTACAGCCCCACCAGCATCAGGCCGGGCACCAGCGCGCCTTCATACATGTCGCCCACGGACCGGCCCAGCTGGTCGGCCAGGACGATCAGCACCAGCGACGGCGGGATGGCCTGGGCCAGGGTGCCCGACGCCGTGATGACCCCCGTGGCAATGGTGCGGTTGTAGCCGTAACGCAGCATGATGGGCAGCGAGATCAGGCCCATGGAGATGACCGCCGCGGCCACCACGCCGGTGGTGGCCGCCAGCAGCGCGCCCACCAGCACCACGGCAATGGCCAGGCCGCCGCGCAGGGGGCCGAACACCTGGCCCACGGTTTCGAGCAGGTCCTCGGCCATGCCGGATTTCTCCAGGATGATGCCCATGAAGGTGAAGAACGGAATGGCCAGCAGCGTGTCGTTCTGCATGATGCCGAAGATGCGCAGCGGCAGTGCCTGGAACAGCGTGGAAGGGAACAGCCCGAGCTCCATGCCGATGAAGCCAAAGCCCAGGCCGGTGGCCGCCAGCGCGAACGCGACCGGGAAGCCCGTCAGCAGGAACAGCAGCAGGCCGCAGAACAGCAGCGGCACGAATTGTTGGGACAGAAATGCGATCATGGTTACTTGCTCCCGGCCAGCTTGGCTTCGGCGGCGGCGGCCAGTTCCTGGACCAGCAGCTCTTCTTCGGACATCGCGTGGGCCAGCGGGTCAGCGCCCTGGCCGCGCAGGAACGCCAGGCGCTTGATCAGCTCCGACACGCCTTGCAGCATCAGCAGGGCAAAGCCGACGGGGATCAGCAGGTACACCGGCCATCGGATCAGGCCACCGGCGTTGGACGACATCTCGCCCGACGTCCAGGCCTGCATGAAAAACGGCCAGCTGAGGTAGATGCACATCGCGCACAAGGGCATGAGCACCAGCACGAACCCGACCACGTCAATCCAGTTGCGCGTGCGCGCGCTCAGGCGCGAGGAAACGAAATCGATGCGCACATGCGCGTTCTTGAGCAGGGCATAGCCCGCGCCCAGCATGAACACGCCGGCAAACAGGTACCACTGGATTTCAAGCAGCGCGTTGGAACTGCTGTCAAACGCCTTGCGGACGATGGCGTTGCCGGCGCTGATGAGGGTGGTGGCCAGAATCAGCCACATGGACAGTCTGCCTATCCAGGTGTTGAGACGGTCGATGAAGCCCGACAGGGCCATGAGAACAGGCATGTTGTAAGTCTCCGGTCAGTTTTTTACGCAGATCTCGCCAACGCGATCTAGCCTTTTAGTTTGCCAGCCTTGCGCAGGATAGGACTGAAATATTCCTGACGCACACCAAGGGATTGAACTTGGGGTAAACACCGAGACGTGGCGCGCCGGATGGGTCGCGTGCGATCATAGCCACAGCATGACCCTTGCCACCCCAGCCATCGACTCCGCGGACGTCCGCCACGCGGGCGCCGGGGTGTTGTCGCTGGCGCTGATGGACGCGCGCAACCATACGCTGCACCTGCTGGGGCAATACGAACAGGCATTGGGCCACACCGGCTTTGCCGTGCCGCAGCGCACGGAGCTGGTGCCGCCGCTCTGGCTGGCGGGGCACATCGGCTGGTTCGCTGAATTCTGGATCGGGCGCAACACGCAGCGCGCACGCGGGCCCCACTGCCCTGGCGAGCCGGCGCGGCTGGCCTCCATCGAGCCTCACTCGGACCGCTGGTGGAGCCCGATGCTGGTACCGCCCCAGGCGCGCTGGGTACTGGACCTGCCGCCGGCGGATGCGACACGCGCCTGGCTGCTGGATACGCTGGAAAGCACCCTGGAGCTGCTGGACAAGACGCGTGACGAAGACGACGCGCTGTACTTCTACCGGCTGGCGCTGTTCCATGAAGACCTGCGCGGTGAGCAGCTGATGGCCATGGCGCAGGCGCTTGCGCTGCCGCTGCGGGTGGATCTGCCCGCGGGCGTGCAGGCGCGCGAGCCGCTGCTGGTGCCGGCCACCCGCTGGATGCTGGGCTCGCCGCCCATGGGCTTTGTGTTTGACCTGGAGCGCTGGGCCCACGCGGTGCAGGTGCCTGAATTTGAAATCGATGCACAGCCTGTGACCTGGGGGCAGTTCGTGGAGTTCGTGGACGACGGCGGCTACGACGAACCTGAATACTGGTTGCCTGAGGGTTGGGCCTGGCTGCAGGCCCAGGCCGCGCAGGAGGGCCGCCGCGGCCCGCGCCATGTGGAGCAGATCGGTGTGGCCAGCGGCGCGGTGATCCAGACGTATTTCGGCAGGCCCGTGCGCATGGCCGCCACGCAACCCGCCATGCATGTGAGCTGGTGGGAGGCCGACGCCTGGTGCCGCTGGGCTGGTCGGCGCCTGCCGAGCGAGGTGGAATGGGAAGTGGCCGCGCACACGGCGGCGCGGCGGGGCTTTCGCTGGGGCGAGGTGCATGAATGGACGGGCACCACGCTGCGGCCCTTCCCCGATTTCAGCGCGGACCCGTGGACCCACCAGTCCGAATGGGGCGCGCAGCCCTGGTTTGGGCAGGCCAAGGTGCAGCGCGGCGCATCGTTTGCGACGCGCGCGCGCATGAAGCACCCCAAGTACCGGGGCTTTGCGTTGCCCGGCAGGGACGACGCTTTCGTGGGCTTTCGCTCGTGCGCGCTCTAGCTCATGCGGTGATCTGAAAGCGCAGCCGCACCACCTGACCCGGGGCGCGTGCCGTGGTGTCGGGCAGCTCAATCGGCAGGCCTTGCAGCATCAGCGTGGTCATGCCGCGCGCGGTGTCATGCGCCTGAACGGTGGCCACAACACAGGTGCCGGCGGTGCCAGCGTCCGGCACCGGCACCAGCTTGTGCGCGAGCACCTGGGCAGCCGGGCCGCTTTGCACCACACACCCGGCCTCCATCAGCACCACATGGTCGGCCAGCCGCTGCACCTCGTCCAGGGCATGGCTCACATAGATGACGGGGATGTCCAGTTCGCGGTGCAGGCGCTCCAGCCAGGGCAGCACGTCGGCCTTGCGCTGCGCGTCCAGCGCGGCCAGGGGCTCGTCCAGCAGCAACAGGCGCGGGCTGGTCGCCAGGGCCCGCGCAATGGCCACGCGCTGGCGCTCGCCGCCTGACAGGTCGGCGGTGCGGCGCCCCATCAGCGCGGCGATGCCCAGCAGATCCACCGCCTGATCCAGTGCCAGGCGGCGCTGTGCCGGCGGCACACGCCTCTGGCCAAACTCCACATTGCCGCGCACGTCGAGATGGGCAAAGAGGTTGGCGTCCTGGAACACATAGCCCAGTGCGCGCCGGTGGGGTGGCACAAACCGCGCTCCCTCCTGCCAGGTTTCGCCATTGACCATCAGGCGCCCGCCGGACGTCCGCAGCAGCCCGGCCATGGCACGCAGCGTGGTGGTCTTGCCGCAGCCCGACGGGCCGAAAAGGGCGGTCACGCCGCGCCCGGGCAGGTCCAGCGACACATCCAGCGCGAAGCCCGGCCAGCCGTGCCTGAATTGCGCGGTCACGCTGTTCATCGCGCGCGCTTTCCGGTGGGGTTCAGCAGGTACAGCGCGAGCAGCACCGTGAACGAAAACACCACCATGCCCCCGGCCAGCCAGTGCGCCTGGGTGTACTCCAGCGCCTCCACATGGTCATAGATCTGGACCGACACCACCCGGGTCTGGCCGGGAATGTTGCCGCCAATCATCAGCACCACGCCGAATTCGCCCACGGTGTGGGCAAACCCCATGACGGTGGCCGTGAGGTAGCCGGGCCGTGCCAGCGGCACCACCACGCTGAAAAAGGTGTCCAGCGGCGACGCGCGCAGGGTGGCCGCGGCCTCCAGCGGGCGGTCACCCATGGCCTCAAACGCGTTTTGCAGGGGCTGCACCACGAAGGGCATTGAATACAGCACCGAGCCCACGACCAGCCCGGCGAAGCTGAAGGGCAGCAGCCCGATGCCCAGCGCCTGCGTGACGCGGCCCACCGGGCCGTCCGGGCCCATGGTGACCAGCAGGTAAAAGCCCAGCACCGTGGGCGGCAGCACCAGCGGCAGCGCCACCACCGCGCCCACCGGCCCCTTGGCCCAGGACCGCGTGCGCGCCAGCCACCAGGCCAGCGGCGTGCCCAGCACCAGCAGGATCAGCGTGGTCAGGCCGGCCAGCTGCAGCGTGAGGATGACGGCGGCCAAGGATCACACCTCGTAGCCATAGGCGCGGATGATGGCGCGCACCCGCTCGGACTTCAGGTAGCGCATGAGCGCGGTGGCCGCGGGGTTGTCCTTGCCCCGCGCCAGCAGCACGGCGTCCTGGCGCAGCGGCGCGTGCAGATTGGCGGGCACCACCCAGCCCGAGCCGCTTTTGAGCTGGCCGTTTTCATACACCTGGGAAAGCGCCACGAAGCCCAGATCGGCATTGCCGCTTGCGACGAAGCCGAACGTCTGGCCGATGCTTTCACCCTGGACGAATTTGGGTTCGATGGCGGCCAGCAGACCCAGGCGCTCCAGTGACTGGACCGCCGCCGCGCCATAGGGTGCCAGTCGGGGTGCGGCAATCGCCAGATGCCGGAAGGCGTTGGCACGCAGCACGTCTCCCCGGGCGTCCACCACGCCGGCGCGCGGGGACCACAGTACCAGCCGGCCGGTGGCGTAGGTGAACCGGCTGCCCGCCACCGTGGCGCCCTCGGCATCCAGGCGCGCCGGGGTTTTATCGTCCGCCGACAGGAACACGTCGAACGGCGCGCCGCTTTTGATCTGCGCATGGAACTTGCCCGTGGCGCCCGAGGACAGCTGCACCTTGTGCCCGGTATCCTTTTCGAACGACGAGGCAATCTGCTTCATCGGCGCCGTGAAGTTGGCGGCGACCGCGACCTGCGCTGTTTCGGCCCGCAGGGCCGGCGCCAGGCAAAGGGCAGCCAGCATGGCGGCGATGCGCATCCGCGGGAAAATCATGGGGCCACCTCGCTATTACCAAAATGAATAGCGAAAGTGTAGTTTAGACTTCACCCGGGTGTCTATGGTGCGTTGGGTGCCGTGACAGGTTGGTGCAAAGGTCGGGCCGCCTTTGCGGAACAGACTCGACCATGACCGAACCCACCCTGATCCAGATCATTGGCGCTGCCCTGTTTGGCATTGCCGTCCTGCACACCTTCAGCACCAAGTTTTTCGAGCGCATGGCGAACCGCCAGCCGCGCCACGCGGGCATCTGGCACCTGCTGGGTGAGGTGGAAATCGTGTTTGGCTTCTGGGCCATGGTGCTGGTGCTGTTCATGTTTGCCACCAGCGGCCGCCAGGAGGCCACGGCCTACCTGGAGTCGCGCAACTACACCGAGCCCATGTTTGTGTTCGTGATCATGGTGATCGCGGGCACGCGCCCCATCCTGCAGGCGTCCGGTGCGCTGGTGCGCCTCATGGCCCGCTGGATGCCGCTGCCACGCGGCATGGCCATGTACTTTCTGGTGCTGGCCTTCGTGCCGCTGCTGGGCTCTTTCATCACCGAGCCGGCGGCCATGACGCTGGCCGCGCTGATGCTGCGCGACACGCTGCTGTCGCAGCAGGTGTCGGGCCGGCTCAAGTACGTCACCGTGGGCGTGCTGTTTGTCAATATCTCCATCGGCGGCACGCTCACGCCGTTTGCCGCGCCGCCGGTGCTGATGGTGGCGGCCAAATGGAACTGGGACATCTGGTTCATGCTGGCGAATTTTGGCTGGAAGGCGGCTATTGCGGTGACGCTCAATGCGGCCGTGGCCATGCTGGTCTTCCGCCGCGAGCTGGCCCACATGGGCAACCTGCCCCGGGGACAGGGTGCGGGCGTGCCGTTGCCGGTGGTGGCCGTTCACCTCGCCTTTCTGGCGGGCGTGGTGGTGTTTGCGCACCACATCGTGCTGTTCATGGGCCTGTTCCTTTTCTTTCTGGGGTTTACCGCGGCCTACCAGCGCCATCAGAGCCCGCTGATCCTGCGTGAAGCGCTGCTGGTGGCCTTCTTCCTGGCCGGGCTGGTGGTGCTGGGGGGGCTGCAGCAGTGGTGGCTGCAGCCGCTGTTGCTGGCCATGGATGCCAACGCCGTGTTCTTTGGCGCCACGGCCCTGACGGCCATTACCGACAACGCGGCCCTGACCTACCTGGGCTCGCTGGTGGAAGGGCTCACGCCCGAGTTCCAGACCGCCCTGGTCGCGGGCGCCGTCACGGGCGGCGGGCTGACCGTGATCGCCAACGCGCCCAACCCGGCGGGCGTTTCCATCCTGAAGGAAAAATTCACCGACGGTGCCATCCACCCGCTGGGGCTGCTGGCGGCGGCGCTGCCGCCCACGCTGGTGGCCGTGGTGGCGTTCCGGCTGCTCTGATTCAGGCCAGCCAGCGGCGCAGCTGCCGGTACACCGCCGCATCGCTGAGCAGATCGAGGTGGTTGACACCCGTGAACGTCCGTTGCCGTGCCCTGGCAAAGGCCAGTGCGCGCGCCGGGTCAGTGTGCCGTCCCAGCGCGCTGTCCAGCGGCACCAGCCCGTCGCCCAGCAGGCGGTCCTTTACGTCACCCCGTCGCCCGCCCGTGGTGGCCGCCGCAGTGAAACAGCGCACGCCGCTGGGCAGCGGCACCGGCTGGCGCCGGTCGCCCGCGCGGGCAAAGCGGTCGCGGCCCAGCCAGTCCTCGTCCAGCAGGTTGCCGTGACGCAGGTCGGTGATGCCGGCGCTGCGCACCTTGCCCAACCGCGCAAACGGCGTGGCGTAGGGCGTGGCGCCCAGCACGATGTCCACCCAGTTGCCCGCGCGCTCCAGTGGCGCGCCGTGGTGCGGCGAGCCCAGGAACACCATATCGGTCAGCTGGCCGGCCCAGGGCAGCCCGGCGGCGCATGCGTAGTGCATGGCGCTGCGCGACACCAGCCCGCCCATGCTGTGGCCCAGCAGCACCAGGCGCTGCACCGGCACGGGCCAGTGGTCCAGCAGTTCCTGCAGCTGCGCTGCCAGCGCGCGGCCGTTGACGGAAATGTGCTGGCCGGTGTTGTAGCGCAGGTACACCGGCGTGTAGCCCAGGTCGCGGTGCAGCGCGCTGCCGTGGTCGTGCCCGTCGCGGCACCACTGCAGGTCGTTCATGCACAGGCCATGGGCCAGCACCAGCACGCGGCCGGTGGCGGGGCCGGCGACGCGCAGCGTCATCGGGGTGGCCAGCGGGTTGGTCGTGGTCACCAGGTAGTCGCCCAGCACGCCGTTCAGCGCGGCCACGACCGCCTCGCGCTCGGGGCTGCCCTGGCTGTTGCCCAGCACCGGCGCCAGCAGGCCCAGCAGGGCATCGATGCTGCCGCCGGCCAGGCGCGTCACCCCGCGCACCGTCTTGTACACCAGGCCGGTGATGCCGCGGGTGCGCCCGGGCTCGACCGGCGGCTTGAAGCCGGGCAGGCGCGCGATGCGCTCGTGCATGGCCTCGACCAGGCCGGTCAAGCCGGCCGTGGCGTCGGTGGCCAGGCGTGCGGCACCGCGCAAGTCGGCGCTGCGCGAAGGGGGTTTGGGTGAGTTCATGGATTGCCTGAAGTGCCTGCCAGTGTGACAGGCCGCGTGCCGCCACCGCCGGCTGGGTCAGAATCCGGCCATGCCATCCCGCAAACCCCCGGTGACTTCGCCCGTTTCCTACACCTTGGCGCTCAGCCATGCTTCGGCCGACAAGCGCATTGAGGTTTTGCGCGCGGTGGGCGCGAGCGGGTCAATCTCCCAGGCGGCGCGCGATTGCGGCGTGAGCTACAAGGCTGCATGGCAGGCGATTGACACGTTGACCAACCTGGCCGGTGCCGTGCTGGTCGAGCGGGTGGTGGGCGGCGCCGGCGGTGGCGGGGCACGGCTCACGCCGGCCGGCAGCCAGTTGCTGGACGCGGCGGCCCAGCTGGCGCAGGCCCGCCACCAGGTGCTGGGGCGGCTGGCGGCGGTACCCGCGCGCATGCCGGCGCTGATCCGCACCAGCATGCGCAACCAGTTGCCGGGCGAAGTGGTATCCCTGCAGGCGCAGGGCACGATAGTTCGCGTCCACCTGCGCCTGCCGGGCGGCGCCACGCTGGTGGCGCGCATCACGCGCGACAGTGCCCAGTTGCTGGGGCTGGCGGGCGGCCAGGGCGTGATTGTTCTGTGCAAGGCGACGGCGGTGACGGTGGCGCCCGCGGACGGCGCGGCCGTGCCTGGCGCCAACCTGCTGGCGGGCCGCGTCGCGCGCGTGTCGCGCGGCGAGCAGGGCGACGAGATATCGGCCGCGCTGGACGGCGGCCTGGCGCTGGTGGGGTTTGCGCCGCCGCGCAGTGCATTGCGTGCCCGTTCGCGGGTGGTGCTGCGGGTGGATGAGTCGGCCCTGGTGCTGGCGCTGGCTGACTGAATGTGAAACTGAAGCGCGTGGCCTGAGACGCCTGGCCAAAGCCGGCGCGCCAGATTGCGACATGCAGCCTAACGCTGCCGGCACCGGGCTGACAGAATCTGCGCGACAACCGGAGCAGTTCACATGGGTGCAAAAGGGCCAAAGGCCGTCGTCTCGCCGACCGAATGGGTAAGGCGCACCTCGCTGACATTCAAGAAGCGCAGCGCCGACACGCTGAAGGTGGACGAGGCCTACGCGGCCTGGAGCGCCAACCCCGGCCGGACGGCGGCAGCCATCAACCTGCACAAGGTGCTGCGCGAGTACCTCAAGTCCAAGGGCGGCCTGTGGTCCAGGGTGGAGCGCGACAAGGTCAGCGGCGGCCTGATCGAATGGGTGTACCAGGAGGTGCAGAAGGTGCCCGGCGTGATGCCGCCCGCGCCCAGCCCGGCGCAGGCAGCGCTGCAGAACACCGACATTCCCCATTCACGCTACGGCGTGCTGTACCTGCTGGGCAATATCGACATCGACATGAGCGCGCTGGCCATCACGCTGGAAGGCGTGTCGGCGCTGGGCAACATTGCCGGTCAGGCCCTGTCCACCAACATGAATCATCTGGGCAATGACACGCTGGCCGCGCGCACGGTGGACGTCATGGGCCATTCGGTAAAAACCGGCGCCATTTCCGGCGCGGGTGCCGCGGCGGTCAAGTTGGCCGGCACCAAGCTGGAGGGCCGGGTGGACCCGGCCACCAAGCCGCGCCACCATGTGCTGGCGCCGCCGCCGCCGAAACGGCCGGAGCCGGGCTTTCCGCTCACGCTGGGCATGTACGAGCTGGTCAAGGAGGATCCGATCCTCATGCTCAACCCGTTCATGCTGGGCGCCACCATCGTGGGCACGGTGGGCGCGGCGGTGATTGACGCGCTCAACAGCCTGCGCATCGTGCTGCAGAACGCGGTGACCGACCTGGCGCACTACATCCTGCGCGAGGTGGCCAACCCCTCGGCCAAGAGCCTGGCCACGCTGGGCGCGACGATCAAGGGCATGGTGAAGTTCGTGGTGGGCAAGTGCCTGGCGAGCGCCGCGCCCTTCGTGGGCGGCGCGCTGGACCTGGCCGGCGGCCTGGTGCAGACCTTCAAGGCCGCCAAGGTCCGCATCGGCGCCTGGATGCAGCGTCGCAAGATCGTGCTGAACCCCGGCCACCCCGAGCTGCTGGCCAACGGCATCGAGTCGCAGATGGACAAGGGCATCTTCGCGGGCCTGTGGACCATCCTCAAGGGCGTGGCCAACACCGCGCTGACGGTGCTGCTGCCCGGCGCCAGCGCGCTGGTGGCGGCGGTGGTGACCGGCATTGAATGGCTGGTGAAGATCATCTGGCGCCTGATCGAGCAGTACCAGATCGGCGAATTCTTCAAGGAAGCCCGCAAGCTGTTCCTGAAAGAGCGCGCGCTGGCGTCCAGGGTGGTGACCGAGGGGGTGCGCAACTACACCGACTCCATGGGGCGCAAGCAGCATGCCCGGGTGAGCTACACCCGCTACGAACCCAACCTGGACAAGAACAGCGGCGGGCTCATCCACAACCTGGATGAGTTCACCAAGTTCTTCCAGAGCGGCTGCGACGCCAGCCCGCTCATCCCCATGATCGTGCTCAACAGCGGCATCTGCGGCAGCCTGATGGTGCTGCTCATGATGTTTGACGACCTGAACCGGCCGCTGACCACGCAGGCCATGTACGACACCGGCAATGCGTACTTCACGCGGCTCAAGCAGTTCAGCCGCGGCTACATGGCGGGCTCGGGCTTCAATTTCAAGGTGAACATCTCCACCACCGGCAGCTACGACTTCGAGGCCGAGGGGCGCGAGCGCAAGTTCCTGCAGGGCCTGCTGAACCATTCGCTGCGTGACCACGCCAAGGTCGAAACCACCGGCGAGAAGGCGCTGGCCTTCATCGCCGGGACGGTCTGATCCAGGGAGGCCGCATGAACACGAGCATTGCAGCGGGTGCCACCGCCCCCGGCGAGGATGCCGAAATCGTCAAGGCCATGGTGCTGGCGGGCAACGCCAGCGGCGCGACGGGCCGGGCCACGGGCGTGCAGCAGCTGGTGGGTGTGCGCAACGATGCCACCGGCCTGATCTACCGCAATGCGCTGTTCAGGTCGCGCATGCAGGTGCTGCGCCTGGGCCACCGGCTGGCGCGCCTGGGTTATGCGAACGAGCTGGCCGGCCACGCAGGTCGCGTGGATGGTTTCGACGCGATTTTCAGCCGCGCGGCCGCGCGCCGCGCGCAGCTGTCAGCCCATGCCGAGGTCGCCTGAGGCCCGCACGGCGGCGTCCTGTGCACGTGCTTCGCCGGGGGTCATGCCGTAGTGCCGCCTGAACATGCGGTTGAACCCTGCCTGGTCGGTAAAGCCCGCCATGAACGCGAGGTCGGCCAGCGGCCTGTCGGCCCATCGACCCGAGGCAATCAGCGCGCGCGCATGCCGCAGCCGGGCCTGCCAGATCAGCGCCGCCACGCTGTGGCCTTCGCGCGCAAACAGCCGGTACAGCGTGGCGCGTGAGCAGCCCAGCGCGGCGGCCACCGCGTCTGGGTCCAGCTGGGGGTCTGGGCAGTCGCGCTCGATCAGGGCGCGCGCCGCCTGCTGGAAGCCGTCGGCAAAACGCCCGGCATCGGCCGCGCCGTCGCGGGCGGTCTGCAGCGCGGCCAGCGCCATGTCGACGCAGGCGGAAATGACCACCACGCGCTGCCCGGGTGTCATCTGGGCGGCCTGCGTGATGATCATTCGCATGTGCGACCGCAGCACCGCGCCGATGCCGGTGTGGGCCTGCAGCACCACGGGGATCAGGCGGGGGTCGCCCACGGCGGCCTGTACCTTGCCGCGCGGCAGGAAGATGGACACGCTGTGCGCGGCAGACTGGCGGAATTCCACCGGCTGGGACGAATCCACAAAGTACATGGTGCCCGGGGCCAGCCGGACCTGGCCGCGGTGGTCCATGTACGAGGTCGTGCTGTCCAGCATGTAGTTCACGCTCACGTAGTCCACGCCGTCGCGGCGGCACTGCGACGCGCTGCGCACGGCCGTCAGGGCGCTGGACTCATGTTCGACCACGTGGGCGTCTTCACCCATGATGCGGCGCACCCGGCCTTCAAACGGGCGCGGCTCGCCGCCCGGCCGGCTCAGGGCCATGCGGCCCAGATGGGCGTGGTGCCAGAAGTCCATGCGCTCGCCCGCGTTGACGCCGTCGGTGGACACGCCCGAGATCGTCCCTGGCGTGCCGGCGTGGGAGCGCCCCGGCGCGGGGGTGGGAGGGATGTCGCTGGGGCGAGCCGTAGCCATCGCGGCATTGTCGCGCACGGCGCCCACGGCGTGTCAGGTGCCGGAAACGGGCTCGCTGGCGCCCGGATCGCTGCTGGCGGCGAACCCCGAGGACTGGCTGGCCAGGGGGCTGGCGCCGGGCAGGGGAGCCAGCGCGCCCAGCAGTTCGCGCAGCTCGGCCGGCACCTTCATGCGCTCGGACGCGTGCAGCCACAACCCGCCAAAGTGGCTGTAATCGGCCAGCCAGGTGGCGCGCACGCCCTTGCGGATCTTGGCTTCCAGCAAGGGCATGCCCAGCAGCACGCGCAGGGCGGAGTCGCGTTCCCAGCGCACCAGGCGGACCAGGCCGACAAATACGTCAAAGCCGTCGGGTGCCTGACCGATCTTGCGCACCTCGATGGTGATGCAGTGGTTGGACACGCCCCAGCGCCGGAAATGCGACGCAATCAGGCCCTGGTAGTCAGTCTCCAGGCCCTCGCCCTGGCCGTTGACGGGCAGGTAGTCGGTGTCGGCGGCGTCTTCAAAGCCGCCGGAATCGCCGCCACCACCACTGCCGGAAAAAAGTTTGCGCAGGTCAAATTTCAAGGCGTTCTGGGGCACACCGCCGTGCCCGGGGTTGTCTCTGTCAGGGGGTTTCAGGCAGGGTGCGCACCCTGTGGCGGGTGGCATGCTTGAACTTTGGAGGTAATTCTAATTGACGCTGTGATGACAAAGGCTGACGCCACGCTGATTTTTCTCATCCGTCAATCAGACGGACGTCTTTTTGTGGCCCAGCTTGCGGTACACCGTGGCCCGGCTGATGCCCAGGCTTTGCGCGGCCTGCATGACGTTGCCGCGCGCGTCCTGCACAGCCTTGCGGATCAGCTCGGCTTGCAGGTCCTTGAGCGGCCGCCGCGGGGCGGGCGCCCGGGCTGGCAACGCCTGCCCCGGCGCCAGCGCCAGCGCCGACAGGCGCAGGCCGGACCACAGCGGCACCTCCAGGGGGGCGTCGCGCCCGGCGCTGTCAAACAGGGACTCCCAGGGCATGGCAAACAGCTCGCTGCAATGCGTGGCGCCGCCGGTCTGCGCAGCCAGTTGCGACACCATCTGGCGGGCGATCCGGTTGGCGGCGGTGACCCAGCCGTCGGCGTCCAGGCAGACCAGGCCGTCGGATTCGTCACCCAGCGCCTGCCCGGGCCAGTTCAGCCGCACCATCAGGCTGTGCGGGCGGGCCAGCGCCAGCGCGTTTTCAATGCTGCGGGCCGACTGCGCCACCAGGTGCTTGAGTTCGGGGCGCTCGGCGGTTTCGATGCCGGTCAGGTCCAGCATGCCCACGCAGCGCCCGTCGGGGCCGAACAGCGGCGCGCCCGCGCAGCTGTACACGCTGGTGTCGTTGAAGAAATGCTCGCCGCGGTGCAGCCACAACGGCTGCAGCTCGGCCAGCACGGCGCCAATGGCACTGGTGCCCACGCTGCGCTCGGACAGGTCCACGCCAATGCGGGTGATGAGTTGCGCGCGGCGGTCGCTGCGGTCGATCGGGCCGTTCACGTCCACCACCACGCCCTGGGCGTCGGTGAGGATGGCGAAATAGCGGGTGTTGGCAATCGCGCGCCCCAGCTTGTCCAGCACCGGCCGGGCGGCACTGACCAGGGCGTGGCTGGCCTCGGCCGTGCGCCGGCGCGCAGCCTCGGGCACCATGTCAAAGGCCAGGCGCTGGTCGGGCCTGCGGCCCGCGGCCAGGCAGCGCCGCCAGGAGCGCTCGATCCAGGCGCGCTCGAACCAGGCATCCACCGCCACATCGGTCATGGAGCGGCCCTCCTGCATGACGGCCTGGCGCGCCAGTTCGATCTGGCGCAGGCGCAGCTGGTCCGGCGGGGTGCGGGTCTGCGGGGGGTGGCGCGGCGCGGCGTTCATGGCGGGATTGTTGAGCCTGCCATTGTTCCATTTTGAGAATTTCGCGTGGGAACTTTTGCAAACTAGGGTTTCGCCTAGGTACCCCCCCAACAGCCGGTCCAACAATGGTCTGCGCCACGTTCATACCAACCCACAGATGGAGACACATCCCATGCAGGTCCACCTCAAGGTCAATGGCCGCGCGTCGACAATCGACGTCGCGCCCAACACGCTGCTCGTGCAGGCGCTGCGCGAGAACCTCAAGCTCACCGGCACCCACGTGGGTTGCGACACCGCCCAATGCGGCGCCTGCACCGTGCACGTGAACGGCCGCGCCATCAAGTCGTGCAACACGCTGGCCGTGCAGCACGACGGCGCCGAGATCACCACCATCGAAGGCCTGGCGCAGGCCGACGGCACCATGCACCCGATGCAGGCCGCGTTCAAGGAATGCCATGGCCTGCAATGCGGCTTCTGCACGCCCGGCATGGTCATGAGCTCGGTGGACCTGTGCAAAAACCACCCCAAGGCCAGCGAAGGCGAAATCCGCGAGCTGCTCGAAGGCAACCTGTGCCGCTGCACGGGCTACCAGAACATTGTCAAGGCGGTCCAGCAGGGCCAGGCCGCCATGGCTTCGGCTTGAGGGGAACACCATGGGTGCATCAGATTTCTCGAACCTCCCCCACATTGGTGAGTCCGTGCGCCGCAAGGAGGACTACCGCTTCCTGACCGGCGCGGGCAACTACACCGACGACATCAACCTGGCCAACCAGCGCGTGGCCGTGTTTGTGCGCTCGCCGCATGCGCATGCCGTCATCAAGAGCATTGACGTGGCCGCCGCCGAGGCCATGCCCGGCGTGGCCAAGGTCTTCACCGGCAAGGACGTGGAAGGCAAGATGGGTGGCCTGCCCTGCGGCTGGCTCATCACCAGCACCGACGGCACGCCCATGAAGGAGCCGCCGCACCCCATCCTGGCGCAGGGCAAGGTGCGCTACGTGGGCGACCATGTGGCCATGGTGGTGGCCGACACGCTGGAGCAGGCCAAAAATGCCGCCGAGGCGGTGGTGGTGGACTACGACGTGCTGAGCGCCGTGGTGCGCGTGAGCGATGCCGCCAAGGCCACGGCGCTGCATGACGCCGCGCCCGACAACCACTGCTACAAATGGGCCATTGGCGACAAGGGCCAGGTGGACGCCGCATTCGCCAAGGCAGCGCACGTCACGAAACTGGACCTGACCAACAACCGCCTGGTGCCCAACGCCATGGAGCCGCGCGCGGCCATCGGCAGCTACAACCGGGCCAGCGACGAATACACGCTGTATGTGTCCAACCAGAACCCGCACGTGGAGCGCCTGCTGATGACGGCCTTTGTGCTGGGCCTGCCCGAGCACAAAGTGCGCGTGATCGCGCCCGACGTGGGCGGCGGCTTCGGCTCCAAGATCTACCTGTACGCCGAGGACGTGGCGCTGACCTGGGCCGCCAGGCAGCTCAACTGCAGCATCAAGTGGGTGGCCGACCGCAGCGAAGCCTTCCTGAGCGACGCCCACGGCCGCGACCATGTGAGCCATGCCGAAATGGCGATGGACAAGGACGGCAAGTTCCTGGCGATGCGCGTGCACACCGACGCCAACCTGGGCGCCTACCTGTCCACCTTTTCGACCGCCGTGCCGACCATCCTGTACGCCACGCTGCTGGCCGGGCAGTACACCTGCCCGCAGATCTATGTGGAGGTGGACGCCTGGTTCACCAACACCGCGCCGGTGGACGCCTACCGCGGCGCCGGCCGGCCCGAGGCCACCTACCTGCTGGAGCGCCTGGTGTCGCGCTGCGGCTGGGATATGGGCCTGACCCAGGACGAGATCCGCAAACGCAACTTCATCAGCAGCTGGCCGTACCAGACGCCGGTGGCGCTGCAGTACGACGTGGGTGACTACCTGGCCTGCATGACCAAGGCTGAGGACCTGGCTGATGTGAAGGGCTTTGCGGCCCGCAAGGCCGCCAGCGCTGCCAAGGGTCTGAAGCGCGGCATTGGCTACTCGTCCTACATCGAGGCCTGCGGCATCGCGCCGTCCAACATCGCGGGCGCCCTGGGCGCGCGCGCCGGCCTGTTTGAATGCGGTGAAATCCGCGTACACCCCACCGGCAGCGTGACGGTGTTCACCGGCTCGCACAGCCATGGCCAGGGCCACGAGACCACGTTTGCGCAGGTGGTGGCCGCGCGCCTGGGCATTCCGGTTGAAAACGTGGACGTGGTGCACGGCGACACGGGCCGCGTGCCGTTCGGCATGGGCACCTACGGCTCGCGCTCCATCAGCGTGGGTGGCGCGGCCATCATGCGCGCGCTGGACAAGATCGAGACCAAGGCCAAGAAGATTGCAGCCCACCTGATGGAAGCCAGCGACGCCGACGTGGAATTCGCCAACGGCGAGTTCACCGTGAAGGGCACCGACAAGAAAGTACCGTTTGGCCAGGTGGCGCTCACTGCCTATGTGCCGCACAACTACCCGCTGGACAAGCTGGAGCCCGGTCTGAACGAAACGGCGTTTTACGACCCGACCAACTTCACTTTCCCCGCGGGCACCTACATCTGTGAAGTGGAGATCGACCCGGCCACCGGCGTGACGCGGGTGGACCGGTTTACCGCGGTGGACGACTTCGGCACCATCATCAACCCCATGATCGTGGAAGGCCAGGTGCACGGCGGGTTGGTGCAGGGCATTGGCCAGGCACTGATGGAAAACTGCGTGTACGACCCCGAGACCGGCCAGTTGCTGACCGGCAGCTTCATGGACTACGCCATGCCGCGCGCGGATGACTTCCCGCAGTTCAACATCGGCACCGTGTGCACGCCCTGCACCCACAACCCGCTGGGAACCAAGGGCTGCGGCGAGGCGGGTGCCATCGGCTCGCCACCGGCGGTGATCAACGCCGTGCTGGACGCGCTGAAGGACCTGGGCGTCAAGGAATTCGACATGCCCGCATCACCCAGCCGTGTCTGGGAAGCGATCCAGAACGCCAAAGCCTGAGGAGACAACACCATGTACGCATTTACCTTTGAGCGCCCCGCCTCGGCGGCCGACGCCGCCAAGCTGGCAGCCGCCGGCGGCAAGCTGCTGGCCGGCGGCCAGACCCTGCTGGCCTCCATGAAGCTGCGCCTGACCAGCGCCGAACAGGTCGTGGACCTGGGCGGCATCGCCGAGCTGGCCGGTGTAAAGAAAGACGGCAACAGTGTGGTGATTGGCGCCATGACGCGCCATGCCGACGTGGCGAAGAACGCCGACGTGAAAGCCGCCATCCCCGCGCTGGCCGACCTGGCCAACGGCATTGGCGACCGCCAGGTGCGCGCCATGGGCACCATCGGCGGTTCGGTCGCCAACAACGATCCTTCCGCCTGTTACCCCAGCGCCGTGCTGGCGCTGGGTGCCACCGTGCACACCAACCAGCGCAAGATCGCCGCGGACGACTACTTCCAGGGCATGTTCACCACCGCGCTGAAAGACGGCGAGCTCATCACAGCCATCAGCTTTCCCACGCCGAAGCGCGCGGCCTACATGAAGTTCAAGCAGCCCGCGTCGCGGTTTGCCTTGATCGGCGTGTTCGTGGCGCAGACGGACAGCGGCGTACGCGTGGCTGTCACGGGCGGCGGCAACGGCGTTTTCCGCCACAAGGGGCTGGAGGATGCGTTGGGCAAGAGCTTCACGCCCGAAGCGGCAGCGGCGGTGAAGATCGACGCGGGCGAGCTGTCCAGCGACCTGCACGCCAGCGCGGCCTACCGGGCCAACCTCATCAGCGTGATGACCCAGCGTGCGGTAGCCAAAGCGAATACATGACGCCCCCCGAAGCGGCCTGACGGCCGCTTCTGAGCGGCCGTGCGCGGCGTGCCTGGCGCACTGCCTCGCTTCCTCGGCGCACCGTTATTCTGATCCTCATGAATTCCATCGACAGCCTGACCCAAGCCTTGCAGCAGGCCGGCTACTTTGCCGACCGGCGCCTGGCCACGGCCGTGTACCTGGCGCTCAAGCTGCAGCGGCCCCTGCTGCTGGAAGGCGAGCCCGGCGTGGGCAAGACCGAGCTGGCCAAGGCCTTGTCGCAGGTGCTGCAGCGCGAGCTGCTGCGCCTGCAGTGCTACGACGGGCTGGAGCAGCGCGAGGCGCTGTATGAATGGAACTACGCCGCGCAACTGCTGCACATGCGGGCCGTGGAAGGACGCGACAGCGTGGAGGAGGTGGAGCGCGAGGTCTACCAGGCCCGTTACCTGATCCGCCGCCCGCTGCTGCAGGCGCTGCAGGCGCCCGAACCCGGCGCGGTGCTGCTGATCGACGAGGTGGACCGCGCCGACGAGCCGTTTGAAGCCTTCCTGCTGGAGTACCTGGGCGAGTACCAGGTGAGCATTCCCGAAATGGGCACGATCCGTGCGCTGCACACGCCGGTGACCATCCTCACCAGCAACCGCACGCGCGAGCTGAACGACGCCGTCAAGCGCCGCTGCCTGTACCACTGGCTGGACTACCCCGAGCGTGAACGTGAGCTGGCCATCGTGCAGGCCCGGGTGCCGCAGGCCAGCGCGGCGCTGGCGCAGCAGGTGGCGCAGTTTGTGGGCCGCCTGCGCAGCCAGCCGTTTGCCAATGCGTTCCAGCGCGCACCGGGGATCGCCGAGAGTGTGGAGTGGGCCAAGGCGCTTGTGGCTCTTGATACGTTAGTTGTTGACCCGGAGGTGGTTTCTGATACGGCGGGGATTCTGTTCAAGCAGCGTGAAGACGTGGCTGCTTTGACGCAGGACCTGGTTGCTGATTTGTTGCGGCCGGAGCCTGCGGACGCTTGAAGATGTTCGCGTCTTGTTTTGCTCGCTGCACCTCGCGGCAAAGTCACGCCTGGGCGCACACCGACCTGGGGGCTTCACTGGAGCGGTCGCCTGCGGCGACTTCCTTGCGCTGCTCAGGGCTCGGTCGCGCTGCGGAACTCGCTGCGCGCGCTTTGCGCGCTCCGCTCAGACAGCCGCAGCGAGTCAGAGCACGAAGCGCGCTGCGCGCGCCGACACTCACCCTTGCGCTGCTCAGCGCTCCAGAGGCGCCCCCAGGCCGGTGCGCGCCCAGGCGTGACTTTGCAGACGCACCGCTGGCGCGCCACCGGTGGCGTACCCACACCCGGCTTCGCGGCAGGCGGTGGCCGGCGGGGGCGATCTCTGTGGCGGCGAGGAGCGCAGGCGCAGGGTCGGCGCGCGCAGCGCGCTTCGTTTCTGACTCGCCGCGGCTGTTCGAGCGCAGCGCGCAGCGCGTAGCGAGTTCTGCGGCGCGACCCTGCGACGAGCACCACAGCGGAGTCTGCACGCAGTGCAGACCGCCACAGTGTGAGCCCCCGCCGGGCACCGCCTGCCGCGAAGCGCGAACGCCGCAAAAGCAGGCAAGCCTATGCAACTAGGCGATTCCAGAACCGGCAAGCTGGCCGCCAACATCGCAGGCTTTGGCCGGGCCCTGCGCAGAGCAGGCGTACGCATGGACAGCGCCCGCATTGCATTGGCACAGCAGGCTGCGATGCTGGTGGGCGTGGACAGCAAACCCGACCTGGGCGCCGCCATGGAGGCCGTGATGGTCAGCCGTGAACAGGACCGCATGGTGTTTCGCGAGCTGTTTGACGTTTACTTCCGCAACCCCGAGGTCGCCAACAAGCTGCTGTCGCAGCTGCTGCCCAGCGCCGAGGGCAAGGCTGAGCCCAGCAAACGCCGCCCGCGGGTGCGCGAGGCACTGCAGCCGCAAAAGGCCTTCGGCCAGCAGGCGTCGCCCAAAAAAGAAGACCAGAAAGTTGAATTTGACGCGGCCATGACGGCCAGCGACCTGCGGCGGCTGAAGCATGCCGACTTCAGCGCCCTGAGCGCCAGCGAATACCACCTGGTCGAGCGGCTGGCGCGCGACGTGGCGCTGCCGCTGCCGCAGGTGCCGTCGCGCCGGGTGCGCCCCGGCACGCGTGGCCACCGCATGCACTGGTCTGGCGTGATGCAGCGCGCCGCGCGCACCGGCGGCGAGATCATGCAGCTGCGCCACCTGCAGCGCCAGCGCCAGCCGCTGCCCCTGCTGGTGCTGGTGGATGTGTCGGGCTCGATGGAGCGCTATGCGCGGCTGCTGCTGGCGTTTTTGCACGCGGCCACGCGTAACGCCAACGGCCACCGCGCGCAGCGCGACGTGTTTGCCTTTGGCACGCACCTGACGGACCTCACGCCGGCCTTCCGCCTGGCAGATACCGACGCCATGCTGGCGGCGGCCAGCGCGTTGATCGACGACTTTGCCGGCGGCACACGACTGGGTGAATCGCTGGCCACGCTGCGCCAGCAGCACGCCCGCCGCCTCGTGGGCCGGCGCACGCTGGTGCTGGTGATCAGCGACGGGCTGGACACCGGCGAGCCGGCCGACCTGGATGCCGAACTGGCCTGGCTGCGCAGGCGCAGCCGCCGTCTGTTGTGGCTCAACCCGCTGCTGCGATTTGACGGCTATTCGCCGCTGGCGCGCGGCGCGGCCGTGCTGCACCGCCATGCCCATGGCATGCTGGCCGTGCACAACATCACCCGGCTTGAGGAACTTGCGGGCAGTCTGGCCGCACTCATGAAACACTGACACAACGCGAAAATCGAGGGAAACGCCATGGAAATGCAAGGAAGCCGCGCGCTGGCCATCACCCAGCAACAAGCCTGGGACGCGCTGAACAACCCCGAGGTGCTCAAGACCTGCATCCCCGGCTGCGACAAGGTCGAGCCCACGGGCGACAACCAGTACGCCGTGGGCGTGGCCGTGAAGATCGGCCCGGTGTCAGCCAAGTTCAACGGCAAGATCACGCTGTCGGACATCAACCCGCCCAACAGCTACACCATCACCTTTGACGGGCAGGGTGGGGCGGCGGGCTTCGGCAAGGGCAACTCGCAGGTCACGCTCTCGCCGCCCGAGGAGGGGCAAGGCTGCGTTCTCAGCTACAACGTGCATGCCTCGGTGGGCGGCAAGATCGCGCAGATGGGCCAGCGGCTGATTGACGGCGTGGCCAAGTCCATGGCTGAAGACTTCTTCAAGCGCTTTGACGAGGAAATGCAGCGCCAGCATCCGCAGGCCTATGCGGCTGCCGGTGCGCTGCCACCGGTGGCCCCTGCGCAGGCCGCGGGTACCGGCAGCGGCGGCAAAATCCCGACCTGGGCCTGGGTGGCCGGCGCCGTGGTGGTGCTGGCCGCGATCTGGCTGTTGCGCTGACCAGGCAAGGGGCCCGCCATGGAAAACCTTGACGTCATGGTGTTGCGCACGCTGCGCGACTGGCGCGCGGCGGGCCAGCGCGCGCTGCTGGCCACCGTGGTGCGCACCTGGGGATCATCGCCGCGGCCCATCGGCTCCATCATGGCGCTCAGCGAAACAGGCGCCGTCGTGGGCTCGGTCTCAGGCGGCTGCATCGAAGACGACCTGATCTACCGCTTCACCCAGGCCTATTCAGGCAACGGCGAAGACAAGCACATCCCCAGCGGCGCGCCCGGTTTTGTGAAGTACGGCATCACCGCCGACGAAGCCCACCGCTTTGGCCTGCCTTGCGGCGGCACGCTGGAGCTGCTGCTGGAGTACGACCCTGACGCCGCCCAGCTGGCCGCGCTGGTGACGGCGCTGGAGGGTGGCCAGCTCATGCAGCGCACCGTGCGCCTGGCCGATGGCGCGGTGACGCTGGCACAGGCGTCAGCGCCTGAAGAACTGACCGTGTCAGACACGGCGCTGGTCAACACCTTTGGCCCCGAGTACCGCATGCTGCTGATCGGCGCGGGGCAACTGACCGAATACCTGGCCACCATGGCGCTGTTCAGCGGCTTTGCCGTGACGGTGTGCGACCCGCGCGAGGAATACCGCGGTGCCTGGAGCGTGAGCGGCGCCAAGGTGGTGGCCGACATGCCCGACGACGTGGTGACGGCCTTCAAGCCCGACCGGCGCAGCTGCGTGGTGGCGCTCACGCACGACCCCAAGCTGGACGACCTGGCGCTGCTGGAGGCGCTGAAGACCGATGCGTTCTACGTGGGCGCCATCGGCAGCCGGCGCAACAACGACGCGCGCCACGCCCGCATGGTCGAGCATTTTGACCAGACCGACGCCGACCTGAAGCGCCTGCGCGGGCCGATTGGCATCTACATCGGCAGCAAGACGCCGCCGGAAATCGCGGTGAGCGTCATGGCCGAAATTCTGGCGGTGAAAAACGGCGTGACCCTGCCGCGCGACATGGACGTGGCCCAGGCCAAGAATGACCGGGCGGTGCCGGCCAATGATCCGGGTGAGCTGGTGTGCAGCGTGCCGCGCGCGGCGCAGGGCAGACCGGGCGTACTTGAGGCCTAGTCGCGGAGGTCATTGCCATGAGTGAAATTGTCTTTGTGGTTGAGCATGCGCCGGAAGGCGGCTTCACTGCGCGTGCGCTCGGCGAATCCATTTTTACCGAGGCCGACACAGTCGAAGCGCTGCGCACCGCCGTACAGGATGCCGTGCACTGCCACTTTGGCGAAGGCAAATCACCCGAGGTGATCCGGCTCAGCTAAATGCAAGCCGCCTTGATGATCCGTTGCGTGGGGTTGGGCTCCACGTCCAGAAACAGCATGGGGCGCGGGTTGTCCGGTGTGTAGGTGGATGTCCTGTGCGACGCGCCCTGCCACAGCGGCTGGTTGTAGAACGTGAGCGACAGGTAGTACGCCTTGCCTTCGGTGCAGTTGAACATCACACGCGCGTTGTACGACCGGTACGGCACACCGTCCCAGCTGGTGCGCTGGGCGGACCGGCTGACACGGATGTTCATGATTCGCCCGGCGTCGCTGTTTTCCAGCGGGGCGGGGTCCACCTCAATGGTGTTCAGGGTGGGGTCGGCCCGGTCACCCAGCACGGTGAACCAGTTGGGTGGGGTTTGGGCCATGGCCTGGGTACACCACAGACACAGCAGGAACAAAGCCGTCTTCACTCAGCCTCCACGCATCGCCAGCAGGTACCCCGCAGACCGCATGCCGGCCACGGTCAGTACCAAAGAGCCGGCCAAGTGTAGCAACGCCGTGCCGGCGGCCAGCAGGTAGCGCTGCTGCATCAGCATGCCCACCACCTCGGCGCTGAAAGACGAAAACGTGGTCAGCGCGCCCAGAAAGCCGGTGACCAGCGCCAGCCGCCACACCGGGTCGATCTGCGGCAGGGCGTGGAACACGGCCACGCAGATGCCGACCAGGTAGCCGCCCACCAGGTTGGCCGCCAGCGTGCCCCAGGGGATTGCCGCGCCGGGGTTGAGCCACAGGCCCAGGCCCCAGCGGGCCAGCGCACCCATGCAGGCGCCCACACAGATGGCCACCACGCTCCAGATCATTTCATCATCTGCTGGGGCAACCACGTCACGATGCCGGGGAAGACGTAGATCAGCAATACGCCCGCGCACATCAGCAGGAACATGGGAATCGTGACCTTGGCGATCCAGGTCAGCTCGCGCCCGGTCATGCCCTGCAGCACAAACAGGTTGAAGCCCACCGGCGGGGTGATCTGCGCCATCTCGACCACCAGCACGATGAAGATGCCGAACCAGATCGGGTCAATGCCGGCCTTCACCACCGTGGGCATGATGACGCCCATGGTCAGCACCACCATGGAGATGCCGTCCAGGAAGCAGCCGAGCACGATGAAGAACACCGCCAGTGCCGCCAGCAGCTGGCCCTGCGTCAACCCCAGCGAGGCAATCCACTCCGCCAGGTGGCGCGGCAGCCCGATGTAGCCCATGCTCAGCGTGAGGAATGCCGCGCCGGCCAGGATCAGCGCGATCATGCAGTACAGGCGCGTGGCGCCCATCAGCGAGTCCTTGAACGACTGCCAGTTGAGTGAGCCCTGCGCAGCCGAGATGATGAGCGAGCCCACCACGCCCACCGCCGCGGCCTCGGTGGCCGTGGCAATGCCGGTGTAGATCGAGCCCAGCACGGCGGAGATGAGCAGCACCACCGGGATCAGGCTGCGCGACTCGGCCAGCTTCTGCATGAAGGTGAGCGTCTGGTCGGCGGCCGGTACCTTGCCCGGGTTGGCCAGTGCCCAGGCCGCTATGTAACCCGAGAACAGCAGCGCCAGCATGATGCCGGGCAGCACGCCCGCAATGAACAGCCGCGCAATCGACACCTCGGCCGTCACGCCGTACACGATCATGATGATGGACGGCGGGATCAAAAGTCCCAGTGTGCTGGCGCCGGCCAGCGTGCCCACGATCATGTGCTCGGGGTAGCCGCGCCGTTTGAGTTCGGGCAGGGTCATCTTGCCGATGGTGGCGCAGGTGGCGGCGCTGGAGCCCGACACGGCCGCAAAGATGGTGCAGCCCGCCACGTTGGTGTGCAGCAGCCGCCCGGGCAGGCTTTGCATCCAGGGGGCCAGGCCCCTGAACATGTCGTTGCTCAGCCGTGTGCGAAACAGGATTTCTCCCATCCACACAAACAGCGGCAGCGCCGTGAGCGTCCAGCTGGAGGCCGAGCCCCAGATGGTCACGGCCATGGCATCGCCAGCGGGGCGCGAGCTGAACAGCTGCATGCCGATCCAGGCCACGCCCGACAGCGTGAGCCCGATCCAGACGCCGCTGCCCAGGATCAGGAACAGGGACAGCACCAGCAGGCCCGTGATGGCGATGTCACTCATTGCGCAGGGCCTCGCCGGATTGCACGGCCGCGCGCCGTCCGCGCAGCTCAAGGATGAGCTCGTCCACGAATGCGACGGCCAGGATGATGGTGCCCAGCGCCATGGCGACCTGCGGTATCCACAGCGGCGTGGCATCGCTGGCGGTGGAGATGTCGTGGAAGCTGTACGACTGCCAGGACAGGCGCACGCTGTAGAACGCAAACAGCAGGGCCAGCAGCGTGGCCAAGCCCAGGGCCCAGATTTCCAGGCCACGCTTGAACGGGCCCTTCAGTGCGTTGATCACCAGCGTGACGCGGATGTGTTCACCACGCTTGAGGGTGTGGGCCAGCGCCAGGAAGCCGCTGGCCGCCATGAAGTAGCCCGCATAAGCGTCGGTGCCCGGCACGTGAAAGTGCAGTTGCCGGCTGATGATGGACAGCAGCACCATGACCAGCAGGCCCACCATGAAAAGCGCCGCCAGGGCGGCGGCGCTCAGGTACAGCGCATCGAGAAACTTGCGCATTGGTGCTTACTTGCGGAAGGCGTCCACCAGTTGCTGGCCTTCAGGGCCGGCCTTGTCCAGCCATTCCTTGAGCATCACGTCGCCGACCTTCTTCATGTCGGCCTTCAGCGCCGCCGACGGCGGCAGGATGTTCATGCCGGCGGCCTTGAGCTTTTCAAGGGTTTCGCCATTGGCCTTCTTGCTGGCGGCCAGGCCGCGCGCTTCGGCGTCGGCGCCGGCCTTGAGCAGGGCGTCCTGCGTAGGCTTGTCCAGCGCATCAAAGGCCTTCTTGTTGACCAGCACCGCGTTCTTGGGCAGCCAGGCCTGGGTGTCGTACCAGTATTTGATGTGCTCGTAGGTCTTGGTGTCAAAGCCGGTGGAGCCCGACGACATGTAGCTTTCAACCACGCCCGTGGCCATGGCCTGCGAGAGCTCGGCGGCCTGCACGGTCACGGGCTGCGCACCCACCAGCTCGGCGATGCGTGCGGTGGCGGGGCTGTAGGCGCGCCACTTCACGCCCTTGAGGTCTGCCGCGCTGCTGATCGGCTTCTTGACGTAGATGCCCTGCGGCGGCCACGGCACGGCGTACAGGGCCATCAGGCCGTCGGCGGCGAGCTTCTTGTCCATGAACGGCTTTTGCGCCTTCCACAGCTTGACCGCGGCGTCGTAACTGTCGGCCAGGAACGGGATGCCGTCGGCGCCAAAGAGCTGCCATTCGTTCTGGAAGTTGACCAGCAGCACCTCGCCGATCTGGGCCTGGCCGCCTTGCACGGCGCGCTTGATTTCGGGTGCCTTGAACAGCGCGGCGTTGGGGTGCACCGTGATCTTGAGCTTGCCGCCCGTGGCCTTGTCCACATCATTGGCAAACTCGGTCAGGTTGATGGTGTGGAAATTGGTGGCCGGGTAGGCCGCGGGCAGGTCCCACTTGGTTTGTGCGAATGCACCGCCGCTGAAGGCAATGGCGGCCGCGATCAGTCCGAATTGGTATTTCATGGTCTCTCCGGGACAATGGTGTGGATGAACGAGAGCAGCAGCATAAATGCAAATAGCGGGCCAGCCGCTACGGTATTTCCCCCGGGGCCTGTCGCGCAGGCGCCGGGCGCACCCCAGCCGGTGCTGGGTATCGTGATGCTGGACACGCGCTTTCCCCGGCCGCCGGGCGACGTGGGCCACGCGGCCACCTGGGGCGTGCCGGTCAATTTCAACGTGGTCCGCGGCATCTGGCCCGACAAGGTGGTCCGATCCGCCAAGGGGCTTCGCGCCGGGCGCGTCACGCCCGCATTCATCTCCGTGGTGCGCCAGCTGGAGCGATCGGGCGTGGCGGCCATCACCACCAGCTGCGGCTTCCTGGTGCTGTTGCAAAAAGAACTACAGGCCGCGTGCAAGGTGCCTGTGCTCACGTCCAGCCTGCTGCTGTTGCCGCGCCTTCTGAAGGAGCAGCCGCAGGTGGGAGTGCTGACCATCAGCGCCGCCGCGCTGGGTGAGGAACACCTGCGCGGCGCCGGCGTGCCGCGTGAGCGCGTGAACGACGTGCTGGTGCAGGGCGTGGACCCGCGGGGCGAGTTCGCCGCGGCCATCCTGGGCAACCGCGAGCAGATGGACCTGCGGCGCGCGGGCGCCGACGTGGTGGCCGCCGCCGTGGCACTGAAGGCCCGCGCGCCGCAGGTGCGCACGGTGGTGCTGGAATGCACCAACATGCCGCCCTATGCGCAGCAGATCCGCGATGCGACGGGGCTGCAGGTGCTGTCGCTGGTTGATTTGCCTGCCCTCAGGTCTTTTGCGGCGCAAGCCGCCGTCGCGCCATGAACCTCAGATTTGTTGAGGCGTTTTACTGGGTCGCGTCGCTCAAGAGCGTGACCCGCGCCGCCGAGAAGCTGTTTCTGACGCAATCAGCCATGTCCAGCCGCATTGCCGCGCTGGAAGAAGAGCTGGGCGTGCTGCTGCTGGACCGGCGGGACAAGCAGTTTCGCCTGACGGTGGCGGGCACACGCTTTTTTACCTACGCGCAGCGGCTGCTGGAGCTGCAGCGCGAGGTCAAGGCCGAAATGGGATCGGGCGCGCCGCTGGCCGTGTCCATGCGCATTGGCGCGATTGAGTCGGTGTTGCATTCGTGGCTGATTCCCTGGATTGAGAAGCTGCGTGCCGATCACCCGGCGCTGGAGCTGGAGCTGACGGTGGAGACCACGCCCATCCTGGTGGAACAGGTGCAGCGCGGCACGCAGGACCTGGTGTTTGCCGCGCTGCCTGCGTCGGCCGATGGCGTGCGCAGCCGGGCGTTGCCACCCATGGAGATGGTCTTCATGGGCAACGCGCAGCTGCACCGCAAGCGGCGCTATGCCCTGGCCGAGCTGGGCGAGCAGGAAATCCTGACGTTCCAGCGCGGCTCGCTGCCCCACGTTGCGCTGGTGGACCTGTTTCGCCAGGCGGACGTGGAGCCCAAACGGGTGCACACGATTTCTTCGATCTCCGCAATGGTGCAGCTGGTGCAGGGCGGCTTCGGCGTGGCCACGCTGCCGCGCCGCGCGGTGCAGCGGCTTCTGGCCTTTCCCAACCTGAAGCTGCTGGCCTGCGATACCGCGCTGCAGCCCCTGCCGATCCACGCGAGCTACCGCAACGATCCCAGCTCTCACACGGTTGAAACGGTCATCCGGTCGGCGTTTGCGTTCATCGACGCGGAATCCGGCACCAAAAAGGGTCAGCGAAAAAATCGATGATCTAAGCGAAAAATTTTGAATTTGAAGAAGCCCTGAGCGCCCACCACAATCCGCCCATCGTCATGCAATTGACATGTTTTGAAGCAAAGGACGCGCGGTGGGATCAGCTCTGGATTTGGCGCAGGCGGTGTTTGGCCGCGAAGGCACGCAGAACGCGGCCCATGTACGCGGACTGATCCGCCAGGGCGTGTGGACGCACCACACCAGCGGGCTGGCCGACGAGCACGTGCAGGGCAACGTGGTGATCCTGCCCGAGGCGCAGGCCAATGACTTCCTGCGCTACTGCCAGCGCAACCCCAAGCCCTGCCCGCTGCTGGCCGTGTCCGAGCCCGGCCATGCGCTGCTGCCCACGCTGGGCCAGGACATCAACATCTGCACCGACGTGCCGCGCTACCGCGTGTGGCGCGAGGGCGAGCTGGTGGAAGAGCCCTGCGACATCTCCGCGCTGTGGCGCAACGACCTGGTGACGTTCGTCATCGGCTGCTCGTTCAGTTTCGAGCAGGCGCTGATGCAGGCCGGCCTGCCGCTGCGTCATGTGCAACAAGGCCGCAACGTGGCCATGTACCGCACCAACATCGCAACCCGGCCCGCAGGCGTGTTCCACGGCCCCATGGTGGTGTCCATGCGGCCCATGAAAGCCGCCGCCGTGATCCGCGCGGTGCAGGTGACCTCCCGCTTTCCTGATGTGCATGGGGCGCCGGTTCATATCGGCGACCCGTCACTGATCGGCATTGCCGACCTGTCCGCGCCCGACTACGGTGACGCGGTGGAGGTGATGCCCGATGAACTGCCGGTGTTCTGGGCCTGCGGCGTCACGCCGCAGGCCGCGATCCGGCAGGCCCGCCCCGCGTTCTGCATCACACACGCCCCCGGCGCGATGCTGATTACCGATCTTCTCAACACCCAGCTTGCCAGTTTCTAATTCAAGGAGCCAATGATGAAAAAACTCATGTTCTGCCTGTCCGCCTTCGCGGTCGCAGCCTCTGCCTCGGCCCAGACCAAATGGGATCTGCCCACTGGCTACAGCGCCAACAGCTTCCAGACCCAGAACGTGCAGCAGTTCGCCACCGAGGTGGACCAGCTCACCGGCGGCAAGCTCAAGATCACGCTGCACCCGGGTGGCTCGCTGTACAAGGCCAACGAGATCAAGCGCGCCGTGCAGACGGGCCAGGTGCCCGCGGCCGAGTTCATCCTGTCCGGCGCGGCCAACGAGAACCCGCTGTTCGGCGTGGACTCCATTCCGTTCCTGGCCACCGGCTATGCCGACGCGAAGCGCCTGTACCAGGCGGCCAAGCCCGCGCAGGACAAGCTGCTGGCGTCCCAGGGCATGAAGGTGCTGTTCACCGTGCCGTGGCCAGGCCAGTCGCTGTATTCGCTCAAGCCGATCAGCACGCCGGCGGATTTCGCGGGCACCAAGATGCGCGCCTACAACCCGGCCACCACGCGCATCGCGCAGTTGCTCAAGGCGCAGCCCGTCACCATCCAGCTGGCTGAGCTGGGCCAGGCGCTGGCCACCGGCGGCGTGCAGAACTTCCTGACGTCAAGCGCCAGCGGCGTGGAGAGCAAACTGCATGAGCAGGTGAAGTATTTCTACCCGGTCAGTGCGTGGCTGCCGCGCAATGCCACGGTGGTGAGCCAGAAGGCCTTTGACGCGCTGGACAAGCCCACGCAGGAGGCCGTGCTCAAGGCCGCCGCCGCCGCCGAAGCGCGCGGCTGGGCCACCAGCGAGCGGCTGGACGGCGAGTACATCAAGGAACTCGGCGCCAAGGGCATGACGATTGCGGCGCCGTCCGATGCAGTGAAGAAAGTGCTGGCCGACATCGGCGAGACCATGACCGCCGAATGGCTCAAGACCGCCGGCGCCGAAGGCCAGGCCGTGATCGACGCCTACCGCAGGCCGTAAAACACCCCGGTTGTCTCCCGCGGCGGGAAGCACCTTGCTTCTTCAGCTTTCCGCCGCCTTTTTCCCTTCCTCAAGTCAGTCCGAACCAGGAGCGTACGGTGGCCAAACTCGTCCTCAATTTCTACAAGCTGCTCATGCTGCTGGCGTGCCTGGCCATGGTGGCGGCATTTGGCACCGTGCTGCTGGGGGTGATCGCGCGGGAGGTGCAGTGGGATATCCCCGGCCTTGATGCCTATGCGGGCTATGCCATCGCGGCAGCGCTGTTCCTGGCTCTGCCGGCCACGCTCAAGCATGGGGACCACATCCGCGTGACCCTGCTGCTGGACCGGGTGCCCGCCAAAGTGCGCGGCGCGCTCGAATGGTGGTGCCTTGCCGTGGCCACGGGCCTGGCGCTGTACATCGCCTGGTACGCGGTGCGCCTGGTGTGGGTGTCCTACACCACGCATGACATCTCACCCGCGGCCGATGCCTCGCCGCTGTGGATACCGCAGATCAGCATGGCGCTGGGCTGCATCGGGTTTGCCCTGTCGTTTGTCCATGCACTGGTGCAGCGCTCGCAGGGTACGAGTTTTATCGGGGCGACCGACGAAGCCGCCCGCGTCGAATAAGAACGAGAGACAGACAAAATGGACGTCGTTATTGCATTTGCCCTGGTTGTGTTGCTGTTCGCGGTGTTGGGCTCCGGTCTGTGGATTGGCCTGTCGCTGCTGGCGGTGGCGCTGATCGGCATGGAGCTGTTCACCAGCCGCCCCGTGGGCGACAGCATGATGCTGACCATCTGGGGTTCTACTTCCAGCTGGACGCTCACTGCGCTGCCGCTGTTCCTGTGGATGGGGGAAATCCTGTTTCGCAGCAAGCTGTCGGACGACATGTTCAAGGGCCTGGCGCCCTGGCTGGACCGCCTGCCCGGGCGGCTGCTGCACACCAATGTGGTGGGTTGCACCATCTTTGCGGCCATCTCCGGCTCCAGCGCCGCGACCTGCGCCACCATTGGCAAGATCACCTTGCCCGAACTCAAAAAACGCGGCTACCCCGACGCCATGGCGGTGGGTACGCTGGCCGGCGCCAGCACGCTGGGGCTGCTGATTCCCCCCTCGATCATCATGATCGTGTACGGCGTGGCGGCCAACGTGTCGATTGCCAAGCTGTTCCTGGCGGGCGTCATCCCCGGCCTGCTGCTGGCGGCGCTGTTCATGGGCTACATCATCGTCTGGGCCCTGTTCAACAAGGACAAGGTGCCAGCCGCCGACACGGCCATGAGCTTTGGCCAGAAGGTGTACGCGTCGCGTCACCTGATCCCGGTGGTGTCGCTGATCGCCCTGGTACTGGGCGGCATCTACAGCGGCCTTGCCACTGCCACGGAGGCCGCTGCGCTGGGGGTGGGTGGAGCGCTCATCCTCGCCAGGATCGAAGGCTCGCTGGACTGGACCCGTTTCAAGGACGGGCTGGTGGCCGCCTGCCGCGTGTACTGCATGATCGGACTGATCCTGGCGGGCGCCGCCTTCCTCACGCTGGCCATGGGCTTCATCGGCTTGCCACGGCATCTGGCGGAATTCATCGGCGCGCTGCAGCTGTCACCGTTCGCGCTGATGCTGCTGCTGATCGTGTTCTTCATCATGCTGGGCTGTTTCCTGGACGGCATCTCGATGGTGGTGTTGACCATTGCCGTGCTGCTGCCCACCGTGGAGGCCGCGGGCTTTGACCTGATCTGGTTCGGCATCTTCATCGTGCTGGTGGTCGAGATGGCGCAGATCACGCCGCCTGTGGGCTTCAACCTGTTCGTGCTGCAGGGGCTGACCAAACGCGAGGTGACCTGGATTGCCCGCACGGCGATGCCGCTGTTCTTCCTGATGATCGCGGCCGTGATCGCGACCTACTTTTTCCCCGACGTGGTCTTGTGGCTGCCACGCCAGATGCAGGGTTGAGCCACTCCACACCCCAGGAGTTCACCATGAAGTATCTGATGATTGCCGCAATTGCAGCGGTCTCGCTCGCGCATCCCGCGCTTCAAGCCCAGACCAGCTGGAAACTGGCCACCGGCTACCGCGCTGAATCGTTCCACACGCAGAACATCATGCAGTTTGCAAAAGACGTGGAGCTGTCCACCTCCGGCGCTTTGCGGATTGAAGTCCATCCCAACAACGCGCTGCTCAAGCTCAACGACATCCGCCAGGGCGTGCAGGACGGCAAGGCCCAGGCCGGCGAGACCATCATGACCAGCATGGTCAAGGACATACCGATTACCGGGGCCGACGCCATCCCGTTCGTGGTGAGCAGCTATGAAGATGCCCAGCGCATGTGGGACCTGCAGCGCCCGCTGATCGACAAGCACTTTGCCCAGCGCGGCCTGAAGGCGTTGTACGCCGTGCCCTGGCCGCCCCAGGGCCTGTACGCGGGCGCGCCGGTGCGCTCGTCGGCGGACTTCAAAGGCACGCGCATGCGCACCTATAACCAGTCCACCATCCGCATTGCCGAAATGCTGGGCGCCACGCCGGTGGACGTGCCCATGGTCGAGGTCAACAAGGCCCTGGCCAGCGGTCGCATGGACAACATGATCACATCCGCCGTCACGGGCGTGGAAAACCAGGTCTGGGGCCAGATCAAGCATTACTACGAAATCAATGCGTGGTTTCCCAAGAACATCGTTTTTGTGAACCTCAGCGCGTTCAACGCCTTGAAGCCGGCCGTGCAGCAGGCCGTGCTCAAATCGGCCCAGCAAGCAGAAGTCCGTGGCTGGGCCATGAGCCGCGAGGTGGCCACCGGTTCCACCAACGAACTCAAGGCCAAAGGCATGAAAATCGACCGCATTCCGGCTGAATTCGAGGCCGAGCTCAAGCGCATGGGCGAGAAGTTCTCACGCGAATGGGTGCGATCGGTCGGCAACGAGGCCAACAACATCTTTGTGCCGTATTACATCCAGCGCTAGGGCACCAGCCATGCAAGCCCCTTGTGACAAGCCTGCTTCCGTTGCCCATGCCGGCCGCTGCCTTGTGCTGCATGACCGGGACACATCGGGCAACTGCTACAAGGTGCGGCTTTTGCTGTCGTTTCTGGGTTTGCCTTACCAGCGCATCGTGGTCAGGCAGGAAGCGGGGCGCAACGTGGTGGACGCCGACTACCTTCGGCTCAACCCGCGGGGCCAGGTGCCCACGCTGACCGACGGCGACGTGACGCTGTGGGGGTCCACCGCCATCCTGTGCTACCTGGCCCGCCGCTACGACGAATCGCGCGAATGGTTGCCCGTGGATGCGGCCGCCATGGCCCGCGTATGCCAGTGGCTGGAACTGGCCCAGAATGAAATCACCTCCGGCCTGTTTCTGGCGCGGGCGGTTGCACGGTTTGGCCATAGAGCCTGTCTGGAGTCGGCGCAATCGGACGGACACCGTGCGCTGGAGGTACTCGAAGGACAGCTGGAGCGCAGCGACTGGCTGGCTGGTGACCACACCACACTGGCGGACGTGGCCTGCTTTCCCTACGTCGCTTTGGCGGAAGAAGGCGGGCTGGCGTTGTCGGACTATCCTGCCGTTGGCGCCTGGCTGGCACGGTTCAGGCGGCTGAGCCGTTACGTCTCCATGCCCGGTGTGGCATAACCTGCAGACCTGTGCCATGAACTCCGCGCTTGCCACCCTCCCAACGCCTTGCCCGACGCCCACGGGCAAGGCAGTATTCATCTACAACAACATCTGAAGCATCATGCAAGACAACACACCCCTTTCGCGTTGGCAGTTCTGGATTGATCGGGGGGGCACCTTCACCGACATCGTTGCCAAGCGGCCTGACGGCACGCTCACCACGCACAAGCTGCTCAGCGAAAACCCCGAGCAGTACAAGGACGCCGCCGTGGCCGGCATCCGCCACCTGCTGGGCCTGAAGCGCGGCGAACCGGTGACGCCTGCGGTGGTGGAGTGCGTGAAGATGGGCACCACGGTGGCCACCAACGCGCTGCTGGAACGCAAGGGCGAGCCCACGCTGCTGGTCACCACGCGAGGTTTTCGCGATGCGCTGCGCATTGCCTACCAGAACCGCCCGCGCCTTTTTGACCGCAACATCCTGCTGCCCGAGCTGCTGTACACCGAAGTGATCGAGGCGCAGGAGCGCCTGAGTGCCCAGGGCGAGGTGCTGCAGCCGCTGGACGAAGCTTCGTTGCGCGGGGACCTGCTGGCGGCTTATGGCCGCGGCCTGCGCAGCGTGGCCATCGTGTTCATGCACGGCTACCGCTATACCGAGCATGAACTGGCTGCCAAACGCATTGCCAAAGAGACGGGCTTCACCCAGGTGAGCACCAGCTTTGAGACCAGCCCCATGATGAAGTTCGTGAGCCGGGGCGACACGACGGTGGTGGATGCGTACCTGTCGCCCATCCTGCGCCGTTATGTGGAGCAGGTGGCCGGCGAGATGCCGGGCGTCAAGCTGTTCTTCATGCAGTCGTCCGGTGGCCTGACCGACGCGCACGCCTTCCAGGGCAAGGACGCGATCCTGTCCGGCCCCGCCGGCGGCATCGTGGGCATGGCGCGCACAGCGGCGCTGGCGGGCCACGACAAGGTGATCGGCTTTGACATGGGCGGCACATCCACCGACGTGAGCCACTACGCGGGCGAGTTCGAGCGCGAGTTTGAAACCCAGGTGGCCGGCGTGCGCATGCGCGCGCCCATGATGAGCATCCACACCGTGGCGGCGGGCGGCGGCTCCATTCTTGAATTTGACGGTGCGCGTTTTCGGGTGGGGCCCGAGAGCGCGGGCGCCAACCCGGGCCCGGCCAGCTACCGCCGCGGCGGCCCGCTGGCCGTGACCGATGCGAACGTGATGACCGGCAAGATCCAGCCGCGCTACTTCCCCAAGGTGTTCGGCCCCAACGCGGACGAGGCGCTGAGCTTTGAAGCGGTGGAGGCGAAGTTCAACGTCCTGGCCGGCAAGACCGGTCGCAGCGCCGAGGTGGTGGCCGAGGGCTTCATCAACATCGCGGTACAACAGATGGCCAACGCCATCAAGAAAATTTCCGTGGCGCGCGGCTACGACGTCACGCGCTACACGCTGCAGTGCTTTGGTGGCGCGGGCGGCCAGCATGCGTGCCTGGTGGCCGATGCCCTGGGCATGACGCGTGTGTTCGTGCACCCGCTGGCCGGCGTGCTCAGCGCCTATGGCATGGGCCTGGCCGACCAGAACGTGATCCGTGAACAGGCGGTGGAAATGCCGCTGGCCGCCGCATCGCTGCCGCTGGTGGCCGAGAAGCTGGACGCGCTGGGTGCCGCCGCGCAGGCCGAGCTGGAGCGCCAGCAGGTCAATGCCGGAACAGTCAAGGTGCACCACCGCGTGCATGTGCGCTACGAGGGCAGCGATTCGGCGCTGGTGGTGCCGTTTGGCGACCTGGCCACGATCAAGGCGGGCTTTGAGGCAGCGTACCGCCAGCGCTTTGCCTTCCTGATGCAGGGCAAGCGGCTGGTGGTGGAGGCTGTGTCGGTGGAGGCGGTGGTGGCGGGTGACGCGCCGGCCGAGCCGCGCCATGAAACCCATGACCCGCGCGAGGTGCCGCGCCGCGAAACCGTGCGCATGTATTCCGGCGGCCAGTGGCATGACGCCGCGCTGGTCGTGCGTGAGGACCTGCGCCCCGGCGACGTGGTGCCGGGCCCGGCCATCATTGCCGAAAAGAACGCCACCACCGTGGTGGAGCCTGGCTGGGAGGCCGAGCTGACGGCCCTGGACCACCTGGTGCTGGACCGTCGCATTCCACGCGCCGTGAAGTTTGCCGTGGGCACCACGGTGGACCCGGTGCTGCTGGAGGTGTTCAACAACCTGTTCATGAACATTGCCGAACAGATGGGCCTGCAGCTGCAGAACACGGCCTACTCGGTCAACATCAAGGAGCGCCTGGACTTCAGCTGCGCGCTGTTTGACACCGACGGCAACCTGATTGCCAATGCGCCGCACATGCCGGTGCACCTGGGCTCCATGGGCGAGAGCATCAAGACGGTGATCCGCCGGGCCGAAACGGACCTCCGATCCGGCGCGGGCAAGATGCAGCCGGGCGATGTGTACGTGCTGAACGACCCCTACCACGGCGGCACGCATTTGCCTGACGTGACCGTCATCACGCCGGTGTATCTGGGCGCGGCCGCGCACGACAAGCCGCTGTTCTATGTGGGCAGCCGCGGGCACCATGCCGACATTGGCGGCACCACGCCGGGCTCGATGCCGCCGTTTTCCACGCGCATCGAGGAAGAGGGCGTTCAGATCAACAACGTCAAGCTGGTGGACCAGGGCGTGCTGCGTGAGGCCGAGATGGTGGCGCTGCTGCAAAGCGGGCAATACCCCAGCCGCAACCCGCAGCAGAACATGGCCGACCTGAAGGCCCAGATCGCCGCCAATGAAAAGGGCGTGCAGGAACTGCGCAAGATGGCCGACCAGTTTGGCCTGGACGTGGTGCAGGCCTACATGGGCCATGTGCAGGACAACGCGGAGGAATCCGTGCGCCGCGTGATCACGCGCCTGAAGGACGGCGCCTTTACCCTGCCGCTGGACAACGGCGCGCAGATCCAGGTGGCGATCCGCGTGGACACGGCCAGCCGCAGCGCGGAAATCGACTTCACAGGAACCAGCGCGCAGCAGACCAACAACTTCAACGCGCCCACGGCGGTGTGCATGGCGGCGGTGCTGTATGTGTTCCGCACGCTGGTGGACGACGACATCCCGCTCAATGCGGGCTGCCTGAAGCCGCTGAAGGTCATCATCCCGCCGGGCTCCATGCTCAACCCCAATCCGCCGGCCTCGGTGGTGGCGGGCAATGTGGAGACGTCCACCTGCATCACCAACTGCCTGTACGGCGCGCTGGGCGTGATGGCCGCGAGCCAGTGCACCATGAACAACTTCACCTTCGGCAACGCGTCGCACCAGTACTACGAAACCATTTCAGGCGGCAGCGGCGCGGGGCAGGGCTTCAACGGCACGAGCGTGGTGCAGACCCACATGACCAACTCGCGCCTGACTGACCCCGAGGTGCTGGAGTTCCGCTTCCCGGTGCGGCTGGACAGCTATGAAATCCGCGAGGGTTCAGGCGGGGCAGGGCAATGGCGCGGTGGCAATGGCGGTGTGCGCCGCGTGCGCTTCCTGGAGGACATGACGGCCAGCATCCTGTCCAACGGGCGCAAGCATGGCGCCTTTGGCATGGCCGGCGGCCAGCCGGGCCAGGTGGGCATCAACCGCGTGGTGCGCAGCAATGGACAGGTCGAGGAGCTGGACCACATCGGCCAGGCGGAAATGAAGCCCGGCGATGTGTTTGAAATTCACACACCAGGCGGCGGCGGCTACGGCGCGGCCTGAATCGCACAAGATGTCGAAGGAGTTGGGCATGGACATGACTTCACGCGTTCAGAAGTGGTTCGCCTCGGCCTGGGGGCCGCATCGCCATGATGCGGCCGACGGCGCGGCTGCGCCGCCGGCCCCCAATCTGGACGACATCCGCCAGGCGATGCGCATGGCCGTGGCGCCCTGCAGCGACGAGCACCGCGCCCGGGCCACCGGCCAGATCGCGCGCGCCGCGTCCGCCGTCGAGCTGTGGCTGCTGCGCTCAAGCCTGTACCAGTACCTCGCGCAGGACCTGGGGCAGGCCGAGGCGCAGCGGCGCACGGCGGATCTGTTGCCGCTGTTCGGCCAGGCGGTGCCCGGCGTGGCGGCGCGGCGCCAAATTGCCGACAATCGCTCGCATGAGCAGCGCCTTCATTGACAACTACCGCTTCCTGGCCCGTTACAACACCTGGTTCAACGAACGCCTGTACGGCGTGTGCGATGCGCTCGGCGACGCGCAGCGCCGGCAGGACCACGGCGCGTTCTTCGGCTCCATCCACGGCACGCTGAACCACCTGGTGTGGGGCGACACGATGTGGCTGCAGCGCTTCAACGCCCAGGGCGACGGTTTCGCGGCCTTGGGCGGCGGCGTGTTGAGCCTGCCCGCGGGCGCCACGTACGGCACGGTGCTGGAGCCTGATTGGGCTGCACTGAAGGCCCGGCGCGAACGGCTGGACGCTGCCATCGAAGCCTGGGTAGCGCAGATGCCGCAGGACTTCCCCTTGCGCACCATGCGCTATGCCAACACACGTGGCGTCTGGCGCGAGCACCCGGCCTGGCAGGCCATGACGCATTTCTTCAACCACCAGACCCACCATCGCGGGCAGGTGACCACGCTGCTGAGTCAGGCGGGTGTGGATGTTGGCGTGACAGACCTGATTGCGCTGGTGTGAACGGCGCGGCTGCAAAGCAAAAGGCCCGCTGACGCGGGCCTGGATCTGGATTTGGCGCGGCTCAGTTCTTGGCCGTCTCGGCTTTCTTGCCGGCGGACTTCTCTGCCTTGTCGCCCTTGGGGGTCTGGTCGGCAGGCGTCGCCGCGGCCGCCTTGAAGGCTTCGCCTTTGACCGTCAGGCCTTCCTTGGAAAAGCGGGTTGCGTTGGCGGGACCGATGCCCTGGACACGCCCGATCAGGTCGTTCCAGTCCTTGAATTCGCCTTTCTTGCGCTCTTCCAGGATGCGCTTGGTCATGGTCGGGCCGATGCCGCGCACGCCGTCGAGTTCGGCCTCGGTGGCCTTGTTGACGTCAGCGGCGTGGGACAGGGTCGCGCACAGCAAGGCCACAACGGCCAGCAGTTTCTTGAACATGGGAATCCTCCTTGATCTGAAATAAACACCCAGCCTGATTGCCAGGCCGCGCGAGTTTAATAAATCAAAAGTACCCAATCAAGCCTGCTTCAGTGACAACATGTAAGAGGAAACGCCGCTTTGTACATCCAGGAAAGCATGGTCGCAGCCGGCTGCGCGCAACGCTGACAGGTCGGCCTGGGTATAGCACTGGTACTTCCCGCGCAGCGCATCGGGAAAGGGCACGTACTCAACCAGGCCTTGCGCCACTGCGCCCGCCAGGTCCAGCGGCGGCGCGTCCCGCAGCGCGTTGACGGTGGCCAGTGCCACGTCGTTGAAAGGTTGCGCGCGCCCGGTGCCCAGGTTGAAGATGCCGGATTTCTGTGGATGGTCAAAGAACCACAGGTTGACCGCTACCACGTCGTCAATGAAAACAAAGTCCCGCTGTTGCTCGCCCGCGCCATAGCCACCGTATTCACCAAACAGCTTGACCCGGCCTTCGGCGCGGAACTGGTTGAACTGGTGGAATGCCACGCTGGCCATGCGGCCCTTGTGCTGCTCGCGCGGGCCATACACGTTGAAGTACCGGAAGCCCGCCACCTGGTGCGTCGCGTCCTGGAACTGCGCGCCCAGTTCGCGCCGCATGCGCTGGTCAAACAGCAGCTTGCTGTAGCCATAGACATTCAGCGGCTTTTCAAATTCGGGGCTTTCGCGGAACGTGTCGGAGCCGCCATAGGTGGCCGCGGACGATGCGTACAGCAGCCGCACGCCGCGCTGGCGGCAGGCCTGGAACAGGCCACATGACAGCGTGTAGTTGTTGTCCATCATGTACTTGCCGTCGGCCTCCATGGTGTCGCTGCAGGCGCCCTCGTGGAACACCGCCTCGACCTTGCCGAAACCGCCTTCGGCAAACAGGTCGTAGAACAGGTCGGCGTCCACGTAGTCGGCAATGCGCAGGTCGGCCAGGTTGCGGAACTTGTCGCCCTGCGTCAGGTCGTCCACCGCGATGATGTCGTCGATACCGCGCGCGTTCAGGCCCCGCACGATGTTGCTGCCAATGAAGCCGGCCGCGCCGGTAACCACAACCCTTGTCATGCAAACAACTCCTCATACGACACCGTGGCGGTGCCGAATTTCCCCACCACAATGCCGCCTGCCCTGTTGGCCAGTGGCAGGGCGTCGCGCAGCGGCACGCCGGCGGCCACCAAGGCTGCCAGCGTGGCAATCACCGTGTCACCGGCACCCGTGACGTCAAACACCTCCCGCGCCTGGGCCTTGACGTGCAGCTCACCCTGCGCATCAAACAGGCTCATGCCTTCTTCGCTGCGGGTGACGAGCAGGGCGTCCAGGCGCAGCGATTCGCGCAGGTTCTGGGCCTTGTCGCGCAGCGCGGCTTCGCTGCTCCAGCTGCCCACCACCTGTTGCAGCTCGGCCCGGTTGGGGGTGATGACGCTGGCATCGGCGTAACGGGAATAGTCCGCGCCCTTGGGGTCCACCAGCACCGGCTTGCCGGCGGCGCGCGCTGCGCTGATCATGGTGGCGATGTGGGCCAGTCCACCCTTGCCGTAGTCGGAAAACAGCACGGCGTCCTGTTCGGGGGCAAGTCGGGCAAATGCCTCTGTCTGGGACGCCAGGGCTTCGTGGTCGGGTTCGCTTTCAAAGTCCAGGCGCAGCAGCTGCTGCTGGCGTCCGATCACGCGCAGCTTCACGGTCGTGCGCAGGCCGGCGTCGCGTGCCAGATGGGTGCGTATGCCGGTGCCTTGCATCAGGCGTTCCAGCTTGTGTCCCGGCTCGTCGTCGCCGATCACGCCAATGAAGCTGGCCTGGGCGCCCAGCGTGGCGATGTTGTAGGCCACATTGGCCGCGGCGCCAATGCGCTCTTCCTCGCGCGCGACGCGCACCACGGGCACCGGTGCTTCGGGAGAAATGCGATCCACCGCGCCGTGCCAGTAGCGGTCCAGCATGGCGTCGCCCACCACGAGCACACGGGCGGCAGCGAGGGCTTCCTTGGAAATGTGATTCATAGCTCTTCCACGCGCCGTGCAGGGTAGCTGTCCCAGGCCTGACAGCCGGGGCATTGCCAGAAATGTTGCTTGGCCTCGAAGCCGCACGCCGCGCAACGGTAGCGGCGCAGGGGCTTGACGGCATGCTCGAGCGCGTTCTGCACGTACGGGTGGGCCTGCTCGTGCTCCAGCTTTTCGCCCGCCAGCCAGCGTGACGCGGCCACCAGCGAGGGCTCGCGTTCCAGGTGACGCATGTACCAGGCACGAGCCGCCTGCGCATCGGACTCAAGCGCGGCAATGGCGTCCAGCACGTCCAGCGACGGGTGCAGCTCGTAGCTGGTCTGCAGCACCTGCATGACCTGCTCCTGCTGGGCGCTGGCCATCGCGGCCTCGGCCAGGCGCGCGGCCATCAGCGGGATGGACGCCGGCGACCGGTTGGCCAGGCCCATCAGGGTTTTCATGGCGGCGTCGTGCTCGCCCGCGCGGGTCTGCAGCGCGGCGAGTTCCATGCGCGCGCGCGGCGCATCGGGCGCCACCGCGATGGCCTGGCGCAGCAGCGGTTCGGCCGCCTCATCGCTGGCCTGGGCGGCCTGTTCACACAGGTAATGGGCAATGCGCGTGGTGAAAGTGCCTTCGCCGCCGGTCTCCAGCCTGCGGGCCGTGTCGGTGGCCTGGGCCCAGTCGCGCGAGCGCTCGTAGATGGCCAGCAGCGCCAGGCGAGCCTGCGTCTCGAAGGCGGTGCCCTCGAGCTTGCGCAGGGCCTCCTCCGCGCGGTCCAGCAGGCCGGCCTTCAGGAAGTCCAGCGCCAATGCATGCTGGGCACGTTCGCGGTCGGCGCGGTTCAGGTCACCGCGCGAAAGCAGGTGTTCGTGCACGCGTACTGCGCGTTCGTATTCGCCACGGCGGCGAAACAGGTTGCCCAGGGCAAAATGCAATTCGGAGGTGTCGGGGTCGTTCTGCACGGCCTCGATGAAAGCGTCGATGGCTTGATCCTGCTGCTCGTTGAGCAGGAAATTCAGGCCCCTGAAATACGCCTTGGGCGCCTGGCGGTTTTCAATGCGCAACTGGCGCAGGTCCAGTCTCGAGGCCAGCCAGCCCAGCACGAATGCCACCGGCAACCCCAACAGAATCCAGCTCAGGTCAAAGTCCATGGGGCGGCGCCGGCGGGCTGTCCGTGGTGGCCGCGGCATTTTTTTCGCGGTGCGGTGCCAATGTGGCCTGTTGCGCCGCGGTGCGCTGGCGCCACCAGCGTGGCACCATGCCCAGGACGCCCACGGCCAGGCCCAGCGCAAAGGCGGTCAACACCACCAGCACCAGCGGGGCGCGCCATTGGGTGCCGAAGAAGAAGTGCACCGTCGCGTCCTGCTGGTTGTTCAGCGCGAATGCGAACAGGGTAAAAAAAATGGCTGCCTTGAGCAGCCACATGAGGTATTTCATCCATCTCCTCAGTGACGAGGGGATTCTATCGGGGTCAGTCGCCCGTCTTGCCGTCGGATGCCTGCAGTTCGGCTGTGCGGCGGTCCACGGCTTCGCGCAGGGCCTTGCCAGGCTTGAAGTGGGGAACCCGCTTTTCCGGGATATGCACACTTTCGCCACTGCGCGGGTTGCGGCCCATGCGGGGCGGACGGCGGTTGATTGAAAAGCTGCCGAACCCGCGGATCTCGATGCGGTGCCCGCGCACCAGTGCATCACTCATCGCGTCCAGAATCGCCTTGACGGCGTATTCCGCATCGCGATGGGTGAGCTGGCTGAAACGCGCGGCCAGTTCTTCTACCAGGTCAGATCGGGTCATGAAATCGAGGACATTGCGGGGCAGAACGATCCATGCGCCGCGCGCCTGGCCGCTCTGCCCTCAATGGTGGTTCAAGCCTTATTTCGACTCGTTGTTGTCCAGCTTGGCGCGCAGCAGGGCGCCCAGGCTGGTCGTGCCGGCGTTTTCACGCGACGACTGCTGGCTCAGGCTGGCCATCGCACCTTGCTCGTCGGCCATGTCCTTGGCCTTGATGGACAACTGGATGTTGCGTGTCTTGCGGTCGATGTTGACCACCACGGCGGAAACTTCGTCGCCTTCCTTGAGCACGTTGCGGGCATCTTCCACGCGGTCGCGGGAGATTTCGCTGGCGCGCAGGTAGCCGATGATGTCTTCGCCCAGGTCGATTTCGGCGCCCTTGGGGTCCACCGTCTTGACCTTGCCGGTCACCACGGCGCCCTTGTCGTGCACCGAGGTGAAGGTGGCAAACGGGTCGCCGTCCAGCTGCTTGATGCCCAGGCTGATGCGCTCGCGGTCCACGTCCACGGCCAGCACGATCGCGTCGACTTCCTGGCCCTTCTTGTAGTTGCGCACGGCGGCTTCGCCGGGTTCGTTCCAGGACAGATCGGACAGGTGCACCAGGCCATCGATGCCGGCAGCCAGGCCCACGAACACGCCGAAGTCGGTGATCGACTTGATCGGGCCCTTGACGCGGTCGCCGCGCTTGGTGTTCTGCGCGAATTCCTGCCACGGGTTGGCCTTGCACTGCTTCATGCCCAGGCTGATGCGGCGCTTGTCTTCGTCGATTTCCAGGACCATGACTTCGACTTCGTCGCCCAGGGCAACGATCTTGCTCGGGGCCACGTTCTTGTTGGTCCAGTCCATCTCGGACACGTGCACCAGGCCTTCGATGCCGGGCTCGAGTTCCACGAACGCGCCGTAGTCGGCGATGTTGGTGATCTTGCCGAACATGCGCGTGCCTTGCGGGTAGCGGCGGTTCACGCCCATCCACGGGTCGTCGCCCATTTGCTTGAGGCCCAGGGACACACGGTTCTTTTCGGTGTCGAACTTGAGGATCTTGGCGGTGATTTCCTGGCCGGCTTGCACCACTTCGCTCGGGTGGCGCACACGTCGCCAGGCCATGTCGGTGATGTGCAGCAGGCCGTCAATGCCGCCCAGGTCCACGAACGCGCCGTATTCGGTGATGTTCTTGACCACGCCGCGCACGACGGAGCCTTCCTTCAGGGTTTCCATCAGCTTGGCGCGCTCTTCGCCCATGGAGGCTTCCACCACGGCGCGGCGGCTCAGCACCACGTTGTTGCGCTTGCGGTCCAGCTTGATGACCTTGAATTCCAGGGTCTTGTTTTCGTAAGGGGTCAGGTCCTTGATGGGACGCGTGTCAATCAGCGAACCGGGCAGGAAGGCACGGATGCCATTGACCAGCACGGTCAGGCCGCCCTTGACCTTGCCGCTGGTGGTGCCGGTGACGAACTCGCCGGATTCCAGCGCCTTTTCCAGGCTCATCCACGAAGCCAGGCGCTTGGCCTTGTCGCGCGACAGGATGGTGTCGCCGTAGCCGTTTTCGATGGCGTCAATGGCCACCGACACGAAGTCGCCCACCTGGACTTCGATCTCGCCCTTGTCGTTCTTGAACTCTTCGATCGGCACATAGGCCTCGGACTTGAGTCCGGCATTGACCACGACGAAGCTGTGCTCGATGCGCACGACTTCAGCGGTAATGACCTCGCCGGCGCGCATTTCCTGGCGCTGCAGCGATTCTTCAAACAGGGCGGCAAAAGATTCAGACATTGAGTTTCCTTGCACGTCGCACAGGTTTCCAGACGCAAAAGCAAAATCGCTTCAGGGCGGCTGTTTTTAAGGCTGAGGACGGCGGTTTGTTGCGGACGGGGCCGCGGGTTACGTTGATGAACCGCACTGCCTGGGGCGCTGACGCGCGAGAGGGGCTGTGCGGGCCGGTCAAGCCGCTCAGGCACTCCTGAACGGCTGTTTGTCCTGCCACCACGCCAGCACCTGATCGACTGATTCTTCAATCGTCTGGTCAGAGTTGTCGAGCAGCAAGGCATCTGCGGCAGGTTTCAAAGGGGCAACGCTGCGGGACGAGTCCCTCGCGTCGCGCGCCTCCAGATCCTGGCGAAGACCGTCGAGTGTAGTCGAAAAACCCTTTGAAATCAACTGCTTATACCTGCGCTCTGCCCGGCGGGCGGCGCTGGCCGTCAGGTACACCTTGAGCGACGCCTGCGGAAAAATCACCGTACCCATGTCGCGCCCGTCGGCCACGAGCCCGGGCAACTGCCCAAATGCGTGTTGCAGCCCCACCAAGGCCGTTCGCACCAGGGGCAGGGCAGACACGCGCGAGGCGTTCATGCCGGCTTCCTCGGTACGGATGGCGTCGGTCACGTCCTGGCCATCCAGCAGCACGTGCGCCCCTGCAAAGCGCACCGGCAGCCGGGCGGCCAGTTCGGCGATGGCCGCCTCGTTGGCGGCGTCCAGCGCCAGACCCGCCCGCAGCGCCGCCAGCGCCGTCACGCGGTACAGGGCGCCGGAATCCAGGTAGTGGTAGCCCAGCCGCTGGGCCAGGCAAGAAGCCAGCGTGCCTTTGCCTGAGGCTGTCGGTCCGTCCACGCAGATAACGGGCACCCGCCCTGGTCTGGGCGTGACAACGCTGAACAGCGTCTCGAAATAGTCCGGGAAGGTCTTGGCCACGCATTTGGGGTCTTCAATGCGGACCGCAACGCCATCGGCATTGAAGGCCGCGAGCGAAAAGCACATGGCGACCCGGTGGTCATCATAGGTGTGGATGCTGGCGGCCTGCCACCGCGCGGGCGGCTCGATGCGCAGCCAGTCTTCGCCCTCGGTGACCGAGGCGCCCAGCTTGGCGCATTCGGCGGCCATGGCGGCGATGCGGTCGGTTTCCTTGACGCGCCAGCTGGCAATGTTGCGCAGCGTGGTCGGGCCGTCGGCAAACAGGCCCATTACCGCCAGCGTCATGGCGGCATCGGGGATGTGGTTGCAGTCCAGGTCGATCGCCTTGAGCGGCCAGGCGCCGCGCGAGATTTCCAGCCAGTTGGGGCCGCTGGCTACGTTGGCGCCCATGGCCTGGGCGGCTTCGATGAACCGGATATCGCCCTGGATGGACCCCGCGCCCACGCCCTGTACGCGCACGCTGCCCTGGCTGGCCGCCAGGGCGCCCAGCGCAATGAAGTAGCTGGCCGATGAGGCATCGGCTTCGACATGGATGTCGCCCGGGCTGCGGTACATGCTGCCGGCCGGGATGGTGAAGCGTTGCCAGCCATCGCGCTGCACCGCGATGCCAAAGCGGTCCAGCAGGTTCAGGGTGATTTCAATGTACGGTCGGGAAATCAGCTCCCCCACCACCTCGATCACCACATCACGCCCGGCCACCAGAGGCAGCGCCAGCAGCAAGGCGGTCAGGAACTGGCTGGACACGTCGCCGCGCACCCGGATCGGCGCGTCCAGGGCGAGCGTGGGCCAACCGATGCGCAGGGGGGGGAAGCCCTCGTGGCCCAGATACTGGATGCTGCACCCCAGCTGGCGCAATGCGTCGACCAGATCGCCAATGGGGCGCTCATGCATGCGTGGCACGCCGCTCAATTCAAAGTCACCACCCAGCACCGCGAGCGCGGCCGTCAGGGGGCGCATGGCTGTGCCCGCGTTGCCCATGAAAAGCCTTGCCGGTGCGGCGGGCGCCTGGCCGCCCAGGCCGGTGATGCGCACCACGGCGCCGTCCTGCATCACACCGCAGCCCAGCTGGCGCAGCGCGTCCAGCATCACGCGCGTGTCGTCGGAGTCGAGCAGGTCATGGACGGCTGTTGTGCCCTGGCACAGCGCGGCCAGCAGCAGGACGCGGTTGGAAATGCTTTTGGAGCCGGGCAGCGTGACCGCGCCTCCCGCGCTGGCCAGAGGGGGGATGTCCAGAAACGCTGTGGAGAACATTACTTTTTGGGGTTGGCGCCCATGCGCCAGTGGGCGCGGGTCGTGCTGGCCTGATGGATGACGTTTTCAAGCGCATCGGCATTGCCGCTGTGGATCATTCGCTCCATGGCCTGAAGCGTGTCCTGGAAGATGCGGGACTGCGACAGCAGCTCTTCGCGATTGGCCAGCAGGATGTCGCGCCAGACCTTGGGGTCACTGGCCGCGATGCGGGTGAAGTCGCGAAAGCCGGGGCCGGCCAGCGAAAGGAAATCCTTGCCGTGGGGCTGGCCGGCAATGCCATTGATCAAGGCAAAGGCGATCAGGTGCGGCAGGTGGCTGACCGAGGCGAACGCCGCATCATGGGACTCGGGCGACATCTGCACCACCTTGCAGCCCAGGCCCGTCCAGAGGTCCACGGCCTGCTTGAGCTTGGCAGTCATGGTGCGTTCAATGGGCGTGAGGATGACCTGCTTGCCGGCGTACAGGTCCGGGTCAGCATGCTCGACGCCCGACACCTCCTTGCCCGTGACCGGGTGGGCTGGCACAAACGTCGCCACGTGCACGCCCAGTACCCGGCGCGCGGCGTCAACGACGTCGCGCTTGGTGGAGCCCACATCCATGATCAGCGTGTTGGCCGTGACCAGGTGCTTGATGGCCTTGAGCGTGGCTTCGGTGGCTGCTACCGGCACCGCCAGCAACACGATGTCAGCGCCGGAAACGGCCAGCAATGCCGAGGGAGCCTCCACGTCGATCACCCCCATCTGGCGTGCGCGCTCGGTGGTGGAAGGCGACTTGCTGTAACCCACCACGCGCTTGACCAGGCCGGCCCGCTTCATGGCCAGGGCGAACGACCCGCCCATCAAGCCGCAACCGATCAGACCTAGTTGTTCAAACATCATTCGCCTATGGGGTAGGTGCCCAGCACCTTGTAAAACGCGCAAAGACTTTGCAGGTCTGCGAGCGCAGCCGCCACATGCGGCTGGGACGGATGACCTTGCACATCAATATAAAAATAGTATTCCCATTGGCCGGAACGGGCCGGCCGTGACTCGAACCGTGTCATGGACACGCCGTGCTGCTTGAGCGGCACCAGGATGTCATGCACCGCGCCGGGCCGGTTGGGAACCGAAACCACCAGACTCACGCAATCCTTGCCCGAAGCCTGCGGCGCCGCCAGCGTTTGCGGCAGGCACACCACCGCAAAACGGGTGCGGTTGAAGGCGTCGTCCTGGATGGCGTGCGCCACGGTGTGCAGGCCGAACTCGCTGCCGGCACGCTCGCTCGCGATGCCGGCCCAGGCCGGGTTGTCCGCGGCCAGCCGGGCACCTTCGGCATTGCTGGACACGGCGCGCCGCTCGACATTCGGCAGGTGCTTGGCCAGCCAGCCCTGGCACTGCGCCAGCGCCTGCGGGTGCGCCAGCACGACTTCAATGCCCTCCAGTGAATCAGAGGTGCGCAGCAGGTGGTGGCGCACCAGCAGGCTGATCTCGCCCACGATGTGCAGCGGTGACTGCAGCAGCAAATCCAGCGAGCGCGTGACGACGCCTTCGGTGTTGTTTTCCACGGGCACCACGCCGAAGTCGGCCGTGCCCGCGGTGGCGGCATGGAACACCTCGTCAAAATTCACGCAGGGCACGTGCTGGATGCTGGAACCAAAGAACTGCACCGCCGCCTGCTCGCTGAAGGTGCCCTTGGGGCCCAGGTAGGCCACGCGTTGCGGCGCTTCCAGCGCCCGGCAGGCCGACATGATTTCGCGCCAGACGGTGGCCACGTTCTCGGCCTTCAGCGGGCCCTGGTTGGCCGCCTGCAGGCCATTGATGACCTGGGCTTCGCGCTCGGGGCGGAACACCGGAGAGCCTTCCGCGCGCTTGATCTCGCCCACTTCATTGGCCAGCGCCGCCCGGCGGTTGAGCAAGGCGAGCAATTCGCCGTCCACGGCGTCAATCTGGATGCGGAGTTCCGCAAGGGTTTTGGGCATGTCGGCGGATGTCTCAGGTGTGCTTTTGTTCAAATTCTCGCATGTACTCCACCAGCGCCCGCACGCCGGCCAACGGCATGGCGTTGTAGATGCTGGCGCGCATGCCGCCCACGGACTTGTGGCCCTTGAGTTGAAGCAGGCCACGCGCGCGCGCGCCCGCCAGGAAGGCGTCATTGCGCGATTCGTCGCGCAGGAAGAACGGCACGTTCATGCGCGAGCGGCAGTTTGCCGCGACCTTGTTCACATACAGCTGGGAGTTGTCGATATAGCCATACAGCAGCTGCGCCTTTTCGATGTTGCGGCGTTCCATTTCGGCCGCGCCGCCCTGACGCAGCAGCCACTGGAAGGTCAGACCCGCGATGTAGATCCCCCAGGTGGGCGGGGTGTTGTACATCGACTGGTTGTCGGCCACGATCTTGTAGTCAAACGCGCTCGGGCAGATCGGCAGGGCATGGCCCAGCAGGTCTTCGCGCACCACCACCAGCGTCAGCCCGGCAGGGCCCAGGTTCTTCTGCGCGCCGCCGAAAGCCAGACCCACGCGCGACCAGTCCACGGGGCGCGACGCCACATGCGACGAAAAATCAATCACCAGCGGCGCATCGCTGCCCAGCGCCTTCAGGTCTGGCAGGCTGTGGAACTCCACACCGTGAATGGTTTCGTTGGTGCATACATGGACGTAGCTGGAACCGATGCCCAGTTGCCAGCCCGCCGGGTCGGGCAGGGTGGTGTGGCCGTCGGCCTCATTGCTGGCCACGGTATTGACCTGGCTGCAGTATTTGGCGGCCTCCTTGCGAGATTTCTGGCTCCAGCTGCCGGTCACCACGATGTCCACGGCGGCGGCGCGCGACAGGTTCATCGGCACGATGGCGTTCTCACCCAGCCCGCCCCCTTGCATGAACAGGATACGAAAGTGGGCAGGCACTGCCAGCAATTCGCGCAGGGCCGCCTCGGCCTGCTCATAAATGGAAATGAACTCCTTGCCGCGGTGGCTCATCTCCATCACGCTCATGCCGCTGCCATGCCAGTCCAGCATCTCGGCCGCGGCCTGCTGCAACACTTCGGGCGGGATCGCGGCCGGGCCGGCGGAGAAGTTGTAAGGGCGTTCCATGGCGTGTTTCACCGGTACAGACGAGAAAAGAAGTTTTTGCCGGCCCGCCGGTCGGTTGCGGCGGGCCGGGCTCGGTGAGGCAGGATCAGCTTTCGGACGGGGCTTCAGTACTGTCGGGCTCATCGCCATCGGGGGCGGCAGCGTCGTTCTCCACGATCCGCTGCAGCCCGCTGAGCTTGGAGCCTTCATCCAGTCCGATCAGCGTCACACCCTGCGTGGCGCGACCCAGTTCCCGGATTTCGCTGACACGGGTGCGCACCAGCACACCCTTGTCCGTTATGAGCATGATTTCGTCATCCGCATGCACCAGCGTGGCCGCCACGACCTTGCCGTTGCGCTCGCTTTGCTGGATGGCAATCATGCCCTTGGTGCCGCGGCCATGGCGGGTGTATTCACCGATCGGCGTGCGCTTGCCATAGCCGTTCACCGTGGCGGTCAGTACGCTTTGCTGCTCGTCCTCGGCCACCAGCATGGCAATCACGCTCTGACCCGGCTCCAGTGCCATGCCACGTACGCCCCGGGCGGCCCGACCCAGCGGGCGCACGTCATCCTCATCAAAGCGGACCGCCTTGCCGCCGTCCGAGAACAGCATCACGTCATGCTTGCCGTCCGTCAGCGCGGCGCCAATCAGGAAGTCGCCTTCGTCCAGGTTGACCGCAATGATGCCGCCCTTGCGCGGATTGTTGAACTCATCCAGCGCGGTTTTCTTGACCGTGCCCATGCTGGTGGCCATGAACACGTAGTGGTCAGCCGGGAAACTGCGGAATTCGCCGGTCAGCGGCAGCACCACGTTGATTTTCTCGCCGTCCTGCAGCGGGAACATGTTGACGATGGGGCGGCCGCGCGAGCCGCGCGAGCCTGCCGGCACTTCCCAGACCTTGAGCCAGTACATGCGCCCGCGGTTCGAAAAGCACAGGATCCAGTCGTGCGTATTGGCGATGAACAACTGGTCGACCCAATCGTCTTCCTTGGTGGCGGTGGCCTGTTTGCCGCGCCCGCCACGCTTTTGCGCGCGGTATTCAGACAGGGGCTGGCTCTTGATGTAGCCAGCGTGCGACAGCGTCACCACCATGTCGGTGGGTGTAATGAGGTCTTCGGTTGCCAGGTCCTGCGCGTTGTGTTCCACCACGCTGCGGCGTGCGCCCAGTTTGGTCTGGCCGAACTCCTGCTTCAGCGCGGTCAGCTCTTCGCCAATGATGGTCGATACACGGGCCGGCTTGGCCAGGATGTCCAGCAGGTCGTCAATCTCGGCCATGACGTCCTTGTATTCGGCCACGATCTTGTCCTGCTCCAGGCCCGTCAGGCGCTGCAGGCGCATCTGCAGGATTTCCTGGGCCTGCGTGTCAGACAGGCGGTACAGCCCGTCGCTGCCCATGCCGAATTCCTTTTCCAGGCTCTCGGGGCGGTAATCGTCGGCATTCACGACGCCGCCATCGGCGCGCGTGCGGGTGAGCATTTCGCGCACCAGCTTGCTGTCCCACGGGCGGGTCATCAGCTCGGCCTTGGCCACCGGCGGCGTGGGCGATTCGCGGATGATGCGAATGAACTCATCAATATTGGCCAGCGCCACCGCCAGGCCTTCGAGCACATGGCCGCGTTCGCGCGCCTTGCGCAGGGCAAACACCGTGCGGCGCGTCACCACTTCGCGGCGGTGCTGCAGGAATACCTCGATCAGCATCTTCAGGTTGCACAGGCGGGGCTGGCCGTCGATCAGCGCCACCATGTTGATGCCGAAGGTGTCCTGCAGCTGGGTCTGCTTGTACAGGTTGTTCAGTACCACCTCGGGCACTTCGCCGCGCTTGAGCTCGATCACCAGGCGCATGCCGGACTTGTCGGACTCGTCCTGGATGTGGCTGATGCCCTCGATCTTCTTCTCGTTGACCAGCTCGGCCATGCGTTCCTGCAGCGTCTTCTTGTTGACCTGGTAGGGCAGTTCATCAACGATGATGGCCTGGCGCTGGCCGCGGTCGATGTCCTCAAAATGGCACTTGGCGCGCATCACCACGCGGCCGCGGCCGGTGCGGTAACCGTCCTTGACGCCGTTGATGCCGTAGATGATGCCGGCGGTGGGAAAGTCCGGCGCCGGGATGATCTCCATCAGCTCGTCAATCGACGCATCCGGGTTGCGCAGCAGGTGCAGGCAGCCGTCCACCACTTCGTTGAGGTTGTGCGGCGGGATGTTGGTGGCCATGCCCACCGCGATGCCGCCCGAGCCGTTGACCAGCAGGTTGGGCAGCTTGCTGGGCAGGACCTTGGGTTCCTTTTCACTGCCGTCGTAGTTGCCCTGGAAATCGACCGTTTCCTTGTCGATATCGGCAATCATTTCATGCGCGATCCTGGACAGGCGGATCTCGGTGTAACGCATCGCCGCCGCGTTGTCGCCGTCCACCGAGCCGAAGTTGCCCTGGCCGTCCACCAGCATGTGGCGCATGGAGAAGTCCTGCGCGAGACGCACGATGGTGTCGTACACCGACTGGTCGCCGTGCGGGTGGTATTTACCGATCACGTCTCCGACGATGCGGGCCGACTTCTTGTAAGGCCGGTTCCAGTCGTTGTTGAGCTCGTGCATCGCGTACAGCACGCGCCGGTGGACCGGTTTCAGGCCGTCGCGTGCATCAGGCAGCGCCCGGCCCACGATCACGCTCATCGCGTAATCGAGGTAGCTGCGCCGCATCTCCTCTTCAAGACTGATGGGCAGGGTTTCTTTGGCGAACTGGGTCATGAGGCGGGCTGAGCGGCGGGTAAGGGCGCGATTTTACGGCCAAGCGCTTGTCGCGAACCCGCAACACAAGCCCCCGATGCGGTTTTGTCCTACGTATGCCTGAGCCAATAACCGTTGCGGCGTTGGGGACGTGTGGCACAATTGTCCCAACGCTTTTGGTGATGGTCACCTTAATCGTCCAATAACGCAGCGCGGCTGCGGCTTTTTCCCCAAGAGGAGAACCATGAAGAAACTGAACAAAGTGGCGATGTTGTTTGCCTCCGCTGCGCTCGCAACCGCCGCTGGCGCCCAGACGATCGACAACTGGCGCAATGGCACTTCCGAACTCGTTTGGAAGAACGGCACCAACGAACTGTGCTGGCGTGATGCCAACTGGACGCCCGCAACGGCTGCCGCTGGCTGCGACGGCGCGATCAAGGCCGCTGCGCCTGCTGCTGCCGCACCCAAGCCGGCTGCGCCTGTTGCCGCTGCGCCTGCTGCGCCGGCTGCCAAGCCCGCCGCGCCTGCCGCTCGTCCGCCTGCTCCGCCCGCAGCCACCAAGGTGACCTACGCTGCTGACGCGTTCTTTGACTTCGACAAGTCCGTGCTCAAGCCGGAAGGCAAGGCCAAGCTGGACGACCTGACCAGCAAGGTCAAGGGCATCAACCTGGAAGTGATCATCGCCGTCGGCCACACCGACTCCGTTGGTTCCGACGCCTACAACCAGAAGCTGTCGGTTGCCCGCGCCGAGTCCGTCAAGGCCTACCTCGTGTCCAAGGGCATCGAGAAGAACCGCGTGTACACCGAAGGCAAGGGCGAGAAGCAGCCCGTGGCCGACAACAAGACTGCCGAAGGCCGCGCCAAGAACCGTCGCGTGGAAATCGAAGTGGTCGGCACCCGCGCCAACAAGTAATCCGCAAGGATTACTCCAGAAAAGCCCCGGCGACGGGGCTTTTTTCATGGCCGAAGCAAAATACACCCATGACCCACTCTGTCAACGCCGACCCGGCTGAGCTCGCCAAATTCTCGGACCTGGCCCACCGCTGGTGGGACCCGGACAGCGAGTTCAGGCCACTGCACCAGATCAACCCCCTGCGCCTGGCCTGGATCAACGGCCTGGCGCCGCTGGCGGGCATGCAGGTACTCGACGTGGGCTGTGGCGGCGGCATCCTGGCCGATGCCATGGCACGCCAGGGGGCCGAGGTGACCGGCATCGACCTGGCCACCAAGGCCTTGAAGGTGGCCCAGTTGCATGCGCTGGAGGCGCAGACCCCGCGTGTGCAATACCTCGAAATCAGCGCCGAGGACCTGGCAGCCCGGTCGCCTGGCCAGTTTGACGTGGTGACCTGCATGGAGATGCTCGAGCACGTGCCGGATCCGGCATCGGTTGTGCGGGCCTGTGCCACGCTGGTCAAACCGGGGGGCTGGGTGTTCTTTTCCACCATCAACCGCAACCCGAAGTCGTTCCTGTTTGCCATCGTCGGGGCCGAATATGTGCTCAACATGCTGCCGCGCGGCACGCATGAATACGCCAAGCTGATCCGCCCCAGCGAACTTGCAGGCTACTGCCGCCAGGCCGGGCTGGACCTGCAGGCCACGCGCGGCATGGAATACAACCCGCTGACGCGGCGCTACTGGCTGTCTGCCGACACCAGCGTGAACTACCTGCACGCGACGCGCAAGCTGTGATGTTCAGGAATATTGAGGCCGTCCTGTTTGACCTGGACGGTACGCTGATCGACAGCGCGCCCGACCTGGGCGCCGCGGCTGACAAAATGCGTACCGACCGGGGTCTTGCATCCCTGGCTGCTGACCTGTATCGGCCCATGGCCGGTGCGGGCGCGCGCGGCATGCTCGGTGTGGCCTTCGGCATGACACCCGACCATCCGCACTACGGTGCGATGCGCGAAGAGTTCTTTATGAACTATGAGCGCCGGATGACCGAACTGACCTATGTGTTTGACGGTGTGGCCGAACTCGTTGCCCAATTGCGCCAGCGAGGGTTGCCATGGGGCGTGGTGACCAACAAATCCATGCGCTTTGCGGGACCACTCACACGCGGCATGCCGCTGTTTGAAACGGCCGGCACCGTGGTGGGCGGCGACAGCACGCCGCACGCCAAGCCGCATCCGGCGCCCTTGCTGGAAGCGGCCCGCCAGCTCGGGGTGGCGCCGCAGCGCTGCGTGTACGTGGGCGACGACGAGCGCGACGTGGTGGCCGGGCTGGCCGCTGGCATGGGCACGGTGGCCGCGGCCTATGGCTACCTGGGCCACAACGCCGACACCCGTCAATGGGGTGCCCACGCGCACATTCAGTCACCCCTGGAGCTACTTTTACTCTTGCAATAAGCCACATGCGCCTAAAATGAAAGGCTTGGGGCTGCACTGGTTTCGACGTGGGTTCGGACGCGTGGCAGGGCATGTCGAGCTGAATGTGCTCGTAAAACAGATTCAAACAAACTAACTGCAAACGACGAACGTTTCGCACTCGCCGCTTAATTGCCGGTGAGCTTTGCAACAGCAGGCCTCTGGGCTGGGCAAGGGGTCTCTAGCGCAAGCTAGGGGCTCCCGGCTGCAAAGATAATTTCAGGGGCTGGTCCTGTGCCGGGTAACTTGGCACAGGACGAGACAATAGGTTGCTGGCGTCCTGTTTAGCGTGCCGCTGCGCGATTCAGGAAGCGAGATTCAAATCAGACGGCTACACATGTAGAACTGTACGAACAAGGCTTGCGGACGCGGGTTCAATTCCCGCCAGCTCCACCATATACAAGGGCTCGGATAATCTCCGGGCCCTTTTTCTTGCCCGAAATCCCCGCGCCACGCGGGGTTCCGGCCGCTTGTGCTACGGGTGGCCATCAGCCGATACGCCCGAAATCGCCCACTTTCTCGGCCAGAGCCGTCTCTGTTCTCCGTTTGGCCTGCGGGTAGGCGCAGATGCAGGTCTAGCGAAATCAACAAATTACGCGCGGCGGTTCATCGTCAACCAAGACCACCAGTCACCAGCACAACTGGACGGTGTGCGTCACTTGTACTAACATTGCGGCAGTTGATCTAACAAAAGAGGTGCTGCCATGACTGCCGTTGCATCGTCGCCTTCCGCCCGTTCTGCCCGACTTGGGCTGCGCGCTACCCCCGAACAGGAGGTGGTGCTGCGCCGTGCCGCCGAGGTGGCCCACAAGTCGTTGACCGACTTCATCCTCGACAGCGCGTGCCTGGCCGCCGAGCAGACGCTGCTCGATCAACGATTGTTCATGGTCTCGGGCAGCCAGTACCAGGCCCTGATGGATCTGCTGGATCGCCCCGAACAAGCCAACGAGGGGTTGCGTGACCTGTTTGCCCGCAAGGCGCCCTGGGATACGAAGTGACGTTGCGCGCACCGGAGCCTCTGGCCGCGCAGCATCGGCTGGAAGGTTTTGATTGCGGCAAGCCCGCGTTGAATGACTGGCTGTTGCGCCACGCCCGCCAGGCGCAGGGCAGTGGCTCGGCCAAGACCTTTGTCGTTGCCGAGGACGATGGCCGCGTGGCGGGCTACTTTAGCCTGACCGTGGGACAAGTCGACACGCTGGAGGCGCCGGAGCGCATTCGCAAGGGGATGGGGCAATACCCGTTGCCGGTGGTGATTCTGGCGAGGCTCGCTGTCTCGGTGGTGGACCAGGGGCGAGGGATAGGCTTTGGCCTGCTGCAGGACGCGATTCGCCGCACGATGCTGATTGCCGAACAGGCCGGCATCCGTGCCATGCTGACCCACCCCATCGATGAAGAAGCGGCGAGGTTCTACACCCGGTTCGGGTTCATCGCGTCACCGCTGCGCGAACAGCAATTGTTGCTGCTCTTGAAGGACGCCCGTCGCTGGGTCCGCTGAACCATGACCATCGAATCACTGCCCACTTTTACCAAGCCGGCCCGCCAGCGCTGGGAGTCCATCCCTGCCGACATTCGCCAGCGGCTGCTGTCCAACGTCTGGTGCGGCCAGTGCCGTCACGAAACCACGATCACCAATTTCAGCGGCACCATCAAGGGTGGCGACTTGCTGCTGGTGGGCAAGTGCGCCGAATGCCGCAGTGATGTGGCACGGGTCATCGAGGGCTCGTAACTCGGTCAGGCGTCGAACCCCGCCACCACCTCCCGCTGCGCCACCCAGTCGTTCGGCAGCGGATGCCGCTGGAACCACAGCAGGCTCATGCATTTGGGCTGCTGCCCGGCCAGGATGCTCTGGATGATGGCCGGCTCCAGCAGCGTCAGACGCAGCAGCTCGTTGACCGTCGAGTGGTGCAGGCCTTCGCGCTGGGCGATCTCGCTCCCACTGCCGACCACACCATCGTCGAGCAATTGCTGCCAGTAGAAGGCCCGCGTCAGTGCCACCAGCAAGGGCTGGTCAATCTGGCTGGCGACCTTGCCCGGCGACTCGACCGCCCCATTCGGCCGCACCACCACCTTGCTGGCGCCGCGCTTCCGGATCTTCAGCGGGATGAAGGTGGACAGTTTCACCTGGCCGCCGTCCCGGCGCTCGCGCGCAACGGGGCCACCCAAAGCCTGCACTTTCGGCTTCATGCCATTTCCTCCGTCTGCTCCCATTCCTGCAATTCCCCGCCGATGGTGCCAGGCATCAACTCACCGGCCATTTCCTGCCAGCCCTGATCGCGCCAGATGATCTCTAGACCGCCGTCGGCAATCACCACGCGCTCGATCAGCAACTGCGCCAGTCGACACTGTTCGGCGGGGAACAACTGTTGCCACAGGCAAGCCAGATTTCGCATCGGCAAGACCACCTCCGGCTCCGACAGGTCTGGGCGGGCTGCCCGAATCCGATCCCACACCGACTGCACGATGTGCGGTGCTGACAGCGCCGCTACGATCTGCTGGGTCACCAATTCCTCAATGGGAGCCGCCGGTAGTGGCCCATGCTGGCTGGCCCACGCGCCAAAGCGCCGGTGCTTGACGGGTGTGTAGTACCGATATGTCTTGCCCTTCTTGACCGTGTAGCTTGGCACCAGCCGTTCACCGTCGGGCGTGAACAGCAGGCCGCGCAACAACACCGGCTCACGCTGGCGGTCGTTGGTCTCTCGCCGCCGTTCGATGCCATCGGTGGCGATCAGTGCGTGCACGGCATCCCACTGCGCCTGTGTCACGATGGCCTGATGCTGGCCGGGGAAACTCTGCCCCTTGTGGATGATCTCGCCCAGGTACATCCGGTTGTGCAGCATCTTGTAGATGGTCTGCTTGGTGAAGGGCTTGCCACCCTTGGTGAGCACCCCTTCCGCGCCGTAGGCCTTGGCCATCAGCGTGGCCGAGCGCACGGTCAAGAAGTCATCAAAGATGCGGCGAACCAGCTTGGCCTCGACCTCATTGATCACCAGCAGACGATCCCGAACGTCGTAGCCCAGCGGCAACGGCCCGCCCATCCACATCCCTTTGGCCTTGCTGGCGGCGATCTTGTCGCGGATGCGCTCACCGGTGACCTCGCGTTCGAACTGCGCGAAGGACAGCAGCACGTTGAGCATCAGCCGACCCATCGACGTGGCCGAATTGATCTGCTGCGTGACGGCGCTAAAGCTGACCCGGTGGCGGTCGAACACATCGACCATCCGGGCAAAATCCGCCAGCGAGCGTGACAGCCGGTCGATCTTGTAGACGATCACGATGTCGATCTTGCCCACCTGAATGTCCGCCATCAGTCGGCGAAGGGCGGGTCGCTCCATGTTGCCACCAGAGAAACCACCATCGTCGTAATCATCGGCCACGGCGATCCAGCCCTCGTGGCTCTGGCTCTTGATGAAGGCGTGCCCAGCTTCCTTCTGGGCATCGATGGAATTGAAGGACTGGTCCAGCCGTTCGTCGCTGGAGACGCGGCAGTACACCGCGCAGCGCCGCATGGGTGCGGTCTGCGGAACGAGCAACGGCGCGTTCATTGACCATCCCCCTTGCCGCCGCGCAGACCAAAGAACTTCGGCCCGTTCCACTGCGTGCCCGTGATGTGGCGCGCCGCTGCCGACAGGCTCTTGAACACCTGGCCATCCAGGGCATACAGACCATCGGGCGTGACCGTCACGCGGTACTCGCGTTCATCCCATTCCCGGATCAGCGTGGTGCCGGGCATCAGGAGGGTCTGCGCGCTGCGCCCAGCGGCCGACTTGATCTTGGAATGCTTGGCACCGGCCTCAACCAGCATCTTGCGGATGTTGGTGGGCAGTGCGCCGTAGGTCAGCTCCTGGATGCGGTAGGCCAGACGCGATTCCACGTAGTTGCGATTGCGGTGGCTGGGCCGCCGGGGAAAGTGCTGATCCCACAGCGCCCAGAGCTCGGCCATCGGCAGGGAGGGGAGCGAGGCCAACTGCGCAGCGATGGTGTGTTGCTGTTCGGCGGCCATCCTCAGTCCTCCCAGATCGCGGTGCCACCGAGCGTGATCCACAGGCGGGCATCGTCCGCGGTCGCCATTTCGCGGGTGGCCACGCCACTGGCGCGGTGGGTGCCGGATTTACCAGTGAACCAGTAGGTATGGCCGTCGTGCAGCACGCGGTAGGGTCCGAGGTGATCGAAATCGGCCTCGATGGTCATCACGCCGCGCGGGCGCTGGTTGGTGTCGGTGACCTGCACGCGCAGGGTTTGGTGGGTGCTCATTGCTTTCTCCAAGAGGGGTTTGCGGACCTCCATGAACGCGCTGTGCCGACCAGAAGCCAAGTCAAACCGCGCTCTGATCAACGTCATCGGCTTGCCCTGTCGCAACATCGACACGCTCTCCCAGCAGCGTCTGCGGTTTGCCGGTGCGGTTGTCCTTGACGCCCAGGATGTAGACCTCGCCGTTCCACACCCCGCAGGCCACGTCGGTGTCACTGGCCGTGGCCGGGATCAACCAGCCGGTGACGCCATTGGGCAAATGCAGCAGGTCTTCCATCCGGTGGACAGGCCAGCGCATGGCCTCCTGGTAGTGGTCGGCAAACTCCAGGAGTTGCTGCGGCACGTCCGGGAAGTTCTCCTGGCTGAGGATGGGAATCCAGACCAGCGGCTGGCCGCTGGCAAACCAGCCTTGCACGCGCTGCTCGACTTCGGGGTTGTAGTGCTGCAGGCGTTCAACGGGCACGTGGCGATTGCCATCGCTGGCTTGGGGTACTGTCGTGTGGTTCATCAAAGTCTCCTTGAGTGGTAACCCAGCACGGCGCCGGGCGGTAACCGGGGTGGTAACTGGTAACCCTGTTTCGGGTTCTGTCGGTAGCGGGGCAGCGCGCTCGCGCCCCCCGTATTGCTTTATGGCGAGGAAGGACCCAATTCGCCTGTGGGCAGGTGGCGTGACGATCAAGCCGCTGGCATTTCTGCCGCCAGTGCATCGCCAGCCGCTTCGATCAAGGCTCGAGGAATCTCAACCGGGAAGCGACTTTCGTCGTGGTGGTAGTTGATCTGGCGCCGGGTCGCCGAGGCGCGAGCCAGTGCGTTCATGACCGGCATCAACTGTTCGTGCAGCTCGATTTCGGCCATTGCCGCACGGCAGTGGATGAAGTGGTCCCTCGCCTTGCGCACGGCATCGGGCAGGCCGGCCAGTTGACCTTGAATCGCATCACGCTGGCGCTCAAGTTCAGCCTGGGACGCCCGGGTGATGCGCAGCTCCACCTCCAGCTTGGTCAAGGTTTCAGGCACGACGAATTCGGCTTCGGTGTCCAGCAGCGTCCGGGATGCCGACTTCGTCTCGGTCGCAATCCGCGCTTCCAGGTCCGTCACCCGCTTGGCGATTTTGGTCAGTTGGCCATCGACCGTCTGCGCCTCAGCGGTGAGCGCCTTGCGCTGCGCTATCAGATCGTCAAGCTGCTTGCGGGCCACTGCGAAGCGCTCTGGGGTGGCCAGGACCTGCTGCAGCGGACGCAGTTGGCTCTCCAGGTTGGACACCTTCGACTTGAGCCTTTCCATCCGCTGATTGGCCTCGCACAGGATGGGCCAGTGGGCTTTGGCCGCCGGTGGCGTGTTCATCGACATCGAGCCAGCGGCATCACGCAGCCGGGTTTGCTTCTCGCGTGCCGCAGCGTGCTCCGCTTCCGCCTCCGCCAATTCGGCTTTGAGGGGCGTGAGCTCCTGGTTGAGCGCGTCGTGCTCGGCCTTGATCTTGTCGAGGTAGGGGTTGGACTTCTTGCTGAACGGGTTCAGTTTCATGGTGATGGTCTCCGGGTTTGATCAGGGATGGACGGGGTAATGGGTATCGCCGGGCCGCGCGACGGTGCTGACCCACAGGCCTGGGCCTACCTGTTTCTTGATGCCGACCGGCGCGCCGGGGCGGCGGGGATGGCTGGTGGCCTGCCAACTCTGGTGGGAGTTGGTTTGCCCGGTCATCGCCGCAATCGCGGCAGCCAGCGGGGACAGCTGCGTTTCGGCAGAGGTGGATGGGCTGGTGGTCTGCGGCGTGATGCCGAGAACCTTGGCCCAGACGGGATGCAAGTTGGGATTACTCACGGTGAGCTCCATATCGAGTGCCACCCTCGATGCCGGGTGGCGTGGCAGGATTGGTTTGGGAACGGGTCTGGGCAATGCGCCATCGCGCGCCCTCACGGCTGTGGCCGAGATGGGTGATGTCGATGCCCTTGGCGCGGTAGGCCGGGGCGATGCGGCGCAACTGATCCGACAGACCTTTGGGTGATCGCGGCCAACTGCTGCGGTCGGGGATGCTGTGGGTGTTCAGCAGGTCGTAGAGCTGGCCGGCGGTACCTTGCCAGTTCAAGGGAAGCACACGGTCCGCGAGGTACTTGTCCAGTGCCTGCGCGACGGCGTTGCTTTCCAAGGCCCGGTCGATGCCCGCGCGCACGAGCTCGGCGTACTGCTGCTGGAATTCACCGGGAGCGAAACCCAGGGCGCGGGCTACTGCCTCGCCCAGGCGCTCGTAATCAGCCATGCGCTGCTTCTGGGTGAGCTTGACCGTGGGCAGAATGGCCAGCGCCGCTGAGAACAGATCGAGCAAGCCCGCGAACACCGTGGGCTGATCACGTTCCCAGCCCGCGTGGGTGTCGGCATCGTCGCGCCGGGCATCGGCGGGGATGGTGGGCAGATCAACGTGAATCACCCGGTCGATCAGGTCGGGGCGCGTGGCTACCACAGCGATGCCGTTGAGCACCACCGGTCGCTTGGTCTCCATGACGTGCTCTTCGCCATTGGTGTAGAGCTGGCGCGAGGCAAAGCCACCACCAGTGGCCAGGGTGCAAAAGGTATCCTGCTGCTCGGGCGTGAGGCCAGAGAGGTTCTCGTAGCTTACCAGCCAGTTGTTGGCGGCGGCGACGAACACGTCCTCCACCGTCTTGGGCCGCCCGCGCAGCATCACCTTGTTGGGATCGACCAGACTGCGCAGCACGGACTGCGTGGTGGACTTGGCCGAGCCTTGTTCCCCCACCAACTCCAGCACTGGGAAAGGCGTGTCAGGACGAAAGCAGTCCAGCAGCCACGCCAGCACCATCATGCGGCTGTGAGCCGGGATGTTGGTGTGCTGCCAGAGCAACCCGACATCGCCATGGGTCACCGGCATAGGCAGCGGGCGCATCGAAGGCGTGCGGGTGAAATACACCGGCGACTCGTTCACCACCCGCCAGCCCTGCGGCGTGACGTGGATGGCCTGCCACTGCTCATCGGCCAGATCGATCAGGTAGCCATCGTCACACCGGGCGGCGCGGACGTGGACTTCGATCTCGTCGCCATCGTTGATGCCTGCAGCGGCGAGGGTGGCCAGCGCTGACTTCATCGTGGTCTCCGGCACGCCCATTTCCTTGGCGCGCCAGTACGCGGCCCGCAACCAGTCCTCGAAGCCGGAGGAATACACCCGCCACACTTCGCGCCGACTGGGCATCGGGATCACGGCGACCGCATTGCGATCCGCGTCGTGGTGCAACTGGCACTGCGCCCGGGCCAAAGCGACCAGTTCATCAAGCGCGCTGGCGTCGTCATCGCTGCCGGGTAGTTCGTCGCGCACCAGCTTGTCGAGCACTGTTACCGAGCAATCGCGATTGGCCTTCTTGGCGGCGTGGCGCAGGCGCAAGTAGCCGGGCAGGTCCGTGGCCTTGAGGATCGAGAAGGCGCGCACCACGTCTTCCTCGGCCAGCACCCCCACGTCATCCACCAGACGAACCAGTGCCGCCTCGATCACACCAACAGGATCGGCGTCAGGTGTAGGCCCCGGAGTGGCCGCTGCATCCACCTCGACCGCGTGATGGTCGTGATGGTGGTGACGGTCGTTTTCTACTGCTCCGTCCGGAGAAGGGATGGACGCGCTCATCGTCACCGCCCGAATCAGCGCGAGCGTTCGATGAGATTGCGAATGTCCTCAGCGCGCCAGACCGTGGTCTTGCTGCCGAGTTTGATGCCTTGGGGGAATTTGCCTTCCCGGATACCCGCCCACCAGGCCGAACGGCTGATGGGGATCAGGGACAGAATCTGCGGCAACCGAACGAAGCCGGTTTCGGGCAGTGCAGGACGGGGTTGGTACATGGCGAGCATCCGTGGTCGTTTGGGGATGCTCTGTATTGAATGCCACAAGAATTTGCATTCATAGACACGGTGCGCGCACGATGATCACGCTGCGCGCAGCGTGAAGGTTCGCAGTGAAATTACTTGGGCGGCGAGTCCTTTGGAATGCCCGCGATCCAATTCTTGATCGTGCCCGGTGCTTTGCAGACCTGCGCGCCGATGATGCGGTAGGCCTCTTCCTTGGTGCGGTACGTATTCGATGCGAACAGTTGCAGGGCCTTTTGCCTTGCGGCCCGGTTGCTGGCGTGTCGAGCATCGGCCGCCCGTCTGACTGCCTGGCTTTGGGCCTTGCGCACTTCGTCGGCGGCAACGGGCTCCGGCGTGAGTCCGGCCTTCCACGCTTCCTCGATGAGCTGTTCCATTGATGGCGGTTCCGGCAACAGATCGGCCATCACCAAGGATTCCAACGATTCCATCAGCGCATCGACCGCCGGCCTGATGATGATCCCTGACGGGGTATCTGCTGTGGCCTCAATCACCACGCCCAACTTGTACAGCGCCAAGAGCCGGAGGTAATCCCGATCCGTTGCAGGTGCTGACCTCAGTCGCGGCCATTCGGCTTGATTGGCGACCTCGATGAACCAGTCCAGGTCGCGCTTCTCGTAACGGTCGATCAGTTCACCGCCGTACTTGATTTGCGCCAATGTCACGGTATCGGTGATGGCGGCATCCATGCTGGCCAACATCTGCGCCAACTGCTCTGCGCTGAAGCGCTGCAAATCTTCTCGGGCGCAGGCAGCAATCCGCACCGCGTTCGGCAACTCCAGCAGTTGTTCGAGCGGTGTGGTCAGGGCCAGGGTGAGCAGATGTGGATTCATTGCCCATCAGTCTACCGAGGGTGGTCCAGCACCGTCCACGTTCATCCATGCTGGTTCGCCATCGCTCAGTACGATCCATCGCTGCGTTCCCAGCGTGATGATCGTGCCGAGGGCATATCTGTGCTTTCGCCGGTGTAAACAATAAGCGGCGACCGTCACGACCATCACCACTGTCACACCGGGCGAACGACATCATCAAACAATCGTCACCATCAAGGGTCTCTAGACCCGCAGTAAGGAGCAAGCAATGAGCGACGATCAGCACAACATCTTCACCGAGCCACCAGACGAGCTCGGGGAGTACGAGTTTCACTTTGGAACGTTCGCGGTCGGCGCGGGAGGCATGAATGAATTCGAAGTGGCCCGTGCATTTGGCGAAGCAGCCGACCGACTTTTGGCTACGGCGGCCGAGCGGCGCGAATCGTGGGAAGCCGCCTACCCGATCCTGTTTTGCTACCGGCACGCCCTTGAGTTGTATCTCAAAGCGCTCATGCCCAATCAAAGGCATGGCCACAGGCTGGGTGATTTGGCAAACTCTTTGAAGCCACATATCGAAAGCAGATATCCGGCAGATCAGGTCAGTTGGCTCCTTGATCGGATCGCAGAATTCGACCGGCTTGACCCGAAGTCCACGGTGTTTCGCTACCCTGGCGGCGCGCATTCATCCTACAAGGCAGGCGCTGCGCCAGATCCGGAGACGTGGGTTGATTTCAGACGCTTGCAGCGGTCAGCTCACAAGATGTTCCAGGGCTTCGAGCGTATTCGACTGCACCTTCTGGACTCAGACCTGCACCGCAGACCAGTCCGGCCGTGATGGTTGTGACGATGGTGATGGTCAGCGCCTATTTTTATGGCTCGCGCGTGCATACATGCCCCAGGCGAAAGGGGTCCTTCCTGACGATATTCCAATACGGGGGGCGCGAGCGCAGCATTGCGCTACCGTCTGGCCAGGAAACAAGGTTTGCAGGGTTTGCGGTTCGCACTTGGCGGTGCGGGTCAACGGGCTGAATGCCGCGTCAGCGCTGACGTGTGCGGGATTGTTGGGAAAGAGGAGAGTGCGAACCTTGGTGCGTACCGGGTTTGCAGGTTTGCACCCCGGTGCGCGCGAAAACGGCCAGGGACGAAAACTCAATGCTGGTGCGGGTTTGCAGCCGATTCGCTGGCTGTGTTGCAGAAATCGGCCCACGAGCCTTTGCGCACCGTCTGACGCATCGGACACAGGTTGTCGTAAATTTCCGTGAGGCGCGCACACGCGCACGCGTATGGAGAGTTACGTGGAGCTGTGTCCGATGCGTCAGACACGCCGGGGTATCCGCAGGGCCTCAAGAAACTGGACACCCTTGGCGGCAGATCACACCACCCTGTACACCCGTTCGCCACTGTCGTTGTGAGCCAGCACCACGTTCAGGCCGAGTTTCTTGCGCAGCATCCCGGAAATCGCCCCACGCACGGTGTGCGGCTGCCAGCCGGTCGCCAGCATCAGTTGCAGGCTGGTCGCACCGTGCGGTCGGCGCAGCGCCACGACTATCGCGGCGAGTTTGGTGTCTGACCGCACCGGGATGCCCTCCAGAAGTTGGAGGTCGTCGGTGGCGTCCATCGGCTGGACGGCATCCTGCAGCACGGGTCGCTGCTGGCCTATGGCCGCGTAGCCCGCGTCGGTCATCACGTGGCCGTCGTCGGCAGGCTCGATCCACCCGCGCTGCAGCAGTGAGGTCAGCACCTTGACCCGTGCGCCGCCGCGCAGCGTGTCGGGCGGGATCACTCGCCCATCAGGACGGCAGGCGGCAGTGCGGAGCAGCAGGCATTGGGCAGGGGAGACTTTGGGCAGCGTTTCCATCACGGACTCCCTCACTTGGCCTGGCCGTCGAAGATCGCCAGCAGGTCATCCAGCGCCTGATCCACCCGGCCAAGGTCACCGACGTGGCCCCAGTGGATGGCCTCCGGGTCGTGGCCGAAGTGATCGTCGGCCAATTGCTGCAGCCGGGCCAACTTGGTGTGGATGGCTGCGGCGCGGGCGAGGTAGGCGTCGATGGCTGTGGTCTGGGTGGTCATGGTGGGCTCCGGGTTGATGGATGACGCCATCATTCACGCGCTGAACGATCAGGAAGCCAAGAAAAAGATGATGCCCACGGCATCGACCCCTCGTCTGCTGCCCTTCAACCTGATAAATTGCAACCTTTACGATTGAAACCGACTTTATGCCATCCGAACCCCTGCTGCCGGAGCGCTGCGATGACTGCTGAACCTTGGGTGTCCGTGGACCAGATTGCCGAGCATCTGGGTGTCACGCGCGACTCGATCTACCGCTGGATCGACCGCAAGGGGCTGCCAGCGCATCGCGTGGGTCGGTTGTGGAAGTTCCAGGTTTCCGAGGTGGATGACTGGGTGCGCGCCGGTGGTGCGGATGAGCATGCGGCTCCGGAAGGAAAGGGCTCGTGATGACTGGCCCCATCGAATTGCTGAATGAACACGAGTCTGTTGCCCGCGCGGGTTGGCAGACCTCAAGGAGGATCGTTTGTCTGCCATCCATGATCTGATCGCACAAATCAGCGATCACCGCCTGCGCGAGCGCCTGTCCGCCGAGTGGGCCAATGCCGCCAAGGAAAAGAAATTCGGTTTGGTGTTCGAAGATCACCTGCCCGAGTTGTTGCCACTGCACGGTGCCAAGCCACGCAAGGGCGATCTGGTGTGTCGCCGTCAGGGTGCGCTGAAAGATGTGTGGCAAATCAAGTCCATCCACTCGGGCATGGCCACCTGCGTCAAGCCCAGCAACGAGTCACACCCGAGCGAGCCTACCCGTGCAGCGGCAGAGCCAGTGCAGTTCCCGGTGGATGAACTGCTGGTGGTGCGGGAATTTGGCGAGCCGATCTTCCCCGCGCTGGTGCCGGTAGATTCCGTGGCCAACGGCCCGGCAGATGCCCCCTGGCACACGCTGATCGAGGCTGACAACTACCACGCGCTACAGCTGCTGGATTACCTGTATGCCGGTCGGGTGGATTGCATCTACATCGACCCGCCTTACAACACCGGCGCGCGCGACTGGAAATACAACAACGACTACGTGGACGGCAACGATGGCTGGCGGCACAGCAAATGGCTGGCCTTCATGGAAAAGCGGCTGAAGCTGGCGAAGCGGCTGCTCAAGCCGGATACCGGGGTGCTGATCGTCACCATCGACGAACACGAGGTGCATCACCTCGGGATGCTGCTGGAGCGGGAGTTTCCGGAGGCATACCGTCAGATGGCTACGATTGTTATTACTGCGCGAGGCGTGGCCAAGCAAGGGCTGGCCCGTGTTGAGGAGTATGCACATTACGTCTATTTGGGTAGTGCATCAGCCGTACCGACTCCCGACGATTTTCTGAATAGCGATACCAGCACCAAGAAGAAAACTCCGTGGGCAAGCTTGCTTCGCCGCGGGACCAACGCAGCGCCGTTTAATCGTCCTGGGCTTGTTTATCCAATTCTTCTCAATCCTGAGACTGGGGAAATTCTTGGGGTGGGTGAGACTGTCGAGGAAAAAATCACTCGCGGCGATTTCACTCGTCAACAAGCCAATGCATTCAATCCGAGCAGGACTAAGGCAGAGGCATGGCCAATCAGATCAGATGGATCACTGGGAACATGGCAAGTAAAGCCTAGCAAGTTGCTTGAGCTCAAGCGCAAGGGATTCGTGAAGATCGGACGCTTTGATGAGGTTCGAATCAGTTGGTCCGTCAACTATCTTAAGAGAGGCCCCATTTCAGAGATCGAGCGCGGTGAGTTGCTTGTTACAGGGTATGAGTGGGAGGGCGGGCCTGCGGTTCTTGAATACGCAGATCAGTCGGATGCGCCCAAGCGCGCTAAAACTGTCTGGCACCGTACTCTGCACGACGCCGGTACATACGGCTCCGGTTTAATTCGGCAAGTGCTTGGAAATCGAGCTTTTGAGTTTCCCAAGTCGCTTTATGCCGTTAAAGACACCCTCTCCACCATCTTAGGCAACAACCCAAAAGCGCTCGTCCTGGATTTCTTCGCAGGCAGCGGCACTACGCTCAATGCCGTTAACCTGCTCAACGCCACCGATGGCGGGTCACGCCGCTGCATCCTGGTCACCAATAACGAAGTCTCCGCCGAGGAGGCTGCGACACTGGGCGCCCACGGCCTGCAACCCGGCGATGCAGAGTGGGAGACCCAAGGCATCTGCCGTTCGGTGACCTGGCCGCGCAGCAAGTACACCATCCTGGGCCGGCGGGACAATGGCTCGGTGCTGACCGGTGAATACCTGACCGGCAAAACCGTGGAGCGCGAGAAAGCGCGCAGCTTCACACAGATCGGCTTTGTCGATCCGGCACAACTCAATACACCGGCCAAAAAGAAACAGGTGGTGGCACTGATCGATGACCTGCCGCAGACGCTGGTGAAAGATCCGTGCCCCTTCATCGTGTCGGAAGGTCACAAGGCCAGCGTGCTGTTTGACCCGGCGGCCGCGGAGGATTGGCTGGAAGCACTCGACGGGGAAGAACACATCACCGACTTCTACATCGTCACGCCCGTCAAGCGTGTGTTCGACCAGTTGAAGGCGCAGGTGGTGGAACTGCTCGGCCCGATCCTGGTGCCGGAGGAAGAAAAGCGCCCGATGAGCGCGGGCTTTGCCGCCAACCTCGCCTACTTCAAGCTGGATTTTTTGGATAAGGAGCGCGTGTCGCTGCGCCGCGCCTTCCGCGAAATACTGCCGCTGCTGTGGCTGAAGGCGGGCGCCGTGGGGCCGCGGCCTGAATTGAAACGCGGCGAGCCGGAGCCGGTGCTGTTTGCGCCGGAGGGCAGCAATTTCGTGGTGCTGCTGGATGAAACCCGCATGGGCCGCTTGCTGAAGTCGCTGGAAGGTCGCACCGGCTTGTCGCGGGTGTTCATCGTCACCGACGCGGACGAATCCTTCAAAACCATGGCGCAGGACGTGCGTGAGGTGGCGGGCAAGGCAAACCCCGGCTTGGCAGTGGTGCAGTTGTACCGCGATTACCTGCTCAATTTCATGATCAACAAGAATCAGGACCGCGCTGCCGGTCATACCAATACCCAGGGAGCGCGGGCATGAAGGTCACGCTGTTCGATTTTCAGAAAGACGCGCTGGGCAAACTACGCGATGCTTTGGTAAGTGCCCGCAAGAGCGTGTCGCCGGATAACCAGCAAGTTGTCGCCTTCTCGGCAGCCACGGGCAGCGGCAAGACGATCATGATGACGGCGCTGTTCGAGGCCATATTGGACGAGCCCGATGACCAATTGGCCTGGCCGCTGGATTGGGCATCGCAACCGGATGCCGTGATCCTGTGGGTGTCGGACATGCCCGAGCTGAACGAGCAGACCAAGCTCAAGATCGAGAGCAAGTCGGACAAGGTGTACCGGGTCAACCAGCTCATCACCATCGACGCGCATTTCGACGCGCCTCGGCTGGATGGCGGGCGCATCTATTTCATCAACACGCAAAAGCTAGCCATCAATCAGCCGCTGACCAACCGTGGCGATGGCCGCGAGCATCTGATCTGGGAAACGCTGACCAACACCGCACGAGCCATTCCCGACCGCTTCTACGTAGTAATCGACGAAGCGCACCGTGGCATGACCTCGGGCAAGGGAGCGCAGGCGGCGCAAACCTTGATGCAGCGCTTCTTGTTGGGTTACCCCGAGGTCGGCTTGGTCAAAATGCCGATGGTGATTGGGGTGTCGGCCACGCCGAAACGATTCCTCGATTTGATTGCGAATGCCGAGCACACCGTGACCACGCACAAGGTGGCCGTGCCGGCTGAGGAGGTGCGCAAATCCGGCCTACTGAAAGACCGCATCCTGATTCACCATCCGGAAGCCACCACCACGGCGGAAATGGCGCTTTTGGAAGAAGCGGCCCGACGCTGGGGGCAGATGACCGCGGCATGGAGCGCGTATTGCCACGACGAAAAAGAGCAAACCATCTGGCCGGTGCTGGTGGTTCAGGTTGAGAACGGTTCGGACCGGCAACTGACCAAGACCGACCTCGGTGCAGCGTTGACCGTGATCGAGAGCGCCATTGGCCGCCGCCTTAACGAAGGTGAGGTCGCCCACGCAATGCACGATACGGGCGACCTGGATGTGGGCGGCCGCCGCGTCCGCAAGGTGGAAGCCTCGCGGATCGACGCGGACAAAAACATCGGTGTGGTGTTCTTCAAGACCAGCCTGTCCACTGGTTGGGATTGCCCGCGCGCCGAAGTGATGATGTCGTTCCGCCGTGCGGAGGACCATACCTACATCGCCCAGTTGCTGGGCAGGATGGTGCGCACGCCGCTGGCACGCCGTATCGAAAAGGATGCCGCGCTCAACGACGTGCATCTGTTTTTGCCGTACTTCGATACGGGCGCCGTGGAAAGCGTGGTGGCCTCGCTGCACAACGCGGAAGATGTGCCGCCCGCCGAAACCGGCTCCAGCCGCAATTTGGTGGTGCTCAAGCGGCGCGAAGGCTGCGAGTCCATCTTTGCGGCACTCGACGAATTGTTCACCTACCGTGTGAATGCCGCTCGGGCGCAAAGCCCACTGCGCCGGTATATGGCCATTTCACGCAGTCTGACCATCGATGAGATTGATGACGATGCCTGGGGCCAAGCCAAGCAGCAGATCGTTGAGTGGATGGGGCAGCGCATTGCAGCGATCAAGGCGGCAGGCCAGTTTGACGCGGCGACCAAAGCGATCACGCAGGTTGGCCTGCGGACCTTGGCTGTCAATAACGGCACTGGCGTAGCTGAGCCGACTGCGGACTATCACATTGATGCCTCGGACGTGGACATTGATCGGCTGTTCGAAGAGGCTGGGCGCGCCTTCAGTCACGGTTTGCAGATGGAGTATTGGCGCGCCCACGCGGATCGCGATGCGCTGGATGTGAAGGTCGAAGCCATCGTTCTGGCCCGCAACGCGGCAGAAATGGCTGTTCTGGAATCCAAGGCGGAGGCGGCCTTCGACAGCCTCTATGACCAACACAAGAAGGCCATCTACAAACTCAAGGAGCAGCGGCGCGTCAATTACGAGAAGCTGCGGCTGGCGACGGCCAAGCCCAACGAAGTGCCATGGCAATTGCCGGCATCTATCGACTTCAAGCGACTGCCGACCGATCCGCTCTGGGAGCGGCATCTGTATGTGGAGGGTAACGGCCAGTTCCGCGCCGAGCTGGGCGGTTGGGAAGCCGGGATATTGAAGGAGGAGCTGGCCAAAGCCGAAGTGGTCGGCTGGCTGCGCAATCTGGATCGCAAACCGTGGTCGCTGGAAATCCCGTATGAAACTGGCAGTGACGTGCGTCCGATGTTTCCGGATATGGTCGTGGTGCGCAAAGTCGGCAGCGACTTCGCCATCGACATTTTGGAACCCCACGACCCTAGCCTGAGTGACAACTTTGAGAAAGCCGTCGGGCTGGCAAAGTTTGCGGAAAAGCACGGCGCGCTGTTCGGGCGCATCCAACTGATCCGCAAACAGTCTTCCGCGGGTGGCGAGCATTTCGCGCGCCTGGAGATCAATCAGGCCGCCACGATTAAAAAGCTGTTGCTGATCACGAGTAATCCGCAGCTCGACGATCTGTTTGCTGTTGCATCCAAGTAATCCCAGGGAGTGGAAATGAGTTCAAGTAAAAAGGGGCAGATCGAGAGCGCCAAGATCGTCATTGGCGAGGTGTTCTCGCGTTTCTGGTTCCGCATCCCGGATTACCAGCGAGCCTATGTCTGGGGCAAAGATGAGATTTCCGAGCTGATCGATGATGTGAATTACGCCAGCGAGCACAACCCGGAAGGGCAGTACTTTCTGGGTTCTATGGTGCTGCGTAAGGCAACTCGCACCACCGACGGGGTGAGCTTTGAAGAGTACGAACTGCTGGATGGCCAGCAGCGTCTGACCACTTTGATGCTGATGCTGGCCTGCATCCGTGACCGAGTGACGGATGACAAGCTTAAAGCCGCTTGCCGTGAAATGCTGTTCCAGGAAGAGAACAAGTGGAAGAAGATTCCCGGTCGCAATCGCATCGTCTATGACATTCGCGATAACGTTGGCACCTTCATCGAAAGTTACATCAAGACTGATGGTGGCTCTCAGAGCCCGGATTTGCTGGGCATCGCAGCCAGCAAGAACCTGTCGCTGTCGAATATGGCCGCAGGCTTGCAGACCATACATGCCAGTATTGATGACACCACCCGTTTTCCGTCTGAGGCAGACTTTGACCGCTTTGTCGGATATTTGCTGAACAACGCACTGTTCATCTATGTCTCCACCGAGGATCTGGACGACGCTTTCCGCCTGTTCACCATCCTTAACGACCGGGGCATCCCCCTGTCGAACAGCGACATCCTCAAGGCCAAAAACCTTGGCGCCATCAGCAAGGACAGTGAGCGCACCAAATGGGCCGAATACTGGGAGGAGGTCGAGGGCGAGATGGGTCGTGATGAATTCGACCGATTCCTATCCCTGGTGCGCACGATCTACGTGAAAGATAAGGCGCGCGAAGGTCTGCTCAAGGAATTCGACGAGCGCATCTACGGTGCCAAACCACCGTTGCTGGCGCTGGGCACTGACAGTTTTGAGGCTGTCAAAGCCTACAAGGACGCTTTCGACGAGGCAATCCAGTTTGATGGCCTGCCAACCAGCCTTGGCAACGCGTACCGCAACCGCATCAACGTGATGCGCCGTGGCTTGCCTGCCACCGATTGGATTCCGCCGGTGCTGGCTTGGTATCGCAAATTCAAGGCTCAGAAACTGCTCGACCTGATCGAGCGCATCGATAACAAATTTTCGGCCGACTGGATCGTGCAGCTGACACCAACCCAGCGGATCAGCAACATGAACGAGGTGCTCAAGGCCATCGAGTCAGCCAAGACTCCGGACGATGTCTTGGCCAGCAGGGTTTTCGATTTCGACTCTAAGCAGTTGATGGATCTGCTCGACGGTGCGATCTATGGACGGCGCTTTGCCAGGTACGTGCTGTTGCGTTTGGAATATCTGCTGGCCAGTCATGCCGCACCCTTGAACTTACCCGACGAGATCAGCGTCGAGCACATCCTGCCGCAGACGCCGGGCAAAGCCAGCCAATGGCTCAAGGATTTCACCGATGCGCAGCGTGAGGTATGGCTTCACCGGCTCGGCAACCTGATGCTTCTGTCACGCCGTAAGAACACGTCGCTGGGCAACCTGGACTTTGCCGATAAACGGGTGCGTTACTTCGAGGACCGAGTTGAAAGCTTGCCAAACTCCCAGCGTCTTCTGGCCTTGGGCACCTTCACTCTGGGTGATCTAGAGGTGCGGCATAAGGATTTGCTGAATCGTCTGGCAGGGTCATATGGGGTCAAACCATGACTCCTCAGCAGGTGGGCGGGGACTGGATTCTCGTTTGTATGTTGGCGACGGAGTTCTTGGCCCCAACTTTTGAACACAGATTAACGATTCGGCCCAGGGAGTGAAGCACGTGGCAACGAAGAAAACTCCGAAATCGACCCCCAGCTGGAGCGACGTCAAAACCAAACTGGCCGACTTCGACCGCGCGGGCCTGATGGGGCTTGTGCAAGACCTGTATGCCGCCAGCAAAGACAACAAAGCCTTCCTGCACGCACGTTTCGGCTTGGGTGAAGGTCCGCTAGAGCCCTACAAGACCATCATCACGCAGTGGATCAACCCACCTGACTACCGTAAGCCGCAGTCCGTGGCGAAGGCCAAAAAAGCCATCAGCGATTACAAGAAGGCGCTTGGGCATCCCGAGGGCTTGGCCGAACTCACGGTGTTCTACTGCGAGGAAGTGTTCGATTTTCTGGCCGGTTGCGGCATGGACGATGAAGGCTTTTATGACGCCCTGGTTCGAATGTTCGAGCAGGCGCTGAAATATGTGCTGGCACTTCCCAAGGGGCAGCAGGCGGCATTTCTTGGGCGGCTGGATCGGGTGCGTCAGTTGGGGCAAAACGTCGGTTGGGGTGTGGGCGATGGTTTCGACCATTTCTGGTCGGAAGCCGGCTTAGCGGGGGGATAAAAGAGTATGAGCAAGCTCCCGATCAATCATCCATGATCTGCTGCGCCAACGCACGGTCGAGGGTGAGCGCATCGAGTACAAGGCCGGGTGGAATCCGGACGCGATCATCCGCACCCTGTGCGCCTTTGCCAACGACTTCGAAAACCTCGGCGGCGGTTATGTTGTGATCGGGCAGGATTGTGATGCCAATGGCCAACCTGTGTTTCCACCCGTGGGGTTGGCGGACAACCAATTGGACAAGATTCAGCAGGAATTGCTGGCCGCCTGCCAGTTGATCCAGCCGCCGTACTTCCCAGTGTTGAGCATCGAGAACGTCGAGGGTTGCAAGCTGATCGTGCTGTGGGCGCCCGGCGGTCAGAACCGACCTTACAAGGCACCGGAAGCCGTCACCGCCAACAAGAAAACATGGCGTTATTACATCCGGCGCTACAGCAGCACTGTCGAGGCCAAGGGCGAGGCCGAGCAGGAGTTACTGAGCCTGGCCGCCAGGGTGCCGTTCGATGACCGATACAACCAGTCGGCACGGATCGATGATCTGTCCAAGCCGTTGATGCAGGCCTTTTTGCAGGAGGTGGGCAGCACGCTGGCAGAGGATGCGCCCGGGCTGTCGGTCGAGGCCTTGGCCCGGCAGATGAATGTGGCGGGCGGACCCACCGAATCACCGTGGCCCAAGAACGTGGGCTTGCTTTTTTTCAATGAAACACCGGAGCGCTTCTTCCCGGGCGTGCAAATCGATGTTGTCTGGTTTCCTGAAGGCGCGGGCGGGGATCGCTTCGAGGAAAAGATATTCAAAGGCCCGCTGGCGCGGATGACGCGCGAGGCTTTGAGCTACATCCAACGCAACTACTTTCGCGAGACGGTCATCAAGCATCCCGACCGCGCCGAAGCCACGCGGGTTTGGAACTTCCCTTACGCTGCCATCGAGGAGGCCTTGGTCAACGCGGTCTATCACCGGTCCTACGAGGAGCGCGAGCCCATCGAGGTGCGCATCAGCAATGAAGAACTGGTCATTCTGAGCTTTCCCGGCCCTGATCGGTCGATCCGTTTGGAGGATTTTCAGGCGGGGCGTGCGGTCAGCCGCCGCTACCGCAACCGGCGTATCGGTGAATTCCTGAAAGAGCTTGATCTGACGGAAGGTCGCTCGACGGGCATCCCAAAAATCCTCAAGGTGATGGCCGCCAATGGCTCGCCCGCGCCCCTGTTTGAATCAGATGAGGATCGACTTTCGTTTGTGATCCGGCTGCCCTGCCATCCGTTGGCCCGGTCGGTGCCCCCCGAAGTCACCGGGGAAGTCGCCCCCGAAGTTACCCCTGAAGTCGCCCCCGAAGTTGTGCGTGTCGTGTTGGCATTGCACGAAGAATTGTCCCGGACAGGGCTGCAGCAGGCCCTGGATCTGAAGGACGAAAAGCATTTCCGGAAGGCATACCTGTTGCCCGCGCTCGCTTCTGGCCTGGTGGAGATGACCCGACCCGAAACACCGCGCAGCAGTAAGCAACGCTACCGGCGGACTCGCCTTGGGCAGCGCTGGCTGGAGATGCATCAGGGTAATAGTGCGTGCTGAGTTATGGGGAAACACCCGCAAGCCCGTAACAACCCGCAGAGGTGCTCATAAGCTCGGGAGGCCAGTCGGCACATAGTCAACCATCCGCCACCACTATTCAAAAAACCCACCACTCTCGGTTGGTTTTTTTTTGCCCGTTTCCCCCAGTGCTGGCGCGGGTTCGGTCCTCGCTGCGACGGACGCCGCTGCCCCGGACAACCCGGCTTCGGGCCGTTTTCCGTTCTCTGTTCCCGCCCATTCTCTGTTTCTGCGAAGGACGACTCCGCGCCTGAGCCAGCAATGACACGGGTTTCCGGCTCCTTGTTCGTCAGGAATACCGCCTTCACGCGGGCGACCCGGCCCTGGAACGGGCTACCCGTTCACGATGGGCCGAACGTCCCAGGTGATCGGCGACTCGGGTCGGTAGCCCACTACCTCGCCACGCTTGATGCTGTTGTCCAGGTGTTCTGCCAGCGGTTTGTCGTACTTCGCAATTTGCTTGATGGCACGGTCAACGGCGTTGCGGAAGGCGTCCCGGACGTTCTTCCGCTTGTCCCCGGCCTTGCGTTGCCGCCCTCCGAGGCCTTTGCCGCCTTCCATTGCCTTGGTCAGGAAAGCCATTTCCTCCTCGATCTCCTCAATGCGTGCGTGGTCACCGGCATCGCGCGCCTCCTCAATCTCGCCCAGCAGCTCGCGGGCTCGCTGCTGCCATTCGCGGAGGGCCTGCCTGTCTGCGACGTCTCCCGCGTCACCAAGAGGAACGCCTTGGGTCACCTGGAAGCCTTCCTCAATATCCTCCGGTGCCACCCCGGTGTTGGCAGGTAGATCAATGGCGTTGGCCGCGCTTCCAACAGCAATCTCATAGACCGATGTCTCCCGATCCGGGAACGCCAGCAGCAGGTTGATGTACTCGGCCCCCTTGTCTACGCCCTGGATCAGGATGGTGTGTCGTCCCCGACCTTGAAACCGAGCCTCCCAGACACCACCGCGCTTTCGGAAGATGTTGTCTGGCAGCTTCTCGGCCGAGACCACGGCGGGCATCGAGACAACCGAACCGGACTCATAGGCCGTCCGAAGCAGGCAGTCGCCTGGGAGCGTGCGTTCACGAATCTCCTTGCTGTAGCGACTGAGCAGATCGTCCAATGCCCCCATCACCTCGTTGGCATGCCGCTTGTACAGATCGAACACCCGCTGTGCAGCCTGCCCAGCTTTGTCGTAGTTCAGATACTTGAAGACCCGGCCCACGTCGGGGTAGCTGGTGACGAACTGCGCCACGTCCGTGAGACCTTTCACCTGATTGGCTCGCTCCAGATAGGCTGCCGCCATGATCTTGTCCACGTTCTTCTTCTGATCTTGGGCATCGCGGCTCTGGGTGAACACGTCGAACTTGTAGTGTTCGGCCGGGTCGTGCTGGTCAGCCTTGGCGGCGAGAACAGCAAATCGGCGGTCGATGCATTGCGAACAGCCTCCGCAGTGCGTGTGCTGGTTCGTCATCTCCCAGGTATGGGTGCAGGTCATCGAATGCTTGATCAGGTCGTGGCAACCAGCGTCCGTGATGACCTTGACGACGTCCGCCTTCGTTTTCCAGATGTAGAGGTTCTCGACTGCGAAGGGCTCACCTGCCACCAATGAAAGCAGGTCTTGGAAGCCTTTCATCACTCTCGGGTGCGTTGTCCTTGTGGCACGGCCACCGACCACCTGAGCGCACACAGGAAGGTTCAGGCTGATGACGCCGTTCTCGTAAAAGCGGACGCTCTTGAGATTGAGCATCCGAGCAATCGTCGCGCCGATGGAGACGTACAGGAACGACCGGCTGCGCTGGGTGTACTCGTGGTTCAGTTCTTTGGTCTTGTGGACGCGAACGGTAATGCGGTGCGGTACGTTGTCGCCTGCTTTCGCGGCCAGCATCTCTTCGAGTACGCGGTGTCGCTTGTTGAGCTTGGAGGTCGACTTGTGGGTGACCAAGAGCACGCGCCGCTTCTGGTTCACAACCTCATCGATGGCACCGGCCAGGGAATCCAGTCCCCCGGAAAACATGACCACCTGCTCCGGCATCCCGTACATCTGCTGGGTGTCATTGAACTCGAGGTATTCCTGGAACTGGTGATCCTGGTCGAGTTTGACGAAGTCGAACTCGTACTGATCGTCGGACAGAAACCCGAGCGTCGAGCACAGCGTCTCCTGTACCTCCGCGCTGTTCCAGAAATCGGGATTGCGCACCGGAACCACGAAATGCAGGTCGCGCCGCCAGCCGTCACCGAAGCTATCGACATCGTCCGCGCCGCGTCTGACCACCTGATCGGCGCTGTAGACGTAGGTGGCGATCTCAAGCAGGTCGTGGAACAGCGGCGGCACACCACGAAACATTTTGGTGTGGACGTCTTCGATCCGCAGGGTGATGTTGCCGTGCCCGGCCTTGCCAGAGAGCCGCAGCCGCAGATCGCGCGAGGGGTCTTCGCTGATGCCTTTGGCGGATGCGTTGCCGCACAGAACGTATCGTTTACTTTGCATCGCTGCGCGCCCCCGCTTTCAACTCGTCCTTCATCTTTTTCAGCGCGTAGCCTGCGAATCCGTCCGACGACTTTCTGGAAATGTCACCGCCCTCATGAAACCGGTGCTTTGAGAACCACTCACTTGAAAACTTCTCGACGATGACCGACGCCTCTCGGGTATGTGTTTCCAGCGCCGCGTTGAACTGGGCGGACTGATTCATCGTCGCAAAGCGCATTCCATCGCCAAGCTGGGTGTTCACGACCTTGCTGAGGAAATACTGCAGCCCTTCATTGGCCAGCCGGGCAAAGAATCGCCGGGAGAAGTCACCGAACTCCTTGGGCTTTCCCAAGTCCGCGAGCGCCGCCCGCATCGTGTCCGGATCGGACGAAAAGAGCGATTGCAACTTGGGCGCGAGGACGTCATTGACGGCACCGACGATAGCCCGATTGGCAAGCCCCCCGAGGTCGGATCGCTGGCCGTTGCCCTCGACGCGCCGATCCAGTGCTTCCGTGATCGCCGTTGTCACATCGATAAGGGAGGGGTCGGCAGGTAGATGGATGCCCGCTGCCGCAAGGTGCTGGTGGATATCTGGCTTCTTGGCGGCAATGGCCATCTGGGTCATCAGCCAGACGGCCTCGGTGTAGCCCACATCGTCCATCACGAAGGAGAAGGCCTTTTCGGCCGCCGTGATGGTGGCATTGGCGATTTGGGAGACGTCAGCACCGGCGGCGATCAGTTCGACGACCTCCTTCCACGCCTTCGTTCTTGGCAGTACCCCGAGCCGAACGTGCCCCATCCAGGATTCCCCTTGTTGAAATCAAAGCATCGCGGTCATTCGTTGCGCTTCACGACCACGATGCTCCGTGCCTTTTTTTCTTCTTTCCTCAAATACCCCTTGCGTACCAACTGCGCGATTTGTTCATGAGCGCTGGCGTGGCTGATACCCAGCGCTTCGGCCAATTCCTTGACGGTGGGCGGCAGGCCCGTGCTGTCCAGAATTTGGCAAATCGCCCTCAGCGTTCTGGTCTGCGGCTCAGTAATGCCTTCGGTCTTTCGCTTGCTCATGGCATTGCTCCTTGCCGATTTGCAGAATATATGACCTGATGAACATCAGGTCAATGGAGGCGACCCAACGCAGAAAATCTCTGGCCTGACTACGGGCGCGAGGCACGACGCCAGTCCCAAGGAGCTATCGGATCAGCATCGCGCCACAGCCCGGCGTGGCGGCCACGCGCCTCCTGTTCGGCGAACTCGTAGGCACTGGCATCCTCTGCGGACTGCTCCTTTGCGTACTGGCGGTACCACCAAGCCATCCCAGTTGTGATCTGGGCCAGCCCTGCGTCGAGTGTCTTCGGACACGTGCTTGCGGCGCAGGAGGGGTCGGCGACTAGCACCTTGCCCACGAGCCGCCCGTAGCGGTCGCGCTTGCTGCTCATCACGACGACGTCTTTGCCGAATACGAGGTCGGACATTGACGCCTTGGATCTCTGCCCGAACGCCTGATTGTTGATTTCCATGCAAAGCTGACCCACCATTTCCATCGAATCTTGACCCACCCTGATTCGTGAACTTCACGCTCACGTTGTGGATAAGTTCTTGGTCGCCTTCTCCTTCTTGGTGGTCTGTGGTG